>CAVOVL010000017.1:0-449977 GCA_963699855.1 uncultured Alphaproteobacteria bacterium | reverse complement strand
TTCATTTTCATTTTCATTTTCATTTTCATTTTCTTTTCTTTTCTTCGATGGCACCCCTGAGCAGCAGCACTGTGACCAGCGCAAGCCCGGTCATGACGCCCGGGAGCGACAATGGCAGCGTGATGCGGATCAAGGTGGCCAGCGGCCTGGCGCCAAGGTCGGAAGATGCTTCCAGCAGCCGTCGGTCCAGCCGTTCCAGGCTGACATAGATCGGCATGATCATAAGTGGAAGGTAGCCGTATACGATGCCGACGAGTACCGCCGCGGGCGTGTTGATCAGCCGTACGTCATCGATGCCGATCATCGAAAGAAGGTTCGGAATGCCGCGAGAGCCGAGCAGGTACATCCAGCGCATAGGTCCGCACCAGCAGGCTTGTCCAGAACGGCACGATGATCATGGAAACGAGGATGAGCCGGTAGCGCGGCTTGGCCTTCACGGCGAGGTAGTAGGCGACCGGATAGCCGACCGCGAGGCACAACAAGGCCCCGGCGGGCGCAAGCACGAATGTGTTCTTGAATGCGGCCGCGCGAGAGAGAAGGTTTGCGTACTGCGCAAATGTGAATGCGGCCTGATAGCCGCCTTCGGGCGCGCGCTCGCCGAAGGAGAAGACGAGGATGGCGATGAACGGCAGCACAAGGAAGGAAAGCAGCCACAACGCGGCTGGAGCCATCAAGGCCCAAGTCGCCCAGTCAAAGCTTCTTTTCTCCCGCATGATTGCTCCCGCAATGCGGCGGGGGCGATACTTGCCCCTGCCGTGGATTGCTCAATGGATCATGCGGACTTGAAGCGTGCCATCACCTCGGCTCGGCCTGGATCGGTCAGCGTTGCAGCGGCGCCGAATTCCAGCGGCGAAAGTGCCGCCTCGTCCGGGTAGATGATCTTGTTCGAGGTCACTTCGGGCGGAAGCAGCTTCATCACGCGAGCGTCAGTCGTCGGCGCGCCGTTCGCCAGGTGCTCCTTCACGGCATTGGCCGGATCCATCAGGAAGTTCAGCAGCGCGTAGCCAGCTGGCTTGTTGGTGGCGCTTGTCGGTATCGCATAGAAATCGCACCAGATTTCGCCGCCATCCGTACCGAGGTTGAAGGCGATTTCCGGCATGTCGCGATTCAACTGTGCGCCGTCATTGGTCCAGCACATCGTCATCCAGGCATCGGTCGCGCGCATGCCGGGCTGATAATCCGAGTTGATAGCGAAGAGGTGCGGCTTGACCTTGATCAACAACTCTTCCGCCTTCTTCAAGTCGTCCGTATTCACGGAGTTGAAGCCGAGGCCGAGCGCGACGAGCGCGTTGCCGATAGTGGTCAGCTGATAGTCGTGGACCATAACCCGTCCGTCCGCCTCGCCCATGGCGACGTCGAAGAACTGTTTCCAGCTCGTAACCGCCGTCTTTAGCTTGGCGGTGTTCATCGCCATGCCGGTCGTGCCCCAGTTCTTCGGCAGCGCGTAGGTCTTGCCTTCGATCGTGCCCTCGCTGGTGAACCTGGCATTCTGGGAGGCCGGATCGAAATTCGGGATCATCGACAGGTCCAGCGCGTCGATAAGACCCAATTTGGCATAGGTCGAGATCGTGTAGTTTGTAGGGACGAACAGGTCCCATCCCGCGCCGCCGGCCTGCAGCTTGGCCAGCATTTCCTCGTTCGAGCCGAAGACGTTGACCTCAATGGCAACCCCGGTCGCGGCGGTGAACGCCTCGAAGGTGGCCGGGTCATGGTAGTTGGGCCAGGTCGCCAGCGACATCTTCGTCCCGAGGTCTTGCGCGAACGCCTTCGAATTGAACAAGAACGGCTGGCGCGCGAACACCGCCGTCGCAAGACCCAGCCCTGTGACGGCAAGGAAATGGCGCCGGGTTACGGAACCGCGCTTGTAGCGCATCAACTCTTCGGAGAATTGCCGCTCGGTGATCGGGGCATTCTCTTTCCAGGACTTGGTCATGGCTCTCCCTCTTTCAGGCTTGTGGTTGCGTGGTCTGCGAGAAGATGTGCGGAGCGGACGGATCGATCGTTACCGCGACCTCGCCCCCGATCTCGAAATGCTTGCCCCCTGATTCCCCCGGCGTGGAGACGAGCAGGTCGCCGATCCCCGGCACGTCCACGACGTATTCGGCGGATGAGCCAAGGAATATGCGGTGCGTGACAAGGCCCGACAGCAGCCCCGCGGCTTTAGGCGTCTTTTGCGAAAGCCTGATCGCCTCCGGCCGGACCGACAGCATGGCAGGGCCGCCTGACAGTCCGGCGGGCTTGGCCAGCAGCAGCTTCGCGCCGTTCGCCAGCCGCGCAATCCCGGACCTGCCGTCGCCGGTTTCAATGTCAGCTCTGAGTTTGTTGGTCTTGCCGACAAAATCGGCAACGAAAAGGTTTGCCGGACGCGCATAGATTTCCTCGGGCGAAGCCAGCTGGATGATGCGCCCCGCATTCATTACGCAGACCTGGTCGCTCATCGAGAGCGCTTCCTCTTGATCATGCGTGACGAGTAGGAAGGTGATGCCGAGTTCGCGGTGCAGGTTCTGCAATTCCAGCTGCATCGCAGTCCGCAGTTTCTTGTCCAGCGCCGCCAGCGGCTCGTCGAGCAGCAGCACCCTCGGCTTGTTGATGATTGCCCGGGCAAGCGCGACGCGCTGCTGCTGGCCGCCCGAAAGCTCGTGAATCTTACGCGCTCGATAGCTGGAAAGATGCACCATCTCGAGCGCCTCGCCTACCCGGCGGCTGATCTCGGCGCGATTGAGCCGCGGCCGGACCTGCTCGAGGCCATAGGCCACGTTGCCCTCCACGTCGAAATGCGGAAACAGGGCATAGCTCTGGAACACCATGTTGACCGGGCGGCGGTAGGGCGGCATGCCCGCCATCGAGTGGCCGTTCACCAGCACCTCACCCTCGCTCGGCTGCTCAAACCCACCGATCATGCGCAGGCAGGTGGTCTTGCCGCAGCCCGACGGGCCAAGCAGCGCTATGAAAGTTCCCCTGGAAATCTGCAGGTTGACATCGTCCACCGCGACGACATCGCCGTAACGCTTCGCGACGGAGCGGAATTCGATGTCGAGATCGCCTGCCAAACGATTGCCTTTCCGGTGCCTGGCCCGCTGCTGCAGATCGAAAAGCGCGGATCCATGCCCGCACCACAACGCTAGTCAGCGGAGGACAACCCGGTATATACCCCGAAAGTGGTACATACCACCCGGCAAGCCGTTCCGGGTAGTACGAGCGAAGGCAAGTGGAGGCCATGCGTCCCGACCTGGACACATTTTTCCGAAGTATGGCGGCTCTGATCGGCAAGCCCGCGCCCGAGCAGGGGGAAGCCGGCGACATCCTTTGCGAACTGCTCGCGGCCGTCGTTCGTTTCGACCATGTTGTCGTGTTCGCCTACCATGACGGCGAGGTGCCGGTGCACGTCTACTCGACCTTCGACCCGGCACAATTCGACATCTTCGTTACCCAGTATCTCGAAGGTCCGTACCTGCTCGATCCCTTCTACCGGAATGCGATGCAACGATGCGATGGCGTATGGAGGATGCGCGAACTGGCGCCCGACCGGTTCTTCTCCAGCGAATATGTGCGCAGCTACTATTCAAAGACGCAGCTTGCCGAGGAAATCGGTTACTTCGTCACCGTGGATTCCGGCGGCACCATCGTGTTTTCGCTGATGCGGCGGCTGGCGAGCGGCGCGTTCAGCGCTCCGGAATTCGCGCTGGTCAAGAAGGCCGAGCCGCTGGTCAGCGCCGCCGTGCGGCGCTTCTGGTCCGGGGCGGAGTTTCGTGCGCAGGACCAGTCGGCAAAGCTGGGAACCACTTCCTCTCACGATGTGTGGAACCGGCTCAGGAACTCGCACCGCCTGACGGCGCGCGAGGCGGCAATCATCGAACTGGTGTTGCAGGGGCATTCATCCGAGTCGATAGGGCTGAACCTCGGCGTTGCGACCGGCACCGTGAAGGTCCACCGCAGGAACATCTACCGCAAGCTCGGAATCTCCTCGCAAACCCAGCTGTTCTCAAGCTATTTCTCGGTTTGACGCGGAACTGGTGCTACGATGCATGGATGTCGCTCGTAGCAACGCAAATTGACTGGCCGTTATGCGCCCCATTCGAGACATTTGGAGCAGGTCCGCCGGTTACCGAAAGCTGCCGTAAAGTCGGTGTTGCCTAGGCCGGTAATCCTGCGGCAATGATCGCGCATAGTCTTTCACGCATCGTAGCGTCAATTCTGCAATCGCCCATGTCCGCCGAAGCGCGCGAAGCCCTCAGCGCCATGTCCTTAAAGAATGTCGCAGGCAGAGGCTTCTGTACGTGTCTTGCCGGTGCAGTCGGGGCCGGTATGGGCGCGAAATCCGCTTTCTTCTGCGGTTGTTGAACGGGCTGCACCCTGCCTTCGAGCACTGTTCCCCAGACCGTGATACCCGCCAAGTCAGAGAACGCAACTTCATACGGGCTCTGCTCAAGGATCGTGAAGTTTGCGTATTTGCCAGGCGTAATTGAGCCGATTTCGTTCTCCAGGCGGATCGAGTGTGCGGCATCGATGGTGATGGCCTTCAGTGCCGTGTCGATGTCGACCCGCTGGTCGGGACCCGAGACGTCGCCTTCGGCAGTAATGCGGTTGACAGCCGACCAGGCAAGCTGAAGCGGTTTTGCAGGCGCCATGGGCATGTCGGAATGGAACGAGATAGACATTCCTGCGGCCTTGGCATCGCCAAGAGGCACCATGCGGGCCGCACGCTCCGGTCCGAGGCCCACATCATCATAGCGTCCGGCTAGCGCAGTCACGTAGTAGGGATTTGCGCTGACGATTGCGCCGAGCCGTGCGGCGCGATTCACCTGATCTGTGCTCGCGAAACCGAAATGCACGATGGTCGTGCGGTGATCGAAACGCGGTTTGCGACGCAGCGCCTGCTCCAGATTGTCGAGCAACACGTCCATTCCCTTGTCGCCATTGTTGTGGACATGGATCTGGTAGTCGGCGTCCCAAAAATTCTGGAAGGCGTAGTTGAAGACGTCAGGATCCATGATCCATGCGCCTTCATGGCCGTCGGTGTAACCCCCGTTCATCTGCATCAACTGGCTGTAGATTGCGCCGTCAGTCAGGAACTTTATCTGGCGTGGCAGATAGCGCGTACGCCCTTGGCCCCAGCCAAGCACACCCTCGGCCATGGCAATCATGGCGGCGGGGTCGTTGCGCTTAACAGCTGCAAATGTTTTCCCGTCGCCAATGAAGTAGTGGTTGAAAGGCGTTGAATCGGCCGAGTAGACAGCGTTAATCGCTTCCTGAAGCGGTTTCGAATAGAAGCCGCCCGGTTCGCAACAGGTCGTGATTCCGTTGCGGTGATAGTAGTCGACCGTGAACTCCAATCCTTCGCGCAGCCGCTGTGGAGTTGCGACCGCGGGAGCGAGCCGGCTGAGCAGCTTGAGCGCCGCCTGCTCGAAGAAATGACCTTTTGCCATGTCGCCCTGCGCCTTCTCGCTGGGCGTGAAGGTAGCGAAGAAGGCATCATCGATCCCGTATTTTTCCATTACCCTGGAGTTCAGGAAGAACTCGTGGCAGGAGCGATGCCAGACGACGACCGGGAAGTCGGGGGCAAGGCGATCGAGAAGCTCGCGGTCCATCGCGCCATGGAAGTAGTGATGGTATCCCCAGGTGACGAAGACCTGTGACTTGTCGGCATGCGCCGCAAGCGCCTCGGAAAGCCTCGCCTTGTATCCGGCCTCGTCTCGCACTTGCTCGGAAAAGCCCGTGGTCGTGTCCCATGGTTCGATCGAGATGACGGCGGAAGGCATTGTCAGGCCGGCAAGCACGGGATGAACATGCTGTTCCACGAAGCCGGCAATCACCACCTTGTCCTTGAACGTCTCGTCCACGTGGAAAGGCTGGTCTCCGGCAAGGGCCTGCAATTGCGTTATGGTTCCGACTGCGGCAATGCGGCCGCCGACTACCGCTACGGCCTCGGCACGCGGTCGGGCGGGATCCATGGTGATGATTTCGCGGGCAACGTAGATCGTCGCTTCAGGGTGCGGTGAAGCAGCGACACCCAGATCCTGCAAGCCGATCGCCTGTGCGTGGGCATTGCCGGCAAGTGCGATCGCCGACGCAGTTCCGAGGAACTTCAGAAGATTACGGCGAATGGGGTCAAACTGCGCTGCCATCGAATGCACCCTTTGCTATTGCAGGTCCCGCTTGCAAACGGTCAACCAGCCTGATTTGCAGTCACATCCGCTCACAACCGGTTTCCACGCGCCCTATCCGAAGGAAAAGACGGTCGTCACCGGACCGAAGCTGAAGGCGTCGTTTGGCGCGCATACCAATATGCCAGCAGCCCCATGAAGCCCTGTATGTCAATCAGCGCCCAGTATTGAGCCCGTAGTCGCGTCCGAAGTCTACAACCTGCTCCGCGTTTGGTGGTGACGATCCGCTTCGCCGCGCACCGCAATTGTCACCAATCGCGTGCGGCGCTCCGTCCCGCCCCAAGCGCCTGCATTGGTGAGTGTCCAACGTCGTCCAACCTGCTGGTAAAGATGGCGGACTTCAGGAGTGTCGGTGAGGGCAACGAAGCCCTTGGCGCGGACCATTCGGTCAGACAGATCTTGGGCGAGGATCTCGAACACCGCTCTCGAAGTAGGTTCTTGCTCCAGCATGCCGGCTGCATAGTCGGCCGCGTGATCGGCCTCTAGCACCGAGTCCGCCGGATCCTTCTCTGAACGCTCGACCGGACGCGCGCCAAAAAGCACTGCCATGGGCAGGCGCGCATGTTCGGCAAAAAGGACCGAGGCATTGGGGGCATGTTTGGCGACTATTGCTTTGGTGTCTGCAAGGCGTTGGGGCGTCACAAGATCGAGCTTGTTCAAGACCACAACATCCGCTTGTCGAAGCTGCGAGATCACGGACCTGCCCGTGTAGCGGTTTACGGCCTGATCGGGCAACTGATCCGAGTCCACCAACACGATCACGCCATCGAGTGGAAGGCGGAAGGCGGCGGCATTGCGGGCGACCCGTCCCGGCTCGGCCACGCCCGAGGCCTCGATCACGATGTGGTCGAAATCGGACCCGCGTTTGAGGATGCGCGCGATGGCCTCGGCTGTTCCATCAGAGGCCGAACAGCAAATGCAGCCATTCGACAGCGCTATCGTGTCGCCCCGGTGGTCGGCGATCAGGCTTGCGTCGACATTGAGCGCGCCGAAGTCGTTGACGATGACGGCGATTCTGAGCCCGTGGTCGCCGGTCAGCATTCGGTTGAGGAGCGTGGTTTTCCCTGCACCGAGATAGCCGCCGATAACGGTCAGCGGCAGGCTCATGCCTCCCTCCGCCAGACGCTCTTGCCCTCCTTGTAGGTCTCGACCACCTGGAGGTCGAGAAGCTCCTCGGTTCCCACCTCGAGCGGGTTGCGGTCAAGGATAACCAAGTCGGCAAGCTTGCCGGGCGCGATCGAGCCTTTCGTATCCTCCTCGAAGATCTGCCAGGCGGCGTCGATCGTCATGGAACGGATCGCTGTTGCGATGTCGACTCGCTCAGCCTCGCCTAGTACGACACCCGAGCGCGACCGACGCGTGATCGCCGAATGCATCATCCGAAGAGGGTCCATCGGCGTGACCGAGAAGTCGGAATGGTTCGAAAACCGGATGCCCTTTGCCGCCGCCGATACCATGGGGCTTATGAAACCTGCGCGCTCGGGCCCTGTGTTCTCGAGGTGAACATCGCCCCAGTAGAAGGCGTGCACCGTGAAGAACGATGGCGTCATGCCCAGCTCGGCATAAGCCGTCGAGCTGTTCGGGCCGCATGAACTGCGAATGGATTACAACGTCCCGCCGCCCATCGGCCGCCTTAACGCCAGCCGCGCGGGTCGCCTCGATGATCATGTCGATGGCGGCATCGCCATTGGCATGGGCGAAGATCTGGATCCCCTTTTTCACAAACTCGGCGACGACAGGGGTGACGATCTCGGGCGGGAAGAGCGGGAAGCCTACCCAGTCCTCCTCGCCCTCGGGGCCGCCGGTCAGGAGCGGCTCGGTCCAGAACGCCGTCTTGCCCTGCGGCGAGCCGTCGAGCGGGATCTTGACCCCCTGCAGCTTCAGCCGGTTGCGGTAGGTGCCGAAGGCCTGCGCGGTCGCGGCGGGAAGCTCCATCGGGCCACCCTGGAAGTTCGGGGCGTATTCCGCGATCAGGGCCGGAAATTCGAGTACGAGCGGCAGCGCCACGATGTCGATCTTGAACCGCCCTTGGTCGGCTGCGCGGATGAGGAACTCGAGGTCGGGCTTGTGTGTCGCGCCCTCCTGTGCAGTCGTCACACCTCGTGAGGTATAGAGCACCTGCGCCTCGTCAAGAGAGGCCATCAGTTCCATTTCGGTGGGCTTTGGAAGCTGGGCGAAGATTGGGATGAAGGCGGTCTCCATCAGGAGGCCCAAGGGCTCGTTCGAGCCCTCCCTCCGGGCGATGGTGCCGCCCTCAGGGGTCGGCGTGGTCTCGTCGAGCCCGAACTTCTTGAAGGCGAGTGAATTAAGCACGCAGCCGTGGTTCGAGACGTGAATGACGAGGACGAGGTGGTTCGGGAGCACCGCGTCGATGTCATCGCGCGTCATCTCACGACCATCCGAATAGACAGTTGCGTCATAGCCGTAGCCGATCACCCATTCGCCCTCGGGAATAGCCCGGCGTTCGGTGTGGGCCTTCAGTTCCGCAACGACCTCGGCGATCGAGGTGGCGGGGCCCACGGGCGGACCCGATACGTTGGCCCAGGCTACGATCTGCGGCGCGTTCATGAAGTGGCCGTGGCTGTCTACGAAACCGGGAAGGACCGCCCCGCCGGCGAGGTCATGGATCTTGGTCTGGGGCGTCGCGAGCGCCATGATCTCCGCTTCCGGGCCAACCGCGATAATCCGTCCGCCGCCGATGGCCAACGCCTCGGCGACCGGTTGACCCTGCTCGACGGTAATGATCGCGCCGCCCCGGAAAATCACCTCGACCGGCGTCCCTGATTGCGCACCGGCGGTGCGCGGGAATCCGAAAGCACCGGACGCAAAGAGCGCGCCCACTCCAGTCGTCTTGATCAGTGTTCTTCGACTGACAGTTTTTCGTGTAGCCCGCATCCTCAGTCTCCCGCCTCTCGCATCCTATGCGAAGTCATCCCGCCGAACACAATTTGAACAGTTCCCAAGTCAAGATTGTATCTTTTGACACATTTCGCTATCCATTCCACGTTTTTACTACTTGCGGAGCCAGGATGCCGACCAAAGTGTTCGATTGGAAGAAGAGCGGCCTCGACGACATTGCAAACGCCCTTGGCAACGCACCTTGGCTCGCTGCGCAGCCAGCGGGCTTCCAGTCCCGGATACTCCAACATGCAAGGCCGCAGAAACTGCTTCAGGGACAGTCCCTCTACAGCGTCGGCGATGAACCTGGCGGAGTTTACGGCGTTATCGCGGGCGGGATCCTGCTTTCTGTCGAAGGCAATGATCGCACAATGCGTCCGGCGCATATCGTGCGGCGTGGAACATGGTTCGGGCACGGCCCCTTGATGACCCGCCGTCGGCGATTACTCGGAGCGGAGGCCTCGGAGGCAGCTATCGTCGCACAGGTTCCGCTACCTGCTTTGGAGCAGATAATCGCTGCGGACCCTTCCGCGGCCCGTTGGATCGGGTCGATCTCCGATTTTACGCAAGACACGACGATAGCCTGCGTCTCGGATTTGTTGATTCCAGACGCTACTCGCCGAATTGGCGCCGTCCTTCTGCGTGTCACCGGTGCCCTCGACGGAGTAGAACCGGACGATCCACGCGGATTTTTGCTGACCCAGAACCTCATCGGCGATCTTGCAAACGCGTCGCGTCCAAGCGTTATCCGAGCGCTGGCTGAGTTTACCGGTCGCAAATGGGTTCAGTGTGCTTATCGACGAACCAGGATTCTCAACCCCGTGGCGCTTGCGAATTTCGCCGCTGGCGAAACGGCCGAGGCAGGTAGAGGCTAGATAGCAAATTCGTCTGAGTAGGCGCGACGGTTCAAGCCAGCATAGTTAGGGATACAGCTAAGGCCGGAACCAATGTCGTGTCAGGGACACATGTCCGCTTTGGCAACCGAATTATAGGCAGCGGACGGTCCGTTCTCGGCCCCAAATCTGCCGGTCGTTTATGCGCCCCATTTCGGGCATTCTGCCTGCGATTTCCGCTTCCCGTAAGCTGACGTTGACAGTCGATAACGACGATCTCGGGTCTAGGCTTCCGAGAAGTATTCAGATTGAGCTCTTGACGTATTTCTGCGCGGGCACGCAGCGAGTTCTGCTGCCGAATTGACAGGGGTCAACCGCAACACTTCCATCCTGTCTTTCCACAAGCTCCGGGAAACCATCTTCGAAGAACTGGCGACCTTGCCCGGTTGCCAACCTGACCAAGGTTCTGCAGCTCTGGTGGCTCAAGTAAAAGCACGCGCGCTATCAATGTCAGCCCCTTTACAAAAATCAGGTTCGGACACCTGTAACGAAATTGTGTTGATATCAAACAAGTCAAGAGACCGAAGAACTGGAGCATCCTTCTAATTGCTTGGATTAACCCGATTCCAGTCAAAATTCGGAACCGAGAAAAGGTGGGCAGCCGATGCAACGCAATCCAGAGAGGGGGCGGCACTACATGGTCGGTAGTGGCGTTGCGGCCCTGTCGGCGGCCGTCCTGCTAGTCCGTGATGGTGGTGTACCCGGTGGTCGGATTACAATCCTCGAGCATCGCGACATTGCGGGTGGAAGTCTCGATGGCTCCGGCAACGCCGAACTGGGCTATCTCACGCGTGGTGGCCGCATGTTCGAACCACAATTCGTCTGCACCCTCGATCTGCTGTCCTCGATCCCGGCGCCCGATGATCCCGAGGTGTCTGTTCGGGATGACATCCTGGCGTTCAACCGCATGGTCCCCGGGCGGGGCGAGTGCCGCCTCGTGCGCGACGGCCGCAAGGCCGAGGACCGGTACCAGCTGGGCCTTGGGTCGGGGGAGATCGTAGCACTCAGCCGTCTGCTGCTGACGCCCGAGGGGCGTCTCGGCGGGCGCAGTATCGAGGACTGGTTCGCCCCTGTCTTCTTCGACACGAACTTCTGGATCATGTGGTCCACTATGTTCTCGTTCCAGCCGTGGCATTCGGTGGCCGAGATGCGGCGATACATGCGGCGATTCCTTCACCTATTTCCCGGTCTCACGCGAATCGAGGGCATCCTGCGGACGCGCTACAACCAGTACGACTCGATAGTCGCGCCGATCCTCGCCTGGCTGTCCGAGCGCGGTGTCGAACTGCGCACGAGTACCAGCGTGATTGACGTGACCATCGAGGGCAATGAGGACAGCCGGCGTGTGACACAACTGCATCTATTTACGGGCGATGTCATCGACATTGCCCCGGAAGACCGCGTCTATCTCACCCTCGGCTCGATGACCGACGCCACCGTGACCGGCGACCGACACACGCCGCCCCAGTCCGGAGATGGCCATTCGCCCGGCTTCGATCTGTGGCGGCGACTTGCGGCCAGCCATGAGGGGCTGGGGCGGCCCGAGGTCTTTGCCGGCCAGTCTGAACGGACGTCCTGGACCTCGTTCACCGTAACGCTAGCCTCGCCGGCCTTCGTGACGTTCATGGAGGATTTCAGCAGTAACCGGACCGGAACTGGCGGTCTGGTCACTTTCGCCGACTCGGGCTGGCTCATGTCCATCGTGATGTTCCACCAGCCCCATTTCCGCGGACAGCCCGCCGACAGGCCGGTTTTTTGGGGCTACGGCTTGCGCGGCGACCGGTCGGGTGACGCAATCGCCAAACCCATGGCTCAGGCGAGTGGGGGGGAGATTCTCGAGGAACTAGCCCATCAGCTTCGGCTGACTTCGGACCAGCGTGCCGAATTCTTCGACGGCGCGCAGGTCATCCCCTGCCGGATGCCCTTCATCACAAGTCAGTTCATGCCGCGTCAGCCAAGCGACAGGCCGCCGGTGATCCCACGCGGATCCGAGAACTTCGCTGTGATCGGACAGTTCTGCGAAATCCCGCGAGACTGCGTGTTCACGGTAGAGTATTCCGTGCGCTCCGCGTGGACGGCAGTCCACGACCTCACCGAGCAGGTGGCGCCTCCGCCACCCGTCGTGCGCATCGACCGCGACCCGAACGTTCTGCTCCGGGCCGTTAAGGTGCTTCTCTTCGGCTAACTCGTTTCATTTTTCAACGTCCAATAGTGATGTTGGACGGCCCCTGTCCCATTACCCTGGCGCATGGTGCCGTGATATGTAAATCGGCGTCGAAAGTTGACCCTTGGGGTGCCTGGCCCCAAGTAATTGAATAACATGCAAAAAGCGAAATTTTATGGGTCATGATCCGCGCAAAAGGTGACCCCCTGTGATTTGCAAATTGCCCATGAGAAATCAGGTGGTTATGCGCCATTGTCACGGGAGTCAACTTTCGACGCCGATTTCACATATGTCGAAGCACTCGCGGAAGCAATGTAACTTCAGAGCCCGAAGGGATACGTCTCATCCTCACCGGCAGTAATACGAGTGGGCAATGGCACCACAGCTTGGGTCTGATCAAACCACACGAACGCGTCGTACTGGTCGGGAAGCGATGCGGAGGAATAGTGGCTCCATCGCTCGGTCTCTGGGCGGTATATAACGCCTATGTAACGCTCAAGTCGGGGCTGGACCAAGGCATCCCGAAGGTCTTTATCAAGTCCCCCGCGCAGGTCTAGCAAAAAGCGCTCGTGGCCAAGTTGATGGCATAGCGCCTCGTAGCTATCCGGACGGGACGGGCGAACCTCCTTTATCTCCATCGGCGCATCCCATTCGGAAGCGGCCGCGACCGTTCCGGAATGGGTGCCGAAGCCGATCAGTGCCGCGTCTGACCCATACGATTCGCGGCACAATTGTCCGATATTTATCTCACCACGCTCCATGCCCATGTCAGTAAACCGGGCATCCCCGATGTGCGAGTTGTGGGCCCAGACGACAGCCTTCGCATCCGGTCCTGCCCAGGCGATCACTCGCTGGAGAGTTCTCGAACATGTGCCGGTCACGCAGGTTCCACGATTCATGGGAGCCATAGTACATGATCCGGTAATAGCGCTCGGCGCTGGCCACAAGGCGGGCGTTTTGCGCCGCATCAAAGAACTCCTCCCCGTCTCTACCTGTGTACTGCAACTCTTTTTGCAGGAGGTCGACCAGAATGCGCGTCACCGGCCGTTCGCAGAGCGCGTAGCCTTTGCTCAAGGACGCCCGGCCATAGGCTGCCAACTCCCGCGACCACGGGGACAGGCAGGCGTACCGAGCACGCGCCTCCGCCGCTGCTGCAGGGTCGACCCGGTCGAGGTACCCGAGCACGGCCGCGATCGAGGCGGTCATGCTGTAGAGATCCAGCCCGTGAAAACTGACCCGTTCGCGGAGCATTCTCGACTCGTTATGGCGGCGCAGGAAGCCGATAAAGTCGTCGACATCCCGGTTTCGCCACATCCAGGTCGGGAACCTGGTAAAGGCAGAGGCCCGCGCCGGCCGGGACGGTAATTGCCGCACGTGGCGGTCGATGATGGCAGCGTCCGGCCAATCCGCCTCTACCGCCACGATCGTGAAGCCGTGACGTTCGATCAGGCGCCGGGTGATGGCGGCTCGGGCACGATAGAACTCCGACGTGCCATGGGAGGCCTCGCCGAGCAGAACGACCCGCGACGAGGCGAACCGATCGAAGGCGCTGGCGAAGTCCGGATCGTCAAGGGCGGGCAGTGGCTCGACGGCTTCACGCAGCGCGGTCACGAGCGATGCTGGCTGTGTCGGTTTGACAGGTTCTGCCGCGCGTGTGTCAATAGCGGGTAGGAGATAGTGCTGGAACCAAGCTGTCGCCAGCTCCGTGACTGTTTCAAGTGCGCCGGGCTCTTCGAAGACATGGCCGGCCCCTGGGACGACCTTCAGAAGTTTCTCGCACCTCAGCGACGCAAGGGCCTGCCGGTTCAGTTCCAGTACCTGACGATCCGCACCGCCGACAATCAACAGTGTAGGCGCCACGACCTCGGAAAGCCGCGAACCGGCCAGATCAGGACGACCGCCCCGCGACACCACCGCGCGAATGCGGCCGCCGAGTTCAGCTGCGGCAAGTAGGGCCGCCGCAGCGCCAGTGCTAGCGCCGAAAAGACCGAGCTGCAGATCGGCAATGTCGGGCTCGCCGCTGATGTATAGCGCGGCCTCGACTACACGATCGGCAAGAAGCGGAATGTCGAAAACATTTCGCCGGTCTTCCGCTTCGGCGGGCGTCAATAGGTCGAAAAGGAGGGTGGCGAAGCCATGAGTATTGAGTGTGTCCGCGACGGCGATGTTGCGCGGACTGTGCCGGCTCGATCCGCTGCCATGTGCAAACAGAACGATGCCGCGAGGCTCCGCCGGCACGCAGAGCTCACCGAGCAAGCCGAGCGGCGGCACCGCAACCTGTCGTCTCGCCAGTCCGACCTGCGCACCAGAAGAGATATCCCGGCTCTCCGCCCAACTTTGCCGCAGCAATCCGACCGTCTCCTCATCGGTCAATTGGTGGAAGTCGTCATAGAAGGCGCCCACACCATGGAAATTCTCGGCCGGGTGAAGGCATATTACCAAGTCGGCCTGCTCTTCGATGGGTGCCAGGGCTTCCACAGGCGCCACCGGTATCGCGACGCAGACCTTGTCGGCACCCTGTCGCTTCATCGCGATTATTGCCGCCTTCATGGTTGCCCCGGTTGCCAGTCCGTCGTCGACAATGATCGCTGTATGTCCGGCCGCGTTCACTTGCTTGCGGTTCCCCAGATAACGAACCCGGCGGCGCTCAAGCTCCACAAGCTCACGTTCACGGGCGCGCTCCAGAAAGATGTCGTCTGCGCCGGATCGGCGACGTACCTCTTCATTGATGACCGTCTGAGGGTTTGCTCCGTCAACGATGGCGCCCAACGCCAATTCAGGCGCGCCAGGGGCACCGATCTTGCGCACCAGGATCAGGTCAAGCGGCGCTCGCAGTAACCGAGCTATCTCAAGCGCGACTGGCACACCGCCGCGCGGAAGGGCATAGACCACCGGCTTGTGCAACACCAATGGCAACAGCCGAGCCGCCAATTGCCGACCCGCATCGGAGCGATCTGCAAATCTGGTTCCGGTAATCTTCATGATGCAAATGATCCTAAGCCAATCGGTGCGCAACCCATTTCGACCGTCAATTGGGCGTAGCGATTAGGCACTGCAGCTGTTCAGGCAACTCATGCTTCGGCAAAACGGTGAAATCGCTCTCGACTTCCTACGTGATGACCGCCGCCAATCGTTCCAGCAGGACTTCATTCAGTACGTCTGGCATGCACCGGGGCACGCAGATCACGAGTTGGTCGAGGTTTTCTTCGCCGAGGCGATTTTCAAGATACGGCAAGAACGCCATGGCGCGCTGCGTATCGCAAAGTGAGCAGAATCACGTCACGTCAAAGCGAAGAATCCAAGCTTCCACCGCTTGCCTAAACTACCTCTTCCATTAGTTTAAGTAGAGTAAAGGAAGACACAAACGTTTGCATTGACTTCGATCAATAGGGATCATCAGCATTGTCGGCTGGTCTTTGCACTCAACTGCCATGAAACGTATTGTTGGGCGGGTGGGTAACGTTGATGCTGAAGGTCAGTATCCTCATGTGACGATCACAGCCCATGCTATGAAGAACACACAGGCCGATTTCAAGCGGTTGTTGAACTCCCGTAACGGGTCGGAACTCATCGCTCAAATCGACCTTGTTCAACGGCTCCTATTTGATCCTCGGCGCCCGATACCGGACTGTCCGTTCACGGCCCCGAACCTTCCGGTCAGCCTTGAGCTCCATTTGATCGAAAAGACTTCCTTCGCCGATGAACAAAACAGACATCGGTGATCTCGATGTTGCTAGCGTTGGCAATCATTGCGCAGCGCGGTTACGCAGTTTAGCATTTTCGGCGTTGACGCGTTGCAGCGGCCCGGTCAGCTGCAATGCGGCTCAGAACTTCGTCGAGATGCTTGCCATGCACTGGTAGCAGGTGAAGCCCTCGCCGAAATAGCCGGTGGCATCGAGTTCGAAGCTAGTGTTCTGCGCAAAGCTGATCGTGGCTGCAATGCTGGCATAGGCCGCCTCAAATGTCCGGGTGCAACTCGGCGAAAGCTTTTTGGAAACTGAGGTTGAGGGCCTTAATGACCTCGTTTACCGAGAACGGGTTTCGATAGAGTGCAGTGGAACGCCTGTGCGCTCGAACGTGGTGATGTTGGCCAGCGTGGTTTCGGCGATCGCCGACATGGCCTCGACGGTGAAAAAACCCTGGTGCCCGGTGATTAGGACATTGGGAAACGTCAGGAGCCGGGAAAAGACATCATCTGGAATGATGCGATCCGAGAGATCTTCGAAGAACAGTTCACTCTCCTCCTCGTAGACGTCGAGGCCCAAGCTGCCAATGCGCCCGCTCTTCAGCCCGCGAATGATCGCGTGCGTATCGATGACGGCGCCGCGGCTGGTGTTTATCAGCATTACGCCGGGCTTCATCAGCGCCACTGCTTCATCGTTGATCAGGTGGTATGTCTGCGGCGTCAGCGGACATTGCAGCGTTACGATGTCGCTGGCGGCAAGGAGCGAGGAGAGGTCCATGTACTCCACGCCAAGTTCAATGCAGCTCTGGTCCGGCCTTGGATCGTGGGCAACCAGGCGGCAGCCGAACCCCGAGATTATCCCGGCGAGCACGGACCCGATCTGGCCGGTGCCGACGATGCCGATGGTCTTGCCGTAAAGATCGAAGCCCATCAAACCGTCAAGTTCGAAATTGCCTTCTCGCACCCGGGCCCATGCCCGGTGTGTCTTTCGGTTCAGGGTGAGAATCAGCGCCAAAGTATGTTCGGCCACGGCGTGCGGGGAATAGGCCGGAACACGGCACACGGCAATGCCCGCAGCCCCCGCTGCTTCAAGATCGACGTGATTGAAGCCGGCGCACCGCAGGGCGAGGAGGCGCACGCCGCCGAGGGCCAGAGCCTCGATCACCGGGCGGTCGAGACGATCGTTGACGAATGCACAAACCGCCTCTGCTCCGCCCGTGAGCGCCACGGTCTCCGGTGCAAGCCTGCTCGCATGAAAATGCAGTTCGTGCAGGCCCGCCGCTGCCGCCGCGGTCAGGAACGTTACATCATAGGGCTTGGCGGAAAATACCGCGACTTTCATGACGTGATGTCCTGCACACCAACTTGCGAACGGTTCGGCAGTCTAGACTACAAACACCGGCGCGAAACCGCCCCCCGGAGTCCTGAAATTCGTGGCTTGGCCTTGATAAAGGCGCGCAGCCACCAAGAGTAGATTACTGTCATAGGTATAGAGCCGTACATCCATCTTGCGCGCAAGGAGTTCCTCGTCGATCCGGATCATGCGCTCGCTCGGGCGTATCAAGGCCTGAGCAATATAGCCGCCGCGCTCGATTTCTGCCCACACGCCCTTGGTCAGCTTCTCACCCCGATATACCGCTTTTCCGCCATGCCCGCCTGTTGGCTTGAAAAACAGGTCCTTGCGAGATTTCCACAAGTGGCTGGCATTTTCGGGCGTGACAATGACTGTCCGCGGAACTGCTTCAAGCGTGGCACGCAGCGACGGCTCAAGGTCCCAAGCCTCAAGCAATGCTGTATTGCACAGCAGTGAAAGATTGCGCTTGTCAGCGAGCAGGGCGTGATTATGTGGATTTGGCGTCACGACCACAGCACCATCGCGGTATGCCTCTCGCAGGGAACTGTGCGCAGGAAGGTCAAACGCGAAATCGGTAAGCCGGTTGTACACCAGGTCGATGGGCTTGCCCCCGATGTTGAGCCGGCCACCCTCATAGTCAAACTCGCTGGGGTCCACGATCACCGCATCCACGCCGCGAGAGGCAAAGACTAGTCGAGCCAACACAAACTCGGGATAGAGATATTGTTGCACGGGGTTGGCATCGACGATGGCGATCCGTTGAGGAGTACCGGTGCCCCGCTGGCGCAGCCATTCGTCCTGGAACATGCGAAACGCCGTTTTCTCGAAAGTCTCGCCCACCTGCGGCAAGATCATTTCGCGACAACACGCACGCTGAGCCCTGGCAAGAAGGGCGTTGAGAAATGCTCCTCCGGCATTGGTGTTGATTTCTATCAACCGGGGCCCGTCATCTCCCATGTGGAAATCATAGCCCATCAGTGCGCCGACCGGACCGTGATCGCGCCTGGATATTTCCGGAGCCCAGGAGAAGACTGCATCCTCGTATTCAGGAGTCCGGGCAACCGTCTCCACTGCCCTCACTACATCCTGCATCCGGGTTACTTCCGCAGTCGAAAGAAACACCGGCACGTTCGAGAACAAGTGCTCCCTAGGGCGGATGAAAGTTTCACAAAACGTGGGATCTCCAGCTTCATGTTCCAGCGCCTCGCACAATGATCGACAGTCGAGCGTGACACACAAGCACTTTTCGTTGAGCCGTTTCGACAGGGCTTGAATTGCTGCACGAGAGGCCGTGTTTATATCGCTCATTACCGGCTTCCCCAATTCATGCCGCGCCGAACGTTGATCGTAGCGACTATTTTCACTGCCCCAAAGCCTCGATCTGCAGCCCGATGCCAAGCGCAGCATCGGTCTTTTGCAATCGATTCTTCGGCAGTTTCGAGCAAACCGGTCAGCGCGCGGATCGCGTCAATGGTTTCGGGAATTACGATAGCCTGATTACCGACCATATATATGCGTTGAAAAACTCGTCGCCTGCCTTTTTCAGCATGTTCGACCACAGCGCCACCTCTTGAGGCGGTTCTCGAATGGACCCTCCAAGAGCCTTAGCAACCGTTTTGTACTAAACCGGCCAGTCCGTTTCCGACCCCCAAACCGCCGGCCGGCAATGCGCCTCTGTTCGGTCCCGAAGGGCATCATCCTTGTCGTCCGAAAGCATGGATGATTTGGTCAGGGTTTCATGCTGATCAGAATGTAACGGTTGAGGCTGAAGAAATACTCGTCTAATTCAGCCGAAGCCATGATTGCTTGCTCCCAATCGGCAAGTTCGGTGCTGGTCACGGCATCGCTTCCAGCCATCAGTTCCTTCACAAACGAAATCTGATGGCCTGAATAGCTGTCGCGCTCATAACGCCAGTTAAGCATCGCGAACTGGTCATGACCAGTGACTTCCATCCCTACTGTCTTCAGTAGTTTCCCTAGCCTGCGGGGCAGGCGGGCATCTATATAAGCGCCCTTGTATAGGTCCATGACCCTGGTCATCAGGAGTGTGTTTGTGCTGTTCCAGACGAGCGTATCCCAATCGGTTTCCAGGAACACTGCGCGTCCGCCAGGCATCAGCACCCGTGCGATTTCCGCTACCGCGGCATCGATGTCGGCGACTAGGCAAAGGCATTGCGTTATCGTGACAACGTCGAACGAACTGTCCGCAAAGGGGAGCGCGGCGGCGTCAGCCTCGACGAAGTGTGCATTGTGCAAGCCGGCGCAATGCTCCCGCGCCATGGCCACCATCGTGGCGCTGATGTCGACCCCGGTCACGTGGCCCTTTGCTCCGACGTTCAACGCCATCTCGCGCGCCATCAGGCCGTTGCCGGAGCCGATCTCGAGTACAATTTCGCCGTGCTTGAGGTCGAGGATGGCATGCATTCGTTTTCGCTGGGCAACCATGTCCGCACACAGCGCGACTTCACCCTGCTTGTATGAGAGCCCCTGCTCGTAGGCCATTGCGCCAGTCAATTGCACTTCCTTGTCGGTGCAGCCATGATCTATACTGGAAGGCCGCCTTTCCGGAAGCCGTCGATGAAGCTGTTCAAATCCTCCGCGAACTTGTATGGAAAGGCCTTCGCGAATTCTGCCAGTCGGAAACTTGGCTCAAGCTCAAGCGTTTTGGCGGCATATTCGCTTGCTTGCTGCGTGTGTCCCAGGCACGCGTGGCACGCCACGAGATAGGCATTGGTCCAGACCTGCTTCACCGTCAAATTCTCGAACGCAGCGATGGCGGCCTCGTACTCCCCAAGCATGTGCAGGCACCGGCCAAGGATATTCCAGTACCAGTTGGGGTGGAAGGGATTGCGCCTCATTGCCCGCCTCACGAGCTCGGCGCCCTCGCCGGGCTTGCCGACATAGAGGTGGTAGCGCCCGTGCTCGACCATTGCCAAATCGTCGTTCGGATTCAGTTCCGTGGACCTTGCAAAATGGTGACCGGCCTTGTCGTGCGACTTGTTGAACAGGTATGCGAGTCCCAGCGCGAGATGGCACTTCGCCTCGTGCTGGTCAAGCAACAGGCCATGTTCGCCAGTCTCGATAGCCCGTGACAGCTGGTCGGGTCCAACATCCCAGAACCAGTTGTACGCCTCGACAAGCGCCAGGTAGCCATGCGCCCGCGCGAAGGCCGGATCGATTTCTAGTGCCCGCAGGAAACACTCGCGTGCCAAATCATAGTCTTCACGCGAATAGCGATGCAGGAACTTCTGTCCCCGAAGAACCTGTTCGTAGGCGTTGAGATCGGTGAGGGGCCGGGCTGCCGCGCGATCGGCATCGCGTTCCTCGACCCGGCCGGCAATGGTGGACACGATCGTTCGCGAGATTTCGTCCTGAAGGGAGAAGATGTCGACGAGATCGCCATCATAGCGGTCCGCCCACAGGTGCTCGCCCGTGTCCGCCTCGATCAGCTGGGCCGTTACCCGAACACGATTGCCGGCCTTACGAACCGAACCTTCTAGAACAGTCTTCACGCCAAGCGCCTTGCCGACTTCGCGAATATCCACCGCGCGCCCGCGATATACGAAGGAAGAGTTTCGGGCGACGACGAAAAGCGATTTGTAGCGCGAGAGTTCGGTAATGATGTCCTCGGTAATACCGTCAGAGAAAAACTCCTGATCGGGATCGGCGGACATGTTGGTGAACGGCAGGACTGCGATCGAAGGCTTGTTCGGAAGCGGTGGTCGAGATGGACTATTCACCTGCGCATTCTTCCAGCGCCAAATTCGAACCGGACGTTCAATGTTTTTCAGGCTGTGTTCGCCTCGGTCCTCGAAAGCGAAATCCGTCTTGCCGGCAAGCTGCCGCTGCACTGTGTCGTTGATGCAGATGCCGCCAGGTTCGGCCAGCGCCTCTAGTCTTGCTGCGATATTGACGCCATCGCCATACAAGTCGTCTCCGTCAACCACGACATCCCCAAGGTTGATGCCGATACGATACACGAGCCGCTCGTCCGCCGGGACATCTTGCTGGCTTTCGGCTAGCGCCTTCTGGATCGCGACAGCGCAGATTACCGCGTCGATGACCGAGGAGAACTCAACAATCGCCCCATCACCGACCAGCTTGACCGTGCGACCGTTGTAAGTGGTGATCAATGGTTCGACAACCGCGCTGCGATGATGGCGAACCGTTTGCAGCGTCTTGGCTTCGTCGGTCTCGATGAAGCGCGAAAAGCCAACGATGTCGGTGGCCATGATGGCTGACAATCGTCGCTCGAATTGGCCGGCTTTCACATCACATCCCGCATTCTGCGCCCTGTTCCATGGCGGCAGTTTCGACCTGATCATGCTGATTGTCGAGAAGATATTCAGGTCGCAGTCTTAAGCTTTCAAACCACACAAGCCAGTTCAATTCATCGCCGCTTTCAGGCGCGAACGCGGCCGGACTGTCAACTTGCCAAAAGAGGAAACGCTCCATTTCCAGGTTTTCGACCAGCGACGCCATCAGTTGTCGAACTGCTTTGTTAATAGTCAAATTTCGTTGCATCGCGTAAGGTAATGAAGGCTCTCTGGCACAGAAGGCGGGCGCGAAATACAAGGCTCCAGCGTAACTGTGCCGCGTCAACCGCATTGACCAGCCCGAGCAGGAGCCTATGGCTCCGCAAGTCGCCGGCATGCCTGTCGGCTAGGCGACCTAGGCTGTGTGAAAACCATTGATAATGTTAGGATCAGCATTGTTTCGGTGGTGTCGACCCAACACGGTCACCTCGGCGGCAGCCTGTGGCCCTCCCGAAGTCACCTCGAGAGTTGGAAGGTCGAGTCCAGTAGCCCATTTCATGCTTCAGGCATGCCTGCTAGCAGCAATCCCTCGAGGACGGGCTCGATACGGTTGGGGATCTTGGCGGGTTGGCCCGCGCGGATGCTAGCGACGGTGACCTCGGGCGAGATCGCGAGCAAGTTGGCGAGGTGCCGTCGAGCCTCCTCCATGCGCCCTAACCGCGCATTCGCTGCGATAAGCATCCAGAAGGACGGCCCGTAATAGGCATTGGCGGCGATCGACTTGCCCGCCCAGATCAGAGCCTGTTCCCAATTGCCGCGCAGCAACTCAACATGTGCCAGGCCAGTAAGAATCCAGTGCGAGCTCGACCCGTTGGGACTGAGCCGCTCGGCGCGAAGAAAGTATTTGATGGCCTCCTCAAGGCTGCCGCAATGCAGGTTGGCAACTCCCGCGAAATTGACAACATCGAGATTGTTGGGATTGATGGCGACGGCCTGCTGGATCAGCTCGAATCCTCGATCATACTCCCGTAGATGGATCAGCACATTCCCGCAGATCCCAGCCACCATCGCATCGCCATGGCCATTGGAAAGGGCGCGCTCGATATAGCTCAAACAAAGGCTCCGGTCCTCGCCAGCGCTGCGTAGCTTCCATCCAAGCCCGGCGCGCAGCATGAGCAGCCCCGCTGCGGAAGCTAGATAGATTGCATTCCCCGGCTCGAGAGCGATCGCCCTTTGGATCAGCGACAGCCCGGCGGCGATCCGGTCCGGCTCGCCAGCGTAGAACCTTTCCATCGCTTGAAGGTAGAGATCATATGCATCGATGCTCTCAGGGCGTTCTCTGCGTGAACGGGCGATCTCGGCGCTCTTGATGCGCGGTTCGACTTTAGCCACGACGCTTTCGGCAATGCGATCCTGGAAGTCGAAAATATCCTCGGTCGATCCATCATATTGCTCGGCCCAAAGATGTGCGCCGGTGGCACCCTCGACGAGTTGCGCCGTGATGCGCAGCCGACCGGTAGCTCTTCGAATGCTGCCTTCAAGTACGTAACGCACGCCAAGCTCATGTGCGACCTGGCGGACGTCCGTCGCCCGTCCCTTGTAGACGAAAGAGGAATTGCGGGCGATTACAGCGAAAGAGCGAAAGCGGCTGAGTGCCGTTATTATGTCTTCGACGACGCCGTCCGCGAAATACTCCTGCTCGACGTCGCCACTCATGTTCTGGAAGGGAAGAACAGCCAGCAACGGGAGGACTGAATCAACGTTTTTGGGGGGAACGGCCGATGTCGCCAGTCTTGACCGTGGTGATCGCCATTTCCAGATGTGGATGGGGCGGTCAATGTTTTTCAACTGAACCTCGCCCCCGTCGTCGAACAATGCGTCGACGCGGCCGATAATGCTCTCCTTGACAATCGTGGTAATGCAGATGCCACCGGGCTCCGCCAGGGGCTCGAGTCGAGCTGCGACGTTGACGCCGTCGCCATAGATGTCGCCGTCGTCGAACCGCACGTCGCCGAGATTTATCCCGATCCGCAGGACGATTTCCGGTAATGGGTTGTCGGCGTCGCCAGCCGGGGTCTTCTGCAGCGCCAGTGCGCAATTGACGGCATCGACCACGCTTCCAAATTCGACCAGGGCACCGTCACCGACGAGCTTCACTACCCGGCCATGATGGGCTGCGACCGCCGGGTCGAATAGATGTTCGCGATGGCGTTTCAGCGCCGTGAGTGTGCCCGCCTCGTCTGCACCCATCATGCGCGAATAGCCAACCACGTCGGCTACCAGGATGGCTGCAAGCCGACGGTTTGATTGTTGTTCGCCCATTAAACATCTGTATTTGAATTCCGAACCCCAATCTAGCTCACGCACACAAAGCGCAAATACTTTCGTCAAAGCGATAAACTAAACCTGAGTTGCGAACACCGGACAGGACACAGCCGGCACAAGCCGTTAGCTCTTTTCCACGTTGGTCAGATTGTAGGATCACCGCCATTTTGTCTGGATGGACACTCGCTACAAAAACGGCAGCTTTACGGTACCTTTAAATTGAAATCGGTCAGTCCGCTGCCGGCCCCGAAACTGCCAGTCAGTTATGCGCTCATAGGTATGCGTCCGGTTCCAAAAGCAGACATCAGCAGCTTGGAAAAGGATGGCAGGTGCCGCCCGATCTATTCTCTGTTGGCAGCTAACTTGCGCAGATCTGCCTTGACTACCTTGCCGTTGGTATTGCGAGGCAAGGCATCGACCAGTATCACGCGCTGAGGGACTTTGTAGCCAGCGAGGTTCTCGCGGCAGTGACGCAGTATTGAGGGGCCGGCTATCGGCTCTCGCACCACGATAAAGGCAACAACTTCCTCGTCATGGACGTTGGTGGGGATTCCGACTACTGCCGCTTCGACGATGCTATCGTGGAGACTAAGCACGTATTCCACTTCCTGCGCGTAAATCATAAGGCCGCCGCGTTTGATCAGCTCCGCTGTCCTGCCCGTGAGATGCAAGATGCCGTTCTTGTCGAAATGACCGGCGTCGCCGGGGTAGTACCAGCCATCGCGGATTACCTCGTCGCCTGTCGCAATGTTCTCGCCAGCGAACGTCTGCGTTACGCCAAGCCCGCGCATCCGGATCCGGCCAGAAACACCCACGGGAACCACTGCGCCTGTTTCGTCGGCCACTTCGACCTCGATCCCCGCGGCCAGCCGGCCGGCGGCAGTCGGTGACGCATCTTCCTCATCGCCGGTGATAAGCGCGGCCGGTCCGCCCCCCGTCGTTCCGTAGTAGTCGATCACGCGCGGCGCCACCCGGGCACGGAGTGCGGCGCGTTCTTCGGGCTGAAGCTTGCCGGCAGTGGATACATAGGCGCGAAGCCGCGGCATCAGGTGGCCTTCGCCGGCCCCAAGACCGAGGAGCGCACGACTTGTCTTGGGCGTGACGATCAGGGCGGTGGCGTCGGCCTTTTTCACCCCATCAACGAGCTCATGCGGGTCGAACAAGGTCGGAAACAAGTTGATCTTTGCGCCGAGTGTCAGGAGCGCGAACGATATGGCGCGGCCGGCATCAAAGACGAGTGGAAGCGGGACCATGAACCGATCCTCGCGATCGATCAGCCTGCCGATGGTGAAGGCTACGAACCTGCCGAACATTTCTTCATGCGTTGTGACGATACCCTTTGGTACGCCGGTAGTTCCCGACGTCAGTCCGTAGACCAGCGGGCTGTCGACCAAACGCGCTGGCGGCAGCCCGTCTGGCTCGGCCTTGGCCAGATCGCTTACTCTCGCCAATGGTATAGCGACTGGCAAGGGCTTGGCTTCATCGATCAGGAGAAGCTTCGGCCTGAACCGGTCGATGATACGGCCGATTTCCGGTGACGCGCCTCGCCAGTCCATCGGCAGCGCGATAGCGCCGATCCGGGCAATTGCGAGAAGCGCAATCAAATGGGCCGGCGTGTCGCGCAAACGCAGGCCCACGAGGTCGCCGGCGCCAATACCTCCGCTCCTGATGCGTCCGGCCATTCGCCGGACGGCAGTATCAAGAGCCTCATATGAAAAGATTTCTCCACCACCCTCGATTGCCGGACGGGCCGGCTGGCTCTGGGCGTTCCGGGAGATCAAAGCCGCGATATTCATGGAAATCCGACGCTGATGTCAGTCGTGACGGGCAAGAAACGAAGACATTGCGCCTGCAAATTTGCTCGCCGCTCCAGGAGCCAGCGCGGTGAAGACGTCTCGATGTGTGCCCTCGACGACAACCGCCTCCAGATGCGGGATCAATGCCGGATAACCGTTCTTGGGATGCAGTAGCTCGCGCGCCCTGTCCGACGCCGATACAAGCAAAACCTTCCCGGAATAGGGGCGCGGTTCATAGGCTTTGGTAGCCGCTACCAACGCCGGCTTGGCAACCTTATGCCAGCGCTCGTCGCCGCTCATCTGGGGAAATTGAAGGGCGGTACGTATGGCCCGCCTTCCCTTAAGCCAATGGCGTAAGCGGTGTAGCCTCGATGTCCGTTCCATGGGGAGCGGATCGGCAAGCGTAACCGTTGCTACCCGTTCCCCCGCCGCGGACAATTGCTGCGCCACTTCATAGGCGACATTGGCGGTCCTGCACTGGCCGAAAAGGTGATACGGACCGGACGGCCGGACCTTGCGAATATCGCCGATATAAAGCTGCGCAATCTCCGGAATAGAAATAAGCGGGACCTCGCCAGGCAGGAAGCCAAGTGCGCGAACGGCGTAGATTGGCCGGTCAGACAGCACCTCACGGAGTTTTCGGGAGAAGGTGGCAGTTCCGTTGGCGCCATGAATGCAGAAGAGGGGCGTGCGGGACCCGGCGTCACTGACCTTGAACAGTATGGTCGGCGGCGCCGTGTTTTGCCTTGCGGCGATCGCGTTGGCAAGCGAGCGAGGTGTCGATGACTCAAGGAGGACAGACAATGGCAGCGCTATGCCGATTTCGCGCTCCACGCCCGCAAGTAGCGTTTCGCCGGTCAGGGAATCGCCGCCCAGATCAAAAAAATCGTCGTCGATTCCAGTTTCAATTCCGAATATGTCGTGAAAAATATGTGCAATCGTTTCGGCGACTAAGGTCGTTTCAGCGATAGCGCGCCGATCATCGTGTGCAACTTTGTTGATTGACAACAATTGGTCGTTCACAACTTGCTGTGTCCATTTGTGTCTTCAAGGTTAAAATATGCCGTGTTTAGGATTGTGGTGCAATAGGATTCACAAGCCAATGATATCAAAACGACAATACATTGATATCAAAGAAAGAATTCGCGGTTTAAAAGGCCTACCTGAAGACGGCCGAAATTCTCGCCTGTCGATACAGCATTCATGATCCTATGCGCCTTCACCGCGTGGATGTCGCGAAACAACCGCTGGAGCGGGTGATGGTCACGCAGCGCGCCGGCCCCCATCGCCCCGAAGATTGCACTGACCTGGCTCGCACAGCATCCTGCAATCCACGAAGCCTCCCATCGGCACTGCGCCCTGAGGTCGAGTGACGGCTCGGTTGCCGCCCGCGCGGCCTGGCCAAGTTTCTGGAGGTTTTGCGTGAACTTTGACTCGGCGCACTCAAGCATGGTTCGACAATTGGCGATCAGAAGGTTCGTATGGGGATCACCATTAGAAGTCGGGCCCGGCGTCCGCCAACCTGTCCCGGATCGAGTTCGACAAGATGGTCGACTGCCGCACCCGCCATGCCGATGGCCGGCGCTGCAATGGCATGGGCCAGCATCAGACCCCAAGGATACCGATAGAGTGGGCCATCATTGCTGCATGACGGATCCCTACGTAGCCTTGCCGTGTCCGCTTCCGAACTTGCGCGATGTTCGGGGACGAATGCTTCCGCGACGATGATCGTTTTCGTACCGGTGCCCTTGAGCCCGGCCACATGCCAGTCGTCCTCGATCTCGAAATCCGAACGGGGAACGAGAAAGAGGTACTGCAGCGCCTTTTGACCTCCTGAACCCACCGGCACTTTCGCCGCCAGAAATGCCCAGCCGCAATGGTCCACACCGCTTGCAAATGGCCACCGGCCCGAAATTCGAAAGCCTCCAGGAACGCGCGTCGCCTTGCCGGAGGGCGGCGTAGAAGCAGCAATCAAGGGTGAAGGCTCCCCTTTGCCCGACCAAACTTCCGCCGCAGCCTGATCGGGGAACAATGCCAGCCGCCAATCGTGGATACCTACGAGCGCTAAAACCCATGCGCTGGCACCGCAATGCCGGGCGATCTCGATACACACGCGCAGGAAGACGAGAGGATCAAGTTCGGCGCCGCCGTAGCGGCGAGGCTTGAGGATGTTGAAGAAGCCGGCCGAAGAGAAATCTGCTACAGTTTCATCTGGAAGGCGGCGAAGCTGCTCGCAGTACTGAGCACGTTTGCGAAGCACTGGTCCGAGCGCCCTTGCACGCGCCAGAAACTCTTCGGACGGAAGCGTTTCGGCTTCCTGCATCGTCTTCAGAATTGCCACGAGATGTATATCCCCAGCCAGTTCGAACCTGAAGCTCGGCCTCTCGTACCCCGGCATCAATCCAATGAATGTTATCACAACAAAACCGTATCTGAAATCGGACTCGGCTTCGTACTGAACCAATGGGGACAGCCAGGCTAAAGACGCGCCAGGACTTGTGCAAATCCCGCCCGTTCACCAAAAGTCATAGTTCAGGACGCGGTGGGGGGATTTGCGAATGGATATGCGACGCAGGCTCTGGAGAGGGTTGCTGAAGTCGGTCCTGTTGCTGCTGGCCGGGGCATCGCTCGTACTGGTCGCGGCAATCATCGTCTATATCCACACCCGCCCGGCGCTGGAAGTTTGGCACGAAAAGATACTCGAGGGCGAGTTCACCGCGGACATGAAGCTCGCGAGCTTCGAGGATTACCTGCGCCTCGAAGACGGGCTATTGGAACGCCTCAAGAGCGAGATCGTCGAACAGGTTTCGCAGCAGGACCGCATGCATTTCAACCGGTTTTCGAACAACAGCCGGTCCGATCCGGAGCGTTGGTCACCGAACTGGAACCGCAGTTTCGAATGGAAGCTGCCCGATGCGCGTTTCGGCGTGCTGCTGCTGCACGGCTATTCCGATAGTCCCTACAGCCTGCGCTCACTGGGCGAGGCGCTGCATGGCGAGGGCGCGCAGGTGCTGGGCCTGCGACTGCCGGGCCACGGCACAGCGCCGAGCGGATTGCGGCTGACGACCATAGAAGACATGGCTGGCGCGGTGGATCTGGCGATGGATCATCTGGCGGGCGATCTCAAAGGCAAGCCCGTCATCATCGTTGGTTATTCGAATGGCGCGGCATTGGCCTTGCACCATACGTTGTCCTTGATTCTCTCAGGTGTAAAGCTTCGCCCAGCGGGGTTGGTATTGATCTCTCCAGAGATTGGCATCTCCGCGGTTGCCGCGCTTGCGAGCTGGCAAGCCCGAATTGGCGAACTCCTGGGGCTGGCGCAATTGAGCTGGACCTCGGTCGAGCGCGAATTCGACCCGTTCAAGTATAATTCCTTCGCCGTGAATGCAGGGGTGCAGGCGCGCCGCATCACGCTTATGATACAGGCGCAATTGGAAAGCCTCTCCAAAGGCGGGCGCATGGGCGAAATGCCGCCGGTGCTTGCCTTCCAGTCGGCGGTAGACGCAACGGTCGAGGCGCAGGCAGTAAAGCTCATGCTGTTCGACAGGCTCGTTTCGGGCGGCGACGAGCTGGTGATTTTCGACGTCAACAATCTCTTCGAAATGCAGGCATTTGTACGCCGTCCACATGATTTGCAAGGGCTAATGAGCGGCCCGCGCCTGGCTTACCGGACAAGCATCGTGACCAACCGCAACAGCGGCTCGCGTGCTGCCGTCGTTCGCGATCGCCTTGCAAATATGGATATGGTGACTGGACGGAGACAGGTCTTGAATGGCCGCAGGATGTCTATTCGCTGGCGCATATCGCGTTGCCGTTTCCGCCCGCCGATCCGCTCTACGGGGCGGCGGCAGCGCCCGACCCGCAGCGGCTCAATCTGGGACGCCTCATGCTGCGGGGCGAGAACGGCATATTGGAAATCCCCGCCAGCGCGATGACGCGCCAGCGATGGAATCCGTTCTACGCCTATCTCCAGCTGCGCATGCTGCAATTCGTGCGCAAGGCAGTGGACTAATCGCCTGCCAACGGAAGGCGACAATAACGATGAGCAAATAGGAAACACCATGTATTCCGGCAAAGGGCGGCTTTCTACTCCCTCGTCCCAAAAGCGGACCGTCTCCTTGCGGCCCCACAAACGACATTCAACGTGCAATCTGTTTGGAGGAAGAAACAACTCTCCCGCTGTTGTATTTTGGACCAACACCACATTCGAGATCTGGTCTTTAGCCACAAAAATCCCGCCATGTTACGGTTTAGGATAATAAACCTACCCACGCGGTCCCCGAGGCGAAAGGTCGTGAAGATTTCGACCGGGGGGTGGGGGTTGGGCAGCTAAAGGAGCCGGTGTGACGCGTTTCAGGGGGGCGCTTGGTATCGAGGTAGCCGCCTGCTCGCGCCACGCTGTGGCGGGCCATCTAGCCATCCTGCCAATCATCAGTGTTTTGCTCCCCATAGCCCTGCCCCTTTCGGTTTCTCGTATGGCCGGCCACAATGGCGCGGCGGTAAGTAAATTCGCTATTCCTCGGACGCTCCGATGGGCGGCCAGTTCCTAGTCCTGGCGAGCGCCCCGCACCCCTTCTTTCCCAAATTCCGCTATAATGTGTTCCCCCGGAGGAAAACGACGCAAAACCGACGCAAAACTTGGGGGAATACCCATCTGAGAAAGAAGGGAAATAAGGTATATATTATAAATCTATATTATTGATATATATATAGAGAACTTCTTTCCCTAAACTTCTTTCCCACTTCTTTCCCGAGGTGGGAAAGAAGCCCCCTAAATCGCCCAACTTCTTTCCCGAAGAATTGCCGGGGAAAGAAGTTTGGGAATGATGTTTTTGCGCTAGAAGGCCACATAAATCGTTCCCTTCCTGCCCTTGGTTGTTTCGGGCTGCACCCGTATGGATCCTTCATCGACCAACCCCTGAATGATTTCCTTGAGAGGCCGGGATTGGATGCTGCGAACCTCGCGCAATAGGCCGGAATGGTTGATGTGACCCTTCCGTTTGATGATGTGAAGGACGCGCTTCACGTTCGCCTCCTGCTCGTTCGCGGCCATGTATTGATCCGCGCCGGACATCATATTGTTCATGCTGTCGCGCGCCATTTTGATGCCGTAGCGCATATCCTCAACGCGCACGCTCACGCCGTCGCGCCCGATCGCAAGAATGGTGGCAATTCGCGCCGCCATTTCCGCGACGCGTACCATGAAGTCCGCCCGCCCCGGATCGCGGTCGGCTTGCTCATCAATCTCATTCTGAAAGTCTTTGAACAGCTTTTCAGAACCATCCGGGCACCAAGCGACGCGAGCTTGCTGACCCGTCAGGGCGAGATTGAAAGTGACGTCATTTAGGGACGCCACCATAAGCTCACCGGAGCGGAGGTAGATTTTCTTGAGGCCGTCGATGATGTCTTGCGGAACCTTGGTTCCATCGTCTTCCGGATCGCGCGCCTCGACGCGCCGGCGTCCCTCCACGATGAGGAAGCGGTTGAGGGTTCCGTCCGCTATCGCCGCACTTTCCATTGCGGAATAGAACTGCTCGTGCGTCGATGCGCCAAAGATGGAAATGCACGGAGCCTCAACGTTGAAGCGATCGCGGCTAGCCCATTGCGGGGAAGTCCAAAGGCCAGATGTGGTGCCCCACAGCTTGCGCAATTCCGCCATGATGGCCCGTTCAAAAGTTCCGGCGCGCTTGCTGAACACCCGTTGCATGAAACTGCCAAACTCGTCCTGGGGGCAAAGCGCGAGCGGTTGGGAAACCACCGTTTGGACTACAGCGGGTGCCGACATCCATTGATCGGGGCCGATATGATGGCCCATTCCCGCTGCTGTAAGGATGCGCTTACAAGCGCGGAGTGGCGCATCCTTGCCCTTGCCCGTGGGTGCGAGCGCAAGGACATAAAGCGCAAGGCCGGCGCCATGAGGGCCTTCCCATTGCCGCCCCGCCGCCGTGCCGACGATGGTCAAGGCCGCAGCAATGGCCAGTTCGGGCTGCGAGCGGCGGGCCGTGGTTACGATCCACTTCGCAATCTTGCCTACCAAGCCTTCCGGATAGACGGCAGGGCCGGTTGGCTCGATGAAGGCCGGTTCAGGCGGCATCACCACCTCGCCGGTTTCCTCATCGATCAGTTCGCCATCCGCGTTTTCGACCAAGCGCGGCTCGCCCACCTGCTCGCCCTTCGGCGAGTTGTTCGGGATGTTTGGCGGCTCCACCGGATCGTAGCCAGCCGCACGCTTGTGGTGCGCAGCAATTTGAGGGAGGTTCGCGCCGTGCTGCTCTGCCATCCACGCTAGTGTTGCGATCGTATAGCCGCCGCCCACCTCGAAGCCGCGCCACTTCCGCGCAACCTCGCCATGCTTGTATTTCGATCCGCCGCCTTGGCTCCACTGATCTGCAAGGTCGAGGCCCGCACTTGAGCCGCCAGTCTCATCATGGACGGCCATTAGGGCTGCCAGCCATTCGCAATATCCGCAGCCTGGCGGAATGTGGTCGAGTAGGTCGCGTATCTCCGCCGTGGAAGTGTCACGATCATCGTAAATGCGCGGTGCCGGTATTGACGGCGCTTCCGGGCGCGGCAGTCCAATGTCTGAAAATGTGGTCATTGTGTCAGCCTCCCCATCGAGATTTCCTGCCCTTCGGCAAAATGATAATCGCCGCAATCAAGGCATCGTCTTGAGGGTGGCAGGATGATCAGGCCGCCATCGGTACGAACATCGACACCCGGCCCGATCTTGCTTGCGTTGGTCGTGTAGCCCGGCTCGTAATCGAGATAGAAATGCGATCCGCCCGACGGCGTCCGCACCTCCACGACGTTGGCCGGGATCGTGATGCGGAGCCGCCGCAAGGTGTCGAAGCCGTCAACGCCGTCCTTCATGTCCACGTCGAGGACGTTGAAGCCGGTGCGCGCGCCTGTCGGCATGGCGATCAAGGCAAGCGGCCAGCGCTGCCAGAAGGCCGCAATCAATTCGGGATCGGTTGTCGCTCCCGCTTTCCATTTGACCAGAGGCCTTTTGTCTCGCGGATTAACGGGAAAGACCGTGTAGCCGTTGCTCGCATAGGCGAGCGACCACGCGATCAATTCCGCCTGTAAGGCATCGTGGCGCGTGTCTGTGGCTGGCGCGGGGTGAAGGGTGAGGCGGATGTTCATTCCGCACCCCCGCGCTGCCATTGGCCGCACCACTGCTGAACCTCGACAGCAGGCCAGCGCGTTTCGAAGTGGGCTCCGGAAGGAAAAATCTTCGGCGGAGACTTCCGGCACGCACCCCACTCATAGTCACGTATTTTACGAAGCCCGCCGCTGCTTAAGGTCTCATAAAGAGCGGTTGACAGACCAGATTGCCAGCCCAGTTCCCGATCAAAGAAGCGACATGTGCCGCAGGCCGGCGCGATAAATGTTACGGCCGCATTTGAGGGTTTTGTTACTGCTGCAGTGGTGCTATTGAAGAAATTGAAATCAGCCCGATTTCCTATTTCTTTGGCAGCGCCCAGGTTACCAGCCTGGGCGTTTCCATTTGGGTCATCAGGTGGCCCGCGCCACGCCGGGGCGATCATTCCGCCACCGCCCGAGCCGCCGAGGCCCTTTCAAGAAATTCGTAAAGCTCGTCAGTCCGCCACCGGCAGGATTGTAACCCGACCCGAATAGGGAGCGGATACCGCCCGGACTTTACGCCGCGCCAAAGCGTTACCCTGCTGATAGGCTTCTGCTCGCCGCCAATAATCTTGCGGGCGGCTTCCTCGCCTACGAGTTCGAAAGAGTGCATTTTGGAACCTCCACGTTTTAGGAGGCTTCGTTTTGATTGATTTGTTTTCAACTGTATTGCCGGGAATTTTTGAAAAATCCCGGAAGTGTTATTCCTTGTAATCAAGCTCTTTTTGGAGCCGGTAATAAATTTCGTTGACGGCGGTTTTCCCGAGCGGCGGTGTCAGGTTCTCGCCTATTTGCTCAAACATCCCTTCGTCGATCGGCTGGCCCGCAGCAGAGCGCCGGATAACTTGTTCGAGGATTTCAATCCTGTGCTCAATGTATTTCTTGTGCCGCTTCAGTTGCGTGGATTTTGGAAACGGCGCGCCGAAAGCCTCATCAAGCGATTTAGCCCTGTAATCGAGGATCAGCCCGAACTTCATCACGTAGTCCTTTGCGACCCATTCCGGCATGGGCCTCCGCCAAAGTGCGCAAACAAATATGGCCCGCAGCAAGGCCATCTGGTCGCCGTCGGTATACTTCTCCCACAGGGCAGAAAGGTGCCGCGCAACGTGGTCCGCGCTCTCCCCTGCTTCGCTATCCACGGCGTGTGTCCTTCATCGGAGTGATTTGTGCGCCGCCCTCGCCCACAATGGCCGTTACGCGCGCCGCCAAAATGTCCAGCGCCTCGCGCTTTTCCTTTTCGTAATTGTATCGAGCGTAGACGCGGCTGGTGATGGAAGCCTTGGTGATCGAAACGTGGTTGAGGACTTGGCCGACCACGAACGGCGAGACGCCGGCCTCTTCCATTAGGGTTGCAGCAGTCCTTCGAAGATCGTGGGGGGTCCAAGGCTCCGCGCCCAATATATCCGGCTTGCCATCACTGCCGATCCGCTCCTGCCGCTTCACAGCCTTACTGGCCGCCGAGTTTGTCATTGCCGCGCGGCCACCCGGCGCCGGAAACACAAACTCCGGGGTTGGTCGGCCCACTCGCTCCGAAAGCGCGTCAACATCGGCAAGCTGTTCGCGAAGGACTGTGGCGGCCATGTTGGAAATCGGCACGGCGTGTTCCTTTCCGTTTTTAGAACGTGCAGCGGGGATCGTCCAAAGCGCCCGGTCCAGATCGACTTCGGCACGGGTCATGCCGCCGATTTCCCCGACGCGCTGAGCGGTCAATAGGCACAGGCGCAAGAGCCGCCGAGTGCCGTCCGCCATCTCGGCACTATCGAGGTTATGCCAGACCTCCCGCACTTCATCGTAAGTGAGCACCCGATCGCGCTGAACTGTATCAGCCGGGCGCTGCATTCCATCGACCAAGTTTGTTTCCAAATCGCCGCGAGCCTTCGCCCATCGCACCATGGCGCGGATGTCGTCAAAGAGGCGGTTTGCCCCCGCCTTCGCGCCGCGATCCATCATCGCGTCAATACAGCGGGTCAAGTCGCGGCGGTGCAAGTCCGCCAACTTCACCTTGCCGATCAGCGGGACAAGATCGTGCCTTAGCCGCCGCTCGATTTCGTCGCCGCGCCTTGCGTCCGATGCCCGGCGGGCGACGTAGATTTGCACCAAGTCAGAAACGGTCATAGAAGCCGCCTGCGCGCGCTTCTCGCTGGCGGGGTCCGTACCTTCGCCAACGGCGGCGCGCGTGTCCCTCGCCTTCTGGCGGGCCTTTGCCAGCGTTGTGTCGGGATATGCTCCCAGCTTCATCCGCGCCCGCGTCCGCTCACCGGGCCGGGAGTAGATCAGATACCAAGCCTTGGTTCTGGCCGAGACGCGAAGGCAGAGCCCGCTAACGGTCGTGTCAAAGTAATCCGTCTGCCCCTGTATGGGCGGCTTGGCGGTTTGGCAAAAGCGGTCTGTGAGTTCGACCTTCGGCATGGCGCGTGACCTACTCGTTCGGGTTTAGGTACGCATTTAGGTACGCCAATACGTGCGCTTTGTCGATACAGTTTGAAATTATATGGGCCGCGTTGAAACTATATCTCTTTGAAATTATTGTTATTTTTAAGTTGGCGGAAATTCAACACATTGAAAACAACAGATATAATACTCGTTTACACCGAGTAGGTCGGCGGTTCGATCCCGTCAGCACCCACCAAACAAATCGAAAACCATCGCACCGAATTGCTCCTCGCCGGGCCGGTTCAGCGTTCCGATCTGGCGCTGTAATGCGAAACAAGCCATCGTTACGGTCGCCTATGGTAAATTTCTGCCTGTCCAGCTGAAACCTTCGAACGTCGCTACAACAATACACCGGCGCAGCGGGCAGTGTTGCTGATGTGCTCCTCCATCCGGGCTTTTGCTTCGACCGGGTCGCGGGCCTGAAGGGCGGCGATTATCCTGCGGTGCTCCGAGATGGATGCGCTCATGCGCGCCGGTTCGGTAATCGGAATTGGGCGGCGCTGCGTCTCCGTGATCAGCTCGCGCGTCGAATTGTAGAGGTCGACAAGCATGCGGTTCGGACACGCCGCGGCAATGATCGAATGAAATTCGAGATCCGCTTCCACATTGGCGAGGAGGTCGTCGGCAGCCCAACGCTTTTCCATGTTGTCGGTGGCGCGGGCCAGCGCGGCGATGGCCTCCCCGCTCAGCGCCAATGCCGAAAGCGCAACGATGCGGCCTTCGAGCAGCAATCTCGTGTCGAACACGTCGGCAAGGCGGTAGCTGTCCGCATAACGCCAACGCGCCATCGAACGCGAAATCGGATGGGGCGCGTCTCGATACGAACGTGCCGCGGCCAGGCTCAGTTCGCAGAAGTCCCAAGGTCTCGAGCGTCAACAGTGCTTCGCGCAGAGTGGCGCGGCTGATCTTCAGTGACTGCGAGAGTTCGCGCTGCGAGGGGATCTTTTCTTCCGGCTTCAATTCCCCTTCCAGTATCATCTGCTGGATCTGCCTTGCGGCGGATTGCGAAACGAGCGTGCGCACGAACATGTCTTGTGCCTCTCCCCATGCGCCGGTCCCGGCAACTACCGACACTACAACCTGCTTTTTCGGTACCGCGGCGTCAATGCCCAGGAGCAGTGCCGAGCGCTTGCAATTGCCGCACCTTCATGTTTGTCTGGTCCGACTGGTCAGACCGGTTAACATCAAATCAAGCAGACCACCATAAAAAGAGGGTTCACATGAAAAAGCGCATCTTTTTGAAAGCCGTCGCGCTCACCGGAGCGATGGCCATGGGCCTTGCGGTCTCGCAAGCTTCCGCCGCCGAAATCAATGTCGGCGCCAATATCGGCAACGTGCCTTGGGAATTTCAGGACGCCAGTGGCAATGTCGTCGGCTTCGAGGTCGACCTGATGAAGGAAGTCGGCAAGCGCCTCGGCATGGACGTCAAGTTCACCAACATTCCGTTCCAGGGCTTGTTCGCCGCCGTGCAGTCGGGTCAGATCGACGCCGCGGTTTCCTCGATCACCATCACCAAGAAGCGCCTTGAATCAGTCTCCTTCGCGCAGCCTTATTACGACAGCGACCAATCCCTTACCGTGAAGGCCGACAGCGGCATCACCTCACTGGCGGGCATGGAAGGCAAGACTGTCGGCGTCGACACCGGCTCGACCGGCGACATGTGGACCACGGAGAACCAGGCCAGCGCGAAGATCGCAACCATCAACAAGTATGAGGGCCTTGCGCCGGCCATGCTCGACCTCGAAGCGGGCCGCATCGACGGCTACATTTCGGACATCCCGGCGCTGCTCTACTACGTCAAGGACAAGCCGCAGTTCAAGGTGGTCGAGCGCATCAAGACCACCGAACAATACTCGGTCATGTTCGCCAAGGACTCGCCGCTGGCCGCCAAGGTCAATGACGCCATCACCGAAATGAAAAAGGACGGCACCCTCGCCACGATCCACGAAACCTGGTTCGGCACCAAGCCCGACGAAGGCCTGGCGACGACAACGGTGCTGGAAATGCCGAAACTGTGACGGCCTGCCGTTTTCACCGATAATGGAAGGGCCGGCCAAGACCGGCCCTTCTTCAATTGCGCCCCGCAGGCCGGCCAGATGAGCATATTCGACACCTTCCTGAACTATCGCGTCTTCGTGGAAACGCTGCCGCTCATCCTCAGCGGCCTGACGACGACGCTGACGCTCGGCTTCACGTGCATCCTCATCGGGTTCCTGGCCGGCATCGTGCTTGCCATGCTGAGGCTGTATGCAGCCGCCCCCGTCCGGTTCGTGACCATCGCCTATATAGACATCTTCCGCTCGATCCCGGTGCTGGTGCTGCTCTTCGTGGTCTACTATGCCCTGCCCTTTGCAGGCTTGAGGCTGAGTTCATTTGCTTCGGCGACAACGGCGATCTCAATGGTTTCGGCGGCCTATTCGGCGGAAATCATCCGTGCCGGCATAGAGGCCATTCCGGTCGGGCCAGTTCGAGGCGGCGCGTGCGCTCGGACTTCATTTTTCATCTACGATGCTCAAGGTGATCCTGCCGCAGGCGATCCGCATCGTGGTGCCGCCGCTGACGTCCAACTCGATCAACGTGATGAAGGACACGGCGCTTGCCTCGGTGGTCGCGATGCCTGACCTGCTGAAGCAGGCGAACCAGGCGCAGGCGCTGGCGGCCAACCCGACGCCGCTGATCGTGGCCGCGGTCATATACCTCATCATCCTGCTTCCGCTGGTCCGGCTGGTCGGATTGCTCGAAAAACGGCTGGGCAAGTCCCGGCGATAACTCAATTTGGCAGAGGCGACTCATGTCCCTTGATATTGGTTTTGTACGCTCCCAGTTTCCGGCCCTCGAAAGCGGCTGGGCATATTTCGACAATGCCGGCGGATCGCAGGTGCTGGCGAGCGTAGCGAACCGTGTACGCGACTACATGCTGACGAGCAGCGTACAGACCGGCGCAAGCTACGAGACTTCGCAAACCGCCAGCGCCCGATTGGCGCATGCACGCGCGCGCGTCGCAACCTTCATGGGCGCCCAGCGCCCGGAGGAGATCGTCTTCGGCCCGTCCACCACAGTTCTGGTGCGCTTCCTGGCGACCGCCATGGCGAGCCAGCTCAGCCCCGGCGACGAGATCATCCTCACCGATTTCGACCACGAATCCAATATCGGCCCATGGCTGACACTAAAGGATCGCGGTGTTGTTTTCCGTACCTGGAAGATCGATCCCGATACGCTGACGCCGCGGATCGAGGACCTGCAGAAGCTGATGACCGCGCGTACGCGGCTGGTCTGCGTGACCCACACCTCCAACATCCTCGGCTCCATCAATCCGATCCGCGAGATAGCAGACGCGGTGCATGCCGGTGGAGCGCGTTTGTGCGTCGACGGGGTCGCCTATGCGCCGCACCGGGCAATCGATGTGCGAGAGATCGGCGCCGACTACTACGTCTTCTCGTTCTACAAGACCTATGGCCCGCATTTCGCTGCGATGTACGGGCGCCACGACCATCTGCTCGAACTCGACGGCCTCTATCACTACTTCTACGGCAAGGACAAAGTGCCGGCAAAGCTGGAGCCCGGCAACCCGTGCTACGAACTGGCTTGGGGTACCGCCGGCATTGTCGATTATTTCGAGACCCTCGGCGGCGGCAGCGGGCGCGCCGCAATTGAGTCCGCATTTGAAAAGATTACCGCGCATGAAGCAGCAATCGGCGAGCGGTTGCTGTCCTTTCTACGCGACCGAAACGGCGTGCGCATCGTCGGTAGCCGCACCTCCGATCCCGTATTGAGGGTTCCCACGATCAGCTTCACCGTCGATGGCCGGTCACCGGAGGAAATCGTCCTCAAGACCGACAAGTCGAAGATCGGCATTCGGCATGGCGACTTCCATTCGCGCCGGTTGGCAGAAGCGATCGGCCTGGGCGCGCCTGGCGCCTTGCGCGTATCCATGGTGCACTACAACACCGCGGACGAGGTCGACCGGCTGATCGAAGCCCTGTCGCAAGCCATGCAATAGCCAGCCGTTCTTTCCTGATCATGCGATTGAACGACTGTTTTCATGCCGGGCGCAATGTCCGCTCAACGACCGGCTGCGGCTCTGTTCGTCGAAAGTCAGCCCTGACGAATAATTTCCTTCGCTTCAACGGATTGCGAACCGGCGCAATCGCTTGCCCCTTCCAGATGGTGGGCGATGGAATTGGCATAGTAGGAAAGCAGCACGCTTTCGCGCGGATTGGCGCGGAATAGTCCGGCTTCGTCCTCATCGACCATCCGGCGCAATGTCAGCATGCGCAGGCCCGCGCCTGCCGCATAGTCGAGGTCCGACCGAGGAATGTGAACGTGGACCCCGCGCGCCGCCAACTTCTCGATGAGTTCGCCGATCGCCGTCTTTACCTCCAGTTCGCTCAGGCCTTTCTGCGGATGGTCGAGAAACACGCGCGCTACGAGAGACACCGGAAGCGCCGGCAGGATCGCGCCGATGGCCTTGGTCAGGTCCTCACCGAGCAACGCCACGGCCTCGAACCTGGACTCGGGCGGCAACGAGCGCAAACTCAGGCCACGCGCTTCCTGCCAGTCGCGCAGCGAAAGCGGCGTACCGAAGCTGACGCAGGCATAGCCGAAGCGGTAGAGCCGCCCGCCCAGCCGCAGCTTCGCCATGTTGTAAATGAAACCCAGGATCGACGGAACAGATGTGCGGAAGTCGCGGCCGGACAAATCCTTTTCCGCCTTCGCCGTCAACACCCTGTCCTCCAGCACCCGGTCGTAATTGATGCCCACGGGGATGAAGACGATGTCGCGGTCGGCGGAAGCGTCGAACTCGCTGACGATGTAGCTGAGGATCCCGAGCTTTGGCCGACCCAGCCGCCCGTCGCGCGAGAGGCCACCTTCCGGAAACACCGCCTGCGTCACGCCCTGGCGTGTTGCCATCGCCACGTAGCGCCCAAGCACGCGCCGATAGAGCGGATCGTTGGAATTGCGCCGGATGAAATAGGCGCCCATGGACCGGATGAGGCCCTCAAGTCCCCATATCCGCGCCCATTCGCCCACCGCATAAGATAGCGTAGCCTGTGAGGAGGCCATGTAAGTGACGAGGACATAATCCATGTTCGAGCGGTGGTTCATCACGAACACCACTGCCGAACGCGGATCGACCTTCTGCAGCGTGTCATTGTCGGTATAGCCAAGCCGCACTCGGTAGAGAAGCTGCGATAGCCATCGCGCCACGCGGGTGCCAAACCCGAAATAGGCGAAGGCCGAAAAGCTCGGCACGATCTCGCGCGCATGGCGCTCTGCACGCTTCATCAACACGGCGCGCGGGGTTCCGGTGGCGCGCGCCTCCGCCTCCACCGCCTCCAGCACCTTGGCGTCATACATGAGCTGGTCGACAAGCGTCTGGCGGCGCGTCAGCTTGAAGGGCTGAATCTGCAAGCGAAGCCGGCCGTTGAGCTCGTCGATTGCCCGGTTGAGCCGGCCGCGGAAAAACCACCGGACCGTCGGTCCGAAAACGCGGTCGACAATCCCGATGGCGGCGAAAACGGCGATGATCGCCATCAGCCACCAAGGCACGGCGACCATCTCGGTCATGAAAAGCCCTCCCGCGCTCCGCCCGATTTCAAGGCGAGGCCATGGGAACCCTTCATGCCGTCTTTGGCAATCCCTAACGGCCTGCCATCAGCCGAGATGCTGCGGATAGTCGGAAACCAGCAGATGGAAGGGTGCAACATCCTCCTCGATCGCCGAAAACCGACCGATCTTCTCGCGGAACCAGTTGTCGGTGAGATCGTCGTTGACGGTGGACACTTCGCCGATAAGTACGTCGTCGCGCTCGCCCCAAAAGGCGTGCCAGACACCGGGAAGCAGCGTGACGCTTTCGCCCGGCTCAAGCTTCAAAAGGCCACCCGCCTGCAGCTTGCGCATGACACCATCCACCGGCACGCTAACCTCGGCGGTCTCGTCGATCGTGCCTTCCTCGTTCGGCATGAACAGTTCCAGCACCAGTTTGCCGCCGCCGCGATTGATGATGTCCTCTGCCTTGAAGTAGTGACGGTGCATCGGCGAGAGCTGATCCTTGCGCGAGATCATGATCTTCTCGGCATAGAGCATGCCACCGCCGCGCTTGAGGTCCGCCTGGTTGCCATTGCGCGTGGTGAACAGGAACAGGCCCAGTTCGTCGAACTTGCCGAGACCGTAATCGGTGATGTCCCACCCAAGACGCGCATCGACAATGCCCCCGATTTCGCCGCGACGGGCCTTCATGTCTTCCGGCGTCCAATAGGCGAATGGCGGCAGGATGTAGCCATGCGATCGGATGAAAGCGTCCGCCTGTGCGATGATTTCGTTAACGCGCGATCGCTTCATGGCAGCAACCCCCTGATGGTCATGGCGCTGCCAGATAGCACGGGCGATGGAGGCTCGCCAGTGGCTGCCTCAGGCCGGAATGCGGCTCATGACGAGGTATCCGACCCAGCATACAAATGCCGTTATGCTGGCGCCCCAAGCCATGTCGACAACCGAGACGATGACCGGCCAACCCTTGATCGTCGCAAGATTGGTCATGTCATACGTGCCATAGGCGCAAAGACCAAGAAGCGCCCCCAGGAACACGGCCTGCCAGGGACTAGCCATCCGCACTGCAGGCACGATGACGAGTACGACAAGGCAAAAGGCATAGAACAGGTAGAAAACCGCCGCCGGCCCCATCAGGAACTCCTCGCGCAGCAGGCCGGAAAGGTGCTTCTGATAGAACCCCTTTGCCACATAGGCCAGCCAGACGGCATCGATGGCCAGGAACACAGCCGCAACGGCGACCCAGGTAAGCAGATAGCGAAGCATTCAGGCTTTCCTTCTGGATGGTCCGGAAAACCCGGGCTTTAATTGCATTACGTCTCAACGCTGGGTTCAGATCTGCCGGTAAAGCGCGATATTTCCGCAATCGAGCGCGCCGCGGCCACGACGCTGCCGAGCGCAGGCTTGGGATCGAGATCAAGATTGCCGGGGCCGGGCTCGTAGCGTTCAAGATAGACCCTCAGCGTTGCCCCTTCCGTACCGGTGCCGGACAGGCGGTAGACGATCCGCGCGCCGTTTTCGAACAGGATGCGCACGCCCTGGTGTGCACTGACCGAGCCGTCAACCGGATCGTGATAGATAAAGTCGTCAGCCGCGCTGATTTGCAGCCCCTCGACTGTCTTGCCGGGCAGTTCCGGCAGGCTAGCGCGAAGATGCGCCATCAGCGCCTCTGCCCCGTCCTGCTTCAGGCCCTCGTAGTCGTGGCGGGCATAGTAATTGCGCCCGTATCGAAGCCAATGGTCCTGCGCGATCGCCATGACGCTCTGCCGGCGGACGGCCAGTATGTTCAACCACAACAGAACCGCCCACAGCCCGTCCTTCTCGCGCACGTGGTCGGAGCCGGTTCCCGCGCTCTCCTCCCCGCAGATCGTCGCCAACCCGGCATCAAGCAGATTGCCGAAGAATTTCCAGCCGGTTGGCGTTTCGTGCATCGGCACTCCGAGCGCCGCAGCGACCTTGTCTGCCGCCGCGCTTGTCGGCATCGAACGGGCGATACCCTTGAGCCCCGCCGCGTAGGCAGGTGCAAGATGTGCGTTGGCCGCGAGCATGGCCAGCGAGTCTGAAGGCGTCACGAAAATCCCCCGGCCGATGATCAGGTTTCTGTCGCCGTCGCCATCGGATGCCGCCCCGAAATCGGGCGCTTCCTCGTCCATCATCAATTCGTAGAGTTCATGCGCGTGCACTGGATTGGGGTCGGGATGACCACCGCCGAAATCCTCCAGCGGCACGCAATTGACCACGGAGCCCGGGCTCGCACCGAGCCGCCGCTCCAAAATCTCGAGCGCGTAAGGTCCGGTCACGGCATGCATCGCATCGAAAGACAACGTGAAGCCGTCCTTGAAGAGGGCCCGGATGGCGCCGAAATCGAAGAGCTGCTCCATGAGGGCCGCATAGGCCTCGACCGAATCGACGATTTCCAACGTCATGTCCTCGAGCTGCATCGTGCCACGACGGGTAAGGTCGATGGCAGGTGCATCGGACAGCCGGAAGGATTGCACGGCCTTCGTCGCAGCGAAAATCTGCGCGGTGAGCTTTTCCGGCGCCGGCCCGCCATTCTCGGCGTTGAACTTGATGCCGAAATCGCCGTCTGGCCCGCCCGGATTGTGGCTTGCCGAAAGAATGATGCCGCCGAACGCACCGCGGCTGCGGATGAGGTGTGAAGCCGCGGGCGTAGAAAGGATGCCGCCTTCCCCGACGATGACATGCCTGACGCCGTTGGCCGCGGCAATTGCCAGCACCTTGGCGATGGCTTCGCGGTTGTAATACCGGCCGTCGCCACCGAGAACCATCGTGCCATGGGCGGCGCTGCCGAGGCAATCGAAGATCGCCTGCACGAAGTTCTCCAGATAATGCGGCTGCTTGAACACGCCGACCTTCTTTCGCAGCCCGGATGTGCCGGGCTTCTGGTCGTCGAAGGGCCTGGTCGGTACGATCTTGATCATTGCATCTGCCGGAAAAGCGGGTGGCGGTTGCCTAATGCGTAACCGGCTTCACGGTTTCATGCAAATGCGGCGGACCGCTGTCAGCCGCCCGGAAGCCGGCGCGGATAGAGCGGCATGGCGCAGGAATTTCGTGAACCGCAAATGCTGCACGAAAACGCGCCTTCGAGTAGCGGCACCGGGCGCTCGCGACGCGCCGCAAGCCTTGCCGGATCGCCCTCGGCGAAATGCCCGCATGCGCGGCAATGGATGGTCATATTCAGGCCGCGCTCGACGAGGTCGCCGATGGTGACGGGTTCGAAAACCGGCCGGTACGCATTTTTTTGTCTCTTCACGCAGCGCTCCCTGCGCCGCATGCCCCGCTTTTACCCTGGGAATTTTTTCCGCCTGCTGCAAGTGCCGAAAATAGAAAACCCGCCCGTACAGGGCGGGTTCGAGAACTTGCCTTGGCGGCTTCCGTCAGCCGTTGACCGCGTCCTTGAGAGCCTTGCCGGGCCGGAACTTCGGCGCCTTGGAGGCCGGAACGTCGACGGTCGCGCCGGTTTGCGGGTTGCGCGCAGTGGTCGCCTTGCGGTCTGCCACGACGAAATTCCCGAAACCGAGCAGACGTACTTCGTCGCCCTTTTTCAAGGCTGCGGTGATGGCGTCCAGTGCGGCGTCAATTGCGTCGCCAGCCTGCGCCTTGGTGATCCCGGCCTTGTCCGCGACTTCGCCGACGAGTTCGTTCTTGTTCATAAGGTGGTTTCCTTCCATGTAACGAGACGACAGCACAAAAGCCCCATACGCCCCATGGTCAACCAGCTTTTCGGCAAATATCAACACTGATGGCGAAATTCCGCGGAAATGACCGGCGAATTGGGCCTGGATTGACACAGGTTTGTTGGTAAATTGGACTATGGCCGTCCCTCTGGCGTCTGCCGGCCGGCAACCCCCTACCCGTCAAGGCTGCATTGATTCGCTCGATACTCCCCCGCCCGAACCGTGGCTTTCCAAGAAAAAGACCCGGAAACTTTCGCTTCCGGGCCTCCAGCTTTTTTCGGGATCAGTGTGCGGTCGTAATCGCCGGATCGGTATCGGGACCGGTTTGGAATGCGCGGCGTGCCTTTGCCTCGTCTTCCGCGGTCCACTGGATCGCTTCGGGCTGGCGAACCAGTGCGTGGCGAATGACCTCGTCCATGCGCGAAACGGGAACGATCTCGAGCCCGTTCTTCACATTGTCCGGGATCTCGACCAGATCCTTGGCGTTCTCCTCGGGGATGAGCACCTTGGTGATGCCGCCGCGCAGCGCCGCAAGGAGCTTCTCCTTGAGGCCGCCGATCGGCAGCACCCGTCCGCGAAGCGTCACCTCGCCCGTCATCGCGATGTTGGCCCGGACCGGAATGCCGGTCATCAGCGAGGTGATCGCCGTGGCCATGGCGATACCGGCCGACGGTCCGTCCTTCGGGGTTGCCCCTTCCGGCACGTGCACGTGGATGTCCGTCCGGTCGAAGAGCGGTGGCTCGATGCCGAAATCGATTGCCCTCGACCGCACATAGGATGCAGCCGCGGAAATCGATTCCTTCATCACTTCCTTCAGATTGCCGGTGACCGTCATGCGGCCCTTGCCCGGCATGGAAACGCCTTCGATCGTCAGCAATTCGCCGCCGACTTCCGTCCACGCAAGACCCGTGACGACGCCGACCTGGTCATCCTGCTCCGCCTTGCCATAACGGAAGCTGCGGAACGCCGAGATAACCCTCGACATTGTCGGCATCGACCTTGACCGACTTGCGCACGCCCTTGAGGATTTCCGTCACCGCCTTGCGCGCCAGTTTCTGCAACTCGCGCTCAAGGTTACGCACGCCCGCCTCGCGGGTGTAGCGCTGGATCAGGATACGGATCGCATCGTCGGTGATCTTGAACTCCTTGTCGGCGAGCGCGTGGTCCTTGATCGCCTTGGGCAGCAAATGCCGCTTGGCGATCTCGACCTTCTCGTCCTCCGTGTAACCGGCGATCCGGATGATCTCCATGCGGTCCATCAGTGGGCCCGGGATGTTCAGCGTGTTCGCCGTCGTCACGAACATCACGCCCGACAGATCGTAGTCGACCTCGAGGTAATGGTCGTTGAAAGTGTGGTTCTGTTCAGGATCCAGCACCTCCAGCAGCGCCGACGACGGATCGCCGCGGAAATCCATGCCCATCTTGTCGATCTCGTCGAGCAGGAAGAGCGGATTCGATCTTCTTCGCCTTCTTCATCGACTGGATCACCTTGCCGGGCATCGAGCCGATATAAGTGCGCCGGTGACCGCGGATTTCGGCCTCATCGCGCACGCCGCCCAGCGCCATGCGGACATATTCGCGTCCCGTGGCCTTGGCTATCGACTTGGCGAGCGAGGTCTTGCCGACGCCCGGAGGTCCGACAAGGCACAGGATCGGGCCCTTGATCTGCTTCGAGCGGCTCTGGACGGCAAGGTACTCGACGATGCGCTCCTTGACCTTCTCAAGCCCGTAATGATCCTCCTCGAGGATCTTCTCGGCGAGCTTGATGTCGGTCTTGACCGCCGAGCGGCGGCCCCAGGGAATGCCGAGCAGCCAGTCGAGATAGTTGCGCACGACCGTGGCTTCGGCCGACATCGGGCTCATCTGCTTGAGCTTCTTGAACTCGGCATTGGCCTTTTCGCGCGCTTCCTTGGAGAGCTTGGTCTTGGCGATGCGGTCTTCGAGCTCGCCAAGCTCGTCGCGGCCCTCATCGTCGCCCAGTTCCTTCTGGATCGCCTTCATCTGCTCGTTGAGATAGTACTCGCGCTGGGTCTTCTCCATCTGCCGCTTGACGCGGCTGCGGATGCGCTTTTCCACCTGCAGGACGGAGATTTCGCTCTCCATCAGGCCAAGCACGTGCTCCAGCCGCTCCTTTACGCGAGAAGATGCCAAGGATTTTCTGCTTGTCCGGAATCTTGATGGCAAGATGCTGCGCAACCGTGTCGGCCAGTTTCGAATATTCCTCGATCTGGGTCACGGCCGAAACAACCTCCGGGCGATACCTTCTTGTTCAGCTTCACGTAGTTTTCGAATTCCGAGACCACCGAACGCGCCAGCGCCTCGACTTCGGTCGGGTCGTCGTCACTGTCAGCCACGACCTCGGCGCGCGCCTCGTGGAAATCGGTGCGGGCGGTGAATTCGCTGACGCGGGCGCGCGAAACGCCCTCGACCAGCACCTTCACGGTTCCATCCGGCAGTTTCAGCAGCTGCAACACCGTCGCAAGGGTGCCCGTTTCGAACAGCGCTTCGGGCGCCGGATCGTCATCGCCGGCGTTCTTCTGCGTGAACAGCAGGATCTGCCGATCGGAATTCATCACTTCCTCGAGGGCTGCGATCGACTTCTCGCGGCCCACGAACAGCGGCACGATCATGTGTGGGAAGACGACGATGTCGCGGAGCGGCAGAAGCGGAAACACTTCGCCCGTCCCCAATCCGATTTGTTTGCCGGTCTTGCTCATTTTCAGTCACCTCGTGCCTGCGGAGAGGGTGGGAGAGCCCCGCTACCGAATCTCTATTTTAACGCCTGCTCGCGCCATTCACAGCATATGAACTTGTTTTCCCACCCCGCATTTGCCGAGCGGCATGTCCATGAGCCATGCTGTTGGAGGTTGATCGGAGAGTTCGGGACGGCGCACCGGCCCTTGAGTGTGAAGGCTTCTTGCAGGTCCATGTTGACCAATATCTGGTACCCGTGTGTCAACGCGGTTCAAGTGCAACTGTACGCACAGACCGTTGCACCGGCCCGGACACGAAAAAGGCCCGCCTTTCAGCGGGCCCCTATTGCTTGAAGCAAGACGCCGCGTTCAGGCGCTGGCTTCCTTTTCCATCTTCTTCTCGGCGTAGATGTAGAGCGGACGGGCATTGCCGTTCACCACTTCATCGGAAATCACCACTTCCTGGACGCCTTCCAGCGACGGCAGGTCGAACATGGTGTCGAGCAGGATCGCCTCCATGATCGAGCGCAGTCCGCGCGCGCCGGTCTTGCGCTCGATGGCGCGGCGGGCGATTGCGTGAAAGCGCATCCTCGTGGAAGCGTCAGTTCGACATTCTCCATCTCGAACAGGCGCTGATACTGCTTCACCAGCGCGTTCTTCGGCTCGGTCAGGATCTGCACCAGCGCCTGCTCGTCGAGATCCTCGAGCGTCGCCAGTACCGGCACGCGGCCGATGAATTCCGGGATCAGGCCGAAGCGCAGCAGGTCTTCCGGCTCCACTTCGCGGAACAGGTCTCCCGTGCGCCGGTCTTCGGGTCCGGCGACATTGGCGCTGAAAGCCGATCGAGGTCTTGCGGCCGCGATCGGAAATGATCTTGTCGAGGCCGGCAAACGCACCACCGCAGATGAACAGGATGTTGGTCGTGTCCACCTGCAGGAATTCCTGCTGCGGATGCTTGCGACCGCCCTGCGGCGGCACCGAGGCGACCGTGCCTTCCATGATCTTCAGCAGCGCCTGCTGCACGCCCTCGCCCGACACGTCGCGGGTGATCGACGGATTGTCGGACTTGCGCGAAATCTTGTCGACCTCGTCGATATAGACGATGCCGCGCTGCGCACGCTCGACATTGTAGTCGGCGGCCTGCAGCAGCTTGAGGATGATGTTCTCGACATCCTCGCCGACATAACCGGCTTCGGTCAGCGTGGTGGCATCCGCCATCGTGAACGGCACATCGAGGATGCGCGCCAGCGTCTGCGCCAGCAGCGTCTTGCCGCAGCCAGTCGGGCCGATCAGCATGATGTTGGACTTGGCCAGTTCCACGTCGTTGTTCTTGGACGCATGCGCCAGCCGCTTGTAGTGGTTGTGAACCGCCACCGACAGCACGCGCTTGGCATGCTTCTGGCCGATCACGTAGTCGTTCAGCACTTCAAGGATTTCGAGCGGCGTCGGAATGCCGTCGCCCGACTTCACCATCGAGGATTTGTTTTCCTCGCGGATGATGTCCATGCAAAGTTCGACGCATTCATCGCAGATGAACACGGTCGGGCCGGCTATCAGCTTGCGAACCTCATGCTGGCTCTTGCCGCAGAAGGAGCAGTAAAGCGTATTCTTCGATTCGCCGCTGTTTGATATCTTGCTCATTTTCCACCTTCACCGGCGCACCAAGCCCGGTTAACTGTCCGCGCCCAGCGGGGTTTCATTACCGTTGAAGCGCATGGGCTGCCAGGTAGGGGCCAATCCCTCGTGGTTTCCGGCAGACGCGCCAGACACAATGCATCTGGTACATCCAATGGCCAAATCAATCATTCCGGTCGCCGCTTCGCAAGTGATTCGTCACCGCTGGCCGGAAAGTACAGCCTCATTGCTCACCATAGGCTTAACGCCAATAGCGTAGTGTGACCGCAATGTCACAAGAAAATTGCATTTGGCTTTGCGCACCACCGGCGCACAGCGTTCGTCTGGAAGCGCAAGGTTCACCCGAAAGACAGGTCAGGCGCTTTCGGTCAGCCTCTTTTCGATGACCTGGTCGACAAGGCCCCAGTCGCGGGCTTCATCGGCAGTCATGAAATGGTCACGATCAAGCGTCCGCTCCACGGTCTCGTATTCCTGGTTGCAATGCTTGACGTAGATCTCGTTGAGGCGGCGCTTCATCTTGATGATGTCCATGGCGTGCCGTTCGATGTCGGAAGCCTGGCCGGAGAACCCGCCTGACGGCTGGTGAACCATGATGCGCGCATTCGGCAGCGCGAAGCGCATGTCCTTTTCGCCGGCGCAAAGCAGGAGCGAACCCATCGACGCCGCCTGTCCCATGCAAAGCGTAGTCACCGGCGGACGGATGAACTGCATCGTGTCGTAGATCGACATGCCCGACGTGACCACGCCGCCCGGCGAATTGATGTAGAGATTGATTTCCTTCTTCGGGTTCTCGGCCTCAAGGAAAAGCAGCTGCGCCGTGACCAGCATTGCCATGCCGTCCTCGATCGGGCCAGTGATGAAGATCACCCGCTCCTTGAGGAGGCGGGAGAAAATGTCATAGGCGCGCTCGCCGCGATTTGTCTGCTCGACGACCATCGGCACGAGGTTCATGGCGGTCTGGATCGGATCTTTCATGTGAAGCTTTCCTGGGTCTAGGCCGCTGGAAACGGATCGGCCTCGTGAATCAAAGCGTGCTCGCAACTCGCCTGTACATAAGACAATGCGCGCCGCGATTAAAGAGGCCCGCGCCCGGCTCGCGTCACCGTCAGGCTGCGCAGATCCGACAGCGTTTGCGCGCCGGCCTGCACCATGTTGTTGGCGAGGTCGTCTTTCAGGACCGTCGCGACCAGCCTTGCGCCCGGTTCGCCGAACGCACAGGTCCCGAAAAGAAACGGACGGCCGACAAGCACGAAATCCGCGCCGAGCGCCAGCGCCCGTAAAAGGTCGAGCCCGGTCCGCACCCCGCTGTCGAACAGCACCGGCACGCGTCCGGCGACTTTTTCTGCGATATCGGGCAGCACGTCGATTGCGGCCGGAACGGCATCGAACTGCCGCGCGCCGTGGTTTGATACGACGATACCATCGGCGCCCGCACCGAGCGCCACTTCGGCGTCGCCCGCATCCATGATGCCCTTCACTGATCAGCGGCTTCTTCCACCGATTGCGGATGCGTTCGAGTCCGGCGATGCCGGTCATGCCGAGTTTCATCCGGTCGAGCAGCTTGCCGATTTCGCTCATGGCAGCACCGGGGAAATAGCGCGCGACGGTCTTGAACGAGGGTTGGCCGTAACGCGCAGTCGCCAATGCCCAGTGCGGCCGGGCTGCAATCTGCATCATCTGGCGTGGCGACATGCGCGGAATGGCGGCCGAGTCCCGGCTTTGCGCTGGCGCTCGCGCGTGCTGTTCACCGGAACGTCCACGGTGATGATCAGCGTGGAAAATCCGGCTGCCTCGGCGCGGTCGATGATGTCGTCCTCCGCGCCGGCATCGCTGACCGTGTAAAGCTGGAACCAGCCGCTTTCGCCGGCCAGCGGCCCCACTTCTTCCGGACCTTCACAGGCAAAGGACGACAGACAGTAGGGGATGTTCGCCTCACGCGCCATGCGGGCAAGCATCAGTTCGCCCCCCGGCCACATCAGGCCGGTAAGCCCGATCGGCGCGACGCCGAATGGCGCGTCCCAGCGGCGGCCGAAAAGCTCCGTCGACACCACCGGCGCCAGGTCGCCCTTCATGAAGCGCGGGGTGATCAGCACATTGTCGAGGGCGGCGCGGTTGCGGACGAGCGCCTGTTCGAGGCCTGTTCCGCTTTCGAGATACTCCCACGCGAAATGCGGAATACGGCGCTTCGCTCGCGCCGCAAGGTCCGATATCAGCGGAAACGCCGTGCCGATGTCGGGTTCGACCGCCATGTTGCCCCCCAAGTACCTTCTTACGGCTTGATGAAGACCTTGCCGTGGTTCGCTCCGGCAAGTTCCTTCGGCAGGCGCGCCATTACCTCGCCAAGCGGCACGATTGCCGCGACATCCGTCTTCCATGCTCCGCCGGCAAATCGCTGCTGCACCTTCGCGCCGGCGGCGAAGACTTCCTCGCGCGGTGCATGTTTCAGCCATTTCGACAGCCAGAAACCTTCAATCTTCTTGTCGAGGAAGATGAATTGTCCCGGTTCCGTCAGCACCGGCGGCTGCGGCGACAGCTTGCCGTAGATGATCCAGCGCGCACGCGATCCCATCGCAAAGAACATGTCCGACGAAACCTGGTCGGCCACGGCATCGAGCAACACGCGCGGCTTTGTTTCCTTCAGCACCTTGGCGAGGCCGGCTCTTGAAATCAGGCGAGGCGCTGTTGAGAACGTGCGACGCGCCAAGATCCTTCAAAATATCCAGATGCTCGTCGCGGCGCACAATGGCGATCGCCTCATACCCCTCGTCCCGGGCAAGTCCCGCGATCAGCTTGCAAAGCTGGCTTGCGGCAGCCGTCATGATGAAGGCCTTTGCCTCCGATTTCTTCATCTCCTCGAACATGGCGATCGCGGTAAGCGGGTTGACGAACAGCGCCGCCGCGTCCTCGTCGCGCACCTCGTCCAGCACCGGCACGCACGAAGATGAGTCGGCAATTGCATATTGCGCCCACGCGCCGGAGTCGCCTGGCCACAAAACCGGCGCGCTTGCCGATCAGGCGCTCGGAACCCGGACCCGCCGCGACAACCGTTCCCATGCCCTCGAAGCCGCCCGGCGCGCCCTTGATGCGCGGCCGGCCATATTCGCCCTTGATGAAGTGGAGGTCCGACGGGTTGACGCCGCCAAGCCCCACCTTGACCAGCACCTGGCCAGCGCCGGGTTGCGGCACTGCAATCTCGCGCAGCTCGACGAAGGGTTCGAGCGTGGTGATTGCCGGTCCTTCGGACGTGCCGGAATAGCCCTCATTGACTCACTACCAACGCTTGCATCGTCTGCGGAATGTTCATGGATTGCTCACGGCTTGAGTACGATCTTCCCGGCGGCTTGCCGGTCGTGGATGAATTTCAGCGCCTCGGCGGCGTCCTTGAGGGCGAATACGCGCTCGACATGCGGCTTTACCCGGCCTTGCGCATACCAGTCCATCAGTTCCGCCATGTTTTGCGAAAACGCCTTCGGCTCGCGCTGGGTGAACGAACCCCAGAACACGCCAACCACCGAATAGCCCTTCACCAGCGCAAGATTGACCGGAAAATTGCGGAATGCGCCCCGAGGCAAACCCGACGACCAGCAGGCGCCCGCCCCAGGCCATCGAGCGCGCCAGCAGTGTCGAAAACTTCGCCGCCGACGACGTCGAAAGCGACATCGACGCCCTGCCCGCCGGTGGCATGCTTTATTGCATCCTTGAGGTCGTCATAGGGAATGGCGATGTCGGCGCCGTTGCTTCAGCGAGCTTGCGCTTTTCCTCGGACGAGGCGACCGCGATCACCTTGGCGCCCATGGCCTTGCCGATCTGAACAGCCGCCAGGCCGGTCAGGCCCGCCGCACCGGTAACGAGCAATGTCTCGCCGGGCTGCAACTGTGCGCGCTGCTTCAACCCGTGATGCGCCGTGCCATAGCCGCACATCAGCGCGGTGATCTCACCGGCATCCGCCCCGGCGGGAGCGGGCATGACCACGCTCTGGTGCGCCTTCACTTCCTGCGCATAGGCGCCGGTCGTGACCATCGCAGCCACGCGGTCGCCAGGCTTGAAGCGGGTAACCGCGCCGCCCGCGGAGATCACTTCTCCGACGACCTCCATGCCCGGCACGAAGGGCGTTTCTGGCCGCGCCTGGTAAAGCCCCTGCACCAAAAGGCCGTCCGGATAGTTGACGCCAATCGCCTCGGCACGAATGACGATCTCGTTCGGCCCCGCAACCGGGCTGTCGAGTTCGGCATATTCAAGCCTGTCGATCGGCCCGTATTCGCGGCAGACGATCGCTTTCATCACAAGTTTTTCCTGCGTGTATCGCTTGAGTTCCCATCGCGCGACCTGCCGGCGGTGCACGGCATCCGGCCCGTCGGCGAGGCGAAGCGTGCGCACATGCTGCCAGGCACGGGCAAGCGAATGATCCTGGCTGATGCCGCCTGCCCCGTGCATCTGCACGGCCTCGTCGATGACCTTCAGCGCCATCAGCGGCGCGACCACCTTGATCTGCGAAATCCACGGCGCGGCGGCGCGCGGATCGCCCTGGTCCATCATCCAGGCCGCCTTCAGGCACAGCAGCCGCGCCATTTCGATTTCCATGCGGCAATTGGCGATGATGTCGAAATTCGCGCCCAGTTCCGCCAGCTTCTTGCCGAAAGCCTCGCGGCGCAGCGAGCGCTTGCAAAGCTGCTCCAGCGCCAGTTCGGCCTGCCCGATCGCCCGCATGCAATGGTGGATGCGGCCCGGCCCCAGGCGGCCTTGCGAAATCTCGAAGCCCCTGCCCTCGCCCAGCAACAGGTTTGCGGCGGGAACCCGCACATCGGTGAAACGGATATGCATGTGCCCGTGCGGCGCATCGTCCAGGCCGTAGACCTCCATCGCGCGCAGCATTTCGATGCCCGGCGTATCGGCCGGCACCAGGATCATCGAATGCTGCTCGTGCTTGCGCCGGTTCGGGTCGGGCGACGCGACCATCACGATGTAGATCTTGGCAGCGCGGATCGCCTGCTCCGGACGACCACCATTTTTCGCCGTTGAGCACATATTCATCGCCATCGCGCACGCAGGACATCGCGATGTTGGTGGCATCCGAGGAGGCAACGTCCGGCTCGGTCATCAGATAGGCCGAGCGGATTTTGCCCTCCAGCAACGGCTTCAAGCCAGTTCTCCTTGTGCTCGGCATTGCCGTAGCGCTCCAGCACTTCCATGTTGCCGGTGTCGGGCGCCGAGCAGTTGAAGACCTCCGCGCCAAGATGCGACTTGCCCATTTCCTCCGCCAGATAGGCATATTCGACCGTGGTCAGGCCGTAGCCGCGTTCGGAATCGGTCAGCCAGAAATTCCACAGGCCGCGTTCCTTCGCCTTGCGCTTCAGGCCTTCCAGGATTTCGGTCTGCCGGGCGGTGTAGGCCCAGCGGTTCCGCCCTTGCCCACCTCGGCCAGGAACTCCTCGTCCAGCGGCATGATCTCGTCGCGAATCATGGCTGCGACCTTGGCGTGGATCGGCTTTACCCGCTCCGACATGCCAAGTGCCATTTCCGAATTCATGCTTCCTCCTCACGCTGCCGGTACCCGCGAACGCGGAATTTCGGCCCTTTACGTAACCGTAAAAATCGGGGTCTACTAGATCGCATTACGGCGCGGCGGAAAAGCGAAAAAGCGCCCGGCGAATGCATGCGGAGGAAAGATGTCGATTTTGGAAGAGCTCTTCTCGCTGGAGGGCAAGACCGCGCTGGTGACTGGCGGCGCCACCGGGATCGGGCGAATGATCGCAACCGCCCTCGCCCGCGCCGGGGCCGATGTGATGATCGCCTCGCGCAAGGCCGATGCCTGCACCGCCGTCGCCAACGAAATCAATGTCGCTGCCGGATGTTCGTGGCAAGGTGACAGGCTTTGCCGGCGATGTTTCCACCGAGGAAGGCGTCAAGGCGCTGGTGGCCGAGGTGATGAGCCGTACCGACCGGCTGCAACATCCTTTTCAACAATGCCGGCGTGACCTGGGGCGAACCGCTGGAAACCTTCCCTTATGCGGCCTGGAGCAAGGTTATGGGCGTCAACGTTGCCGGTCTCTTCACGCTCACGCGCGACCTGCTGCCCCTGTTGGAAAAGGCCGCGACATCGGAACGATCCGGCACGCGTGGTCTCGCTCGGATCGGTCATGGGCACTCAGCCGCTGGGTGACGGCGCCTATTCCTACGCTGCTTCGAAGGCTGCGGTGCATCACTTGACGAAAATCCTCGCCAAGGAACTGGCAGGGCGTCACATCACCTTCAACGCTTTTGCTCCCGGCCCCTTCCAGAGCCGCATGACGGCCTATGCCACCGGCACGCCGGACAAGGCAGAGCGGGTCGGCAAGGGCGTGCCGCTTGGCCGCATCGGCTCGCCCGATGACATAGCCGGTGCCTCGCTTTTCCTGTGCGGACGCGGCGGCGCCTATGTGACCGGGGCGATCATTCCCATAGACGGCGGCATCCATGTCGAGACCGGTCACGAACTGTTTTCAGAAGGCGAGTAGAGCATGAACCGCAAGACCGTGCCGCTGGCCGAACTCGTTGCTTCGGCCGGCAGTTTCGAGGCCGTGTCCTCGTGGATCCGGATCGACCAGATGATGATCGACGCCTTCGCCGAGATCACTGGCGACCGGCAATTCATCCATGTCGATCGTACCCGCGCCGCGGCGGAGACGCCGTTTGGCGGAACCATCGCACACGGTTTCCTGACCATGTCGCTGCTGTCTGGCATGGCCTATGAGGCCCTGCCCGCCCCGGCGGAAGCGGTGATGTCGATCAACTACGGCTTCGACAAAGTGCGATTCCTCTCGCCGGTACTTGCCGGATCGCGCGTCAGGGGGCATTTCAAGCTGATCGAACTCAGCGAGCGCAAGCCGGGCGAAATGCTGTCGCGCTACCTGGTCACAGTCGAGATCGAAGGGTCGGACAAGCCGGCACTTGCCGCCGAATGGCTTGGCGTGACAGTTCTGGGGCAACAACAAGGATAATGGGGTAATACATGGATATCCGCTTCGACGGACAGGTCGCGATCGTCACCGGCGCGGGCAACGGGCTTGGCCGAAGCCATGCGCTCGGCCTTGCGGCGCGCGGCGCGAAAGTGGTGGTCAACGACTTCGGCGGCGCGCGCGATGGCACCGGCGGATCGTCCGCCGCTGCTGATTCAGTTGTTCAGGAAATCCGTGCAAGTGGCGGAGAAGCAATTGCAAATGGTGCAAACGTCACGGACTTCGCGCAATGCGAGTCCATGGCCGCGCAGGCGCTGGCGCAATGGGGCCGCATCGACATCCTGATCAACAATGCCGGCATCCTGCGCGACAAGAGCTTCGGCAAGATGGTTCCTGCCGACTGGCAGCCGGTGATCGACGTGCACCTGACCGGCTCCGCCAATTGCAGCTTGGCGGTCTGGAACGCGATGAAGGAGCGCAATTTCGGGCGCATCCTCATGACGACCTCCACCTCGGGGCTTTACGGCAACTTCGGCCAGGCCAATTACGGCGCAGCCAAGATGGGCGCCGTCGGGCTGATGAACACGCTAGTGATCGAGGGTGCGAAGAACAACATCCGCGTCAATTGCATCGCACCGACCGCAGCGACGCGCATGACCGAGGACATTCTCACCCCGGAAATGCTGGCCATGCTGAAGCCGGAATTCGTGACGCCCGCGGCGCTCTACCTCGTAAGCGCCGACGCGCCGAACCGGACCGTGATACTGGCCGGCGCAGGGTATTTCGCAACGGTCGAAGTGCGTGAAAGCGAAGGCCTGCATCTGCCGGAAAGCGAGCGCACGCCGGAGGCGATAGCCGCGCGGTTTGCGCAGATTTCGGCAATGGACAAGGCATCGGTCTATCGCGATGGCCGTGAGCACGTGGCAAAGATACTCTCGGCGGCAGCCAAGGCTGCACTGAACTGAACGACACACACCGGAGGAAATCGCATGCGCACCGCAGTCATCGTCTCGACGGCACGAACTCCGATCGGCAAGGCCTATCGCGGCGCCTTCAACGATACCCAGGCACAGGCACTGGGCGGGCATGCGATTGCCGAGGCAGTGCGGCGCGCCGGCGTGGAGCTGGGCGAGATTGATGACGTCGTCATGGGAGCAGCCATCCAGCAAGGCTCCACCCACATGAACTTCGCACGGCAAAGCGCAATGCGCGCCGGCCTGCCGACATCGGTTGCGGGCATGAGCATTGACCGGCAATGCGCGTCCGGCCTCATGGGCATTGCCACGGCAGCCAAGCAGATCATCTCCGACAACATGAAGGTGACGGTCGGCGGCGGGCTTAAATCGATATCGCTGGTCCAGAACGAGAAGATGAACATGTACCGCGCAGCCGATCCCTGGCTCGTGGAGCATCTTCCGGCCTTGTACATGAGTATGCTCGAAACGGCTGAGATCGTGTCGGAGCGCTATGGCATATCCCGCGAGGCGCAGGACGAATACGCGCTGCATAGCCAGAAGCGGACGGCCGCGGCACAGGACGCCGGCCGTTTCGATGCCGAGATCGCACCGATGACATCCGTCATGAAAGTGCAGGACAAGGCGACCGGCGAGATACGCGACGTGGAAATCCGCCTCGACAAGGATGAGGGCAACCGGCCCGGTACGACGCTGGAAGGGCTTTCCCAACTCCAGCCGGTCTTCAAGGGTGGCCGCGTCATTTCCCAAGGCAAGTACGTTACGGCAGGCAATGCCTCGCAGCTTTCCGACGGCGCATCGGCCTGCGTTCTCATGGAGGAGAAGGAAGCCTCACGGCGCGGCCTTGCCCCGCTCGGCATCTATCGCGGGATGGCGGTTGCGGGCTGCGACCCGGACGAAATGGGCATCGGCCCGGTCTTCGCCATTCCCAAGCTGTCTGGAACGCAACGGCCTCAAGATCGACGACATCGGCCTTTGGGAACTTAACGAGGCATTCGCCTGCCAGGCGATCTATTGCCGGGACAGGCTGGGCATCGACCCGCAGAAATACAATGTCGATGGCGGAGCGATTTCCATCGGGCACCCCTATGGCATGTCGGGCGCCCGCATGACTGGCCACGCCCTGATCGAGGGAAAGCGCCGAGGCGTCAAATACGTGGTGGTGACCATGTGCGTGGGCGGCGGAATGGGCGCGGCCGGACTGTTCGAGATCGATTAGGCAGAGCGCTCGAACCAGCGCAGTGGCGAGCGAGCGCTGTGGAAAAACCACAGGTGCACCGCCGCGGCGACGAGCACCATCAAAACGCCTGCGAAAATCGCGTCAGACAGGAAATGTCCGCCTTGCCCGACCCGGATCAAGGCCTCGATCCCGCCAAGAACCACCGCCAGGCCATAGTGGATAGGCCGCCAGTGCCGCGTGGCAAAGGCCAGCGCGATGAAGATCATCACCATGGATGCAACTTCGCCGCTGACGAAGGAGCAATTTCTGTCGCAACTGCCGGCAAGGTCGAGAACCGAGGTGAAGCTCTCGTTCCCACCGAGTTCCAGAACTTCGCGCGGCCGCCAGCGGCCCCATTGTTCCTTGAGAACGACATTTACCAGCAGCAGCGGACCGATCAGGGAGCAGGCTCCGATATACAGCCAGCGACGCCAGTCGAGGTTCATCACCGGCCGGGCCATCCGGTAGGCGAGGACGCCGGCAATGGGGACCCAGATGTACCAGATCGTGAAGGCCCGCAAGAAAAGCTCCCGCAAACCCCGCCAGAACCCCGACTTCGAAAGCATGAAATCGCCGCCAGGCAATTGGAAACTGCGGGACACGGCGATGTCGATCTGCGGGGCGAACATGAAAAGCAGCGCGGTCGCAAAGCCAAGCGCGGCGGCAATTGCCGCCACAACGAGCGTTTCCCGCTTGTCTCGCATGGCGGTCGAAAGGCACGTGTTCCATCATGGGATCACTGCACCGCGGGCGCGGGTCCGCGCAGGTTGTAGAACGAAACCTTCCTGAAACCCGGGACTTCCGGCTTGAACACCGCAAGCCGCTCCGCATAGACGAAGTTGGAAACCACCCGGGCCGGATTGTTGTTGCGGGTAATGTAGAAGACTGGCGACAGTCTTTGATCCTGATACGGCCTCGTGCAGCTCGAAATGGTCGTCCGGCGCCCTGCCCCGTTGCCAGGACTTTATGGGCAGGTCGAGGTCGCGCAGATAATAATGCATAAGCGCGGCCATCTGCCTTTCGTCGACCAAGATCGCCTGGTAGTCACCCTGCGCGATCTTGGCGCGCGCCTCTGCCGCAACCTCTTTCGCGCCGTGCATGCGGGCGAATGGATCGGACCCTTCCGGCAGCGGCAATTCGCCTGGCCTTGAAAACGCGACGGCCACCAGAAGCACCGCGAATACGCCTGCATGAATGCTGGTCGAAACGCGGAGCCACCATTGCGGCAACCGGTTGAGCATGATCTCGACGGCGAGGATCGTTCCCGCGACATAGGTCAACGCTGCCCAGTTGGCATAGGCCTTCGACATCAGCGCCTGAAAGAGGATGATCGCCAGCACCGGCGCCGAAAAAGCGATCAGGAACCACTGCGCCCGCGTCATTCCCTCGCGCGGCAACCGGAAGACCGAGGCGATGTAGATGCCGAACATGAGCGGCCCCATTACGGCGAACTGCGAGGCGGCGAACTCTGCAAAGCCTGCAAGATTGGGAATTTCACCGCCCCAGCCGATATTCTCGCCAGTGTGGCCGACCGTCGCGAACTGGTTGGCGCTGTTCCACCAGATGTTCGGGGCGACGATCAAGGCAGCGACCGCCGATTGCCAGCCAGAACGTGGCCCGCGTCAGGACGTGCGGCCTTTCCGGTATCGACAGCGAATAGATCGCAATGCAGGGCAGGATGTAGAGCATCGCGTATTTCGACATCACCCCGAGGCCGATGGCGGCGCCCAGCATCACGGCCCAGCCGTAGGCGTTCGTTCGTTCGAACTTCAGGAACGCGTAGAGCGCCAGAGCCCAGAAGAAGAGTAGCGGCACATCGGTCGATATCACCCCGGAGGAGAGCGACACCGCCGGAAGCAAGGCGTACGTGAACGCAGACCAGAAGGCGGTCCTGCGGTCGAACAGCAGCCCGGCGATCAGGAATACGACAAATGCCGTGCCGGTATGAATGAGGGGCGAAGCGAGGCGGACGCAGAATTCGCTGTCACCGCACACAGCGGTGAAAAGGCCGATGATCCAGGCGAGCACGGGCGGCTTGGAGAAATAGCCGAAGGCCGGCTCTTTTCCCCAAACCCAGTACTGGGCTTCGTCGAAAAACAGTTCCGTGGTGTTGAACCATAGCGAAATGACGCGCAGGACAAGGATGACGCCAAGCGTAATCCATGTGAGCATGGCCCAGTCACGTTCGCGCAAGGCATCACGTCCCGGAAAATCTGAGGCCGTCACGCCTTCCCAATCCCTCTAGAGCGCCTGGCGCGCGGGTGGTTACCCACCCCCGCCCGCGGGCCTTGCCATTCAGCCGCGTGTATGGGATTTACGCGGCATCAAGTCAAGTTGGACAAGCCGCACGTGTGTAGCGGTCCTTTGGCTTGCGCGAACGGCCTTAAAGCCGGACAAACCAACTCCTAAAAGCCGGTCAGATGCAGATATCCGTTGTCATTCCAGCATACAACGAGGAAGGCAACATCGGCCGGCTCGTCAGCGAAACCTTTGCTGCCGTCCCGGACGACATCGTCGGCGAAGTCATTGTTGTAGATGACTTTTCCAACGACGGAACCGCCGCCGAAATCACCGAGCTGAAACAGCACAACCCAAAACTGAGGCTGGTGCGTCACCTTTCCAATGCCGGGCAGTCGGCTTCCGTGCGAACGGGCATACTGGCGGCGCGGTTTCCGGTGATCGCCACCATGGACGGCGACGGACAGAACGATCCGGCCGATATTCCCGCATTGCTTGCCAAGCTCGGCAAGCCCGGCGATCGCAGCCAGCCGGCGCTGGTAGGCGGTGTTCGCACCAACCGGCGCGACACGGGCTCCAAGAAATTTGCTTCGCGCGCAGCCAACTGGATCCGCGATGCGGTACTGAAGGACGACTGTCCCGACACCGGATGCGGGATCAAGGTTTTCTGGCGGGACGCCTTCCTGCTCCTGCCGTTTTTCACCTCGATCCACCGCTATTTGCCGGCGCTTTTCCAGACGTATGGCTACAAGACCGCGTACCAGCCGGTGAATGACCGACCCCGGCTTGCGGGCGTCTCGAAATACAACAATTTCAACCGGGCGCTGATCGGGCTCTACGACCTGTTCGGGGTGTCGTGGCTGCGCCGGCGCACGAAGGCGCCGCAAACCGCCGAGGACTGAGTCTAGTCGGCTTCGCGCGTGGCCAGAATTTCAGCCGATTGCCGAATGCTTGCGCTTTTTGAATTCGCGCCGGTAGCGTGCATAGATGCGCACGCCGATGACCACAGACAGTACGAAGAGCACGATCGAAAGCCCGATCTGCACCTCCGAACCAAGGTTCACGCCTGAACCCATCAGGGCGAAAACCAGCGTTTGCGGCACATAGCCCGCCGCAGATCCTGCAACGAAGCCGAGTACCGGAATCCCCATTGCGCCGGCGGCAAGGTTTGTGACGAGGTTCGAGCCGACCGGAAGCAGCCGGATTAGCAGCGTGATCATGAAGGCATTGCTGCCCCACATTTGTAGCGCGATGTCTACTTTGCCGCGAATGAAGCGCCTTGCCTCCTCGCGAAAGCTGGCGGCTGCAGCCATTGCCACGATGCTACCCAACACCGTCGCCAGCAGTGCGATGACGAACCCTTCCCCAAGTCCGAAGAAATAAGCGGCGAAGAACGCAACGGCCTGACGCGGCCCGCCCACCGCGGTGAAAAGCAGCGAAAGCGCCATGAATGCCGAACGGCCGTTCATCCAGCCGGCATCCGCGTCGCCCGAAAACCGGAAGTAATCCACGATTTCCTGGAATTTGTAATGCTCGAGCAGAAATCCGGCTGCCATGAGCACGACAACCATGATGGCTCCGCGAAACAGAAGTTTCGGACCGATCTGGCGCATGGCCGATATGAAGCGGTTGGGCATCAGCTTTCGCTCTGGCTTCGGCATAGCCGACGTCGGGCGCTCCCTAGCAATGCCTTTCGCCGGGGGCAACTCAAAACCGGCCTTTCGCGCTTGACGGCGCCAGCCGCATTGGCAACTCTTGCGTCATGAGTGTCGATAAAGCCACACACGCATGTGTGGCGCGGTCATTGCCAACGTGCCATGCCGTCGCTCGGCGAGGTTGCCCGCGCCGCTTCACGCCTTGACGAATTCGCGACGCGGTTCCACCGTCGGCACGTACCGGAGAATGCACAATGATCGAAAGCCCGAACCTCCTCGACGACGAAGCGCTTGCGCCCTGGCTCGAGGCAAATGTTCCAGGTTTTTCGGAGCTGCACGAACTGCGCAAGTTCGACACCGGCCAGTCAAACCCGACCTATCTGATAGTCGCCGAAAGCGGAAAATACGTCCTGCGCGCCAAGCCGCCGGGAGAACTGCTGAAATCGGCGCACCAGGTCGACCGGGAATTCCGCGTCATGAAGGCGCTGGCTAATACCGAAGTTCCCGTGCCCAAAGTGCTGGCGCTGTGTAGCGACGATTCATTCGCCGATCGGCCGGATGTTCTATGTCATGGAATATCTGGACGGCCGCATTTTCTGGGATCCTGCGCTTGCACGAACTGGTCGGGCCGGATGCGGTGCCGACCCGCGCTGCAATCTACGACTCGATGAACGCAGCGCTCGCGCAATTGCACGGCGTCGAACCGGCAGCGGTGGGCCTTTCCGATTTCGGCGTGCCCGGCAATTATTTCGAACGGCAGTTCGGCCGCTGGACCAAGCAATATGCAGCCAGCGAAGTCGACCGCAACGAGAACATCCACCGGCTGATCGACTGGCTGGCCGCGCGCATGCCGCCCGATGACGGGCAGGTCGCGCTGGTGCATGGCGACTACCGGCTCGACAACATGGTGTTCGCCCGCGACAGTGCGGCGATCCTTGGCATTCTCGATTGGGAATTGTCGACGCTCGGTCATCCGCTAGCCGACCTTGCCTATCAGTGCATGCAGTGGCGGCTTCCGCATCACGGCGGATTTCGCGGCCTTGGCGGCATCGACCGCGCGGCCATCGGCATTCCATCCGAGGAAGAGTATGTGGCAGCCTATTGCCGGCGACGGGGCATCGGGCCAATCGACAACTGGCCGTTCTATCTCGCATTTTCCTTCTTCCGGCTCGCCGCCATCCTGCAGGGCGTCTACAAGCGCTCGCTCGACGGCAACGCCTCCAATCCCGGAAAAGGCGCGATCCTATGGCGCGGCGGTTCCCCAAATGGGCGAACTGGCGCTCAAGATCATCTCGCAGAGTTGAAAACCGCAACGCAGCTTCTTGCGTATAGTGTGTCCACACACTTGCTGAAGGAGGTTGCCGCCATGCCGCACAAACCCCGCGCCGCCGCACTGGCTGCAAAACGCACGATGGCACTGGCCATCGCTGCGCTCGCCTTCACCTTCATCGTTGCCTTTTCGATACGCGCCTTTGCACAGGACGCGGTTCCGCAATCCGATGCCATGGCGACCCAGCAGGTCATCAACGACCAGATCGCCGCATTCAAGGCAGGCGACGGCGAACGGGCCTACAGCCATGCCGCCCCGTCGATCAAGCAGGTCTTCACCACCGTCGACCGCTTCATGGGCATGGTGCAGACCGGCTACATGCCGCTCTACAACCCGGACAGCTTCGTCTTCGGCCGCAATGCCTTCATCAGCGGACAGGTGCACCAGGAAGTCATCGTCACCGATCCGCAAGGCAAGCAATGGCAGGCCGTCTACACGCTGGTACGCCAGCCGGACGGAAGCTGGAAGATCAACGGCGTGAAGCTGAACCCGTACACGGGCGCAAACGCCTGACGGCTGCCGCGGTTTGGTTCCAGCCCGCCGGTTCTGTATGGTGACCGGCGGCAACTCACCGTCGCGGAACATTCTGCCGGACCATATGCCGATGCGACGACCCATTTTGCTAGCCTTGTTGCTGCTCGCCGCGGCGTTCAGTTACGCGTTCGCGCAGGAACAGGAGCCGCCGACCGCGAAGCTGCAGCGCGAGCTGGCCCGCATCGAAGCGGGCATTGCCGAACATTCCGCAAATGACGAGCGCCTTGTGGCGCTGCGGGTGGAAACCGACAAGCTGGCCAAGTCGCTGATCGATTTCGGCGTTTCGCTTCAGGCCGGAACTTGGTCGTATCAACGCCCGCCTCGAAGAACTTGGCGCGCCGCCCAAGGAAGGCGAGCCGGCCGGAACCGGACATCGTGGCAGCCGAGCGAAGGGAACTCTTGTCGCGCAAGGCGGCGATCAACGCCGAATTGGCCGCGGCAGAACGCCTCTCCATCCGCACCAACGAGGCCAGCGCAGCCATCAGCGATCTTCGCCGCGAACTCTTTTCCAACACGCTCTTCCGCCGAACGACCGCGAACGGCGTTTTCAACGCCGAGAACTGGAAGGCTTTCCGGGACGATATCCACAAGGCATGGCGGACCATAGCGTCCCGGCTGCAATTCGTCGGCACCTTCAGGATGCAGTCGCTGCTCATTGCGGTCGGGCTTTCAATCACCTCGGTTCTGGCGGTCTGGTGGGGTTTCCAGCGCACACTGGGCCGCATGCTGCTGATGCGCCACCGCGACGGCGAACTCTCCTATTTCGGACGATTGTCGCTGGCATTCTGGTCCACCGTCGTTCCGACACTCGCCTTCTGCGTCGGCTTGGGTATCGTCTACTGGCTGTTCTTCACTTTCGCGATCTTCTCCGGTCAGTCGCTCGAACTTGTTCCAGGCCTTCCTCGTCTCGGTTGCCGCTTTCTTCTTCATTCAGCAGCTCGTGCGTTCAATTTTCGCGCCGGGCCATCCCGGCCGCAGGCTGGCCGACGTCACCGACAGGGGCGCGCGACGGATTGTCGCCCTGACGCTGGCGATGGCAGCCGTACACATACTCGACTTCATGTTCGGCTGGATCGCCGACGTCTATTCTTCGTCGCTGGCAGTGACCGTCGGGCAAAGCATGGTGGCGGCGCTCACAATCGGCGTCCTGCTGATCATGATCGCATTGGTGAAACCCTATCGCGACGCGGAAACCGGCCAGTCACTGCCGCTGCCCGGCGTCGTGCGAATACCGATGCTGCTGCTTGCCGCGTTTGTCATCATCGCCGCGGTCAGCGGCTATGTCGGTCTCGCCAAATTTGCCGCCGCGCAAATCGTCATCACCGGCGCGATCCTCGCCACCATGCTGATCGGCCTGCAGACCGGGCGGGCGCTGGGCGCCGACGGAGCGCTGGACGCGACCCGTCTCGGCGCGCGCCTCAAGGCCCGGTTCGAACTCTCCGACACTGCGATGGACCAGTTCGGCCTGCTCTTGAGTCTTGGCACCTACCTGCTCGTCGTCCTCGTCGGCTTGCCGCTGATCGCCCTGCAATGGGGCTTCAACCGCATAGACGTGTCGTCGTTCCTCTACCGGATCATGACGAACATCACGATCGGTTCTTTCTCGATCTCGCTGTTTGCGATCCTGTTCGGCATCATCCTCTTCGTCGTCGGCTATGTGCTGACCCGCCAGTTCCAGGCTTGGCTCGACCGCAACGTGATGGCCCGCAGCCGGCTCGACACTGGCGTGCGCAATTCCATCAGGACCATTGCGGGCTACATCGGCATTGGACTTGCGGCGCTGGTCGGCGTGTCGGCCGCCGGCTTCGACCTCTCGAACCTTGCCATCGTTGCGGGCGCGCTATCGCTCGGCATCGGCTTCGGCCTGCAGAACATCGTCAACAACTTCGTCTCCGGCCTCATTCTCCTTGCCGAGCGGCCCGTTCAAGGTCGGCGACTGGATCGTGACAGGCCAGACCGCCGGAACGGTGAAGCGCATATCCGTGCGGGCAACCGAAATCGAGACGTTCCAGAAACAGACGGTGATCCTGCCCAATTCCGAACTGATCAACCAGCCGGTCGGCAACTGGACCCATCGCAACCATCTGGGCCGCGTCGATGTCGCGGTCTCGGTTGCCTATGGCACCAATCCGCGCATGGTTCATGAGTTGCTGCTGGAAATCGCAGCCGCCGATCCGTCCGTGCTGAAGGTGCCGGCGCCCTTCGTCGTGTTCCTCAACTTCGGTGAATCGGCACTGGATTTCGAGCTCAGGTTCCATGTCAAGGATGTGCTGGAAGGTTCTGTAATTGCTACCAGAATTCGGTATGCTATCGTGGATGCCTTCGAGGCAAGGAATATCCAGATTCCGTTCCCGCAGCGCGATCTCAACATCAAGACCGAGGATTTGGAAAGACTCATTTCGTCGTGGACTGAAAAGTCCGAAACAAGGCCAACCGGCCCGCCGTGCACGTGCCAAGCCAGCCAGATCATGAAGAACACATTCAGTGGCCGTTCATTTTCGACGTGCTAAAGATTACGGCATGGCTGGTTGAACCGGCCGCAAGAAGGGACGGCGGAGACGCCGGTAAATCGAAATGAAACTCATCGCAGCAGCCATCCTCGCTTTGTCGACTTCCGTATCGGGTGCCGGCGCCGCCACGATCATCAATACGGATGGACAGGCCCATTCGCTGCAGGTCACCGAGGGTGGCGAGCAGAATGAAATTGGCATTCAGTCAGGCGAGACAATTTCCGTCTGCCCGGCAGGTTGCTTCGTCACCATGCCGAATGGCGACCGCGAAACGCTGAGCGGTTCGGAAACCGTCGAAATCGTCGGCGGCAAGGCCAACATCAAGTAAGCGCTAACGCGGAAACGGCAGCGCCGCTACAATGCGGCGATGTCGCCTTTTGCCCAGTCGGCCTTGGTCTGTGCACGGAATTCCTCAAAGCGTCCCGCCTCGATCGCGGCCCGGATGCCCGCCATCAGCTGCTGGTAATAGTGCAGGTTGTTCCAGGTCAGCAGCATGCCGCCCAACGCCTCGTCGCACCGCACGAGATGGTGCAGATAGGCCCGCGAATAGTCGCGGGCGGCGGGGCAATCGCTTTCCTCGTCGAGCGGACGCGTGATCCTCCGCATGGCGGGCATTGCGAAGGTTGATCTGCCCGCGCCGCGTGAAGGCGAGGCCGTGCCTGCCCGAGCGCGTCGGCATCACGCAATCGAACATGTCGATGCCGCGCGCCACGCTTTCCAGAATGTCGTCCGGCGTGCCGACGCCCATCAGATAGCGCGGCTTGTCGGCCGGCAGTTCGGGCGTGGTGATCTCGAGGGTGCGCAGCATCACGTCCTGCGGCTCGCCGACGGCAAGGCCGCCGATGGCATAGCCCTTGAGGTTCATCGCCGACAAGCGCCCGCGCGGATTTGACCCGCAGTTCCGGCATCATCGCCGCCCTGCACGATCCCGAACATCGCCTTGCCCGGCTGCGTGCCGAAGGCCGTGGCGCAGCGCTCGGCCCAGCGCAGGGACAGTTCCATCGCCCGCTCGATTTCCGCGCGGTGCGGCCGGCAGCGCGATGCACTCGTCGAGTTGCATCTGGATGTCGGAGCCGAGCAGTCCCTGGATTTCGATCGAGCGCTCCGGCGTCATCATGTGGCGCGAGCCGTCGACATGCGACTGGAAGGTCACGCCCTCCTCGGTCAGCTTGCGCAGGGCGGCAAGCGACATGACCTGGAAGCCGCCGGAATCGGTCAGGATCGGACCCTGCCAGCGGATGAACTCATGCAGGCCGCCGAGCCGGGCCACGCGTTCGGCGCCGGGCCGCAGCATCAGGTGATAGGTGTTGCCGAGAATGATGTCGGCACCGGTCGCCTTCACCTGGTCCATATACATGGCCTTGACCGTGCCGGCGGTGCCGACCGGCATGAAGGCGGGCGTGCGGATCGTGCCGCGCGGCATCGTGATCTCGCCGCGCCGGGCGTTGCCGTCCGTGGCGAGCAGGCGTGAAGGTGAATTCGTTGCGTGCATGTCTGCGTCATGGCGCGCGATATAGCAGGCTGGCATCGCCATAGGAATAGAAGCGGTAGCCGTTTTCGATCGCATGCCGGCATAGGCCGCGCGCATGGTGTCCAGGCCGCTGAACGCCGAGACCAGCATGAACAGGGTCGAGCGCGGCAGATGGAAATTCGTCATCAGCAGGTCGACAGGCGCGGAACCGGTAGCCGGGCGTGATGAAGATGTCCGTCGCGCCGTCCCATGGCATGATTTCGCCGTCTCGCGTCGCGGCGCTTTCGAGAAGCCGCAGCGATGTCGTGCCGACGCAGACGATGCGCCCGCCCGGCCTTGCGCACCGCGTTGAGCGCATCGGCGGTGCGGCGCATCGACGACCCCGCGTTCGGCATGCATCTTGTGATCTTTCGTATCGTCGGCCTTGACCGGCAGGAACGTCCCTGCCCCGACATGCAGCGTCACGAAATGCGCGAGATGCCGCGTGTCGGACAGCCGCTGCATCAGTTCGTCCGTGAAATGCAGCCCGGCAGTCGGTGCCGCCACCGCGCCTTCCTCGCGCGCATAGACCGTCTGGTAGTCGGTCCGGTCGCGCTCGTCCTCCGGCCGCTTCAACGCGATATAGGGCGGCAGCGGAATGTGGCCCGACCGCGTGCATCGCCGCATCGAGCGCCGCGCCGGAAAGATCGAAGGCGAGCGTCACTTCGCCCGCCTCGCCCTTTTCCGCCACCGTCGCGTCGAGCACGCCGGCAAGGCAGGCATTGCCGGAATGGCCGAAGATCAACCGGTCGCCGGCCTGCAGCTTCTTGGCGCCGCGCGCAAAGCCTTTCCAGCGGTGACCATCGAGGCGCATGTGCAGGGTGATGCCGATCGAGGCGGAAGCGCCGTCGCGCACCCGATGCCTTCGAGCTGCGCCGGGATTACCCGCGTGTCGTTGAACACCAGCGCATCGCCCGGCTGCAAGCAAATCCGGCAGATCGCGCACCGAGCGGTCGGCCAACGCCTCGCCGGGCTTCACGACCAGCAGCCGCGCCGCATCGCGCGGACTGGCAGGCCGCAGCGCAATCCGGTCTTCCGGCAGATCGAAATCGAACAGGTCAACGCGCATGGCGTACCCTTGCATGCAAAAGGGCGGCGCAAGAACGCCGCCCCTGCAATTTCCACGGCAGGCCTCAAAGATCAGCCGCGACTTTCATCGACACGATGGAGTCGGGATCGCGCACCGGCTCGCCGCGCTTGATCTGGTCGACATTCTCCATGCCTTCGATGACCTTGCCCCAGACCGTGTACTGGCGGTCGAGGAAGCGGGCGTCGTCGAAGCAGATGAAGAACTGGCTGTTGCCGCTAGTCCGGCATCTGTGCGAGCGCGCCATGGAGCAGATGCCGCGCGTATGCGGCGCCTCGTTGAACTCGGCCTTCAGGTTCTTGCCGGAGCCGCCCATGCCCGTGCCGTGTCGGATCGCCGGTCTGCGCCATGAAGCCCTCGATCACGCGGTGAAACACGATGCCGTCGTAAAAGCCGCTCGCGGGCCAGTTCCTTGATGCGCTCGACATGGTTCGGCGCAAGGTCGGGCCGCAATTCGATCACGACCTTGCCCTTGGTGGTTTCCATGACGAGCGTGTTTTCCGGATCCTTGTAAGTCGACAAAGTCTTTCCTTTCACTGTTGCGCCGGCACGTTGTCAGCCGGCGTCCTGCATCTGCATCTTGATGATCTTGTCCGGTCTGTCGACCATGCCGCCGCCTGCCGGATCGCCCTTCTTGATCTTGTCGACCGCTTCCATGCCCTCGGTGACTTCGCCCACGACCGTGTACTGGCCGTTGAGATGGCGACGCGTCGCCGAACATGATGAAGAACTGGGAATTGGCCGTGTTCGGATCCTGCGTGCGGGCCATGCCGAGCACGCCGCGCACAAACGGCGTATCGGTGAACTCGGCCGGAAGGTCCGGCAGATTCGAACCGCCGCATGCCCGTGCCGGTCGGATCGCCGGTCTGGGCCATGAAGCCGTCGATCACGCGGTGAAAGACGATGCCGTCGTAAAAGCCGTCCTTGACGAGCGTCTTGATCTGCTCGACATGCTTGGGCGCGAGATCGGGGCGCAACTGGATTACCACGTTGCCCTGGCTGGTCTCCATCAGGACGGTATTTTCATCGGCCAATGCGTTCGCCGAAAAGGCTGCCAGAACCATAACTGCGGCGGCAATGCTTGCGATCAATCTCATGGGTAACTCCGCTAAAGGCGCTCAGGCGCCGGTTTTCTGCTTCAGGGCGGCATGGACGTGCGCCGGCACGAAAGGCGAAACATCGCCGCCCATCTTGGCGATCTGGCGCACCAATGTGGCGGTAATCGCGCGGTTCGCGGGCTGGGCGGAAAAAACACCGTCTGAATCTCCGGCTCCATCACGCCATTCATGCCCGCCATCTGCATCTCGTAGTCGAGGTCGGTTCCGTCGCGAAGGCCGCGCACCAGCGCAACCGCACCTGCCTGCCGCGCCGCCTTGACGACCAGATTGTCGAATTGCTCAACCTTGATGCGGCCCCTCGCCCCGGCATCGAGCGAAGCCTCGATCAGATCGGCACGTTCCTCGAAGCTGAACATCGGTGTCTTGCCGGGATGCACGCCGATGCCGATCACCACCGTGTCGAACAGCGCCAGAGCGCGTGTCAGAACGTCAAGATGCCCGTTCGTGAGCGGATCGAAGGAACCGGGATAGTAGGCCGTGCGTTTCATGGGCACCCATGTCGCATGCCGATAGTGCGCTCGCAAGGGAACCGAAAGCAAAAATTCGCGCGTTCTGTGATCTTCGTCACAGCGCCAACGTGAATGCAGGATTAATATATCATTCAGTCGGAGTTTTGGCGCGCTTTGCTAAATTCCGACCCGTTCCGGTGAAGATCCGGAAAGTTTCATCCGCGATAGTGCGGACAGGGAGAGAACAATGGCAGTAGTTCTTGTTGCACTTGCAATGGCTTCCGCACTGATGATCGCGGCATTTCGCGCCGCCGATGTGGAGCGCAAGGCCGAAATGGTTCGCGCCATGCGTCCGGCTCGTCGCGGCCATTTCGAACCGAACCGGAACTGAAGTTGAAATGTCCCCACCCGCCCGGGTTTTGAACCGGCCCGCGCGGATTCGCCTGACCTTCAGTTTCGCGACTGGCGCGGCCCTCTGTGAGCCGCGCCTTTTTTTGATCTCTCAGCACTAGCCGCATGATTGGCCGCGACGGCAGGCGGCGCGCCACTTCCTCAAATCCGCAGTCACGGAAAGCGGCCGCCGTCCCGACGAAAAGTTCGTCGTTGAGCGGTTTGCGATTGGCATCGAAAGGGTAGGCCTCGATCGTGTGGCCACCGCGCTCGCGAACGAAATCCACACCGGCGCCGATTAGGCGGCGCATCATCCCGGTCCTGCGCCACTGCTTGCGGACAATAAAACAATTCATCGCCCATACCGGGGCCTCATCTACAGGCGCCAACGGCTTTGACCGGTTGAGCTTGTCGAATGCGGTGCGAGGCGCGATGCCAAGCCAGGCTGCCGGTTCGCCATCCGCGTAGGCAATGATCCCGGGCTCCGCACCGGATTGCACCAGCGTTTCGAAGTGCCGGCGGTTGCCGTCGCCCCATCCCGCCTTGTAGTCGCGATTGGGCAGGTACCAGTAGCCGCACCAGCATTTGCGCCCGTAACTGCAGTCGGCAAACACCGCTGCTATATCTTCGAGCCGCTCGGGACGTGCTGGCATGAAAGTGATTGAGGCCGCGTCCAAGGTTCAGGCCCGGCGCAGGCTGGCCATCCAAAGCCCGCCGCCAATCAACACGGTCCCGCTGATACGCTCGACCAGCTGGATGCGGTTGCGTGTCAGCAATTGACCGGCCCTGCCCGCAAGTAGCGCGTAGAGGGAATCGAACACGGTGGCCACAGCCATGAAGATCACCCCGCCCGTCACCATCTGCATGAAGGCGTTGCCCGCAGGATCGATGAACTGCGGAAGGAACGCGCCGAAGAAGAGCAGCGCCTTCGGGTTCGACCAGATGACCAGCAAGCCTTGCGAGAAATAGCCAATGGACGGGCGCTTGACCTGCGCCACATCGCCGATCGAGCCGTCGGAGCGCCAGAGCCTGTAGCCGAGCCATATCAGATAGGCGGCGCCGGCCAGTTTGACCCAGAAGAACCACTCCGCCATCAGCGCAACGACAGTGTTGAGACCGAAAGCAACAATCAGCACCATGGGAACAAGGCCAGCCTGCGTGCCTGCAACATTGAGCAGCCCCGCCCGCGCGCCATCCCGCAAGGAATTGGCGATGATAATCGTGACCGTCGGACCTGGGACGATGACGATCACGAAGCTGGCAATCGCTATTGCCAAAATGCTGGCAAGGGACAGTCCCATCGGTACACCATCGAATTCACATTTATCGTGCCATACCCCGCAGGACGAAGCACTTCACGCGGCAGAGCGGATCAGGCCTCTCCGGCTTCTGCGCCGTTTTCGCCGCCCTCGCCTTCGTCCGCGCCATTGCCGTTCGCGCCGTCTTCTTCCGGTTCGCTGATCAGTTCGACCGATACGACCTTCTGCTCGCCGCCGGTATTGAAGATGGTGACGCCCTTCGTTGCACGGCTTGCGAGCCGTATCTGGCCCACCTTCGTGCGGATCAACTGGCCGCCATCGGTGACCAGCATGATCTGGTCGCCATCTTCGACGGGGAAGGCCGCGACGAGTTCGCCGATCTCGTTTGTACGCGAGGTATCCGTTGCACGGATGCCCTTGCCGCCGCGATTAGTGATCCGGAAGTCATAGGACGAGGACCGCTTGCCATAGCCGTACTCTGAGACGGTGAGCACCATCTGCTCGGCAGCCTTGAGTTCCTGGTAACGTTCCTCGCTGAGTTCCGCCTCTCCGGAGACTTCCTCCCCGACAAGACCGATTTCCTCTGCCTCCTCGGCCGTGCCATCGGGCGAGACAGCCTTTCGTTCCATCACGGAGCGCTTGAGGTAGGCGGCGCGCTCGGCCGGTGACGCGTCCGAGTGGGCCAGAATAGCCATTGATATGATCCTGTCCGCATCGGCAAGGTTGATGCCCCGCACACCCACCGAGCTGCGGCTGGCAAAAACACGCACGTCCGTCACCGGAAAGCGGATGCACTGGCCGGCCGCCGTCGTCAGCAGCACGTCGTCGTACTCCGTGCAGGTCTGGACGGCGAGGATCTCGTCGCCCTCCTCCTCCAGCTTCATCGCGATCTTGCCGTTGCGGTTTACCTGGATGAAATCGGATAGCTTGTTGCGCCTGACGGTGCCGCGCGTCGTCGCGAACATCACGTCGAGCGCTTCCCACTGGGTTTCGTCTTCCGGCAGCGGCATGATCGAGGTGATCCGCTCATCCTTTTCCAGCTGGAGCAGGTTGATCAGCGCCTTGCCGCGGGCCTGTGGAGCACCGATGGGAAGGCGCCAGACCTTCTCCTTGTAGACGATGCCGCGAGAGGAGAAGAAGAGCACCGGCGTGTGCGTATTGGCGACGAATAGCCGCGCGACGAAATCTTCATCGCGCGTAGCCATGCCGGAGCGGCCCTTGCCTCCGCGCCGCTGCGCCCGGTATGTGTCGAGCGGCACCCGCTTGATGTAGCCGCCATGGCTAACGGTCACGACCATGTCTTCGCGGGCGATCAGGTCTTCGTCGTCCACATCGTAGCCGCCCTCGGCGATAACAGTGCGGCGCGGCGTGCCGAACTCGTCGCGGGCAGCAGCGAGTTCCTGCCGAACGATGTCGAGAACACGGACGCGGGATGCAAGGATCTCGAGGTAATCCTTGATCTCCTCGCCGATCTTGTGAAGTTCGTCTGAAATCTCGTCCCGTCCAAGCGCTGTCAGCCGCTGCAGGCGCAAATCGAGAATTGCGCGCGCCTGCTCTTCCGACAGATTGTACGTGCCGTCTTCATTGAGCTTGTGGCGCGGGTCGTCGATGAGTTCCACCAGCGGCGCAACATCGCCGGCAGGCCAGCGGCGCTCCATCAATTGGTCGCGCGCGGTCTGCGGATCGGGAGCGGCCCGGATGAGGCGGATCACCTCGTCGATATTGGCGACCGCGATTGCGAGGCCGACAAGAACATGTGCGCGGATTCGCGCCTTGTTCAGAAGGAACTTGGTGCGCCTTGTAATGACTTCTTCACGGAAAGCGACGAAAGCCCTCAGCATGTCGACCAGCGTCAGTTGTTCCGGCTTGCCGCCCGACAGCGCCACCATGTTGCAGCCGAAGGAGGATTGCAGCGGCGTATAGCGGTAGAGCTGGTTCAGCACCACATCCGCCATCGCGTCCCGCTTGAGCTCAACCACCACGCGGTAGCCGTCGCGGTCGGATTCGTCGCGGATGTCGGAAATCCCCTCGACGCGCTTGTCGCGCACCAGTTCGGCGATCTTCTCGATCATCGTCGACTTGTTTACCTGGTAGGGAACCTCGGTTACGATGATCGCTTCGCGTTCGCCGCGCACCGTCTCCGTATGCACCTTGCCACGCATGACGACCGAGCCGCGCCCGGTCTCGTAGGCAGAACGGATACCGGCGCGCCCCAGGATAATGCCGCCCGTCGGAAAATCCGGCCCGGGAATGATCTCCATCAGTTCGGGCAGGTCGATGGACGGGTTGTCGATCATCGCAATGCAGGCATTGACGACTTCAACGAGATTGTGCGGCGGGATGTTCGTAGCCATGCCGACGGCAATTCCGCCCGCGCCATTGACGAGAAGGTTCGGAAACCGCGCCGGCAGCACCACAGGTTCGCTCAGCGTGCCGTCATAGTTGTCGCGGAAATCGACCGTGTCCTTGTCGAGGTCGTCGAGCAATTCATGCGCGGCCTTGGCCAGCCGGCATTCCGTGTAGCGCTCGGCCGCCGGCGGATCGCCGTCGATCGAGCCAAAATTACCCTGCCCGTCGATCAGCGGCAGGCGAAGCGACCAGTCCTGCGCCATGCGCACCAGCGCATCGTAAATCGCCGTGTTGCCGTGCGGATGGTACTTGCCCATCACGTCGCCGGTCACGCGGGCACATTTGACGTACTTCTTGTTCCAGTCGATGCCCAATTCCGACATGCCGTAAAGTATGCGCCGATGCACAGGTTTCAGCCCGTCGCGCACGTCCGGCAAAGCCCGGCTCACGATCACGCTCATCGCGTAATCGAGATAGGATCTGCTCATCTCGTCGATGATCGAAATCGGCTGGATATCGGAAGGGCCGGAGCCGGACTCAGGCGGTTTGGTCTGGTCGGACAATGGGAACTGCTTTCACTTGCGGAAGATGCAGCCCTGTTTATAGGCGATTCCCGTTGCGGGGACAAATCCCGCTCCCGATTTCAGCTCATTTTTTCCTATTTAAAACAATAACTTGCGTGTATTTTTCACACAGCTGTGAATATTGCGGCGAAACCTTGTCCCAAAGCGTGAAAAAGCGCGGTTTCAGGCGGTCACCCGCGCCAGGATGGCGGTCGCGTCGTCGCTTTGCTTGAAGCGCGCGAACCGCCGTGCGCCCGGATCTTCTACCCGCTCGAAATGGCGCAACCGGCGCAGCAATTCGGCCAATCCGGTTTTCATCGCAGCTTCGACCAGGCCCTGCTCGTCATGAATTTGGTACGCTTCGCAGAGCGCCGAAAAGCCGTCACTCATGAGCAGGATTGTGGTGCCGGCACGCGCGGCTTCGCGCACCATCGACACCTGGTCGCCTGCCTCTGGAACCAGGCCAAGCGTCCAGACCACACCGCCCGGCGTATTGTGCCGCGCCCTGCCCCGACGCATTGCCTCCATCGTCGCGCCTTCGCGCACGATGCCGCCGGAGGGCCCGAAACCGCCGACAGCATCCAGCATCCTGCGGGCAGCCGCCATTTCGACCTCGCGGCTCGACGGCATGGCAGTATGTGTGATGAGCACACCATCGGGATCGAGCACATAGGCGCAGCAATCACCCAGGCCGGAGAGTTCGATGGCACCGTCCTTCAGCCTCGCCATTTCGAAGCCGCTGGTCGGCCAGGCGAAACGCGGCAGGCTGTCGAGCGCGACCAACGCTTCCACATTCGCGCGCGCTTCACTGGCGACGTCGCGCACAATGTCGCTGACGGCAGCGTCATTGCCGTGCATGGGAAAAATCCGCGCCGCCAGTTGCGCCAGCCAAGCCGCGTCCGAGCCGGCATGCGGAAAGATCAAGCCGTCGCCCAGCCCGGTCGCGCCGTCGAACACGGCCGCCATCGTGCCATCGATCCAGCAGAAAGCATCGTCATTCGGCTTGCCCGGCGTTCCCGGATCGCTAAGGTGGTCGATAATCTCAAGGCGCATGCCGTGCTCCCCCGATTGCGGAATTGCTTCCCGTGCCAAGCTTCGACGTCGCCATAAACGCGCTTGTGACATTTCTCGTCACGATCGATCCGCCGGGGCTCGCGCCGATATTTCTGGTGCTGACCCATGGCATGAATCGCGAACAGCGCAAATCCGTGGCGCTGCGCGGCGTTGCGATATCCATGGGCGTGCTGGTTGCCTTCATTCTGGCCGGATCGGCTGTTCTGTCGGTGCTCGGAATTACCCTGCCGGCATTCCGGGTCGCTGGTGGGTTGCTGCTGTTCTATATCGCCTTCGAAATGATTTTCGAACTGCGCGCAGATCGCAAGGCAAGGACCACGGAAGTCGCGATCACCAAGGACCACATCGCCAATGTCGCGGTGTTTCCGCTGGCGATCCCGCTGATCGCAGGACCGGGCGCAATCTCGGCCTCGATCCTGCTGTCGGCGGAAATGGACGGTTCCTACGCGTGGCGCGGAGTCCTCGTCATCATCCTTGCCGCGGTGATGGCGCTCGTTCTGGCGGCGTTCATGCTGGCCGAGCGCATCGACAAATATCTGGGCATCACCGGCCGCTCGATCCTGACGCGCCTGCTTGGCGTGCTACTTGCCGCGCTGTCAGTCCAGTTCGTGGCCGACGGGGTGACGGCCCTGATCGCGGCTGCCTGACGGAAAACGAAAGCCCGCCCTTCAGAAATCAGAACGGAATTTCGTCGTCGAGATCGCCGCCGAAGCCGCCGCCCTGACCGCCGCCGCCCTGCGACCCGCCGGAGCCGCGGCCACCGCCACGCGCCGCACCGTAGCCGCCGGTAGTCGCTGGTGCGGACTGGCCGAAATCATCGCCGCCATAGTCGCCGCCGCCCGAACCTCCCTCGCCGCGCGCGTCCAGCATGGTGAGCGCACCGTTGAAGCCCTGCAGCACGACTTCGGTCGAGTAGCGGTCCTGCCCGGACTGGTCCTGCCATTTGCGGGTCTGGAGTTGGCCCTCGATATAGATCTTGGCGCCCTTCTTCAGGTAGTTCTCTGCGATCTTGCACAGCCCCTCGTTGAAGATCACGACGCGGTGCCACTCCGTCTTTTCCCGCTTCTCGCCGGTGTTGCGATCGCGCCAGGTCTCGGAAGTCGCCACTCGAAGATTGGCGATGGGCCGGCCGTCCTGTGTCCGCTTTATTTCAGGATCGGCTCCCAGATTGCCGATCAGGATGACCTTGTTGACGCTGCCTGCCATTTAGAACTCCCTCGATTGCCGCCTCGCGGCAAATTTGCGGGCATATTGCCCCATCCGCCTTGCAATCGCGACATTGGCCTTTAACTATCCACACCTGTTGAGTTCAACGCCGGGACGATTGCATGATATTGCATTTGTTCCTATTATGTTCTCAAATACTCCAGATAGCAAGCACGAACAGCGATTCTCCGGCGGGCAATCGCGCGTGCCATCCCGGGCGACGTCATGGCGGACCATAAATACATCACTATTAGGGGCGCGCGCGAGCACAACCTCAAGAACATCGACCTCGACCTGCCGCGCGACCAGTTGATCGTCATCACCGGGCTGTCGGGATCGGGGAAGTCATCGCTCGCCTTCGACACGATCTATGCCGAGGGGCAGCGCCGCTACGTCGAAAGCCTGTCGGCCTATGCGCGCCAGTTCCTGGAGATGATGCAAAAGCCCGATGTTGATCAGATTGACGGGCTTTCTCCGGCCATTTCAATCGAGCAGAAGACGACGAGCCGAAATCCGCGCTCGACCGTCGGTACGGTAACGGAAATCTACGACTATCTGCGGCTTCTGTTTGCGCGCGTTGGCGTTCCCTACTCGCCTGCGACCGGACTGCCGATCGAAAGCCAGACGATCAGCCAGATGGTCGACCGCGTGATGGCGCAGCCGGAAGGCACGCGGCTGTTCCTGCTGGCGCCGATCGTTCGCGGGCGCAAGGGCGAGTATCGCAAGGAAATCGCCGAGTTGATGAAGAAGGGCTTCCAGCGCGTGAAGATCGACGGCGTCTTTCACGACATTGCCGACGCGCCGGCCCTCGACAAGAAATACAAGCACGATATCGACGTCGTGGTCGACCGCGTCGTGGTGCGCGAGGACATCGGCGCGCGCCTTGCCGACAGCCTGGAGACCTGTCTGAAACTTGCCGACGGGCTTGCCATCGCCGAGTTTGCCGACAAGCCCTTGCCGGCCGGGGAAACCTCGGAGGAAGGCGCAAACAAATCCAAGAACGAGACGCATGAGCGGCTGGTTTTCTCGGAAAAATTCGCCTGTCCGGTGTCTGGCTTCACCATTCCGGAGGTCGAGCCGCGACTCTTTTCGTTCAACAACCCGTTCGGCGCCTGCCCGACCTGCGACGGACTCGGCACTAAGCTTGCCATCGATCCGGAAATGGTCGTGCCGGACGGCCAGTTGACGCTGCGCGGCGGCGCCATCGCGCCCTGGTCGAAATCGACCAATCCCTCGCCCTACTACGCCCAGACGCTGGATGCGCTGGGCAAGGCGTTCGGCTTCAAGGCCGGCGACAAATGGGATGCGCTCAAGCCTGCCGCACAGAACGCCATCCTTTATGGCACCGGCGATACCAAGATCGAGTTCACCTATGACGACGGGCTACGCACCTACAAGACGCAAAAGACCTTCGAAGGCGTGATCGGCAATCTGGAGCGGCGCTGGCGTGAAACCGACAGCGCCTGGATGCGCGAGGAAATCGAGAAGTTCATGTCGGCAAGTCCGTGCGAATCCTGCGCGGGCTACCGCCTCAAGCCGGAAGCGCTGGCGGTGAAGATCGACGGTCGCCATGTCGGCCAGGTAACGGAACTGTCGATACGCGCCGCGCACCGTTGGGCGGAGGATCTGCCGAAACACCTCAATGACAAGCAGAACGAGATCGCCACGCGCATCCTCAAGGAAATCCGCGAAAGACTGCGCTTCCTGAACGATGTCGGCCTCGAATACCTCACCCTTGCACGCAATTCCGGCACGCTTTCGGGCGGCGAGAGCCAGCGCATCCGGCTTGCATCACAGATCGGCTCCGGCCTGACGGGCGTTCTCTATGTGCTGGACGAGCCGTCGATCGGCCTGCACCAGCGCGACAATGCCCGCCTGCTCGACACGCTTCGGCACCTTCGCGACCTCGGCAATACCGTCATTGTGGTCGAGCACGACGAGGACGCTATCCTTGCCGCCGACTATCTTGTTGATATCGGCCCGGCCGCCGGCATCCATGGCGGGCGGATCGTCGCGGCGGGAACACCGCAGGAGGTGATCGCCGATCCGGCATCGCTGACCGGGCAATATCTTTCCGGCGAGCGCGAGATCCCCCTGCCGGGCCGGCGCCGCGAACCGGTCAAGGGCCGGCGCATCAAGGTGGTCAATGCAACCGGCAACAATCTCAAGGGCGTGAGCGCCGAAATTCCGCTGGGGCTTTTCACCGCGGTCACCGGCGTTTCGGGCGGCGGCAAGTCCACCTTCCTCATTGAGACACTTTACAAGGCGGCGGCGCGGCGCATCAACGGCGCCAGGGAGGTACCCGCCCACCACGACCGGATCGAGGGGCTCGAACATCTCGACAAGGTCATCGACATCGACCAGTCGCCGATCGGGCGCACGCCGCGCTCCAACCCGGCCACCTATACGGGCGCTTTCACGCCGATCCGCGAATGGTTTTCCCAATTGCCGGAGGCAAAGGCGCGGGGCTACCAGGCCGGCCGGTTCTCCTTCAACGTCAAGGGTGGTCGCTGCGAAGCCTGCCAGGGCGACGGCGTCATCAAGATCGAAATGCACTTCCTGCCGGATGTCTACGTGACCTGCGATGTCTGCCACGGCAAGCGTTATAACCGCGAAACACTGGAAGTACTGTTCAAGGGCAAGTCGATATCCGACGTGCTGGACATGACGGTTGAGGAAGCGGCGCTGTTCTTCGCTGCGGTTCCCTCCGTGCGCGAGAAGATGGAGACGCTGGAGCGGGTAGGCCTTGGCTACATCAAGGTTGGCCAGCAGGCGACGACGCTTTCGGGCGGCGAGGCGCAGCGCATCAAGCTGTCCAAGGAATTGTCGCGTCGGGCCACGGGACGCACGCTTTACATACTCGACGAGCCGACGACCGGCCTGCACTTCCACGATGTCGCCAAGCTGCTCGAGGTGCTGCACGAACTCGTCGACCAGGGCAACACCGTGATTGTAATCGAGCACAATCTGGAGGTCATCAAGACCGCGGACTGGATTCTCGATCTGGGGCCGGAGGGCGGCGATGGCGGCGGGGAACTGGTGGCTGGCGGAACGCCGGAGGACATCATGGGAGAACCGCGATCGCATACCGGCTTCTATTTGCGCGAACTCCTGGACCGCCGGCCGCAAGACAAGAAAAAGCGCCAGGCGGCGGAGTAACTCCGGCATCGCGGCCTAATTGTTGCGCCGCACAAAAAATTGTTTACGTTGTCCAGAATGCTGATTATTTTAATAATTCTGTAACACATCGGGCCATTTTCGGGCGTTGAATGCGGATTCGCCCCATTCCGGCCATGTTGCATTGCACCATTCGCATTGCTGCCATGCACAATAGTCCGTGGCGGCATCCATGCTCCCTGCCTATATTGGCGTTGTCAGACGGAATTGATCCGTTAGCGAAATTGCAGGGGCAGGCGCGTTTTGGCGCGCAAGAAAGGAAATCAAGATGGATATCGTTGGCAAGTTCAAGGAATGGCGTTCGTACCGCCGCACTGTTTCCGAGCTGAGCGCTCTCTCAAACCGCGAACTCGCGGATCTGGGCATTTCCCGCTCGGATATCATGTTCGTAGCGCGCAAGGCGCGCTAACCCGAAACGCCCGAAAAGTTGCAGACTTTTCGGACCAGCGTATCGGAAGAATAACAATACCTGCGGCGTCCATCCTCCTCCCGGGCGCACCAGGGCCAGCGAACCGGATTTATCCTCCTCCCAAATCCGGTTTCGTGATCAAGAGCGCCCGCCGATCCTCCTCCCCGGCGGGCGTTTTTGCGTCCGCAGTTCGTTGGAAAAAACTGAACCGAAGTGCTGCATTCACCGTATGTCAACCGGCAAGCTGCTTGGAGGCATGAACGATGCGAAGACTGGCAATTGGCGCGACAGGCGCTGCACTGCTTCTCATTGGTGCGGGATCGGCGTCGGCCGAATTTCTGTCCGGGGAGGAAATCATATCCGTGATCGGCGGCAAGCGGGTTTACCTCGCGACCGGCTACGGCATCGAATTCCCGATGCAATATGCCCGCAACGGCCGCGTCACCGGAGACGGAACGGGCACTGGCCTCGGCAAATACTTCGCGCCGAAGGAAACGGGCAATTGGTGGGTCGCGGGAAACCAGATGTGCCAGCGTTTCCCCACCTGGTATGAAGGGCGTCAGCTCTGCTTCAAATTGCGCAAGACCGGCGGCGCCACGCTGCAATGGCAGCGCGACGACGGCAAGAAGGGTTCGGCCCGTATAGCCGGCTGATCGCAGGCGCATTGCAGATGGCCCCCGTTGGCGCTATTTCCCCTGCATGACAAACAAACTTCACGTCATCGGCGGCGGCCTCGCCGGTTCCGAAGCTGCCTGGCAGGCGGCCAATATGGGCGTTCAGGTCGTACTGCACGAAATGCGGGCGTACGCGGCACTGATGCCCACCAGACCGACAGCCTTGCCGAACTGGTCTGCTCTAATTCCTTTCGCTCGGATGATGCGGAAACCAATGCGGTTGGCGTTCTTCATGCGGAAATGCGGATGGCCAATTCGCTGATCATGCTGTGCGGCGACAGCCAACCAGGTGCCGGCCGGCGGTGCGCTGGCGGTGGACCGGGACGGCTTTTCCGCGGCTGTAACCGCATGAGCTGGAAGCCATCCGCAATATCACGGTTGTACGCGAGGAAGTAACGGGCCTGCCGCCTGCCGATTGGGGACCAACCATCATTGCGACCGGTCCGCTGACCGCGCCGGCGCTGGCGGAAGCCATTGCCAAGGCCACGGGGGCCGGAATTCCCTGGCGTTTTTTGATGCCATTGCGCCCATTGCGCATTTTGACAGCATTGACCTCGGCAAGGCCTGGTTCCAGTCCCGTTATGACAAGGTGGGACCGGGCGGAACCGGCAAGGACTACATCAACTGCCCCATGGACGAGGCGCCAGTACAATGCGTTCATCGACGCGCTGCTCGCCGGTGAAAAGACCGAATTCAAGGAATGGGAGAATGTCCCCTATTTTGACGGCTGCCTTCCCATTGAGGTGATGGCCGAGCGGGGCCGCGAAACCCTGCGTCACGGACCGATGAAGCCGATGGGCCTGACCAATGCCCATGATCCGGACATCAAGCCTTACGCGGTAGTGCAGCTGCGCCAGGACAATGCCCTGGGCACGCTCTACAACATGGTTGGTTTCCAGACCAAGCTGAAATATGGCGAACAGGCTCGCATCTTCAAAACCATTCCGGGACTCGAAAATGCCGAATTTGCCCGGCTTGGCGGCCTGCACCGCAACACCTATCTCAACTCGCCTCAACTACTGGATGAAAAACTGAGCTCTAAAAGGCTTTGATCACATACGATTTGCCGGTCAGATTACCGGCTGCGAGGGCTATATCGAGAGCGCATCCATCGGCATTCTGGCGGCGCGTTTTGCGGCTTCGGGAATCCTTGGTGAGGCGATCTGCCCTGCCGCCGATCACAACGGCGATGGGTGCGCTTCTGCACCACATTACCACCGGCCATGTCTCATATGACGACGACGGCAGCAGCAATGAGCGCAGCCGCCGGTCCTTCCAGCCGATGAATGTCAATTTCGGCCTGTTTCCGCCGATTGACAAAACCAGTTGGGAAAAGACGGAAGGCCAGAAGCGCTGGCGCGGCAAGGAAAAGACTGACGCCAAACACGCTATTGCGGCGCGAGCACTGCGCGACTGGCAATGGCTGGACGGACAGCTTCGCCAGCGACAGGCGGCGGAGTGAAAATGCATCGACGTTTTTCAAGATTGACATTGATGGCCCCGTCGCGGTTTTCACCATGAACCGTCCGGACAAGGCCAACGGCATGTCTCCCGATTTCTGGGAAGACCTGCCGTGCCTGGTGCGTGAACTGGATGGCAATCCCGAAATCCGGGCTTTGGTGATTTCCGGCGCTGGCAAACATTTCACCGGCGGCATGGATCTTGCCAGTTTCAACGATATTGCCGCGCTCATGAAGGGCGAACCGGCGCGGGCGGCCTATGCCCTGCGCAAGCTGATCCTCAAACTCCAGGACAGTTTCAATGCGCTGGAAGAAGCCCGTTTTCCTGTTCTGGCCGCCATTCACGGGGCGTGCATCGGCGCCGGAATAGACATGACCTCGGCCTGTGACATTCGCCTGTGCAGTAAGGATGCATGTTTCGCCATTGAGGAAATCAATATCGGCATGGCGGCCGATGTGGGGACGCTGCAGCGGCTGCCAAAACTGATCGCGCCCGGCATTGTCAAGGAACTGACCTACACTGGCAGGCGGTTCTCCGCCGACGAGGCACTGGCCTGGGGCTTCGTCAACGCGGTGCATGAAAACCGAGGCGACGATTCCTCCGCCATGGCGCTGGCGCAGGAAATCGCGGCGAAATCACCGATTGCGATAGCCGGCATCAAGAATGCGATCGACTATGCACGCGACCACGGTGCGCGACAGCCTCGACCAGATGGCCACCTGGAATTCGGCCATGCTGAGGCCGGAAGAACTGATGACCGCGCTTTCGGCGCGCATGCAGAAAAAGCAGGCTGTCTTCGCCGATCTGCTAGCCGGCTAATGCGCCGGCAGTCCGGGCTTGCAAGCTCGGGCCGACGCGAAACGCGCCCCTCATGGTCTGCACGGTTTGCACGTTTCGTGCCATACTGAACTTTGGAAGGTGAGCGACAGCCCGGCCGCGATCAGCGCTGAAAGGGGTTCCGATGTCTGGATACTTTGGCACCGAGGAGCAGCAGCGTCTCCAGAAGATCGCGGAGGAAAGCGTCGATTTCGTCAATGCAACACCAGGCGCCTGCCAGATTGGCAGGATCTTGGGCTGCGATGACCCGGACAGGTTGGGTTGGGAGAATGTGGAACGCGTCCTGGACCGGGACGGCGCCTTCGCCTTCCGTTTGATACCTGCCGAGAAAATTGAGGCCATCAGGCGCCGGTTGGAAGCACGGAACTTCCGTCTGGACATGTGGGACCTTTTCGTCGGCGACCGTGAAGGCGCGCTTCCGGCTTCGCAGGAAATCGTCTCCAGCGGCCCGCCACAAGGCCTGGTGCTTCTGGATGAACCAGTCGATCCCCTTGGCGAAGACACGCTCAGCATACAGAAACTCATCTCCAACTCGGGAATTGTTCCTTTTTCGGGATCAATGCTGGTCGGAGAACTCGGACCATCCACCATCGTGGCCGTCGGCGACCACAACGCAAGCCCTGTGTCGGCGGCCTTCGGATACTTCCCCCACAACCGCCACAGCCCGTGGCGCAGCTATGGATGGGGCGGACTGGTTTGCGTGGACCCAACTCAGCGAGGCAAGGGACTAGGCAGGTTCGTGAATGCAATGGTGACCGTTCGCGTGTTCAGCAAATTGAATGCCACGCACATCTATGAACTGGTATCGGCTACCAATGATGCTTCGAGACGGATGGTCCAGTCCTGCGGTCTCAAGCACGAGCCACATCTTGTATGCGGGATGGCTGTCTCGCAGGGACGCGAGCGCTACACTCGATGAGCGATGGGCGGCCTGCCCCTCTTCATGTTCTCACAAAGCTTATTGCGCCGGCAAACCCGGCTTTCCCGCTTCCGAAGGGTTGCGCCGGACAAATTCGCGCTTGAGATCGTCCGAACCCTTGCGGCTGCCGTCATGGCTCCAGCCAGGATGCTTGAACAGATAGCCAAGGCGCTGGCCCGGCGTCAGGCCAGAACGGAACGCATCCTTCAGCATCGCCACCCATTCGTGAAAGGCCACCTTCAACGGGTTGAAAGTGCCGATATTGCTGACGATGCCATAGCGCGGCTTGTCGGTTTCATCCTCCGGAACAAAGGTGCCGAACATCCTGTCCCAGATGATCAGCGTCCCGGCGTAGTTCGCGTCGAGATAGCGCGCATTCGTGGCGTGATGGACCCGGTGGTGCGAGGGCGTGTTCATCACCGCCTCGAACCAGGCCGGCATCTTGCCAATCGTCTCGGTATGGATCCAGAACTGGTAGACAAGGTTGAAGCCGTAGACAAATGCGAGGAACGCCGGGTGGAAACCGAGCAGCACCAGCGGAATCGAAAGTATCACCGCGCCGGTGACGTTGCCCGTCCAGCTTTGCCGTAAGGCGGTCGAAAGGTTGTAGTGCTGGCTTGAATGGTGGTTGATGTGCTCGGCCCAGAACCAGCGCATGCGGTGCGCCAGCCGGTGGTACCAGTAGTAGCGCAGATCATCGAGCAGGAAGGCGGCGATCGCCGCCCAGATCGTGAAGCCGAGGTCGAAGAAGCGGAACTGCCAGAACCAACTGAGGATGCCGTAGCTGATGAAGCCGAGCGCGATACCGGCCACGACGTTGCCGACGCCCATCATCAGGCTCGTTGCCGTGTCGCGCGTTTCGAATTCGCCCTTGCCGCCGAAAAAGCGCACCCATGCGAGCTCGGCCAGGATTGCCAGCACGAAGAATGGAATGGCGATCTCGGTGACCTTTGGGAATTGGGGCACAGCATCAAGCATGGTTCGCTCCGCTCAACCATTCCGAAACCTTGGCCGCATCGGCGGCACTGGAAAAAACCGCGCGCTCCCTGGGCAGCGTGAAATCGTCGAGCTTCAACACCACCGCCTCCCCTCCATCCCGCTCGACCGCGCGTACAACCCGCCGCTCAAGAATTCGCGTCACGAAGCGGTCGCCCATGGCATGGACCAATCCGATCCGCCCCTGCGAAAGCGAAATGAAGGCCGCATTTCCATCCTTGCCGAGAACGATTTCACCAACCGTCTCATCGGGATAGTCCAGGAGAAAACGCGCCCGCGCCTGATCCACATCCGCAAGACGGGCGGGACGCGAAAGACCCGATAAATGCACCGCGCCAATAACCAGCGCTAGGCCGATGGCGACCATTATGGCAAGAAACTCAAGGGGCATTTGAAGCTTTTACCTTTACGTCAAAGGTAATGCAATATTTCAGCGAAAACCCAGGAATGCCGCCTTGGCAATGCTCAGTTGCCTGCGTAAAGGCGAAAGCATCACTCCGGTATTCAGGAGTTGCGGGCCGGCGCGTTCTGCGGCACGCAGCCAGACACCCGCACTCGCCAGCGGCAGGAACACCGGCAGGATTTCCTTGCGCAGCCCAGAAATGGCCGCGACTGCCTTGGCACGATGTTCCAAAGCAAGGGCAATGAAGGCGTTGACCGCATTGCCGTGCCGCGTGTCCGGTTCCAGCCTCAGCCAGTCATCGACGGAAAGTCCGGTCGCGGAGAGCATCGTCTCCGGCAATGGGCACTTGCCGCGACTTCGGTCGAGCGGCATCCGCCGAACGATCTCGCTCATTCGGATCGTGACGCCTGCATGCCCGCAGGCATCGGCAAGGATCGTGTCGCGCTCTGCTCCACCAGCCAGGGCAACAAGCTGGAGAAGAACCGACCCGCTCTGCCCGCAATAGGCTTCGAGCGCGGTCCGGTCGGGCATGGGATCGTGGTAGAGGTCGAATACCCGCGCGTCGATGAGGTCCTCAAGCGGCTGGCGGGGAAGGTCATGGCGCTGCATAGTCGCCAGCAGCGCCACCGCGACCGGGTTGTTGCCGGCCTCGCGCGTGCCAAGTATGGCCTCTCGCCACCATTGCAGCCTGATCTCGCCGGCCATCGGCTCCTTGACGCGGTCCGGTATGGCGGCAATTTCTGCGGCGAACGCATAAAACGCGGCAGCGGCGGAGCGGGTTTTTTCCGGCAGATACAAGATCGCAGCGTATCGGTCCCGGTCTGATTCGCGCAAAAGCTGGAGGCACTGGTCGTAGTGGTCTGCGCCCTGCCCCGGCATCACTCCACCGCGATCAGCGCCGCCGCAACCGCGCGCCCTTCGGACAGCAGCACGTTGAACGTCCGCACCGCAGCACCAGTAGTCATGGCATCGGCCTGGATATTGTGTTCGCGGAAAACCTGCCGCCAATGCGGCTGCAGTGGCACGATTTCCCGCCCCATACCGCAAAGCAGGATCTCGACCTGACCCGCTTGCGCCAGGACCGGCGCGAAAGCATCAAAATCCAGATCGCCGGCGTCTTCCACATTCCATGAATGAATGCCATCCGGCAGGCACAGTATGCTGCCGCGATGGCTCATGTCCGCAAACCGGAACCCGCCATTGCCATAGGCGTCGATCGGCGCGCGGCCGGGAAAGTGCGCCTCGCGCAACTCGATGCCTGCCGGTCTGCCGTCCTTGCCGCCCGAGGCCATGCCGGCCTCAGGACTTCTTCTTGGCGGTAACAACCTCCGCGCCGGCAAACGGGTTCACCACCGGCCGTTCCTCGCTGAGTTGGCCCGGTCGCAACTTGAAGAGGATCAGCAAGGGTGCTGCGATGAATACCGAGGAGTAGGTTCCCACAAGGATGCCGAAAATCATCGCGAAGGAGAACCCGGAAAGCACTTCGCCGCCCAGGAAATAAAGTGCGGTCAACGCCAACAGCGTCGTCAAGCCGGTGAGGATGGTTCGCGAAAGTGTCTGGTTCACCGACAGGTCGATCAACTCCGGTATCGGCATCTTCTTGTATTTACGCAAGTTCTCGCGAATTCGGTCATAGACGACGACGGTATCGTTGATCGAATAGCCGATGATCGTCAGCACCGCTGCAATGGAGGTGAGCGAAAACTCCAGTTGCAGGATGGCGAACATGCCGATCGTCAAAAACAGATCGTGCAAGGTCGCAATGATGGCGCCGATGGCAAACTGCCACTCGAACCTGAACCAGATGTAGATGCCGATCGCCAATAGCGCCACCGCCACGGCGATGAGACCTGCTTGAGTGAGTTCGGCCGATACGGTTGGCCCAACCACTTCCACGCGGCGGATGTCGTAATCCGCTTCCAGCGCGGCACGAACCCTCAACTCGGAACTCTGGTCCGCCATGTCGCCCTCGCCTTGCGAGCCGACGCGAATGAGCGCCTCGGATGGTGAGCCGAAGTTCTGGACCTGCACCTCGCCTATGTTGAGATCACTGAGCGTGTCGCGGATCTCTTCGATTTCGGCAATGCCGGACTTCGCCTTCACCTCGATTGCAGCTCCACCCCTGAAATCGACGCCGAGATTGAAGCCGAGGATGACGAACATCGCAATCGCGATGACAGATGTTACCGTTGAAAACCCAAAGGCCCAGTTCTTCACCTTCATGAAACTGAACGTCGTGTTGTACGGCACGAAATTCAGCAGCGGTGGCGGGATCTTTACCGGCCTGCGCACGCGCAGCCACCATGCAATCAACAGCCGCGTGAAGGTGAAGGCCGTGAATACGGTGGTGACGATACCGATCGCCAAGGTGACGGCAAAGCCCCGCACCGGTCCCGAGCCCATGTAGAACAGAACGAATGCGGCGATCAAAGTCGTGAGGTTGGCGTCGATGATCGTCGCCATTGCCTGTCGGAAGCCGCTGTCGAGCGATTGAACGAGATTTCGGCCTGCGCGGTTTTCCTCGCGGACACGCTCGAAAATCAGCACGTTCGAATCGACCGCCATACCCATGGTCAGAACGATGCCGGCAATGCCGGGCAAGGTCAGTGTGGCACCAAGGATGGAAAGCAGGGCGATGATAAGAACAAGGTTCGCAAGCAGCGCGATGTTGGCGATAACTCCGAGGAAGCCGTAGGCAACGACCATGAAGGCGATTACAAGGATGGTTGCGACGATCGCCGCAAGCTTTCCGGCTTCGATCGAGTCGGAACCAAGGCCCGGGCCTACCGTGCGTTCCTCGATGAAATCGAGTTTGGCAGGCAGCGCACCAGCGCGCAGCAGCACCGCAAGGTCATTGGCGCTTTCGACGGTAAAATTACCGGAAATCTGTCCCGAGCCCCCGCAGATCGCCTCGCGAATGACCGGCGCCGACAGCACTTCCTTGTCGAGGACGATGGCAAAGGGACGCCCGACATTGGCGCTGGAGACCTGGCAAAAGCGCGTCGCGCCCTTGTTGTCGAAGCGGAACGTGATGATCGGCTCGTTGGTGCGCTGGTCGAAAGCCGCCTGCGCATCGACAAGGTTTTCGCCTTCCACCATCGCACGGCTTTCAACCAGATAGCCTTCCGGCGGATCGGAATCTTCATAGAGCACTTCGGTGCCGGCGGGCGGCCTGCCGTTTATGGCTTCCTGCACGCTCATCTCGCTGGAGACCAGATGGAAGGTCAGCTTCGCGGTCTGGCCAATGATCTGCTTCAGGCGTTGCGGGTCTTGAAGGCCTGGATACTGCACGAGGATGCGATCCGCTCCCTGGCGCTGGACGGTGGACTCGGTCGTGCCCATCTCATTGATGCGGTTGGTCACGACCTCGATCGACTGCGTCACCGCCTGCGACACAGCCGTGTCAATCCCATCGGTGGTAAGTTCCACCCTCAGGACGCCTTGGCTTGGTTCGGAGATCGTAGCCGGCGAAACGGCTGTCTGGCCGAACAGGCCGCCTGCCACTGCCGTAGTCAGCGGTTGCAGTGCGGTTCTGGCCGCTTCAAGCTGCGTCTCGTCGCGAAGCGTGACGTTGACCGCCATGTCGCCGGACTTGGCCATCCGGTAGCCGATCTTCGCATCGCGTAGCGCCGAACGGATATCGTCTTCGACGATCGCCTGCTTGTCGGCAATCAGCGCCTTGCGGTCGACCTGCATCAGGATATGGGAGCCGCCCTGGAGATCGAGGCCAAGCGTCATTGCCTGGCTTGGCACCCAGGTGGGCAGCGCCTCGCGAACGTCCTTGGACAGAAGGTTCGGCGCGGCAAACACCAGTCCGAGCACAACGGCCAGCAGGATGGAGATCGTCTTCCACGGCGAAAAGTAGAGCATGTCGGTCTTTCCGGTTCACGCCGCGCTAAGAAGCACTGGCGCTTTCCTGTTATGCCGGCTGGCCGGCTTTCCGGTTCACTTCACCGGTTCGCCCTTCACGCGCACGTCGGCGATGGTGGAACGCAGAACGCGCACCTTCACATTGGGCGCGATTTCAATCTCGACTTCCTTTTCCTCGTCGAGCACCTTGGTAACCTTCCCGACGATGCCGCCGCCGGTGACGACCGTATCATTGCGCCGCACCGCGGCAATCATCGCTTCGCGCTGCTTCATTGCCGTGCGCTGAGGGCGGATGACAAGAAAATACATGATGACGAAAATAAGGATCAGCGGGAAAAACGTCATCAGCATGTCAGCGCCGCCGCCGGCTGCCGTCTGCGCATATGCAGGTGTAACGAACATGGTCGCCTTTCTGGGTGGTTGGCCCCGGCAAATCAGCGGGGTTCAAGGTGCGCCGGAATATAGCCATCCACGGCCCAATTGCAAACGTAGCAAGCAATGTCATGCGAACTTGGCGCTTGCGCGCCCGCCGTGCTATCGCTCGCCGCCTTGCAAACGCCCGGCGCGGAGACCTGCCTTGGCCAAAGACGACCTTGCCACGGATGGCATCGGACAATTGTCAGCACAAATCGAGCGGCTGATCCATGCTGTCGAGCGGCTTGCACCCGAACGCGCCGCAGTCCCCGACCTTGGCGCCGCCGAAGCCTTTATCTGGCAACCCTCAGGCCATTTGCAACCTGTCGCACGCGTCAATCGGGTCGACATGCCACTGCTCAAGGGCATCGACCGCGTGCGCGATATCCTGCACGACAACACGCTTCGCTTCGCAAACGGCCTCGCCGCCAACAATGCGCTGCTTTGGGGCGCGCGCGGCATGGGCAAGTCTTCACTGGTCAAGGCTGTCCATGGGGCGGTCAATACATCCACAGACGGTAATCTCAAGCTCATCGAGATCCACCGAGAGGACATCTCAACGCTGCCGGTGCTTCTCAACCTGCTGCGCGGCAGGCCGGAGCGCGCGCTCCTGTTTTGCGACGATCTTTCCTTCGACAGCGACGACACCTCTTACAAGTCGCTTAAGGCGGCGCTGGACGGCGGCGTTGAAGGACGCCCGGATAACGTGATCTTCTATGCGACCTCCAACAGGCGCCATCTGCTTCCGCGCGACATGATCGAAAACGAGCGCTCCACCGCCATCAACCCGTCGGAAGCGGTCGAGGAAAAGGTGTCGCTGTCCGATCGTTTCGGCCTGTGGCTCGGCTTTCACAAGTGCAGCCAGGAAGAATATCTCGACATGGTCGAAGGCTATGCGAACCACTATGGTCTGGGCGTTCCGGCAGACGAACTTCGCGCCGAAGCGCTGGAATGGGCGACGACGCGCGGAAGCCGGTCCGGCCGCGTTGCGTGGCAATTCGTCCAGGACCTCGCCGGACGTATTGGGAAGAGCGTTTGATCAGCGTGAAAAAACCCGCGCCATTTTCAGACGCGGGTTCAGTCGCTGGAGATATTTTCTTGATTATCTCCGGTTATGGGCAGGGCTTATGCACCACCCAAATGCTTCAACGGATCGACAGGGGCCGAGTTCTTCCGTAATTCGAAATGGAGCTTCGGCATGTCCGCATTGCCGGTGCGCCCTGAACGCGAGATCGTCTGTCCGCGATTGACCTCGTCGCCGCGCTTGACGTCAATCGCCTTGTTGTGGGCATAGGCGGAGACCCAGCCGTCGGCATGGCGGATCAGCACGAGATTGCCGAGTCCTTCGAGTTCATTGCCGGCATAGACCACGACGCCGTTTTCAACTGCCTTTACGGCAGTGCCTTCGGGTACGGAAATGTCGATCCCGTCATTGCGGCCCGTGGCGGTCTTCTCGCCAAAATTCGAAATGACCCGCCCGCGAACCGGCCATCGGAACTCCTCGATTCCCGTGCGCGCCGGGGCGACCGGTTCAGTGGAGGCAGTTTCGGCAGAACCGGTTTTCGGCTGTACATAGGGCTTGGGCCCGTCGGCTGTCGTCCGCGCCGTTGTTCCGGCCTTGGTCGTGGCCGTGGTGACCGGGTCGGTCGAAGCCTTCGCGGCCGTGTTCGTGCTGGTTGCGCCGGGCAGGCTCAACACCTGGCCGATGCGGATGGTGTCGCTGGTAAGGCCGTTGGCTGCCTTGAGCGCGGCGACAGATACGCCATTGCGCGAGGCTATACGGTTGAGACTGTCGCCGGCGACAACAGTGACAGCGCGCGCGCCGCCAATTCCGCCGGTAGTAACGGAATAGTCCGGAGCCTCGGTGTCGGAAGCCGGGGGCGCCGCCTGGCGCTTCGGCTCGTAGCGCTGGTCCTGCTTGTCGGCTCCGCCACCAACGGGGGTCACGGCCGCGATGCGCGCCGGCTCCGCTGAAATCTGGCCGCGGGCCGAGCTTGCCGATTGCTGCGCAGGATCGTTGTCGGGAGCGGAGACAGGCGCACTGCGCGAATATACATAGGTCGGAATGACGATGCTCTGGCCGCTTTGGACCGACGTCGCATCCTTGATGTTGTTGGCGGAGAGAATGGCGTTGACGGGCACCCCGTAGCGCTTGGACAGATTATATAGCGTCTCGCCCTCGCGAAGCGTGATCGTGGTTCCGCCGGTTGCGGTCCATCCACGCTCCTGTAGGGCCGATGCGGGCTTGGCAGGCGCTGCGGCAGCGACGGTTTTTGCGACTGCAGGAGCTGCAGCAACATTTTTGGCGGTCGCAGACGCCGCAGTCGCGGGCTTGGCAAGCGCCGTTGTTGCCGCCTTCGCTGTCTGTTGCGCCTTCAGTGCTGCGCTGTCGGTGGCTGGCGCAATGGATGCGGTGGTGACCGGATCTACCGATCGCGACTTGGCAGCCGAGGCCGGCGCGAGCAGTGGCGGCTTGTCATATGCCGGCGCATTGGCAATCGGGCTCGGCAGGGAACCGCGCTCGATCGCGGGGGCGGACGAGACCGGAACATAGGCCTGGGTGTTGTAAGTTTGCTGCGAATAGGCGCCAGCCGAGGCAGCGTCGGCCCCGCCGCTGTAGACTTCGCCTTGGGGAACCGGCGTGTGGCCGATCGATCCCGTCGATGATGGGTCAACGCCGGGATATTCCTGCGCAGGCGCGGCCTGCTCCGCTGCGCTGGTGTAAAGGCTGGAATCGAAACGGGTGAAGCCGGAACTGCAGCCGGTTCCTAGCCCGGCAATCAACGCCATGGCGGCGACACGGCAAGCAAGCCTATTTCGATTACGCTGAACCAGGGTACGCATACAAATACTCGCGCCACATGCATTACTGCGATGTATTAGAACGCGTTAATGTTACCCGTCCGTTAAGCGTCGGAGATAAATACGAATGAACCCGGCAATAGCGGTCAAATCGCGCGCGCCACGCCGTGCCCGAAGGGTTGCATGCGAACCACGAAAAGCTCCTCCGCTTCGAAGCGCGACCCGACCTTGGTAAACTTCACCAGTTTCTGCTCCCCTTCCGCCGGCCCCACCGGAGCTATCGCGATGCCGTTCACGGTAAGCTGGTCGACGAAGTGGCGTGGAAAATCTTCGTAGGCGCAATTGGCGATGATGCGGTCGAACAACTCGCCCGGCCGCCCTTCCCTGCCATCGGCCAGCTCGATCTGCGCGTTTTCGATTTCCAGCGTGGCAAGACGTGTCCTGGCCTTGTCCACCAAGGTGCGCCAGCGTTCCAGCGAGATTACCTTGCCTGCCATATGGGCCAGAAGCGCAGTTTGGTAGCCGGTGCCAGTGCCGATCTCCAGTACGCGATTGCCCTCGTGGACATCGAGCGCAGTCAGGATGCGGGCGATCTGGTCAGGCGAGGTCATGTTCTGCCCGCACTCGATGGGAAGCTGCCCGCGCCCGTATGAATCGTCGAGATGCATCACCGGTGCAAAATTCTGCCGGGGTACGGATTCGAATGCTGACATGAGCCCGTGCGTCAGGTTCATCGCCCGCAAGCGCAGCAGCAAACCGAGAATGGCCTCCCGCCTGTCCTTCAAGACACGCCCCTACTCACCGAAAATCATTTTGAGCTCCGTCCGGAACCCTTCATGCGTTAGATCCAGCTTGAGCGGCGTCAGCGAAATGCGCTTCTCGCGCAACGCAATGATGTCCGAACCCTCCTTCTGGTCAGGCACCTCGCGCCCGAAACGCAGCCAGTAGTATGGAAAGCCCCTGCCGTCCTGCCGCTCTTCCATGAAGAGGCCGTGGGTAAATGCGCCCTGCCCGGTGATCTCGATACCTTCGACCTCGTCCGGTCGGCAATTGGGAAAATTGATGTTTACCAGTGTCTTGGCTGGAAATTCAGTTTCGATCAACTTGGCGATTATGTCCGGCGCGTGGGTCTCGACGACATCCCAGGGCATCACCCTGGTGCCGTCGAAATAGGAATAGGCCTGCGAAAGCGCGATCGAACGCACGCCGAGCAGGGTTCCCTCCATGGCGCCCGCAACGGTTCCTGAATAAGTCACGTCGTCGCCGGTATTTTGTCCGTGGTTGACGCCGGAGAGCAGGAGATCCGGCGGGCTGTCCATCAGTTCGCGCACCGCCATGATGGCGCAGTCGGTCGGCGTACCTTTGAGCGCGAAGCGCTTGGGGCCGATGCGGCGCAGGCGCAAGGGCTCGTTCAGCGTCAGCGAATGTGCAAGGCCGCTCTGGTCTGTTTCCGGCGCGACGATCCACACATCGTCGGTAAATCTTGCCGCGATCCGCTCCAGCACAGCCAGGCCGTCTGCGTGAATTCCATCGTCGTTGGTAAGCAGGATGCGCATTAGCGTGCCGCCACTATCTTGTGGATTCCGTTCATGTATCCACGCAGCGCATCAGGCACGGTCACCGAGCCATCCTCGTTCTGGTAGTTTTCCAGAACAGCCACCAGCGCGCGTCCGACCGCCACGCCCGAACCGTTGAGCGTGTGAACATGGCCGATGGTCTTTCCGTCCGCCTGGCGGTACCGGGCATTCATGCGCCGGGCCTGGAAGTCGCCGCAGACCGAGCAGGACGATATCTCGCGATAGGCATCCTGCCCCGGCAACCAGACCTCGATGTCATGCGTCTTGCGCGCGCCAAAGCCCATATCGCCTGTGCAAAGCACCATGGTCCGAAACGGCAGGCCGAGTCGCTCCAGAATTCCTTCGGCGCAGGCCGTCATCCTCTCATGCTCGGCAAGCGCCTGCTCGGGCGTGGTGATCGAAACAAGCTCCACCTTGAAGAACTGGTGCTGGCGGATCATGCCGCGCGTATCGCGCCCGGCAGATCCGGCCTCGGCGCGGAAACAATAGGTGCCGGCGGTCATCCGCAACGGCAGTTCTTTCTCGTCGACGATCGACTCGCGCACGAGATTGGTCAGCGGCACCTCGGCGGTTGGGATGAGGCCGAAGCGGTTTTGCCGGAAGTTCGTGCCGATATCGGGCCCGGCATCGATAAGGCCTTCCGTGTGGACGGCCCAGAACTGGTCGTTCTCGAACTTGGGCAACTGGTTTGTGCCGAACATGGCGTGGTCGCGCACCAGAAGCGGCGGACTGACCTCGACATAGCCGTTTTCCTCGGTGTGGACATCAAGCATGAACTGCGCCAGCGCACGCTCCAGCCGCGCCAGTCCGCCCTTTAGCACCGTGAAGCGGGCGCCGGAAATCCTGGCAGCCGCCTCGAAGTCCATCAACCCCAGGGCCTCGCCGATCTCGAAATGCTCCTTCGGCTTGAACGCGAATTCCCGCGGCGTTCCAGCGCGCCTGATTTCGACATTGCCATGCTCATCCGTGCCGAATGGCACCTCGTCCAGTGGCAGGTTCGGAATACCGGAAAGCACGAGCCGCAATTGCGCCTCCGCCTCTCGCTCCTCGGCTTCCATCGCCCCCATCTGGTCCTTGAGGCTGGCTACCTGCGCCTTCAGCGATTCGGCTTTTTCCTTGTCGCCGCGCGCCATTGCAGCGCCGATTTCCTTGGAAGCGGCATTGCGCACGGTCTGCGCTTCCTGCACCTTGGAAATGTGCATCCGGCGGACTTCATCGAGTTCGATCAGTTCCGATGCCTTTGGCGCAACGCCGCGCCTGGCAAGCCCCTCGTCAAATTTTTGAGGGTTCTCGCGTATCCACTTGATGTCGAACATGAAGCTTTCCGGTGATACGAATTAAGGCCCTAACGGCCTCCCTTCGTTCAGGACGCCGTCACGCTGCGCTCCTCGGATTGCGAGCTTTTTTCCGCCGCCTGGCGCAGTTCTTCCCTGCGCTTCTCGATCCGGCGCGAAGCGATGATCGATATCTCGTAGAGCAGCATCGCAGGTATCGCAAGGCCGATCTGGCTGAGCGGATCGGGCGGCGTCAGCACCGCCGCGGCGATAAATGCGGCGACAATCGCGTATCGCCGCTTGCTGACGAGCGTCTCCACCGTAATGATGTTTGCGCGCACCAGCAATGTCAGGATCACGGGCAACTGGAACACGAGGCCGAAGGCAAAAATGAGGGCCATGATCAGCCCGAGATACTCGCTTACCCTCGGCAGCAGTTCGATCGCCGCCTGCCCCTCGCCGCCCGTCTGCTGCATGCCAAGGAAGAAGTGCATCACGAGCGGAAACAGCAGGAAATAGACAAGGCATGCGCCGATGAAGAACAGCACCGGCGTTGCGATGAGGTAAGGCAGGAAGGCGCCGCGTTCGTTGCGGTAAAGCCCCGGAGCGACAAACCGGTAAAGTTGCGTAGCGATCACCGGAAATGCGAAAAAGATCGCCGCAAAGAACGCGACCTTGATCTGGACGATGAAGAACTCCTGCGGCGCGGTGAAAATGAGCTTGAGGTTCACATCCGATCCGGCGGCCCGCTCATATGGCCGGACAAGAAAATCGAAAATGTCGCTGGCGAAATAGAAGGCGATCACAAAGAACACGACAATCGCGACGACGGAATAAAACATCCGCCGGCGCAGCTCGATCAAGTGCTCGATCAGCGGCGCGCTCGAAGCTTCGATGTCGTCGTTCTTGCTCATGCTTTTTTACCGGGCTTCGCCGTTTTGGCCGAGGCTGTCGTTTGCGCCGCGGTTTTTTTTGCAGGCTTTGCCTTTGCAGCGGACGATGCTGCGGCCTTTTTTGCCGCCTTGACTGCCGGCAGCTTCTTGGCGGCCACAACGACCGGCGCCTCCGTAGTCGCGGCTTCAAGCTTCGGCACGGCTGGTGCCGGCAATGGATCGGGCACGTCCGCGGGAACGGGCGGCGGCGCAGCCTTGGCACCCATTTCCGCGCCGATGCTGTTGACTTCCTTGTTGACCTTGCCCTGGAAATCGAGCGCGGCCTTGCGCGCGTCCTCCAGTGGCTGGAAAGGCGCCTTCATGGTCTTCTTGACCTCGTCGAGCTCGGCCTCGCGAATGGCCTCGTCGAACTGTTTCTGGAAATCGCCGGCCATCTTGCGCATCTGGCCAACCGTCTTGCCCATGGTTCGAAGCAATCCGGGAAGCTCCTTCGGCCCGACCACAAGGATCGTTACGCAGGCAACGACGGCGAGTTCCGACCAGCCTATGTCGAACAAATCAGTACCCTTCCACTGCCGGACAGCACCGGGCGGCGGCCATCAGGCGCTGCCCGAAGCCGACGCTTAAACCGCCGACTTGTCCTTCTTGGCGACTGTTTCGGAAGCGTTCTGCTCGATGGTCTTGGAACCAGCGACCTCTTCGTCTTCATCCTTCAAGCCCTTCTTGAAGGAATTGATTCCCTTGGCAACGTCGCCCATCAGTTCGGAAATCTTGCCGCGCCCAAACAGCAGCAGGACGACCACCAGCACGATGATCCAGTGCCAAAGCGAAAACGAACCCATGTTACTCTCCTCGAAATGTTTGCGCGAGCGCCTGAAACCACCTTAGCCGCTCAACATGGTTGTCCGCAAGCGACGGGCTGATCCAACCTCGATCAAACCCGGCATATGGTGACTGATGGCGCCGCTTTCACCCGAAACCCGTCACGAATGCGGAAAAAACATCGCAGCGCCGTCCGCGACCCTTGCGCGCACATCGCGTATTGCGGGCGGCAAGGCCCCGGCGCGCACGCGGGCGCGAACCGGTTCTTCGCAGTCTTCCAGAAACAATTCCACAATCTCGGCAACACCGACGAAGCGGCGCTGCGTGATGCGCGCATTGACGCTCGGCAGCCCGGATCCGCGCAGATCGCCCGGTTGTTCAACTGAAACATCGGAAAGGCGCACGCAGACATCGACCTTGTCACCATCGGCGAAACCGGTCACCGGCAGGGCTCCCAGCGGCGTATCGGCCATGCCGTCCGAGACTTTCACCACGAAGATGTTGAGCTCGGAAAAGAACCGGGCAGCAAACAGGTCGGCCGGCCGGTAATACAGCTCCTCCCCCGTGCCCGCCTGCACCAGCTTGCCATCGCGAAGCAAGGCGATCTGGTCGCCGACGCGCAGCGCCTCCTCCGGATCGTGTGTCACGATCACCGTCGTCGCCCGCATGTCGCGCAGCAGCCCTATCGTTTCCTCGCGTACGCTGTCGCGCAGCCGGGCATCGAGGCCCGAAAACGGCTCGTCCATCAACAGGATGCCGGGCCTCGGCGCCAGCGCGCGGGCCAGCGCGACGCGCTGCTGCTCGCCTCCCGACAGCTGCTGTGGATACATTGCCCCATGCCCCTCCATCCCGACCCGCGCAAGCATGCGCAACGCTGCCTGGTCGGCCAGTCGCCGCTCCACCCCCTTCAAGCCAAAGCGGACATTCTCGAGGATGTTGAGGTGCGGGAACAGCGCGTAGTCCTGGAACACCAGACCAACGCCGCGATGTTCCGGCTGGACATGCACGCTGCCCTCCGAAACGACTTTTTCGTTGATACGGACCCGTCCCGACGATTGCATCTCGATGCCGGCGGCGATGCGAAGGAGCGTCGTCTTGCCAGAGCCCGACGGCCCCAGAAGGCACAGCGTCTCGCCGGGTTCCGCCCGGATCGATACGTCTTCCAGCACCTTTACACCGTCGAAATCATGGCTGACATGCTCAAAGGCAAGGCTCGCCGCGATCGCTACGCCCGCAGTATTACGCGGACCCCAACGCTCGTTGCGCAGGCCGGATTGCTGGTTTTCGGGCCTCACGTTCATACGGCCTCTTTAAACCAGGATGCCGGCAATGTCAGTCTTTCAGTTGTCTTGTGCGTCGCCGCCCGGTGCAAGCAGGCCGAGTTCCTCCAGATCCGCAGGCGTCAGCGGATCCTCGTCATCGATCATCTCGTCGAGATCACCGGGCGAGGGAATGCGGAAGCCCTGCGGCAGTTGCGACTGCAGCAGCCCCGCGCCCTTGAGATCGTCGAGGCCGGGAAGATCGCGGATTTCCTCCAGCCCGAAATGATCGAGAAACGCGTCGGCAGTGCCATAGGTCACCGGCCTGCCGGGTGTCCTGCGCCGCCCGCGCATGCGTACCCAGCCAGTCTCAAGAAGCACATCCAGCGTACCCTTGGAGGTCGCGACGCCCCTGATTTCCTCGATTTCGGCGCGGGTGACCGGCTGGTGATAGGCAATGATCGCCAGCGTCTCCAGCGCAGCGCGCGACAGCTTCTTCGTCTCGACAGCCTCGCGCTGGAGCAAAAAGCCCAGATCGTCGGCGGTTCGGAAGGCCCAGTTGCCGCCGATCCGCTGGAGGTTTATTCCACGGCCGGAATATTCCTGTTGCAGCTCGTGCAGGATGAGTTCGAGGTCAGTGCCCTCCGGCAGGCGCGATTGCAGCGCACGCTCTGACACCGGTTCGGCGGACGCGAACAGGATTGCCTCGGCCATGCGCATGACTTCGCGGCGCGAGCGGTCGTTCGCAGCGCCCGCCTCGTTGCCGCCTGGCAGGTCGTCGCCACTATCAAAAACTGGATTGGCATCCCCTTCCCCCTCGCCAATGGCATAGGGGCCGGTACCCGCGCCGGGCGCCGTGAAAGGGAATGATCTTTGCCTTGCCGGTGTCAGCCATCGCCATTTTCCGCCAGTTATCCGGCATGTCTAGCCGTTTCCGCCCTTTGGTGCACTCTTTGCCGGACCCTTGCGCAGGTAAAGCGGTGCATAAGCCTTTTCCTGGCGCATCGCGAGCACGCCCTCGCGCACCAGTTCCAGAGCCGCGGCAAAGGAACTGGCCATCGCTGTGGTTTTCATCCGCCCCTGCGGCATGTACGAGATGAGAAAAGCGTCCAGAGGCGCCCAGTCGTCGAGTCCGCCGGTGAAGCGCATGAGGATGTCGCGCGCATCCTGAAGCGACCAAACCGTGCGCCTCGCGATGGTGACCTGCGAGACAATGCTCTTCTGCCGCTGGGCCGCATAGGCCGTGAGGAGATCGTAGAGCGTCGCAGAATATTCGGAGCGCTTCTCGACGACTCACCGCCTCCGGCTGGCCGCGTGCGAAGAAATCACGCCCAAGCCGGTTGCGGTTGGAAAGCCGCGACGCCGCCTCGCGCATGGCTTCGAGCCGCTGCAGCCGGAAAGCGAGGTGCGCCGCCATTTCCTCGCCCGACAGGCCCGCATCCGTGCTTTCCGGTTCCGGGATCAGCAAGCGCGACTTGAGATAGGCGAGCCACGCGGCCATCACGAGGTAATCGGCGGCCAATTCGATCCGCAGCTTGCGAACCTCCTCGATGAAGGCGAGATATTGCTCCGCCAGCGCAAGGATGGAAATTCGCGCAAGATCGACCTTCTGCCGCGCGCGCAAGTTCCAGCAGCAGGTCGAGCGGACCCTCGAAACCCTCGACATCGACCTTGAAATCGGGATCGCTGGAAGTTCGCTCGGTCGCCGCGTCCCATTCGCCCGCGGCAGCGGGCGCGAAGAGGCGCTGCCCCCCGTCGTTCCTGCGTGTGCCGCTTGCGCTCACTTGTTCCTCGCGTTCCTTCAGGCGATGGCCAGGGCCAGGCCTTCAAATTCCTTGCGTAGCGCAGCCTCGTCCACCGGGTCGGGGTTCCTGAGCCAGTTCATGGCATTGCGTGCCCGGCGCGCCGCTTCGCCGTCGAGTTCGGGACAGGCGGACGCGATCGCCCGCATCTCTTCCATGACGCCGTTGCAATGAAGCACGACATCGCAGCCTGCGGCAAAGGCGGAATGCGTCCGGTGCGCGAAATCCCCAGAAAGCGCCTGCATCGACAGATCGTCGCTCATCAGCAGGCCGTCGAAGCCGATCCAGCCGCGGATGATCCGCCCGATCATGATCGCCGAGTTGGTCGCCGGGTTCTCCGGGTCGAAACCGCGAATAGACGACATGCGCCGTCATCGCCATCGGCATGTCGGCAAGCTGCATGAACGGGTAGAAATCCGTGCAGGCCAGCACGCTGGGATGGTATCGACGACCGGCAGTTCCTTGTGACTGTCGGCGAATGCCCGGCCATGTCCGGGAATGTGCTTGATGATCGGCAGAACGCCGCCAGCCAGCAGGCCTTCGCACGCGGCGCGGGCGATACTGGGCAACCTCATAGGGCTGGTACGAGTAGGCGCGGTCGCCGATCACGTCATGTGCGCCCTCTACCGGCACGTCGAGCACCGGCAGGCAATCGACATTGATGCCTGCCCTCGCGAGATCGAGCGCGATCAGCCGCGATTGCAGGAAAGCGGCGCGCAAGCCCGCCTCGGCGTTGCGGTGATATATTTGCCCGAGCACCCGTCCCGGCGGATAGGAAGGCCAGTGCGGAGGCCGCAATCGCGCCACGCGCCCGCCTTCCTGGTCGATGAGGATCGGCACGTCCGGCCGACCGGATACCGCGCGCAACTCGTCGGTAAGCGCGAGCAGCTGGGCCGGATCCTCCACGTTTCGCGCAAACAGGATGAAGCCCCAGGGTGGATTGTCCCTGAAGAACACCAGTTCTTCGGCTGTCAGCGCCTTGCCGGATACGCCTGAAATGAATGCCTTGATTCGCATTCGCGATTATTAACAGTTTGCGACGGCAGTTGCATCGGCCGAAGCGGGACAGCCGGTTATCCAATGGCCAATGAAAAAGGCGGCACGCTCGATGTGCGCCGCCTGTTCCCGAAATTTCTTGCCGGTTAGCGGGTTATGAAGCAGCTTCCACCAGCCGCCTTCAACTCTTCACAGAGCCCGACAGCTTCATCCTTGGTCTGGGTTGGAACGCGGACGCGATAGAAAACGCCCTTGCCTTCGACTTCTGCCTTCTGGATCGCCAGCGGCCTGCCGTCGAGTACGGCCGGAAACTTCTGCTTGAGGTTCTGGAACGTGGACTGGGCATCTTCGGCGCTGCGCTGCGAGGCAAGCTGTACTGCCCACTCGCCGCTTGCTGCCGGGGCCGCCACGGGCTGCGCCGATGCCACGGAAGCCGCAACCGGCTCGGCTGTTGCAGCAGCCACCGTCTCGACCGTTTCAGCCAAGGGCTTGACGGCTGCATCGACGGCTGAAGCGGCGGCAGTAGCACCGCTTTCGGCAAGCGCGCTCACGCTGTTCGGCGCTGCCTCGACCGAAGCAACCGTTTCCTCCGCCGGCGCAGGCATCACGGTTCCGTCCGGCTTGATCAACATGGTCTTGACCCTGCGCGGCGCAAGACCGGCAGGCTTCGCCGTCCCGTCTTCAGGCATGGGCGTCAGGCGCACATCCTGCTTGATGTCGCCACCAGCTTCGGCGGGCACTGCTGCCTCGACACTGGCCTGCGTCGTTTCTTCCGCCACGCGGGCGATCTCCATCGGCTCCTCGGCCGCACTGACCAGCTTTTCCTGGCTTCCGCCATCCGGGCTCGCGCCGGCCACCTTGTTGTAGACGTCCTGGTTCTGGTTCTGGATCTCGACTCCGCCCGGATTTTCAGGCTTGACCTTGACCGGACCGGAATCTGCCTTGACGACGACAGGATCGCCGGATGCCACCGCTCCGTCGCCGCCCATGAAGCTCATTGCGAGCGCGCCGCCGCCGATGACGACTGCAAAGGCAACCGCGCCCGCGGCAAATTTCATTCCGCGGGTAAGCCGAAAGGCTGGCAGAGCAAGCTTTCGGCCGGTGTGAACTTCATCGCCGCCGGCAGGATCGAGCGGATAATCCTGTTCCCAGTTCTCCGGAACATCCTCATATGCCTGATGGACGACTGCCTGATGAACGACCGGCTCGGGCCGCGACTTTGCAGCGTTCGCCGGCGCTGGCCTGCGCCCTTCGAGGGCACGGGAAACGCCAAGGTCAAGTTCCTCGGCGAATGCAGCCGCAAACTGGTCCTCCAGCGTGCGTTCGCTCGCCGGTTCGCGCCTTTGTGGTGCTGCCGGTGCGGCCATTGCAGCTCGGGCAGGAGCCGCGGCAACAGGCGCCGCTATTTCCATTTCCCGCAGTTCCGCTTCAAAAGCCGAACCGAAATCGAGCGAATCCAGTTCATCCGGCTGTGCCTGTTCGGGTGCGGCAATCGCTTCCTCAAACTCGGCGTCCAAACTCGCGTCGTCCAGACTGAAATTCTCGCCAGGCTCGGATGGCCTGACTGTTGGCTCCTCGAAAATCGCCGCGAACTCGTCAAACTGGAATGCATCTTCAGCGCCCCCCGCGGCCACGGCTGCACGCATTTCAATTTCGTCGTCAAGCGCCGAAACGCCGGCAGGTTCAAGCGGATCTGATTGCCGCGCCCTGGCAGGCTCTGAAACTGGCTTCAAGGCCGGAGCATCATCGAAAGAAAGTTCTGCGAGTAACTGGTCCTCAAGCGAAGGAACGGGCGCCGGGCGCTCCGGCTCAGCCTGGATTTCATGGCGCTGCGCGGATTGCGTCAAGGCGGGCGCCGGAGGAGGCGATTGCGGGACCTTGGCTTCCTCGAAGCCAAGTTCCGCCATCAGCGCATCCTCAAGGTCGAACGAGGGGGCCTCCACCTGGACCGGCGCGGCCGGAACTGCCGTCCGCTGGTACTGCCGGTCAAAGCCGCCGGTTGCCGGTTTGCGGGCCGCAGCCTCCTGTCCCGACACGATGCGAGCCAGTTCCGCCAGCGGATCCTCGTTCGATACGTCCGAAGAATATGCGCGGGCCAGATTGTTCTGATCGGTCATAACGCTTCTGCCTGTCCTGAACTCGTGATGCCCCCGCCGGAATGGTCACCGCCGATTGAGCCCAATCCCCCTTTGCGCGCAGAATCCGTCAGGATTTTGTTCAGATCACCGCATTTCGTCCGGTGCGCTGGCCCCTATTATGGCCAATCCAAGGGCGAGAACGGTGGACAGCCCGCGCAGCAAAGCCAGCCTTGTCAAAGTCATACTGGCATTTTCTTGGTTAACGAAACGTAATTGCGGCATCTCCTTGCCGCGGTTCCAGTGCTGGTGCAGTTCGGATGCCAAGCTGATGCAGGTAAAACGCCATGCGATGCGGTTCGTCCGCCCGCGCCGCCTGCTCTACGATTCGCGGAAACTCTGCCATGCGGGCAATCAACGACAGTTCGCCCTCATCGGTCAGCAGCGAAAGGTCTGCCGCCTTGAGCGCCGCATCCGAAAGGTCCAAGCCCTTCATCTCGCTCGGCGGCCTGGCGGAACACCGATTTGCAGCGCGCATGCGCATACTGCACGTAGAAGACCGGGATTGTCCTTCGACTGCTCGGTCACCTTGGCGAAGTCGAAATCGAGCGGTGCCTCCGCCTTGCGGTAAAGCATCATGAAGCGCACCGCATCGCGGCCCACTTCCTCGACCACTTCGCGCAAGCGTGACGAAATCGCCGGAACGCTTCGACATGCGAACCGGTTCGCCATCTGCGGAAGAGCTTGACGAGCTGGCACAGCAGCACATCGAGTTCGGCGTCGTCGCCCGCGACCGCCTTTGCGACCGCCTTCAGCCGTTTGACATAGCCGCCATGGTCGGCCCCCAGCACATAGACCATGCGCTTGTAGCCGCGAACATACTTGTCGCGGAAATAGGCGACGTCGGCCGCGAAGTAGGTGTAGGCTGCCGTCGGACTTCACCAGCGGCCGGTCCATGTCGTCGCCGACATCGGTCGAGCGGAACAGCGTCTGCTCGCGATCCTCCCAGTCGACGGGAACTTCTCCCTTCGGTGGCGGCAGCCGGCCGTCATAGACAAAGCCGCGCTCGCGCATTTCCTTCAGCATCCGGTCGATCTCGGAAACGCCGGCGTGCTTTTCATGCAGTGTGCGCTCGGAAAAGAAGACGTCGTGCTTCACGCCGAGCAGGGCGAGATCGTCGCCGGATCATCGCCATCATCGCATCGACGGAACGCTCGCGCAGTATCGCCAGGCGGCCCGCCTCGTCCATGGACTTCAAGCTGTCGCCAAAATCGCGCGCCAACGCCTTGCCGAGCGGCACCAGATAGTCGCCCGGATAAAGTCCTGCCGGAATTTCGCCGATGCTTTCGCCAAGCGCCTCGCGGTAGCGCAGGAAAACCGAATTCGCCAGCACGTCGATCTGCGCGCCGGCGTCGTTGATGACATATTCGCGCGTGACGTCGTAGCCGGCGAAGTCGAGCAGGTTCGCCAGTGCATCGCCAACCACCGCGCCGCGGCAATGGCCGACATGCATCGGTCCGGTCGGGTTGGCCGAAACATATTCGACATTGACCTTGACGCCATTGCCGACAAGGCCGCGGCCGTAATTGTCGCCCGACGCAAGAATGACGCCCAGATGCGCCGGCCAGAAACCGGCGGCGACACGGATGTTGATGAATCCAGGCCCGGCAATCTCGGCGGAAGCGACATCGGGGTCAGCTTTCAGTGCGTCGGCGATTGCTCCAGCGAGTTCACGCGGCGGCTTGCCCGCCTGCTTGGCCAGCACCATCGCGGCATTGGTGGCGAAATCGCCATGAGCGGGATCGCGCGGCGGTTCGACCGACACGGCCGAAAGATCAAACGCGGCGCCGCCCGCAAAATCAGCACTTTGGACAATGCTTCTTTATCTTGTTTTCGAAGTGCTGAAAAACGTTCATCGCTGCTCGCTGATACACTGCCCTTGCCGTCATGATCTGCCGGGCGGGCGGGGTTTTCGCCTAACGCAGTTCCGGAGTGGCGTCAAACAGTCGTTGGTGCTCCGACACGGCATAGCGGTCGGTCATTCCGGCGATAAAATCTGCCACGAGACGCGAGCGCTTCTCCTCGGCCAGCCGCCCTGCCGCGTCGCGCCAGTCCATGCCCCATTCGTTCGGCATCTGCGCATCGCCGCTAGCATAGGCAAAGTACAGTTCGCGCACGATGAGCTGCGCATTCTCGCGTATACGCATGACCGACGGCGCCCGGTACATGTGGGCATAGAGAAATTCCTTGATCGACCTTTCCGCCGCAGCCATCGGCTCGCTGAACGCGACCATTGCCCGGCCGGCGCCGCGAATGTCGGCTGTGGATCGGGGCGCCAACGCGCCAAGCCTTTTGTGCGTTTCCGCAATCACGTCCTCGACCATGGCAGTGATCTGCCGGCGCACAAGTTCATGTGTGGTTCGCACCACATCGAGCGCCGGATAACGTTCGCGAACGAGCCGCAGCAAGGTCACCAACCAGCGGGAGCCCTTCAAGGGCGTCGAGATCAAACAGCCCTGCCCTCAAACCGTCATCAAGGTCATGGGCGTTGTAGGCGATGTCGTCGGCGATGGCCGCGCATTGCGCCTCGATCGAGGAGTGACGCGATAGGTCGAGGTCGAACAGCGAATTGAATTCGGCGATCGGCTTGGGCAACGGCCGTTTCAAGCCCTTGCCGTCCTGACCTGTCAACGGGCCGTTGTGCTTGACGAGACCTTCCAGCGTTTCCCAGGAGAGGTTGAGGCCGTCGAACTCGGCATAGCGCCGCTCCAGCTTGGTCACGATCCGCAGCGACTGGGCGTTGTGGTCGAACCCGCCGAATTCGGCGGTGAGTTCGTCCAGTGCATCCTCGCCGGTGTGGCCGAATGGCGTGTGACCGAAATCATGGGAGAGCGCCAACGCCTCGGCGAGGTCCTCGTCGCAGCGTAGTGCGCGCGCCAGCGAACGGGCGATCTGCGCGACCTCGATGGAGTGCGTAAGCCGGGTGCGGTAGTGATCGCCTTCGTGATAGACGAAGACCTGCGTCTTGTGCTTGAGCCGACGGAAAGCGGTGGAATGGATGACCCTGTCGCGGTCGCGCTGGAATGGCGTTCGGGTAGGACTGGCGATCTCGGCGAAATACCGCCCGCGGCTCTCGAAGGCCTTCACGGCAAAGGCTGCCAATCCTTCACGCCCGAAGGAAACTTCACCGGTCATTTTGAACGCTCCCCGAATTCCGCACTGGCTGCAAGCTTAAGGGATGGCGTACGGACTGCCAACTTGAACTGAAGGCGAGTGGCGACTAGATTTGTTTTCAGCAGGAGATTCAGAATGCACGCCGAAATCCTCGAAAAGCCGCCCCTTGTCGTTACCGAAGCTGCGCTGAAGCGCGTCGCGCGTATTCTTTCCGGCGAACCAGGCAAGGATGCGTTGCGGATATCGGTGGAAGGTGGCGGATGCTCCGGCTTCTCCTACCGCTACGATCTCGTCGGCAACGACCGCGCCGACGATGATTTCGTCATTGAAGGCGAAGGCGCGAAAGTCCTGGTCGATCCGGTCTCGCTTCAATACATGGCCGGGTCGAAAGTCGATTTCGTCGACGACCTGATGGGCCAGTCCTTCCAGATCAAGAATCCGAACGCCGTTGCAAGCTGCGGCTGCGGCACCAGCTTCTCGGTTTGAACCAGTCCCCCAAACTTTGAGAAAGCCCGGCGCCCGCCGGGCTTTTCCCTTTCCGAGGCGCCGAAATGAAAATCGCCACATGGAACATCAACGGCGTCAAGGCGCGCATTGGCCTGCTGGTTGAATGGCTGCGCCAGGAGCAGCCCGACATTGCCTGCCTTCAGGAGATCAAGAGCGTCGACGAAGGGTTTCCGCGCGCCGAGATCGAGGCGCTGGGCTACAATGTCAGAGACATATGGTCAAAAGGGCTTCAACGGCGTGGCGATCCTTTCAAAGCACCGCTTTGAGGAAGTCAACCGCGGCCTTCCCGGCAATCACGACGACGAGCAGTCGCGGTTCATCGAAGGCGTTTTTACAACCCCCTCGGGTCCTTTGCGCGTCGTCTCGCTTTACCTGCCCAACGGCAATCCGCTCGGCACGGAAAAATTCTCCTACAAGCTCGATTGGATGGAGCGGCTGCATAGCTGGACAAAACAGCGTCTTGCGCTTGAGGAGAGGCTGGTGCTGGCGGGAGACTACAATGTCATTCCCGAGCCGAAGGATGCCAAGTTTCCCGAAAACTGGTTGAATGACGCCCTTTTCCAGCCCGAAAGCCGCGCCGCTTTCCGCAAGCTTGAAAATCTCGGCCTGACGGATGCGATCCGTGCCGTCACCGATGCCGAGGGCATCTATACCTTCTGGGATTACCAGGCTGGGGCGTGGCAGAAAAACAACGGCATCCGCATCGACCACCTGATGCTTTCGCCGGAAGCCGCCGACCGGCTGCGCGAGGCAGGCATCGACAAGCATGTGCGCGAATGGGAAAAGCCGTCCGACCACGTGCCCGTCTGGGTTCGGCTGGATGTTTGACTGGTATCTGTCTGGTAATTGACATCACGGGCCGGCAAGCGCCACACTAAATCATGGAACGCTTCATCGCCCTCGCGCTGGCGACAGCCATCCTGAGCGGACCGCAGTTCGCGGCTGCCGAATGCGCATGCCGGCACCGTGACGGAAAAACCCCGGAGGGTGAAACGGCCTGCATCCGCACGCCCCAGGGCCAGCAACTGGCAACCTGCGAGAAGGTGCTCAACAATACAAGTTGGCGATTTACCGGCAAGCCTTGCCCGGCAGCTTCGCTGGCGAAGTATCGGGATACTGCCCGTCGGGGCTGAGCCTACTGCGCAGCCTGCTGCTGGATCATCAGGATTGCCTCGCGACGTTCCTTCTCGCTGGCCGAGGCAAAGGCCTCTTCCTGCAGCGACGAAATCCAGACCGAATCCGCGCCCGAAGCCCGCTTCTTGGCCTCGATGATCATGGAAAGTCCCGCGCACCGGATCGCGGCGCAGATACTCGCCTTCGAAGAGCAGTTGTCCGAGCAGTGCGTGCGCGCCTGCATGGCCCTGGTCGGAAGCAAGTTTCAGCATGCGGGCCGCCTGGATGGCGTCGCCTTCGCCGACCCCGTCGTCAAGGTACATACGCGCCAGTTCGAACTGTGCGTCGGGATGGTCGAAATAGGTAGCGGCGGTGGTGAACATTATGATGGCTTCACTGCGATCCTTGCGCAGGCCCGCTTCGGGCACGCCATCGCGATAGTACCTGCCAAGCACCACCATTGCGTTGCCGGTGAACTGCCAGTCCGCACTGCCGGGCTGCGCGTCGGAATAGTTTTCCACGATCTTGCTGTAGAAGCGCACGGCGGCAGCCGGATCCTTGGCCACGCCGTCGCCGGTCTCGTACATCTTGCCCAGTTTCCACTGGGCGGCGTGGTCGCCCTGCTCGGCGGCATATTCCAGCGTGCTGGCGGCTTCCTTCGACTTGCCGTTCTTTCGGAACGAGAAGAACTTCTCCCACACGTCGTCGCGGGATTTCTTCTTTTCCTTGAGCACCTGCTTTGCGTCGAGCGCCAGCGCCGCGCCGCCAGGGGCGGCAATGGCAATGGCTGCACCAATAAGTAATCGCAAAAACTGACTTAGATATCCGCGTAAACATGTGTCTCTTTCGCACCGCCCGGGTGGGTCACCGCGCCATAGCGCGCCGTGCCAACCGTCTGGGCATATTTCCACAACGCCCCGGACTGGTAATCAGTCTGGCGCGGTTTCCATTTCTTCGCCCGCCTGCTCGAGTTCGTCGCCGCGAAAGGTCGACGCTGATCGTGCCCTTGACGGCATCGATCGAAATCACGTCGCCATCCTTCAGCAACGCTATCGGACCGCCGACCGCCGCCTCCGGCCCGACATGGCCGATGCAGAAGCCGCGCGTTGCGCCCGAGAAACGGCCATCGGTGATCAGCGCCACCTTGTCGCCCATCCCCTGGCCGTAGATGGCGGCCGTGGTGGACAGCATCTCGCGCATTCCCGGACCGCCCTTGGGCCCTTCGTAGCGGATGACGAGAACCTCGCCTTCCTTGTATTTCCTGTTCTTCACCGCCTCGAAGCACTCTTCCTCGCTGTCGAAGCAGCGTGCCTTGCCGGTGAACTTCAGGTTCTTCATGCCTGCGACCTTCACGATCGCGCCATCCGGGGCGAGATTGCCCTTGCAGGCCGACCACGCCGCCGGTCGTGGTAATCGGCTTGTTTGCCGGATAAACCACGTCCTGCTGGTCGTTCCATTCAACATGGGACATGTTTTCGGCCAAAGTACGGCCCGTCACCGTCAATACGTCGCCATGGAGGTAACCGTGGTCGAGCAGCGTCTTCATCAGGAGCGGGATGCCGCCTGCCTCGAACATGTCCTTGGCGACATATTTGCCGCCCGGCTTCAGGTCGGCGATGTAGGGCGTCTTCTTGAAAATCTTCGCAACGTCGAACAGGTCGAACTTGATGCCGCATTCATGTGCGATCGCAGGCAAATGCAGCGCCGCATTGGTCGACCCGCCGGAAGCCGCGACAACCGCCGCCGCGTTCTCCAGCGCCTCGCGAGTCACGATGTCCCGCGGGCGGATGTTTCGGGCAATGAGTTCCATTACCTTTTCGCCGGCGGCATAGCTGAAGCGGTCGCGGATTTCGTAGGGCGCAGGCGCACCGCAGGAATAGGGCAGCGCCAGGCCGATCGCTTCGGCAACCGTCGCCATTGTGTTTGCAGTGAACTGCGCGCCGCACGAGCCGGCCGAGGGACAGGCGCTCTGCTCGATCAGTTCGAGGTCCGCATCCGACATGTTGCCGACCGAATGCTGGCCGACAGCCTCGAAAACGTCCTGGACCGTGATCTGCCGGCCCTTGAACGTGCCCGGCAGGATCGATCCGCCATAGATGAAGATCGACGGGAACGTTGAGGCGCACCATGGCCATCATCATGCCCGGCAGCGACTTGTCGCAGCCCGCCAGGCCGACGATCGCGTCATAGCAATGGCCGCGCATGGTCAGTTCCACCGAGTCGGCAATCACGTCGCGGCTGACCAGCGAGGACTTCATGCCCTGGTGGCCCATTGCGATGCCGTCGGTTACGGTGATCGTGCAGAATTCGCGCGGCGTGCCGTGGGCGGCAGCAACGCCCTTCTTGACGACCTGCGCCTGGCGCATCAGCGAGATGTTGCACGGCGCGGCTTCGTTCCAGCAGGATGCGACGCCAACCAGCGGCTGTGCGATTTCGGCGGTGGAAAGCCCCATGGCATAAAGATAGGAGCGGTGCGGCGCGCGCTCGGGTCCAACAGTCGTATGCCGGCTCGGAAGCTTCGACTTGTCTATGACCGGTTTTGGTGATTTCGCGTCCATTAAACTCCCCTCCGCAGCGCTGATGCCGCGCATGCGGTTCTCGCCGACCTTGAATCAGATTATTTGAGGCTGAAAAGGGGCGGCACCGCCGACCCAGGCCCAACCATTCTTATAGCCAATACGGTTTGCCACTGCTGTTGCTTTCCTGCCACGAATTGGGGAAGTTAGTGCTTGAGACCGCCCGGCGGCGTGCTTTTGCGCACAATCCGACCTTCTCACCGAAAAGACCGATTGATCCGTGTCAAGGCGGCTATGACAGCCATGTGACAGCCTGACCTTCCACATTTGGGGAGGGTTGCATGACCGATCAGCTTACTGAAGCAGCGACGCAGACGCCTGCCGGGCAGATCCGAGACCAACGGGGCCAAACCGGCGGCAGACATCTCAAGGCCTTCTGCGGTCGTTGAACCGGGGCAACCGACCCACCCTAAGGCCTTTGACCAGACTATCTATCCATACAAGACCCACATGCGCACCGATGCCTATGAGGCACACAAGGCGCTACTGCAGGTCGAACTGTTGAAGGTGCAGCGTTGGGTCGAGGAAACCGGCCAGAAGCTGATCATCCTGTTCGAAGGGCGCGACGCCGCCGGCAAGGGCGGCACGATCAAGCGTTTCATGGAGCACCTCAACCCGCGCACCGCCCGTGTCGTCGCCCTGTCGAAGCCGACCGAGCGCGAGCGCACGCAATGGTACTATCAACGCTACATCGAGCATCTGCCGGCGGCCGGCGAGATCGTCATGTTCGACCGCTCTTGGTACAATCGCGCCGGCGTTGAACGCGTGATGGGCTTCTGCTCGCCGAACGAATACCTGGAATTCATGCGCGAGACACCGGAATTGGAGCGCATGCTGACGCGCTCGGGCATCTGGCTGTTCAAATACTGGTTCTCGGTCACGCGCGACGAGCAGCTTCGCAGGTTCAAGGAACGCGAGAACGATCCGCTGAAGCAGTGGAAGCTTTCGCCGGTCGACCGCGCCTCGCTCGACAAGTGGGAGGAGTACACCGAGGCGAAGGAGGCGATGTTCTTCTACACGGACACCGCGGACTCGCCCTGGACAGTGATCAAGTCGAACGACAAGAAGCGGGCGCGCATCAACTGCATGCTCCACCTGCTCAACGCGCTGCCCTATCCCAACCGGGACCGGCAGGTGGCCCATGCGCCAGATCCGCTGATCGTCGGCCATGCCGGCCATGTGATCGGGCGCGACGATCACATCCTGGGAAAATCGCTGCACCCGGAATCGCGCAAGGCAGGTATCGCCTGAAGCGCGGAAATGAGCGGGCGGGCCTCAGCCTGCCACGCGTTCCAGCGCCTTCCTGGTGCGCTCCATCTCGTCCCTGTAGCTGGCGAGCTTTTCCCGTTCCTCGGCGACAACGTCCTCCGGCGCGTTGGCAACGAAGCGCTCGTTTGAAAGCTTGCCGTCGAGACGCTTGATCTCTCCTTCCAGCCGCTTGACCTCCTTTTGCAGGCGGGCCGTTTCGGCCGCAAAGTCGACAACGCCTTCCAGCGGCAGGCAGGCGGTTGCTTCGCCGATGACGATCTGCGCGGAGCCCTTCGGCGCCACATCGCCCGATGTTACCGGCTCCACGCGAGCCAGCCGCGTGATGGCGCCGCCATGGATCGACAGGCGCTTTCGCGTCGTGTCGTTCGTATCGACCATGACGAGCGGCAGCATGGCTCCCGGCTTGATGTTCATCTCTGCCCGCACGGAACGGATTTCCGAGACGAGCTCGACCAGCCAGTTGATCTCGGCCGCGGCCTTTTCATCGGCAAAGACCGGCTCTGGCCAGGTCGCATGGCACAAGCAGGCTCGCGCGCGAGCGGCCCTCGCCCGCCGTATGCTGCCATAGCTCCTCGGTCATGAACGGCATGAATGGGTGCAGCAGCTTGTAGGTGTGCTCAAGCACATAGGCGGCGCATGCCTGGCTTTCCGCCTTGGCTGCCTCGTCTCCTTCCAGAAAACACCGGCTTCAGCAGCTCCAGATACCAGTCGCAAACCGTGTTCCAGACGAACTTGTAGATGTGGCCCGCCGCCTCGTTGAAGCGGAACTTGTCGAGCGCGCCAGTAACCTCCCGGATCGTGCCGGACAGTTCGGACAGGATCCAGCGATTGAGCGTCAGCCGCGTAGCGGACGGGATCGAATTCCGGGTCCGGTGCAACGCCGTTCATCTCGGCGAAGCGTGTGGCATTCCACAGCTTCGTGCCGAAATTCCGGTACCCGGCGATGCGGGCGGGATCGAGCTTCACGTCCCTGCCCTGCGCCGCCAGGATCGCAAGCGTGAAGCGCAGCGCGTCCGCGCCATACTCGTCGATCAGTTCGAGCGGATCGATGACGTTGCCCTTGGACTTCGACATCTTCGCGCCGTTCTTGTCGCGAACCAGCGCATGGACATAGACCGTGTGGAACGGCTCCGTCTTCATGAAATGCTTGCCCATCATCATCATGCGGGCGACCCAGAAGAAGATGATGTCGAAGCCGGTGACGAGCACGCTGGTGGGGTAATAGCGCTCAAGTTCGGGTGTTTCTTCCGGCCAGCCGAGCGTCGAGAACGGCCACAGCGCCGACGAGAACCAGGTGTCCAGCACGTCCTCGTCGCGGGTGATGAGATCGCCGGGCGCGAAATCCTCCAGCCGCTCCTCCACCCAGGCTTTCCATGGGCCTTCATGCGCGATGTAGTGCTGGATTGCTGCCGAAAGCGCCGCCTCCTCGTCCTTTTCGACGAAGATCGTGCCATCCGGCCCGTACCATGCCGGTATCTGGTGTCCCCACCACAGCTGGCGCGAAATGCACCATGGCTGGATGTTCTCCATCCACTGGAAATAAGTGTTTTCCCAATTCTTCGGGACGAAGTCGGTCCGCCCCTCGCGCACGCTGGCAATCGCCGGCTTCGCAAGCTCGGCAGCGTTGACGTACCACTGGTCGGTCAGGAACGGCTCGATAGGTACGCCGCCGCGGTCGCCATGCGGAACCACATGGGTGTGCGGCTCGATGCCGTGCAGCAGGCCGATTTCCCCGATCTTTTCGACAATTGCCGCCCGCGCGGCAAAGCGCTCCATGCCGTCGATTTCTTCCAGCACCTCGACCAGCTTGCCCTCGATCTCGAGGCCTTCGAGGAATTCGTCATTGTCCTTGAGCGTGATGTGTCCATCGACGGTCATGATATTGACCGCGCGCAGATGGCGGCGCTTGCCGACCTCGAAATCGTTGAAGTCGTGCGCCGGCGTCATCTTCACCGCGCCGGTGCCGGCTTCCATGTCGGGATATTCGTCGGCGACGATCGGGATGCGCCGACCGACCAGCGGCAGGATCGCGTCCTTGCCGACCAGCGACTTGTAGCGCGGATCGTCCGGATGGACGGCAATGCCCGTATCTCCCAGCATGGTTTCCGGCCGCGTCGTGGCGACGACCAGATAGTCGCGCGTGTCGTATCCCGAGGGCTCGCCGTCCGAAGGTTTCCAGTCGCGGCGGTTGCCTTCCCCATCCTCGACATAAGCGTGTTCGTAGGTGAGCCCGTCCGCGAGCGGATAGCGGAAGTGCCACAGGCTGCCCTTCACCTCGATCTGCTCGACCTCGAGATCGGAAATCGCGGTCTTGAGCTTGGGATCCCAATTGACGAGCCGCTTGTCCTTGTAGATCAGCCCCTCGTTGTAGAGGCGAACGAACACCTCGATGACCGCCTGCGACAGGCCCTCGTCCATGGTGAAGCGTTCGCGCGACCAGTCGCATGATGCGCCGAGGCGCTTGAGCTGGTTGAAGATCATGCCGCCGGATTCGGCCTTCCATTGCCAGATGCGCTCGACGAACTTCTCGCGGCCCATCGCGTGACGGTCCGGTTGCTGGCGCTCGGCAAGCTGACGCTCCACCACCATCTGCGTGGCAATGCCGGCATGGTCCATGCCCGGTTGCCACAGAACGTCCTTGCCGCGCATCCGTTCGAACCGGACGAGGATGTCCTGGATCGTATTGTTGAGCGCATGGCCCATGTGCAGCGAGCCGGTGACGTTTGGCGGCGGAATGACGATCGTGTACGGCTCCGCGCCGGGCCTCGCGCCCGCGCCAGCGGCAAAGGCGTTGGCCGCATCCCACTTTTGCGCAATCCGCGGCTCGACAGCCGCGGCGTCATAGTTCTTGTCAAGCATTTCGGGCCACTCGGGTTTGTGTCTTGCCGGCGCTATTCACGACGCCTTCGCTTCGGCGTGTAAAGCGAATGGCCGCGGGCAAGTCAACAATCCACGCGATTTGCTGGCGCGCGGAGGGGTTTGGCGGGTATAAAGCCCCGATAAGCGGGAGGTTGCATGCAAATCCTGGTCGTCGAAGGCAATACCGAGGCGCTGATGCGGCGCAACGAACAGGGCGGCCGCCCGCTCGCCTGGCAAACATGGGAGAGCGCGATCCGCCTTCACGCGCCGGATGCAGTGATCGAGGTCACGTTTCCCTACTCCGAAGAACGTGACGGAAAACATGCGTCCCCTGGAGGATTTCGACGCCTATGTGCTGACCGGTTCCGGCGTGTCGTGGAACGCGATGGACGAACGCGCCCTGCCCTTTTTGCGGCGGATCGAACCGATGCTGGCCAGCGGCAAGCCGGTACTTGGCGCATGCTGGGGCCTGCAGATCGCCGCCGTCGCGCTTGGCGGCAAAGTCGGGAGCAAACCCGAAGGGCAGCGAAATCGGGCTTGCCAGCGCTGGAATTGACGCCTGCCGGTTTAGCGCATCCGGTATATGCGGGATCGCCGCGGTAGCTTTGCCTCGCCAACCTGGCACCGCGACCATGTCACGCAACTGCCGGAAGGCGCAATCGTACTTGCCAGCAACGAAGTCAGCCCCGTCCAGGCATTTGCGTGTTCAGACCGGCGGCGTCGATTTCACCGGGTTCCAGTACCATCCGGAAGCGGAACTCGACGATTTCCGCAAAGGCTTCGAGGCCAGCGGTGCACAACCGGATTCGGTATCGGTGATCGTTGATTTTCCCGAAGTACCGCCTGCCGAAGTCGCGGACCCGGTACTTCGAACGCTGGCTGTGGGAAACTGGCTGCGGCTGGTGAAATCCGGCCTGCGGTAACGCAACGGCATCAGCGCCGGACGATACGCTCGATCTCTTCGCGAACGAGGCGCTCGACCATGCCCGGCAAGTTCGTGTCGAGCCACTCGCGAAGCATGGGCCGCAATACCGATTCGATCTTTGCCGACGTGTTGTCGGCAAGGGCAGCCTTAAGCCGGTCGATTGAATCGGTGACGGCCTTGCCGGTCGATGGCGAGACCAGAGCGTCACGAAATGCGGTGACCTCGGCATTGTTGGAAGTGCGAGCTTCCGCTTGCGGGGTTGAATTCGCCGGCTGCGATGCGGGCATGGGAGCGGCGTTCGGCTGCTGGCGCATCGCAGGTTGCGGCGACGGTCTAGACGCTGGAGCAGCGCCAAAGGCGGCCGGATTGCGCGGCATTTCCTGCCGAACCTGGTTCGCGAGCGCCGCGAGCGTCGTGGCTGATGCCGGCCTTGGCGCTGTCTGCGCCCTGTATGCCGGCTGACCCATCGGGTTGGCAGGATTGTTGATCTGCCGGTTGCGGTTGTCCAACGGCAGCGGGCACGGCCCTTTCGGCCGGCATTGCCCTCTCCGGGTGCGTCGACTCCGGGTGCCCCGTCTCAAGCGTTGGGGCAGGTTCCGGCTTTAGGCGCGGATCGTCCTGGGCGATTATCTTGCGTATGGAAGCCAGTATGTCTTCCATGCTTGGTTCCTTGGCTGCCGCTTCCGCCATGATTTGCCGCTCCCGAATGCCTGGCCCCGCGGGCCGAGCCCACTGCGAATCATGTTCAGGATAAAGCAAAGGCAACCGTCCGGTAAGCGCACCACCTCGCTAAGCGATTGCTTTCTTGTAGATATGCCATGTGGCATGGCCCAAAATCGGCATGACCACGGGCAGGCCGAGGAAAAGCGGGATCATCGCAGCAATAGCAAGCACGGTTACGATGGCGCCGAAGCCGATCATCGCGACCGGATTTTCGGCAACTGTTTTCACGCTTGTAACAATAGCCGTCACAAAATCGATCTCCCTTTCCATCAGGAGCGGGATGGCAATGACGGTGATTGAAAATAGCGCCAGTGCAAGGAAACCGCCGACGACGGTTCCTGTTGCGAGGAACGCCAACCCCTCGGACGAGCCGGTTGCCACGTCGAAAAACGATTTCAGCGTCGATATCGGTTTGAACCCCAGGAACAGCGCGGTCAGCAGCCGCACCTGGTATACCCAGACCCAAAACACGAAGAGGACGACGAAGGCCATCCACGACAATTCCCGCTCGCGCTGGCGGAAAACCACGCCAAGGATCGCCTTCCACTCCAGCGGTTCGCCTTCGGCGATGCGCCTACTGGTCTCATAAATGCCAACTGCAGCGAATGGACCGATGAGCGGGAAACCGATGGCCAGCGGAACGATCATCCAAACCGCATGGTATCGCTGCAGCAGCAGGAACATGAGTATGCCGCCAAAGGCAAATATCCCGCCGAAGAAAAGTCCATGCAGCGGAGCGCGCATGAAGTCCGAAAATCCGCTGGCGAGACATGCACCCACGTCGCGCGGCGTGATCTTGTTGATGACGAGCGCGGCACGGCGCTGTGCGACTTGTTCCGGCACCATTTCCTCCCGCGTATTCTCCCGCTTGCACCATGGCATCCGCGCCGGCAAAAGAAATTGATCGGGATCAACAGGCGCCGGACCCCGGGTCCGGCACCGGGCGTCCTACTGCGTCGCGACGCGCAGTCCTTGCCAATCGCGGGGCGCGCGCGTGGGCACGGGAATTTCCTGTGGCAACTCGAGCGATGCGAGCCTTGCCGGTTCCGACGTGGACGCTTCCTCGGTCAAACCGGCAACAGGCGTCGGGGCTACGGACGTCGATCCCGTCAGCGCCGTGTCGACTTGCGCGATAACGTCTTCGCCCTGCGCCGCCTCGGGCGAATAGGCCTGCATCGTGCCTTGGGCGCCGCGGGCGCGTGAAACGAAGCCCAACGCCGCCGAATGCACAACCTTGGACTTGTCCATGGTTATGTGGACCTGTCCCCAAACCAATTCGTTCTTCACGGTTCCGGCGTGACCGCGCGGTGTGGCAAGCTGACCGAAAACCGGAAAGGCGTGGTAGTAGTTCTCCGCGACTTCCGCATTGGCGGGCGTGATGGCGGTCGGGCCGGGAATGTCGATGGTGCCAATATAGGCAACGCGGACTCCCGATCCCTTGAGCTTGTTGGCCAGCGTGATCGTCGCAAGTGCCCCCATCGAGTGTCCCATGATCATCACCGCCTCGGGGCGGCTTTTCATGATGTCGCGGTATGCCCATTCCACCGCTTCCCAGCGATAGACCTTTGCCGGGACACCGGCAGATTCCAGCTTTTCGCCAAGCCGGTCCATGCCGTTGGAAAAGGTGAGGCCCTTGCCGATAAAGGAAAAATCGCCAGCCCCACGGAAAAGATACGCTTCAAGCGCGGCGGCCGAAGTGGGCAATGTTGAGGCGATCGTCAGGAAGAGCGCGGCCAGCGGGGCCGCAAATGCGAGAGCAACTCGGTACACATGACCCTCCATGCGCTGACAAGATAAGCGTCACCCCGAGGGCCGCGCTCCGTTGCAGGCGCCGTTGTCACCGGCCATCGGGACGAAAAAATGTCCTCCCAGCGACCGGAATGAGCCATGATTATGGTTGCTGCCTCATTAAAAAACCGTTGCGCAATTGAGGCAATCCAGCGGCGCAACGCATTCCAGCCGGTATCGCCAGGCTCAGCCGGCCGCCCCGCGCTCGGCACGGATGGCCGCAAAAGCCTTTATCACCGCCTCGTCGCGCCCGTAGATATCGGCGAAGTACTCGACCTTCCCGTCATCGGTCGGCCATGCGGTGAAATACGCTACATAGACCGGGAATTTCTGCTGCAGTTCGTCCTGTCCATGGCCGCCCGCCAGCATCTGCTCGACATGGGAAATCGGCTTGCCCAGAACCGCGGCCGCCATTGCCCTTGGTTCGGCAAGACGAACGCAGCCATGGCTGAACGCGCGGAAATCCTTCTTGAAGAGATCGCGCGCCGGCGTGTCGTGCATGTAGATGGCATGGGAATTGGGGAAGAGGATTTTCAACTCGCCCAGCGCATTGGCTTCGCCCGGCGACTGGCGCACGTCGAAGGGAACGCTGGAGCCGTAGGACCACCAGTCGATCGCGGACGATGCGATCCGATTGCCCTTTCCGTCCGTCACCTCATAGCCGCGCTCGTCCAGATAAGCCGGGTTTTCGCGCAGCTTGGGCAGGAATTCATTGACGAGGATCGATTGCGGCACGCCCCAATACGGGTTGTATTCAACGGTCTCGATGGTGTCGTGGAAGAAATAGGTCTGGTTCGCCTTGGTGCCGACGACGACCCGCATGTCCAGCTTCGTCACGCCGCCCTCGACATATCGGGCGCGGAAAGCCGGCTGGTTGATGAACACATGCCGGTTGCCAAGATCGCGCGGATGCCAGCGCAACTGCTCCATCGCGATGACCACGCGCTCGCGCTTCGACGCGAGGCTGACGCCGCTGAGCCGCGATGCGGTGTTGCGCCCGATCACGCCGTCGGGGCTGAGGCCCGCTTCCTTCTGGTAGGCTTTGACGAGATCGACGAGTTCCGGCGAATAGAGCGTCGGCCATGTCCGCACAGTACTGACCGGTCTTGCCTCTTCGATGCCCCCGGTCGTTTCGGCCGAAGCGGTCAACGGGACTGCCGCCGTTGTTGCTGCTGCAGGCGCTTCCGTGCCGAAATCGACTTCTGGTGCCGCGGTTTCCGGACAATGCCGGCACCGTGGCGGAAGTGACTTCGCCGGACGGCAGCGCCTGCGCGTTGAAGAACACCGGGAACTGCGCTCGCAGTTCTGCCGACGCGCGCTTGTCGATTGCGGCGAGCACCACCGGCAGGTCGGCGCTGTCTTGGCCCGGCTTGATCAGCACGGTTTCCGGCACCACGATGCTGTCGTCGGTTTCGCTGTCGAGACGCTCGAGTTCGGCCACCAGCGCCCTGAACGGTGCATTGTCCGGGTGGAAGGCGGGCAGCACGGTCGCGGGATCGCCGGTCGCGATCTTTGCGATCGCTTCCTCGGCTGTCACGTATTTGCCCTTGAAATCATGATAGCCGGAAAGCCGGTTGGCGATGACCAACCGCCCTGCCGCATCGAGCGCGTAGCGCATGGTGCGCGCCGTCAACGCGATCTCGAAACGCGCGGCAGCATCGACATCCGCTTCGTCACCGGTCGCCGGGCAGTGCAACCGCGTAGTCTTGCGGCTCCAGTCCGAATTTCCCGGCGTCGCGAACACCTCGATTGCCGCCTTGGCGCGGCCATTCGGCCTCAGTTCGCCATCCAGCCAAAGCAGTTTCGGATTTGCGCTGTAGTGTGCCGCCAGCGCCTTGGCGACCTGCGGTTCCGCCATGATGGAAACATTGGCAAAGGCGATCGGCGACCTTGGCATAGAATCTCGGCGTCCGTCGAAGGTTTCCTGCGCCACGCCGGGTGCTGCTGTTTCGGAGGGATCGAGCAGCAATTCAACGACGTCAGCGCTTGTTGGCGCTCCTTCGCTGACCGCCGGTGCGGCCGGAACCTTCAGGCCGGAAAGGTCGATCCTCACCAGCCGGTCAACCTTGTAGGTGTAATATTGGGGAGCGCTGATCTTTGCGATCGGCGGCGGCGCCTGACGCACCTGCTCCTGTCGGACGGCGTCTTCCCGGCGCTGGCGTTCCTTGATGAGGCCGGGGAAAAGCGCCTCGAAAATGTTCTGCGGGCGCGCAGCGGTGCGGTTCGACTGTTCAGCCAGCGCGTCGGGCGCGCCAACAAGCACACCACCCAGCAGAAAAGACGTGACCAGCGAGTAACGCAGTAGATGTGCAATCATGAAATGCTCCTGCCACCGCAAACTGGATTAGGCGATCACGCTTGCCGTTTCAACATCCGGATTGGCTGTCATCAAACTAATGGCAAGATTCTTTTCATTCTCTTAAACGTTCCGTTAACGCGATTTGACAAATCACGATCCGGCGAGCGTGAAGGCGCCTTGCGCATGCGCGGGCTGCCGATTCAGGCCAAAGCCTGCCGCGTTTGTCGCTTCGAGTTGCGCTTTACGGTACGATAGTTCGCCAATCTGTAGCACCCTGCCCCACAAGATCGGTTTTCCATGATCAAGGCCGCTGTCTGCCGCCAATTCGGCGCTCCCCTCCAGATCGAAGAAATCAAACTCAAGAAACCCGGGCCCGGCGAAGTGCTGGTCGACGTCAAGGCTTGTGCGATCTGCCATTCCGACATCTCGTTTGCCGAAGGCGCTTGGGGCGGCACGCTCCCGGCGGTCTACGGGCACGAGGCGGCTGGCATCGTCGAGAAAGGTCGGGCGGGGCGTCAAGAACGTCGAACCGGGCGACCATGTGGTGGTGACGCTGATCCGTTCCTGCGGCGATTGTCATTATTGCAGCCAGGGCAGCCAGGTCATGTGCGAGGAAGTCTTCCCGCTCGACAAGGCAGGGCCGATCCACTCGGCGCCGGCGAGGAACTGCATCAGGCCATGCGCACCGGCGCGTTCGCCGAAAAGATCGTCGTCCATCACAGCCAGATGGTGAAGATCCCCTCGAAGATTCCATTCGCCAGCGCTTCCCTGCTGGCCTGCGGCGTGATCACCGGCTTCGGCTCGGTCGTCAACACGGCCCATGTAAAGCCGGGCCAGACGGTAGCGGTCGTCGGTTGCGGCGGCGTCGGCCTCAACGCCATCCAGGGTGCGGCCCATGCGGGGGCGTCGAAGGTCATCGCCATCGATCTTTCGCAGGCCAAGCTGAAGGCGGCAAAGAAGTTCGGTGCGACCCATTCCCTCGACCCGTCCCAGGCGGACGTCGCGGAGAAGATCAAGAAGCTGACCGCAGGCCGCGGCGTCGACTATGTTTTCGTAACCGTCGGAGCCAAGGCCGCCTTCGACAAGGCCTTCGACTACATCACCAAGAACGGCATGGTGGTGGTGGTCGGCATGCCGCCGACAGGTATCTATGCCCAGTACGATCCCGGCACGGTCGCCGCCTGGAACCAGAAGATCGTAGGCTCGAAAATGGGCGAGGCAATCGTTTCGCGCGATATCCCCAAGCTCGCAAAGGCTTACAAGAAGGGCGAACTCAAGCTCGACGAACTGGTCAGCAAGACCTATCGTCTGGATGAGATCAACGAGGCCATTGCCGAGGTGAAATCGGGCAATGTGATGCGGAATGTGATTGTTTTCTGACGCAGTTCTTGGTTCGTGGTTCGAGTCAATCGACCAAGCAACGAACAACGAACAACGAGCTTCGAGGCGCCCATGCACATCCAGACTGTTGAAACCTTTGTCGTGGGTAATCCGCCGCCGCAGATCGGCGGGCGCTATTTCATCTTCGTCAAGCTCGTTACCAATACCGGCGTCGTCGGCTATGGCGAGGCATATAACGCAACTTTCGATCCGCACGTTACGGCAGCGATGATCGAGGACGCGGCAGCGCGCTACCTCGTCGGGCGCGATCCGCACGATGTCGAGACCTTCTTCCGGCTGTGCTATTCCTCCGGCTTCACCCAGCGCCCGGACGTTTCCATGATGGGCTGCTATTCGGCGCTTGAGATGGCCTGCTGGGACATCATCGGCAAGGAAGCCGGAAAGCCGGTCTACAAGCTGATCGGCGGGCAGGTGCACAAGCGCTTGCGCTCCTACACCTATCTCTATCCCAAGACCGGCAGCGTCTATCCTTCGGAAACCGACAACCCGAAGAACGTCTACAACGATCCGGAACTTGCGGCCGAAGCCGCGATCGAGGCGGTCGAGCAGGGCTTCACCGCGGTCAAGTTCGATCCGGCCGGCCCCTACACCATCCATGACGGCCACCAGCCGCGCCTCATCGACATCGACCTGTCGGTGCGCATGGTCAAGGCGGTTCGCGAAGCGGTCGGCACCCGCGCCGACATCCTGTTCGGCACCCACGGCCAGTTCACCGCCGCAGGCGCCAAGCGCATGGCGCGCGCGCTCGAACCCTACGACCCGTTGTGGTTCGAGGAGCCGGTGCCGCCGGACATGCCGGAGGAGCAGGCGAAGGTCGCCAGATACACCTCCATCCCCATTGCATCGGGCGAGCGGCTGACAACCAAATACGAATTCGCGCGCGCGATCGAGCTTGGCGCGGTCGATATCATCCAGCCCGATCTCGGCCGTTCCGGCGGCATCTGGGAATCGAAGAAGATCGCGGCCATCGCCGAGGCGCATCACGTGCTGGTCGCACCGCATTGCTATTGCGGTCCGCTCGTTGCCGCCGCTAACGTGCAGCTTGCCGCGACCTGCCCGAACTTCCTGATCATCGAGGCGATCAAGACCTTCGACGGTTTCCACGCGGAGCTGCTTGAACAAGAAGATCGAGTGGGAGGGCGGCGACATCATACCGCCTACCGAGCCAGGCCTCGGCTTCGAACTCAACGAAGACGTCTGCCGCGCCCATCCCTGGCCGAAGTCGGGAACGCCGCTGCACCTTGAAATGACAAAGGAAGCGATCAGGCCATGAAGCACGCCTATGCCTATATCGGCCTCGGCAATCTTGGCGGAGCGCTTGCCGCCTGCCTGTTGCGCGAGGGGCTTCGAGGTGCATGTGTTCGACCGCGACGCGGCCGCCATGGCAAAGCTTGCGGCGCTGGGCGCGACGCCCCACGAAAGTCCCGCCTCCGCGGCGCGCGCGGCCGGCAATGCTATCACCTGCCTGCCCTCGCCCAAGGTCAGCGAGGCGGTGCTTTCTGGTCCCGGCGGCATTCTCGAAGGCCTGCCGCAAGGCGGCACGTGGATCGAGATGTCGACCAATGGCCGCGAGGAGATCATCCGCCTGTCGCAGATCGCAGCAGCCAAGGGCGTGAAGACGCTCGAATGCCCGGTCACCGGCGGCGTGCACCTTGCGACCATCGGCCAGATCACGGCACTCGTCGGCGGCGACAAGGCGCTGTACGAAGCGCATCACGGCGCGATCTCGGCGATGACCGGCAAGTCCTTCCTGATGGGGCCGATCGGTTCGGCAGCGATCATCAAGGTCATCACCAACATGCTGGCCTTCATCCATCTGGTGGCGGCGGGCGAAGCGATGATGCTGGCGAAAAAAGGCGGGCTCGATCTCGCCCAGTCCTACCACGCCATCGTCGCCTCTTCGGGCAATTCCTTCGTGCACGAAACCGAGACGCAGCTTGTGCTCAACGGCTCCTACGACATCGCCTTCACCATGGACCTTGCCTTGAAGGATCTCGGCTTTGCCATGCAGATGGGCAAGGAAGGCGGCGTGCCGCTGGCGCTGGCCTCGATGGTCAACCAGATTTTCATCGAGGGCAAATCCGAATATGGCGGCGACGCCTGGTCGACGAAAATCGTCAAGCTGCTGGAAGACGCGGTCGGCACGGACTTGCGCGCGCCCGGCTTCCCGGCCAAGCTGGAAGCCTGAACCGAGGGGCGGCGGCAATGCACACCGTGGCACTGCCCGCCCTGCCCGACGTGACCGCCCCCGACGGCTCGCATGTGCGCATCCTGTGCGTCACCGAACGCGGCTCCATGGCGCACTTCTCGCTGCCTGCCGGCACCGTTTCGAAGGCGGTGCGCCACCGCAGCGTCGAGGAAATCTGGTACATCATTGCAGGCACGGGGCAGATGTGGCGCTTCGACGGCGAGCGCGAAATCATCACCGACCTTGAGCCCGGCCTGTCGCTGACCATCCATCCCGGAACCAGCTTCCAGTTCCGCTCGACCGGTCCGGGCGCTCTGGAAGCGGTCGCAATCACCATGCCGCCCTGGCCCGGAATGGACGAGGCGCGAGTTCGTCGACGGCAAAGTGGTGAGGGATCAACGCCCTGCTCGCAGTTCCCTGCCGGCCGTCGCCATATTGCGCGCCGAAAGCCCGGCTGAATGCGGCGGCAGAGGAAAAGCCGGTCCGGGCGGCGATCTCGGTCATGGGCAGCGCGGTGTCGGTTACCATCTTGCGCGCGGCGGCAAGGCGAAGTTTCAGATAATACCGCCCCGGCGGCTCGCCGATCAGGCGGCCGAACTCCTGCTCCAGCGTGCGCTGGCTGACCCGCAAGCGCTTCGGCGATTGCGGCCACGGTCAGCGGCGCGTCGACATGGCTTTCCATCAGCCGGATGGCGGCAGCAAGGCGCGGCTCGCGCTGGTCGATGCGCCCAAGCGAGACGAGCGGCTGCGGCTCGCCCGGCGCGCGCGCCTCGTCGTAGATGAACACGCTGGCGGCGTTGAGCGCCAGCGCCATGCCCTGCCGCGAGCGGATGAGATGCAGCATCAGGTCGAAGGTCGGCGATGCGCCGCCGGTGGTGAAGAGCTTGCCGTCGATGACATAGCGATCCGGCCGCACCTGCGCGCCGGGAAAGGCGGCGCGGAAATCCTCGATGTCCTCCCAATGCGTCGTGGCGGCGCGGTTCTCCAGCAACCCGGCATGGCCGAGCAGCCAGGCTCCCGCCTCCACGCCGCCGACCGCCCTCGCCCGCCGCGCGGCGCGCGCGCAAGCCCGACAGGAACGGCCCGCGCGAATAGGAAGACGCGCCGAAACCCGGCGATCACCACCAGCACCTCGTGCCGCGCATCGGGATCGAATCGCGCCGAAACCGCCACGGGCATCTGGCTCGACGTCGCCGGGTCGCTGCCGTCCATCGACACGATCTTCCAGCGGTAGAGCGTTTCGCCGGAAATACGGTTGGCCGCCCGCAGCGGATCGATGCTGGAGGCAACGCACATGATCGACGCGCCGGGCAGCACCAGAAAGGTGATTTCCAGCGGCTCGCGATCAGGCTGGAAGATGGATACGCGCTTCGCTTTTCATCAAGAAAGCTTCGTAATGTGCAAAACGCGCTTCTGCAAGTGAGGCATGATCGCGTCCATCGCAAGGGAGGAAACCATGCCGCTTGAAATGAACCGCGAGGTTTTCATCACCTGCGCCGTCACCGGATCGGGCGGCACGCAGGACCGCTCGCCGCATGTGCCGCGCTCGCCAGAGCAGATCGCCAGCGCCGCGATCGACGCGGCCAAGGCCGGCGCTGCCATCGTCCACTGCCATGTGCGCGATCCCGAGACCGGCAAGCCGCGCCGCGATGTCCACCTCTACCGCGAAGTGACCGAACGCATCCGCGACGCCAATGTCGACGTGGTGCTGAACCTCACCGCCGGCATGGGCGGCGACATGGTGTTCGGCGATCCGGAACACCCGCTGCCGCTGAACCCGCAGGGCACCGACATGGGCGGCGCGTCGAACCGCATGGAGCATGTGCGGCGTCTGCCTGCCGGAAATCTGCACGCTCGATTGCGGCACGATGAACTTCGCCGAAGCCGACTATGTGATGACCAACACGCCCGGCATGCTGCGCGCCATGGGCGGCATGATGACCGCACTCGGCGTCAAGCCGGAGATCGAGGCCTTCGACACCGGGCATCTGTGGTTTGCCAAGCAGCTCGTCAGCGAGGGCGTGCTGAAGCCCGACGCGCTGGTGCAGCTTTGCATGGGCATTCCCGTGGGGCGCGCCGGACGATCTCAACACCTTCATGGCGATGGTCAACAACGTGCCGAAGGAATGGAACTGGTCGGCCTTCTCCATCGGCCGCAACCAGATGGCCTATGTCGCGGCGGCGGTGCTGGCCGGCGGCAATGTCCGCGTCGGCTGGAGGACAATCTGTGGCTCGACAAGGGCGTGCTGGCGACCAATGCACAACTCGTCGAGCGCGCCGTGACAATCATCGAGAACATGGGCGCACGGGTGATAGGGCCGGAAGAAGTCCGCAAGAAGCTGAACCTCACCAAGCGGGCGCCGCTCGCCGCGGCGGCGTGAGATGGTCGGCATCCTTGTCATCCTCGCGCTTATCGTGCCCGGCGTGCTGGCTTTCGCCCTGCCGGTCGTGAAGCCGGACGGATTGGCATGGTTCCTTTGGGCGATCCCGGTGCTGCTGGCGGTGTTCCTGTGGATCTGGGCGGCGAGCATGCCTCCGGGGCAGAACCGCATCTTCTACTTCGCCTTCGCGGCGTGGACGACATTGTGGCCGGCAGTTGCATTGGTGCTTCGGTTGATGAAGCGAAGGAGCGTTTGAAATGAAAGTGACCAAGGCGGCATGCATCGGCGGCGGCGTCATCGGCGCAGGCTGGGTGGCAAGGCTGATCGAGAACTCGATCGACGTTGCAATCTACGATCCCGCCCCCGACGCCCGCGAAAAGATGCAGGCGGTGCTGGACAATGCCGACCGCGCCTATGCCAAGCTGACGATGGCGGCCCGCCCGAAAAAGGGGAAGATCACCTTCGCCAAATCCATCGCCGCCGCCGTCAAGGACGCGCAATGGATCGTCGAGAGCGTGCCCGAGCGCCTCGACATCAAGCAGAAGGTCTATGCCGACATCGAGAAGGCTGCGGACGCGAAGGCGATCATCGCCTCCTCCACCTCCGGGATCATGCCGACCGACCTGCAGGCGAAGATGACGACCCCTGCGCGCCTGCTCGTCGCGCACCCGTTCAACCCGGTCTACCTGCTGCCGGTGGTGGAGATCGTCGGCGGCAAGAAGACTTCGAAGACGGCGATCAGGCAGGCCATGGCTTTCTACGATGCCATCGGCATGAAGCCCGTGCATCATCGCCAAGGAAATCGAGGCCTTCGTCGCCGACCGCCTGCTGGAGGCGATGTGGCGCGAGAGCCTGTGGCTGATCAAGGACGGCATCTGCACCACGCAGGAAATCGACGACATCGTGCGCTACGGCTTCGGTCTGCGCATGGCGCAGATGGGCCAGTTCGAGACTTACCGCGTGGCTGGCGGCGAGGCCGGCATGCGCCATTTCATGGCCCAGTTCGGCCCCTGCCTGACCTGGCCCTGGACCAAGCTGATGGACGTGCCGGAGTTCAACGACGAACTGGTCGACCTCATCGCCGGGCAATCCGACGCGCAGTCCGGCCACCGCTCGATCCGCGAGCTGGAGCGCATCCGCGACGACAACCTCGTCGCCATCCAGCAAGCGCTCAAGGCCAATGACTGGGGCGCGGGGCAGGTGCTCGCTGCCTACGAGAAGAAGCTGTTCGACGCAGGCGCGCGCCGTGACGCCAAGCCGGACTTTGCCGAAGCCGATCCGCACGATGGACAAGCGCATTCCGCCGGACTGGACCGACTACAACAACCACATGAACGAGGCGCGCTACCTGCAGTGCTTCGGCGATGCCTCCGACGCGTTCATGCGGATGATCGGCTGCGACGCAGACTACATCGCATCGGGCGGCTCCTACTTCACGGTCGAGACCCATATCCGCCACATCGCCGAAGTCGGCGTCAACGAGCCGGTCTACACCTTGACGCAGGTGCTGGCGGGCACCGCCGGAAAGCGCATGCACCTTTTCCACACGCTCCATCACGGCAATGGCAAGGTGCTGGCGACCGGCGAGCACATGCTGCTGCACGTCTCGCTGCAGACGCGCTCGGCCTCTGAACCCGCGCCGCATGTCGGCAAGAAGCTGACCGACATCGCCCGCAAGCATGCAAAGCTGCCGCTGCCCGACGGCGCCGGCCGGTTTGTCGGACAACCGAGGTGATGGCATGAACTTCGGCCTGACCCAGGAACAGCAACTCATCGTCGAGACGACGCGCGCCTTCGTCGAGAACGAGCTCTACCCGCACGAGGCCGAGGTCGAGCGCACCGGCGTGCTGCGGATGGACCTTGTCCGCGAAATTCAGGCAAAGGCGATCGAGGCCGGCCTTTATGCCGCCAACATGCCCGAGGATGTCGGCGGCGCCGGGCTCGATACGCTGACCTGGCTGCTCTACGAAAAGGAGCTGGGCCGCGCCAACTACGCGCTGCACTGGACCTGCGTCGCGCGCCCGTCGAACATCCTGCTGCGCCGGCACGCCGGAGCAGCGCGAGAAGTATCTCTTCCCCTGCATTCGCGGCGAGAAATGGGACTGCCTCGCGATGACCGAGCCCGGCGCCGGCTCGGACCTGCGCGGCATGAAGGCGACGGCGAAACAGGACGGCGGCGACTGGGTGCTGAACGGCACCAAGCATTTCATCTCGCACGCCGACATCGCCGATTTCGCCATCTCTTCATGAAGTCGGGCGAGGAGGAAACGCCGCGCGGAAAGAAGGCGCTGATCACCGCCTTTTTCGTCGACAAGGGTACGCCGGGCTTCGCCGTGCGCGACGGCTATCGCAACGTCTCGCCATCGCGGCTACACCAATGCGATCCTCGAATTCGACAATTGCCGCATCCCGGCTTCGCAGATGCTGGGCGAGCTGCACAAGGGCTTCGACGTCGCCAATACCTGGCTCGGCGCGACGCGCCTGCAGGTCGGCGCGACCTGCCTCGGCCGGGCCGAGCGCGCCTTTGCCCATGCCGTGGAGTATGCCGCCAGCCGCGAGCAGTTCGGCCAGCCGATCGGCAAGTTCCAGGGCGTTTCCTTCAAGCTCGCCGACATGGCGATCGAGATGAAGGCCGCCGAACTGATGATCCTCGAAGCCGGCTGGAAATACGACCAGGGCACGGCCACCGACGCCGACATGGCGATGGCGAAACTGAAGGCGACCGAAATGCTTGCCTTCGTCGCCGACGAGGCGATCCAGATCCACGGCGGCATGGGCCTGATGGACGAACTGCCGCTGGAGCGCATCTGGCGCGACGCGCGCATCGAGCGCATCTGGGAAGGCACGTCCGAAATCCAGCGGCACATCATTTCGCGCGCGCTGCTGCGCCCGTTCGGGGCATAGTACCGCGCGCAATGCGCGAAACCGACCTCTACGGACCCGTCAAGGCAATGCTCGAAGCGCAGGGATACGAGGTGAAGTCCGAGATCGGCGCTGCCGATGTGGTCGCCATGCGCGGCGATGAACCGCCGGTGCTGGTCGAATTGAAGACCGGCTTTTCCCTCGCCCTTTTTCACCAGGCTGTCGAGCGGCTGGCGATTTCCGACACCGTCTATGTCGCCGTGCCGGAGTGGAAAGGCCGCGCCGGCTGGAAGGCGTTCACTGCGAACCGGACGCTGTGCCGCCGCCTCGGGATTGGCCTGATGACCGTGCAGCCGACGACAAGCCGCGTCGATGTTCATCTCGATCCCGGTCCGTACTCGCCTCGACAGTCGAAGCCGCGCAAGGAACGATTGCTGCGCGAGTTCCAGCGGCGGGTCGGCGATCCGAACGAAGGCGGTGCGACGCGGGCGCGCCTCGTAACTTCCTACAGGCAGGACGCGCTGCGTTGTCTGGACGCGCTTTCAGCCGGGCCGCTCAAAGCCGCGCAAGTCGCAAAAGCCAGTGGTGTCGAAAAGGCCCGCACCATACTAGCCGCCGACCACTATGGCTGGTTCGAGCGTGTCGATCGCGGCATCTATGCGATTACGCCGAAGGGCCTGGCTGCAATCGAAGACTACCGTGCGGAACTGGAAGCGCTGGCATGACCGCCCTCTCCCGCCTTTTCAAGCCGAAAACCATCGCCGTATTCGGCGGCAACTGGGCCGCCAATGTGGTCGAGCAATGCCGCAAGATGGGCTTTGCCGGCGAGGTCTGGCCGGTTCACCCCAGCCGCGACGAGATCGCCGGCGTTAAATGCTATCGCTCCGTCGCGGACTTGCCAGGCTGCGCCCGATGCAAGCTTCATCGGTGTCAACCGCGAACTCACCATCGACATCGTGCGGCAATTGCGCGATCGCGGCGCGGGCGGCGCCGTCTGTTTTGCGTCCGGCTTCAGCGAAAGCGAGGCGGAAGCCGAAGGCGGCACGCAGCTTCAAGCCCGGTTGATCGAAGCGGCCGGCGAAATGCCGGTGCTGGGCCCGAACTGCTACGGCTTCATCAACTATCTCGACGGCGCGCTGCTGTGGCCGGACCAGCATGGCGGCGCACGGGTCGAACGGGGCGTTGCCATCCTCACGCAATCCTCCAACATCGCGATCAACATGACGATGCAGCGTCGCGGCCTGCCGCTCGCTTTTGTCATCACCGCCGGAAACCAGGCGCAGACGAGCCAGGCCGCGATGGCGATGGCGATGGTGGCCGATCCTCGCATCACCGCCATCGGCCTGCACATCGAGGGCGTCGGCAGCGTGCGCGAACTGGAAGCGCTGGCAGATGCCGCACGTAACGGCAGGCAAACCCATCGTCGCGATCAAGGTCGGAAAGTCGGTGCAGGCGCAGAGCCAGACGGTTAGCCACACGGCGTCGCTGGCCGGAACCGATGCCGGATCGCGCGCGCTGTTCAAGCGGCTTGGCATTCCGCTCGTCGACACGATCCCGGTGTTTCCTCGAGACGCTGAAGCTGCTCCACGTCCACGGACCGCTCAAGGGCAACGGTATCGCTTCGATTTCCTGCTCCGGCGGCGAGGCGAGCCTGATGGCCGGATGCCGCGGTAGGCCGTGACGTGCGCTGGCCAGAACTGACCGCACGCCAGAACGAGGCGCTGCGCGCTGCGCTGGGGCCGATGGTGGCGCTCGCCAACCCGCTCGACTACCACACCTATGTCTGGGGCAAGCGCGAGGGCATGACCGCGGCCTTCACCGCCATGCTGGACGGCCCTCTCGACCTTGCCATGCTGGTGCTGGATTGGCCGCGCCCCGACCGCTGCACCGCGCCCGGCTGGGATGTCGCCGTCGAAGCCATCCTCGATGCCGCGCGAACCACCGGCACGAAAACGGCGGTCGTTGCATCCATGCCGGAAAACATGCCGGAGGAGATGGCGGCCGATCTCGTATCGCAAGGCATCGCTCCGCTTGTTCGGCATGGCCGAGGCAATCGCTGTCGCTGAAGCCGCATTTCACGCCGGCCTTGTGGTCGCATCGCCCTCGCCTGTCCTGCATCGCGGACGCACTGCCCGCCGCGACCGTGACGCTGGGCGAGGCCGAAGCCAAGGCCGCGCTTGCGGCGCATGGGTTTTGCGTGCCGCGCGGAATCGGTCGCCGGCAGCCGTCGAGGAACTGGCGACGGCAGCGGCCGGCTTGCATTATCCCGTGGCGCTTAAGGGCCTTGGCATTGCCCACAAGAGCGAGGCCGGCGCTGTGGTGCTCAACCTGCGGACGCCGGAAGCGGTCGTCGAGGCGGCAGAACACGTGCCGGCACCGGACGGCTGGCTCGTCGAGGAAATGGTCGCAGATGCGGTTTGCGAAATCATCATCGGCGTCACCCGCGATCCGGCGCACGGATTTGTGTTGACGCTTGGGGCGGGCGGGGTGCTGACGGAACTGGTTTCCGACAGCGCCTCGCTGCTCGTCCCTGCGACGGACGCCGAAATTCGCGCAGCCCTTTCGTCGCTGAAGGTGTACAAGATCCTGACCGGATGGCGCGGCAAGCCAGCCGGCGACATCGAAGCGGTCGTCGATGCGGTCACGGCAGTGACGCGCTATGTGGAGGCGCAGGCGGCGCGGCTCGTCGAACTCGACGTCAACCCGCTGATCGTGCGCCAACAAGGCGCGGTGGCGGCTGACGCGCTCATTGTTCTTGCCAGGGAGGACGCCTGATGTTCGTGGATGAACAGCCGATCCGGGCCGTGCGAAACGGCGCCGTGCTCGAAGTCACCATCGACCGGCCGAAGGCCAACGCCATCGACCTTGCCACCAGCCGGATCATGGGCCAGGTCTTCAAGGATTTCCGCGACGACCCCGACTTGCGCGTGGCGGTACTGACCTCCACGGGCGACAAGTTCTTCTGCCCCGGCTGGGATCTGAAGGCTGCCGCCGGCGGCGACGCCGTGGACGGCGACTATGGCGTCGGCGGTTTTGGCGGCCTGCAGGAACTGCCGCATCTCAACAAGCCGGTGATCTGCGCAGTCAACGGCATCTGCTGCGGCGGCGGGCTCGAAATCGCGCTTTCCTGCGACATCATCCTGGCAGCGGAACATGCGACCTTCGCGCTGCCCGAAATCCGCTCCGGCACGGTCGCGGACGCGGCCTCGATCAAGCTGCCCAAGCGCATTCCCTACCACATCGCCATGGAAATGCTGCTGACCGGTCGCTGGCTCGATGCGGCCGAGGCGCACCGCTGGGGCTTCGTCAACCGCATCCTTCCCGCCGCCAGCCTGATGGAAGAGGCGCGCAAGACCGCGCAGATGATCGCGGACGGCCCGCCGCTGGTGATGGCGGCGATCAAGGAAGTCGTGCGCGAGGCCGAGGACATGAAATTTCAGGACGCGCTCAACCGCATCACCAAGCGCCAGTTCGCCACCGTCGACACGCTTTACGGCAGCGAAGACATGATGGAAGGTTTCAATGCCTTCGCCGAGAAGCGCGATCCGGTCTGGAAAGGCAAATAATTGAAAACCATAACGAAATTTCCCCGCAAGACCGCGGTATTCGAAGACGTCGGAATCGTGATGCCGGACGGCGTCCGGCTTTCGGCCCGCATCTGGATGCCGAAAGACGCACCGAAGAAGCCCGTCCCGGCGATCCTCGAACACCTGCCCTACCGCAAGAACGACGGCACACGTCAAGCGCGACACCCTGACCCATCCCTACCTTGCCGGCCACGGCTATGCCTGCATCCGCGTCGACATGCGCGGCAATGGCGACAGCGACGGCCTGATGGACGACGAGTACACCGCGCAGGAACTGCAGGATGCCTGCGACGTGATTGCCTGGGCGGCTGCGCAGCCGTGGTGCACCGGCAAGGTCGGCATGATGGGCATTTCCTGGGGCGGCTTCAACGCGCTTGCAGGTTGCGGCGCTGCGCCCGCCGGCGCTCAAGGCGATCATCACGCTGTGCTCCACCGACGACCGCTACGCCGACGACATCCACTACAAGGGCGGCTGCTGCTGCACGAAAACATCGGTTGGGGCGCCACCATGCTTTCCTTCTCCTCGCGCCCGCCGGACCCGGCCATCGTCGGCAAGAAGTGGCGCGGATGTGGAAGGAGCGGCTTGAGGCAGACCCGCTGCTGCATGCCCGCTGGATGCACCACCCCACGCGCGACGAGTACTGGAAACACGGCTCCGTCTGCGAGGATTATTCCGCGATCAAAGCGAAGGTGCTGGCGGTCGGCGGCTGGGGCGACGCCTACAAGAACGCGGTCTCGCGCATCGTCACCAATGTGGAAGGCGCCAAGGGCATTGTCGGCCCGTGGATCCACAAATACCCGCATTTCGCGCTGCCCAACCCGATCGGCTTCCTGCAGGAAGCGCTGCGCTGGTGGGATCGCTGGCTGAAGGACATCGACACCGGCGTCGAGAACGATCCGGCCATGCGCATTTTCGTGCAGGAAAGCGAGCGGCCAAAGCCCTGGTACGATTCACGGACGCGGCAACTGGATTGCCGAGAAGAGCTGGCCCGCGCCCGCCATCAAGCAGAAGCGGTTGGCGCTGAAGGGCGACCGCACGCTCGTCGCGGGCGCGGCGGGACCGTTCGAACTCGCAGTCAACTCGCCCGCCGATACGGGACTTCAGGGCGGCGAATATTGCGCCATCTACTGGGGGCCGGAACTTGGCAGGCGACCAACGGCGCGACGACGCACTTGTCGCTGACATTCGACGGCGCGCCGCTGGATGCCCCGCTCGACATCGTCGGTGCGCCCGTCTTGCGGCTGCGGCTCAAGGCCGACAAGCCGGTGGCGCAGATCGCCGTGCGGCTGAACGATGTGTATCGCGACGGCGCTTCGACGCGCATCACGTGGGGCGTCTTGAAATCTTTGTCACAGGAACGGCCACGAAGCCCCTGAAAAGATTCAGCCCGGCGAATGGTTCGACATCGAATTGCAACTCGACGACATCGCCTGGCGTGCACCTGCCGGCAACCGCCTGCGTGTCTCGATCTCGACCGCCTACTGGCCGATGGTCTGGCCCTCGCCCGAACCGGTGACGCTGACGATTGGCTCGGGCGAAATCGCCCTGCCGGTCCGCAAGACCGCGACCGCAGACGAATGGAATTTCGCCGAGCCGGAAGCGGCAAAGCCATGGAATGCCGTCGTTGAGCGGGAAAGTTCCAACAAGCGCCTGATCGAGCAGGACGTCAAGACTGGCATGGTGTCAGTGATCATCGAAGACGACATGGGCCGCTTCCGCGACCGCGCGACCGGCCTCGTTTCCGACAGTACCTGCCGAGAGCGTTGGCAGATCCATCCGGAAGATCCGCTCTGCGCCAAGGCCGACATCTGGTGGGAGCAGATCACCGAACGGGACGGCTGGCGGAGCCGTACCGTTGCAGAAACGGCGATGTGGTCCGATGTGGAAAAATTCACGGTCGTCGCGCGAGTCGAGGCTTTCGAAGGGAAGAGGAAAATCTTCACCCGCGAGTGGCGCGAGGAAATCCCGCGCGGTTTTCTGTGAGCGCCATTTTCCTGCCTTTCAGCGCCATTATCCCACCGAAAGTTGCTTGCGGTGACCGGCTTTTTGCCGTCATTATCCCTGTCACAAATCCATAACGGCAATCTGGAACAGTCACCTTCGGCCAATTTACCAACTACACAAATCATTGGGAGGCATACGCATGTCAAATGAACTGGACTATCTGAGCCGTCGCGTGGCGCTCGGTCGCCTGAGCCGTCGTGAATTCCTTGGCCGGGCCGCCGCGCTCGGCGTAACAGCCACCTTCGCCAACACCCTGCTCGCCGGCGCTGCAAGGGCAGCCGGCCCGGTCAAGGGCGGCATCCTCAAGGCCGGCCTCGTCGGCGGCGAATCCACAAACTCCCTGGATCCGGCAACCTTCGCCAGCCAGGTGCCCTATTCATTTGGCCGTTCCTGGGGCGAACTGCTTCTCGAACTGAAGAACGACGGTACGCTGGAAAACCGCATCGCCGAGGAATTCGGCTCGTCTGCCGACGCCAAGACCTGGACCTTCAAGATCCGCAAGGACGTGGAATTCCATGACGGCAAGACCGTCACGCGCGGAAGACGTCATTGCCACGCTCGAGCGCCACTCGAACGAGGAATCGAAGTCGGGCGCACTCGGCATCGTCAAGGGCATCGACACCATGAAGGCCGACGGCGGCAATGTCGTCATCACCCTCAAGGAAGCCAATGCCGACCTTCCCTACCTGCTGGCCGACTACCACCTGATCATTCAGCCCAATGGCGGCAAGGACAAGCCGGACGCCGGCATCTCGGCAGGCCCCTACAAGGTTGCCGTGAACGAGCCGGGCGTGCGCCATGGCGGCGAGCGTTTCGCCAACTACTGGAACCCGGACAATTACGGCTTTGCCGACCAGGTCGAGATCATCGTCATCAACGACGCGACGGCGCGCACGGCGGCGCTGCAGTCCGGCCAGGTGCACATCATCAACCGTGTCGAGCCGAAGATCGTCAGCCTCATCAAGAACGTGCCGGGCGTGACAATCCGCAACGTTTCCGGCGCGGGCCACTATGTCTTCATCATGCACGCCAACACCGCGCCGTTCGACAACAACGACCTGCGCATGGCGTTGAAGCTGGCGATGGACCGTCAGGAACTGGTCGACAAGATCCTCCTGGGCTACGGCTCCGTCGGCAACGACTTCCCGATCAACGCGGCATATCCGCTGTTCCCCGAAGGTATCGAGCAGCGTGTATACGATCCCGAACAGGCAGCTTCTCTCTACAAGAAGTCCGGCCATTCCGGCTCGATCCTGCTGCGCACCTCTGAAGTCGCGTTCCCCGGCGCGGTCGACGCGGCGCAGTTGTACCAGCAGCAGGCGGCAAAGGCCGGCATCACCATCGAGGTGAAGCGCGAGCCCGGCGACGGCTACTGGTCGGAAGTGTGGAACAAGCAGCCCTTCTCCACCTCCTACTGGGGCGGGCGCCCGGTGCAGGACCAGATGTATTCGACGGCATATCTGTCGACCGCAGACTGGAACGACACCCGCTTCCTGCGTCCCGACTTCGACAAGGTCATCATTTCGGCCCGCGCCGAGCTGGACGAAGCCAAGCGCAAGGAGCTCTACCGCCAGGCTGCAATGATGGTTCGCGACGAAGGCGGCCTGATCCTGCCGATGTTCAACGACTTCATCGACGCGACCGGCGCGAAAGTCGGCGGCTGGCAGGAGCACCGCTCCGGCGAGATGATGAACGGCTACGCCCTCTCGCGCTGCTGGCTCGAAGCTTGAGTTGAGAGAGGAACGACGGAATGAAAACTTCCGTCCTCACACTGGTGGCCCAGCGCATTGCGCTGGGCCTTCTCTTGCTGCTGGCCGTATCGGTCATCATCTTTGCCGGCACGCAACTGCTGCCCGGCGACGTGGCGCAGGCGATTCTGGGCCAGGGAGCGACCCCGCAGGCGCTTGAAAACATGCGCCGCGACATGGGTCTCAACGACCCGGCCTATATCCGCTATTTCCGCTGGCTTGGCGGCGTGATGACCGGCGACCTCGGTGTTGCGCTTTCGAACGGCCAGGATATCGCGACACAGCTCGGCAAGCGCCTCGGCAACACGCTGTTTCTTGCCGCGGTCGCTGCCGTCGTTTCCGTTCCGCTGGCCATACTGCTCGGCCTTGTTGCCGTTCTGTACCGCGACCGCTGGCCCGACAAGCTGATATCGGGCGTAACGCTGGCTGCCATCTCGCTGCCGGAGTTCTTCATCGGCTATCTGCTGATCTATTTCCTGGCGGTGAAGCTCGGCTGGTTCACCTCAGTTTCAACCGTCTATGACAGCATGGGCTTTCTTGAGCGGCTCAATGCCGTGGCGCTTCCGGCGCTGACGCTGAGCCTTGCCATCCTGTCGCAGATGATGCGCATGACCCGCGCCGCGATCCTGGGCGTGATGCAATCGGCCTATATCGAGACCGGCGAACTCAAGGGCCTGTCGCAATTCAGCATCATCTGGCGGCACGCGTTCCCCAATGCGCTGGCGCCGATCGTGACCGTGGTGATGTTCAACCTTGCCTATCTCATCGTCGGCGTTGTCGTTGTGGAGGTGATCTTCGTCTATCCCGGCATGGGGCAATATCTGGTCGACCACGTGGCCAAGCGCGACGTACCGGTGGTGCAGGCCTGCGGGCTGATCTTCGCGGCAGTCTATATCGGCCTCAACATCGCGGCGGATGTTGTGTCGATCCTCACAAACCCGCGCCTGCGGCATCCGAAATAGGGGGCAACAGATGCAATTCAGCCGCATCCCCGTCAGCGCATGGATCGGAATGATCCTGACCTCCGCATTTGTCTTCGTAGCGGTCTTTGCGCCGCTCATCGCACCTTATGGCGAAGCGGAGGTCGTCGGCAGCCTCTGGCAGCCCATGAGCGCGCAGCACTGGTTCGGTACCGACAATATCGGCCGCGACCTGCTAACCCGCATGATCTACGGCGCGCGTACGACGCTATGGATAGCGGCGCTGGCGACGGCGATGTCATTCTCGCTGGGATCCGTGCTTGGCTTCACGGCTGCCGTCATGGGCGGCTGGGTCGACCAGATCCTGTCACGCCTTGTCGATCTGTTGATGGCAATACCGTCGCTGATCTTTGCGCTCGTCGTCTTGTCGGTGATGCCGACCACGACACTGACACTGGTCCTTGTCATGGGGTTGCTCGATTCCACCCGTGTCTTCCGCCTTGCCCGCGCTGTCGCGGTCGACATCAATGTCATGGACTTCGTGGAAGCCGCCAAGCTGCGCGGCGAGGGCCGCCGGTGGATCATTTTTCGCGAGATCCTGCCGAACGCCCTGTCCCCGCTCGTTGCCGAACTTGGGCTGCGCTTCATTTTCATGGTCCTTTTTCTCTCGGCGCTGTCCTTCCTCGGCCTCGGCGTACAACCGCCAGAGGCGGACTGGGGCGGGATGGTGAAGGAAAACAAGGAAGGCATCGTTTTCGGCATTCCCGCCGCACTCATCCCGGCCGCAGCAATCGCACTGCTCGCGATCTCCGTGAACCTCGTGGCCGATTGGATCCTCAACCGCACCACCAGCCTCAAGGGAGGGCGCGGTGCCTGAACTGCTGCTTGAAATCCGCGATCTGAAGATCGGCGCGACAATTCATCCGCCCGGCGAAAAGCCGCGCGACATCGTCATTGTCGATGGCGTGTCGGCATCGGTCGAAAAAGGCAAGGTTCTCGGCCTTATCGGCGAGTCGGGCGCAGGCAAATCCACCATCGGCCTGTCTGCGATGGGCTATGGCCGCGGCGGCGTTCGCATCACCGGCGGAGAAGTCATCCTCAACGGGCGCGACATCCTGAAGGGCGGCATCTCGGGCTTGCGCGCCCTGCGTGGCAAGGAGGTCTGCTATGTCGCGCAATCGGCTGCGGCGGCATTCAACCCCGCGCACCGGCTGATGGACCAGATCATCGAGGCGGCGCTCGCCCACAATGTTTGCTCCAAGGCCGAAGCACAGAAACGCGCAATCGCGCTGTTCCGCAAACTTGGACTGCCCAATCCTGACAATTTCGGTGAGCGCTATCCACACCAGGTGTCCGGCGGACAGTTGCAGCGCGCCATGACGGTAATGGCGCTTTGCCCGCAGCCCGACCTCATTGTCTTTGACGAGCCGACGACCGCGCTTGACGTCACGACGCAGATCGACGTTCTAGCTGCCATCAAGGATGCGATCCGCGATACCGGCGTTGCGGCGCTCTACATCACCCATGACCTCGCGGTCGTGGCCCAGATCGCAGACGACATCATGGTGCTGCGTCACGGCAAGAAAGTGGAATACGGCACCGCCGAGCAGATCATCCATCGCCCGCGCGAAGACTACACGAAGGCGCTGGTCTCGGTGCGCTCCATCGCGCATGAGGAAAAACGACCCTCCGGCGAACCGCTGCTCAAGGTAATGAATGTCAGCGCTTCCTATGGCGGGCGCAAGGGAGTGCCGGTTCTCTCTGACGTTTCCGTTGATATCCACCGAGGGCAAACGCTCGCCGTGGTCGGCGAGTCCGGCTCGGGCAAGTCGACGCTTGCGCGTGTGATCACCGGCCTGTTGCCACCCTGGGCCGGCAAGATCGAATTCGAAGGTCGCGCCCTGCCCGCCCGCCTTGCCGACCGGACCAAGGACGATCTGCGCGAAATCCAGATGATCTACCAGATGGCGGACGTGGCTATGAATCCGCGCCAGACGGTTGCGACCATCATCGGCCGGCCGCTGGAATTCTATTTCGGCCTCAAGGGCGAGGCGCAGGCGAAGCGCGTGCGTGAACTGCTCGACGAGATCGAAATGGGCACCGGCTTTGCCGACCGCTATCCGGCGGAACTTTCCGGTGGCCAGAAGCAGCGCGTGTGCATTGCCCGCGCGCTTGCCGCCAAGCCAAAGCTGATCCTGTGCGACGAGGTGACAAGCGCACTCGATCCACTGGTTGCCGACGGCATCCTGAAACTGCTCTTGAACCTGCAGAAGATCGAGAACGTCGCCTATATGTTCATCACCCACGATCTGGCCACCGTGCGCGCCATCGCAGGCTCGATCGCCGTGCTTTACCGCGGCAAGGTGGTGCGCTATGGCGGCAAGGGCGAGGTCCTGTCGCCGCCTTTCGACGACTATACGGACCTTTTGCTTTCGTCCGTGCCGCAGATGGAGATCGGCTGGCTCGAAGCGGCGATTGCTGGGCGCAAGATGCAAAGCGCCGGAAACTGAACCATGCAAGCAAAGCTGCTGCTGATCATCATAGACGGCGTGCCCTGGCGCAACTGGCGCCGGCTGTTCGGCAATCTTGAAGGCTGGGTGCTCTCCGGCGACGCGCGCGTGTGGAAGATGCGCGCCGTGCTGCCGTCGATCTCCGGTCCTTGCTACGCATCGATACATACGGGCGTAACCCCGCAGGTGCACGGCGTGATGGCGAACGAATTGCGCTTCCGCGTGCAGCAGCCCGACATTTTCTCGGAAGTCGCCAAGGCAGGTGGCAAGTCCGGCGCGGTAACCCACTCATACTGGTCGGAATTTTTCCAGCGCTACCCGTTCGACTACGTTCGCGACATGGAATACGACGAAGCCGAAGGGCCGATCCATCACGGCCGCTTCCACACCATGACCGGCTACGGCCACGACAACCAGATGACGCCGAGCGATGCGGACCTTTTCGCCACGCTCACCATGCTCACGGAGCGCTTCGGCATCAACTACGGCATCCTTCACACCTGCACGCTCGATTCGATGGGCCACCGCTTCGGCCATGACAACACACCGATGGATCATGCTTGCGCGTTGATGGACGCGCAGCTTGCCGCCTTCCTGCCTCACTGGCTGAAAAACGGCTATGACGTGATCGTCACCGCCGATCACGGCCAGACCGATCGCGGCCATCACGGCGGCCACGAGGATTTGCAGCAGGATTTCGCGCTCTATTATTTCGGCAAGGGCAAGGGGCCGGACACAGACGCACTGCTCGGCCAGACACAGCTTGCGCCATCGATCCTGAGGCGGCTGGGAGTGCCAATCCCGGCAACCATGAAGGACGAGCCGTTTCTGGTCTGATCCTTCCTAAAGCCGCTTTTCCAGATACCGCACCCGTTTTTTGCCGCCGTCGAGCATCGCCTCGCCGATCTGCGTGAATTCCAGTGCGGCGTGAAAGGCATCCGACCGCGGATTGGGCGGTTCGGCATTGATCTCGCAGGTCACGCGGTCTTGCCCGGCCATGCGCGCCCGCTCGAAAAGTTCGCCATAGAGTTGACGCGCCAGTCCCCGGCCTCTCGCGGCTTCCGCGACCGCTACCCGGTCGACATAGATGAAGCGATCCAGCCGGGTGCGCAGCCAAAGGAAATTCGGGCTGTCATAGTCGGCATCCTGGTCGAATGCGATTATGAAGGCGTCGGCATCGCCAATGCGGGCCGCCATGAACGCCGCCCCGACGAGATGGCGCAGGCGCGCGCCATCGAGCAACGACAGCTCGCGCGCATAAAGATTGTTGAGCGCGAGGATCGCCGGCTCGGCTTCCGGATCGATGCCGGATATCGCCCCGCTTAGTATGGCCATTCCCGCTTCCCCAAGGCGTCGATGGAGGCGACGATGCGATCGAAGCTCTCCTTCGCCCGCTTGACGCTGTGGCGCGCGCGCAGATGACCGTGCACGAGCCCCTCATCGTTGAACCATACGGCCTTGCCACCGGCGGCAAGGATAGCATCGCGATAGTCGCGCCCGTCATCGCTGATCGGATCGCATTGCGCCGAAAAAATCGCGGTTGGCGGAAGGCCGGAAAAATCCGTGTCGCATAGCGGCGCATAGGTCGGGTCTTTCGAGCAATCTTTGCCGCCACTGCGGATATGCGCATAGAAGTCGACATCGACGCTGCGCAGCATCGGCGCCTCGGCATGCTGGATGTAGGAGCCGGCGTTCCGGTTGCCGCCAAGGCCCGGATAGACCAGCACTTGTCCGGCCGCCTGTTTCTCGGCGCGCGTGGCATGTGCAACCGCCGCCGCGAGGTTGCCGCCCGCGCTGTCGCCCGCAAGAATGATCGTTCCCTTGTAAGTGTCGCGAATATGCCGGAACGCCTCGAGCGCATCGTCGAAGGCCGCGGGATGAATGTGCTCTGGGCAAAGCCGGTAGTCGATGGAAACCACGCGATAGCCGGTGCGCTGGCAAATCTCGGCGCACACATCGTCGTGGCTGTGCAAGCCGCCGACAACGAACCCGCCGCCGTGATAGTAAACCACGGTTACGCCGGCATCATTGCCGCTTTCGTACCGGCGGACCGGAACGGCATTGATCGCCTCGTCGCTGAACGTCACGCCATCGGGAAGGCCGGCATGGAATGCCGCGCACAGCCGGTCGTATACCGCCCGTTGGCCGGCCATGTCGAGATTGATAGCATCGGGAGGATAATGGCTGTTGGTCCGTTCGATGAACGCCCATGTTTCTGCGTCGATGAGCTTGGCGTAATCGGTCATTGGTCCTCCTGCCACAAGCCTGGCACAGCCCCGTGCCCATTCATGTAGAAAATGCGCCGCAATGCCAGCGCATTTGGAATTGCGCTGTCGTTTTCCGCCGTAGCGGCGCTTGGGAAAACAGGTAGTCTCGCCTCGCCCAACAGGAATCTGCCCGCGATGCCGCAAAAGCCAAACATCCTGATCTTCATGGTCGATCAGTTGAACGGAACCCTGTTTCCGGACGGGCCGGCCGATTTCCTGCATGTGCCGAACCTGCGCCGGCTCGCCGAGCGCTCCGCGCGGTTTGCCAATTGCTATACCGCGAGCCCGCTGTGTGCGCCGGCCCGCGCATCCTTCATGTCGGGACAGATGCCATCGCGCACCCGCGTATACGACAATGCCGCCGAGTTCGTTTCCGCGATCCCGACCTTCGCGCATCACCTGCGCGCGGCGGGGTACCGGACCAGCCTCTCCGGAAAGATGCACTTTGTCGGCCCCGACCAGCTCCACGGCTTCGAGGAGCGGTTGACGACCGACATCTATCCCGCCGATTTTGGGTGGACGCCCGATTATCGCAGGCCGGGCGAACGCATCGATTGGTGGTACCACAACATGGGCTCGGTCACCGGCGCGGGTGTCGCCGAGATTACCAACCAGCTCGAATATGACGACGAGGTCGCTTTCAACGCCGTGCAGAAGGTCTACGACCATGCCCGCGGCAATAACGAGCGGCCGTGGCTGCTGGTGGCAAGCTTTACCCATCCGCACGATCCATTCGTGGCGCGCCGCAAATACTGGGATCTCTACGAAAACTGCGAACATCTCGAACCGAAGGTGGGCGACCTTCCCGCAGGCCGGCATGATCCGCATTCGCTGCGTATCCTGGCATCCTGCGAGCGCGAGAAATACGACATTACTACCGAAAACATCCGCCGCTCGAGGCAGGCCTATTTCGCCAACATCTCATATCTCGACGATAAAATTGGTGAGATAGTCGCAGCGTTGGAATCGACGCGTCAGGCCGACAACACGATCATTCTGTTCTGCTCCGACCATGGCGAAATGCTGGGAGAGCGCGGACTCTGGTTCAAGATGAGCTTCTTCGAAGGCTCGTCCCGAGTGCCGTTGATGGTCTGCGCGCCGGGCATCGTTCCGGCGCTGGTCAAGACGCCGGTCTCCAATGTCGATATTACGTCGACGCTTTGCGAGTTGGCCGGTGTTTCGCTGACCGACATCAGTCAGTGGACCGATGGCGAAAGCCTGCTTCCGGTCACCGCCGGCGCGCCGCGGTCGCGCGCTGTTGCGGTAGAGTACGCCGCAGAGGCATCGATCGCGCCCATGGTTTGCCTCATCCACGAAGGCTACAAATTCACCCATTGCGAAGCTGATCCGCCGCAGCTCTTCGAACTGGAAGGCGATCCGCACGAGCTGAACAACCTTGCCGAAGGTTCCGATCCCGCCCATGCGGCGCGCGTCGCACAATTCATGGCGATGGTGCGCGAGCGCTGGGACATCGCCGCGTTTGATGCGGCGGTGCGCGAAAGCCAGGCGCGCCGCCATGTCGTCTACGCCGCCTTGCGCAATGGCGCCTACTATCCTTGGGATTTCCAGCCGCTGCGCGCGGCCAGCGAACGCTACATGCGCAACCACATGAATCTCGACACGCTCGAAGAGAGCAAGCGCTTCCCGCGCGGTGAATGAACGTGCAAGCCACACCGCGCTACTCGTCCATCTTCTCGATCGTTTTGTCGATGACGCTTGCCTCGCTGGGCAGTGGCATCCTCTTCGCCTATGTGCCCTTCACCCTGGCGCAGTCGGGCTACGATCCCTGGGTGGCGGGCTCGGCAATCACCGCTGTGGCAGGGGGCGGGCTGCTCGGCTGCTTCATTGCCGGGCCCCTGATCCGGCGTGTCGGCCATGCACGCGCCTTTTCCTGCTTTGCGGCGCTGACCATCCTATCGGCGATCATGGTCGCGGTCGGCATTGTTCCCGCGGCATGGATAGCCTCGCGGGCGCTCTACGGCGTTGCCGCGAACGGCAATTTCATCGTTGTGCAGAGCTGGCTAAACCATACGGCCGCCAATGCGTGGCGCGGACGCGCAATGTCGTTGTTCTACATGTCCTATGTCATCGGGTTGGGAACCGGATCGTTCATGTTCGGCTACCTGCCGGATGCCGGGAACACCGCACCGCTTGTCGCCGTCGCCTGTTACACGCTCGCCATCCTGCCGATCGGGCTGACAAGCATCCCCAACCCGCCGCCGCCCGAGAACGTCACCATCAACCTTCGCGCGGCCTGGCGCGTATCGCCGGTGGCGTTGATCGGCATTCTTGCCTCTGGCGGACTGTCGATGCTGGTCCAGGGTTTCACGCCGATATATGCGGCGGGAGAAGGCCTGTCGCGAACCCAGATCGCGCTACTGATGTTCCTGATGCAACTGGGGATGCTCGGAGTACAGTTTCCTCTTGGTGCCCTATCGGACAGGATGGACCGCCGCATGGTGCTGGTCATTTCCTGCGGCGTCATCATCGCGTCAGCCGCCGCCGGCATGTTCATCTCGTTCGAATTTCTGCTGCTCGCCATCCTGGTCTTCGCCATATGGTCCGGGGCGACGGAGACGATCTATTCGATCTCCAACGCCCATGCGAACGATCGCGCAAATCCGCGCGATTTCGTGCCCCTTGCCAGCACCATGCTGGTGGCATGGTCGGCCTCCGCCTTCGTGCTGCCCGGCCTGGTGACGGCGATCACGCCATATTTCGGGCCGAAGGCTTACATGCTCGTGGTGATGGTGGTGGCGTTCGCCTTTGCGATCTTTGCGCTCATTCGCATCCGAGCCAACCGCCTTGATGCACTTCCGACGCCGGAACACGCCGGTCACTGAATGAATCCCGCTTGCGCTTTTTCGCAAGCGCGGTATGCAAATCTCGCTCATCCTTCCGGAATCATCCGTTGCTCAAGGGTATTTTCTTCGGCTTTGCGGGCTACGCGATCTTTTCGTGCGGCGATGCCTTGATCAAGCACGCCGGCACGGAATCGGACTTGTTTGTCATCGGCTTCTTCGTGACGCTGTTCTCGGTAATCCCGTGGCTGGCGACCCGGACCCGCGAGGAGCGCTGGCGCAATATCTTCCAGAGCCGGCGGCCTTGGTTGATCAACATGCGTGGCATTGCCGGTGTACTCGCCAGCATGATGAGCATTTATTCGTTCACGCATCTGCCTATTGCCGAGGCCTACGCGCTGATCTTCCTGATCCCATTCGCGATTACTGGGTTTTCCGCCCTGATTCTTGGTGAGAGGGTCGGCTGGCAACGCTGGGCGGTGCTGGCGATCGGTTTCGTCGGTATCGTGCTCGTCATCCGGCCCGGCTTCCGCGAGATCACCATCGCCCACGGCGCCGGCGTCGGCGTGGCGATTTTCGGCGGTATCAGCGTGGTGCTGACGCGGCTGCTTTCTGCGACCGAAACGAAGCAGACGCAAATGGCTGTTCTCCTCGGCTATCTGCTTGTTGCATATTTCCTGATGATGCTGCCGCAGTTCCGCATGCCGCAGGGCGAGGTCATTCTGACGCTCTTCGCCGCCGGTATCTGTTCGGGCTGCGGGCATCTGTTGATCCTGGCGGCGCTCAACCGGGCGCCGGCAAACCGCGTCGGGTCAACGCAGTACACGCAAATCCTTTGGGCGGTGATTCTGGGCGCCGTGTTCTTTAGCGAGTATCCGGACCTGATAACCTATTTCGGGCTCGGCATCGTCGGGCTTTCCGGCGTGCTCGCCTTTGCGGGCGCGAGCCGCCAGGTGTCCCCTGCCCTTGTGCGGCAGCCTGCCTGATCAGGCCGCCATCGCCCGCGCCGCGATGAACCGCTTGATGCGCGCGATCGCCTCGTCCAGCACCGCGTCTTCCTGCACCAACGAGATGCGCACATGGCCCGCTGCGGCATCGCCGAAGCTTTCGCCGGGCATGACGGCAACGCCTTCCGCTTCCAGAAGCCCGAACGCGAAACGCTCGCCGTCCGGATCGATGGAGCGGATGTCGAGCATCGCATACATTCCGCCATTGCTGCCGCGAACCGCGACGCCATTCGATCCGTCGAATGCCCGCCGAAAGCGTTCGCGCCTGCCGGCATATCTGGCCGCGATCTCTTCGACGCCATAGCCCTTGTCGAGTGCTTCTGCCACGGCATGGCTGATAAAATCCGGCATGCCATAGGTCGTTATAAGATTCAGGCCATCGATCTTCCCGATTATTTCAACCGGGCCGCGCAGCCAGCCCACCCGCCAGCCCGTCATGCCATGGCTCTTCGAGACCGAGTTGACGATCAGGGTTCGCTCGACCATGCCAGGCATGGAAATCGGCGAAATATGTGCGCCTTGGGCATGCGACCAGTAAACTTCGTCCGAGACGAGCCAAAGGTCGTGATCGATGCAAAAGCCCGATATGGCCTCGATCGTCTCGCGTGAATAGATTGCACCCGTCGGATTGTTCGGCGTGTTGATGAGCAACACCCGCGTCTGTGGCGTTACCGCCGCTTCCAACGCCTCGCGCCGAGGCTGGAAATCATCTTCCGGCAGCGCTTCGACTATGCTGAATGTCAGTCCTGCCCCCCGAAAGGTACCCGGGTAGACGGCGTAGTGCGGCGCGATCATTATCCCGTGCTCGCCTGCATCGGCCGAGGCCTGCATGGCCGCGAAAAACGCGCCCTGCCCGCCTACAGTCGCAACCACCTCTTCCGGGCTCGTCGCAACGCCGGTCGAGCGCTCGCTTGCCCGCGCCATGGCGGCTCGAAGCAGTGGCAATCCTGAAAGATCGGTATAATGATGATGCCCGGCCCTCAACGCCGAGATGCAGGCCTCGACGGATGGTTCCGGCGTGCGGAAATCATGGTCTCCGATTGACAGCATGATGATATCGGCGCCTGCACGTTTGCGCCGCAACGCCTCAAAGTGCACCTCCCATCCGTTCTTGCCCGCCTCAAGGATGTTGCTCACGCGATCAGAGATGTGCGGCATTGGAATACCCTGCCCGTTCATTCGGGCGATATCAGCTTAATTGACGATGGTGGGCTTGTTGGCTTCTTCCTGGCGCATGGGCATGGAATTGATCAGATCGAACAGCGCCTGCGGATTGACCGGTTGCTGCCATCGACCTTTCTCGGTGCCGTCCAGCCCGACCAGGACGACCGTCAATCCTACAGAAGCCGGGGCGAACCGGGTCTGAAGTTCCCGCGCGGCGCCGAATGGAAGGCTTGCAAAACCGATGAATGCCATCGGCTCGCGCCCACCAGCGACGGTGAACACGACCGTCTTGCGTTGGTCGAAGCCTGCCCGCTGCTCGCTTAACAACGCCATCTGCCGGTCAAGACTGGCGTCGCTGCGCGATCTCGCGAAAAGCAGCAGAGCGCGTTTCTTGCCTTGAAGGGATTCGAGAGGATTGGCTGAAGCAGGCGCCGCGAATGCGGCTACCGACAAGGCGATGACTATTCCAAGCAATCGTTTCATGTTTTCATTGTAGCGCTTGGCATGCCCTGCGCACACCCCTTGCGACAAGTCGGCTTGCAGCATCTATTCCACCCCCATTGCGGCAAAATCAAACAGGTTTCGATCGAGAAGATGGCTTGGCCGTACATTGGACAACGCCCGGATCATCGTATCTTTGCGGCCGGGCATTCGCCGCTCCATCTCGCTCAACATCTCCTTCATGGCGTTGCGTTGCAACCCTTCCTGGCTGCCGCAGAGATCGCAGGGGATAATCGGAAACTGCATGGCCCCGGCGAAACGGGCGAGGTCGCTTTCCGCGCAAAGGGCCAGCGGACGCAACACCGTGACATCGCCATCATCGTTCAGAAGTTTTGGTGGCATCGCCGCCAGCCTGCCGCCATGAAACAGGTTCAAGAAAAACGTCTCGAGAATGTCTTCGCGGTGATGGCCGAGCACCAGCGCCTTGCAACCCTCCTCCCGCGCGATGCGATAGAGATGCCCGCGCCGCAATCGCGAACATAGCGAGCAATAGGTCGCGTTGTCCGGCAGCTTTTCCGTTACCACCGAATAAGTGTCGCGATACTCGATGCGGTGCGGCACACCATGCCGCGAGAGAAATTCCGGCAAGATGTGCTTGGGGAAATTTGGCTGCCCTTGGTCGAGATTGCAGGCGACAAGGTCAACGGGCAGCAGCCCTCGCCATTTGAGGTCAAGGAGAATTGCCAACAGGCCGTAGGAATCCTTCCCGCCCGAAAGCGCGACCAACCACCGCTCGCCGGGCGTGATCATCGCATAGGCATCGAGCGCCTGCCGGGTGTTCTGGACAAGCCGCTTGCGCAGCTTGTTGAACTCGCCCGAAGACGGCGCATCCCGGAACATCGGGTGGCAGCCTTCGGCGTCGATGGCGGCTTCAAGGGTGGGTGCGTTCATGGACATGATCCTGGGCAAGGTAATCTAGCCGCAAGACGCCTGCGCGCAAAGGCCGCCCGGGGCAACAAAAAACCGCCCGGAATTACCGGGCGGTTTGAATCTCGCAAAAATGCACGCGAATCAGCGCGAATAGAATTCGACGACGAGGTTCGGTTCCATCTGCACCGGATAGGGAACGTCGGAAAGGTTCGGCTTCCGTGCGTAGGTCGCGGTCATCTTGTTGTGGTCGACCGCAACATAGTCGGGCACGTCACGCTCTGCGAGCTGTACTGCCTCCAGAACAATCGCCAGCTGCTTGGAGCTGTCTTTCACCTCGACCAGATCGCCCGGCTTGCAAACATAGGACGCGATGTTGACGCGTTTGCCATTGACCTTGACGTGGCCATGGTTGACGAACTGGCGCGCCGCGAAAACGGTCGGCACGAACTTGGCGCGGTAGACGATGGCGTCGAGGCGGCTTTCCAGCAGGCCGATCAGGTTCTGAGAGGTGTCGCCCTTCTGGCGCGACGCCTCGGCATAGATCTTGCGGAACTGCTTCTCGGAGATATTGCCGTAATAGCCCTTGAGCTTCTGCTTTGCGCGCAGCTGCACGCCGAAGTCGGAGAGCTTGCCCTTGCGGCGCTGGCCGTGCTGGCCGGGGCCGAATTCGCGGCCGTTTACGGGAGATTTGGGGCGGCCCCAGATGTTTTCGCCAAGACGGCGGTCGATCTTGTGCTTGGCTTCAATACGCTTGCTCATTGCATTTCCTTCAATAGGTTAAGAGCCGAAGCTGATGCTCCGGGTCAAGGAAACGCACCCTCCTCTGCACCGCCTTCTGGCTGTGCCGACAGGGAAAACCGCGCAGCGTTACTGCGAAATTTCCCACGGGATACGTTAAAAAAGAACCGGGCCAAAGCGGCCCGGATCGGCGCGGATGTATCCCCGCGCGCCTGCAATGTCAAGGAGTTGTCGGTGCCGCGCTACTTGCCGCTCTTCTTTTCCGGCAGCCCCTTGCGCTTGGTGCTGGCCATTTCCTCCAACTCCTTCTCGGACATGGACGAAGCCATGTCCTTCGATGCGCCCTTCAGCTTGCCCTTCGCAGTTTCGCCGCGCTTGGCCGAGAGCGCTGCGCCCGCTGCCTTTTGCTGCGCCTTTGATTTTGCCGGCATGGCCTCATCCTTTCGCATTTTCATGCGGAAGGAACGCCCGCAATCGCCGGCAGTTCCTCATCGCGGGCGCGCAAGCCGAATCCGCGCACCAGCCGTACCAGCGTGTCTTCCGGCGTGCCGGAGGTGAAGACCGCGATATCGTCGCCCGTCTCCACGGGTGCATCGGGCCGCACCAGGCTGAGCGCGCGGCGGGCTATTGCTTCCGAAGTATCGATCCAGTCGACCGGCCACGGCGCCGTCTTGCGCATGCGATTGACGAGGAACGGGTAGTGCGTGCAGGCAAGCACGACGATGTCCGTGCGCCTGCCGTCCATTTCCACGAAACACGGTGCAATCTCGGCCTGCACCGCGTCTTCATCGACAAAGCCCTCGCGCATGTAGTGTTCGGCAAGGCCCGCCAATTGGCGGCTGCCGACAAGGCGCACATGGCATTTGCCTGCATATTGATGGATGAGGTCGCGCGTGTATTGCCGCTTGACCGTGCCCGGCGTCGCCAGCACCGATACAAGCCCCGAACGCGTACGCTCAGCTGCCGGCTTGATTGCCGGAACCGTGCCGACAAAAGCATGACCGGGAAATGCCTTGCGCAGCGCATCGATCGCCAACGTCGAGGCGGTGTTGCAGGCGATCACCGAAATCTCCGGCCGGTGTTCTTCGAGAAGGCGGCCGAAGAGTTTCACGATGCGCAAACGCAGCGCATCTTCTTCCCAGTTGCCATAAGGAAAGGCAGCATCGTCGGCGACGTAGACGAACCGCCGGTTTGGCATCAGCACACGCGCCTCGCGCAACACGGTCAGGCCGCCAATCCCCGAATCGAAGACGAGGATCGTCACGCGGCGCCTTTCCCAAATGACGCAAGCCGCGGCTGAACGTTCAGGGCGCCATCGTCGCCGAAAGCAAAAAGCAGGCGCTTGCGCGCGAAACTGCGCGCATAGACATAGGTGAAGCCCGCGCCGAGCGCGATTCCGGCCACGATGTCGGATGGGAAATGCACGCCAAGCACCGGGCGGGAGATGGCTATCCACAGTCCCAACAGCCCAAAGAAAAGCCTGTATTTCGGCGCCAGCAGCATCAGCGCCATGGCCAGCGCGCCTGCGGTTGTCGCGTGTCCTGACGGGAACGAGCCGTAATCGTAGTGATCGGCGAATGGCCGCAAGAGCCAGACATCGCCTTGCGGCGTCAACTGCGGGCGGGCGCGGCCGATCAAATTCTTGAGAAGATTGGCTATCAGCCCGGAGAACGCGACGCTGGTGAACAGAAAATAGGCGAGCAACAGCCAGTCATGCATCATCATGCGTTGCGAACGGCTCAACGTCTTCTCCGGATAGAGCGAGATAACGAGTAGCACGCCACCCGCCGAGTAGAGGATCCACGCCGACTCGCCAAGGCGCGTCAACGCCTCAAAAATGGCAAGCGTGGTTTCGTTGCGTTCCTTCAGCATGGAAAGAAACAGCGGGTCAGCGAACAGAACCAGCGCGGCAATGGCTGAAAAGACGATTGCCAATGCCTCCGACAACCGCAACATGTCCGGAAAAACTGCGAAGCGGGTGTCGGGCCGGCGGTAGTGCACGAAACGGAACCACGCACGTACCCGGCCCCACCAATGGTCAGATGCAAAGAGCAACCAAGCGCTGAACTGCGCGACATCGGCGCGGATCACGGCCCACCAGTTTGCGGCCCTTTGAAAGTTCATCCGGTTTTCCATGGAAAATGGTTTGCCCCAAGCCATTGCCGCTGGCAAGCGGGCAAGGCGGTGTGCACTATTTTCGCATCCACCGCCGCTGCAACGAGGCGACAACGCCGCGAAGCGTCTGCACCTCCGGTGCGCTGAAGCCGGCGCGTGCAAGAATCGACTTCAGGTTCAATTGCATGCGCTCGCGCTTTTCGGGCAGGTGGAAATACTCGGCTTCGTCCAGCGCCTCGATCAGATGGTTTACCAGCCCCTCGACCTCGGAGCGGGGTGCGGGAACGAGCGGCTCCACGCCGAACAGTTCAACGGGTTTTGTCTTCATCCACTCATACGACATCAGCAGCACGGCCTGCGCGATGTTGAGCGAAGCAAAGGCGGGATTAACCGGGAAGGTAACGATGGCGTCGCAGATCGCAACTTCGTCGTTTTCCAATCCCCACCGCTCGCGCCCGAAAAGGATACCGGTGCGCACGTCCGTATCGTGAAAGGCTCGCAGCTTTTGCGCAGCTTCACCTGGCCCCAGCACCAGCTTGATCATCTCGCGCTGCCGCGCGGTTGTCGCGACGACAAACTGCAAACCGGCTATCGCCTCGCTGAGCGTCGGATAGACCGTGACCGCGTCTATAACATGGTCGGCCTTGCTGGCGGCGGCGCGCGCCCTCCCGTTGGGCCAGCCGTCGCGCGGGTTCACGAGCCGCAGGTCGGAAAGTCCGAAATTTGCCATGGCCCTGGCGACCATGCCGATGTTTTCGCCAAGTTGCGGCTCCACCAGCACGATGGCCGGGCCGCCGGAGACAAAATCTGTGTTCGAAGCGTTGCGTGACATGGCGGCCTCACTGGCATGGCCGCGCATTTCCGGCAAAGGAAAATGCAATCATTCTGCGTTTTCCGCCTCATCAAGCGGCATCCCGGGCGCGTCCTCGCCGATATCCGCCTGGCCTGACGCGATGTAACGCATTTCTTCCAGCAACGAGAGTTGCTCGCCGTCCATGATCCTTACGATGTCGTCGATAACCTGCTTGCCGTTTTCCTCGATCAGGAGAAAGCGCACTTCACTCAGTGCATCGCGCTCAGCAGCATCCTCAATGCAGCGCCAGAGCTTGAAGGTCACCGTAACCGTGACGACGCCTGCCACCTCGCCGGTTTTTTCCGCCTTGATGTCCTCGAGCGGGCAGCCGTCCTGCGAATTGGCAATCACATCATAGTCAAAGGGATTTCCTTCGCTCTCGCCATCCTCGATGCCGAACACCGGGCTTTTCTGCGCCGCCTTGTACGCGGCCGCGAAACCCGCGCTGTAGAGCTGCGCAAGCCGGTTGGGATCGAAATAATCGAGCGCCTGCGGCGGATCCTCGCCCCACAATTGGCGGGCGACATCCATCACCTCGTTGACCGGAGCAAGCGGATCGGCATGCGCCGCGAACGGCATCAAAAGGAAGAGCAGGACAGGTACGGTTCGCTCCACGGCAACCCCCATTGCAAGGCCGGAAGGCATTCAGGCCGCTCCACCAAAAGGCTGGCTTTTCCGACCAGTGCTGCGATGCTATAGCCCGGATTGATCATGCGCGGCAAATCCGCTTGGCCGCAACACACGTCCCTCCACACGGCACTCCAAGAGGCGTTTCAATGAACAAGATCAAGGTCCAAAATCCCGTTGTGGAACTCGACGGCGACGAGATGACACGCATCATCTGGCAGTTCATCAAGGACAAGCTTATCCACCCCTATCTCGACATCGACCTTGAATATTACGACCTCGGCATGGAAAACCGCGATGCCACCGACGACCAGGTCACGATCGACGCGGCATATGCAATCAAGAAGCACGGCGTCGGCGTCAAATGCGCCACCATCACGCCGGACGAGGCCCGCGTCGAGGAATTCAAGCTGAAGAAGATGTGGAAGTCGCCGAACGGCACGATCCGCAATATTCTTGGCGGCGTCATCTTTCGCGAACCGATCATCTGCAAAAACGTGCCGCGCCTGGTGCCGGGCTGGACCCAGCCGATCATCGTTGGCCGCCACGCCTTCGGCGACCAGTACAAGGCGACCGACTTCAGGTTCCCCGGCAAGGGCAAACTGACGATCAAGTTTGTCGGCGATGACGGCCAGACAATCGAGCACGAAGTCTACGACGCACCGGGCGCCGGCGTCGCCATGGCCATGTACAACCTTGACGAATCGATCGCCGAGTTCGCGCGCGCCTCGCTGAACTATGCCCTGATGCGCAAGGTGCCTTGCTACCTTTCGACCAAAAACACAATTCTCAAGGCCTATGACGGGCGCTTCAAGGACATCTTCCAGGAGATCTACGAGAAAGAATTCGCTGCCCAGTACAAGGAGGCGAAGATCACCTATGAGCACCGCCTGATCGACGACATGGTCGCCTCGGCGCTGAAATGGTCGGGCGGCTATGTCTGGGCCTGCAAGAACTATGACGGCGACGTCCAGTCTGACACTGTCGCGCAGGGCTTCGGCTCGCTTGGCTTGATGACATCCGTGCTGATGACCCCCGACGGCAAGACGGTCGAGGCGGAAGCTGCGCACGGCACGGTGACCCGCCACTACCGCCAGCACCAAAAGGGCGAGCAGACCTCGACCAACGCGATCGCCTCGATCTTCGCCTGGACGCGCGGCCTGGCGCACCGCGCCAAGCTCGACGGCAACGCCGAACTGAAGCGCTTCGCCGATACGCTGGAGACCGTTTGCGTTGCGACCGTTGAAGGCGGCTACATGACGAAGGATCTGGCGCTGCTGATCGGCCCGGACCAGCCGTGGCTGACGACGACCGGTTTCCTCGACAAGATCGACGAGAATTTGCAGAAGGCGATGGGCTGAGGCCCAGTCCTAGAGACGAAAAGGCGGCCACTGGCCGCCTTTTTATTCATGTTTACGCCTTCGGTTCACCCGGCCAGAACTGCCCGCATCGCATCGAGCGCAGCCTGTGCATTCGCGCCATCCGGTCCGCCGGCCTGCGCCATGTCCGGCCGCCCGCCGCCACCGGTGCCGCCGACGGCCTGCGAGCCTGCACGCACGAGGTCGACCGCGCTGATCTTGCCGACGAGATCATCGGTGACGCCCGCGACGATCGCCGCCTTGCCGTCCGGCGAAACCGAAATGACCGCGGCAACGCCCGAGCCGAGTCTTGCCTTGGCCTCGTCTACAAACCCCTTCAAATCCTTCGCGGCAATGCCTTCGACAATCTGGCCGAGGAAACTGACGCCGTTGACGGTTTCGGCGGAGGGGCCGCCACCGCCCGTGCCGCCAAGTGCGATCTTCTTGCGCGCATCGGCCAATTCGCGCTCCAGCCTCCGGCGTTCCTCCACCAGCGCCTCGACGCGCGCTACCGCCTCGCCAGCCGGAACCTTCAGGATCGAGGCAATCGACTTGACCCGCTCCTCCTGCTCCTCGAGGTAGCGCAGCGCGGCATCGCCGGTCAGCGCCTCGATGCGCCGCACGCCGGACGCGACCGCGCCTTCGCCCACGAGCTTGATGAGGCCGATCTCGCCGGTGTTGCGCACATGCGTACCGCCGCACAGCTCCATCGAATAGGTGCGGCCAGCCTTGTCGCCGCGCAGTGCGGTACCCATGGTAACCACGCGGACTTCGTCGCCATATTTTTCGCCGAACAACGCCATCGCACCGCCCGCGATCGCGTCGTCCACCGCCATCAGCCGCGTTTCCACCGGAGCCGCCTGCCGCACAATCTCATTGGCAATATCTTCGGCCGTGCGCAATTCCTCCTGCGCAATCGGCTTGGGATGGGAAAAGTCGAAGCGCAGCCGATCCGGCGCGACCATCGAGCCTTTTTGAGCAACATGCGTGCCCAGAACTTCGCGCAGCGCCTCATGCATCAGATGCGTCGCCGAATGATGCGCCCGCAAGCCGGCGCGGGCGACATGATCGACTTCGAGCTCGACTGAGTCGCCGGACTTCAATTCGCCCGCGACAACCTCGCCAAAGTGGACGAACAGTCCATCGCCCTTCTTGCGCGTGTCGATGACCGCGAACTTCCCGCCCTCGAAGCGGATCTCGCCATGGTCGCCGATCTGGCCGCCCGATTCCGCGTAGAACGGCGTCTGGTTGACAACGATCCCGGCCTTGGCGCCGGGCTTCAGCGATGGGACTTCCGCCCCATCGACAACGATGGCCTGCACGACGCCCTCGGCCTTTTCCGTGTCGTAGCCGAGAAACTCCGTTGCGCCGGCGCGCTCGCGGATAGTGAACCAGATACGCTCGTCCGCCGCCTCGCCCGACCCCGCCCAGGACGCGCGCGCCTCGGCCTTCTGCCGCTGCATGGCGTCGGTGAAGCCGTCGAGATCGACGCTGATGCCGCGGTTTTTCAATGCGTCCTGCGTCAGGTCGAGCGGGAAGCCATAGGTGTCATAGAGCTTGAAAGCCGTCTCGCCGTCGAGCTTGTCGCCCTTGTCGAGGGTCGTGGTAGCATCCGCCAGCAGGCCAAGACCGCGCTCCAGCGTCTTGCGGAAGCGCGTCTCCTCCAGCCGCAGCGTTTCGGTGATCAACGACTCCGCCCGGACGAGCTCGGGATAGGCGGCGCCCATCTGGCGTACGAGCGCAGGCACGAGCTTCCAGATCAGCGGCTCGCGCGCACCGAGCAGGCTGCCATGGCGCATGGCGCGGCGCATGATGCGGCGCAGCACATAGCCGCGGCCTTCATTGGAAGGCAGCACGCCATCGGCAATCAGGAAGGACGACGCACGCAAATGGTCGGCGATGACGCGGTGGCTCGCCCGGTGCTCGCCGTCGGCCTTGACGCCAGTCGCCTCGACGCTCGCATTGATCAGCGCCCTGAAAAGATCGATGTCGTAATTGTCGTGATGCCCCTGCAGCACGGCCGCAACGCGCTCCAGCCCCATGCCGGTGTCGATGGACGGCTTGGGCAGGTTCACCCGCTCGCTCGGCGTTACCTGCTCATATTGCATGAAGACGAGGTTCCAGATCTCGATGAAACGGTCGCCATCCTGCTCGGCACTGCCCGGCGGGCCGCCCCAGATGTGATCGCCATGATCGAAAAAGATTTCCGAACACGGGCCGCACGGGCCGGTATCGCCCATTGCCCAGAAATTGTCGGACGTCGCGATACGGATGATGCGGTCATCGGAGAGACCGGCGATCTTCTTCCAGAACCCGTGCGCCTCGTCGTCCTCGTGATAGACGGTGACGATCAGCCGGTCCTTCGGCAGCCCGAACTCCTTCGTAATCAGATTCCAGGCAAGCTCGATCGCCCGTTCCTTGAAATAGTCGCCGAAGGAAAAATTGCCCAGCATCTCGAAGAAGGTGTGGTGGCGGGCGGTGTAGCCGACATTGTCGAGATCGTTGTGCTTGCCGCCCGCGCGCACGCATTTCTGGGCGGTTGAAGCGCGCACATAAGGACGGTGCTCAAAGCCGGTGAAGACGTTCTTGAACTGCACCATGCCCGAATTGGCGAACATCAACGTCGGGTCGTTGCGCGGGACAAGCGGGCTGGAAGGCACGATCTCGTGTCCCTCCTTGCGGAAATAGTCGAGGAATGCCGATCGGATGTCGTTTACGCCGCTCATGAAACTTTCCGGGTGGGTTCAAGGTGCAAGGCAGGTCGAGCCAAGCCGTTGCCTGCTTCTATCCGTGCGGGCAAACCCTGTCCAGCGCGTCGAAGTGTCTGGCAGGAACTGGCAAAACCGGACGCAGCGAGAAACGAAAAGGGGGCGCATGCCAGGCAGCGCCCCCCCGATTGTCTTGCCCTTGGCGGGTTGAACCGTCGGCTTAGCCGTCCGCGGCCGCGTCAAATCCTTCACCATCGGCATCGGGTTCCGGCTCGCCTTCCAGCAGCGCTCCGGCGATGAGGCCCGCATTTTGCCGCAGCGCCGTCTCGATCTCGGCAGCTACCGCCGGATGCTCCTTGAGGAAAGTCTTGGCGTTTTCGCGGCCCTGTCCCAGACGCTCGGAATTATAGGAGAACCAGGCGCCGGACTTCTCGATGATCCCGGCCTTGACGCCCAGATCGACAAGTTCGCCCGTCTTCGAAACGCCCTCGCCATACATGATGTCGAACTCGACCTGCTTGAACGGCGGCGCCAGCTTGTTCTTCACCACCTTGACGCGGGTCTGGTTGCCGACGACCTCGTCGCGATCCTTGACCGCGCCGATGCGGCGGATGTCGAGGCGCACCGAGGCGTAGAACTTCAACGCATTGCCGCCGGTCGTCGTCTCGGGCGAACCGAACATCACGCCGATCTTCATGCGGATCTGGTTGATGAAGATCATCATCGTGTTGGAACGCGAGATCGAAGCGGTCAGCTTGCGCAGGGCCTGGCTCATCAGCCGCGCCTGCAGGCCGGGAAGGCTGTCGCCCATCTCGCCCTCGATTTCGGCGCGCGGCGTCAGCGCCGCGACCGAATCGATGACCAGCACATCGACCGCGCCGGAGCGAACCAGCGTGTCGGCGATTTCCAGCGCCTGCTCGCCGGTATCAGGCTGCGAAATCAGCAGGTCCTCGAGATTGACGCCAAGCTTGCGGGCATAGATCGGATCGAGCGCATGTTCGGCGTCGATGAAGGCGCAAATGCCGCCCTTCTTCTGCGCCTCGGCAATGGTGTGCAGCGCCATCGTCGTCTTGCCCGAAGATTCCGGACCGTAGATCTCGACGATGCGCCCCTTCGGCAATCCGCCGACGCCAAGCGCGATGTCGAGGCTGAGCGAACCGGTGGAGATCGTCTCGATCTCGACAACCTGCTCGTTCTTGCCGAGCTTCATGATCGAGCCCTTGCCGAACGCACGTTCGATCTGGGAGAGCGCCGCGGCCAGTGCCTTGGACTTGTCCACCGTGCTATCCTCTACAAGACGAAGTGAATTCTGTGCCATGCTTTAACATCCTTGCGCCAAGCTTCCAATGGCCGGAAATTCTCGCAACGCCAAATTGCAACCCTCACCGGATTTCTCTCATGTACCTTATTTGTTCTCGTTTGTAAAGCGCGCGCAAATGATTGAAAGCATGGTATTTACAGCAAGTTCGTTCGAAAAATGTTCCGCTAGCGTTCCCGAAGCGTCAATTCGGCGATTCCGGGGATTGGGAACGCGCCGTACCGGATAGCTGCGCCGGCCGGTTGCAGGCTTTGCACCATGGCTGATTCCCTTTGTTTCGTAACCGGCGCGCATATCGACCTGACCGCACGGATATTCGCGCCGGCGGTAATCCACGCCTCCAATCCGGGCACGGTGACGGCCCGCCCGGGCGGGGCCGGCCTCAACAGCGCCAGCACGGCGGCGAGCCTTGGCGCGGCAGCTGTCATGGCCAGCCCCATCGGACCCGACGCCCACGGCGAAATTCTGCGCCAGACGCTGGCCGCGCGCGGCATCGCAGACGCGCTGGTCACTGTCGAAGGCCTGCGAACCGGAACCTATACCGCCATCATCGAGCCGGACGGATCCATGCTGATCGGCCTTGCCGACCTCGCGATCTACGAATCGGTGGCCGCCGGCTGGTTTTTCGACAATTGCGGGCCTGCGCTGGAAACCAGCGGACTATGGTTCCTGAACGCCAACCTGCCGGCCCAAACGCTTGCAGGCTCTCGTCGAAAAGGCGGAAGGCCGAAAGATCGCCGCCGCGACCATATCGCCGGCCAAGGCGCCCCGCCTTGCGCCGATCCTGCAGCGTACCGATTTCCTGTTCACCAATGCCGGCGAGGCCCGAGCGCTGACGGGCCTCGGGGACGCGGCGCCCGCCGAACTCGCGCGCGCGCTGGCGGTCGTCAGGCGTGTGGTCGGGAACAATCTCCTCCGGGGCAGGTCCGTTGCTGTGGTGGCATGGCCACGACGCCGGGGTCATCACACCGCCGCCGGTCGATAGCATCGTCGATGTAAACGGCGCGGGTGACGCTCTGGCCGCGACGATCCTCGTAGGTCTGGAGCGTGGACTCGACATTTCCGCGCGCCGCCGAACTGGGCGTTCATGCGGCGCAAATGACGCTGGCCAGCGCGCGAGCCGTGGTGCGAAAAACTGTCCTGGCACGCGCTTGAAAACCGCGCCGCGCTGCTGCCCGCATTGATGGAGCCACTGACATGACCAGCACCCTGCCCCCGGTCCTTTCAGACTATCTCGACATGCAGCCGGAAGTCTCCGGCGCGCTGAAGACCGGCGCGCCCGTCGTGGCGCTGGAATCGACCATCGTCACACATGGCATGCCCTTCCCGCAGAACATGGAGATGGCGGCGCGGCGTCGAGGCGCTGATCCGCGAAGGCGGCGCGGTGCCAGCCACCATCGCGGTCATGGACGGGCGGCTGAAGATCGGGCTCGATGCGGATGAGCTCGAGTAGCTGGCGAAGACAAAAGGCGCCATGAAACTGTCGCGTGCCGATCTTGCCTTTGCGCTGGCATCCGGACGCGCCGGCGGCACCACGGTAGCGGCCACCATGATGGCGTCGCAGCTTTGCGGCATTGAGGTTTTCGCCACCGGCGGCATTGGCGGCGTGCATCGGGGCGCGGGCGACAGCTTCGACATATCAGCGGACCTGCGCGAGTTTTCGCGATCGTCGGTCATCACTGTCTGCGCGGGTGCAAAGGCGATCCTCGACATGGCCAAGACGCTGGAATTCCTGGAGACCGAAGGCGTGCCGGTCATCGGCTTCGGCACGAGCGACTTTCCGGCCTTCTGGTCGCGCACCAGTGGCCTCAAGGCACCGCTGCGCCTCGACGATGCCGAGGCGGTCGCGCGCTTGTGGTCGGTGCGCAAGGCGATCGGCCAACCGGGCGGCATGCTGGTCGCAAATCCGGTTCCGGAGGAAGACGAGATACCGGCTGGCGAAATGAGGCGGCATATCGACGACGCGCTGGCCGACGCGGACGAAAACGGCATCGGCGGCAAGGCCGTAACGCCCTATCTGCTTTCGCGAATACTGGAACTGACCGGCGGGCCGTTCGCTTGACGCCAACATCGCGCTGGTCCGCAACAATGCCCGCGTCGCTGCCCAAATCGCGGTGGCGATCGCCTCGCGCTGACCTAAACGGCCGGCAGCACCCATTTGACGAGTTCGCGTGCAATCTTGTCGAAAGCCGCGTTGATGCCATCCACGACGGACGAGGCGTCCGTGCCGCCCAGACGGAACCTGCGCGTCGAAGACCTTGGCGCGCAGTACCTTGCCGGTGCGGTCGGAGACGAGCTTGACCGACAGCGATACCTGCGCGGCGCTTTCGCCAGCGCCGATATTTGCCTGGAACGAGCGGATGTCCGTCACGATCTGGTAGTCGATCACCAGCCCCTCGCCGGGCTTGGAAACAGCCCGCACGCGTCCGGTGTTCTCAAATGCCTCGACCAGCCGGGCCTGCACCACCTTCGGCAGCCGGTCGGGCCATTGCGAACGGGCGAGATACTCGATCTGGGTCGGCGACGTCTTGACGACGATGTCCTGCGCGTCGAGCGACTTCAGCGCGGAAGGCTCCTGCACCAGTATTTGCGAGCGGGTATTAGCCTTGAGGCCGGAAATCTGCGCCGGCGCGCCCAGGTCGTAGATGTCGACGACGGATGCGGTGCTGCAGCCCGATAGCACCAGCGCAAGCAATGCCGCGGCCAGCCACGATCCCGTCGGTCGAACTGTTTCGAGAAATCCTCGTCACGCAATACTCCCCAAGCCCGCGATCCATCAGCGCCGCGGCCTGCCGTCAAATGTCCGCGGCCGCTCACCGCCTGTTATGATGCGTTGCGGATTGTCTTCAAAATCGGAAACCGTTTCTTCGATGCGGTTGATGGAACGCCGCGTTTCCTGCACCAGCGTGCGCACGTCATCCAGTCCTTGGGTAGAGAATCGCGTCAAACCTACTGATATCTCGTTTACACGGGCGCGCAGCACCTGCGAAGTCTCTCGAAAATCCGCCAGTGTGGCCTTGAGTTCCTCGCTCAGGCCCTTGCCGTCGGTGGAGCCGAGAAAGCCGTCAAGCTTTGCAAGCACGCCGTCTATCCGCGCCGTCGAGTCCTTGAGCTGGCGCGTGAACGCCTCGACATTCTCCACCGAATTGCGAACCTTGACCGGATCGACCGCCGCAAGGATGTCGTCGACGCGGGTAAGCGTACCGTCGAGCCGCGCCGAAAGCCCGTTGAGCGCCTTGGCGGTTTCGCCGGCGCTGTTGAGAAAATCTTCGACCTTGTCCGAATTGCGGGCAAGCGCGCCGGAAAAGTTCTCGACATTCTTCACTGAAGCCGTGGCCGGCCCGCGCACCTCCTTCATGAAGTCGTCCAGCGACGTCATCATCCGGTCGGCCCGGCCCGCGATTGTGCGAACCGTCTCGAGGATGTCGCCAACCGCCGAGGGTGCTGCGTCAATGGTCGGCGTGCCCTCGCCCGTCAGGAGCAGCGGCGCGGAAGGCGTGCCGCCCTGCAGCGAAATGTAGGATATGCCGGTCAGCCCCTGGCTGCCGACACTGGCGGTTGTGTCGGCACGTACCGGCGTTTCAGACTTCACTGACGTAATGGCGTAGACGATGCGCGGATCCTGCGGGTCGAACGCCACGCGATCCACCTTGCCCACCTTGATGCCGTTGAACAGCACTTCGGAGCCTTCGCCCAGGCCCGTGACCGAACCGGCAATTCGCACGTTGAGTGGCACCAGGCCGGTGCGCTCGTCAAGACGTGCGACCCAGTAAATGAAGGCGAACGCGGAAGCCAGCACGATAAGCGTGAACAGGCCGACGGTCACATAGTTGGCGCGGGTTTCCATCGGGTCAGAACTTGCCTTCGAAGGGTTGCCGGTGGGTTTCGCCTCTGCGCATCACAGGGCCTCGCGCACGATCTGGCGTGCCCGCTTGCCCCGGAAGTAGGACTGCACCCATTCGTTTTCCGATTCAAGCATGACCTCGATGTTTCCTTCCAGCAGCACCTTGCGCCCGCCCAGCACGGCAATCCGGTCGCAGGCGGAGAACAGGCTGTCGAGGTCGTGGGTCACCATGTAGACAGTCAGGCCCAGCGTATCGCGCAATGTCACGATCAGTTCATCGAACTCGGCCGCGCCGATCGGGTCGAGGCCCGAGGTCGGCTCGTCCAGAAACAGCAGTTCCGGGTCAAGCGACAGCGCCCGGGCCAGCGCGGCGCGCTTGACCATGCCGCCGGAAAGCTGCGAGGGCAGCTTTTCCGCAGCGTCCTGCGGCAGGCCCACGAGGTTGAGCTTAAGCCGCGCCAGCTCGTCCATCAGGCGCGGATCGAGGTCGAGATACTCACGCATCGGCACCTGGATGTTTTCCAGAACCGTCAAGGCCGAAAACAGCGCCCCGTGCTGGAACAGCACCCCGATGCGCTGGTCGATCGCCAGGCGACCGTCTTCCGGCAACTGGTCATAGACCTGGCCGAAGATCTCGATTGTTCCCGCCTGCCTGCGGCTGAGGCCGAGGATCGTACGCATCAGCACCGACTTGCCTGCGCCCGATGCCCCGACGAAGCCCAGCACTTCGCCGCGCCAAACATCGAGATCAAGGTCGGCAAGCACAGGCCGGCCGTCGAAGGCCACGTTGACGCCGCGCGCGCGCAAGACCGCATCACGCCCGGCGGCGCGTACGGCAAGTGTCGGATTATATGGCTTCTGCATCGTTTCCATGGCGCTCAATAGTCGATCTGCGCGTAAAAAACGGCAAAAAAGCCATCGACGACGATGACGAAGAAGATTGCCTTCACCACGGCAGCCGTCACCCGCCGGCCAAGGCTTTCGGCGCTGCCTTCCACCTTCATGCCCTCGACCGCCGCCATGATGCCGATGATCAGCGCCATGAAGGGCGCCTTGATCATGCCCGCAATTAGCGTCGACATATCGACCGCGATGCGCAGCTTGTTGAGAAACACCTCATAGGAAATGTCCGAATAAAGGTTGAGCAGCAGCGCCGCCCCGGAGAGGGAGGCAATGTTGGCGATGAAAGTGAGCATCGGCAGCGCCACTACCAGGGCAACGAGCCGCGGAAACACCAGCACGCCGACGGGATTGAGGCCAATGACCGTCAGCGCATCCACCTCCTCGCGCATCTTCATCGAGCCGATCTCGGCCGTCATGGCGCTACCCGAGCGCCCCGCCACCATGATCGCGGTCAAAAGCACGCCTACCTCGCGCAGCAGCAGGATGCCGACAAGGTCCACCGCCAGGAACTCGGCGCCGAAATAGCGCAGCGACCACGCCCCCTGCTGGGCGATGATGCCGCCGATCAGGAACGACATCAGCGCGATGATCGGCACCGCCCGGATGCCCATCATATCGATGTGGTGGATGATCGATACAGGCCGCACTGAACCTTTGCGCCCGGCCTTGAGTTGCGGCCCGCGAATGGCCGCGCCGATCATGTTTAGCGAGGCCACCGTGTCCGACTTGACCGAATAGCCGAAGCGTCCAAGGCTTTCGAGGAAACTGACCAAGGCGCTGACGCTTTCGCGCGGCGCGGGTTTGACGGTTTCGCGCGAAATCGCTTCAAGCAGCCGGCCTCCGGCGCTTTGCGGCGCGTTGATTATGCGGGCTGCCCCGCCCGCTGCACGCCAAGCCTTTTCGAGCCGCGATACGATCCACGCGCCGGAAGTGTCCATCCGCCGCACCTTGGACAGGTCGATGACAAGCGCCGCCCGCCCGGCCCTCGCCTCCAGTGCGCGCAGCGCCTTGTCGGCGGGCGCGATCTGCCCCGCAACCCAGTTGCCTGACGCCTCCACGACCGTCCCGCCCTCGACGGCGCGGATCGTGCACAGCGCGCCTTCCACGCTCTTGATGGCCTCGTTCTGTTCGCTCATGCCTGTCCCGGACAAAAGGGCAAAGCCAGACGTCGACGCGAAAGCGCCCGGCCCTCAACTTTGCCTTTACCTCTTTATGTGCGAGTCTGGCACGTTGTCAAATAATTTATATAAAATCAATGACTTGCACCAAGGCGTAGGCGACCGACGCCCCATTGATAGCATTGATGGTTTTTTTGCGCCGCCCGCGGGGCCTTTGCGTGAAGCTCACGGACAAATTGCTGTATTGCGTCCGCGGCCAACGCACGAACCTCGTCATCGAGCATACGCAACATCCGTTGGATCCGCGAGTTAAGCACGGCGGAATCGCGTCCCTCACGGAAAGTGTGAAGGGAACTCGATGATAGTGCTGAACACCAGTCTTTGCCGCGTCTCCTGCCCGCCCAAGCCGGCGAACTGTCGCTCGCTCCGCAATCACGCAGATCCATCGGCTCCCGATCATCGTCGACGGAACGACTGGATGGTTCGCGCCTGCCGTGCCTTGGTGGCCATTGTCGTCCGGTCATCTTGAAAGGACTTAGGCCTGCAATCCCGGCAGATTGGTCACATCGATCCCGCCATACGTCACCTTGAGCCAGCCTTTCTTTTCCATTCGCTTGAGGGCGCGATTCACAACCTGACGCTCTGCGTTTGCCATTTCGCCAAGCTGCGCCTGGGTAAGGCGCAGATCCGGCGGAGCGCAATACTCGCCTTCATCGTTGGGCCGTAGCGTGCGAAGGATCGTTGCCGCTATCCTTAGGTCAGCATTCCGCACCAGGAGCGTGTCAACCACCTTTATCGCGATGTCCATTCCGTATTCGCTGAGCGACATCAAGGAGCGTTGATGGGCTGGCGAGCGATTTGCGACGCTCTGGAGGCTGGCCAGGGGCAGATACAGCAACCAGGACGGTTCGATCACTGAAAAGGTAAGGGTTCTGCGCTGTCCGCGCACAAAGGGTCCGTATCCAAACCAAGTGCCTGAACGTCCGACATGGACGAGAACCGTTTCTCCGCTTTCCGCTGGCAGAAAGATGCCAACGCCACCGCTGATCAATCCACAAATGCCGCCTTCAACGTCGCCGGCATGGAACAGGAAATTGCCGGCCGGCTGGTGAACAAGTCTGGCGATTTGCAGGATTTCGGACTGAAGGGCGCTTGACTGGTCGGCAAGCCAGCCTCGCCGCAGAATCCGGCGCTCCGCTTCATCCCTCGACATCTGCTTCAACCCGGCAATGCCCGACGCACCCACGCCTGTTTCCTCGCAATCTGCGCCATGCAGATTTTTAAATGTATCAATAACGACAATCTTAAGAAAGGCCTCGGTGTAAGCTGCGATTGCTCGACGCTGGCCGATAACGGTCCTTTCGCGTTCGAACTGAATGGATTTCTTCAGGGCCATTTCAGATGCGCCCTTGCCGGCAACGAAAGGGACGCGCGCAATGGCCAAGATGGATCGACGAAAGTTCATCGGTTTGGGCGTGGCGGGCGTTGCCTCGGCTTGGCCTCTAGGCAATGCACGCGCTTTGACGAATTCGCTGCAGGATTTCGGATCGTCCATTGAGTCAGCGCCCCGGGCGACCATCTTCACCGCCCGCGAGATCATCACGCTCGATCCTGCCCGTCCCGCCGCCAAGGCTGTCGCGGTCGTGAACGGACGCATCCTGTGGGCGGGCGAACTGGAAGAGGTCGTTCGCATCCTCGGTGAACAGGAATACACGGTCGACGAAACCTTTGCCGATCGCGTCATCGTGCCCGGCTTCGTCGCTCAGCACGACCACCCGGTTCTCGCAGCCCTGACCATGTCTTCCGAGATCCTGTCGATCGAGGACTGGGTCCTGCCGTCAGGAACAGTTCCTGCCGTCAAGGACAAGCAGGACTTCATGGAACGTCTGGCCAAGGCAGTGGCCGCAAGAATCGATCAGGACGAGCCGATCCTAAGCTGGGGCTATCATCCGGCTTTCTACGGACCGCTGACGCGGGCCGAGCTCGACACCATCAGTCAAACGCGCCCGATCATTGTCTGGGGCCGCTCCTGCCACGAGATGTTCCTCAACTCGGCTGCCATGGAACGGGGCGGCGTAACGCGAAAGACATTCGACGGCTTCGCGCCATCCGCGAAGGAGCAGGCAAACTTCGACGACGGCCATTTCTGGGAACAGGGGCTTTTTGCCCTGCTGCCGCACGTGGCTTCCATGGTCGCCTCGCCGCGCCGGCTCAAGGCGGGGCTGGAGCTTTCCCGCGACTACATGCATTCCAACGGCATCACCATCGGCAATGAGCCGGGCGGCATTCTGGCCAAGCCCGTGCAGGATGGCGTCAATGCCGTTTTTTCGAGCCCGGACATGCCCTTCCGCTGGTCTTTCATGGTGGACGGCAAGAGCATGGTCGCAGCCTATCCCGACGACGCTTAGGTGATCGCCGAGTCCGAGAAGCTTGCTTCGTGGTACGGCGGCATGACGAGCCTTGCCCAAAGGCAAGCCAAGCTGTTCGCGGACGGCGCGATCTACTCTCAGCTGATGCAGGTTCGCGACCCCTATCTCGACGGCCACAAAGGCGAATGGATGATGGATCAGGAGGTGTTCGACCGCGCCTTCCGCGTCTACTGGGATGCCGGCTACCAGATCCACATCCATGTCAACGGCGATGCAGGTCTCGACCGGGTTCTCGACACGCTGGAAGCCAATCTGCGGCGCAATCCCCGCTACGACCATAGGACCGTGCTTGTCCATTTTGCCGTGAGCGGTCCGGACCAGGTTGCGCGCATCAAGAGTTCTGGGCGCAATCGTCAGCGGTAATCCCTACTACGTGGCGGCGTTGGCGGACCAGTATGGCAAGGTCGGGCTCGGGCCGGAGCGCGCCGATGAAATGGTGCGTCTCGGCGATGTGTCGCGGGCCGGGATCTCCTGGTCACTGCATTCGGACATGCCGATGGCCCCGGCAGACCCGCTGTTTCTGATGTGGTGCGCAGTCAACCGGCTCACCACCTCGGGCCGCGTCGCAGCGGCTGACCAGCGCATCAGCCCGGAAGAAGCGCTGCGCGGCGTCACAATCGAGGCCGCATATTCGCTGAGACTGGAAGACGAGATCGGCACCATAACGCCGGGCAAGCGTGCGAACCTGACGATCCTGGACGGCAATCCCTTGTCCGTCGATGCGATGGAAATCCGCAACATTGCCGTTTGGGGAACCGTCATGGAGGGGCAGGTACTGCAGGCGGGGAAAACGCAACGAAAGGCCTCGTTTGAATACGACGACGGCGAGCCATCGCAACAGGAATTCACGCAGGCAGCCCTCGACCACGCACTCAAGGTTGCCCATGGAACGCACTGAAGGGCGACGTCGCGCTGCCCGCCGCGCGCCATTCAAGCCTGCGGCGCTCGTCGTTGCACTGGGCGCTGCGATGCCATTGTCCGCCGGAACGGTCGCGGCCGATGCCGCGTCAACGACGCCGAAACCGGGCCCTGCAAATGTTGCCATCGCCAATCCGGCCGCTATCTTTTGCGTCGAGAGCGGCGGCCGCTACGAGATCCGCCGGTCGCCAGCCGGCGACCAAGCGGGCTTCTGCCTGCTGCCGGGCGGCGAAGAAATAGACGCATGGGAATATTTTCGGGCCCGCGTCGGCGGTGGCTAGCGCGGTCAGGTGAAAACCGTATCGGGGAGGAACAACACATGCATCAGGTGCGAACATTGAGTGTGTCGGCAGCCATCTGGCTCGGTGCCGTTTCAGCCGGGCTTGCGGCGGAAGGCGATGCAGCGGACAGGATCTGGTCGGGCGGCCCGATCATCACTATGGACGACAACCGGATGCGGGTCGAGGCAGTCGCCGAAAAGGACGGCAAGATCGTCGCGGTCGGCAGCGTTGAAGAGGTGATGAAACTGAAGGGGGAAGGCACCGTCGTGGTGGATCTGGCTGGCCGCGCCATGATCCCCGGCCTTGTCGACGCGCATGGTCATGTGCTGATGGGTGGTTTCCAGGCCCTCGCGGCCAACATGCTCCCTGCGCCCGACGGTGAAGTGAACGACATCGCGACGATGCAGAGGGTATTGCGCGAATGGATGGCGGCAAATGCCGATGCCGTCAGCAAGGCAAATCTCGTTGCCGGTTTTGGCTATGACAATGCCCAGCTGAAGGAACTGCGCCACCCTACGCGCGATGATCTCGACGCGGTTTCGAACGATGTGCCGGTCTTCCTCGTCCATCAATCCGGCCACCTCGGCGCACTGAATTCGAAAGCCCTCGAACTGGCCGGAATTACGGCTGACAGCATCGATCCGGCGGGGGGAGTCATCCGGCGCAAGCCGGGAAGCACCGAGCCGGACGGCGTGCTCGAGGAGAATGCGCTCAACATGGCGCTGCCCAAGCTGCTTGGCAGCATCGGTCCGGAAGGGTTCAAGGCCTTTTTCAAGGCGGGCACGCAGCTTTGGGCACGCTTCGGCTACACCACCGCACAGGAAGGGCGCACGATGCCCGCGGTCGTCGGTATCATGAAGCAGGTCGCCGATGCCGGAGAACTGAAGATCGATGTCGCGGTCTATCCGGACGTGCTTGTCGATCGCGATTTCATAAAGAACAACGCGTCGCGCGACTATGCGAACCGCATGCGGGTTGCCGGCGCCAAGCTCACCATCGACGGCTCGCCGCAAGGCTTCACCGCCTGGCGCGACAGGCCCTATTACAAGCCCGTCGGCAACTACCCTCCCGGCTATGTTGGCTACCAGAGCGCGACCAATGCGCAGGTTATCGATGCCATCGACTGGGCCTTCGCCAACGGAATTCAAATCCTCACCCATTCGAACGGCGAAGCAGCCTCGGACCTCCTGCTCGCCGCGACCCGGGCCGCGGCGGACAAGCACGGGCCCGGCGACCGCCGACCGGTGCTGATCCACGGGCAGTTCCTGCGGGAGGACCAGGTCGATGCATTAAACGGGCTCGGCATGTTTCCTTCGCTGTTTCCCATGCACACATTCTACTGGGGCGACTGGCACCGCGACCACACGGTCGGCCCCGCGCTCGCCGACAACATTTCGCCGACGGGCTGGCTGCGCCATACGCGGCATGCGCTTCAGCAGCCATCACGATGCGCCGGTTGCCTTCCCCGATTCCATGCGCGTGCTGGACGCCACGGTGACGCGGCGCTCGCGCTCGGGCGACATCATCGGACCGGACCAGCGCGTCGACGTGATTACCGCGTCTGAAGGCGATGACCATCTGGCCGGCCTTCCAGCATTTCGAGGAAGCGGCCAAGGGCTCCATCGAGGTCGGCAAGCTGGCCGATTTGGTCATCCTCACCGGCGATCCGACTGCTGTCGATCCCGAAACAATCGACCAGATCAAGGTTGCCGAAACGATCAAGGAAGGGGAAACGATCTACGCTGCGACACCGGAGCAGTTGAAGAAAGCCAGCCTCTCGCTGCCGGCGAACGCGAAGTCGGACCCGTTCGGGAAATTCATGCGCGCCTATGCATCGGATCGCGAGTTCCGCATGCTTCCGAAGAACCGGCAGACCGCGTTCAACAGGATGATTGCCGCCCGCGCGACCCACGACGCCTTCTGCCTCGGCCCGGTGATGGCGGAGTTCACGGATGCCATGTCGGCTGAGCACCTCCCCGCAAACAGGACAGTGACGGAAACTACAAATTGACGTCTGCTGATCTCCAAGAACGAGGAGATCAGAACATGCGCAAGCACAGGAATCATGACGCGGGCTTCAAGGCTGGTGTGGTGCTGGAAGCCGTTAAGGGCGAGCACACCGTGTCGGAGTTGGCCGCCGAATTTGGCGTGCATCCCACGATGATCCATCAGTGGATCAGCGGCCTCACGCCGCCCATGGCGGACAGCCGCCCGCCATGGCCAACTTCAGACGCATCGAAACCGATCAGCAGGCGCGCAGTGTAGCTTAACCCAACAGGAAATCGGTCCAAGGATCGGGCCCGACCGGCGATATGGTACGGATATACGGCGCGCGCGGCGAACCGCTCGCCTTAGTTTGGATGGGAGGGCGGAAAGATGGCATCGCACTACACGAAAGGCGCATCGAGGAAGCTGCCGGCAGTCCAGCCTGGGGAAAAGATCGCGAACAACCAACGCCTACACATTTTTCCGGTATTGGCGTGAACGGGAATAAGCTAATAAAATCAAATGGCGAAAACTGACGTGCGAGTCTGGCGCAGATCCAAACACATCATGCGGACTTCATGAAAACCGGACTGAGCATCGAAGCGGAAAGCTGGCCCATCGCCGGCTCCTTCACCATCTCGCGCGGCTCGAAAACACAAGCCGACGTTATCGTGTGCACCCTCACCCGCGACGGCGCTTCGGGCCGGGGTGAATGCGTTCCCTATGGCCGCTATGGCGAGAGCCTGGCGAGCGTGCGAACGCAAATCGAGGCGGCGCGCGACGCGATCGAGTCCGGTATCGACCAGTTCGAACTGCAGGAGGTGATGGAACCCGGTGCGGCCCGCAACGCCGTCGATTGCGCCCTGTGGGACCTGCAGGCCAAGCTGCAAGGCAAGTCCGTCATCGACCTCATGCGCAATGACGGCAAGGCGCCCGGTCCGGTTACCACCGCTGTCACCGTGAGCCTGGGCACGCCGCAAGCGATGGCCGAGGCGACGCGCAAGCTCGCGCGCAGCCCGCTGATCAAGGTGAAGCTCGGCGGCGAGGGCGACGCCGAGCGCATCGCCGCCGTTTGCGCCGCCGCCCCCGGGGCCCGCATCATCCTCGACGCCAACGAGGCCTGGCGGCCGGACAATGTGAGCGAACTGATGCTGGTGGCCGCCAAACACGGCGTCGCGCTGATCGAGCAGCCCTTGCCCGCCGGCCACGATGAAATGCTGCGCGAAATCCCCCACCCCGTGCCGATCTGCGCCGACGAAAGCGCCCATACACATTTCGACCTTTGGCGGCTGCGCGAACTCTACGACTGCATCAACATCAAGCTCGACAAGACCGGCGGACTGACCGCCGGCCATGCCATGCAGACCATGGCGCGCTCGCTCGGCTTCTCGGTAATGGTGGGCTGCATGGTGGGCACGTCGCTTTCCATGGCGCCGGCCGTACTGCTGGCGCAGGACGCCGAATATGCCGATCTCGACGGCCCGTTGATCCTTGCCAGGGACCGCCCCCACGGCCTGCGCTACGCGGACGGCAAGGTGTTTCCGGCGAGTCGAGAATTGTGGGGGTGATTTCGCCCCGCCATCAGCAGCAGCGCCAACCCCGATGCGCCGGCTAGCGCCATGGCGTAGAAGGCGTTGACGCCGAAGGCTTCGTAGAGCAGGCCCGAGGCTAGGCCGAACGCGCCCATGGCGATCGCGCCGGTGACGAAGCCCGCGCCTTGCGCCGATCCCATTCTCTCTTCCGGCACAGCGTCGTTGTAGAAGTGCATCAGCCCCAGATGCGTAGCGCCAAAGCTGAGGCCATGCAGCACCTGCAGCGCGGCATAGCCGGCAAGCCCCGGCTCCAGCGGAAACAGCATCCATCTCAGCGTGCACGCGACCCCGCCGATGATCGCAAGCTGCAGCGGTGTGACGCGCCTGAACACCTGCCGCGAGAACTGGAACAGCGCGATCTCGGCCAGCACGCCGATGGCCCAGTAGAGGCCGATGACGTTTCCTGAAAATCCAAGCGCGTCCCAGTGGATGGAACCGAACCCGTAGATCATCGCATGGGTCGCTTGGATGATGCCGCAGCCCGCGGTGACCAGCATGAAACGCCGGTTTGCCATGAGTTTCCAGGTACTTGCCGAGCCAATTTGAATCTGGCTGGCAGGACGGCGTGGCCGCCCGAGCCGCGGCGTTACCGGCGAAACGGCTAGGCCTATAAAGGCAGTGGCAATCATCGCCGTCATGATCGCTGTCGTGCCGTACGCGCCCAGCAGCCAGCCGCCGAAGAAATTGGCGATAATGAAGACGACCGACCCCCACATCCTGATCCGGCCGTAGTCATGGCCGAAGCGGCGCACGCCCGACAGCGTGATCGAATCCATAACTGGCTGCAGCGGGTGGGAGAAGAAGGCCAGGATCAATGCCACGCCAAGGATCTGCCAGAAGCCACCCACGAACGGGAATGCGGCAAAGCAGAGTGCTGTGCCGGCCATCAGCGCGATCAATATGTCGGCGCGGTCGCGGGCGCGGTCGGCATAGGCCGATACATAGCCGGAGGTGAGCACGCGCACGGCCAGTGGCAGTGACAGCACCATGGCGATCTGCGTGGAGTCGAGGCCCCTGTCCTTCAGCCACAGCGGGAAATAGGGCAGCATCAGCCCGGCAAAGGAAAACATGGCGCTGTAGAGCAACGCCATTCGGGCGGCGAAGGCGTAGGGAGACGCCTCCGCAATCGTCTCGCCGGAGGCTTGCGTCATTGGCTGGCCGTCAGCACGCTTGCATATAGTTCCGGATCGACATTGCCGCCGGAAGCAACGCAAACCACCGTCTCACCGGCAAACGCCCTGCCTTGCGCCAGCAGCGCGGCGAGTGCCACCGCGCCGCCCGGTTCCACCACGATCTTCAATTCGGCAAAGGCGATGCGCATGGCCGCGAAGGCCTCCTCGTCCGTCACCGCGAAGCCGGAGAGCACATGCTCGCTGTTGATGGCGAACGAGGTTTCCCCCGGCGATGGTGTCAGCAGCGCGTCGCAAGCGGAGCCGGAAAGCCGGTCGTTCGTAACGCGGCTACCCTGTGCCAGCGAGCGGGCATAGTCGTCAAAACCCGCTGGTTCGGCTGTATGAATGATAGCATCGGGAAAGCGCGCATGAATGGCTAGCGCCACGCCCGCCGTCAGCCCGCCGCCGCCGCAGCACACGATCACGCGGTCGACCTTCAGGCCCATCGCTGCGATATCCTCGCCGATTTCCAGGCCGCATGTGCCCTGCCCGGCGATCACGAACGGGTTTTCGTATGGGTGGATGAAATGCGCCCCCATGCGCTCGACGATCTCGCGGGCGATTGCATCGCGGTCCTCGCTGGCGCGGTCGTAAAGAACAACTTCGGCTCCTGAACGGCGCGTTCGCGCCACCTTGATCGCCGGCGCGTCGGAAGGCATGACGATCACCGATTTCATGCCGAGTAGCCGCGCCGCCTCCGCTACGCCCTGCGCGTGATTGCCGGAAGAACAGGCGACGAGCCCGCCCTTGCGTTGCGCCTCATCCAGTGCGCTGGCCGCGTTGAACGCGCCACGGAACTTGAAAGAGCCTGTCAGTTGCAGGCATTCCGCCTTCACGAAGACCCGCGCGCCGGTAATCGAATCCAGTTCGGCCGATTTCAGCAAAGGGGTGCGCAATGCTTGGCCGCGAAGGCGCGCGGCGGCGGCCTCGACGTCGGAAAAACGGGGAATGGTCATGGTGCGCGATCCGCAATTCGGGAAAGCGCCATTGATCGGACATTAAGCGCGTGCGCGCAAGGCCCGGCCAAATTTCCGGGCGTTTTTCGGGCGGACCGCCTGCCCTGCCTCAACAAACATGCGCACGCATTCATCCCAGTCGAAATTCAGCGAATGGGCCAGCGCCTTTTCCCGGGGAATCTCGAGCGCGGCAAGCGCCGCCTTGCGCAAATCAGCGTCCAGCACGCCGCCATCGCTGCCGCCGATGACATCGAGGGGACCTGGCACCGGAAACGCTGCGACGGGCACGCCGCAGGCGAGCGCCTCCAGCAGCACGTTGCCGAAGGTGTCGGTCAGGCTCGGAAACACAAACACATCCGCCGCCGCATAGTGGCGCGCCAGAGTCTCGCCAGTCAGCGAACCCGTGAACACCACGTCGCGGTAGCGTTCCGTAAATTGCGCCCGCAGTGGACCGTCACCGACCACGACCTTCGTGCCGGGCAGGTCGAGGTCGAGGAAGGCGGGCATGTTCTTTTCGACCGAAAGTCGCCCGACATTCATGAAGACGGGCCGCGTCCAGCCCATCTCCTGCGCCAGATTGTCATCCGGCCTCGGCCTGAAAAGGGAATGGTCGACGCCGCGCGTCCAGGGAATGACCGTCGAAAACCCGTGCGAGCGCAATTCATTGGCGATGGAGCGCGTGGCGACCAGGCAACCATTGCCGGCATTGTGGAAGCGCCGCATCAAGGCGTAGGACCAGGCCAGCGGCACCGGCAGCCGCGCGCGGACATATTCGGGAAAACGGGTGTGGTAACTCGTGGTGAAGGCGACCTGCCGCCGGATGCAGGCCTTGCGCGCAGCAAAGCCGAGCGGCCCTTCCGTGGCGATGTGGATCTGGTCGGGCCTGAACCCGTCGATGATTCGCCCCAGCGTACGGGAGCCGGCAAAGGCAAGCCGGATCTCCGGGTAGGAAGGCATAGGCAGGGAGAAGAACTGCGACGGCGCGACCAGCTTTACTTCGTGCCCGGCGGAGGCCAGGCGGCGCGTCACTTCTTCCATCGTGCGCACAACCCCGTTGACCTGGGGATGCCACGCATCTGTGACGAGCAGGATTTTCATCAGGCCGCTTTCGCTGCGGCGGTTGCTGGGCCGATTTCCGGTTCGGGAGCTGATTTCAATGACCGGCCGCAGTGTCGTCCACTCGACCAGTTCCAGGCGCCCGTCATGGTGTTCGACAACCGCAGTGCAACTTTCCACCCAGTCGCCGGTGTTGATGTACTCGATGCCGTGACGCGTCCCGATAACGGCGTGGTGAATATGGCCACAGACCACGCCATCGACGCCGCTGCGCGCTGCTTCGCCCGAAAGCGCGAGTTCGAATTCGCCGATGAAGTTGACCGCTTCCTTGACCTTGAGCTTCGCCCATTTCGAGAGCGACCAGTACGGAAAACCGAGCCGCCTTCGAACACCGTTGACGACAACATTGATGCTCAGCGCCGCGTCATAGGCCCAGTCGCCGAAATGGGCGAGCCAGCGCGCATGGCGCACGACAACGTCGAATTGGTCACCATGGATGATCAACAGCTTGCGACCGTCCGCCGTCTCGTGAATGTCGCGGTCGCGGATCTCCACGCCGCCGAACTGGCTGCCGAGATAATCGCGCAGGAACTCGTCGTGGTTGCCGGGCACGTAGATGATCTCGGTACCCTTGCGCGCTTTGCGCAGCAATTTCTGCACCACGTCGTTGTGGTCCTGTGGCCAGTACCAGCCACGCTTAAGCCTCCATCCGTCGACGATGTCGCCGATCAGGTAGATTTTCTCTGCATCGTGGTGGCGAAGGAAGTCCAGCAGAAGTCCGGCCTGGCAACCCGTGGTGCCAAGGTGGACATCGGAAAGGAACAGCGTCTTGTAATGTTCCGCTTTCATGCGAACCCGCCGTGCTATGGTCGATAAATTCTCTGAACCCGATTCAGATGACACGGCGGTGACATTTTGCGCACAAAGCCGACCAAATGAAAGGAACAACAATGGATTTAGGCATTTCCGGGCGCAAGGCTATCGTCTGCGCATCCAGCCGCGGCCTCGGGCGCGGTTGCGCAGTGCATCTGGCGCGCGCCGGCTGCGAGATCGTTCTCAATGGCCGGAACGGCGCGACGCTGGAACGGGCGGCATCGGAAATTGCCGCTGAGACCGGGGCGAAAGTCAGCTTCGTTGCCGCGGATGTTTCCACGCACGCCGGACAGAATGCGCTGCTGGCGGCGTGCCCCCGTCCGGACATCCTCGTCAACAACAATGGCGGACCGCCGCGCCGCGATTTCCGTACCCTGTCGCGCGAAGACATGCTGGAGGGCGTGACCCAGAACATGGTCACGCCGATCGAACTAGTGCAGAAAGTGCTGGACGGCATGTGCGAGCGCGGCTTCGGCCGTATCGTCAACATCACGTCGCTTTCGGTCTACACCGCGATACCGGGGCTGGACCTTTCCTCCGGCGCAAGGGCGGGACTGACGGCGTTTCTCGCCGGCGTGGCGCGCGGGGCGGCCAAGGACAACGTCACGATCAACAATATCCTGCCGGGCAAGATGGACACGGACCGGCTGCGCGGCGGCTTCGAATTCATGGCGCAGCGGCTCGGCATCTCCGCTCGAGGAGGCGCGGGAGCGTGAGATCGCGCCTATCCCGCGCGGGCCGCCTTGGCACAGCCGACGAGTTCGGCGCACTGTGCGCTTTCCTTTGCTCGATCCACGCCGGCTACATTACCGGACGGAACTTCATCATCGACGGCGGCCTCAACCAGAACGCCTTCTGAAAACTTCCCGTCTTGTCATGAACGGCATTCGCCGTGGCTGACCTATCGTTGCTGGAACCAACTCCATGGTTGGCGGTTCACTTTGCCGAGGGCGGCATGACCGCCACGCAAGGATGGAGGTTTCCCATGAGACATTTCTTCAGGTCGGCCGGCTTCGGCCTGGGCGCAGCATTGCTGCTTTCGACCACCGCACTGGCCCAGACTACCGTGCAGGCGACGGCGGATCTCAATGTCCGTTCAGGACCGGGTCCGCAATACGAGGTGGTCGGCGTCATTCCGCAAGGCGGCGACGCATCGGTCATGGGCTGCAATTCGACGGGCAAGTGGTGCAGCGTCAGCGTCGGCAGCGTCGATGGCTGGGCCTATTCGGACTACCTGACCGCATCCATCGAAGGCCAGCCAATGGTCGTGACAAAGCTGCCGCAGTCACAGTCAGTACCGGTCGTGGAATATGACGGATCGGCAAACACGGCCACCGGCGCGGTGGGTGGAGCCGTTGTCGGGGCGCTGATCGGCGGACCTGTCGGCGCCGCCATTGGCGGCGTGGCGGGCGCAGCAATCGGCGCCAACACCCCGCCGCCGGACAGCGTGCGAAACTATGTCATCGAAAACCGGCCTAAGCCTGTCTATCTCGATGACGAGGTGGTTGTCGGGGCGGGCCTGCCCGAAACGGTGGAACTGCGCACCATCCCCGACTACGAGTATCGGTACGTTTATGTGAATGGCGTGCCTGCGCTCGTCGATCCGGGAACGAGGCGAATCGTTTACGTTTATCGTTGATGATCTCTGAACATCGCTGAGTTGCCGCCGCCCTCGAGATCAGGGGGCGGCGGTTCGCCATGTTCTTTTTCCGGAATTGGCTGAAAAGTCTCGGCGTTTCATACTGACGAAGTGTAATTCGTGCGTAATTCGACTCCGTACGTGGAGTCACCGGGAAGTCATAACGAGGCGGCATGTCGAAATTCACCATAGTTATCATGGTCTTGCTAGCTGCCTTGTGCGCGTGGTCGCCTGCCAACGCGCAAAACTCGGAATGTCTCGCGCTGTCCAACGAGCTACGCGCACTGACCTCTCGCGGCGGCTTCGTCTTCAACAAGGAGTCCCGTTACTCCGAGTTCGAACGCGCCGCCCGCGAGCAACGATCCCAGATATCGAGAGCGCAGGCACTGATCCGCAAGAACGACTGCACCCGCAGCGTGTCGGCGACCTGCGTGAAAAATCGGGCCAATCTCGCCGACATGAATGTCGAATCTCAAAAGCCTCGAAAGGCAGTTGGCGCGAATGTCGCCGGGCAAGGGCAATGATCGCCGTCACCAGGCGGTTGAGGCCCGGATCCGGTCACTGGGTTGCGACAGCGGCAACCGCAATCGGCGCCAGGACCAGGGAGAACTGAATGCGGGAGTGCGGCAAGAAACGTGGCTCCGCGCAGGCGCACGCTGATGGAGCAGATTTTCGGGGTCCGGACGTTCCGCGAGGACGGAACGACTGCAGAGCCGGAATATCGCGGCGACGAAAAAATGGCGAGTCAGTACGGCACGTTTCGTACCCTTTGCGTACGCTCATGCGACGGATACTACTTCCCGATCAGCTTCTCCACGCGACGCGACCGCTTCGAGGAGGACGAGCAGGCTTGCTCGCAGATGTGCCCCGCGTCTGAAGTGTCGCTGTATTTCCACTCGATGCCCTCGCAGGACAGCGAGGAAATGGTTTCCTTCCGCACCGAAGAGCCCTATGCGGCGATGCCGAACGCCTTCAGCTACCGCAAGGCGGTAAATCCGGATTGCACCTGCGGCTTTGCCCGCCCGATCGGCCTGACGGAAATTGCCGGCGGCCAGTCCTTCAGAATCGAACCCATCCAGCCGCGCCAGCCGCCGACGCCAATTCCTGCGACGCGACCGGACCCGGGCATCGATCCGAGACACTCGGGCCAATTCCGGCGGGCTTTTCGATACCGCCGACGTCGAAGCAATGATCCGCCGAAATCAGGCGCCGCAGATAGCGACGCCCGGCAACCGCAATGTCAGGATAGTCGGGCCAGCGTTCTTTCCCGTCCAATGACCGGCAGCAGCGCGGCCATTTCCGGGCCGTGTTCCAGCCCGGTCAACGCCTTGCGCAACGGCATGAACAGCGCCTTGCCCTTGCGGCCGGATTTCTCCTTCAAGGCACCCGTCCACTCGCCCCAGGTCGTTGCTGTCCAGGGTTCCGGCGGCAAGCAGGGTCGCGGCAAGCGCAATGAAATCGCGATCTTCGGAAGCGATTTCAGGCTCGGTGCGCATCAGCCGCTCGCCTCCAATCGCCGGCCTCGCGAACGCGGCTGATATTGCCGCGAATGGCGTTCCAGAAAGCTTCCGGCTCCGGTCCGAACGCGCCGGCGGAAAAGCGATGCTCCACGTCCGTCCATTCATAGCCGTGCACGAGGCGCGCATTGAGCGCATCGAGTTCGGCGGTATCGAACTTGGCGGCCGATTTGCCGACCTTGGTGATGTCGAAACGCTCCGCCAACGCGCGCCATGTCCCGCATCGGCTCCACCGGACCGGCCCCGCCGATAAGCACCGCCAGCGAGGCGACCGCCATCGGCTCGAAGCCGTCATCGGCCAGCGATTTGAGCGACAGCGAACCGAGCCGCTTGGAAAGTCCCTCGCCGCTCGCTGTCGTCAGCAGGTTCAGATGTCCGAATACCGGCGCCTTTGCGCCAAGCGCCTCGAACAAGGCGATCTGCACGCCCGTATTGGTGACATGGTCATCGCCGCGGATGATGTGCGTGATACCCAGGTCGATGTCGTCGACGACCGACGGCAACGTATAGAGCCAGGTGCCGTCCTCGCGGACCAGCACCGGATCGGACACGGAAGCAAGGTCCACGACCTCCTCGCCGCGAACGAGATCATCCCAGCGGATTTCCGTGCGGCGCGGGTTGAACGGATCGCCCTCATGGTTCGGCAGCAGGAAGCGCCAGTGCGGCTTGCGGCCTTCGTCCTCGAGGCGCGAACGCTCTTCGGCAGTAACCTTCAACGCGGCCCGGTCATAGATCGGCGGCAGTCCGCGGGCAGCCTGCCGCTTGCGGCGGCGGTCGAGTTCGTCCGGCGTCTCGAAGCAAGGGTAAAGCAAGCCGGCCGTGATCAGCCTGTCCGTTGCAGCCTGGTGAATGGCGCTCCGCTTCGACTGCCACTCAACCGCGTCGGGATGAATGCCGAGCCAATCGAGGTCGCGGGCGATGCCTTCGGCATATTCCAGCTTGGAGCGTTCGACATCGGTATCGTCGTAGCGCAGCAGGTATTCGCCCGCCGCGCTGCTTGGCGAAAAGCCAGTTGATCAGCGCCGGGCGGGCATTGCCGATATGAATGTTGCCCGTCGGCGACGGGGCGAAACGAACCTTGACTGTCATGCTTCCTGATGTCCATCAAACCGCCAATGGCGCGGCGCGCCGTGCGATCAGTTTCTTCGAGGCGAGGTAGAGCATCGCTGATGCCGCAAGGCAATAGATGCCCATTGCCGTGATCTGGCCGGGATATGACACGTTCATGTCGATCAGGAAACCGCTGAGGCCAGGTCCGAGCGCGGACATGAAAACCATGGCCGACACGATGATGGAGCGGATCGCGCCAAGATGCGCCGTGCCATAGATCTCGGGCCAGATCGCGCCGAACAGCGTCGATGAAAACCCGGCGGAAAGCCCGAGCAGCGCCATGAACGCGAAGGCGCTCCACTGCGCGGTAGATGCCTGCCAGCACGAAACAGGCAATCCCCATCGGAATGAGCATCACCGGCAGCAGGCGCACGGCGGTGAACCGGTCGATCAATTGCCCGCTCACCAGCGAAAAGGTGACCGTCATCGCCGACATTACCGCAAAGGAAGCGGCGAATGCCTGGCTGTTCCAGCCCCGCAATTCGATCAGGTAGACCTGGTGGAAAAAGATGGTGGTGCCGATGAAAGGCGGCGCCAGCACGCCAAGCAGCACGAGATAGAACAGCGGATCGCGAAGCACCTGGCGCAACAACCAGTCGGGCGCCGGCGCACGACCATTGCCGGAAGCAATGCTTTGCGGCGTTCGCTCCCGCGCCATCAACAGGTAGATCGCGGGCAAGCGCCACGATCACCAGCACCGCAGCCGCCATCAGCCATGAATTGCGCCAGCCGGCATAGGCCGAAATCAGAACAAAAGCCGAGGGAAACAACGCCTCGCCGAAATTCACGCCGATGCCTGACACGGAAACCGCGCGGCCGCGCTGGGCGGCGTACCACTTGCCCATCGCGGTCATGGCGATGTGGGTCATCATGCCCTGCCCGAACAGGCGCAGTGCGTAGATCGCCAGGAAGAGCATCACGAGCGACGCTGAAAATGCCATTCCCGCTGCTGCGAGCGCCAGCATCGGGCACGCTCAGCAAGGTGACGCGCGAAACCGGGATACGATCGACGATCCGCCCGAGCCTGGGCAATGTCAGCGCGCTCGCCAACGTCGCGGCCATGTAGAGCGTGCCGAATTCGCCATGGCTCAGGTCGAACTCGCCGCGGATCTGGCCCGCCGAAAGGGCGATGAAAAAGGTCTGGCCGAAGGACGAGAAAAAGGTCAGCAGGAAGCCGCCGGCGAGCCAGCGCGCATTGTCACGCAGGAAAATGAAGAAGTTCATCGCGCCGCTTTAGCGCAGGCCACCGACATTACGCCAATGCGGACTTGCCGTGCCGGTCAGCTACCGGTCGCGGAACCGGTTGGTGATCGGATAACGCCGGTCGCGGCCGAAATTCTTGCGCGTGATCTTGACGCCCGGCGCTGCCTGCCGGCGCTTGTACTCGGCGATGTAGAGCATGTTCTCCACCCGCTCGACCGTCGCGCGGTCATGGCCCGCCGCGACGATGTCGTCGACCGACATCTCGTATTCCACCAGGCTTTCGAGGATCGCGTCGAGCACCGGATAAGGCGGCAGCGAATCCTGGTCGGTCTGGTTCGGGCGCAATTCCGCCGAGGGCGCCTTCTTGATGATGTTGACGGGTATGACCTCGCCGGACGGTCCCAGGCACCCGGCCGGTACATTGGAATTGCGCCACGCCGCCAGCCGGTAGACCTGCATCTTGTAGAGGTCCTTGATCGGGTTGAAGCCGCCATTCATGTCGCCATAGAGCGTGGCATAGCCGACACTCATCTCGCTCTTGTTGCCGGTCGTCACCACCATGGAGCCGAACTTGTTGGAGATCGCCATCAGGATGACGCCGCGCGCCCGCGACTGCAGGTTTTCCTCGGTGATGCCGGAATTGGTGCCGGCAAAGACCGGCGCCAGCGTCTTCGATGAAGCCTTCCACCGGCTCCACGATCGGCACGATCTCGTAGCGCACGCCCAGCGCCTTGGCGCAGGCCTCGCGCATCGGTCAGGCTGTCCTGCGAGGTGTAGTGATACGGCATCATCACGCAGCGCACGCGCTCCTCGCCCAGCGCATCGACAGCCATCGCCGCGCAGATCGCCGAATCGACGCCGCCGGAAAGACCGAGCACGACATCCTTGAACCCGTTCTTGTTCACATAGTCGCGCAGGCCCAGGACGCAGGCGCGCCAGTCGGCCTCGTCGGTCTCCGGCAGGTCGCGCGACAAGCCCCTTGTCGCAGGTCCAGCCCTTTCGGCCCCTTGCGCCAGGTCGTCAGCACGGTGTTGGCCTCGAACTGGTTCATCTGCAGCGCGATCGAATGGTCGGCATTGAGCACGAATGAGCCGCCGTCGAAGACAAGCTCGTCCTGCCCGCCAAGCTGGTTGGCGTAGATCACCGGCAATCCGCATTCGATGATCTGGCGAATGACGATCTGGTAGCGGACGTCCATCTTGTCGCGATAATAGGGCGAACCGTTCGGCACGATCAGCATTTCCGCGCCCGCTTCCGACAGCGTCTCGCAGATGCCGTGCTCGCCCCAGATGTCCTCGCAGATCGGGAATGCCGATGCGCACGCCGCGAAAATTCACCGGACCCGGCATCGGACCCGGCGCGAACACCCGCTTTTCATCGAAAACGCCGTAGTTCGGCAGGTCCACCTTCTGCCGCCAGCCGATGACCTTGCCGCCATCGAGCACGGCAACCGCGTTGTAGACGCCCTTCGCGTCGCGCCAGGGCGAGCCGATGATGACGCCCGGCCCGCCATCGGCCGTGTCGGCGGCAAGTTCTTTCGACCGCCTCGACGCATTCGGCGACAAAGGCAGGCTTCAGCACCAGGTCTTCCGGCGGATAGCCGGCGATGAACAATTCGGTGAAGACGACAAGATCCGCCTGCTGGCGCGCGGCATCGGCCCGCGCCTCGCGCGCAAGCTTCAGGTTCGCCGCGATGTCGCCGACGGTGGGGTTTAGCTGCGCAATCGCAATGCGGAGGATTTCAGGGGAGTTTGCCATGACCTCGGACGGGGAAGGTTTTTGCGACGGGCCCGATCCTGTTCAGCCGACGTTCAGCCTTGTTCTGCCACATTCGCAGGTATGATGGAACACCATCGCATGGTCGGGAATTTGAGACCCGTTTTCCGGTTCAAGGAGCAATTTCATGTATTACGGCAAAGAGCATCAAGGGCCTGGCGCTGGCCGCGACCCTGACGGCGGCGGCCTTTGCGCAGGCATCCGTGGCCGAGGCCGGCCATCGCCACAACCATCGCTATTACAACAATGGCGGGGCGGCCCTCGCGGCCGGCGTTGCCGGCGTGATCCTGGGCTCGGCGCTCGCCGCACCGCGCTATCCCGTCTATATCGACCCGCCCGTATACCGCGAGCGGGTCTATATCGATCCGGCGCCGGTTTATGTCGAACCGGGCTATGACGATCCCTACTACGACGCCCCCTATTACGACGATCCGTACTACGAAGAGGATGTCTACGCAGAGCCTGTCCAACCCTACAGGCCGCGTGCGGTCTCGCGCCCCGCACCAGTTACCGGGACCGATCCGCTGGTGACCAAGGGCATCGGCGAGGAAGTTTACTACCAGCCAGGCAAGGGACCGAAGGTCGTCACGCTGGACGAGCAACCGGCAGGCAGAAGGTATGCAGCCGGTACGGTGGCCCAGGGTTCCGCCGACTGGGTAGCCATGTGCCGCGCAAAGTACCGCAGCTTCGACGTGCGCACCGGGACGTTTCTTGGCTATGACGGCATCCGCAAGGCTTGCGTCATCCGCTGAACTGCCATGCACTCGCACTGGATCAAGGGGCCTGCGGGCCCCTTTTTCGTTTGGCAGTTACGGTAAACGATCCGTGTATCTGGCTGTGACGAAATACACTTTGAACCGGCGCGATGCGTTCCTATCTAGCCGTAGCGGGAGGGAGAAAAGGAGAAGGTGAAAATGGTATTCCCGGAAGACCGGATAAAGGATCTGAGGCGCGTCGAGGAACACTCGCTGGTCAGCGTCGTCGTCGTTTCGGTCTCGATGATTGCAGCCGCAATCGTGGGCCTGTCGGTATTCATGGCCTGACGTTTACATTCTGCACGCAAGTTCCGCAAAAAGATGCAGGGCCCCGGCCCTGCTCTTTTTTTACGCTAATTACCCGACCGCCGCAATTGCCTCGGGCAGCACTTCCTCGAATACATCAAGGTCTTTCGGCCAGCCCGCACTGACACGGATGCAGCGCGACAGCGGCTCGACGCCCGGCATGCGGATGAAGACGCCCCGCGCAAGGATTTCCTCCAGCAACGCCTTGGCGTAGGCCGTATCCCGCCCGCAATCGAGCGTCACGAAATTGGTTGCCGACGGTATCGGCGCAAGCCCGTTCGCCCGCCCGATTGCCGCAATGCGCGCCCGCGCCTCTGCCGTCTTGCGAACAGTCAGCGCCAGCCAATCCTGGTCGGCCAGCGCGGCCATCGCGCCGATCTCCGCCGTGCGGTTCATGCCGTAATGGTCGCGAACCTTCTCGAATTCCGAGATCAGCGTTTCCTCGCCGATGCAATAGCCGACGCGCGCGCCCGCCATGCCATAGGCCTTTGAAAAAGTGCGGAAGCGCAGCACATTGCCAATTGAAGTGTCGATCGGCGGCACGATCCCTTCCGGCGCATAGTCGCAATAGGCTTCGTCCAGCAGCAGCAGGCAGCCATCCGGCAAGTCGTCGATCATGCGCCGAATATCCGCCGCGCTCCACCACGTGCCCATCGGATTGTCGGGATTGGAAAGATAAAGCAACACCGCGCTGGTCTCGCCCGCCTTGGCGAGGAGACCGGTGATGTCCTCGCGGTCATCGCGGTACGGCACCTTGTGCAGGCTGCCGCCTTGCGCGGCCACGTGGAAATTGAAGGTCGGATAGGCCCCGTTCGAGGTGACGACCGCGCTGCCTTCGTCGAGGAACATGCGCGCAGTGCAGCCGAGCAGTCCGTCGATGCCAGCCCCAAGCACGATGTTTTCCGGCTTCACGCCGTGAAAGGCCGCCAGTGCATGGCGCAGCTCATAACCTTCCGGATCGCCATATTTCCAGATCTCATGCCCGGCCTTCGCCATGGCCTCGACCGCTCTTGGCGACGGTCCGAACAGGCATTCGTTCGCGCCGATGCGCGCGCGGAAAGGCTTGCCGCGCTGGCGCTCCTGCGCTTCCGGGCCGACAAAGGGCACCGTCTTCGGCAATGCATCGATCAGCTTGCGCAGCCGCCACGGCGCCTTTGGGCCGACTGGTTTGTTCATGGGCTCTTCCTCAGGATGAAGAACGGCGCCTTGCCCGGCCGCACGGCAAGCTGCGCGCGGAGGGCATCTGTCACGCCATCCGGCAAGCAATGCCGCATCGGCAAGGCTTTCAAGATGGCTGATGAAATCGCGGCCGAACAACTTGAAATGATCTTCCTGCAGGAATTTCTCCAGCCGCTCAGCGTCGGTTGCAAAAAACTCGCCGCCTTCGATGGTTTCGGGATTTCCGTGCGGGCCGGGAATGGAAAAGATCATCAACCCGCCCGGCTTCACGATCCGCATCAACGCCGCGATGTGGTCGCGCCAATGGCCCGGCACATGTTCCAGCACATGGTTGTGCAGCACCGCATCGAAATAGCCGTCGGGGAAAATGCTGATCCCGTCCGGCAGCGCTATTTTCAGCGCCTGCGCATGCGGATAGCGCTGTGGCGCGATGTCGGCAGTGACATAGCCTGAGCCGAACTTTTCCAGCAGAACCGGATGCAGGAACGCTTCCGGCGCGAAATGCAGGACGCGCGCATAACCGGCCCGCAAGCGGAAACAGGAAGCGTTCATAGACATCGAGGCCGACGCGGTGGCGCGCCTTCGACCCGCAGGCTGCGCAACGCTCCGCCGGCCTGCCCCGATAGCTCTCGAAGGCAGTCGAACCACAGATATTGCAGTGAGGCGCGTTGGAATTTGGCGTTGGCTCTGGCATGAGCAAAGCTATATTCGAGGCTCGCACGGGATTGCGAGAGGCAAGGCGCCGGGCAATATCGGAACAAATTGCGAACAAATTTTACCGCCAAGGCTTGCCCGCCTCGCCAAGCCGGTTTCGCTTGGCTAGGCTTGCGCCACTGATTCGGCACCGGAAGAAGCACGATGGACGACAGCAACGACCTGTTCTCGGCAATGGACGGAGAGCCGCGGCGCGAGCAGCCAAAACCGCGCGCCAGCCCAGCCCTGCCGGCCAGGCAAAGGCTTCCGCAGCCAAGGCTTCCGGTGAGGGTTATGACGCGTCCGACATCGCCGTTCTGGAGGGCCTGGAGCCCGTGCGTCGCCGGCCGGGCATGTATATCGGCGGCACCGACGAAAAGGCGATGCATCATCTGTTCGCCGAGGTCATCGACAACTCGATGGACGAGGCCGTTGCCGGCCATGCCACCTGGATCGAGGTCGAACTCGACAAGGAAGGCTATCTTTCCGTCACCGACAATGGCCGCGGCATTCCGGTCGAGCCGCACCCGCATCCCAAGATGCAGGGCAAGTCCACCGTCGAAGTGGTGCTGACCGTGCTGCATGCCGGCGGCAAGTTCGACTGCAAGGCATACGAAACCTCCGGCGGCCTGCACGGCGTCGGCGTTTCGGTCGTCAACGCGCTTTCGATCCATCTTGAAGTCGAGGTCGCGCGCAACCGCCAGCTTTACCGGCAGGAATTCCGGCAGGGCATGCCGCTTGGCCCGCTCGAACCGGTGGGCGAAGTCCACAACCGGCGCGGCACCAAGGTGCGCTTCAAGCCCGACGAGGCGATCTTCGGCAAGGGCTGCTCCTTCGATCCGGCGCGGCTGTTCAAGATGGCGCGCTCCAAGGCCTATCTTTTCGGCGGCGTCGAGATCCGCTGGAAATGCGCGCCGGAAATGATGCGCGAGAAGGACGAGACGCCGCAGGTCGCGACGTTCCATTTCCCCGGCGGCCTCAAGGACTATCTCGAAGCCTCGATCGGCAAGCAGCACAAGGTGACGGTCGAGCCCTTCGCCGGCACCGCCGGCAAGAGCGGCGGCCATGGCGCGATGGAATGGGCCGTTACCTGGTATGGCGACGACGGCTTCATCAATTCCTATTGCAACACTATTCCGACCGCCGAGGGCGGCACGCACGAAGCGGGCTTCCGCATCGCGCTCACCCGGGGCCTCAAGGCCTATGCGCGACATCGTCGGCAACAAGAAGGCGGCGATCATCACCACCGAGGACGTCATGACCTCGGCTGCAGCGATGTTGTCCGTCTTCATCCGCGAGCCGGAATTCGTCGGCCAGACCAAGGACAAGCTGGCGACGGTCGAGGCGCAGCGCATCGTCGAGAACGCCATCCGCGATCCGTTCGACCACTGGCTGGCAGCCTCGCCCCAACAGGCCAACAAGCTGCTTGAATGGGTGATCGAGCGCGCTGACGAACGCCTGGCCCGCCGCAAGGAAAGGGAAATCAGCCGCAAGACCGCAACCCGCAAGCTGCGCCTGCCGGGCAAGCTCGCCGATTGCGCCGAGAACGCCGCGGGCGGCACCGAACTTTTCATCGTCGAGGGCGATTCGGCAGGCGGCTCCGCCAAGCAGGCGCGCAATCGCTCGACCCAGGCCGTGCTGCCCTTGCGCGGCAAGATCCTCAACGTCGCAAGCGCCGGGCGCGACAAGCTTGCCGCCAACCAGCAGATCGCCGATCTGATCCAGGCGCTCGGCTGCGGCACCCGCTCCAAATACCGCGCCGACGATTTGCGCTACGACCGCATCATCATCATGACCGACGCGGATGTGGACGGCGCGCACATCGCATCGCTGCTCATCACCTTCTTCTACCAGGAAATGCCGGAACTGATCACCGGCGGGCACCTCTTCCTTGCCATTCCGCCGCTCTACAAGCTCGCGCAGGGCGCCAGGTCCGCCTATGCCCGCGACGACGCCCACAAGGACGAACTGCTGCGCACCGAATTCACCGGCCGCGGCAAGGTGGAAATCTCACGCTTCAAGGGCCTTGGCGAAATGATGCCGGCGCAGCTCAAGGAAACCACCATGGACCCGTCGAAGCGCACGCTTTTCCGCGTTTCCATCGATTTGGGCGGCGAGGACGCCACCAGGGCCAGCGTCGAGCAGCTGATGGGCAACAAGCCAGAGGCGCGCTTCAAGTTCATCCAGGAAAACGCCGCCTTCGCGCAGGAAGACCTGCTGGATGTTTGAGACCGCCTCCTATCCACTACCAAAGGCGTAACGCGACGCTAAATTAGCATATTCTAATATTCGTATTGATGTGTATAATACCTTCATCGCAGGCAACGCCTGGAGGAGGAAAAATCATGGCCAATATCGTCGTACTGGGCGCCGGACTGGGCGGCGCCATCATGGCATACGAGTTGAAGGACCAGATCCGCAAGGAAGACACGCTGACGGTCGTTACCAAGGATCCGCAGTATCATTTCGTGCCTTCCAACCCCTGGGTTGCCGTCGGCTGGCGCAAACGCGGAGAGGTATCGATCGATCTTGCCAAGGCGATGGCAAGCCGCGGGCATCAAGTTCACGCCGGTCGCGGCGCAGAAGGTGCATGCCGGCGAAAACCGCATCGAACTCGTGGACGGCAGCTTCGGTTGCCTATGACTACCTCGTCATCGCCACCGGACCCGAGCTTGCCTTCGACGAGATCGAGGGGCTGGGGCCGGAAGGCTTCACGCAATCGGTTTGCCATATCGACCACGCCGAAAAGGCCTACGAGAAATTCGAGGAGTTCTGCAAGAATCCCGGACCGATCGTTGTCGGCGCCGTGCAAGGCGCTTCCTGCTTCGGCCCGGCCTACGAGTTCATCTTCATCCTCGACACGGAACTGCGCCGCCGCAAGATCCGCGACAAGGTGCCGATGACCTTCATCACGGCCGAACCCTATATCGGCCATCTCGGTCTCGACGGGGTGGGCGACACCAAGGGCCTTCTCGAAAGCGAAATGCGCAACAAGCACATCAAGTGGATGACATCCTCGCGGATCAAGAAGGTCGAGGACGGCAAGATGATCGTCGAGCAGATTGCCGACGACGGCACGGTCGCGGCGACGAAGGAAGTTCCCGTTCGGCTATTCCATGATGCTGCCGGCGTTCCGCGGCATTCCGGCGGTTTCCGGCATTGAGGGCCTGTCCAATCCGCGCGGCTTCACCATCGTCGACAGTCATCAGCGCAACCCGAAATACCCGAACATCTTTCGCGGTCGGCGTTTGCGTCGCGATCCCGCCGATCGGCCCGACGCCGGTACCTTGCGGCGTGCCCAAGACAGGTTTCATGATCGAATCCATGGTCACGGCAACCGCGCACAATATCGGGCAGGTGCTGCGCGGGCACGAGCCGAACCACCAGGGATCGTGGAACGCAATCTGCCTTGCCGATTTCGGCGACAAGGGTATCGCCTTCGTGGCGCAGCCGCAGATCCCGCCGCGGAACGTCAACTGGTCCTCGTCGGGCAGATGGGTGCACTGGGGCAAGATCGCCTTCGAGAAGTACTTCCTGCGCAAGCTTGGCAGCGGCACCAGCGAGCCGTTCTACGAGAAGGCCGCCCTGCAGCTTCTGGGCATCAACAAGCTCAAGAAGGTCAAGACCGGCTGAGGCAACAAAAAACCGGCCGCGTTTCCACGGCCGGTTTTTCCAATAGCAGCAGTGATTACATCGCCGGGATGATGACCTTGTCGATCACATGGATCACGCCGTTGTCGGCCGCGATATCGGCGGTCACGACCTTCGCGTCGTTGATCATCGCGCCGTTGTCGAGGTCGATCTTGACCTCGCCGCCCTGTACGGTCTTGGCCATGGTGTCGTCCTTGAGGTCGGTCGACATGACCTTGCCCGGCACGACGTGGTAGGTCAGGATCGCGACGAGCTTGTCCTTGTTCTCGGGCTTGAGCAGGTCTTCGACCGTGCCGGCCGGAAGCGCGGCGAAGGCTTCGTCAGTCGGGGCGAAAACGGTGAACGGGCCTGCGCCCTTCAGCGTCTCGACGAGGCCGGCTGCCTGGACGGCGGCTACCAGCGTCTTGAACGAACCGGCGGCAACCGCGGTGTCGACGATGTCCGCGGCCTTGGCCGGGATGGTGGCGGATATGGCGGCGCCCATGGCGATGATGCCGGCGGCTGCAAAACGAGCAAATTTCACGATGATATCTCCCTCGGGTTTTCGATGGCCATTCATGCTGGCCAACGTTGGGATATACGCCTGACCGCCCGACACGGGTTCACGCCGTTGCCATCACGATGTTGTTGGAATCATTTGATGAATTTGAGGTGATCCGACAAGTGCCGATCTGTCGTACTCGTGCGTTTTCAGACAATTCAGGCCGCTAAAGTTCTTGCACAAGACTGCCTTGACCGTTCCGGATTTGTTTGACTTGCGGAACACTTTACCGTATCGCAGCATTTATCCGGCAAGCGTGGCGTCCGCCCCTTTCGTCGCCGGATCACATCGACCAGCCGGAACCCGCGTAACCGACGCCCGCCAGTTTTCCGGATATAAAGAGATAACACTCCCCATGAGTTTTGATACCCTTGGCCTCTCGAAGAAGGTCCTGGATGCGGTGACATCCTCGGGATACACCACGCCGACCCCGATCCAGGAACAGGCCATCCCTCACGTGCTTGCGCGCCGCGACGTCATGGGCATAGCCCAGACCGGCACCGGCAAGACCGCTTCTTTCGTGCTCCCCATGCTTTCGCGCCTCGAAACGGGCCGCGCCCGCGCGCGCATGCCACGCACGCTCATTCTCGAACCGACGCGCGAACTCGCCGCGCAGGTCGAGGAAAATTTCAACCGCTACGGCCGCAACCACAAGCTTAACGTCGCGCTGCTGATCGGCGGCGTTTCGTTCGACGAACAGCTCCGCAAGCTCGATCGCGGCGCAGACGTGCTTATCGCAACGCCGGGCCGCATGCTCGACCACTACGAGCGCGGCAAGCTGCTGCTGACCGGCGTCGAGATCCTCGTCATCGACGAGGCCGACCGCATGCTCGACATGGGCTTCATCCCCGACATCGAGCGCATCGTGAAGCTGGTGCCGTTCACCCGCCAGACGCTGTTCTTCTCGGCAACCATGCCGCCGGAAATCGAAAGGCTCTCGGCCCAGTTCCTGCAAAATCCCGTCATGGTTTCGGTGTCGCCGCGCTCTTCCGCGTCGGTGACGATCACGCAGCGCGCCGTACCCACCGCCATCGATGATTTCGAAAAGCGCGCAGTGCTGCGCGACCTGATCCGCGAAGCGGAAAACCTCAAGAACGCGATCATCTTCTGCAACCGCAAGGTGGATGTATCGACGCTGTGGAAGTCGCTCGACAAGCACGGCTTCTCGGTTGGCGCCCTTCACGGCGACATGGACCAGCGCTCGCGCATGGCCATGCTGCAGGCATTCAAGGACAACAAGATCCAGCTTCTCGTCGCCAGCGACGTTGCGGCGCGCGGCCTCGACATTCCCGATGTCAGCCACGTGTTCAATTTTGACGTGCCGGTCTCGGCCGAGGACTATGTCCACCGCATCGGCCGCACCGGACGGGCCGGACGTTCCGGCGCTGCCTTCATGCTTGTGACCCCAGGCGACCGCAAGGGCTTCGAGGCGATCGAACAGCTGCTCGGCCAGAAGATCGAATGGCAAGGCGAACCGGTCGAGTGGGACGATCGTGCCCGTCGTGGCGGCCGTGGCCGTCCGGCCGAAGGCAAGGGCGCAAGCCGTGGTGGCCGCGAGCGCTCCGGCGAAGGGCGCGGCAGGTCACGCGGCGAACGCCGTCCCGCCGCGGATGCGGACGCAGCTGCGCCTGCTCCCAAGACCGAGAAGCCCGTTCGCGAGGAAGTACGCGCTGCAAAGCCTGCATCCAAGCTGACGCCGGAGGCACGGCCACCGCGTCAGCCACGCGAAGCCGCATCGGGCAAGGACGATCTGAACGCAAGTCCGGCGCAGCCTCGCAAGCCGGAACAGGCGCGCAAGCCCGAACGGCCACGCAAGGGCGGCGACGATCACGATCATGCGGATTCCAGCCACCCCTTTGGTGGCGAGGAGAACATCCCCGCTTTCCTGCGCGGCTGATCTTCAGCCCTTCGCCAATCCATGTAATGTGGTCAACGTGATGAGGACGCCCGTGGCAATGGCCGCAGGCGTCAACGTACCGGCGTTGAACGCGGGGAGCAGGCCCAGATAGGCGGCAGCGGAAATCAGGGCGGAAACGACTATTGTCAGGCGCAAGGTTCGGCCTCGTAAACGTTCGTCATTGTTTGCTTTTTCTAACTAATTTTTACGTTCATGCACTCAGAACGTTTGATTAACCCTAATACCAGGTCCATCCGGCCAAAACCGATCGCCGAGGCTAGTGCCTAAATGATTAGGCGATTTGCTTGTTATTTGATCAAAGCCGTCTCGAATTACGCGCGCCGCTCAGCCGATTTTTTCAGCAAACGACAGGAAGGGTCAACGTTTTCAGGCAGTTGCCTGTGGCATCCGGCTTTGGCATGCATCCTGCATTAACTTTGACGTGCGCCGATGCGCGCGCCGGAGCGGGTGACACCCGCATTCGTACCCTACCCAGATCACGGACCAGAGATGAAGAAGATCGAAGCGATCATCAAGCCGTTCAAGCTTGACGAAGTGAAGGAAGCGCTGCAGGAGGTCGGACTGCAGGGCATTACCGTCACCGAAGCCAAGGGCTTTGGCCGCCAGAAAGGGCACACCGAGCTCTATCAGGGGCGCGGAATATGTCGTCGACTTTCTGCCGAAGGTAAAGGTAGAGGTCGTTCTGGCCGACGAGAACGTCGCAGGCGGCGGTTGATGCCATTCGCAATGCGGCGCAGACCGGACGCATCGGCGACGGCAAGATTTTCGTCTCCACCGTAGAAGAAGTCATTCGCATCCGGACCGGCGAGACCGGCGTGGACGCAATCTGAAAACCAATTCCGCGGCTGGTGGCCGAGCGTGCCAAAGGGGGCAGGCAAGACCGCTGCCGGAATACAACTTGCTACAGGAAGGATGAACATGAGCAAGGCAAGCGACATTCTGAAGAAGATCAAGGACGAGGACATCAAGTTCGTGGACCTGCGCTTCACCGACCCGCGCGGCAAGCTGCAGCACGTCACCATGGATTCATCCCTCGTGGACGAAGACATGTTCGCCGAAGGCGTGATGTTCGATGGTTCTTCGATCGCCGGCTGGAAGGCCATCAACGAATCCGACATGACGCTGATGCTCGATCCGGCGACAATGCACGTCGATCCCTTCTTCGCGCAGTCGACCATTGCCATTTTCTGCGACGTTCTGGACCCGGTCTCGGGCGAGCCCTACAACCGCGATCCGCGCGGCACCGCCAAGAAGGCTGAAGCCTATCTCAAGGCGTCAGGCATCGGCGACACCGTCTTCGTCGGCCCGGAAGCCGAATTCTTCGTCTTCGACGACGTGCGCTTCTCATCCGACCCATACAACACGAGCTTCCGCCTCGATTCGAACGAACTGCCGTCGAACAACGACACCGAGTTCGAAGGCGGCAACATGGGCCACCGCCCGCGCGTCAAGGGCGGCTATTTCCCGGTTCCCCCGGTCGATGCCGGCCAGGACTACCGCTCGGAAATGCTCTCGGTCCTGACCGAAATGGGCGTGAAGGTCGAAAAGCACCACCACGAAGTGGCGGCTGCCCAGCACGAACTCGGCATCATGTTCGACACCATGGTTCGCAACGCCGACAAGATGCAGATCTACAAATACGCCGTGCACCAGGTTGCCCATGCCTATGGCAAGACCGCGACCTTCATGCCGAAGCCGATCTTTGGCGACAACGGCTCGGGCATGCACGTGCACCAGTCGATCTGGAAGGACGGCAAGCCGACCTTCGCCGGCAACGAGTATGCGGGCCTGTCAGAATCCTGCCTCTACTACATCGGCGGCGTCATCAAGCATGCCAAGGCGATCAACGCCTTCACCAACCCGTCGACAAACTCCTACAAGCGCCTCGTGCCTGGCTATGAAGCACCGGTCCTGCTCGCCTATTCGGCGCGCAACCGCTCGGCTTCCTGCCGCATTCCCTTCGGTTCGTCGCCGAAGTCGAAGCGCGTGGAAGTTCGCTTCCCCGATCCGCTGGCGAACCCCTATCTCGCCTTTGCCGCCATGCTGATGGCCGGCATCGACGGCATCAAGAACAAGATCCATCCGGGCGCAGCCATGGACAAGGACCTGTACGACCTGCCGCCGAAGGAGTTGAAGAAGATCCCGACCGTCTGCGGGTCGCTGCGCGAAGCGCTGAACAGCCTGGCGGCCGACCACAAGTTCCTGCTCGAAGGCGGCGTGTTCGACAAGGACCAGATCGATGCCTATATCGAACTGAAGATGACCGAGGTCATGCGCTTCGAAATGACCCCGCATCCGGTCGAGTTCGACATGTACTATTCGGGCTGATTTGCAATATCATTGTCCGACAAATGAAAACCCCGGCGCGGTGCGCCGGGGTTTTTTGTTCACCAGGCTTAAATCAACGGCTGCCGAGGAAATCCGGCTTGCCCAGCGGCACGCCGTTGTGGCGAAGGATGTTGTAAGCCGTCGCCATGTGGAAATAGAAGTTCGGCAGGCCGTAGCGGAACAGATAATCGCTGCCGGTGAATGAAATTTCGCCGGCACGGGTGCGTACCGCCACCGTTCTGGTTTCCGCGCCTGCGAAATCTTCGGGTCGCGCTTCCGCCAGCATCGCCCGCACCTTTTCGATCCGCTCGTGCAGTTCGGTGAAGCTTGCCTCGTTGTCCGCCATTGCAGGCACTTCGCGGCCTGCGAGCCTGTGCGCCATGCCCTTGGCCTGGTCGGTGGCGATCTGCACCTGCCGCGTCAGCGTGAACATGTCCGGCGCAAGGCGCGCCGACAGGAATACCTGCGGGTCGATGTTGCGCTCCTTCGCATTCGCCTCGCCGATGGCAAGGCACGCCGAAAGGTTGGCCAGCATGGAGGACAGGACTGGTACGCTGGCTGTGTAGAGCGGGGGATGTGTGTTCATGGATCGGCCTTTTCTGTGTCGGCGTGCGCGATTGACCGGCCTGCTTGACCGGCGGCAGACCATTATCCGCCCCAAGGCTTTAAGCAAGGCCCCTGACGGGCGCGAATTCGTGATCAACGCTTCAGAATCGCGGGCAACGCGCTATGGTACGCCGTAAAGCGGAGGCGGGCATGAACGTAACGGAAGCAGTGGCGGGCCGGAGGTCGATCCGGGCCTATACCGGCGAACCGGTCGAGACATCGCTCATCCTGCAATTACTGGAAAAATCGGCGCGCGCGCCCTCAGGCGGCAACCTGCAGCCCTGGCGCGTCGCCGTGCTGAATGGCGAAGCCATGGGACGCTTCAAAACCATCATGGAGGACCGACTTGCCGGAAAGCCGCGTCCGGGCGGCGAGCGCCCGCAATATGCCGTTTATCCGCCTAACCTGAAGGAGCCTTACCGCTCCACCCGCTTCGCCGTCGGCGAGCAGATGTACGCTTTGCTTGGCATAGAGCGGGACAACCGCGCTGCCCGCTTGCAATGGTTCGCCAACAACTTCCGCTTCTTCGGCGCGCCGGCTGCGATCTTCTGCTTTGTCGACCGCATCATGGGCCCGCCGCAATGGTCTGACCTTGGCATGTTCCTGCAAAGCTTCATGCTTCTGGCGCAGGAAGCGGGCCTCGGGACCTGCGCGCAGGAATGCTGGTCTCAATGGCCCGGAACGGTGAACGATTTTTGCGGCATGGACGATGAACTGATGTTGTTTTGCGGCGTCGCCCTCGGCCAGCCCGACAGGGATGCACCCGTCAACCGCCTGCACAGCGAGCGCGAACCGCTGGAGCGGTGGGTAAAGGTTCTTTAGCCGAACACGCCCTTGCCTTCGACCGGCTCCGTTCGGATCAGGCGCGAATCGAACACCGCCGCCTGACGATGCTTGACCGCCTGGCGGTAATCTTCGTCTCGCAACATCGCGATGAAGGCGTCGGCACTGGGGTATTCGGCGATGAAGCAGATGTCCCAGTACTCGCTTTCCGGGCCGATCAGTGTCAGGTCGAACTTGCCTGACCATACGATCCGCCCGCCCAGTCTTTTGAATACCGGGCCGCTTTCCCGCCCGTAGGCGGCGTAGGCTTCGTGGCCGGTCACCATGGTGCCGTCCTCATAAACTGCCGTTTCACGCAGCCGCACGAGGTTGAGCATGTGGATCTTTCCGGTTCGCGGAAGTTCCTTGAAGATCGCATAGCGTTCCTTGTCCGGATCCACGTGCCCGCTCATGCCTGACCTCACTTTGCCGAGAATGTAATGCTGCCGGCAGGTTCGAATGCGCCCGATGCGTTGTCAAAGACAAAGAAATCCGCCTTGAAGCCCGAACCCGCCTTGCGAATGACCTGCTGCGTGCGTGCAAGCTGACCAGTGGCATTCTCGACGAAATTCGACGAGACAGTCAACCGGCCACCGCTGACGGAGCCGGACGACTTTGTCATCGAAGCGCCCTTGAATGCGTTGATGAAGGAGCCTGTGACCTTCTCCCCTGCATGGTTCAGCTTCCCGGAAACGGCGGTCTTGCCTTGCGTCGACGCGCATTCGCCGCTTACCACCAGTGCCTGCCCCTCATAGTTGTTGGTCACCTGGCAGGTTATCCGCTCGGACTTTTCCCGGCCCGGAATGACGGCCGAACCGCGACCCCGCCACGAGCCTTCAAGGCCTTTCAGGAAATCGCCCGCCGCATCGGCATGCGCCATTCCCGGCAATGCAACAAGAATTGCAAGGCCTGCGATAAAAGCGACGAACGTGTCATGGCAGTTTTTCAAAACTGTTTCTCCTCGATCCGCCCCATCGCCGGCTCCGATCGGCCCGCGCCTCCGGGGAAGTAACGCTTGAGGGCAAGGATGTTTGCCGGAAGTATGGCAAGATTGGAAACAAGCGCGGCAATCAGCGTGGCGATGATCATGGCGCCGACTGCCGGAACCATGGGCAGGACGCTGATCTGCGTCACCATGCTCGAGACGCAGATGATCACCGTGCTGGCGCCAAGCGCCGGCCCGGCTTCGTGCATGGCGGCGCGCGTCGCGTCCTCGACCGGCAATCCCCTCGCCCGCGCCTGGGTGAACATATTGATGAGGTGAACCGCATTGTCGATGGCAATGCCGAAGGCGATGGTGAGCGCGATCACTTCGGAAATGTTGATGCCGCCGCCGCGCATCCAAACCGCAAGTTCAACCACCAGGATCGGCAGCAGGTTCGGCGTCAATGCCGCGACGGCCAACAGCGGCGAGCGGGCGGCAACCGCGACAATGAATACGCCCAGGATGATCGCAACCATCAGGCTAAGCCGCAATTGCTCGATCAGGCCCGTGAATTCCTGCGCCATGAGCACGTCAAACCCGGTGATCACCACCTCGCCGCCATAGGCAAGCGGCTGCAGGCCGATCTCGACCGCATCTATCTGTTTCAGCGTCTCGACGATCGACTGGTCCGACTGTACACGGACCGTGATCAGCATGGAACCGCCATCGCGCGAAACGCTGCCGGTACGCGCCTCGGCGCCGCCAGCTTCCATCTGTTCGGCGAGGCGTTGCAGCGCCGGCCCGTTGGAAATGCCCTCTGCCAGCCGACTGGCGGAGGTGATCCGGCCAGGGTCGAAAACGCCGGCGAGAACCGCTTCCACCTCCGCCAGCCTTTGGCGGTTTGCGGCTGAAAGCAGCGGCCCGGGCTCTGCCTTGGGAACCGAGAACAGCAGCAGAGAACGCCCGCCGAAGAGTTCGTTGGTAACTGCTTCCGCCTGGCGTACTTCGCTTTGCGCCGGCAGGAAGTCGGTGATCTTGTACTCCGGCCGGACGCTGAAGTGAACCAACATCAGGACGAGCACCGCTGCGATCGCCGCAACCGCTATGGCGAACGGGCGCGGCGAGACAAATGCGAATGCACGCTTCCCCAGCCCTGCAAAACGAGGCTGGGGAACCTTGCCCGCCTTTACCAACCCGCTTCGCGATGCCCAATGCCCCGCGACCGGCAGGCCGATGATGACCGCCAGATACGCAAGCGCGATCGCCGCAGCGCCAAGCAAGGCGAATTCCTGCAACGCCCGACCCGGAGCGAAAAGAAAGGAGAGGAATGCCAGCAGTGTGGTGATGGACGTCAGCGATGACGCCGGACCGACAGATGTGATGGTCTTGATCATGTTGGCGTCGGCATCGGGGCTGGCGGCGTTTTCCTGCTGCCAGCGGAAATAAAGCATGATGCCGTCCGCATAGGAGACGATCAGCGCCAGTGTCGGCAGCACGGTCGTCAAGTAGTTGATCGGAATGCCGAGCCAGCCAAAAAGGCCGATCATCCACAAAGCCGTCAGGCCCGGCGCAACCGCACAGATCAGCGCCGCTGCAAAGCTGCGGAAGACGACCAGCGCGATGGCCGCTCCGAGCAGGATGCCGATCACGGTGAGGCGAAGCTGGTCGGTCAAAAGACCTGACACGATCGTTGCCCCGATCGGCGTGAGGCCCGTGAAGCGCAGCCTGAAATCCTGTGGCGCCGCGGCAAGCGCCGCTTCCTTGATCGCGATGTAGCTCGAGTAACCCTCGAATTTCGGCAAATTGTCCGGCAGGGTGACGATGAGCAGCGCCGCATTGCTGTCCGGCGCAACCAACTGCCCTGCCTGCGGATAGGTCTCCAGCAACCGGTCGACGAGGCTTGCCGCTTCCTCGTCGCTCTGGATTTCCTCCGGAAAGAACTGGCCCAGTTCGCCGGTTTGGCGATCCGGCAAGGGAATGGAAAACAGTGTGGTTGCGTTCGCGACCCTGTCGGTCACCGCCATTTCGAGCTGCAGGAAGCGCAGATCCTCCAGCCCAGAGGCGGTCATCAACCGGGGCGACTCGACCAGGATGGTGATATCGCGCGAGAAATCGCGAAAGCGCTCGCGATTGTCGAAATAGTTCCGGTATGCCTCGCTGTTTTCGGGCAAGACCGCTGTAACGTCGCCATCGAACTTGACCTTCGGAATCTGCGACGCCGCGGCGAACGAGGCAAGCAAAAGCACGAGCGAAAACAGCACCGGCCGGCGCATTGCCGCCAGGCCGATTTTTTCAAGTCCGAAGCCGATGCTCCACATGCCGATGCTTTCTATGCCAAGCCGCGTTGTTGCCCGCAGGCGCTTGAAGCCGCGGCGATTTGGTGTCAATGGGTGATTTCGCGCCCGGCCTCGCCCATATGGGCTGTTCGCGCGCATTATCGATGGCAATCGCATGCCACGAACGGAACCGACCTATGCAGAACTACATCCATGCCGATCTGGCGCCGCTCAAGAACACCGGCACCATAAAGCTATATGGTGAAGAAGGCTTTGCCGGAATGCGCAAGGCCTGCGGCCTCACAGCGCAGTGCCTGGACGAGGTTTCGGCGCTGGTCGCGCCCGGCGTGACGACACAGGCAATCGACGATTTCATATTCGATTTCGCGCGCAGCCACGGCGCCTTGCCCGCAACGCTCAACTATCGTGGCTACACCAAGTCGAGCTGCATCTCGATCAATCATGTCGTGTGCCACGGCATTCCGAATGAAAAGCCGCTTCGCGAAGGCGACATCGTCAATATCGACGTGACGCTGATCGTCGACGGCTGGCATGGCGATTCCAGCCGCATGTACTATGCCGGCCCGGTCAAGCGCGCGGCAGAACGGCTGGTGGAAGTCACCTACGAGGCCATGATGCGCGGCATTGCGCAGGTAAAGCCCGGCAATCATACCGGCGACATCGGCGCGGCAATCCAGGAATATGCCGAGGGCGAGCGCTGCTCGGTTGTGCGCGATTTCTGCGGCCACGGCGTCGGCCTGCTGTTTCACGACGCGCCGAACATCCTGCACTACGGACGGCGCGGCGAGGGCGTGGAGATGCGCCCGGGCATGATCTTCACTGTCGAGCCGATGATCAATCTGGGCCGTGCCGGCGTCAAGATCCTCGCTGACGGGTGGACTGCCGTTACCCGCGACCGCTCTTTGTCGGCACAGTTCGAACACACCGTCGGCGTGACAGAAACCGGTTGCGAGATATTTACGCTTTCGCCCGCAGGTTATACCCTTCCGCCATACGGCTGATCTCGCTGAGGGGGGCGATTCCTTGGTAGAAAAGAAGGCGCGTACGGGCGAAAGCGCCGTGCCCGGCATGTCCGATTCGGCGGGGCATGCAGCAGAGCCGCATTATGTCGGCCATCGCGACCGGCTACGCGAACGCTTCCGCCTCAAGGGGCCGGACGCGCTTGCCGAATACGAACTGCTTGAGCTCGTGCTTTTCCGTTCGATCCCGAGGCGCGACGTAAAACCGCTGGCCAAGGCGCTGATCGCCGAGTTCGGTTCATTCGCAGAGGTCATCGCCGCGCCGACCTTGCGCCTTGAAAAGGTGAAGGGCCTTTCGGAAATTTCCGTTGCCGACATCAAGCTTATCCATGCTGCCGCACTGGCGATGAACAGCGGCAAGGCGCGCGAGCGCCCGCTCCTCTCGTCCTGGCGGCAGGTGCTGGAATATTGCCGGACGGCCATGGCGTTCGAAGACCGGGAACAGTTCCGCATACTTTTCCTCGACAAGCGCAACCAGTTGATCCGCGACGAGGTGCAGTCGGTCGGCACGGTCGACCACACCCCGGTATATCCGCGCGAGGTGGTAAAGCGGGCGCTCGAGCTTTCATCAACCGCCGTGCTGCTCGTCCACAACCACCCATCCGGCGATCCGTCGCCTTCACGCGCGGATATCGAGATGACGAAGACGATCATGGAAATCGCCGCGCCGCTGGGCATCACCGTTCACGACCACATCATCATCGGCCGCGACGGCCATGCCAGCCTCAAGGGATTGCAACTGATCTGATGGCAAGGATGCGCAACAAGGCCGACCTGCCGACCAAGACCTGCGCGCATTGCGGCCGGCCCTTCGCCTGGCGCAAGAAGTGGGAAAAGGTCTGGAGCGAGGTGAAATACTGCTCTGACCGCTGCCGGGGCGAAGCCCGCAAAAAGGTCTAGCCCGGCAGCATTCCGCCCGCGTCCATCAGCGCCTGCGGCGTATCGAGATCGAACCCCGCCGCCTCACCCAGTTCCACGGCGATCACCCGCCCGCCTTCTTCCGCAATGCGTTCGCGCGCGCCCTTGTCGCCGCTTATGGTCTTCAGCGCCGGGAAATCGCCCTTGGGCCACAGCACGGGATTGCCGCGCTCGCCATTGTGGCTTGCCATGACGATAGCCTTGGGCGCGGCGGCATGGGCCTCGATCATGCGGTCGATCATGCCTGCTGAAACCAGCGGCATGTCGCCAAGCAGCACGATCGCCGCGCCGCTCTCCGCAGAAACCGTTTCGATGCCGGCGGCAAGCGATGTCGCCATCCCTTCCGCGAAATCGGGATTGCGCACGACCCTGACAGGCAGGCTGGCAAGCGCCGCCTCGACCAGTTCGGCCTCGTGGCCGGTAACGACGATTGTCTCGCTGGCGCGGCTCGCGGTCGCCGCCTCCGCGACGTGGCGAACCAGCGCCTTGCCGTCGAGGCGGGCCAGCAGCTTGTTGTGCGCGCCCATGCGGGTGGAACGGCCGGCGGCGAGTATCACCGCTGAAACAACCGGCTCCGACGGGCGCTTCTCGCGCGGCTGCGGGCGCGTGCCGATTTCCATGAGCAGACCGCCGACGCCAAGCCCGGTGATTTCGCTTGCCGTGACCTTCCGCCCTGCCATCAGCCGCTGCAGTATCCAGTCGAAGCCGTTCTCGGCGGGGCTGCGGGCGCAGCCGGGCGCGCCGATCACCGGCTTTCCGCCTGCTTCGCCCAGAAGCATCAGATTGCCCGGATCGACCGGCATGCCGAAATGCTCGATCCGCCCGCCAATGGCGCGAATGGCCGCGGGTATGACGTCGTCAATGTCGCTGATGGCCGATGCGCCGAATACCAGCACGATATCGCTCAGCGGCAGCAATTCGTCGATCGCCGCCGCTACCGAAGCTTCATCATGGCCGGTGCGGATTTCGCGCACGATCGTCGAGCCGGACGGCACCAGCCGGTCCATGAGAACGCGGATCGTCTTGTCCATGACGCTTGGCTTGAGCGAGGGCAGCGTTGTTGCGACAACGCCGAAACGCTTTGGCGAATAGGCGTCCAACCCGATCGCGCCTCCGGCGATTTCCGTCGCCATGTCGACCGCCAGGCGTGGCAAGGCGTAGGGAATGATCTTCACCGTCGCGACCATGCGCCCGGCCTCGACCTCCGTCAGATGCGGGTAGCGTTGCGAGGGTTATGCCCGGATCGCAGGCATTGATCGCATCGACCCTCGCCCGATCTGCCGTGAAAAGCCCGTTTACGGTGGCGTGCACATTGACCCGCCCGGTCGCTGCCGGCGCGAGCCTGATGCCCGGCTGCAAGCATGGCGCTTGCGATGCGCTGCGCCGCATAGTCTTCGCCTATGTCGTCGGGACCTGGCTGCGCCACGATGATTTCGCCGATGCCGGCAGCACCGATATCGGCAATGTCGGCAGCGGCAAGCCGGCTGCCCTTGGCGATCCTGCGCCCCGAGGGAAGCTTCAACGCATGCGCCAGGATCGCGCCTTCGCATTTTTCCGACGGTAACGGACCGAACTTCATGCGTCGAGGATCCGCTCGACCTCGGCGGCGTTAGCAGCCACCTGGCCACGCTTGCGCAAGGCCGAAATGATCTGCGCCATCACCGCGACCGCGATCTCCTGCGGCGAGGATGCCGCGATGTCGAGCCCGATCGGCGCATGGATGCGCTCGATCAGCGAATCCGGCAAACCGGCAGCCTGGAGCCTTTCCACGCGGCGCGCATGTGTCTTGCGGCTGCCGAGCGCGCCGACATAGAAGCAGTTGCGCCGTAGCGCCTCGGCAAGCGGCCAGTCGTCGATCTTGGGATCATGGGTTAACGCCGCCACGGCGGTATAGGCGTCGAAAGGCCGGTCCTTCAGTGCCGTTTCCGGCCACTCGGCGGTAAGCTGCACGCCCGCGAAGCGTTCCGGCGTCGCGAATGCGGTGCGCGGATCGATCACCTCGATATCGTAGCCGGCAATGCGGGCAATCGGCGCAAGTGCCTGGCTGATATGGACAGCCCCAATAGCGACGATGCGCGCCGGCGGCACATGCACATTGAGGAAATAATCTACGCCATCGATGGCAACCGTGCCTGATTTACCCGTCCGGAAAGCCTTCGCGACTGCATTGCCGAGTTCGCCTTCGACCCGGTCGGCTTCCTTGACGACGCGGTCGCGACCTTCGGCAAGATTGGTAAGTAGCAGCGCCGCACGCCGCGCCCGCTTCTCGGCATTGAGCGTCTTGAGGTGAAGCGGGTCCATCAGCCCACCCGCTCGACATAGACGCGGATGCGACCGCCGCAGGAGAGGCCGGCGCGCCATGCGGTTTCGTCGGCAACGCCGAATTCCAGCATCTTGGGTTCGCCCGTGTTGATCACGTCGACCGCAGCGGAAATCACCTCGCCCTCGACGCAGCCGCCCGAAACCGAGCCCTCGAAATTGCCCTCCTCGTCGATGACGAGGTGCGAACCGACAGGGCGCGGCGCAGAGCCCCAGGTCTCCACGACGGTGGCGACGGCCACTTCGCGTGCCGGCCTTGATCCAGTCTTCGGCGATTTCGAGTTCGTCGCGCGTTGCGTTCATCTCAACCTCCTTGCCGGCCTCAGGCAGCCATGGCCTTCAGCCAGTTCCTCGGATCGGTGGTCCGGTCCATCTCGCCCGACAGCGAGCGCGTCAGGTCGGCGATCGCCTCCAGCGAGTGGACAGGCCGGAATTCATCGACATGCGGCAGCATCGCCCTGATGCCGCGCGCCCGCGCCTCGAAGCCGTCGAAGCGCAGCAGCGGATTGAGCCAGACGAGCCGGCGGCACGAACGGTGCAGCCGGTCCATCTCGGTGGTGAGGATATCATCCCCGTCCCGCTCAAGGCCATCGGTAATCAGCAGCACGACCGCCCCGCCGGCAAGCACGCGCCGCGACCACAGCCGGTTGAACTCGTGCAGCGCCGTGCCGATCCGCGTTCCGCCGGACCAGTCCTGCACGGCATCGGAACAATGCGCCAGCGCGACATCCGGATCCTTGGCCCGCAACTGCCGCGTGACATTGGTGAGCCGCGTGCCGAACACGAAGGCATGGACGCGCCGCCGCTGCTCCATCAGCGCATGGGTGAAATGCAGGAACAGCCGCGAGTAATTGCTCATCGAACCGGAAATGTCAGCGAGGATGACCAGCGGCGGATGCACGGTCCGGTGCCGGCGGAATTCGGGAAGGATCAAATCGCCGCCGGTGCGCAGGCTTGGCAGAAAGCGTGCGCCGCAGGTCGATCGCCTTTGGCCGGTTGACCGGCTCGAAGCGGCGCGTCGTTATTTCGTCGTTTGGCAGCACCATTTCGGCGAGCGCCTTGCGCGCCACGGCAAGCTCGGCCGCGGTCATCTGCGCGAAGTCCTTGCGGCGCAGGATTTCCCGCTCCGACGCCGAGAACTGCGCATCGACCTCGATCTCTTCCTTTTGCGGCTGCTGGCGGGCGTCCCTGCCGGAGAACATGGACTGCGACACGCGCGACTCGGCTGCGCGCTGCTTTTCCTCCCGCGGCGCTTGTCGCGCCATCGGCGAAAACATCTGCAGCATCTTTTCGACGAGTTCGCGCGAGCGCCAGTAGAGCTTGAATGCCTCGTCGAAAACCGGATGATCCTCGTGCCGGGTCACGAACACGCAATGCAGCGTCCAGTAGAAATCGTCGCGGCTCGAAATACCCGCCGCCTCGACGGCTTTCACCGCGTCGACCACCGCCGCCGGACCGACCCGCATTCCCGCCCCGCGCAGCGTGCGGGCAAAATAGAGGATGTTCTCGGCAAGCCTGCCATTCGCATCCGCCTGCTTGCGTTGCCCCTCGGGCATCGTCTTCTCCTCAGGCGCCGGCACCGGTGCGCACATCCGCCTTCACGGCATCGAGCAGCTTCTTGCCCTCGCTGCTTTCGATGCGGGCGATGTCGTCCTGGTACTTGAGCAGCACGCCGATCGTGTCGGACACCGTTTGCGGATCGAGAGCGATCTTGTCGAGTTCGATCAGCGCCGTTGCCCAATCCAGCGTCTCGGCGACGCCGGGATTCTTGAACAGGTCGATCTGGCGAAGCTTCTGCACATAGGCGACGATCTCGCGCGACAGCGTCTCGCCAGCCTTCGGCGCCTTGGACCGCAGGATCGCCATTTCGCGCTCCGCGTCCGGATAGTCGACCCAATGATAGAGGCAGCGGCGTTTTAGCGCGTCGTGGATTTCGCGCGTGCGGTTGGTGGTGATGATGACGATCGGCGGCTCCTTGGCCTTGATCGTACCGAGTTCGGGAATGGTGATCTGGAAGTCTGACAGCACTTCCAGCAGGAACGCCTCGAACGCTTCGTCGGTACGGTCGAGTTCGTCGATCAGCAGGACCGGTGCGCCGCCCGCATCGCTTTCCAGCGCCTGCAGCAATGGCCGGCGGATGAGGAAGCGCTCGGAAAAGACGTTCTTCTCCATCGTGTCGCGGTCCTGGTCGCCCAGCGCCTCGTGCATGCGAATTTCGATCATCTGCGCCGCGTAGTTCCACTCATAGACCGCCGAGGCGATGTCGAGCCCCTCATAGCATTGCAGGCGGATGAGCTTGCGCCCGAGCTTGTCTGCCAGAACCTTGGCGATCTCGGTCTTGCCGACACCCGCCTCGCCTTCGAGGAAAAGCGGACGGCCCATTTTCAGGCTGAGGAAAAGCACGGTCGCCAGGGAGCGGTCGGCGACATATCCACCCGACCGCAGCAAATCGAGCGTCTCGTCGATGGAGGCGGGTATCATGCCTGCTGCGTTTGCTTCCAAGGCCATGGCGCCTGCCCGTCAGGTGGAAATGATAGTTGCGGTCGAGATAAATCAGTGCAGGCTCACTGTGCAATTCGCCTTTCGCTACAGCCTCGCCGGCGATGACGAAATGCGTATGTACGGCCTGAACATCCGTGACGACGCAATCGAGCGCCATGCGCGCGCCCAAAAGCACGGGCGCGCCGGTTTCGAGCGTGCGCCATTCGCCAAGGGCAAAACGCTGCTGTGTCGAGAGATGCCCCTCGCCAGCAAAGGCGCGCGCCAGCGGCAACTGCGAGGCGCAAAGCGTGTTGATCGCAAAGCAGCCATTCTTCTCGAAGAAGCGGTTTTCCTCGCGGTTCCGATTGAGGCAGACGAACAGTGTCGGCGGATTGTCGGACACCGACACCACGGCGGAAACCGTAACGCCGCGAACGCCTGCCGGACCATCAGTCGAAACGATGCTGACCGCGCCAGCCATCCGGCTCATCGCTTCGCGATACTGCGCCGAGGCAAGCGTGGTTGTCTTTGTTCGATTGAGCAAGATGTGGATTTCCGGCAATGGTTTGGCGATTAGATAATGCGCAGCCTGCGACTTTCACCATACTGCCCGGCAAAACACAAACTTTTCGGAAGAAGTCTCGGCTGCACGCTTTCCTTGCGCGCTTTTGGTTGCCACCCTAAGATCGCAATGTGGCGCCGAGGCAACCGGAAACTTCGTTGAAAACAGTCGCAATAACAATACACGGCACGGTGCTGGCGGGATTCGCTCGTTTTGCAGCAATCTTCCTTGCAATCCCGCTTTTTGTGCAGGCACCGGGTGCGCAGGCGCAAACTCAAACAATCGGCCTTTCGCTGCCATTGTCCGGCAATGCCTCGGGCCTCGCGCAACAGTTCCTGGCAGGCGCGGAACTGGCGCTCGAAAAGCTGGCAAAGGGACGCGATGTCCAGCTTGTCGCGGCGGACGATGGCTGCGACGGCGACCTCGCCGCGCTGGCGGCGCAAGACCTTCAGTCTGCAGGCGTCGGACCTGGTGACAGGTTTTTTGTGCAACGAATCCGTTCCGCCTTCCGCGAGCCTGTTCAAGCACACCGGCGTTCCCTTGCTTGTCGCCGGAGCGCGTTCGCATCAGTTGCTGAAGGATGCCGAAAAGGAAGAGTGGAACATCTTCCGGATCGCGCCGGACGATCGCATGGCGGCAGATGCGGCGTTTCGCGAGCTTTCGGTTCGCTGGGCGGGCACACCCTGGGCGTTGATAGACGACGGCACGGTGTACGGCCGAACGCTCGCCGACGAATTGCGGGTGCGAATGGAAGAAGCCGGACACCCGCCCGCATTCGCCGACAATTTCCGTCCGGCCCAGTCGACACAGGCAGGTACGATAAGGCGCTTGCAGAGAGCTGGCGTTTCTGCGGCCTTCGTCGCCGGAGAAGCTGATGACGTTGCGATCCTTTGGACGAATGCGCGCGATTTCGAAAGCAAGGTGGAAATCGCCGGCGGCGAGGCGCTGGAGATGCTGCAGTGGTCGCCCGGGGCACTTCAGGTACCGGACGGACTGCTCGCCATTTTACAGCCCGATCCCGCCCTGCTGCCGCCTGCAAGAGCCATCGCTGGCGAACTGGCTGTGGCGGGCCTCGCGCCCGAGCCCTATGTGCTTCTCGGTTTTGCGAGCATCGAGATCGCGCTCGCCGCGCTCGGCGCAACACCGGCGGAAACGGTTTCGCGCCTGAAGGCGGGAAATTTCGGGACGGTGTTGGGCGCCATATCCTTCGACGCCAACGGCCAGAATGCGCGCAACCCCTACTCGCTGCATGTGTGGCGGGACGGACGCTTCACAGAAGTGTCGGAGAACGGGCAATGAATCGCACCGGGCCACGCAACGCGATCACCGATATAGCCGGCATTCTCGTCGGCAATGCGAGTGACGATGCGCTCAAATCCGGCGTGACCGCGATCCTTGCCGAGCCCGCCGCCACAGCCGCGGTGCATGTAATGGGCGGCGCGCCGGGAACGCGCGAGACCGACCTGCTCATGCCCGAGAACACGGTCGGCGAAGTCAATGCCATCGTCTTTTCCGGCGGGTCTGCCTTCGGCCTCGACGCTGCGAGCGGCGTGCAGGCGCGACTTCGCGAAACCGGCAAGGGTTTTGCGGTTGGCAACCAGATCGTGCCGATCGTGCCCGCGGCGATCCTTTTCGACCTTGTCAATGGCGGCAACAAGGATTGGGGCCGCTATCCGCCCTATCGCGAGCTTGGCTACGAGGCCGCCTGCAACGCCGCCTCTGGACTTTACCATCGGCAGCGAAGGCGCGGGCAACGGGCGCGATGGTTGCGGACCTGAAAGGCGGGCTTGGCACAGCATCGCTGGTGCTTGGGAACGGCGTGACCATCGGGGCAATCGTTGCCGTCAACGCGCTCGGCTCGCCGCTTGTCGGCGATGGCCACCACTTTCGCGCCGCGCAGTTCGAGATTGGCGATGAATTCGGCGGCCATGGCACTCCGCATCCGTGGCCCGCCGATGCGCGCAATCTGCGCATCAAGTTTCGCCAGCAGGCGAAGCCGGGAACGAACACGACCATCGCGGCGATTGCAACCGATGCAGTCCTGACGAAATCGCAGGCAAAGCGGCTCGCCATTGCCGCCCATGACGGTTTCGCCCATGCGCTGTGGCCGTCCCACACGCCGCTGGACGGCGACCTCATCTTCGCGCTGGCGACGGGAGCACGCGGCGTATCACCGGCAATGGACGATTGGATCGAACTTTCCGCCGCTGCTAGCGCCGTAATGGCGCGGGCCATAGCGCGGGGCGTTTACGCCGCAACACCGGCGCCCGGCGATCTCATGCCGCCATGGAAACAGAAGTTCGGTTGATCAACCGGAATTCTGCCGACGCGCGTTGAGTTGGGTGGCGCGCTCTGTTATGGCGCGCAGGCACAGTCCTGCCAAAGGAAAGCCGATGATCCCGCGTTATTCGCGCCCTGAAATGGTCGCCATCTGGTCGCCCGAGACGAAGTTCCGCATCTGGTTCGAGATCGAGGCGCATGCCTGCGACGCGCTTGCGGAACTTGGCGTGATCCCGAAGGAAGCCGCGCAGGAGATCTGGCAAAAGGGCGGCGCAGCCACGTTCGACATCGACCGCATCGACGAGATCGAACGCGAGACAAAGCACGACGTCATCGCCTTTCTCACGCATCTGGCCGAAATCGTCGGGCCGAGCGCCCGCTTCGTCCACCAGGGCATGACATCGTCGGACGTACTAGACACCTGCCTGTCGGTGCAGCTTGCGCGCGCCAGCGACCTGCTGATTGCCGATATCGACGGCCTGCTCGCCGCGCTCAAGCGCCGCGCCTTCGAACACAAGGATACGCTCACCATCGGCCGCAGCCATGGCATTCATGCCGAACCCACACCTTCGGCGTCAAGCTGGCGCTTGCCTATGCCGAATTTTCACGCTGCCGCGAGCGTCTGGTGCACGCGCGCGCGGAAATCGCGACCTGCGCCATTTCCGGCGCTGTCGGCACCTTCGCCAATATCGATCCGCGCGTGGAGGAACATGTCGCGGACCGGCTTGGCCTGAAGCCCGAGCCGGTTTCGACGCAGGTCATCCCGCGCGACCGCCATGCGATGTTCTTTGCCACCCTTGGCGTTGTCGCTTCCTGCGTAGAGCGCCTAGCCACGGAAATCCGGCACCTGCAGCGCACGGAAGTGCTGGAAGCGGAGGAGTACTTCTCGCCCGGCCAGAAAGGCTCGTCGGCCATGCCGCACAAGCGCAATCCGGTGCTGACCGAAAACCTCACCGGCCTTGCGCGCATGGTGCGCGCTTACGCCCTGCCGGCGATGGAAAATGTTGCCCTGTGGCACGAGCGCGACATTTCGCACTCCTCCGTCGAGCGCATGATCGGTCCGGACGCGACGATCACGCTCGACTTTGCGCTGGCGCGTCTGACCAGCGTCATCGACCGTCTGCTGGTCTATCCGAAGAACATGGAGGCGAACCTCAACCGTTTCCGCGGCCTAGTGCACTCGCAGCGCGTTTTGCTGGCGCTGACGCAGGCAGGCGTCTCCCGCGAGGACGCGTACAGGCTGGTGCAGCGCAACGCCATGAAGGTGTGGGAAGAAGGCAAGGATTTCCTCACCGAACTCTTGGCCGACCGCGATGTCATGGCGGCGTTGAGCGAGGCTGAACTGCGCGAGAAATTCGACCTTGCCTATCACACCAAGCATGTCGACACGATTTTCGAACGGGTCTTCGGCAAGTTGTATCATTAACCAATAGCGCCACCCGAAATCTGGAGGGGTGGCGCCTTCTGTAATATTACTTACTTTTTTAATTCTGTATTAACCATGATGAACACAAGTTTAATAAAATATTAATCATCCGATTCCGCCCCGTTAAGCTTTGTGCTAGGTCAAGTCCAGTGCCAAGCATTGGGGGGCGCACCATGACAAGTCGTTTCGACCTAGCCGTTGCGGCTGCAACATTCCCGTCGGCCCGGTACAAGAAAACTGCGCGGCGGACGGCGCTTGCGAGCGCATCCACTGCGATACTCGGCCTTGCCGCAATGCTCGCCGGCGGTCATTGGGCAACGGCGACGCCGGTCCCGCCGGAAACCCCCGCGGAAGATCACGACCACCCGATTGCCTTGAACCAAGCGCCGGACATCACCGCTGTAGAGCAACTTGTTGCGGGCCTGGAAGGCGAAGATGTCGCCACCGATGCGTTGGAAAGCCTGGCGCAGTTTTTCGCAACTGCGCCGGTCAACGACAGGGATGTGTCCGGACCGCTCGGTTTTTCCGACTGGCTGCAACCCGAAGGCATGGGCGTGAGCGATCCGTCGCAGGAAGTTCGCGATGTCGAGATATTCCTCGACACGGATCAATTCAGCGTCGCCGCGAAGATCTTCGAATTCACCGTCACCGGCACGGCCCAAATTTCCATCGACCCGCCGGCTACCGGGCAGGTCGGCGAGCCAGCCGCACAACCGGAGCCTGAGCCGGAATCCCAACCCGAACCCGATCGGAGCTTCCAGATCGAGTACCATGATGGGGACACAGTAAACCTGTTCACGTTCAACGAGGATACAAGGCAAGGCTGGACCACAACACTAGATGGCGCAGCAATAGCTCTTCCTCCGGTTCTCGCCGGTTTTCTTTACGCGGCCTGGGAAGAGGCCGGGGCTGATGATGAGTTTTTGGTGGTCAACGCCGCCGATCTTTTCAGCGACGCCCTGTTCTCGGACAACACCATCCTTGAGGCGTCGATGGGCTTAGAGATGTAGCTGCAATGGCGGCTTGCAGGGTTTACACCCTGTATTAGTGAACTTATGTCTGCGACCATGAAGAGCACGGAAGCAGACATCTTGATATTGCCCGGTTACAAGGGTTCGGGGCCCTTGCATTGGCAGTCGCGCTGGGAAAGCCGGCTTTCGTCCGCGCAGCGCGTCGAAATGGGCGACTGGCACAAGCCTGTTTTCGAGGACTGGCGAGACAACCTCGTGGCGGCGGTGAAGGCGGCGCAAAAGCCGGTTGTGCTGATCGGCCACTCGATCGGCGCACAGGTTGCCGTACAAGCAGCGGATCAAATTGCAGGCAAGGTGCGCGGTGCCCTTCTGGTAGCCCCGCCGGATGTCGAGAACCCGGCGATCCGCCCACGGCACCTGCTGACCTTCGGCCCGGCGAGGCGCGATCCCCTGCCCTTTCCTTCGGTGGTCGTCGCCAGCCGCAATGATCCGTTCTGCGCATTCGAGAAAGCCGAAGAGATGGCTGCTTGCTGGGGTTCACTCTTCATGGACGCCGGCGAAAGCGGGCACCTCAACCATGAAAGCGGACACGGCCCGTGGCCTGAAGGACTGATGGTCTTCGCCAAATTCCTCTCCGGCCTCAAGCAATAGCCAATAACCGGCGGTTAACCACGTTTGTTTACGTTTGCCCGGGCGCAGTTGCGCCAGGGGGCAAAAATGGTTTCCTTTCGCTCGGCAGTATTCGCGATTTTGATGGTGTGCCCGTCATTCGCCCATGCGCAGGGCCCTGCCGGCGCAGCCGAGGGGCCGGCCGTCGTCATCAATGCGCCGGAGCCGGGCAATGAATGGTCCGACCGCATCGACTTCGCGTTGGGCGTGGCCGCCACATCCAATTACATGTCCGACGGCTTCACGCAGAGCGATGAAGGTCCGGCCCTGCAAGCCTATGGCGAGATTTCGTCCGGCATCTTTTATTCGGGCATCTGGATGTCGGGCGTCGAACTCGACGGCGACAGGATCGAATTCGACCTCTACGCCGGCATTCGCGGTGAATTGGGCGGCATCGCGCTCGACCTGTCCTATTACCGGTACCTGTACGACGAAAGCGGCGATTGCTGCGGCGAATGGATCGGCAAGGCCGACATCGCGCTTGGCGAGAAGCTGACGCTGAACACAGAAGTGGATTTTGACCCGCAGGCCGTCGTCATCCAGGGCACGATCGGCGCAACGCTGGCAGCCACCGATGAATGGGAGGTCTCAGGCGCCATCCAGGAAAACTTCGACACCGGCTTTTCGGACTGGAATGCCGGCGTAACCTGGTCGATGACCGACCAATTGTCGATGGACCTGCGCTACTACGGGTCCGACGCGCACAACGACCGGATTGTTGCCACGCTGGCCTGGGATTTTTCGACCGCCGAATAAAAAAACCCGCCACCAGGGCGGGTTCTTCAAATCAAGTGAAGCGGCGGATCAGGCTTCCTTGAGCACCTGTTCCTTGGCGGCGCTCATCAGTTCTTCCATCGTCCGGCGGATCTGGTGATCCGACTGGTCGACACCCGCCGCGTCAAAATCGGCGCGAATCTTGCGGAACACGTCTTCGTCGCCGGGTTCATGGAAGTCTGAACGGATGACCTCCTTGGCATAGGCGGCAGCGTCGTCGTCACTCTTGCCAAGCTTTTCAGCCGCCCAAAGCCCGAGCAGCTTGTTGCGTCGCGCCTCCGCCTTAAAGCGGAGCGATTCGTCATGGGCAAACTTGTTCTCGAACGCTTTGCCGCGATCGTCGATTCCGGTCATGCATTGCCTCCTGTCCTGCCGATGCCCGGTATATAGGGGAAAGGCCGGCCGTTTTGAACTGCTGTTTTGCCGCAAAGGAAAACCGCTGCCATTTTCGCGCGATCTTGTCGCAGCAGGGGTTTTCCCCCGCGGGCCGATCCCGCGCCTGTTGTTTATTGCTGCGCGCTTGGATAGTGTCGCGCGCAGATGGAAGCAGGCAATCGGCCGCCTCCCGCCTATTCGATTGCGGCACCCATGCCCGGGTGCACAAATACGGGGCACCGGTAACCCATGAGCAGACGCCGCCGCATCTACGAGGGCAAGGCAAAAATCCTCTATGAAGGGCCGGAACCGGGAACGCTCGTTCAATTCTTCAAGGACGACGCGACCGCGTTCAACAACAAGAAGCACGAGATTGTCGAGGGCAAGGGCGTTCTCAACAACCGGATCTCCGAATTCCTGTTCACGCACATGAACCGGATCGGCATCCCAACCCATTTCATCCGCCGCATCAACATGCGCGAGCAGCTCATTCGCGAGGTCGAGATTGTCCCGCTCGAAATCGTGGTGCGCAACATCGCTGCCGGCTCGCTTTCGACCCGGCTGGGTATTGCCGAGGGCGAAGTTCTCCCCCGCTCCATCATCGAGTTCTACTACAAGAACGACGCGCTCGGCGATCCGATGGTGTCGGAAGAACACATCACTGCCTTCGGCTGGGCCAATCCGCAGGAAATCGACGACATCATGTCGCTGGCAATTCGCGTCAACGACTTTCTCTCCGGCCTGTTCCTGGGCGTCGGCATCCAGTTGGTCGACTTCAAGATCGAGTGCGGCCGCCTTTGGGAAGGCGACATGATGCGCATCGTTGTCGCCGACGAGATTTCTCCCGATTCGTGCCGCCTGTGGGATGTCGTTACCAACGAAAAGATGGACAAGGACCGTTTCCGCCGCGATCTCGGCGGCATGCTTGAAGCCTATCGCGAAGTTGCCCGGCGCCTCGGCATCATGAACGAGAACGAACCGCCCCGCGGCAAGGGTCCGGTTCTCGTCAAGTCCGACAAGTGAAGGCTTGAAGGCAAGAGGCAGGCATGATCCGCGCGCGCATCATTGTAACGTTGAAAAACGGCGTTCTCGACCCACAGGGCAAGGCGATCGAGGGCAGCCTTGCCTCGCTCGGCTTTGACGGCGTAAACGCCGTGCGCCAGGGCAAGGTTTTCGACGTGGAACTGTCTGGCAGCGACCGGGCAAAAGCTGAAGCCGATCTTCAGGCCATGTGCGAAAAGTTGCTCGCCAACATGGTGGTCGAGAATTTCCGGGTGGAAATCCTGACCTAAAGAAGCCCGCACAACTTTGGTCGAGATATTTGCAGGGGCGGCCACTGCCCGCCAGTATTTTTGTGCTGTATTCATAAAAATTCCCGTTCAATATAATATTTATACAAATAGCATGATCGTTTTCATACTACTGAGGCCTGTCTAGGTAATTCATACGGATGTGATTGCGGCTCAACACCAATCGTTAATCATGTTGTTCCGGCGCAAGGTTTCGATCGCCACTGACATTGATCGGCTTGGGCATTTCAAACCCATGCCGTTCAGCCGAAAGGGCGAACTGGAAGCGAAGGGAACTTCAAATGGCTGTACGACCAGTAATGGTAAACCAGAGCACCCTCGCCGCGACGCGTGCTCCGGCACTAACTCCGGCGCAAAAAATCAGCGAGCAGGTCACCAAGGACGCATCGACCGTGACGCGACTGTTCATAGCGGCGCGGAATAATCCGACCGCTTTCGAAACGAAACTGGAGAGATACACCCGCGGCGCACCTGATGCGCAATTCGAGGCGTTCAACAGAATGGCCAGCCGCGCAAATCCTGCATGGAGGCAGAAAGTCGGCTCCGTAATCGTCGCTCGCAACAATCTCACAATGGCGGCGAAGAATGCGCTAATCGAATTTAGCGGCGTGGCGCCAACATATATGAGAATGCTGCGCACTTGGGAGAACTTTGTTTACGATGAGCAGCGGCAATACGCGCTCGTTGCTGTGCGCAACTATGAGGCCGCCGTCAAGAGATACGCCGGAACGGGCGCCCGCCCATCGGCAAACGCTGCCAAACAGGCGATTAACTGGATCGACCAAACCTGGGTCTTCAATTCATCTACATTAAACCCCAAGTCGAAGGCTGAGCGTGCCGCTTTCACAAAACGCCTAAATGCTGCACATGGGACACTAAGGAAGAAAATCGCAGCTAAGAAGCCAAAACCAAATCCAGCCCCAACCTCAACCCCACCGCCCCGCCCTGGTTACCATGGGTGACGGCACCCGCCGGGCCATCGAAACACTCGACACTGGCGATGTGGTCGTTTGCCGAGACGGCATGCGCAACACGATCGTTGCGCCAAAGCCGGTCCCGTTAACAGGGCGCAAGCTCCACGGGTTAAATGGAGGAACTGCCTTCGTGACCGCTGAAAACCCGTTCATTTTGGCCAGTGGTCAGTAGGCGGCTCTCAAAGGAGGCAACCCTCAAGGAAATGCCCGGTTTCGAGAATGACCACGGCCCGATCCGTGATCTCGCACCTGGCGTTGCCATTGTACGTGAAGGCGACGGGACGCTCATCGAGACAATCGAAGCCTGCGATTCGCCCGAGCGGACCATCTACAACATGACGGTGGACCGCAATCGCACCTACTTTGCCGACAGTTTCCTCGTCCATAACAAGCAAGAACACTCCGACGAGGCCTCAGCCCCGGCGTCGCTTCGCGGCACCGGGGCTTTTTCCATCATTGTTGTGAGGCTGCAACAGACCAAGGCTTGACCGCTCCATCGCCGCGCACTACCCACCTCGAACCAATGGTATTTGCGTCAGGTGAATCGCTCATGCGGGCTGCCGTCGTCCTCCTCCCCGGCCTGAACCGTGACCGCGACATGATCGCGGCGCTAACGACGATCGGCGGTCACGCACCGCTGACCGTCTGGCAGAGCGACACGGAAATTCCGCCCGTTGACCTCATCGTCATTCCGGGCGGCTTTTCCTTTGGCGACTACCTGCGCTGCGGCGCCATCGCGGCCCGTACGCCGGTGATGCGCGCAGTGGCCGAGGCGGCCTCGCGCGGTGTGCGGGTACTGGGGGTTTGCAACGGCTTCCAGATCCTGCTCGAGGCCGGCCTGCTTCCCGGCGCGCTGATGCGCAACGCCTCGCTGAAATTCGTGTGCCGGCAAGTGAAGCTGGAAGTGACAAATGCATCCACCGCCTTCACGCGCGGATATGCAAAGGGACAGATCATCCGGTGCCCGGTCGCGCACCATGACGGCAACTATTTCGCCGATCCCGATACGCTGAAGCGGTTGGAGGACAATGGCCGCGTCGTCTTCCGCTATGCCGAAGGCACGAACCCCAACGGTTCGATGAACGACATCGCCGGCATCGTCAACGAGGCCGGCAACGTCATGGGGATGATGCCCCACCCCGAAAACCTGATCGAGAGCGCCCATGGCGGGACCGACGGCAGGCCCCTGTTCGAGAGCGCACTGGAAATCGCCGCATGAAGAAAGCCCTTCCGCTGCTTTGCATACTGGCCCTGCTCGGCGCCTGCCAGAAGACAGACGGCTTTGCGCCGCTCGCGGTGCGCGACAATTCCGCTGCCGTGGCGGTGCTGCAAAAGGTCAACTCCGGGGCGCAGGATTGCTGGCGCAAGGACAAGGACTTCAAGAGCCTTCGGATCATTCCCGAGCTTGACACCATGGCAGGCAAGCCGCGCATTCTCGTCGTAGAGGCCAAGGCCGCGCAAGGCCTGCCGAAGCTCGTGATAGAGGCGGACGGCAAGCCCGCGAAGATCGCCAGCTACGGCCCCATGGCCGACGGACCGCTCAGCGCCCGCATCAATGCCGACGTGGCGCGCTGGGCTGGCGGCAATTCGGCCTGCACGGCGTGAGCGCAATGAACATTCGCAACGACATTGCCATCACGCCGGAGCTGATCGCCTCGCACGGGCTGAAGCCCGACGAGTACGAGCGCATCCTGCAATTGATCGGGCGCGAGCCGAGCTTCACCGAACTCGGCATCTTCTCGGCCATGTGGAACGAGCACTGCTCCTACAAATCCTCCAAGAACTGGCTGCGCACGCTGCCGACCACCGGGCCGCGCGTCATCCAGGGACCGGGCGAAAATGCCGGCGTCGTCGATATCGGCGACGGCGAATGCGTCGTCTTCAAGATGGAGAGCCACAACCACCCGTCCTTCATCGAGCCCTACCAGGGCGCGGCGACCGGCGTCGGCGGCATCCTGCGCGACGTCTTCACCATGGGCGCGCGGCCGGTCGCGGCGATGAACGCGTTGCGTTTCGGCGCGCCGGACCACCCCAAGACGCGCCATCTGGTCGCCGGCGTCGTCGCCGGCGTCGGCGGCTACGGCAATGCCTTCGGCGTGCCGACGGTCGGCGGCGAGGTCAATTTCGACCCACGCTACAATGGCAACATCCTCGTCAACGCCTTTGCCGCCGGCATCGCGAAGACCGACGCGATCTTCCTGTCGAAGGCCGAGGGCGTCGGCCTGCCGGTGGTCTATCTCGGCGCCAAGACCGGCCGCGACGGCGTCGGCGGCGCGACCATGGCCTCGGCCGAATTCGACGACAAGATCGAGGAAAAGCGCCCGACCGTGCAGGTCGGCGATCCCTTTACCGAAAAATGCCTGCTGGAAGCCTGCCTCGAACTGATGGCGACCGGCGCGGTCATCGCCATCCAGGACATGGGCGCGGCCGGCCTCACCTGTTCGGCCGTCGAAATGGGCGCCAAGGGCGATCTCGGCATCGAATTGAACCTCGACAAGGTGCCGGTGCGCGAGGAGCGCATGAGCGCCTACGAGATGATGCTCTCGGAAAGCCAGGAACGCATGCTGATGGTGCTGCGCCCGGAAAAGGAAGCGCGAGGCCGAGGCGATCTTCCGCAAATGGGGCCTCGATTTCGCGATCGTCGGCCAGACCACCGACGATCTGCGCTTCCGCGTCCTGCACCAGGGCGAGGAAGTCGCCAACCTGCCGATCAAGGATCTGGGCGACGACGCGCCGGAATATGACCGGCCATGGGATGAACCGCGCAAGGCCGGACCGCTGGCCGGCGCCCTGCCCGATTGCGATCCCGCCGAAGACCTGTTGAAGCTGCTGGCGACGCCGGACATGTCCTCGCGCCGCTGGGTCTGGGAGCAGTACGACACGCTGATCCAGGGCAATTCGCTGCAATTGCCGGGCGGCGATGCCGGCGTCGTTCGCGTCGATGGCCACGACGACAAAGGCGCTGGCCTTCTCCTGCGACGTCACGCCGCGCTATTGCGAGGCCGATCCGTTCGAAGGCGGCAAGCAGGCGGTCGCCGAATGCTGGCGCAATCTGACGGCGACCGGCGCTGAGCCGCTGGCGGCGACCGACAACCTCAATTTCGGCAATCCGGAGCGGCCCGAGATCATGGGCCAGCTTGTCGGCTGCATCAAGGGCATCGGCGAAGCGTGCCGCGCGCTCGATTTCCCGATCGTTTCGGGCAATGTCTCGCTCTACAACGAGACCAACGGCAAGGGCATCCTGCCGACACCCGCGATCGGCGGCGTCGGTCTCATACCGGACTGGCGGCGCATGGCCGGCATCGGCTTTGCCGGCGAAGGCGAATGCATCCTCCTTGTCGGCGCGCCGGACGCATGGGGCACGCATCTTGGCCAGTCCGCATGGCTGCGCGATCTGCACGGCCGCCGCGAGGGACCCTGCCCGCCGGTCGACCTGGCGCATGAAAAGCGCGCCGGCGATTTCGTCCGCTCGCTGATCCGCTCCGGCATCGCAACTGCCGTGCATGACTGCTCGGACGGCGGCCTGGCCGTCGCGCTTGCCGAAATGGCGATGGCCTCCGGCATCGGCGCCACGGTGAACGCGCTTGGCGGCGTGTCGCTGGCCGGGCAATTCTTCGGCGAGGACCAGGGAAGGTACTGCGTGAGCATCGCCCGCGACGACCTTGAGAAGACTCATGAAATGGCGGAGCGCGCCGGCATCTTCGCGCCGTGGATCGGCACGACCGGTGGCAACGCGTTGAAACTGGGTGACAGCCGCGCCATGTCTGTGGAAGATTTGCGGGCGGCCCATGAATCGTGGTTCCCGCGCTTCATGGATGGCAAGGCCTGAACGAGGGGTTTTTAGAACCATGGCGATGTCCGCTGGCGAGATCGAAAAAATGATCCGGGAAGCAATTCCCGACGCGAAGGTGACGATCCGCGACCTGGCCGGCGACGGCGACCACTATGCGGCCGAAGTCGTATCGGAAAGCTTTCGCGGCAAGTCGCGGGTGCAGCAGCACCAGATCGTCTACGATGCCCTCAAGGGCAATATGGGCGGCGCGCTGCATGCACTCGCCCTGCAGACCAGTGCGCCGGAGTAGGCGATGTTCGGGATAAACGGGGTTCCGCCAGTATTCACACGGCCGTTTTGGCGCGATGCTTTTTTCTGGCTGCTGCTGGGAACATTGGCCTTCTGGGCTATCGTTCTCCGCTTCCTGTTCTTTTGATCCCGCTTCCATCTTTAAATCCGCCGGACAAGGCGATATGTGTGGGCGAAGACGCCCCGGCCGGCCTTGAACCGGCCCTTTGAGGAGAGTGCCATGTCCGCCAATGCCTTTATCGAAAACGAAGTGAAGTCCAATCCAGTCGTGCTGTTCATGAAGGGCACGCCGGATTTTCCGCAATGCGGATTCTCCGGACAGGTCGTCCAGATCCTCGATTACCTCGGGCTTGACTACAAGGGCGTCAATGTCCTTGCCGATGACGACATTCGCCAGGGCATCAAGGAATATTCGAACTGGCCAACCATTCCGCAGCTTTACGTCAAGGGTGAATTCGTCGGCGGCTGCGACATCGTGCGCGAGATGTTCCAGGCTGGCGAATTGCAGCAGATGCTGACGGAAAAAGGCGTGCCGGTGAAGAACACCGCGCAGGCCTGATATTTCCCTTTGAATGAAAAAGCCCCGGACCGAATCCGAGGCTTTTTTCTTTGTCACTCGTCGGCAGCCTGCAGGATGGGTGTGATGTTCCTGAGCGCCACGCGCCGGTTCGCCCGCTCGGCCCCCTCAGTCTCGACCTTGAGATATTCCTCGCCATAGCCTTGCACCACCATGTTTTCCGGCGGCACGTCATAGGCTTCGGTCAGGATGCGCGCGACCGCTTCCGCCCGCCGGTCCGATAGCGTCAGGTTCGAGAGCTCCGAACCAACCGCGTCGGTATGGCCCTCGATCAGGAACACCGCCGAGGGATCCTTGTCGATCACGTCGAGCATGCCGCCGGCAATGTCGCCCAGCAGCGCAACCTGAGACTCCGTCACGAACGCGCTTCCCGTGTCGAAGGTAATGGTGTCGAGGTCCACGCGGCGCACCAGTGAACGCACCCGCTCGTTCTCGCGAACGTCGCGCAGTGTGTAGCGCTCCTCGCTTTCATAGACGGGCGGCGCCTCGAACGTATCGTAGAAGAGTTCGCGATCAGCCCGGCGAGCCGAGACGATGTACTCCTCGGGCGCAAGATTGACCTCGTAGTAGGGCACTTCCACCGGCCGGTATGGACGGTAATAGGCGTCCTCGTTGCGCATGTCGAAAAGCACGATCCGCCGTCCGCCGGGCATCACCTTCTCGCGGCGAAGGACATATCCGCCTGCATCGCGAACGGTGATGATACGGACACCGTTGGGACGGGTAACGATTTCCCGCGTGAGGCCGCCCCGCATGCGCTCATACTCGACATTTTCCGCATCGTACCGGAACAGCGCCGACTCATCCTTGCGCACGTAGTAATTACCGCCGCGCTGAACCACGATCCGGTCGCCCTCGTCCGCGGCAACCGTACCGCCCAGCAATGGAATTGCCGCGCCTATGGCGGCTCCGACAGCCGCTGCGCCGAGCAATTCGTTGCGATCACCACGCGACTTTTCGCGGCGCCGCTTCTCGGCTCTCTTCAACTGCTCACGCTGATTGTTGTCGATCCGGTCCGAAACTACCGAGACCGGCTGGCTCTCGGCTTCCTTGACGACTTCCTCGACAGGCTTGGTCACCAGATCCTTCGGCTTTTCGGCCTCTGGCGAAACAGTCACCGGTTGCTGCGCCTCTTCCACTGCCTTTTGCTGCGCCTCGGGTGTCAGCACGTCGGGATCGCCAGCCTGCTCGCGCCGTTTCTTGCGCCGGTTGTTTTCCTCGCCGGCGGCGGGTTTAACGGCCTCTTCTGTGACCGTTGGCTGTTTGGTTACCGCTTCGCTGGTCGCAGGCTGTCCGCCAGCAGGCTGCTGCACCGTCTCGCCTTCAACCGGCGGCTCTGCCTGTTCCTTTTGGGCCTGCTGGCGCTTAATTTTGCGCCGCTGCTGGGCATCGCCTTCCGCCTCGGTTTGAGTCGTGGCCTCTCCGGCTGGCAGCTGGTCTTGAGCCTCCACAGGTTGTTCGACCTGCTGCTCCCGCTGTGCCTCGACAGGCTGCCCTGTCTGCTTTTGCGCCTCGGCGGGCTGCTCGGCCTGCTGTTCCTGCACCTGCTGCCGCTTCTTCTTCTTGCCGGGTTGCTCCTCGCCTTGCGCTTCGGCAGGTTGTTCACCCTGCTGCTTTTCGGCAGCCTCGCGGTTCTTTTTCCTTTTCTTTCGAATCTCTTCTTCTTCCTCGACCTCCGCCTGTGCCAGCAGGACAATGCCGCCATTCAATGGCTGGGCATGCGCCGTCTGCCAGACCGCAGGGACAGGCAGCGAAACCGATGTGACAAGCGCAAACGCGCTGACGCCGATCAGAAAACGTTTCTTCATTGTATCTTTTCCTCGTTGATTTTCGTTCGGGCGTCGGCGGAAACGCACCCTTGCAAACCCTGGTTCCGGATTTGAGCAGTAATGAGAGTGGGGCCGCCGGGCTGAACAGGCCCTGAACGACAAATTCAGCCTGCATGAAACAAACCGTGCGAATCCAGACAACAAGTCGCCGCATTTTGGTCTCAGGGCTTTTGCGAAGAAGAGCCGGCTGGTACTATCCAATGTGTCTGGAACCCTTTGGTTCCTTCCGGATGGATATCCCCGTTGGTGAAGGAAGGGTTACCTTTCGCGTAAAGTTAACGATTTTGAGTTTGACTGGCGCAATGGTACGCCCGATCGGGACCGGCAGGTTTGAATGATCACAGGCAGGCGGGACACTAAAAAGCATCGCAACGTTCGTCGCGCGGCGACGATCGCGGTCTTGGCCGTGTCGACTTCACTGGCAGGATGCATGTCCGATGGCGCATCGTCCTTCACCGACGCGCTCAATGTGCGTCAGGAAATCCCTTCCGAACCGCTTCCGCTGGACGTCGCTTCAACCGGCGTCGTCGATTCTACTGCCGTGCCGACACAAAGCACCGACACGCTTCCCGGTGTATCAGGAGCGATGACCGACACCGGGGAAAAGCTTGCATCCGACCCCGTGGCTGCCCGTTCGCTGGCCGGCGAGCAAGAGGTCGAGATCAACGCGCTCGCACCACAAACCGACGCGCGGTCCGCCGCCGCAGAAACACAGTTTGCCGCCCTTTCGCCCGTCCCGCCGGTCGATGCGGCGACAGGTGACCTTCTCGAGCCGCAACCCGATCCGCTCGAAATCGAGGCGGAACTGCGCGCAGAGGCGCTTTATTCGGCCATGAGGCATGGCCAGTGTGCGGGTGGATGGGGCCCCAAGCCAAAGATGGTCAATGCCAAACGCATCGACCCGCAGCACAAATACTATATGGAAATGCGCTTGCGCCACACGCCGCCGCTGCCGGTTGGCCATGTGTACATCGCATATGGCCGCATCGGCCCGGACGGCGAACCCGTGGATGAGAAACTGGTGATGCTGGCCCCTGTCGGCGGCTATGCCGGCGCAACCGTTGCCGCCGCCGCTCCCATGCCCGGGGTGCTTGAACCTTATGGCGACGATTGCATCCTGCGCCCGATCGCAGCCTATCGCGTTTCGCTAACCGCCCAGCAGTATGAAAAGCTTCTCAACCGGATCGTACAGGCGCGGCAGGAAAAGCCGAGATATGCGTTGTGGACCTATAACTGCAACCACTTCATGTCTGACATAGCCGCCAGCGTCGGCATCCAGCCGCCGAAGAACCGGTACACGCCATCGCTTGAGTATTTCTACGCGATGATGGACCGCAACGAAGGCCGCAAGGTTGCCCGCAGCGCAAAAGCCGACACTGCGCAACTGGCGCAGAACTGACGCTGTCTTTCGCGGCTTCGTCGTTTGTTAGCTGAACTTCCAGGAATCGAATGCGAAGAAGCCGAACTGGCGTGATGCGTGAACGCGCTCGGCCTTGGCATTCTCGCCCGCTGCGCCATAGGCGAAGAACAGCGGCATCAAATGTTCGTCGGTCGGGTGGTTTTCGCGCACATGCGGAGCCTCGTCGCGCCAGTTCAGGATCGCTTCCCCGTCGCCTTCGGCAAAGCGGTCGGCAAACCAGTCCGTGAAAGCCTCGACCTTTCGGGCCATTTCCGGATCCGGGCTGATGCCGCCGCGCATTGCGCCGAAAACGGCACGCAGATTGTGCGTGATGTGGCCGGAACCGGCCAACATGATCCCTTCCTCGCGGAGCGGCGACAGCGCCCGCCCCAGCTCAAAGTGGTAGGCCGCGTCGCGGTTCGGATCGATCGACAGCTGCACGATCGGCACGTCCGCCTGCGGGAATGCCAGCATCATCGATGTCCATGTTCCGTGGTCATAGCCCCGCTTGGGCGCGATGCGCACCGCAAGTCCCGCGTCATGCAGCATGCCGGTAACGCGCATCGCCAATTCCGGATCGCCCGGCGCGGGATAGACCATTCGGTACAGTTCTTCCGGGAAGCCGCCGAAATCGTAGATCATCTCCGGCGCGGGATCGGTTACGACAACGGGCCCCTCGGTCTCGAAATGGGCCGATACCAGCACGATCGCCTTGGGCTTTCCGGTTATCTCCGGCAGGCTGCGCAAATAGTCACGCGCTTCGGACGGTTCGGTCACGATGTTCGGGCCGCCATGCGAGAGGAAAATGCTCGGAACCCGATGTTGCATGCTCATGGACAAGCTCCCTTGGCCACTCACGTAAACATGCGCCTTGACGCGCGCGAGTGGCGCACCATGCTAAGGACTGTTCACAAAACGCGAACGGCGGAGACCGGTTCATGGCAAATGCAGGTGACTTGCGCGGCATTGCCCTTTCGCTGGACGGAACCAGCGAGGCGCCGCATTTCGACCGCTCCGCCTTCAAGGTAAACCGCATCTATGTGACACTCGCGCCCGGCGGACTCACCGCCAATTTCAAGTTCACACCGGACGAGCAGGAACTGAAATGCCTGACGCATCCGGATGCCTTCGCACCGGTCGCCAATGCGTGGGGCAGGCAGGGCTGGACGACTGCGACGCTTGCCAAGCTCGACCGCGACGAACTGGAGTCAGCGCTACGCCTTGCTCATACCCATGCAGTGGAAAAAGCAAAAAGGCGGCGCTGACCCGCAGGCCGGCACCGCTCTTTTTCTTCAAAAGGCCTCAACCGTTGACGACAACCTTCGGTTCGGCTGAACGGTCTTCCTGCAGCAGTTCAGATACGAGGAACGCAAGTTCCAGCGCCTGGCTCGCATTGAGACGCGGGTCGCAATGCGTGTGGTAACGGTCCGCGAGATCCTCGTCGCTGACCGCGCGCGCGCCACCGGTGCATTCCGTCACATCCTTGCCGGTCATCTCGAAATGCACGCCGCCGGGATAAGTCCCCTCGGCGCGGTGGACGGCGAAGAACTCCTGCACTTCGCGCAGCACACGGTCGAACGGCCGCGTCTTGTAGCCGCTGACCGAGGTTATCGTGTTGCCGTGCATCGGGTCGCAGGTCCACACGACCTCCCTGCCCTCTCGCTTGACCGCCCGCACGAGGCGCGGCAGGTGCTCGCCGACCTTTCCGGCGCCGAAGCGGCCGATCAACGTCAGCCTGCCCGGTTCGTTTTCCGGGTTGAGGATGTCAATGAGGTTCAGCAGCCCGTCATCGGTAAGCGACGGCCCGCATTTGAGGCCGATCGGGTTCTTGATGCCGCGGCAATATTCAACATGGGCATGGTCGGGCTGGCGCGTGCGATCGCCGATCCAGATCATGTGGCCCGAAGTGGCGTACCAATCCCCCGAAGTCGAATCGACGCGGGTCATGGCCTCTTCATAGCCAAGCAGCAGGGCCTCGTGGCTGGTGTAGAAGTCCGTCTCGCGCAACTTGGGATGATCATCCGCCGCAAATCCGATCGCCCGCATGAAGCGCAGCGTTTCGGTCAGGCGGTTGGCCAGTTGGTGATAACGATCAGACTGGGGTGAGTTCTCGACGAAGCCGAGCATCCATTGATGCACATGTTCAAGATTGGCGTAGCCGCCTTGCGCAAAGGCGCGCAGGAGATTGAGCGTCGCAGCCGATTGGCGGTAGGCCATGATCTGCCGCTCCGGATCGGGCAGGCGCGCGCTTTCCGTGAATTCGATGCCGTTGATGATGTCGCCGCGATAGGACGGCAGCGTCACATCGCCCTGCTTCTCGAAGTCGGAAGAGCGCGGCTTGGCGAACTGGCCTGCGATGCGGCCGATCTTCACCACCGGCTTGGCAGCTGCAAAAGTCAGCACCACCGCCATTTGCAGGAACACGCGGAAGAAATCGCGAATGTTGTCGGCGCCATGCTCGGCGAAGCTCTCGGCGCAATCGCCGCCTTGCAGCACGAACATTTCGCCGCGCGAAGCCGCTGCCAACGACTTCTTGAGAGCCCTTGCCTCACCTGCAAAAACCAGCGGAGGATAGCTCGCCAACTGCTTCTCGACGGCTTTCAGCGCGTCGAGATCGTTATAATGCGGCACCTGCTGGATCGGCTTCGACCGCCAGGAATCGGGCGTCCACTTCGTCGGCATCGGAAATCCTCACTCACTCAAGAAATGCCCTGCCGGCTTGGCAGGCTGCATGCGGCACAAAAGCAGGCGGGGTTATAGCTGCGACCGGCCATCAAGACCAACAAAAAAACCAATCCGCCTTGGACGCGCAATTCGTGCGATGCCGCAATTGCAAACATGATCCTCGCGTGTTTGACAGCGTGGCAAATTTTGCGCTTATCGTTGCGGCAATGGAAGAGATACATTTCAAGACCGCCGACGGCTGGGAACTGCCCGCAACCGTGTTCACCAGCCCCGCCGGAAAGGGCCCGGTCGTGCTGATTTCCGGAGCTACAGGAGTGCCCCGGCGGTTCTACCGTCACTATGCGCAGTTCCTTTGCGACGAGGGCGCGCGCGCCGCCATGACCTATGACTACCGCGGCATGACGGGGCGCATTTCGCAGGCGCAAGCGCGGTCCATGCGCATGTCGGACTGGGCAGTGAAGGATTTTCCAGCGGCGGTCAATTTTTTGTCTGATAGCTTCCCGGATGCAAGCCTGCGCGGGATCGGCCATTCCTTCGGCGGACAGGCGCTCGGGCTCAGCGGCGCCGCCAACAGCTTCACCCGCTACATGACGGTCGCAGCCGGTTCGGGCTATCTCGGCCACACGCGCGAATTTGCCAAGCTCACCCGCGCCATGAACCGGATCGGCTGGCCGATTGCAGCAACTTTGGGATATCTGCCGCGATGGGCCGGCTTTGGCGAGCCGATCCCCTATGGCGCCTTCAACCAGTGGCGCAAGTGGTGCAATGACCCGCACTACCTGATGTCCGACGCCTCGATACCCGAGCGCAGCCGCTTCAAAGAAGTGCGCATTCCGATCCTTGCGGTCGGCTTCGAGGACGATCCCTGGGCGACGCGAAAAAGCGTTGAGGCGCTGGCGCACTGGTATTCGAACGCCGCAATCCGCATCCACTGGTATTCAGGCGAAGACCTGCGTAAGCCGGTTGGACACCTGGGCTTCTTTCGCCCCGATCACCGTGAAACACTGTGGCCGCAGCTCGCCGACTGGCTGCTGCATCCCTGACGCTTAGATCCGCTCGCCGCCCTTGAGCCGGTATGACGGCGAATAGAGCGTCACCAGTTCCTCGGCCGCGGAAGGGTGCAAAGCCATGGTCCGGTCGAAGTCGGCCTTGGTCGCGCCCATCTTGATCGCGATCGCCAGCGACTGGATGATTTCCCCGGCATCCGGTCCCAGGATGTGAACGCCGATGACACGGTCGCTGGCCGTATCAACGATGATCTTCATTACCATCCGCTCTTCGCTTCCCGAAATAGTCCCCTTCATCGGCCGGAACCTTGTCATGAAGACAGTGGCGTCGCCGCAGGCGATGGCCGCCTGTGCTTCGGTCATGCCAATCGTGCCGATCTCAGGCTGCGAAAAGACCGCAGTCGGGATGAGTTCATGGTCGACCGATGTAGGTCTTCCCCTGAACTCCGTTTCGATCAGGCACATCGCCTCGTGGATCGCGACAGGCGTAAGCTGCACGCGGTTGGTTACGTCCCCGACCGCAAGGATGTGCGAAACATTGCTGCGTGAATATTCATCCACCATCACGGCGCCGTCCATACCCGTCTCGACGCCGGCTTTTTCAAGGCCGAGGCCGACGGTGTTGGGCAACCGGCCGATGGCCTGCATCACCAGTTCCGCTTCGATAACGGCACCAGTGGAGAGCGTTACGCGCCGCTGACCCGCAATATTCTCGATCTTGTGGATTTTCGTGTGCGTGAGGATGTCGATACCGCCGCGCAGCATCTCTTCATGCAGGGCTTTGCGGATATCGTCGTCGAAGCCGCGCAGGATCTCCTCGCTCCGCTGGACGAGCGTCACTTTGGTCCCGAGACCCGAGAGAATGCAGGCGAATTCGATGCCGATGTAGCCGGCCCCATCGATGACGATGCTTTCCGGCTGGCGCCTCAGATCGAAAATCTCGTTTGAGGTGATGGCAAGTTCGGCACCCTCGACCTCGCGAAGATGCCGAGGTGCGCCGCCGGTGGCGATGAGGATACGCTCTGCGGTAACTGTCCGGTCCTGCGCAACGATGCGCACCGTGTGCGGGCCTTCCAGCACTGCCCGGCTGGCGAAAACCTCCGCGCCGTTGCTCTCCAGCCCTTTCTTGTAGAGACCTTCCAGGCGTGCGATTTCCTTGTCCTTGGCTGCGATGAACTTCACCCAGTCGAACGCGGTCTGCCCGACTGCCCAGCCAAAGCCTTGCGCGTCCTTGAAGTGGTGCGCGAATTCGGAAGCATAGACGAAGAGTTTCTTGGGAACGCAGCCACGTATGACGCAAGTGCCGCCGAAGCGGTATTCCTCGGCAACGCCTACTCGCTTGCCCAGGCTTGCAGCCACGCGGCCCGCACGCACGCCACCAGAACCGCCGCCGATTACAAAGAGATCGAAGTCGTATTTCGCCATTTGCGTATCCCCCGGCTGCCGCGCATAAAAAAGCCCGGCAGCGCCGGGCTTTTACTTATCAGGCCCGCAGGCAGTTATTGAAGCCCGGCTTCCGTAATTTTCTTGCCGACTTCCTGCGACAGGTCGCGCTGGATTCCCGCCGCCCACACGCGTGCGGCCTCTTCCATCGAACGGGCGATGACCGGGGTTTCGCGGATGAGTTTCTGGCCCGCTTCGGTCTTGTAGAATTCGGCAATCTGCTTGAGTTCGGCAGCCGTGAAGATGCGGGCATAGATCCGGGCTATCTCGTCTTCAAGATTGGCGCGGCGGGCGGCGAGCGTCAACGTCGCCTCATCGACGATTGCCGCGATCTGGTCGGCCGCATCGGGCCGGTTGTTGATGAGCTGTTGCTTTGCCTGTTCGCCTATTCCCGGCAGGATGCCATCAAGCGAGGCGGTCGACTTGGAAGCGACAACAGCTTCCCTGGCAGAAGCAAGGTGCTCAGGCGAGATTTCCTGCGCATGCGAAGCGGCAGGCGGCGCATACCAGATGGCTGCGGCGATCAACATCACCGCCAGTTTTCCAAAGATGCGCGTTTCAGTTTGCATTTTCTAGTCTCCCGTTTTCAGCCCGTTTGCCCGCCGCATTTGCGGCCTCATTCTTCAAGCAGTTAGTTCCATGACCCCGCCGTCGCCTGCCACGATGGCGAGTTCAGCCATGCCCAGGAACAGGCCGTGTTCAACAACGCCAGGTATTTTCAGGAGCGCCAGCGACAAGGCTTCTGCATCCCGAATACGGCCAAAAGATGCATCGATCAGCAGATGTCCACCATCGGTCACGAACGGCGTTTCGCCTTTCATGCGCACTGACAGACCACCCTCCAGGCCAAGTCTCGACGCGGCTCGCGCTATCGCATTGCGGGTCGATTCAAGCCCGAATTCATTGACTTCGATGGGCAGCGGAAAGGCGCCCAGCTCTTTCTTCAGCTTGCTTTCGTCGGCAATGACGATCATCCGCGATGATGCGCCGGCAACGATCTTCTCGCGCAGAAGTGCGCCCCCGCCCCCCTTGATCAGCGAAAGACCCGGGCCGATCTCGTCGGCGCCGTCGATCGTGAGATCGAGTTCGGGCAGCTCATCCAGGTTTGCAACGGGAACGCCCAGCTTGCGGCACAGCGCGTCCGTGCGTTCGGACGTCGGCACGCCCCGTATCTTGAGGCCGCGCGCGACCTGCTCGGCAAGCAACGACACGAATTCCTCCGCGGTCGAGCCTGTACCGATACCAAGGCGCATCCCGTCCCTGACATGGTCCAGCGCGGCGCGCGCCGCTGCGATCTTGTGTTGCCTGCTCATGAAACTCCCGATCCAGGGGCCACCCGGCGGAAAATGGATGAGGCAGCCCCCTATCATGCCCTGCCCGCCTTTTCCAGACGCAACGCCCGCCCGATCGCCGCAGCGTCACGCCGCAGTTGAAATTGACGCCGCGCTGCCCCAAACACTATGTGGGAAATATTCGAAGGGGGGACGTCTTGAGCCCGATTCTGGTCTTCGACCTTGACGGAACGCTTGCTGACACCATGCTGGACCTGATTCCGGTCCTCAATCGCATCACCGCAACGGAAGGACTGGCGACGATCCCAATTTCCGATGTCGGACATGTTGTCGGTCATGGAGCGCGGGCGATGATCGAGCGGGCCTTCGCCTATCACCAGCGCCCGCTTTCCACCGCCACCCATGACCGGTTGTTCGAGCTTTTCCTTACAGATTACGAGGACAACATCGCCGCAAACACGGTGCTGTTCGAAGGCGCAGCGGAAATTCTCGACCATTACGGGGCCGATGGCTGGAAACTCGCCGTCTGCACCAACAAGCCGGAGAGGCTGGCAATAAAGCTTCTGGACAAGCTTGGCGTGGTAGGGCGCTTTGCCTCAATCACCGGAGGTGACACCTATCCCTGGCGCAAGCCCGATCCACGCCACCTGACCGGCACGATAGTCAAGGCGGGCGGCGATCCGGCGCGGGCCGTGATGATCGGCAATTCCCGCACCGACATCGACACGGCGCGAGCGGCCGGAATCCCGGTTATTGCGGTCGATTTCGGCTACACCGACACCCCGGTCGCACAATTGAACCCGGACCGCATCATTTCTCACTTCAGCGAACTGCCTGCTGCGATCAGGGATTTCTTTCCGGCAAGGGTATGAACCTCAGGCGGCCTTGCTCCGCTTCGCGCGGCTTTGCCGACCCTGTATCGGCCCGGCAATTTCAGCCTGTTTTGCCCGGACCCACAAGATGAAGTCGCTTGCAGGCATTGGCCGGGCAAACAGATAACCCTGGGCCAGGGTACAGCCCATTTCGGAAAGCATCTGCTGCTGCTCGACAGTCTCGACTCCTTCGGCCACGGTTTCGTAGTTGAGGCTATGCGCCATGGCGACAATGGTGCGGACGATCGCCTGGCCGTGCTGGTCGGCATCGCCGCCAAGCGGGTCGACGAACGAACGGTCGATTTTGAACACATCGAAAGGCAGGCGGCTGAGCTGCGACAGGTTGGAGTGGCCGGTACCGAAGTCGTCGATGGCAAAACGGATTCCCGCCCGCTTGAGCTTGCGTATGTGGTCGAGCGCCCTGCCCGGATCGCTCATCGCCATGCTCTCCGTGATCTCGAGTTCCAACAGCCCAGGCCGGACTTTTTCCTGCCGGACGATTTCCAGTAGCCGCTCAGAAAAGTCAGGTTGCTCGAATTGTTGCGACGAAATGTTCACCGCTATCGGCATATCCAACCCCTGGCTCGCAAACACCGATATCTGCGCGCACGCGGCCCTCAGTACCCACTCGCCCAGCGGCAGGATGAGGCCGGTTTCCTCTGCTATGCGGATGAATTCGCCCGGCGCGACCATGCCGCGCTGCGGATGGTGCCATCGCACCAGCGCCTCCATGGAAACGGGCGCGCCCGTATGGCAATCCACTTTCGGCTGGTAATAAAGTTCGAGTTGCCCTTGAGTCAGTGCTCGGCGCAAATCGGTCTCGACTTCCAGCCGGTGTGAGGCGCGCAAATTGAGTTCCTCCGAGAAGTAGCGGAACGTGTTTTTTCCCTCTTCCTTCGCCAGATACATGGCCATGTCGGCACTCTTGAGCACCTGCTGGTAGTTGGAGCCATCGCGCGGGAAGGTCGCGATACCGACGGAAGCGCCGATGCGTACTTCCGTTCCGCCGATTTCGAACGGCTCGCTCATTGCCTTGATGATGCGCCGCGATACGGTAGCGGCATCAGTTTCCTCCCGGATCTCCGACAGGAGCAGTGTGAATTCATCGCCGCCCAGCCGCGCCAGCACCTGCTTTTCCTTGGCTGCTTCCTCGCTGAGCGGTTCGCCGCTTTCCCTGGCCAACGCCCCGTGATTCCAGCTTATGGTGTCTTCGCTGCGTACCAGCACCTTCATGCGGTCGGCGAATGCCGTCAGCAGCCGGTCACCCAGATCATGCCCGAGCGTGTCGTTGACGCGCTTGAAGCCGTCGAGATCGACGAACAGAAGTGCGCCCGAATGTCCGTTGCGCTGCGCCCGCTTTATTGCGCGCGTCAGTTCCATGCGGAAATATTCGCGGTTCGGTAGCTGCGTGACCCGGTCAACATAGGCGAGCTGGTAGATCTGCTCGATATTGGCTTTGACCGTGGCGATCATGGTGTTGAAACTGAGGCCAAGCTGGCGGATCTCCGTTGGGCCGTCTTCATCGACGCTCTGGTCGAGATTGCCTTCAGAAACAGCTTTCGCGGTCGTGCTGAGCTTGCGCAGTGGTAACGTGATCTGCGTGACGAGACCGGTCGCAAAAAGCATTGCCGTGATCAGGATCGGCGCGATCGTGACGAACTTGCCCCAAATGATGGGGTTCATCGTCTGCCAGAAGCCCGGATAGCGGAACTCCACCATCACCGACCCGATCGCCACGCCCTTCGAGAGCAACGGCTCGCCCACCTTGATGCGATCGCGCGTGACGCGGAAATCCGTGGCTGCGATCTTCAGCGCATTGAGCTGCACGTCGGAGTAGTTGAAAGAGGCGATTGGCGAGGTGCGCGGATCGCCGTCGAGGTAAAAGGTGAGATCGCGATCCACGACGCTGAGCTGCACGATCTCGGGACGCATTCGCACCTTCGCGAGGATGTCCTCGATGTCGTCGAGATCGATCATGTCGAACTGCTTTTCGAGGCTTCGCGCAATCACGCTGGTGATCGACAAAGCCTCGGCCAGCCGCGCGTCGCGCAGCCGGCGCACCTCCTGAACGGTATCGGTGATCAGCTGCGCCGAGAGCAGCGCCATCGCGATGCCAAGCAACAGCATCAAGAAGCAGAAATGCATTCCTGACGCGAAAGCCCTGAGACGACCCAACATTGTTACCCATCCGGCTGCTTTTGTTTTTCTTGCCGGTCCCTGCATGCGGGGCATACCATCGCGGTGGCAACCAATCGGTAAAGCCTTCGCGGAAAACGGTGCGGTTCCTGCCGGTAAAGGTTAAGTTTGCACTAATGCGGATTGCCCTTTGGTCGAAGATGCCCGCTAAAATCGATTGAACAGTCAAGCCTGTGCTTTTACGGCGCCGCCAATTCCGCTAGATACCGCCAATGCCCAACAACAGGACATGGCCCCATGAACGCGCCCGTCGCGACACCGCACAACACGCTCGAAACCCCATACAGGCTGCTGACGTCGAAGCATGTGTCGCTCGATATCTTCCGCGGCGAGGAAATGCTGGTAGTGGAGCCGGAGGCCCTGCGGCTGCTGGCCGAGCAGGCGTTCATCGACATCAACCATCTGCTGCGCCCGGCGCATCTGAAGCAGCTCGCCGTCGATCCTCGACGATCCCGAAGCGACCGACAACGACCGCTTCGTCGCCTACGACCTGCTGAAGAACGCCAACATCGCGGCCGGCGGCGTGCTGCCGATGTGCCAGGACACCGGCACCGCGATCATCATGGCGAAGAAGGGCCGGCGCGTCTGGACCGACGGCTCGGACGAGGCGGCGCTCGTCGCGCGGCGTGCTCGACGCCTATGAGAAGAAGAACCTGCGCTATTCGCAACTCGCCCCGCTTTCGATGTTCGAGGAGACGAACACCCGCAACAACCTGCCGGCGCAGATCGACATCTACGAGGAAGGCAGCGACGCCTACAAGTTCCTGTTCATCGCCAAGGGCGGCGGCTCGGCCAACAAGACATTCCTCTATCAGGGCACGCCATCGCTGCTGACCCATGACCGGCTGGTCGAATTCCTGCGCGAGAAGATCCTGACGCTCGGCACCGCCGCCTGCCCGCCCTATCACCTCGCCATCGTCATCGGCGGCACCTCGGCCGAGCAGACCCTGAAGACCGTCAAGCTCGCCTCGACCAAGTACCTCGACAACTCTGCCGACGACCGGCTCGCCGGACGGGCGCGCCTTCCGCGATCTCGCCATGGAAGCGGAGATCCACAAGCTGACGCAGATGATGGGCGTCGGCGCGCAGTTCGGCGGCAAGTATTTCTGCCATGACGTGCGCGTCATCCGCCTGCCGCGCCACGGCGCATCGCTGCCGATCGGGCTCGGCGTCTCCTGCTCCGCCGACCGGCAGGCCAAGGGCAAGATCACCCGCGACGGCGTGTTCCTCGAGCAGCTCGAGACCGACCCGTCGCACTATCTGCCCGAGATCGACGAGGCCAAGCTCTCCGGCCAGGTGGTGACGCATCGACCTCAACCAGCCGATGAATCAGATCCTCAGCGAACTGACGAAATACCCTGTAAAGACTCGCCTTTCGCTCACCGGCCCGATCATCGTGGCGCGCGACCTTGCCCACGCGAAGATCCGCGAGCGGCTCGAGCGCGGCGAACCGATGCCCGACTATTTCAAGAACCACCCGGTCTATTACGCCGGCCCGGCCAAGACGCCGAAGGGCATGGCCTCCGGCTCGTTCGGCCCCACCACGGCCGGGCGCATGGACAGCTTCGTCGACGATTTCCAGGCAGCCGGCGGATCGCATGGTGATGCTGGCCAAGGGCAATCGCAGCAAGCAGGTGCGCGACGCCTGCCAGAAGCATGGCGGCTTCTATCTCGGCTCCGTCGGCGGCCCGGCCGCCCGCCTGGCGCAGGACTGCATCAAGAAGGTCGAGGTCGTCGAATATCCCGAACTCGGCATGGAAGCGATCTGGCGCATCGAGGTCGTCGACTTCCCGGCCTTCATCGTGATCGACGACAAGGGCAACGACTTCTTCAAGGAATTGAATTTGGGGTGAGTTGGGGGGACCCTCCTTCGAGGCTCGCTGTGCTCGTGACACCCACAAGGATTGTCGGAGGTGATGCCGTGCCGAACTACCCCGTACTGCATGACGCTTCGTCTGGCTGAGCGGCACCTGGTAATCACTCCGCCTGCACAATGGAACATTCCGTTCAAGCTTGCCTCGGCCCCATCCCTCCCCCTTGTGGGTAGGGATTGAGGGCGCGGGTATTCCAGGGACGGGAGGGAGGATGCTGCGCAGCCTCGCCCTTCATCCTGAGGTGCGAGCGGCAGCGAGTCTCGAAGGACAATGCCTGGGACATGCGTACGGCCCGATTGCATCCCGGCGCCCAACGCCCTACGCCTATCGCCCGATAGGCCGGGGCCACTTGCATACCCTGCCCCCTTTGCCTAGTTTTGAAGCATGAACGTTCCACGCAAAACCGACGCCCGCCCTTGTCGACCCATTCTCGCGGGCAATCACCTATTTGCGCGTGTCGGTGACCGACCGCTGCGACTTCCGCTGTGTCTATTGCATGGCGGAAGACATGACTTTCCTGCCAAAGAAAGACCTTTTGACGCTGGAGGAACTGGAGCGGCTGTGCGGCGCGTTCATTGCCAAGGGCGTGCGCAAGCTGCGCCTGACGGGCGGCGAGCCTCTCGTGCGGCGAAATGTCATGCACCTGGTACGGGCGCTCGGGCGGCATCTGGAAACGGGTGCGCTGGAGGAACTGACCCTTACCACCAACGGGTCGCAACTGGCGAAATACGCGCAGGAACTGAAGAATGCGGGCGTGCGCCGCATCAACGTTTCGCTCGATACGCTGGACGCCGACAAATTCGCGGAGATCACCCGCTGGGGCCGTATCACCCAGGTGATGGAAGGGCTGGAGGCCGCCGACAAGGCCGGCCTCAAGGTGAAAATCAACGCAGTTGCGCTTAAGGACGTCAACGAGCACGAGATCCCGCAAATGCTGGAATGGGCCATGGCCGCGGCTATGACTTCACGCTGATCGAGACCATGCCGCTTGGCGAGATCAACGAGGACCGCACCGACCAGTACCTGCCGCTGTCGCAGGTGAGAGAGAGCCTTGAGCAGCGCTACACGCTCAAGGACATCGCCTACAAGACCGGCGGGCCTGCGCGCTATGTCGAGGTGCGCGAGACCGGCGGCAGGCTCGGCTTCATCACGCCGATGACGCATAATTTCTGCGAAAGCTGCAACCGCGTGCGCCTAACCTGCACCGGCACGCTCTACATGTGCCTGGGCCAGGAAGACGCGGCAGACCTGCGCACGGTGCTTCGCGCATCGGAAAGCGACGAGGACGCTATACAAGGCCATCGAGGCGGCCATCGCCCGCAAGCCGAAGGGCCACGACTTCGTCATCGGCCGCAACGCGGCGCCTGCCGTGGCACGGCACATGAGTTTGACGGGCGGGTGAAGCGAGTAGCGGCGGATCACTTTCGCTGATCTGCCAATCAGTTTTTTTCGTTGTCGCACGTCGATGCCATTTGCGATTGCGTTTGGCGTTGCTTGTCCCAATTGGCTATTCGCTACTCCCTAATCCTTGTTCGCCGGCCGCCCCCTTGCCCCATTCCCCCAATTTGCGCGCCGCGGCGCTGATGATCGTCTCGACCGGGTCGTTCACGCTGAATGATGCGCTGACGAAGCTTGCTTCGCAGACGCTGAACATGGGCGAGGTGATGGCGGTGCGCGGGGTGTTCGCCTGCGCCATGCTGCTGCTGCTTGCCTGGCGCATGGGCGGCTTGAAAGTGTCGAAGGCGCTGCGTTCTCCCATCCTTGCCCTGCGCACCGCGGCCGATGTCGGCGGCACGGTCACCTATATGCTGGCGCTGCAATACATTCCGCTCAACAATGTCGTGTCGATCTTCCAGACATTGCCGCTGGTCGTGACACTGGGCTCGGTGCTTTTCTTTGGCGAGAAAGTCGGCTGGCGGCGCTGGAGCGCTATCGTGGCGGGATTCGCCGGAGTGCTCCTCATCATTCGCCCCGGCTTTGAAGGCTTCAATGCCTTCAGCCTGCTGGTATTGGCCTCGGTTTTCTTCTGTTCGATCCGCGACATGGCAACCCAGCGCATTCCCGCAGGCATCCCAACCATCCAGGTATCGGGCATCACGGCGCTCGCGATCCTCTTGTCCGGCGTCGTCCTGACCGGTCCGCTGGGCGGCTGGCAGCCGGTATCCGCGTCCGAACTTGGCGTCCTCTTTTGCGCCGCGGTGTTTGTCATATCGGGTTACATGGCGCTGATCACGGCGATGCGTATTGGCGACATCTCCTTCGTCGCACCCTTCCGCTATGCAGCGCTGATTTGGAGCGGCACATTCGCTTACCTGTTCTTTGCCGAAGTGCCCGACGGCCTGACCTTCACGGGCGCCGCCATGATCGCCGCTTCGGGAATTTTCACGCTTTACCGCGAACGCATTGCCGGAAAGTCGAAAACCGCGGCAAAAGCAGCGCAACCGTCTTGAAAACAAGCTGTTCAGGCTGCTTTCACTGTCCAGAGGCTGGACCGTGCGCCCGGATGTGATACGCGATGGCGCTTTGGCGACAGGACACCCGATGCTGCGCGCACGGTTCACAATGCTAAACGAAAACATGCGTGGCGCGATCTACATGACGCTAGCCATGCTGGGTTTCGCGTTGAACGACGTCGTCACCAAGGCCTTCACGCATGAAATGGAAATCGGCCAGCTGCTTTTCCTGCGAGGCCTGTTCGCGATCACGCTGGTATGGATGGTGGCGCGGGCAACGGGACAATTGCGACCGCTTCGCGTGGCGCTGCAGCCCAGGATCGTTTTTCGCTCGATAGGCGAACTGATCGCCACCTATACCTTCATAACAGCGTTGTTCCACATTCCCATCGCCAATGTCTCGGCAATCATGCAGGCCCTGCCGCTGGCCATCACCATCGGCGCCATGGTGTTCTTCGGCGAAAAGGTCGGCTGGCGTCGCATGACGGCCATCGCGATCGGCTTTGCCGGGGTGTTGGTCATCGTGCGGCCCGGCCCCGACGGTTTCAACGTCTATTCCCTTTATGCGCTTGCGGCAGTCGGCGGTTGCGTACTGCGCGATCTCATGACCCGCAAGATGTCCGCGAACATTCCCTCGCTTTTCGTGACGATGGTGACGGCAACCGTCGTGACCGCGATGGGCGCGGCGCTCGTCCCATTCCAGGAGTGGAGGCCGGTCGCGGCCTGGCATTTGTGGCTGATGGCGCTGAGCTCCGTTTTCCTGCTCACCGGGTATTTTTTCGCGGTCATCTCGATGCGCGTTGGAGAGATCGGCTTCGTTTCGCCGTTCCGCTATTCTGTCTTGATCTTTTCCGTGATGGGCGGTGCCATGGTCTATGGCGAGTATCCCGACCTCGTCACCCTGCTTGGCGCGGCAGTGATCGTGGCAACGGGCATCTATACGTTTTATCGCGAACGCATGGTTCGCCGGCAATCATTGGAAAGAACTGCGGCAATGGAAGCCTTGCCATGAACATGCAACCGGTTCGTTTCCTCGACAAGACGACGCCGCCGCACATCTTCACGCTGGCGATGGCGACGGCCTTCGGCGCACTTGCGATGAACATCTTTCTACCCTCGCTTCCGGGCATCGCGCGCTACTTCAACACCGACTATGCCGTCGCGCAGCTTGCGGTGACCCTGTACCTGCTTGCCAACGCCGTGATGCAACTTTTCATCGGGCCGCTGTCAGATCGCTACGGGCGGCGGCGCACCATGCTTTTCTTCATGGGCATTGCGCTTGCAGCAACCATCCTGGCAATCGCGGCCCCGACGATCGAGTTGTTCCTGCTGGCTCGCCTGCTGCAGGGCACCGCCATCGCGGGCATGGTCATCGGCCGGGCCGTGATCCGCGACATGGTCGGCCCCGCCGCCGCGGCCAGCATGATCGGCTATGTGACGATGGCGATGACGCTGGCGCCCATGCTCGGGCCGGTGGCTGGCGGATTTCTCGACGAGTGGTTTGGCTGGCAGGCCACGTTCGCGCTGCTGTTCGTGTTCGGCCTCGTTGCTTTCGTGATGGTCTGGCGCGACTTGGGCGAAACGCACCACAACCGGGCGAGCAGCATGCTGGCGCAGATGCGCCTGATGCCGCAATTGCTTGGCTCCCTGCCTTTCTGGCTGCATTGCGGAACCGCGGCGTTCGCATCCGGCGCATTCTTCGCCTTCGTGGGTGGCGGACCATACCTAGCCAGCGTCGTTTTCGGCATGACGCCTTCCCAGTACGGCTTTTACTTCGCTTTTGCCGGCATCGGCTACATCACAGGAAACTTCATATCCGGCCGTTTTGCCGCGCGGGTCGGCATTGGCCCCATGATGCTGGCGGGAAGCTGCGTGATGGTGTTCGGCATGGCTTTGGCCGCAATGTTGATCCTGCTTGGCGTCACGCACCCGCTTTCGGTGTTCGGACCGGTGGTATTCATTGGCCTGGGCAACGGCATCACCTTGCCCAGCGCCAATGCGGCGATCGTCAGCGTTCGCCCGCAGCTTGCCGGGGCGGCATCCGGCCTTGGCGGGTTCCTGCAGATCGGCGGCGGCGCTGTGCTGTCGATGTTGGCCGGCATCGTTCTTGGCCCTGACACCGGCGCATTGCCACTAATCCTTCTGATGCTGGCAAGCGGCACCCTTTCGATTCTTTCGACCCTTGCCGGCATGGTCGTTTCCCGCAGGCAGGCGAAGCAGGGATGATCGCGCGCCAGGCCATTGCCGGCGTTATCCTGGCTGGCGGCCTGTCTCGAAGGATGGGCGGCACCGACAAAGCCATGGTCGCTCTGGACGGTGTTGCGCTTGTCACCCATGCCCGCAACCGGCTCGCCCCGCAGGTCGCACGCATTGTCGTCAGCGCCAATGGCGACCATTCGCGCTTTGAACCCTTCTGTCTGCCGGTGATTGGCGATGCCGTTCCCAGCCATGCCGGGCCGCTGGCCGGCATCCATTCCGCATTTGGCTGGGCGCGCGAAAACCTGCCCGGCGCCACCCATGTGCTGAGCGTTGCCGCCGACACGCCCTTCTTTCCGGCGGATCTGGCGAAGCGACTTGGCGATGCTGCTTCAGATCCGCAGGCGCTTGCGGTGGCTGAGTCGGGTGGGCGCGTTCATCCGGTTTTCGGCTTGTGGCCATTGACGCTGGAACAGGATCTGGAGGAATGGCTCGCCGCCGGCAATCGCAAGGTGATGGACTTCGTTACCCGGCATCGCGGGCAGGAGGTCGCTTTTCCGCCAATTCAGGCAAGCGCCGAAACGGTTGATCCATTCTTCAACATCAACACCCCCGAAGACCTCGACCGGGCGCAGATGCTTGTGTCGCTCGTTGAATGACCTGTGCCTTGCGCCCGGTCATTGCGCGGGTTCGGGCTGCCCTTCATCCGGCGGCGGATTGCCTTCCCCGTCATAGGCCTCTTCGGATCCGCCATCATCAGGATACGGCCCCAGCGAGAAGCAGGCGTAGTGATACGGCAGCGGTTCTGAATTGGCGCAATCGTCGAACATCGAAAGCTCGCTTGCTTCCTCATATTGCATGTATGGCGCGATCAGGTATCGCACCGTGTCGTCCTGTGAATTGCCGAAACGGTCGAGTGTGCCGGCAAGTTCGGGACTGACCGCGAGGATCGCCTCCAGCAGCGAATCGCCTTCCAGGAAATTGTCCGGCAACTGGTCGAAGGGCCCGTCCAGATAATTATTGGTCGAGGTGTTTGCGGCACTGACGCCGACGAGAATCTTTCGCGGCGCAAACCTGTCCTTGATGAAGGCGAAGCCGGTCCTGCGCCCGATTGAAACGTTCGGCGCTTCCTCGGTTTCGAAGAACTCGTCGGGCGTGGGCACGGTCTCGTCGAGGACGTACATGAACACTTTTGCGACCGGGTCGAAAACCAGGAAGAACCGGATGCCCGATTCATCGAACATCGGCCCCAGATATTTCTCTCCTTCGCGCACGACGCCTTCCGGCGGTTTCACCGACCGCAGATCGTTGAGTTCGAAGGTCACGGTGCGATCCTTGAACGTGACGGTGTATGCAAGGTCCGCCACTTTCTTCACCGACACGCCGCGGGTTGCATCCCAGATGACCGTGACGTCCTTGTCGTCACGCTGCCACTGCGTGAACTCCTTGAAATATGTCATGTGAACCTTGCCCGCGTCGCGCGTCTCCACATCAAAACGCAGGTTTCCCGCCCAACGGATCCCGTTCAGCACGAAGCTGAAATAGAAATAGTTCTCCGTCGGATAGACTTTCACCGTGTCGGGCAGGCTTTGCAGCACGAAAGCAAGCACCGCCTCGGGATCGGCGGGGTCAAGCGACTGGGCGGAGAGATTCTCCTCCACATAAGCCTGGTTGGTCTGCAGTTTGGGCAACTCCGTCGCAATTGCAGGGCTTGCCGGCAAAAACGTCATTGCCGCAGCCACGATCGCAGCGCCTGCTGCGGAATAAGATTGCAACTGTTTTTTCACTTGTCGCTCACCGGTTGGAAGGCTCTCGTCGATTCACCTGTTCAGATGCCTTCTTCTTGTGACCGTCGCGATCGCGTGATGCATCCGACTCCTTCTTGCTGTGCCGTTGCGCGCTCGAGCGCTGTTTCGAATGACGGTCGGCTTCCGACCTGTTCCTGTTGTGGCGTTGGGCGTCCGAACGCTGCTTGGAGTGACGGTCCGCTTCCGACTTGTTCCGGTTGTGCCGCTGCGCATCCGATTGAGCCTTGGAATGCCGCTGCGCATCCGAGCGCTGCTTCGAATGACGGTCCGCTTCCGACTTGTTCCGGTTATGCCGCTGCGCATCCGATTGAGCCTTGGAATGCCGCTGGGCATCCGAGCGCTGCTTCGAATGACGGTCCGCTTCCGACTTGTTCCGGTTATGCCGCTGCGCATCCGATTGAGCCTTCGAGTGCCGCTGTGCATCCGAGCGCTCTTTCGAATGACGCTCGGCCTCAGACCTTGTCCGGTTGTGCCGCTGCGCATCCGATTCGGCTTTCGAGTGCCGCTGTGCATCCGAACGCTGCTTGTTGTGCCTGTCGGCATCCGAGCGCGTCTTGGAGTGTAGGTCGCCGCGCGACCTGTCCCTGTCGTGCCAGGAACGGTCACGAACATGCCAGCTGCGGTCGCGGTCATGGTACGACCGGTCCTTGTTGTGCGACGACTGCCGTCGATCGTGCCACGACCTGTCGCGGGCGTGCCATGAACGGTCCTTGTCGTGGTAAGAACGGTCGCGGTTATGCGAGGACTGCCGCCTGTCATGCCAGGACCTGTCCCTGTTATGCCAGGAACGGTCGCGGGAGTGCCAGGACGCATTGCGGTTGTGCCAAGAGCGGTCGCGCCAGTGCCAGGAAATGTTGCGCGAGTGCCATGAACGGCTGCGATCGTGCCACGATCTGTTGCGATCATGCCAGGAACGGCTGCGATCATGCCAGGAACGGTCGCGCCAGTGCCACGAGATGGCCCGCGAGTGCCAGGAGCGGTCGCGCCAGTGCCAGGAAGTCGTCCGCGAATGCCAGGAATTCTCGCGCTGGTGCCATGAACGGTTGCGGTAGTGCCATGAACTGTCGCGCGTATGCCAGGACCAGTTCCGCTCGTGCCAGGAACGCTCGACATTGTGCAATGGCGATCCGTTGCGTTGATGGGTCATCGCCCGCACATGCACCGGTGGCGGCGGCGGCGGAATGATGGTTTCTGGAGGCGTCCATGTCTCGCCGCCGCACACTTCATAGATGTCGATGTCGCCGATCAGCGTCGCTTCATTGCGGTCGACGCCAAGGCCCGGATCGCTTTCGCTGCTGCCGGTATTGTCGTCGGAATCGACCATGTAGGCATCGGAAGGCCCTTCGTCTTCCGCGCCGCCAGCCGCGGCAGGCTGGAAGGCCACCTGCGGGGCAACCTCCTGCGCCGACAGTGCCGGGCTACCCTGCATTCCATCGACCCAGTCGGTATCGTCGAAAAGCCCGGTTGCGGGGTTGAAACATGCGCCCTGCGGCGAGCAGAGGTTGTCGCCGGTCATCCACACGGATTCGTTCGGACGGTTGAGATCGGCAGCACCCTCGTCGTCATAGGCAAAGCCGAAATCGCAGCCGCCCGCGCCGCCTGCCCTGATTCGCGGCGCCTGGTCGCGCTTCAGAAAGGAAACGTCGAAGCGACCGTCCGGGCGCCAGATGCCGTCCGGTCCGAGCCGGTAGCGCAAGACCCGCGATTCATGAGGACGCGCAAAAGGATCTTCCTTGTCGAGGCCCAGATTGCGCACCCCTCCCCCGTTCCGCCAGCAGCATCACGTCCTGCTTGCCGCAGTCGGGGAACTCGATATCGGAAACCGGATGGCTGCTTCCGGCCAGTTCGCCAAGGCCCGGATCGAGGGGGAAAAACCCTGGAAGCACGAATTCGCGGCGAATGTCCGAAAGATCGAAACCGCCATCTTTTCCGATGCCGACGGACCAGATCGAATTGCGCCGGTCTCCCCCGGACGCCTGCCATTGTGGATTGCCGAAGGAGGTGCTGCCCCACACGGAATAATAGAGGCGCACCTGCCCGCTTGCCTCATCGCGGCGCACGCCCATTCCCCAGACACGCCGACGGAAATCCGAGAAGTTCCAGCATTCGGGATGCCGCTCGAACGGACCCGCGGCGCAGTTGTCTATGCTGGCTGATGTATCGGGATCGAAGGGAACCGGGTTCAACGAAACGGAGATTTTCGGCCACGCATCGGTAAACCGCGCGCGTCCCTCGACGCCGTGGTCGTACCGGCCGAGGTCTTTGCCGAAATGTCCCGAAAGGCGATGGATCATGCCCGTTTCGAGATCCGAAACGTAAAGCTGCTTGTTCCACCGGTCATAGGCGATGTTGCCGAGGGCAGCGCCCGTATTGAACCGTCCGTCGAGCGTGATGTCGGCAAAGGGCTGCGGTACGTAGCCGGTGTCGGCAGACAGCCGGTAGACCGTTCCTGGACCGCCGTCTGGTCCCCACATTCCGTTCATCCAGCGCTGCTCGCCCGGCTCCAGATGCAAGCCGAAGGCCGATGTCGCCGTGATGAAGATGTCGGGATCGGCGTTGTCATTGATGGTGATGCCGAAGACCTGTCCTGCGTCGGCGGCCCGGGCAAGCGCACGCTGCGGCTCACTGGTCCAATGCTGGCCCTCCGGCGCCTCGCCCGGATCGCGAAGATCGATAATGCTGCCGACGATCCCTTCCGGGTTGATGACGGTTACCGGGCCTGCCGGGCCCTGCCGGGTCATCGTGCCGGAAAAGCGGGTGTGATACGCTTCGCCTGCCTCAAGCGGCGTGGTTTCCTGGAGCGGCTGGGGAGGCGTCTGCGCCTGCTGCTCTGGCGGAGGTGGCAGCGCGTTTCCATAATCGGGCGTATTGTCGGCAGGCGCCGAATAGTCAGGCTCGGGCAATTGCGTACCCGCGCCCTCTCCCGGTGCGGGCGCGGGCGGCTGATCCGCCGGAGGCGTGTAATCGGGGAGCGGCGGCGGTGCATCCACCGGCGGAGGCGGTGGCGCATAATATCCGCCCGGCACTTGCGCTTCGGCAGGACCACCCGCAAGCGCCATGAACATCACCACACCGGCAGCCACGATGGCTGTCCGCCCGACAGGAAACCTGCGCCCAGAAATCATTTGGTCAGCCTCTGCATCGGTAAAATTATATACGATATCGTTCAAATGTAATCGTTGATCTTCGTCATGGCCGAACTTTGGCTCCCGTGGGAAAGGTTTCGCCTTGCCGCCTTACGCGCTTGGTGAACGGCGCGAGGGAGCGACTTGGGCCTTATCAATTCGGCTAAGAAAGCGAAGCTGCCCGGAAGACAAGGTTGCGCACGCGCAATCTTTGCGTTTGACTGTCGCTGACCGGAACCGGACACGACAGATGCCTGGCGGGACGGGAGGAGCATGAAAGCAGAGTCGGACATTGCCGCCTCGCAAGAGGCTTTGGCGACATTTCCGCAGTACCTTTTACTGAATTCGGCCCGCTTTGCCGGCCGCACCGCCATGCGCCACAAGGACTTCGGGATCTGGCAGAGCTGGACCTGGGAGCAAATGGCGGAAGAAATCGCCCGGTTTTCCATTGGCCTTGGCCGGCTCGGCCTCAAGCCGGGAGACCGGGTTGCCATTGTCGGCCAGAACCGCCCCCGCCTCTACTGGACCTTCTGCGCCGTGCAGGCGCTCGGGGCCATTCCCGTCCCGGTCTATGCCGACAGCGTCGCCGACGAGATGGTCTATGTGTTGAACCATGCCGAAGTCGCGATGGCTGTGGTGCAGGACCAGGAACAGGTCGACAAGCTGCTTTCGATGGGCGATGCGCTGCCCGGACTTCGCCTCATCATCTATGACGAGCCGCGCGGCCTTCGCGACTATGACCACGCGAAACTTCAATCCTTCGCGCAGGTGCAGGCTGCCGGGCAGGCTGCGATAGACGGCGGCGCGCGGGACGCCTGGCTGAAGGGCATCGCGGCCGGCAAGGGTTCCGACCTTTCGGTGATGCTCTACACCTCGGGAACGACCGGCAAGCCCAAGGGCGTGATGCTGAGCTTCGACAACCTCGTCATTTCGGCGCGCAACGGCAATGTCTTCGATGCGCTATCGGCCAACGAGGTCGTGCTTGCCTATTTGCCGCTCGCCTGGGTGGGCGATCACGTGTTTACCTATGCACAGGCCTATGTCGCCGGTTATTGCGTGTGCTGCCCCGAGGGTCCTCAGACCGTCAACGAGGACCGCCGCGAGATCGCGCCAACCTACTTCTTCGCCCCGCCAAGGGTGTTCGAGACCATGCTCACCCAGATCATGGTGCGGATGGAGGATGCGGGCAGCCTGAAGAAGCGCATGTTCGACTACTTCATGGATCATGCGCGCCGCACGGGCGAGCCGATCCTCAACGGCAAACCGGTGTCCGTTTGGGACCGCATCAAGTACCGGCTGGGCGAATTCCTCGTCTACGGGCCGCTGAAAAACCGCATGGGCTTTTCCAAGATGCGCGTCGGCTACACGGCAGGGGAAGCGATCGGACCCGAGATTTTCCGATTCTACCGCTCGTTGGGGCTGAACCTGAAACAGCTCTACGGACAGACAGAGGCCAGCGTCTACATCACCGCCCAGCCGGACGGCGAAATCCGAGCCGACACGGTCGGCAGGCCATCGCCGGAAGTCGAGATCAAGATCGCCGATAGCGGCGAGGTGCTGTACCGCTCGCCCGGCGTTTTCCTCGGCTACTACAAAAACGATGAAGCCACCCGAAGCACTAAGACCAAGGAAGGCTGGGTGCATACGGGCGATGCCGGCTTCTTCGATCAGGAAGGCCATCTCAAGATCATCGATCGCGCCAAGGATGTTGGCAGGCTCGCCGATGGAAGCCTGTTCGCGCCGAAATATCTAGAGAACAAACTCAAGTTCTTCCCCGATATCAAGGAGGCCGTTGCGTTCGGTGACGGACGCGATTTTGTCGCGGTCTTCCTGAACATCGACCTGACATCGGTCGCCAACTGGGCGGAACGCAACAACATCTCCTATGGCTCCTACCAGGAACTGGCCGCGCACCCGCAGGTCTACGACACGATGCAGCGCGCATGTGGAGCAGGTGAACCGTGACCTTGCCACCGAGGAAATGATGCGCGGCTCGCAGATCCGCCGCTTCCTGGTGCTGCACAAGGAACTCGACGCCGATGACGGCGAACTTGACCCGCACCCAGAAAGTGCGCCGTTCCTTCATCGCCGAACGCTACGAGCCGCTGATCGAGGCGCTTTACGACGGTTCGACAAACCAAGCATGTCGAGACCGAAGTCGTCTTCGAGGACGGCCGCAAGGGCATGATTTCCGCGACGGTCCGGATTGCCGACGCGGCCACCAATAATGCACCGGGCTCATTGCGGGAGGCAGCGGAATGAATGCTCCCGTTCGCCACGAGCACAGCTTCGACTTTTCCGGCGTGGACGACGGGATCGCACCGGGAGAGACGTTGCTCGATATCCGTCACGTTTCGCTGTCCTTTGGCGGCGTCAGGGCGATCACCGATATTTCCTTCGATGTTCTCAAGGGCGAGATCCGCGCGATCATCGGGCCGAATGGCGCCGGCAAGACGTCGATGCTCAACGTCATCAACGGCTTCTACACGCCGCAGGAAGGCACGATCACCTTTCGCGGCAAGAAGCGCACAGCGATGAAGCCCCATGTGGCTGTCGGCCAGGGCATCGCCCGCACCTTCCAGAACGTCGCCCTGTTCAAGGGCATGTCGATGCTCGACAACATCATGACCGGGCGCTTACCCTGCAAAAGCGCAATATGCTCTGGCAGGCGCTGTGGCACGGTCCGGCCCTCGAGGCGAGGAGCTCGAACACCGCCGATCCGGTGGAAGAAATCATCGACTTCCTCGAAATCGAGCCCATATCCGCCACACGCCGGTGGGCAAGCTGCCCTACGGCTTGCAAAAACGGGTTGAACTCGGTCGCGCCCTGGCTGCCAGCCTCGCTGCTGCTGCTCGACGAACCGATGGCCGGCATGAACCTCGAGGAGAAAGAGGACATGAGCCGCTTCATTCTCGACGTGAACCAGCAATTTGGAACCACCATCGCACTGATCGAACACGACATGGGCGTGGTGATGGATTTGTCGGACCGTGTCGTCGTGCTCGATTATGGCCGCAAGATCGGCGACGGCACGCCGGAAGTGGTGAGGAACAACAAGGACGTGATCGACGCCTATCTTGGCGTCGCGCATTGAAACCGGAGGAAACGGGCACGTGGATCTCATTCATTCCATTCTGGTGAAGCCGTTCACTGACATGGTCGCGGCGCCCGATTTCCTGCTGCAGGTCTTGTGGGAGGGACTGGTCTCTGGCGTGCTCTACGCACTCATCGCCCTTGGCTTCGTGTTGATCTACAAGTCCTCGCGCATTTTCAACTTCGCGCAGGGTATCATGGTCGTTTTCGCTGCGCTGACATTGGTCGGCCTGCACGAAAAGGGCGTGCCGGCCTGGGCCGCCGTGCCGATGACGCTCGGCGTCATGTTCATTCTTGCAGTGGCAATAGAGCGCGTCGTGTTGCGCCCGCTGGTCAACCAGCCAGACATCATCCTGTTCATGGCAACGATCGGCATAACCTTGTTCCTGATCGGCCTGGGCGAATTGATTTTCGGCGGCGAAAACAAGGTCATGATCACGCAGGAACTCGGCATTCCGACGGGATCGTTCGCGTTCGAACCGGGCGGCGGATTGCTGCTTATCGAGCAGAAGGACGTGACGGCAGTGGCCGGCGCCGCTCTTCTGGTCGTAGCGCTGCTTCTCTTCCTCAACTACTCGAAAATGGGCCGCGCCATCCGCGCGCTTGGCGACGATCACCAGGCAGCGCTGTCCGTGGGGATTTCACTGTCGGCGATCTGGGTGCTGGTCTGGTTCATCGCAGGCATCATCGCGCTGGCGACCGGGATCGTCTGGGGAGCGCGTGCCGGCGTCTCCTTCGCGCTTGAAGTCATCGCCTACAAGGCACTGCCGGTGTTGATGCTGGGCGGGCTGGAGTCAGTTTCCGGCGCTATCATCGGCGGGCTGATGATCGGCATCCTCGAAAAGCTGTTCGAAATCTACTGGGGCCAGCCGCTGTTCGGCGGTAATACCGAAACCTGGTTCGCGTTTGTCTTCGCGCTGATCGTGCTGCTGTTCCGGCCGCAAGGCTTGTTTGGCGAAAAGATCATCGAGCGGGTGTAAGGGGGAAGACGGATGTTCTACCGCACCGCCGGTCAATACAAATCAAGCTACAAGGCCGACCATGCCCTCTTTCCGGTCAAGCAGGATTTCTGGCTGCTGCTTGTCATCCTTGCAATCGCTTGGATCGTATTGCCGTATTTCGCCACAGAATTCGCGTTCAACGCGCTGCTCATCCCTGTGCTGGTCTATGCGCTGGCGGCGATCGGCCTCAACATACTGACAGGCTATGCCGGCCAGCTCTCGCTCGGAACCGGCGCTTTCATGGGCGTCGGCGCCTATGCCTGCTACAAGCTTATCACGATCTTCCCCGAGTTGAACCTCGTCATCGCGATCCTGCTGTCGGGCCTGTTCTCGGCGGCGGTGGGCGCTGCTTTCGGCCTGCCATCGCTGCGAATCAAGGGATTCTACCTGGCGATCGCCACGCTGGCGGCGCAGTTTTTCCTTGTCTGGCTCTTCGAAAAATGGGCCTGGCTCTACAACTACTCCAATACCGGCGCGATCCAGGTTCCCAACATCGACATGTTCGGGATCACGGTTGCCGGCGCGCAGGCAAGTTCGATCACGCGCTACTATTTCGTCCTCGCCTTCGTGACATTGATCACCGCCGTGGCGATCAACATCACGCGCGGACGCATCGGGCGGATCTGGAAAGCTACCCGCGACATGGATATCGCGGCCGAACTAGTCGGCATCAATTTGCTGAAGTCGAAGCTGCTCGCCTTCGCAGTTTCGTCCTACATCGTCGGCGTATCCGGAGCGCTATTCGTGTTCCTCTGGCGCGGGGCGGCCGAGCCGAACTTGTTCGACATTCCCCTGTCCTTCAGGGTGCTGTTCATTGCGATCATCGGCGGCCTCGGATCGATCATGGGCAACTATCTCGGCGCTCTGCTGATTGTCGCGCTGCCGGTGCTGCTCAATATCATTCCAGAAATGCTGGGAGTGCCGATCCCTTCGGCAACGGCCGAGCATCTCAACGTCATGATCATCGGGGCGCTGATCATCTTTTTCCTGGTGGTCGAACCGCACGGACTTGCCCGTTTCTGGCAGGTCATCCGGGAAAAGCTCATCATCTGGCCCTTCCCGCATTGAGGGGTCAACCAATTGGCCCGGCCGGGCCCGCGCAAGTCGCGCAATCCGGTCAAAGAGGAGGAATGAAATGTCGAAAGTGATAAAATCTGCAATACTCGCAGTGACGGTCCTTGCCGGACCGCTGGCTGCGAGCCCCGCGGTTTTTGCCCAGGAAGTCTACCTTCCTAACCTCTCCTACCGAACCGGTCCGTTCGCCGCGACCGGTACACCGCTGATGAACGGCCAGCGGGACTACATGACCCTGCTGAACGAGCGCGACGGCGGCGCCAACGGCGTCAAGCTCGGCTACGACGAGTGCGAAACCGGCTACAGCACCGAAAAAGGCGTCGAGTGCTACGAAAAAACCAAGGCACGGGCGATCGTCACCCAGCCGTGGTCGACCGGCATCACGCTGCAGGTTCTGCCCAAGACCAATGTCGACAAGATCCCGGTACTTGCACCCGGCTACGGCTTCTCGCCGATGGCCGACGGCAAGACTTTCGCCTGGGCCTTCAACCCGCCATCATCTTATTGGGATGGCGCATCGATGATCCTCAAGCACATTTCCGGCGGCGACATGTCCGCATTGAAGGACAAGAAGATCGCGCTTCTTCATCTTGACCACCCCTTCGGCAAGGAGCCGATCCCGCTGCTGGAACAACTAGCAGCCACGCACGGCTTTACGCTGTTGCCGATTCCGGTCGGCCTCAAGGAAATGCAGAACCAGTCGGCGCAGTGGCTTCAAATCCGCCGCGAACAGCCTGACTACGTGCTGATGTGGGGCTGGGGCGCAATGAACGCCGGCGCGATTACCGAAGCGGTCAAGACCAAGTATCCGATGGACCAGTTCTACGGCATCTGGTGGTCGGGATCGGATGACGATCTACTGCCGCTTGGCGAACAGGCGAAAGGCTACAAGTCGATTTCCTGGTCGATCCCAATGACCGACGCACCGATCATGGCGGACCTGAAGAAGCACGTCATCGACGCGGGCAAGTCGCAGGTCTCCGACCCTGCAGCCGACATCAACAAGGTCTTCTACCAGCGCGGCCTGATCATCTCGATGTTCCTGGTCGAGGGCATCAAGGCGGCGCAGGCGCAATTCAACACCAAGGAAGTGACGGCCGAGCAGCTTCGCTGGGGCCTTGAAAACCTCAAGATCGACGAAGCCAAGCTTGCCGAACTCGGCATGAGCGGAATGGTGGTTCCCTTCTCGACATCCTGCGACAACCACACCGGCCATGGTGGCGGCTGGATGCTGGAATGGGACGGCGCGAAGTTCGTCAAGGTATCCGACCTGCTGCAGGCAGACCGTGATGTTATCAAGCCGCTGGAGGAAGCCAAGGCCAAGGAATACGCCGAGGCCAACGCTCCCTGGACCATGAACGAAGGCTGCCAATGACTTCGGGCAAGTGACAGTCACGAAGGGGCCGCATCGCGGCCCCTTCCCCTCCAACCGCCGGACAGGATCGCCATGAGCCAGATGCAGACGGATGTTTCCGAACCGATCCTCAAGGTCAACAACATCGAGGTCATCTACGACCACGTGATCCTGGTTCTCAAGGGTGTCTCCCTGGAAGTGCCCAAGGGCGGCATCGTTGCACTGCTCGGCGCCAACGGCGCAGGCAAGACAACCACATTGCGCGCTGTATCCAATCTTCTGCGCTCCGAACGCGGCGAGACGACCAAGGGCTCTATCCTCTTCAACGGCGTGCGGATCGAGAACCTCTCGCCATCCGAACTCGTCAGGCGCGGCTGCATCCAGGTCATGGAAGGCCGTCACTGTTTCGGCCATCTGTCGATCGAGGAGAACCTGATGACCGGCGCATATACCCGCCGTGATTCGCGTGCCGCGATCACCACGGACCTCGAGAAGGTCTACACTTATTTTCCGCGCCTCAAGCAGCGGCGCAAGGCGCAGGCCGGCTACACTTCCGGCGGCGAGCAGCAGATGTGCGCGATCGGCCGCGCCCTGATGTCCAAGCCCTCGATGATCCTGCTGGACGAGCCATCGATGGGGCTTGCGCCGCAACTGGTCGAGGAAATCTTCACCATCGTGTCCGAGCTGAATTCCAGGGAGGGCGTATCCTTCCTGCTTGCAGAGCAGAACACCAATGTCGCGCTCCGCCACGCCACACATGGCTACATCCTGGAGTCCGGCCGCGTGGTCATGGACGGCTCGGCCAGGGAACTGCGCGAGAACGAGGACGTCAAGGAGTTCTATCTTGGCGTTGGCGGCGAAGGGCGGCGCTCCTTCAGGGACGTGAAACACTACAAGCGCCGCAAGCGGTGGCTGTCGTGATAATCGAAGGATTGATGATTAGATGAGCGACCATTTCGACGCGCTGGAAACTCAGGAACATTCGCAGCGCGAACGCGAGCTTTTCGCCAGGCTGCCCGGTTTTCTCGGCAAGGCAATCGCTGCCGCGAAGGGCTGGGCGCACCGCCTCGAGGGCATCGAAACGCGATCTGCGAACTCACGCGAAGCGCTGGCGCGCATTCCGGTCCTGCGAAAGCCCGAACTGATGGAGGCGCAGGCGGCCAACCCGCCGTTCGGCGGTTTCGCGGACATCGGACAACTTTCAGGCGCACGGTACTTCATGTCGCCGGGGCCGGTCTGGGAACCGCAAGCTTCCGGAGCGGACAAATGGAACTCGGCCCGCGCCTTCCATGCCGCCGGCATCGGCCCTGACGACATCGTCCACAACGCACTTTCCTATCACATGACGCCCGGCGGCTTCATCCTCGACGAGGGCGCGCGGGCCGTCGGCGCAAGGGTTTTCCCGGGCGGCGTCGGCAATACCGAGCAGCAGGTGGAAGCCGCGCATGTGCTGAAGCCGACCGCCTATGCCGGAACGCCGGACTTCCTCAAGACCATGCTGGAGAAAGCCGGTGAAACAGGCCGGGATCTTTCGTCCATCCGCAAGGCGCTGGTGTCCGGCGGCGCGCTTTTTCCGTCGCTGCGCGAGGAATACCGCTCACGCGGCATCTCTGTCATGCAGTGCTACGCCACAGCCGACCTTGGTGTTATAGCTTATGAGACGCAAAAGGGTGACAATCCGTTGCCCGGAATGGTGGTAAGCGAAAATATCATCCTCGAAATTGTCCGGCCCGGCACGGATGATCCCGTTCCGCCCGGAGAAGTCGGCGAGATTGTTGTCACCAACTTCAACGCCGCCTATCCGTTGATCCGCTTCGGCACCGGCGACCTCTCCGCGCTACTGGACGAGCCATCGCCTTGCGGGCGCACCAATCTGCGTATCAAGGGATGGATGGGACGCGCCGATCAGCGCACCAAGGTCAAGGGAATGTTCGTCGATCCCAAGCAGGTCGACCATGTTGTCAAGGCGGTTGCGGGAATAGCAAGGGCGCGCCTCGTCGTGACCCGCGAAGGCGATGCCGACGTGATGACGCTGCAAGTGGAGCCACGGGCCGGAGAACGCCCGGACACGGGAGCCATCGAGGCCGCTTTGACGGCGCATACCCGCCTCAAGGGGCGGGTCGAACTCGCGCAGAACCTGCCGAATGACGGAAAGATTATCGACGACAAGCGCGACTATTCAAAATAGCAGTGCAAGCGGGCTATTTGATCTTGTCGTAAAGCGCCGAAAAACCCGAAAGGTCGATCTGGATGCCGATTTCCTTTTTCTGGAGATCGGTGAAGAGCAAGGTCAACACTTTGCCGCTCCTCAGGCCGTCAAGGAGATCGCCATTCAACGGCCCGCCGGCATAGCAACCACTCGCCTCGCAAGTCTGGATATCGACCGAAACCGGCTCGCGTTCGTCGACCTTCAGGCGCACGCCGGTACGGATCGACAGGCCGAGCGGCAACTGGATCAGGTACGCTCCCTTGCGGGCGTCTTTCGCGCCCGAAGTCTGCACCGAAAAGCGGGCCACCTGTTGTCCGGATTCGCGAAGGACTACGCGTTGCTCCATGGCGCACGACATCGGACTTGCAAGGTCCGGCGCGGTACAATTGCTGCTCCAATTGACCCTGGGGGTTTCCTGTGCCTGGCCGGCGGTGGCCGCGAGACTGGACGCGAAGCCGCATACGGCTATTAAAACGCGGAACTTCAAATGCTTTCCCCCAATACAGACCGTCTGACACCGAAGGAATGTCTAACAGAAGACAATTCACTAAACCAGTACACGCCCTTGCAAGGCAACCGGTAAACATTCCGTATTATCGGCCGGAAACCTTTCCCCCGCCCTCCGCTAATTGTAGCATTGTTGGCACCCGAATGGAGTCTTGCCGTTGATGATCAAGCGTCGCTACTTCCGCACTGTCGCTGCCGCTGCCCTGCTGTGCCTTTGCGCCGGTGCATTGTCGTTGCCAGGCCGGGCACAGGAAGCGCAACCGGATCCCTCGCTTGAAGTAATTCATTGGTGGACATCGGGCGGCGAGCGGTCTGCTGTTTCCGTTCTGCAGAAGGAGTATGACAAGCTCGGCGCCTATCGCTGGCTCGATGCGCCTGCGGCGAACGGCTCGGAGGCCTTCACCACGATCTTCGCCCGAATTCGCGGCGGCAATCCGCCTGGCGCTGCGCAGTTCAACGTTTCAAGGCAGTTCGACCAGCTTATCGACGAAGGCCTGCTCCTCGACCTTACACCGCTTGCCGAAAAGCAGGGCTGGCGCAAATTCATCCGCCCCAAATCGGTGTTGGCCGCATGCGAGCGCGGCGGGCGCATCTGGTGCGTTCCGGTCAACATACATTCGTGGCAATGGGCTTGGGTTTCCACCAAGGTTTTCGAGAAGGCCGGCGTGCCCCTGCCTTCCACGATCGACGATTTTCTCGCTGCCGCGCCCGCCATCCGCAAGGCGGGCTTCACGCCTTTCGCACTGGGCGGCGAGCCGTGGCAGGAATACGGGCTCTTCGGCGTCCTCCTGCTGAATATCGCAGGCAAGGATGTTCACTACGCGCTCTACCGCGACAAGAACGTCGCCGTGGCCCGCTCTAAAGAAGTGGCGAAAGTTTTCGAGACGTTCCGCAAACTTCGCGGCTTTGCGGACAAGCGCGCAAAGGGTCGTTCCTGGGACCAGGCGACGGATCTCGTCATCGCCAACAAGGCCGGCATGCAGATCATGGCTGATTGGGCAAAGGCCGAATTCGTGCAAGCCGGAAAAATACAGGGCACGGATTATGAGTGCCTGCCCGGCCCCTCCTCCGATCCGCTGTTCCAACTGGGCGGCGACGTGTTCATTTTCCCCAAGCTGGCTGATCCGGAAAAGGAAAAGGAACAGCTCAAGCTTGCGGGAATGATGTTGAACCCGAAGGTGCAAGTGCTCTTCAATTTCAGGAAGGGCTCGTTGCCGGTTCGCGGTGATGTCGATCTGAAGCTGGCTGACGGGTGCATGAAGAAGGGCCTCGAAATCCTGAACCGTCCAGGATCGGTGGTCGAAAACAACGAGATATTCCTGAGCGGCGAAACCGTGTTGGCAATTCAGACGCTGCTGGACAAGTTCCTCTGGGACGACCGAATGTCTGTCGCTTCGGCGCAGAGGCAGTTTGCGGCGATCCTTTCCAAGGCGAGGTAGGCAAGCCCGACACTGAAAAACAAAAGGCCGGCGCGAAGCCGGCCTTCTTCTTGATGCGTGCGCAGCCCTGGTCAGAAAGGCATGCTGAGCTTCAGCGTAAGCGCATGCTGTTCGTCACTCCCGGAGAAGCGCCCGTCATAGGCGATTTGGCCGGTCCATCCGGTGCCGCCCAGCACCTCGATGCCGGCGCCCAGGTCGAGCGCCACCTGGTCGCGCTCGCTTACCACGGTGATGTTTTGCGGTCCGAGATTGCCGAACCCTGCCTCTACGTCGATATCCCCGTCGGTCAACACTGTCACGCCGGCGACGACGGTCGGGCGAACCAGCATGCCGTCCGCGCCCGCGATCTCCGTGCCGAGTTCGACAGAAGCCGTGCCGCGCCCGGTGAAGTAGTTGTCGCTCTCCACTGTGACATTGGCGACGCCCGCGCCGCTTTCCGTGTAGCCGCCCGCCGAGACGAAGGTCATCGCACCTTCGAGCATGGGCTTTACGTAGAAGCTGTTGTAGTCCATCAGGTAGGCAATGCGGGCTGTGAGGTCGCCATAGCTGACCGACCGGTCGCCGGTGGCCTCGTCATTCGAGGGCACCGTCACGGTTCGCACGGAGTCGATCGAACCTGTACCGCCGCTCAATGCTGCACCAAACAGCCAGTTTTCCTGCTGGTACTTGGCGACCACGCCGCCGCTAAACATTTCTCGGTCGAGATCGGCCGACGGGTCAACTTCGGTTTCGCCCCATTCATAGCCGACACCAAAGCCGAATATCCAGCCGCTATCGGTTCTGGCCTGCGCGCCGGCCGAAAGCCAGGTCGAGCGGTCGGTGTAGTCGGCAAAGCCGTCGTCGCCGTCATGGTTCCAGACAGAACCGCTTGCCGCAGCCCAGCCGCAGCTTCCTTCCGCGATGTATCTGTAGACGCCGTCGCGCTGATGGCAGGAGAACAGGCGACCCGCGAAGTTTTCCGCGCCATACATGGTCGCGAGAATGCCGGCTCCCGCAGCCTCGGGCGAAAGGCTGGCCAGCGCGTCCTTGTATTGCCCCAGGCTGCCGCTGTTGAGCAATGCAAGGTAGAACTCTTCCTGCTGGGGCGTGAGCCCTCCAGGCGCCGAGTTCTCATAGTACTTCTGGAAACCCTTGCCGAGCGCTTCCTCGTTGCCGTCAAGTGCGCCATTGGCGGCGAAGTCGATGGCAACGTTGATGTCGACCGTGTTGGAGGTGGTTGTAACGTCCACGGCCAGCGGACCGGTGGTTACGCCGCTGATGCCATTGTCGAACACTGTCCCGTTCGAATAGATGATCGTCGCGGAATATGGCGCGAGGTTGGTCGAGAGGCTTGTGAGGTTTGCCCGCACCTTCCCGCCGGCATTCACGTCGCCTGTGGTGTCGAGGTAATCCGATGTGTTGCCGTCAAGGTCGATGTCGGCGATGAATACGCCGGTTCCACTCTGGTTGTAATTGCCTTCCAGTACGGACGATCCAACGACACCAACGCCGAAGGGCGACAACTCGCCCCAGTTGTTGAAGTCGTTTCCGGCTCCGACGGACGAGAATGCCTTGAGCCAGGTCTGCCCGCCTTCATGGTTGTCGAAGCGGTTCGCGCCGCCGCCCAGATAGAAGTCGCCGTCCACCACTCCGTAGTTGGAGACGATCTCGTTTGCATCGCCGCCGCCGATCGTCTTGCCGCCATTGGCGTCGTCGATCACGCCGTAGTTTTCCAGCGAGTTGGGGCCGGTTCCGGTGCCAAATTCGACGCCGAAGCTGGCCAGAGCCTTCTGGCCACCTGTCACGACGCTGCCCTCGCGAACGATTACGTCCGCCATTCCGTTTGTTGCCAGGACGAAGATCGCGTCGGAATCGTCGTAATCGGCATCGGCCGTGATGTTGCCGGTGACATCCACCATGACATCGCCGTTTTCTGACTGCGCATGGATCGCGCGCGCACGGCCAAGTGTCGTGGCGTTGCCTACATGCGTGACGCTGACATTGCCGTCGCCCAGCGCAAAGATGCCGTTGCGGTCGCCAAAGCCGGTTGTGTTGCCGATTGCGGCGCCGGAAGAATTGATGGTGACGCCGCCCGACAGCGACATGCCGAAGATTGCATCGGCATTCTCCGAAGTCGCGTTGCCGGAATAGGTGATCTGGACCGCTTCATCGGCGAAGCCGAAGACGCCGGACTGTTCCGCCGCGACATCGCCTGCCGCGTCTATGCTGACTGTCCCACCCGTGTTTGTGGCAATCGCCGATATGCCGATGGCGTTTTGCGAAGTCACGTCGCCACGGGCGTAGATGTTGGCGGCGCCATTGCCGATCACCTGAATGCCTTCATGGTATGCTTCGACATCGCCAACCACATTTGCAAAGGCTATGCTCGTGGCGCCATAGCCAAGAACACTTATGCCCTTGCTGGATTCCGATGAAACGTCGCCGGTCTGGTTGACCGTTGCGTTGCCGTTCAAGCTTAATGCAAGAATACCTTCATGATATGCATCGATTGCACCGGCCACCGTTACATTCACGTTTCCATGGCCAATGGCCTCAACGCCCTTGCTGTCATCGGAGAATACTTCGCCGGTTTGCAGGACGGTAACCGTGGTGCCTGAACTGAAACCGAGGGCGAGTATGCCCTGTTGGTCTGCGTCGATATCCCCGACTGAATCGACGCTTACCGTCCCATCGCCGATGGCCTCTATGCCGTAAAGATTGTCGCTTGTCAGATTGCCGCGGGAATATACCGTCGCCGCCCCGTCCTGGCCGATCGCCGATATCGCCTGATTGTTGCTTTCGACATTGCCCTGCGAAGAAACCGACGCGCTCCCGTTGCTGGCATAAGCGAATATGCCCTTGTCGCTGCTCGTTACATCACCCGTTGATTCAATAGTCGCGCTTCCGGTGCTTGTCTGTGCCTGAATGCCGGTGTTGTTCGCCGAGGTCACGTCGCCGTTGGACCGAATGCTGGCGCCGGTTTGGCCGTAGGCAAAGATGCCAACGTCCGACGTGTCTACATCGCCGGCAGAGTTAACCGATGCCGCCCCGCTGAAGCTTTGCGCGTGAAGGCCTCTGGTGAGATTCGAATTGATATTCCCCTTGCTGAGGATTGTTGCATTATCCGAAGCCAGCGCCTGGATTGCGACGCCGTCGCCGTCGATATCCCCTTCAGAGTCGATCCAGACCGTGCTGCCACTATTTGTCGCCTCGCCGATTATTCCGCGATTGGCATTCAGATTGCCTCTGCTGGTGATTTCCACCGACTTGTTGGCGCCATCGGTGATGCCCTGAATGGCAGCATCGCTGGCTTCAACATTGCCTTCGAAGTTGATGGTGACGTTGCCGCCGGATGTATGTGCCGTCAGCCCGTTCGAGAGGTCGGACGTCACATTGCCGGTTTGGTCTATGGAAACATTGCCGCCGCCGGTTGCGACCAGACCTTCGGAATTTGCCTTCACTTTGCCGTTGGAAACAACGCTCACGTCGCCTGTGCCGGCGCTAAACCCGACGATGCCCTGCCCATCATCGGCGGTCACATCGCCTTCAACGTTGATGGTAGCAGTCCCGCCTCCCGACAACGCACCAGCGACAACGCCATCTAACCTGGCGTCCACATTGCCCTTGACCGTGACTTTTGCATTTCCGTTCGAAGAATATGCAGTGACGCCGGATTCATTTTCCGACGTAACGTCGCCAATTTGTTTGATGGTGGCATCACCATTCCCGGCATAGACCGAAACACCGTGCAGCCTGGCATTGACCGCGCCCTCTGAATCCACCGAAGCAGCGCCGGAATCCGATATGGCTACAACGCCCCGCCCGCCGGTTTCGACATTGCCGACGCTCTTTACCGTCGCATCGCCCGAGCCTTCATTAAACGCAAAGATCGCGTCGTTGCCCGCGGCGGTCACATTGCCTTTCGAGTCTATCGATGCGCCGGTTTCGCCGATTGCGAAAATGCCCTGATTGCCAACGTCGATATTGCCTTCGGAAATGATCGAGCTGGCCCCGTCTTGGCTGTAGGCATAGATACCTTCACCGGCGGGCAAGCCAAATGCAGTTCCTTTTGCCGTTATATCGCCCTTGCTCGTCACATCGACATCGCCATCGGCGATTGCGCTTATTCCCCGATTGGGACCGGGAAAATCAACTCCATTGATGTCGCCAGCAAACAGGTCGCCGACGGAATTGACGCTGACCGTCGATCCATCCCCTTGCGCCTCGGCCATGATGGCGTTGCCTGTTTGCGATGTTACATCGCCGCGGCTCTTGACCGTGACCTCCGAATTGCTGGCAGAGCTGCGGGCATAAATGCCAATGTTACGGGACTGGACGTCACCCTCGACGTCGATTGAAATATCCCCGCCGGTGAGAGCATAAACGCCGATGTCTTCCGTCGAGGTAACGTTGCCCCGGTGCCTGATGGAGGTGTTGCCTGTTCCATTCGTCTGGGCCTGGATGCCCATGTTCTGCGCATGTATGTCGCCGGTCGTCTTGATCGTGGTGTTGCCATTGCCCTGGATATAAGCCTTGACGCCATGGTCTTCCGATGACGTGACATCGCCCTCGTGGGTGATGTTGATGTCGCCATTGCCAAGCACCATGGCATCGAGGCCAAACAATCTTGCCGAGACGTCGCCCTTCGAATTGATGGTTGCATTACCGTCGCCAAGTGTGTTGGCGCGGATGGCGCTGAGAATCGTGGAAGTAACATCGCCCCTTTGCTTTACATACGCATCTCCCTTCGGGGTGAATGCATAAATTGCGTCGCCATTGGCTTTGACGTCGCCATCGGAAACGATCGACACGTTTCCGCCATTGGCAAAGTCATTGGAGAACGCCAAAATACCACGATTGCCGGCTTCTACGTCGCCTTCGCTGTTGACGCTGGCGGAGCCGCCGTTGCTGGTGGAAAGCGCGAATATTGCGTCATTGCCTTTGGCAACAACATCCCCTTTGCTGGTGATGCTCGCGTCGCCGGCGGCCTGGGCGAAGATGGCCTGGTTCGCGGCCCTCACGTCACCGTCTGAAATGATGGTTGCGTTGCCAGCCGTGCTATAGGCATGAATTGCGTTTATATCACGCGACACGACCTTGCCGTCGCTGTTGATCGACACATCACCGTTGCCGTACGCCCAGATTGCGCGGTCTTCGGCTACGGTTTCGCCCTTTCGAATGACTGTGACGGTGTCGCCCGTGCCGAAACTTTCTGCCGAAATGCCATCGCCGCTGGAAGTCTCGATATCGCCATCAGAATTGATATAGACGCTGCCGTCCTGCGAATTCGCATAGATGGCCTGGTTTACTGATTCAATGTCACCATCATGCCTGATGTCGATGTCGCCCTCGCCATAGGCGCTGATGCCGCGATTGCCGGCGTTCTCGATGTCGCCGTCATGGTCAATGGCTATTGTCCCGTTGGGCGCGTAGGCGTTGATCGCCGCCTCGTCGGAACCCTTGATGTCGCCGTCGACATTGATGACGACATTGCCATTGTCGGAGTTCCCGTTGACACCCCTGAAACCGCCGCGAATGTCGCCCTCGTGTTTGATTTCAACATCGCCGGGCGCCGCGCCGATCACGCCTTCGGCAAAGCCGTTCAAGATGATGTCGCGATTGCCAAGCTTGCTGTTGATCTCGACGGTCGTATCGCCGACGAAAACGATGCCGTTTACATCATTGGCAGGGGCAATATTCGAATTCAGATTTTTGACGTTCAGTACCGTGGAAGACGACGGGAAGTCGACATTGTACACAATGCCGTCCGACTGGTCGTCAGTGCATGTGCTGACCGACCCGACCGTGAAGCATGCATCCGGTCCCGCTTGCGCTTCAAGCGGCAGCACGATCAGCACACCAGCGAAACCGGCCAGCGCTGTCGTTGCGCGAAGATAACGACCGAGTGAATTATTCCCTGTCCTTGCAGATGTCATCGGCAACAATCCCCAATCCCCTTGCGCAACAGGCGCGCTCGATCGCAGTCCGCAAATAGCAGAAAACAAACCTTGTATATTTTTGATCGGTGAAGGTAGCGCCCGCAAGACCGTTTGCGCGACAAAGTCCGAAATGCGGTGATTTTGCGGGCTTGTTGCCCCCATGTCACACAGGCGTGCCTGTAAAAAGGGCATTGGCTGGCACTGAAACCGGGTAGTCCGTAACTCGCGCCTTATTCGGCCGGTTCCGAATCAGATATTTGCGCCTTGCTGCGCTTCCGGTCGGCCTTCACATTGAGCGCTGCGCCAACGGGAACGGTATTGACCATGCCATTGTCAGGCAGGTGCGTCGGGACTGCCTTGTCCTTCGTCGTTTCGAATGGCAGGTGCCGGTTCGCAACCTCAGGCAATCTCGTGACCTTGTACCGGAAGCATTGCGGCCCGGACTTGGCGCCTGCCGGATAAACGGCATTCACAGAAGTGGGCCTCTCTATCCGCAGATGCTGCAGCGCGGCCTTGGGTTCACCCGTCCGGATCGTAACGGCGGACCCCAATTCAAGCGGCCTGAACGCGATCAGGACCAGTTCCCCTCTCCTGCGGCGTGCGGACTGAAGCACGACGGGCGTTGTCCGCGAAACTGCGCCATTTTTCCGCGACGAGTTGGGCAACATCAACGCCGATTGTTGCCATGCGACCTGGCCCTGCGTCGTTCCGGAAAGGCCGAACAGCCGCGCAAATGCAGTCAACGGAGTTCCAAACTCGGCGCTGTGGTAAATCATCTCGCGGTGCCAGGCGACTGCATACAGGCATTTGGAAATGGCCTCGCGCGTCGCTTCGTCCGCTTCGATTGGCAGATACGCGTCGCCTCTTGCTGCGGGCTTGCCAATCGTCACGGTAACAGTCTCGTCCGGCAGGTATATGGCCGCCTTGGCAGGCAGGGCCCCGGGGGCGGCAAGCAGTTTGCGCAGCACGGAGCGCGGCAGTTTCAGTTCCGTCGGCGACAAGCGGTCCGCCACCGTTTGCACCTGCTCACCCTCGAGCAGAAAGTCGACTGGAAGCAGACACCGGAAAGCGTATTCCTCGCGCGAATTTCGGGCATTGGAGACAGCCTTGCCTACCACGAAAACTCCACGCAGGGCGTTGATCACCGCCCAGAACCCGGCAACGACGATCAAATCCAGCGTGTAGCCTGTCGTCAAAGGCTGGAACCAGTCGATCTGCCTTGGCGGCGCGCTGAACAGTGGCGGCGGAGCAGGCGCCACGGCTACGGGGCTTCCGCCGCTGACTTGCGAAATCGAAACCACCGCTTCCTCTGCCACGCCGGTCAGCCCGGCGACAAAGTCGCGCGCGCCGGCCATCCAGATGTCCGCCCTTGTCGCAATCGCGTCCCAACTCGGCAACCGGTCGGACACCACGGTGATGAGCGGCCCGACGGAGAAATCCGAAGTGAGACGCCAAATGCCGAGGCCCAACGCGCCGAGACTGAGGACGATTACCGCGATTTGCGGCGCAAGAAGCACCCACTCGACGCGACCCTTGATGTTCTTGTGCGACGAGCGCCACGCTACGCGGTCCTTGAACAAGGCGGTCGCCGCCATGAGGTGGACCGGCCAGCGGATCATCGAGAATATTTCGTTGGTCCAATAGCGCGAGAAACCGCAGCCGATTTCCTGCATCAGCGCGTATGTCCACAACGGAAAGAGCAAAACCACCAACACGTTGAAGATGGTGATGTCGAACGGCGCCATTCCGAAAATGAGCGCGATGGCGGGCACCAGAAACACCAGCAATTGCTGCCAGCCTTCAAGGTATATAAGCCCGAGGAAAAGATAGGACATGCGCTGTCCGAAGGTCAGGCCCTTGCAGAAAAGGATGTTTTCGTGCCGAAGCGCATGGATGTTGCCGTGACCGTATCGCAGGCGGGTGCGGTAATAGTCGGCAAGGTCGCTGGCGGCGACGCCGTATGCAACTGGTTCGTTGAGATAGGGCGTTTCATAACCGGCCTTGTGCAGCTTCAGCGATGTGTGCACGTCCTCGGTGACGGTTTCGACAGGAATGCCGCCAATCGCCTCGATCGCCGAACGCCGATAGACCACAGACGTACCTGCACAAGATGCGGCGTTGTAATGGTCCCGTCCAGGCTGGCTGATATTGTAGAAGAATGACTGGTCGTGCCACAGCGCGCCATTGCGGTGGTTGTTGGCATATTGCATCGCATCGATGTTGAAATAGTCCTGCGGTGTCTGGACCATCGCGACCTTGGGTTCGCTGAAGAAGCCAAGCGTTGCATCGAGCGCATTGGGCTGCGGGATGTGATCCGCGTCGAATACCGCAATGAAATCGCCCTTGGTGTGCGAGAGCGCATGGTTGAGGTTGCCGGCCTTGGCATGAAGATTGTCTGGCCGCACCAGATACTCGCAACCGAACTCGCGCGCCATTTCGCGCAACTCTTCGCGCCGGCCATCGTCGAGCAGCCATGTCTTGTGCGGATAGGCGATGGCCAGCGCACCTTCCAGCGTGCGCCGGACCATGCCGGCCGGCTCCTTGTAGACAGGTATCAAGACATCGACTGCAAGGCCCGGCATCGCGGGCGGCGCTTCGCGATGGCGATAATGCCAGGAAGCAAAGATGGCGAAAAAGCCGAGAACGACCGCAATGACATCAGCGATGAAATACATCGTCGAAAGCGTCATCGCGTTTTCGTTGAAGACGGTAAGCCGCCAGCCGAGATAGAGCAGCGAACTCGCTATATAGACGATGCCGGCAAAGTGTCGCAAACGACGGCGCTTGGCAAAGCGCGCATTCATTCGTGAACTTTGCGACATTGCAGGCTCCGAAAAGACAAAAGCAATTCAGCGGACGTTCCGGAAACGCCTTGCCCGGATCAGAACCGCCGTTTATGCCCCGCTTTCTGGGATATCGCTTGACGCGGGGTCTGCATAGTGTCGATTTTTAGTCTGATGAAATTCCGCCATGAGCGTGACATCTATGTCAGAAAAGCTGCGGTCGCCCATTGGCGATCTGCCGGCAGCCCGTCTCGACCACCAAATCTCACGAATACCGGAGAAAAGTGATGAAGCCCCACAAGATAATCGCGGCGACGGCGCTGCTTACGGCGATGGGAATGCTTGCAGGGGGCGGGACGCCCGCCATGGCGCAGTCATCCGGCGCACCGGAACGCACCCCGGTGATCCGCGTCACGGGCGAAGGCACGGCCAAGGTAATGCCCGACATGGCAATCCTGACGCTTGGCGTGGTGCGGCAGGCAAGCACGGCGCGCGAAGCGCTCGATACCCACACGCAGGTGATGCGCGATCTTGGGGAGGCAATGCGAACCGCCGGCATCAAACCGGAAGACATGCAGACTGCGAACTTCCAGATCACGCCGCAATTCAACTATCCCCAGCCCAAGGCCAATGGCGAACAGGATCCGCCAAGCATCGTCGGTTACCAGGTGTCGAGCCAGCTCGTCATTCGCATCCGCGACGTGGGCACGATCGGCAAGGTGCTGGACCAGGCGGTCACGCTGGGCGTGAATGCCGATGGCGGCATCGAGTTCACCAACGACGATCCGCAGCCAAGCATTTCAGAAGCGCGCGCCGCAGCCATGAAGGACGCGATCGCCCGGGCGACGACGCTGGCGGATGCCGCCGGTGCGGCCCTTGGCCCGATCGTCGAGATCACCGAGACCGGAAGCGCGCGCCCCTTGCCCATGGCTCGCGGCAAGGTCTTTATGGAAGCCGCCGCCTCACCCGTCCCGGTCGAAGCAGGCGAGAACACCTATTCGGTGTCGGTCCATGTGGTCTTTGAACTGAAGCAGTGGAAGTGAAATAACAAATACTGCCGCTGCCCGGCCTAAATGGCTAGAGCGTGTTCGATGAACGCAGAGTCGGTTTAGGGATTCACGCGACGAGTTTTGTCTGATTCACTGCTCCTGGTGATTTGCCAGGAGGTGGGGATGACGAGAAGCCTGAGCGCTGACCTTCGCGGGCGGGTGATTGCCGCGATTGAAGACGGGATTTCGACGCGGGAGGCGGCGCGGCGCTTCCGGATCGGGGTATCGACAGCCGGTGCCTGGTATCGCCGCTATCGCGCGACTGGCGAGAAGCAAGCGCGCAAGCAGGGCCAACCGTCGCGTTCGAAGCTCGATGCGCATGAGGCCTTCATTCTCGACCTTATTGAGGACGCGCCGGACATCACGCTTGCGGAGATCGGGGAGTGCCTTGCCGCCGAGCGCGGTGTGCGGGTGGTGCCCTCGACGGTGTGGCTGTTCCTCGATCGGCGCGGCATCACGTTCAAAAAAAGACGGCGCACGCCTCAGAACAGCAGCGCCCCGATGTCCTGCGCCGCCGCAGGGCCTGGTTCGACGGTCAGCTTGATCTCGATCCCGAGAGGCTGATCTTCATTGATGAGACCGCGGCTTCCACCAAGATGGCGCGGTTGCGCGGGCGGGCCAAGCGTGGCGAGCGATGCCGGGCGGCTGTACCGCACGGCCATTGGAAGACCACCACTTTCACAGCCGGCCTGCGCTTGAATGGCGTGGCCGCGCCGATGCTCCTCGACGGCCCGATGAACGGCGCTGCCTTCCTGGCCTATGCCGAGCAGGTTCTTGCACCCGAACTTCGACCCGGCGACATTGTGGTCATGGACAATCTGCCGGCACACAGGATCAGCGGTGTGCGCGAAGCGATCGAGAAGGCCGGGGCACGGCTCCTGTTTCTGCCGCCATACTCGCCGGACTTCAACCCGATCGAAATGGCATTCTCGAAGCTCAAGGCGCTCCTGAGAAAGGCAGCCGCCAGAACCGTGGACGAACTCTGGTCAATCGTCGCAGATTGCCTCCCCGCGTTCACCGCTGAGGAATGCAGACACTACTTCGAGGCAGCAGGATATGACCCCGATTAAATCGAATCTGCTCTAGCTTCTTGACCGAAGATCTGGAGTTCGCGCAGAAAACTTGTGGTTCAGCTTGGGACCCCTGCCCCATGGAAATTTGCTTTTTTTCGCAGACCCAAATTACGCATCTGGCTCAACTATTTTCTGGACTGATCTTGCGTACCTACAGCCGCCATCGGGAATGCCGGCTGGATGAGGCTCACCCCGCAGGCGCTTCCGCTGCCGCTGCTGGCAAGCAGTTCGGCGAGGACGATGATGACAATGCCTGTCAAAGCATAGCGCATGAAGCGCTTCAGCTGCGCGTCAGCAGGTAGTCGAGCGCCTGTTCGGTGTTGCGGCGCAAATGGTCGTAAGGGGTGCTGCCGGTATTGACTGCATCTGCGAACGGCGGTCGCGGCTGGTATTGTCCCCTGCCCCTTGGCCGCATCATTTCATCGACCTCCACAAAATAGTCCGAAGGCTCGCGCTCCAGAATGAGGGACTGACGCGATCTGGATCTGACCGTCAAACTGCCCGTTGCGACCGACGGACTCACCGCCGGCAATCCGGTGCTGTCTTGCACGGGCGAGTTGAGCGGCACCAGGGCCGTTGACGGCGTTCTGTTCTTCTTCACGGGCTATCTCCCAAGATCGAGTGCGGTGCCTGTCCGGGTTTTCGGGCGCAGGCAGTCCTTGCGGGGCCAATGCCGCCGCGGTTTGTTCAATCGTTTCGGATGGGTACGCCGGGTGTGGCTACGGCGGGACGCGGCCGCCGGTGCTGCGGGACGCCAGTTCCCTTCGCTTATCGGCCACATCAAGTGCGGGTACGCCACACTTCCCCCCTGCCCGGCTCTGCCGCCACAGCTCGGCCGCCACGGCGAGCGGGTCGATCTTCTGGTATTCCCACCAGGCGATCTCGTTGCCGGTCTGGTGCAGCAGGCGGTGGTGCAGCGAGCACAGCGGCACGGTGTATTCGTCGGAGACCTTGCGTCCCATCGCCTTGGGCTGGGCGAAGCGCAAGATGGTGCGCCTGTGCCCGGTTGCGGCCGCAGATGAGGCAGGGCTGAGCTGGCGACGAACTTCAGGTGCGCCTGATCGCGGATGCGGGTCGGCTCGTCGAGCGCCAGCACCGACTTGTCGATCTTCAACCGCTCCACGGGGGCAAGCGGCGGCGGGCGGGTTCGGGCGATGCCGGCTCGGTGTGTCCGGCTCGGCTAGTTCGATCGAAGCCGCGGCTGCTTCAACGCCGCGATGTTCACCCGATGTTGCCTGTGTATCTGGACAATGCGTTGGAACGAAGCGCGTACGCCCTTGAGCAGCAGTATTGTTTGCCGCCGGACCCGGTTCGGTCCGAGAGATTTCGGGCACCGCTTCGCCTGGCGCTTCGACTTCCTCCGATGCGTTGCCCGAATGCAGCGCCTGATGCAACGTCAGGCCCGCGCAGTCGCTCTTGTTCGCCCCCTCACCGCTCTCGTGGTCCGGCGCGACAGGAGCGCGCGGCGACGGGACGCGTCCGTTGTAGGTTCCTGGAGCCGGCGTTGCGCCATTGGGCTTGGTATCTTCCGCCGCGCCTTGCCGGGCCGGCTCTTCCTTCGCCGGGCCATAGAGCGACAGGCCGAAGGGATTGCCGAAGGTCATGAAGGCCCGCTTGGTGGCATCGGTCTCGGCTGCCTTCAGTGCGAGCTCATGCGCCTGTCCGGGCGTCGATGCACTCGACTCCCCCGCGCCCGAGCCTTCCCGTGTGACCCAGTGCTCGCCGGCCCTCACCTTGATGCGGATGCGGGCCACATAGGCGGCGTTGAAGCGCTCGCCCTGCTGCCTGGTGTAGACGCAGGAACTGTCGACCAGCTCGCGGTCCCAGCCGTCGAAGCCGAAGATGCGGTTGGCCTCGGCAATGACGTGCCAGCCCTCGAGATAGGCGATCGTCCTGCCCTCGACCTCCCTGGTGCGGACATGGCGCTGGTTGAGCCTCGACTTGAGCTTGCGGATCTGCTGCGGGGCAAGCGGCATGGGTCACCTTCCTGCAAATGTTGAAATCGGATGCGGCCGCTATGAACGTTCGATACTTGCGGCTGCGCTGAACGGACAATGGCAGCCCGGATGGTCGTTGCTACCTCGTTCGTACCGCGATGCTGTTCTGGGCATTGGTGAGTTCCGCGCCGCTGACATGGGCGCCGCCCTTCAGCGCCTCGAGGAGGGAGCGCTTGTCGAGCCTTGCCGGCTGCGGTATCCAGAACCATTCCGGAATCGATTGCTCGTCGGTGACGCGCACTGCAGGCGGGGAGGCCCTCAAGGTGACGGTGAGATCGGGTTCGACGATCCTGGCAATGCCGGCGGCCTCCATGGCTTCCAGCGCCAGCGCCCGCTTCTTGTCGGCGCGCGCCGCAATCCGTTCCAGCCTTGCCTTCATCTCCTCGATGCGCGCCCTTGAGGCCGCGTCAGATATGCCCCGTCGAGCAGCGCCGAGCGCACCAGTTCGCCGATCGCCGCGTTGAGATCCGTCGCGCCCTCGAGCGTATCGAGCAGCGTCTGCTCATCAAGGTCCGGCTCCGCCTCGAGCAGCCGCCGGCGCAGTTCGGTGTGGAGGGTGAGTTCGCTTTTCAGTTGCATGGTTTTCATCCCATCGATACATATTAATGTACTAAATAGACATATTTGTGTTCAATGTCAACACATGGCTTACTGAGTTGATTAGCGGTGCGCAGATCAGAGCGGCACGTGCATTCCTCGGTTGGAGCCAAGAGGAACTCGCAAAACGTGCAGGCGTTGGGATCGTCACAATTAAGAAATTTGAGACAGCTAAAGAAGTTGGAGGAACTATTTCCACTATGCGCAAGATCATAGGCGCGTTTGAATCGGCAGGCATTGAGTTTACCAATGCCGGGCCCGATGGCGGACCGGGTGTCAGGCTGGCGAAGTAGCGCCACCACCAGTTAGGAAAGACCCCTCCCCCTGCCCAGGATCAAAGGAGGCGCCGACGTTTCACCGCTCTTGCGCGGATGCTGCGTCAGCGCGCTGACCGGGATCTGCCGTGGCTAAAGGGCGCCAAAATTCGTAAGCCAAGATCTGCTGGCATTCCGCCCGCCCAAATCCGCAGCCACGAAAAAAGGCCGGCCTCGCTGATGGGCGGGCCGGCCTTTGCACCCTCGTGGAGCTCATCCCCTTCTGCGACCCGAAGTGGACGGGTCGCAGGGAAGTCGAGCAAGGAACCTCTACAAGACTAGATCCCACCCATTAAGCAATGGTGAAGCTCGCCGGAACGCACCGCATTGGATTTGCCGCATGGCGGTGGGTACCAAACATCAAGGTGCCGCCTTGAGCGCCGCCGAATATACTTTTCGGCGGCTGCAACGCTCGGCAGTCGAACAGGACGGTCGACAAGACAGACAGAAAATTCAACTTCCACGCTTCGCATTCAATCCGCATAAACGACCTCCCTTTACCGGATCGCAAGGCGCCGGCGTTATGGTGACAAGCATGCAGACGGATCGAGATCTGCTGGACATCTTGAAAAAACAACACGGAGCATCCCATGAAACTCGTAGCACGCTTTCTCAAGAACGAATTGGGCGCAACGGCCATCGAATACGGCCTGATCGCAGCCCTCATCTCCGTCGCCATCATCGGCGGCGCGACGGCAGTCGGCGGCGGCGTCAACGCCACCTTCACCAACATCAAGGACAAGCTCTGATCCTTGGCGCGAAAGCGTCAGACAAAAAGGCCGCCTTCGGGCGGCCTTTTTCATTGCACAGACGCACTCCAGCAGGTCCAAACCCGGCTCCGCATTTCGCAATCGGCACGCCCGCAAGCCGGCTTGCCGCAGCAATCGCGAGCATGACCATCAGCGGTCATCCCCCCGCCGGTTCTGCCGCTTTTGGACGCCGGCGGAATCTTCAAAGACACAGGATGGTCTGCGGCCTTCGAACGAAGTCTCTCGACGCGCAACGCGCGCATGACAAATTGTCAATGCCAATGCGCAATGGAAAACAATTTTAAATACATATGAACCTGACAAAATGTCAGTATTGCTATGCAAAGAATACGCCTCTTTTCACAATGAATGTTTTTGGTTACTATTCTTGTATCAAAATTCATTGGGATTCGTGATCATGAGCAAGCAGACACAGAAGAAGCCACACCCCGAAGTACTCGACCTCATCCCGCGCCCGGTCTACTTCCCCGACGAAAAACCGCTCCACCCTCGAGGATCCAAGCGAGGAGGACCGGGAATTCATCATCGCGGCGGCCAGCGCGTACCGCAGCTCGATGGTGCGCGATCAGCGCGAACGTGAGGAGCGGGAGTGACTGCTGCGGCGCTATCTAAAGGATGCGGAGTTGCGGCGAGAGGCGGCACTGCGAGCGTGCGTCGAGATTGAGGAGAAGGTCGTCGAGCGGGGGAAGAATAGAAAGGACAAAAAACGAAACGAACCCATTTTCAATTTTTAGTTGTATTGATCGAGGCCACGGTCCGAGGCACTTTTTTGGAGATGCAAACTACGCCAATGCCACACCTATACTGAAACGGCGAATGTCGTATTCGAGATGATGCAATTGGAAACAGAGGGCCGGCGGCAGGCACAATCACCTGCGGCGCCGCTGGTGCCAGGCCCACGCGGTGCGGATGATCCCGTCGAGATCGGCTAGCTGCGGCTGCCAGTCGAGCAGTCTTGCCGCAAGGCTGGCTTCGCTGATCAGCGCTGCCGGGTCTCCTTCGCGGGCGGGACCGTAGCGGACGGGAATGTCCGTCCCTGTCACGCGCCTTGCAGTGTCGATGACCTCACGCACGGAATGGCCATGTCCGTTGCCCAGATTGATGGCGCAAGATTGCTGCCCGCGTTCGAGAGCGGCAAGCGCCTTGACTTGCGCATCGGCCAGGTCGGCGACATGGATGTAGTCGCGAAGGCATGTACCGTCAGGCGTGTCATGATCGGTGACGAAGACAGTGATGTTTTCCCGCCTGCCGGATGCGGCATCCAGAACCAGCGGAATGAGATGGGTTTCGGGATCGTGATCCTCGCCGATCTCGTTGTCGGGATCGGCGCCCGCCGCATTGAAATAGCGAAGCGCAATCCAATTGATCCCGTGGGCCGCGCCGAAATCGGGCAGCATCTGCTCAACCATCAGCTTCGACATGCCGTAGGGGTTGATCGGATGCTGGGGAGTTGTCTCGACAATCGGCAAAGCTTGCGGAACGCCATAGGTGGCGCAGGTGCTCGAAAAGATCAGCCGGTCGATGCCGTGGTCCCGCATCGCCTCGATCAGGGTAAGGCTGCCGCCAACATTGTTGCGATAGTATTTTCCGGGGTTGGTCACCGATTCCCCCACATAGGCATAGGCGGCAAAGTGTATCACCGCCTCGGGCCGATGTTCCTCGATCACGGCGTCAAGCCGCGCTCGATCTGAAAGGTCGCCCGTCTCAAGCGGTCCCCACTTCACCGCCCATTCATGCCCAAACACAAGATTGTCGAAGGTGACAGGAACATAACCCGCCCGCGCCAGCGCCTTGCATGCATGCGAGCCGATATAACCCGCGCCGCCCGTCACAAGGACGCGCCTGCCGCTAATTGCAGGTTCGCTCATCAAGTCCCTCACGAATGAACTGAACTAATGTTCAATATCGTTCATGACGTGATTTGTTCCCTAGTCTGCAGACCTGATTCTGCCCGGCAACTCGCAAACATAGAAGCATACGAGGTCCGGGTGGGTCGACATGCCAGGGTGCAGATGTGTTTCCTTCCGTGCCGGCGATTGCGTGATTTTTCCTTCACGAAATGTGGTTTATGAAACATAATGACATTCCGGCATGCAGCAATGCATGCAGGTTGCGGCCATGGGGGCCTGGACGATGAAGACAGACACCAAGCAGCACAGCCGTTTTGCCAACCCCGTTTTCTGGGGCGTGGTCGCAACTGTGCTCAGCCTGCTGTATTATGCGTTTGTGATCGCGATGAAGACACCGCTGGCATGCTACGTCACAGCGCCCTGCCCTTCGGACATGAATGTTTTTCTCGGAGCCCTGCCGCGCAATGGCCAATTGCTGGTGTCGATGCTGGTTGCCCTGTCGCTGATGTGGATCGCGATTGCGATCTTCAACCAGTCGCGATCGTTCATGTTGCAGCGCGAGGAACTCGCCGCAATGAACAAGGAGTTCACAAAACTGCGGGAAGTTCTGGACTATCATAGCACTGCGGCGGTCAATCACTCGATGGCGGCAGTCGAGCAGGCAAAGGTACTCAAGGCAGAACACGACATCGTCCGCAATTCAAAGGCAAACGAGGTGATCGGGGAGTTGATCGAGCTACTCGTCAGCAAGTTTTCGATCGCCAGCGACCGCTTCTACTACGACCAGCCCAATGCTCCACACCGGTCGTTCATGCTCTACAACGAAGGCGATATTGCGCGGCTCTCCGATCCGATCTTGAAATCTGCGTTCCTTTCCAGCGAGATCGAGAGCCGGATCGAGGTGTTCAGCGAAATTTGCAAGCAGCAGCGCCCTGTGAGGATAACGGAGTTGCCCTCGTTCCTGTCGGACACAGCCTTCCTCCACGACTTCAAGAACCGCATTAAGGCGGCGAGCATCAACCTCGATGAAGCCGGAAAAATCCGCACCGAACGAAGCCGGATACGCCAGCTCGTTGAATCATGCATCGTCCTTGGCGAAATGCTGTCGGAATTCCAGCCTGAAGAGCGGCGGGAAAAGTCCAAGGCCGCCCCAGCACAAGCCGTTGCGTGAAGTGCTGCCGGCTAGACGAAAAGATCGACTTTCTCGAACTTCCGCACATCGACAAGCCCGATATCCGAAATTCGCAGTTCCGGTATGACCACAAGCGCCAGCAGCGAGTGCTGCATGTAAGCATTGTTGAGCGCGCATCCCATTTCGCGCATCGCAGCCACCATCCTGTCCGCCTTTGCCGCGACCGTCTCCGCAGGTTCGTCCGACATGAGCCCGGCGATTGGCAGTTCAACGAGCGCAATCTCTTCGCCCTTGTGGAACACGACCACGCCGCCTCCGATCTCGCGAAGCCGGTTCGCCGCTTTCGCCATGTCCTTGCGATTGGTTCCGACGACGATCATGTGGTGGCTGTCATGCGCAACCGTGGCGGCCATCGCGCATTTCTTCTTGTAGCCGAAGCCGGAGACGAAGCCGTTCACCACCTCGCCGGTCGCCCGGTGCCGCTCCACCAGTGCGATCTGGCAGATGTCGCGCTTGCGGTCCATTTGCACGATGCTGTCGCTGACTTCGAGTTCGCGGGTCAACGCCTTGGTGGGCGCCTGGTTTTCGATGACGCCAATCACGCGAGCCTTGACCTTGTTCTTGCCCTTGGGCGCCGGGATCTGGAAGTCCTCCGCAGTCAGGTCCCGCTTCATGTTTACAGTTCCGCGCGCCTTCGCCGGATATTCGAACACGGGCATCCTGGCCTTGAGCTTGCCGTCCTCGGCCATCAATTCGCCGCGGGCATAAACGGCGTCGATCGTCAGTTCGGCCAGGTTCTTCACGATCAGGAAATCGGCCCGGCGGCCGGGCGTGATCGATCCGAGTTCGCGGCCAAGGCCGAAGTGCTCGGCGGTATTGATCGTCGCCATCTGTATGGCGGTGACCGGCCTCAAACCCTGTACGATCGCATGCCGCACGACCCGGTTCATGTGCCCTTCATGCACCAGCGTTCCCGAATGGCAATCGTCCGTGCACAGGATGAAATTGCGCGAATCGAGACCCATCTCGGTGATTGCGCGCACCTGCTCGGCAACATCGTACCAGGCAGAGCCAAGCCGCAGCATCGCCTTCATGCCCTGGCGCACGCGCGCCACCGCGTCGATAACCCTTGTGCCTTCGTGATCGTCCGACGGCCCGCCAGCCACATAGGCGTGAAAATCGGGTCCGAGTTCCGGCGAGGCGTAATGTCCGCCTACTGTCTTTCCCGCCGCCATGGTCTCGGCGATCTCGCCCATCATCCTGGCGTCGCCCGCCGCAACGCCTGGAAAATTCATCACCTCGCCAAGGCCGATGATGTTGGGCCATTCCATGGCCGCGCGCACATCCTGCGGGCCGAGTTCAGCGCCCGAATGCTCGAGGCCCGGCGCCGACGGCACGCAGGAAGGCATCTGGATGAAAACATTGACCGGCAGTCCCGCCGCTTCATCATGCATCAGCCGCACGCCTTCGAGACCCAGCACATTGGCGATCTCGTGCGGGTCCGCGAACATGCTGGTGGTGCCGTGCGGAATGACCGCGCGCGCAAACTCGGTGACGGTGAGCATTCCGCTTTCGACGTGCATGTGGCCATCGCACAGCCCCGGAACCAGATAGCGCCCCGCCGCATCCACCACCTGCGTGTCCGGTCCGATCGTGTGACGCGCATCCGGACCGCAATAGGCGAAGCGTCCCGCCGAAATGGCGATGTCCGTTGCCGGCACGATCTCGCCCGAATGCACGTTGACCCAACGCCCGCGCCGCACAACGAGGTCGGCATGCGCCCTCCCCGCTGCGACATCCACCAGTTTGGGCGCGCTCTCCCGCCAGCTCTTCAATTCGGCCATGTCTCGATTGCCCCTTACTCGGTTTGCCCCCCGGACGGGCGGAACACCCACCGGCCCTGCGCATCGGCGCCATATTCGGCCGCATTGGTTGTCATCGGCACATATTCCAGCTTCTCCCATAGGTCAGCCATATCGTCATAGTGCCGCGACAGGAAATGCCCGCTCTGCCCGGTTGAAGTGACGAAGCGCGACGTGTCCGGCGCGCCAAGATCGTACCACGCGCGGTAGGCGGAAGCATGAACGTTGCGATAGGGCTCGCTTTCCGAAAAGTCTGTCCGGCCGCGCAGCAGCGTGTAGGAATCCCCCGCACTTGGCCGCTCCACCGTGAAGAAGCGCGAAAGCGGCGCAACCGACGAGAATGGACGGTGCTCGCCGAAAGCGACATGCGCCTTGCCCCAGCGCCACGCCTTCCAGTCCTCGCCCTGCCTTTCAGCGATTTCGCGCAGCGCCGCGTCTAGCGCGCCCGCCAGGATGATGCCGCAAGTCTCGCTTTGCGTGGTTTCGCGGTTGTCGCACCAGTCTCGCGCGCCCGCTTCGGTCATCGCCGCGATCACCGGCTGCAAATGCCCCTTGGCGAATCGCGGGTAATCCGGTCCCAGATCGTCGGAGAAGATGGCCATCTGGGCGTGCCGCCACCATGCCGTCACGATCAGCGGTTCGGGCCTGTCCGGCGCCATGATGGCATCCCAGTTCTTCAACGCCGCAATGAGTTCGCCGTCCTGTCCGGCGCCGGCGGCAAGTTGCGCCAGCGCCTCGCGCCGGAACTGGTCCAGCGCGGGCGAATAATTATCGGCCTGGATCGCCGCCATTGTCTCGGGCGAGTGTTTCTCGCTTCGCCCGATCACCAGTTCCTCGACGCGGGTCTGGCGGTACTGCTCGTCCCAATCGAAAGTGATATGCCCGGAATATGTTTCCGGCAGCCAGTCGCCATTGGCCGTGGCAAGCGCTCCCTCAGGCGGGTTGTCAATGCGCGGCAACTCCTCGAAGGACATCCATCCCTTCCAGTCATATTGCGCCAGCCAGCCGGGAACCGGCGCGCGGCCCATGACCATGTTGGACGGATCGCGAACCGGGACACGGGCCGGCGCGATGAGCGCGATCGCGCCAGCCGAATCCGCCATGACGATCGACTGCATCGGCGCTACCATCAACCGCGCCGCCTCCATGGCTTCAGCGACACTCGAAGCAAGGTTGAGCCGCATCGCGGCATCCACTGTCGTGTCGTCTTTGGCGAGGGAAACCCAGGAAAGCGCCGCGACATGGTTTACGGGAAGGATCTGAGAAATGCTTCGGTAGCCGTCCGGGAGAACCGGGCCATGCCGCGTCATGCGCCGTGTCATCGGCACTGCTTCACCGCCCGAAACGGCGATGCTGATCTCTTCGGTCTCGAAATTGCGCCACCCGTCCGGAGCAGCATATTGCGAGGCGTCGTCGGGCTTTAACCGCTCGATGAAGACGTCCTGCCCGTCGAGATTGGTTGTCGTCAGTCCCCAGGCAAAGGCGCCGGTCCGTCCGGCCAACACCAGCGGCGTGCCCGGCAGGCTGGCGCCGATCACGTCGTGCCTGCTGCCATTGTGCTTGAACTGCATGTGGGCGAGGTAGAACACTGTCGGGGCTGTCAGGCCAAGATGCGGATCGTTGGCCAGCAGCGGCTTTCCAGACACGGTCCGCGACCCCGCCACGACCCAGTTGTTGGACGCAGTCACGCCGATCGGCCAGGCCAGCCCTTCGGCGTATTGCGTGTTTCCAGCTTCCACGGCGCCGGCGACCGGCTTACCCGAAGCCGGCCAGCCGAAAAGCGTGCGCAAATCCGGCAGCGGCGGCGGGTTGTCGCGCGGCCCGTAGGGCAGCAGGTCGTCGATCTCGGCGGGGTCAAAACCGCGCGCGGCCAGTGCAAGCCGCCGGATCTCCTCATCCATGTTCGAGTCGAGCGTCAGCGCCATGACCTTGATCATTGCCACGCTCTGCCACGGCTCCCACGGCTGCGCATCCTTGCCAAGGATCAGGAATTCGGGCGGCAGCCGCGTTTCCATCAGCGATGTCTTGCGCGACAGCCACTGGTTGACGCCCGACGCATAGGCAGCCAGCAACTCTTTCGCCTCCGATGACAGCGCCCCGTAGGAAGCCTTCGCCGATCCTGCGAGGTCGACCGTCCGCAGGAACACATCCGTACTCACGGTCGCGTTGCCGAAAAGTTCCGAAAGCCGCCCCTCGGCAACGTGGCGCAGCACATGCATTTGCCAGTACCGGTCCTGCGCATGGGCATATCCAAGCGCAGCAGCCGCATCCTTGTGGGTTTCCGCGACAATATGCGGGACGCCGTGCCTGTCGCGCACCATCTCGACTTCACCGGACAAGCCAACAAGATCGGCCGACCCGGAGGCGGGCGGAATGGTCGAGGCGACGATGCCATAGATGGCCGCTGCCGCCAGCAATGCCAGCACGATGACCGCCAACATTCCCCGCAACAGCCATTTTACCAGCGAGCGCATACGGTCCCCCGTTCCATTTTTCTTGATTGACTTTGGCAGCACGCAGGCGTGTCAGGCAAGGGCCTCAACTCGCGAAAGGCCGTTGTGGCCGTGAAAGACTGACTCCCCGGACACAAGTAGAAATTTGAAATTCATTTCAAAGTGTATTGACTAACCTTAATCGAATTAAACATCGGTCTTTGAATCATAATCTCTTGCGGAATGAATTTTTAATGTTGAACATCAGGTTAACAGCAAAACCGGATTTTTTACCAGGCTGCTTGCAAACTGGCAATGGAAGACAAAACAATGAAGATCGACATCGAACGCGTGATCAACGGCATGGCGAAGCTGGCGCTTTCCCGAACCTCCATGGCTGCCCTGTTGATATGGGGTGCAGCCGGCGCAATCTGGTGGCAAGCCCTGTCCTGAACGACGAATTCCTTGACGACATGCATCACCCCGCGCGGGGTTACATGTTCAATTTCTGTTCAGTATATTATTTGATGCTTTCAACCAGAACATCACAAGATCGATAATTCTGATTGCCACAAAATAATGGGAGCAATGCACCGCATTGCTCCCCGGAACTTCATTGCTCGCCAGATCGGGTGTCAGCGCTTGATCCGCATCTCCGAGATCTGGGCAGCGATGTCATCCATCGCCTGGGCCAATTCGGTCGTTCCAACGTCGTAGTAGAATTTGCCCGCATTATACACGTTCTGTCCGTCGGCGTCCTTGGCCGACCCGCCACATGATTCCAGCAGCTTCTTCACCGACGATCCGCTCGACACGTCGAACGCAATCGAGAAGATGGTTATGCCGGCAGCCTTGGCGTTTTCGCAAGTTTGCAAGGTGTGCACGTTCATCTTCGATTCCCAGCTGTTGGGCGTGGTATTTTTGTAAAGCGCCGGGCGATCGGCTTGCGCGAGGCCGGCTTCGATCCGGTTGTGCTTGCCATAGCCCCACGCGCCATATGTCGTCTTGTTCGGCGTCGACGAGGTGCTGTAGGTGTTGTTGCCGTCCGTCAGCACAATGATGTACTTGCGGTTGTCGATGTTGTCGTAGGCGCGTCCGCCGGTGAAAGGCTCCGCCTCGCTCAGCGTGCGCCATCCCCAGGCAACGCCCTCCTGCACATTCGTATTGCCGTTGGCGACGAGGTTGTCGATGGCGGTCTTGACGGTCGCCTTGTCGGTGGTCAGCGGCGTGATCGCCGGCGTGGTGCAGCTGATGTTCGGATTGCGGCTGGTGGCCATGCTCACTTTGCTGTTCTGGTATCGCCAAATCCAGTTCTGGCGGACGTTCTGGTTCGACGTCCTGTCAGCCGAAGTGGATGCAAAAATGACATTGTCCTTCTTGCGGTAGTCATAGGTGTAGTCGTTCGGATAGTTGTAGCTGTCGGTGTTGTTCACCCAATTGCTGCCGCTATTCGTGACATAGGTCGATGACGGTTCGCTCGGGGCAAACATCGGCACGAACAGGGCATCGAGGCCATCGCCGGACGAGGCAGCCTGCGCCTGCTCGAACGTCACGCCGTCTACCGACTGCACTGTGTCAAGCGTGCTGTGCGGCCAGGGCCGCATCTCGACGCAGCCGCTCCATTGCGTGCCCAGGATTTCATGGATGTCATGACGTGTCTTCCACTCCCAGGCGCCGTTGCCGATCTTTTCGCGCACCGTCTTGTGGGTGCCCCTGTCGATGATCTCGACCGTGGCGTTGGTCGGCTTGATATAGGTCGACCAATCCAGGTTTTCGTGATGTATCGGCGCCCAGCCGTTGATATCCATCCACGGCTTGCCGGCGTTGTCGGATCCGATGTTTACCGACGCGGCGAACGGAACTACCGAAAAGCTGATCGGGTTCGGCTTGTTCGAGGTGGTGGCGGCGGCAAAGATCTTGTCGACCATGCTCCGCGACGCTTCCTGAAGCCGTGTGATCTTGCTGTTGGAAGCCATGGAGCCGGAGTTGTCGACTACGAGCGCGACCTCGACAGTGAGGTTGCCCATGGCAACCTCCGATGCGATCTGCGAGATGATCGTCTCATGTCCGACGACCTTCGCGATCAAGGTGTCGTAAGTCAGGCTGGCGCTCAGGGCGACCGCCTTTTCGTCGCGCCAGACGCCGTCCGCGTCCTGCTTGGCGATAGTGGTAAAGCCAGTCGTCAGCACCACGTCCTCCGGCTTCACTTCGGCAGGGAGGTTGGCGTGGAAAAAGTCGCTGGCATAGGCATCCATCAGCGCCTTTTCCTGTGCTGGCGTTTCAGAAGCAAAATTGCCTGCTGCAAATTCCTTGGAAGTAGCAAGTGCTGCAGCGTCCAGGCTGTTTTGAACGTAGCCCTTCTGCTTCGACAGGTTGGAGTAATCCACCGCCAGCGCGACGGTGCCAAGTACCGGCACAACCATCAGCGAAAAGGTGATCGCATAAGTGCCGGCGGTATCTTTCAAGAAACGGCGCATCAGCGCCGGAACCATGTTGGACAGCATGGGTATTCTCCGGGGGGTCTAGTGCATTGAAATGGGAAATTAGGGGGAATCTCCTGCCGAGGAGTCGCCGCCACAATGTGTTATTTATTTAACTTTGATGGATTTTGGTCTTTACGTTCCGGAAATTCCGGGCAGGTGGCATGCAACCCTCTGAATCATCAGGCTGCCTGCGTTTTTCACGCTCTGCTAACCAAAAGCAGCATTGGAGTCGGTTTTTTCGCAAATTGCGGTTCGTATTGCGAAGCCCAGCCAAATTGCGAGGCGTCGGGCAAGCCCGAATACTTTCACACCAGTCCGCGTGCCGACAGATTGCGCATCAATTGGCCGATGCCGAATGTCCAGGGCTTGCATTCGGTAGACCACCGCACGGTGTTGCTGAGGCGTCCCAGTCCAGGGGCGGAAATCGTGACAACGTCGCCCTGCTTGTGAGTGAAGCCCTCGCCCGCGGTGTCGCGGTCCTTGGTCGGAGCGAACATGGTGCCGAGAAAGAGCATGAAGCCATCTGGATATTGGTGATGGCGGCCGATTGTCTGGGCAACCAGTTCCTCGGGATCGCGGCTGATCTCGCGCATGGAGGAATGCCCGATCAACTCGAAGCCTTCCGGCCCCTTGACCTCCAGGGTCAACTCCGCCTTTCGGACGTCGTCCAAGGTGAAGGAAGCATCGAACAGCCGGATGAAGGGACCAATCGCGCAGGCGGCATTGTTGTCTTTGGCCTTCGACAGCAGCAGCGCCGAGCGCCCCTCGACATCGCGTAAATTCACGTCGTTGCCCAGCGTGGCGCCCACGATACGCCCGGCCGGGCTGACCGCCAGCACGATCTCGGGTTCTGGATTGTTCCAGTGCGATATCGGATGAATGCCGACTTCGGCGCCGGTTCCCACCGACGACAGGACTTGCGCCTTGGAGAAGACCTCGGCATCCGGTCCGATACCGACTTCGAGATATTGGCTCCACAGGCCCTCCGCGATAAGCGCCTGCTTGACCTGCGCTGCTTGCGGGGATCCTGCCTTGATGTTGCGCAGGCTGTCGCCGATCATGCCGCCGATTTTCTCGCGGATGGATTGGGCGCGTGCGGGATCACCCGCCGCCTTTTCCTCGATCACACGCTCGACCATGGAACGGGCGAAGGTGACGCCGCAGGCCTTGACTGCCTGAAGGTCACACGGGGCGAGAAAATGCAGTTCCGAAATGTCCCCAGGCTTGCCGGCGGAAATCGCCTCGATTGCACCGAGCGCTATGCCACTTGACGCGCGAACAAATCCGGCCGGATCCGCCATTGCGCAGATGTCGCTGACGGTTGGCGCATCGCGGGAGCTAATGTCGATGACATTGCCGTCGCGCAAAGTCACGACCGAGGGGCCGCCTGCAGCGGGATTCCATACCCGTCCGACAAAGGCGCCTTCAAGTTCAGACGCGGAGTTGAAGATCATGTCTGGCGCATCCTTGTTTCCCTCGAAGAGGCGAAAGCTGCCGACATTTTATGCATTCGTCCAGAGAAATCGGCGATGCGCCGGTTACGCCCGCAACAGCCCCTCGAAATGCGCGATTGTCGGCTTCAGGCCCTCGGCCAGCGGCACCTTCGGCTGCCAGTCGAGCGCCTCCCTGGCAAGGGTGATATCGGGACGGCGCTGCCGCGGATCGTCGGCCGGCAGCGGCTTGTGCACCAGTTTCGAGCCCGAGCCGGTGAGCTTCAGGATGTTCTGCGCAAGTTCGATCATCGTGAACTCGACAGGATTGCCGAGATTCACAGGGCCGGTGAACGAGGGATCGGTATCCATCAGGCGCAGGAAACCATCGATGAGGTCATCGACATAGCAGAAGGAGCGGGTCTGCGCGCCATCGCCATAAAGCGTGATGTCCTCGCCGGCCAGCGCCTGGGTGATGAAGTTCGAGACCACGCGGCCGTCGCGCGGATGCATGCGCGGGCCGTAGGTATTGAAGATGCGCGCGACCTTGATCTCCAGCCCGTGCTGGCGGCGATAGTCGAAGAACAGCGTCTCGGCGCAACGCTTGCCCTCATCGTAGCACGAGCGCGGACCGATCGGATTGACATTGCCCCAATAGTCCTCGGTCTGCGGGTGCACCGCCGGATCGCCGTAAACCTCGCTGGTCGAGGCCTGGAAGATCTTGCATTTCAGCCGCTTGGCGAGACCCAGCATGTTGATCGCGCCATGCACCGAGGTCTTGGTCGTCTGCACCGGGTCGTGCTGGTAGTGCACAGGCGAAGCGGGACAGGCGAGATTGTAGATCTCGTCGACCTCGACATAGAGCGGGAAGCAGACATCGTGGCGCTGGAACTCGAAGCGCGGATGGTTGTGCAGGTGATCGACATTGCGCTTGTTGCCGGTAAAGAGGTTGTCGATGCACAGCACCTCATGGCCCTGCGCCAGCAGCCGGTCGATGAGGTGCGAGCCAAGGAACCCGGCGCCCCCGGTGACGAGGATGCGCCTGCGGCTGTCGTAAAGGCGGGCCATCTCTTCAGTCCGTCCCTGGGTCTGTGGTTTCAACCCGGTTGTAGGAATCTTCCAGGCGGATGATGTCGTCCTCGCCCAGATAATCCCCGGTCTGGACTTCGATCAGTACGACCGGAACGTCGCCGCGGTTGGCGAGCCGGTGTATCGAACCGAGCGGTACATAGACCGATTGGTTCGGCATCAGTTTCGTCACCTTGCCGTCTATCGTCACTTCTGCCTCGCCTTGCACCACCACCCAATGCTCGGCGCGGTGGCGGTGTTTCTGCAGCGACAGCACGCCGCCCGGCTTCACCGTGATGCGCTTGACCTGATAGCCCCCATCCATGTCGAGGCGCTCGTAATTGCCCCATGGACGGAATATCTGCTGGGCTTCCGTTGCTTCGGCACGTCCGGCCAGATGCAGGTTCTTCACCAGGTCCTTCACGCTCTCTGCCTTCGATTTGCCAACGACGAGCACTGCGTCAGCCGTCGTGACGACAACCAGGTCGTCGACGCCGAGCAGCGTCGTCAGCCGGCGTTCGGAATGGACGAGGTTGTTCGACCCTGCCTCAACTACCGCATGGCCAATGACTGCATTGCCGCCGCCATCGCGCTCGGCGATGTCCAGCACCGCATCCCAGCTGCCAACGTCCGACCAGGCGTAGGAGACCGGTAATACGGCAGCCTTGCCTGTGTGCTCCATGACCGCATGGTCCACCGAAATCGAAGGAGCCTCGCCAAACACCGCATCGAGCCTGACGAAATCGAGGTCGCGGCGCGCCACCGACAGGGCTTTTTCAACAGCAGCCAGAACCCTTGGCTGCAGCCGCTCCAGTTCCTCAATGAAGCTCGCGGCGCGAAACAGGAAATTGCCGCTGTTCCAAAGATAACCCTGCGAGACATAATCGGTCGCCAGATCGTGCGAGGGCTTTTCGACGAATGCCTCCACCTTGAAGGTAGCCTCCAGCTTCCCTCCAGGCCGGATATATCCGTAGCCGGTGGCAGGGCGATCCGGCTGGATGCCGAAGGTCACGAGGCGCCCCGCCCTTGCATCTTCACTGGCAAGGGCAACGGCTGCGGAAAACTCGCCCGTATCGGGAATGTGGTGGTCCGCGGCGAGCACCAGCACGACTGCCTCGCCATCGCGCTGCAGCGCCCGCAGGCATCCCGCGGCCACGGCCGCGCAGGAATTTCGAGCCACCGGTTCAAGCAGGATGTCGGCCTCGACGCCGATTTCGAGAAGATCTTCGGCTAGCAGGAAGCGGTGTGCTTCCGCGCCAACGATGATTGGCCTCCGGTCAAACAATTCATCGCGGCAACGCAGCAGCGTTTCCTGGAACAGCGAGTGTTTTGTGCCGAAACCCAGAAACTGCTTCGGTTTGGAAGCCCGCGACAGTGGCCACAGCCTCGTGCCCGACCCGCCGCTCAATATGACCGGAATGATGCCCAATGAACTTCCCCAGTATCTATCCGTTGATTGCCTATAGGTTATATCCAGCGTGACCGCTACAGGTTGCAAGGCCACGTCGGGCTACCGGCATTCGAACTTGAAAAACACGGCCGATCCTGTATCCGGATTTGTGGCAGAAAGCCCGCACAACAAAAAGGAAAACCATCATGGCGAAAGCAGCGTTCATCGGTCTTGGCGTGATGGGTTACCCGATGGCCGGACATCTGGCAAAGGCCGGCCACGACATGACCGTATACAATCGAACGATGGAAAAGGCGGCCAAATGGGTCGGTGAACACGGCGGCACGCATCAACCAACGCCTGCCGCGGCCGCGGATGGCTGCGATTTTGTGTTCGCCTGCGTCGGCAATGACGACGATCTTCGGTCGGTCACGCTCGGTCCCGACGGCGCGTTTTCCGCGCATGAAGAAGGGCGCGATCTTCATCGATAACACCACCGCTTCGGCAGCGGTCGCCGTTGAACTCCATGACGCCGCCAAGAACGCCGGCTTCAGTTTCCTCGACGCGCCGGTTTCAGGCGGACAGGCGGGCGCCGAAAACGGCAAGCTGACGGTCATGGTCGGCGGCGAGGAAGAAGTGTTCAACCGGGCAAGGCCGGTCATTGACGCCTATTCGCGCATGGTCGGGCTGATGGGTCCTGCCGGCTCGGGCCAGTTGACCAAGATGGTCAACCAGATCTGCATTGCCGGCCTCGTGCAGGGGCTTGCCGAGGGCATCCATTTCGGCATGAAGGCCGGACTCGACATCGAGAAGGTCATCGACGTCATTTCCAAGGGCGCAGCCGGTTCCTGGCAGATGGAAAACCGCTGGAAGACCATGAGCGAAGGCCATTACAAGCACGGCTTTGCGGTGGACTGGATGCGCAAGGACCTCGACATCGTGCTGGAAGCCGCCCGCCAGAACGGCGCCAGCCTGCCCGTGACTGCCCTGGTCGACCAGTTCTATGCCGAAATCCAGCGCATGGGTGGAAAACGTTGGGACACTTCGAGCCTGCTGGCCCGCCTGGAACGCTGAGCGTGCCGCGCCAGCCGTTCACCGCCGACGAACTGGTAATCTGGCTGAAATCGCGCCGTTCCGAAAAGAACCGCGAGGGCATGGCGCGCTTCGGCATCAATGTGGAGCAGGCTTTCGGCATAAGCATGGCCGATTTACGCTCCCTTGCGAGGGAGATCGAGCGCGGCCACGCATTGGCGGAGGAACTGTGGCAGGCCGGATGGCACGAGGCGCGCTTGCTGGCTGTCCTCGTCGACCGCCCGCAATGGGTCACGGACAGTCCGATGGATCGCTGGACAGGCGATTTCAACAGTTGGGACTTGTGCGACCAGGCTTGCGGAAACTTGTGGTGCCGCACACCGATGGCCGGTGCCAAGATCCGCCAATGGGTACTCGACGAGCGCCAGTTCGTGCGCCGGGCCGGCTTCGTCACGCTTGCCTGGATGGCCGTCCACGACAAGAAGGCGCCGCACGCTTCGTTCCTCGAATGGCTGCCGGTCATCCGTGATGGAGCCCACGACCCACGCAATTTCGTCAAGAAGTCGGTCAACTGGGCGCTGCGCCAGGTCGGCAAGCGTTCCGCATCGCTGCACGGGCCCTGCCTCGATTTGGCCCGCGAGCTTGCCGCCAGTGGCGATAGCACCGCGCGCTGGATCGGCAGCGGCGCTGCGCGCGAACTGGAGAGCGAAAGCGTCATCGCCCGGCTTAAATCCTAGTCCTTGGCTTTTGCGGGTTTTTCCAGCGCGATGTAGTTGAGCGGCAATTGCGTCGTATCCTTGATCCGCTCCATGGCAAAGGCGGAGGAAACGTCCTCTATGTCGATCTCTCCGACCAGCTTCTTGTAGAAAGCGTCATAGGCGGCAATGTCGGGAACTACGACCTTCAGCAGGTAATCCACTTGGCCGCTCATGCGGTAGAACCCGACCACTTCGGGAAATTTTGCAATTACTTCGGCAAATCGCCTGAGCCATTCCTGATTGTGCTTTGCGGTAATTATGGAAACGAAGACCGTCACGCCGACATTGATTTTCTCCGGATTGAGAACGGCAACGCGCCGCTCGATCACCCGGTCCTCCTCCATCTTCTGGATTCGCCGCCAGCATGGCGTGGTGGAAAGCCCGACCCGCTTGGCTATGTCAGCAACCGGAAGCGTCGCATCCTCCTGGATCAGGCTAAGAATCATCTTGTCGACGCGGTCCATGATTCCCCCAAGGTTGGAAATTCGTTCCTCGATTTTCATAACAGAGAAATGGCGTTTCACAAGCGGGGCTGTATTTGCGTGAAAACGCGCTCCCGCAGGAATGGAACCAGTTCGGCCTCGAACCATGGATGCCGCTTCAGCCAGCCAGTATTTCGCCAGGAGGGATGCGGCAGCGGGATCAGTTGCGGGCTGGTTGCGGCGCTAATGTCGCGCCACCGCGAGACGGTTTCGGTGAGGTTGGATCCTGCAAGCGGTCCCAGATGCCATTGCTGGGCGTATTGGCCGACAGCCAGAATGAGTTCGATCTGCGGCATGGAGGCAAACACCTGTGAGCGCCAGTGCGTGGCGCATTCGCGGCGCGGCGCAAGGTCGCCACCCTTGGCATCCTGCCCGGGAAAACAGAAACCCATCGGTACGATTGCCATGCGCGAGGCGTCGTAGAAAATATCCGGCTCGATGCCCATCCACTCGCGCAAACGGTCCCCCGAGCGGTCGGTAAACGGGCGCCCCGATGCATGGACCTTCGTACCGGGAGCCTGGCCGCAAATCGCGATGCGCGCTGTGCGCGACAGCACCGCAACGGGCCTCGGCTCATGCGGCAGCGCCCTGCCCCGCGGATTGTCCAAACATATCCGGCAAGCCCTGATCTGCTGCGAAAGGATGTCGACCTGATCAGCCATCGCCCTTGGGCGGCGTTACCGACGGGCGGGCCGAAACATCGCCATACCAACGTTGCAGGTGGACAAGATCTTCCGGATACGCGATCCGGCCAGGTTTCAGAAACTGGTATGCGATCACTGCCGTGATGTCCGCGATGGTGAATTCTTCCCCGGCAACGAACGGCCTTGCGGCAAGCTCGCCGTCGAGAAACTCCATGAACGCGCGCGCCCGCTGCTGGTTCACTTCGCCCCATTGCGAAACTTGCGGCTGCTCCAGATGCGCCCCGCCCGGGTGCAGATGGCGGAACGCCATCGCCACCGGCAGCAGGAACAGGAACTCCATGCGCCGCTGCCACATTTCGGTGAGCGCCTTCTCCCTGGCATCGCGGCCCATCAGTGCAGGCTCGGGCACGGTTTCCTCGAAATACCGGCATATCGCGATGGTCTCCGAGATTGCGGTGCCGTCTTCCAGCATCAGCACCGGCACACGCTGCATCGGGTTGATCCGGGTGAACTCCACGGACTTTTGCTCCAGCTTGTTGATGTCGATCTGGACGGTCGGGACAGTTATCCCCTTCTCCGCCATGAAAATCTGCACCCGGCGGGGGTTGGGCGCACGGCCGCCGTCATAAAGCTTCATCGCGTTGAAATGCGGCATGGTCGCTCCTGCTAGTTTCCAGTCCAGGCGGCAATGCGCCGTCCGATCGATTGAATGAACGACCCGATGGAGGCGGAATGTGGCTCGGCCTCGTCGGGGCTGTTGGGATGCTCGCGCCGCCAGTCGCGCGGCGCCTCGAACTCGCCCTGCCAAACTCCGCGCTTTTGCACCCGCGCCTGCGCTTCCTCGGTGGCAAAATCGCCAAACGCAACAGCCCATCCGTCGCGCACCATGGCGGCATTGATGTCGGTCCCCGATACGGTGCAGCGGGCCAGCATCCGGCCATATTTGTCGGTTTGCCAGCCCGAGCAGGAAACCGGCCTCCCGCCGATCAAACGCCGCAAATGGTTTCGCGCCTCGCGACCGCACTCGAAACTGCGCCCGCCCGCCATGCAGGTCTGCGAAAACTCCGGCGCATCGATGCCTTCGAGCCTGATGCGCGTCTCCCCGAAAAGCAGCGAGTCACCATCAACTACTACAGCCTTCCCGGCAAGCGTATCGGTGGAAACCCTGGCCAGTGCGGCTGCCAGCACGGCCACCGCAACCAGAAATGCCGCTGCCACGGCATACTCCAGCAGGCGTGAGAATGGCGACCGCCTTCGATATGCAGGATGGGGGCGTCGTGAATAAGCCAAGGCAAAATGTTCCGCGATCGCCAAGTTCTAATACGATGTTAATCAAAAAGGCATAGGGGATTTGGGATTCCTGCGTGCAAGTAGCGGCGGCGGCCCTTGAGTATCAAAACGTCCAGCCATTCCGACAAGAACATCGTCGACAAGACGCGCAAACGCAGCGCGACGGCGGTGCTCGTCAAGGATTTGCGCCAGCGCCTTACATCCTCCAACGGTGTGCCGGTCGCGTTCGAGCCGGAACTGATGCGCAGCTTTGCGGAAAACCACCGCAACGCATTTGCAGCCATGCCACTCTTTATCGCCATCATTGCCGTGATTGCCGGCGGAATTCATCGGCTATCTGACGGCAGCGTGGTGGTTCATGATCACCGCGCTCATCTACGGCCTCTTTGCGGTGATCTGCCATCGCTACATCAGGGAAGCCGACCACGATGGCCAGGAAATCCTGCCACGCTGGCGACGGACCTTCCTGCTGGCGCAGCTGATGGTGGCGATGTGCTGGGCCATTTTCGCGATCTATGGCTGCAACGAATGCGGCGACGGCAGCTACTCGATAATCCAGTTCTCGACCATCCTCGTGTTCCAGGCGATCACGATGATGTTGTCCTATGCTTTCGGTGCCAGCATGCTGATCACCAGTGCGCCGGCGACGTTGGTCCTGTCGATTCGTTTCATGCTCACCTACGAACCGGCGTCAATGATGATGGCCGGCATTCTTCTCGGCTCGCAGGCTTTCTTCTACCTGATGGCCGACCGCTTCAAGCTGTCGGTCCTGACCATCCTCGAGCACAAGGCAGAGAAGGAAACGCTGATCGCGGAACTTGAAACGGCGAAATCCTTCTCGGAAGAAGCCCGCCGCCGTGCCGAGGAGGCGAACCTTGCAAAGTCGCGCTTCCTGGCAACCATGAGCCATGAACTGCGCACACCGCTGAATGCCATCCTCGGATTTTCGGAAGTGATGCAGCACGAGGTGCTTGGACCGGTGGGCAACCCTGCATACAAAGAGTATGTCAACGATATCCACAATTCCGGCAAGCACCTGCTCAACGTGATCAACGAGATCCTCGACCTTTCACGCATCGAGGCCGGACGCCAGGAACTGACGGAAGAATCCATCCGCCTCGTTTATGTGGTCGAGGAAGCACACCACATGGTTCAGCTCAAGGCCAAGAACAAGGGCATCACCATCGTCAGCCAGTACGAGGACAATCTGCCTCTGATCTGGGCGGACGAGCGTGCCGTGCGGCAGATCACGCTGAACCTGCTGTCCAACGCGCTGAAATTCACGCCCACCGGCGGCACGATCTGGCTGAAGGTTGGCTGGACGAGCTCGGGCGGCCAATACCTTGCCGTCAAGGATACCGGACCTGGCATCCCCGAGGAGGAAATACCGATCGTCCTTTCGTCCTTCGGGCAGGGCTCGATTGCAATCAAGAGCGCCGAACAGGGAACCGGTCTCGGCCTTCCCATTGTCCAGGCGTTGATGCACATGCATGACGGCAAGTTCGAGCTGAAATCCAAGCTGCGCGAAGGCACTGAAGTCATCGCTACCTTCCCGCGTTCGCGAAGTCCTGGAAGTCATGCGGCCGGTCAAGGCGGCGGTAGACGCGGCTGCCAAGCGGCGCCCTGTCCTTCCCCTGCGCCGGCCTGCCTGATTTCGTTAGCGAAAGTGCTGGATCAGATCCCAGCGGTTGCCGTACAAGTCCTGGAAAACCGCCACCTTGCCGTAGCTCTCGGTTCGCGGTTCCTCGAGGAAGGTTACGCCCGCGCCGTGCATTCGCGCATGGCTGGCATCGAAATCATCGGTGTACAGGAAAAACCCGACCCGCCCGCCTGCCTGTTTGCCGATGGCCGCCGCCTGCCCCGCATCCGCTGCCTTGGCAAGCAGGAGCATGGCGCCCGAGCCGCCGGGGTTGAGCACGACCCATCGCTTTCCCGGTGACAATTCGGCGTCTTCGAGCACGGAAAATTGCAGTTTCGCCGTGAACCAATCGATTGCTTGGCCGTAGTCGTGGACAAGAAACGTTACGAGGCCCAGCGATTGCATCAGGTGATCAGCCTTTCCGTCCCGGTTACGGCAATTTCCGCCGCAATTTCCATGCATGACCGCATGAGCCCGGCAAACGCAGGCCGGGAAAACGGCACTTGTCTTTTCGGGCGCAGTCGCTACCTGAATGCCGGTGGCAAGCGCGAAAGGCAACCCGTGATTCAATCCCCGTGCATCCTCGTGTGTTCGATCGACATGGCGACCGGCTATTGCTTCGGCTGCGGGCGCACGCGCGAGGAAATCGGCAATTGGACGGTCTTTTCTGACACCGAGCGCGGCGAGGTCATGAAGCTGCTGCCGGCGAGGCTGGAAACCGTGGTGAGGAAGCCCCGCCGCGACACGCGGCGCGCCCGGATGGCGCGGGAGAATGGCGGGCGGAAAGGCGAGCCATGAGGCTGCTTTGGCTTTTGCTTGCGCTTGTTGGCGGGGCGGCGTTGTTTCTGGTTCTGCGCCACGACAGCGGCACGGTGCTTGGCATTGAAAACCACGACTTCGCGAGCCTGGCGTTTTATTCGGCGTGGGCCATCCTTGCTGCCTCCGCGATCATTCCCCGCCGGGGATTGTGGCGCGAGGCGGCCCGCAACCTCGTGCTTTGGCTGGCGATCATTCTGGTGCTGGTGACCGGCTATATCTACCGGTTTGAACTTCAGGATGTGGCGTTCCGGGTGAGCGCCGGTCTCGTTCCCGGCAGCCCCTATTCGTCCGTTTCGGCCGAAGGGCGCGAGCAGATCACGCTGTTGCGGATGGGCCGCGGCCAGTTCAACGCGCGCGGCGAAATCAACGGTGTTCCGATGGAGTTCGTCGTCGATACCGGCGCAAGCGTCGTCGTGCTGACGCATCAGGATGCGGAAGCGGCAGGTTTTGAAATGGACGGCCTCTCCTATGACGTCCCGGTATCCACCGCGAACGGCCGCACCACGGCGGCACGGGTGGAACTGGACCACCTGTCCATCGGCGCAATCGAGAGACGCGGCCTGACAGCGCTGGTTGCCCGCGACGACATGTTGGAGACCAGCCTGCTGGGCATGAACTTCCTGACCTCGCTGTTCAGTTTCGAGGTACGCGGCGACAGGCTGATTCTGACGGACTAGCCGAAGATCGACACCAGGAATCGGCCGGCGACGAACAGCATGAACAGCCCGAAACCGATTTCCAGAAACCGCCGCGGCAGGCTGTGCGCCGCAGCTACACCGAATGGCGCGACCAGAAGCGACAATGGCACCACGACCGCCAACATCAGCACATTGACGAAACCGAGTGAAAAGGGCGGTAGTCCGTCGGCGCCCCACCCTGCCCACATGTAGCCGAGCACGCCGGGCACGGAAATCAGCACGCCCACGCCCGACGATGTCGCAACGGACTGGAGCATCGGCCTTCCGTAAAGGGTCATGAAGGTGTTGTTGAAGATGCCGCCGCCAATGCCCATGAAGGTGGACAGGAAGCCGATCAGGAAGCCGATGACTGCCCGCAGCGGATTGCCCGGTATCGCATCGCCGATCTTCCAGCTTGCACGCCCGAACAAGAGCTTCGCCGCGACGAGTACAGCAACGACCGCGAAGATGACCTTCAGACCCTCGCCCGAAATCTGCGCGGCGACCAGCGACGCGGCGACAACTCCCGCAGGCACGGCGATCGCGAATGAGCGGATCAGGTCCATGTCGACCGCGCCGCGTTTCCAATGGCTGTGGAATGACCGCAGCGAAGTTGGCACGATGATGGCGAGCGAAGTGCCAACGCACACATGCATCCGCACGGCCTCGTCGACGCCCAGGATTGTCAGCATCTGGTAGAAGACCGGCACGAGCACAGCGCCGCCGCCGATGCCGAAAAGGCCCGCAAGGAAGCCCGCGACCGCGCCCGCCGCTATGAGCCCCGCCAGGAAGGGGAGTAGTTCGTTGATCGGCGGGAGGATTTCCATCAGGCGTCTTTTTCGGGTGCGGATCAGAACCGCTAGGCTGCCTCCTCGGCAGCGTCAAGCCGAACCTCGGAAAAGGCCTGCAAAATGACCTGCGGCCCCGCCCCCGGCTGCGTGGCGCGGGTGGAAAGGATCTGCCGCCATCGCCGCGCTCCCGGCAATCCATGGAAGAGGCCAACCATGTGCCGTGTCACATGCTGCAGGCGCCCGCCGACTTCGATGTGCCGCGCCGCATGCTCCATCATCGCATTGATGATTTCGGCCCATTCCCGTGGTGCCGCGCTCTCGCCGTAAAAAATTTGATCGGCTTCGCGCAGAATCGACGGCGTGTGATAGGCTGCGCGTCCGAGCATGGTGCCGTCCAGCGGCTGAATCGGTTTCTCAACGCTTTCAACTGCTTCCGTAACGTCATGATTCATTTCCGCAAGGGCATGATTCAGGTCTTGAAGTCCTCCGTTCAAGCCGATGAAACGATTCGGGTTTTCCAGCTTGAGCCTGCGCACCCGATCATAGTCCAACGGCGGGATGTCCCGGTTTTCCTTGGGGCTGAGACCTTCCAGCCAGGCCTTCCGCGCATGCACCCAGAGCGCATCCGCACCCGCTTCCCAAACACTGTGTGCAAGCGCGTCGAGCGCCGGGCCGGGATCCTGTTCGTCCACGGCGATGCGGCACTTGACCGTGACCGGCACGCTCACAGCCGCCCGCATGGCCGCGACGCACTCGCCAACCAGTTCCGGAGTGCGCATAAGGCAAGCACCGAAGGTACCCGATTGCACCCGGTCGGACGGGCAGCCGACATTGAGGTTGATCTCGTCATAGCCGAACTCCGCGCCGATGCGCGCGGCCTGCGCGAGCTTGGCCGGATCGCTGCCGCCAAGCTGAAGCGCGACCGGATGCTCGCAATCATCGAAGCCGAGCAAGCGCGCGCGGTCGCCCTGGATGATGCCGTCAGCGACGACCATCTCGGTATAGAGCAGCGCGCGGCGCGTGAGTTGCCGGTGCAGGAAACGGCAATGCCGATCCGTCCAGTCCATCATCGGCGCAACGGCCAGTATCTTTCCCTTGTAGAGCATCGGGTTCCGTCATTGCGTCAGTCGGGCAGCCTGCAAAAGCCTCAGCACGAAAAATACCTTCGCCGCAACATTCGTCGGCGATTTTCATCGCAATTGCGACTACCGTCGCGATACGCATCAAGAAGAATATATGGACGCATGAGCAAGTCCGCGTTCGAAATCGCCACCGCCACCGCGCCGCAAGACATCGCCGATTGCGCCGCCCTGTTCAGCGCCTATGCCGGTTCTTTGGGCGTCGATCTTTCTTATCAAGGGTTCGCAGGAGAATTGTCGGAATTGCCCGGCAAGTATGCCCCGCCCCATGGCACATTGCTGCTGGCCCGCTCGACCGGGGGTGAAGCAATCGGCTGCGTTGCCATTCGCCCCATCGACCCCGCCGGTTACTGCGAGATGAAGCGGCTCTACGTCGCGCCGCGGGGACGAGGGCTGGGCCTCGGCAAGGCCCTTGTCGAAGCAGTAATTACCGAGGCTTTATCGATCGGCTACCGCGAAATGCGCCTCGACACCTTGCCGGACATGGCAGAGGCAATCGCTCTTTATCGCCGGCTGGGATTTAAAGATATACCGCCCTATTACGACACGCCCGTTGCCGGAACGATTTTCATGGCGCTGAAGCTTGGTCGCCCCAAAGACCGCGAATGACATTCACAGCCTCCGCACGCATCGGCGAAATCACCGGCGACAGCAGCGCGATACGGTCGAACTGGTCGGGCTGGCTGGCAATGGACTGCCGCAGCGCCTTGCCGAATGCCATTCGCAGTTCCGTCCCGACATTGAACTTGGCTACCCGCGTGCCGCGCGCGATCTGCCGGCGCACCGCATCGGGAATGCCGGAGCCGCCATGCAGCACCAGCGGCAGGCGCGTCACCGCCTCGATGGCGCGCAGCGCATCCATGTCGATGCCGGCCGTCTTTTCGGTGGAAAGGTGAACATTGCCGACCGATATCGCCATCGCATCCGCGCCGCTTTGCCGGTCGAAAAGTTCCGCTTCTTCCGGCGACGTCATGGCCGAGGCAGCGCCCGATACATAGCCGACAAAACCAACTTCGCCTTCCACCGATACGCCCGCCCGGCGCGCAACATCCACAACAGACGCGGTCAGCTCGATGTTTTGCGTGATTGGCAGCTTGGATCCGTCGATCATCACCGAGGTGAATCCGTGGTCAATGCCGGCACGGCATTCCTCCAGCGTATAGGCATGGTCGACGTGGCAAACCACCGGCACGCTCGCTGCATCCGCCAGCGTGCGGAACATCGCACCGAGCACGCGAACGGGCGTGTGCTTGCGGCAGGCCGGTCCCGCCTGCAGGATGATCGGCAGCCCGGTCTCCTCGCCAGCCTCGACGAAAGCCCGGGCGTCTTCCCAGCCAAGCACGACGAGCCCCGCGACGGCATGGCCGCAATTCATGGCCGGAACCAGCACCTCGGATAGCGTCGCGGCTGTCATTTGAACTTCGCGATCATATCCTTGATGCCGGGAATCGTTTCGATCTGCCAGGCATGTTCGGGCTGGAAGAACTGCACCAGCGGTCGCTGGCTGAGCCCGCCAAGGATGGTGAAATAATACATTTCGTATCCCGGCGCGACAACGCAGGGATGATACCCCTTGTCCAGCAGGATCGTGGAGCCGTCGACGATATGGTAGGCGTCGCCCACCTTGCCTTCCTCGCGCTGCACCAGTTGCATGCCGAAGCCGTTGTTGGGGCGGAAGCGAAAATTGTAGGTCTCGTCATGCCGCGTTTCGAGCGGCAGCCGGTCGGTGTCGTGCTTGTGCGGCGGAAATCCGGACCAACCGCCCTGCCCCACGGTGAAGAGTTCCGACACCAGCAGCCGACCGACCCTGTCGCGGTACTTGGTGCCGAAGATGTGCTTGATCTTGCGATGCGTCTTTGTTTCGTCCGATCCGTATTGCACCATGTCGATCTCGTCGCGCCGGACCGCGAAGGGAGCCAGCACTCCGTCGAACCTTGCCCCCGCGACAAAGACCTCCGCGGCGTCGGACTTGCAAACCATCGTCACCCGCGCGCCCGAAGGCGCATAGACGCCCTCCGGTTCGCCGTCCCAGACATCGACGCCGCGGTTGCCGATGGCAGGATAGGTCTCGCCCTCGACTTCCACATCGATCGTTCCGGTCGCCGGAACGATGGCCGTTTCATACCCCGGCACCCGGTACTCGAATGCCTCTCCGCGCTTCAGCCTGACGATGTTGAAATAGTTGAGCGGAACGCGCGGATCGTCTGCATCGACAATGGGCTTGTTGGCGTTGTCATGGGAAGGGATGTGCATGGTTCAAACCGATACGTAATGCGAGGCCATGAATGCGTCGAGTTCGTCGCTGCGCGGCATGGCCGGAGCGCAGCCGACACGCGTCACGACAATGGCCGCCGCAGCGCTTCCGCGCAAGACGCAGGCCTGAAGTTCCAGCGCGGCCGCCATGCCCGTGGCGAAGCCCGCCATGAAGGCATCGCCCGCACCGGTCGGCTTCAACGCCTCGACTCCATAAATGCCGGTTGAAAACGATTGCCCGTCCGCGAAGGTGACGGAACCCTTTTCGCCCATCTTGTAGACGACGGTCCTTCCTTCCCGCGAAAGCTCTTCGGCATGTTTCAGCCCATTGCCGCCGGCAATGACCGCGAACTCCACATCATTGCCGATGACGATGTCGCTCATCTGCGCGGCCTTGAGGTTGATGGCCGCGGCCTCCTTTGCGTCTGCCCATGAATAGGGCCGGTAGTCGATGTCGATGATCACTGCCTTGCCCGCCTCTTTCGCCAGTTCCATAGCAAGCAATGTGGCCGACCGCGACGGCTCCACCGCCAGCGCCGTACCGGTAACTATCAGCGCGCTGAAAGCGGAAAAATCCAGCGAACGTACCTGTTCCTCCGACAGCCGGAAATCGGCTGCGTCGTTGCGGTAGATCACCGACTGCGTGTCGTCATTGCGGGTTGCGACGACTGCCAGCGAGGTCCGCGCTTCGCCCCGTGCCAGCCGCACATGCGTCGTGCCGACATTGTAGCGCTGAAGTTCGAGCGTGGTGAACCTGCCGACGGCGTCGTCGGAAACGCAGGTAAGCAGTGAAGCAGAACCGCCAAGCCGGGCGATCCCTGCCGCAATGTTGGCGGCCGATCCCCCGAGCGCGGTGGTGAAGGCCGACGCCTCGTCCACGCGCGTTCCGGGCGGATCGGCATAAAGGTCCAGCCCCGCCCTGCCGAGCACCAGAAAACCGCCTGTTTCTATGATCCCCCGCGCCATTGCGCATGCCCCCCGCCGCTATTGACCTTGGACCCTAGATACGGTTTGTCCACAAGGCAACGCGGGAGGAGAAACCGTGACTTCCATTGGCATCGGCATTGTCGGCGGCGGCTACATGGGCAAGGCCCATTCCGTCGCCATGAATGCGGTCGCGGCGGTGTTTGACACCCGGCTGCGGCCAAGGCTGGAAACCATCTGCACGACCACAGAGCAAGGCGCTGCGGACAAAGCGCGCCAATTCGGCTTCGCAAGCTCCACCGCCGACTGGCGCGTACTCGTCGCCAATCCCGCAGTCGAGGCAGTGGTTATCGCCAGCCCGCAAAACACACACTGCGAGATCGCGCTTGCAGCCTTCGCCGCGGGCAAGCACGTTTTTTGCGAGAAGCCGCTGGGCCTCAACCTGGCCGAGAGCCGCGACATGGTCGCCGCAGCGAAAAAGAGCGGCTGCATTCACATGACCGGCTTCAACTACATTCGCACGCCCGCCTCGCAGCTTGCGCGCCGGATCATCGGCTCGGGCGAGATCGGCGACGTAACGTGGTTTCGCGGCGAGCATACCGAGGATTTCCTCGCAGACCCGCAAGCCCCGGCCAACTGGCGTACGCAAAGCCGGGCGAGCGGCAACATGGGCGATCTTTCCCCGCACATCCTCAACGCGACGCTGGCGCTGGCCGGCCCTGTTGCATCGTTGATCGCAGAGATCGAAACAGTCCACAAGACGCGGCCAGGCGTCAGCGGCAAGGCCGAAAAGGTCCTCAACGACGACCAGGCGCAAATCATGCTGCGTTTTGAAAGCGGCGCGATGGGCCAGCTTTTCGTCAGCCGCGTCGCTACCGGCCGCAAGATGGGCTATGTCTACGAGATATTCGGCACCAAGGGCGCGATCCGCTTCGACCAGGAAGACCAGAACGCGCTGTGGCTCTACAAGGGCGATGCCGCCACCGACCGGCAGGGTTTCACCAAGATCCTGACCGGACCGGAGCACCCCGACTACCAGCCGTTCTGCCTGGGTCCAGGCCACGGCACTGGCTACCAGGACCAGATCATCATCGAGGCCAAGGATTTCCTGAACGCGATCGCTTCAGGCAAGCCCGCTTGGCCGACATTCGAGGACGGAATGCTGGTCAACCAACTGGTCGAGACGGCTTGGATTTCCAGCGATGAAAAACGCTGGGTGAAAGTGAACGAGGTCTGAGAATGACGAAACTGAAATGGGGCATGATCGGCGGCGGTGAAGGCAGCCAGATCGGGCCGGCACACCGCATTAGCGCGGCTCTGGACGGGCTCTACGACTTTGCCGCCGGCGCGCTCGATGCGGATCCGGCAAGGGGCAGTGAATACGCGCAGCGCCTCGGCATCGCGAAGGAGCGCGCCTATGGCGACTGGCGGGAGATGCTGGAGGGCGAGCGGAACCGGCCGGACCGGATCGACCTCGTCACCGTTGCCACGCCCAATTCCACGCATCACGAGATCACCAAGGCGTTTCTTGAAGCCGGCATCAACGTGCTTTGTGAAAAGCCGATGACGGTAACGGTGGAAGAAGCCGAGGATATCGTCGAAACCGCCAAACGCGCCGGCGCGATCTGCGCGGTGAACTACGGCTATTCGGGCTACGCGCTGGTGCGCCACATGCGTGCAATGGTGGCGCGCGGTGATATCGGCAAGGTACGGCTGGTCAAGGCGGAGTTCGCACACGGCTTTCATGCCGACGCCGCGGACGCAGACAATCCGCGTGTGCGCTGGCGATATGACCCTGCGCAGGCGGGCATATCCGCGCAGTTCGCCGATTGCGGAATTCACGCGCTCCACATGGCAAGCTTCGTGTCCGGACAGGATGCGCGCGAACTTTCTGCCGACTTTGTCTCCCTGCTGCCGTCGCGAACCCTTGAAGACGACGCCATGGTTTCGTTCCGCATGGATGGCGGCGCAATCGTGCGGCTGTGGACGAGTTCCGTAGCCATAGGGCGCATGCACGGGCTCAACATCCAGGTGTTCGGCGAGAAGGGTGGCTTGCGCTGGGCGCAGGAATGGCCGAACCAGCTTTTCCATACGCCGCTCAATGGCCGCACGGAGATCATGGAACGCGGCGGTCCCGGCCTTTCGCCGGAAGCCGACAGGGCTTCCCGGGTGACAATTGGTCATGCGGAAGGCATGCCGCTCGCCTTCGCCAATATCTATGCCGATCTTTCCGAGGCTATCCGCGCCCGCAAGGAAGGCCGCCAACCCGATCCCCTCGCCTGCCACTACCCGACCGCGATCGACGGCCTGCGCTCTATCGCGGCAATCAAGGCAGCGGTCGACTCGGCAAACGCCGGCGGGGCGTGGGTCGATGCCCGCCCGCCCAGCTTTCGCTGATATCGCGCATCAGAAGTAGATGTTGAACGCCTTGCGGATCTGCTTGTCGACCATCGGGTCGACCAGCGGAGCCTTGGAGGCGGCGAGGATCTTGTTCTTGCGCTCGATTGCCCGCTCGATGAGGCCGGGCTTGCCGACTTCCGCCCATTCCTTCGGGCTCAGCCGGTCTGCCACCGCCGGATAGACATATTCCGTCTGCATCAGCCCAAGCGTTTGCGCGTGGCCGAGATAATGCCCAGGCCCGCCGAGACAGACCTCTTTCATGGTTTCGATGCTGACGCTGTCTTCCGTGACATCAATGCCGCGCACGCAACGCAGCACCTGGCCGATCAGGTCGTCGCCCAAAACAAGCGATTCAAGGCTGAAGCCTAGCAGCGAGGCGTGCATGCCGGCAGCTTCATAGACCATGTTGAGGCCCGACAGCCCCGCCATGGTGTTTGAAATCGCCTGCTCCCAGCCTGCCTGCATGTCAGGCATCTTTGCATCGGCGATCCCCGCCGCCGCCCCGCCGGGAAGTCCGTAGAAACGGTGCATCTGCGCGCAGCCTGCCGTCAGCAGCGCCTGTTCGCCGGAGCCGCCCGACATTGCGCCGCTGCGCAGGTCTGAAACGAACGGCCACGTGCCGAAGATCGCCGGAAAGCCCGGCTGCATCGCATTGACATAGACGACGCCGGCCAGGCACTCGGCCACCGCCTGCAGGATGGCGGTTGCCAAGGGAGCGGGCGCTGTTGCACCGGCTTGCCCTGCGGAAAGCAGCAGTACGGGCATGCCTGCCCGCACGCAATGCTCCATCGTGATGCAGCTTTCCTCCGCGAATTTCATCGGCGGCACGACGAAGCAGTTCGAGTTCGAGACGAAGGGACGCGCGCGCCACTTGTCTTCCCCGCCCGCGATCATGTGCAGCAGGTCGAAGCAGCCCTTGACATGCGACGGATCGGAAAAGCTGGTGCCGACATGCTTGGTCGTGCCGGCGCAACAAGCGTAAAGCGTGTTGATGTCCATGTCGAAATTGTCGGCGATGTCGCGGCATACCATGGCGCGCTGGAAGAAATGGATGTTGTCGAGGCCGTGGGCGATCCGCGACGCGTCGTAGAGATCCTTCGAGGTTGAATTGCGGTACTCGTTTTTTTCGACGTCCACGATATGCACCGCCGCGCCTGCCGTGCCGAAATGAACCTTCGTGCCGGACAAGTGCAGGTCGTACTGCGGATCGCGGCCGAAAAGCGTGAGGTCGCGCGCCGCCACCGCCAACATGTCCTCGACCAGCGCACGCGGGAAGCGGATACGGCCGTCCTCGCCCAGTATCGCACCAGCGCCCGTCAATATTTCCACGCCGGACGCCGGCGCATTGGAAAGCCCGATCTGTTCCAGTGCATCGAGCGCTGCGGAGTGGATGCGCAGTACATCGCTCTGCGAAAGCGGATTGTACTTCCCGCCCGCAAGGCCTGGCCTGATCGGGCGCAGATTGTCGGCCAGCGGCGCGGCGCGAACCGCTACACGGGCGGCCCGCCCACCTGAACGGCGCGACCGCGACTCCGGCAGCAGCGCTTCTTCTTCAGCCATTTCCATTTCCTCCCTGCGCGCCTTTCATGAGCAGCGCGTCGATTTCATTGCCTGCTGCCGCCCGGTCGAGCGGTCCGAAATGCCCCTCGCCCATCATGGCGGTCATGCAATCGCGAATTGCGGCATGGGTAACGCGAGCGATCTGCGAGCCGACGGAAATGCGCCGCGCCCCTGCCTGCGCCAATTGCGTAACCGAAACGGACTTGAAAGGACCTGCCGCGAGTGCGTTGACGGGCTTGCCGCCGGCAGCAGCGACAACACGTCCCAGCGCGTCCAGATCGGGCAGGACCGGTATGTAGAGCAAGTCCGCGCCGCCAGACGAAAATGCCTCGATGCGCCTCAACGCCTCGTCGAGCCCGTAGGCGCCGTTCATAAGTCCATCGGCTCGTGCACAAAAAACGAATGGCCGCCCGACCGCGCGTGCGGCGGAAGCCGCGGCCTTGACCCGCTCCACGGCCAGATCGAAATCATAAGCGGGATGGCCGTCGACCATCCGCGTATCCTCGATGGAGCAGCCGGAAAGACCGGCCTCGGCGGCGAGCCTGATCGTTTCTGCTACCTCGTCCGGATCGTCGGCAAAGCCGTTCTCGAAATCGCCCGATACGGGAAGCGGCGTCGCAGCAACAATGTCGGAGGCATGGGCCAGCGCTTCGTCGCGGCTGACATGGCCCATGTCGGGACGTCCGAGCGTGAAGGCAAAGCCGGCGGATGTCGTTGCCAGCGCCTTCGCCCCCAAGGCGGCCATCATGCGTGCCGACCCCGTGTCCCACGGATTTGGAATGACAAAGCAGCCCGATCGATGAAGGGCTGCAAAGGTCTCATGCCGGCTCACGCGCGCACCCTTTCCGAGGACGGGTCATACATCGGCTTCAGCGAGGCCACAGCCTTGTGGCGCTCGCCGGCAATTTCGATTTCATAGCTTGAAGCGAGCATGTCCGCGGCCGTTTCGCCGGCGCAAGGCACGTAGCCCATGCCGATCGCCCCGCCAAGAAAATGCCCGTAATTTCCGGAAGTCACGGTCGAGACGATCTTGCCGTCGCGCACGATAGCCTCGTTGTGGAAGACCAGCTGCTCGGGGCTTTCAAGCCGGAACTGCACCATGCGTCGCTTCAAACCTTCGTCGCGCTTGCGGATCACCGCATCGCGGCCGATGAAATCGGCCTTGGCGGTTTTCACCGCAAAGCCGAGGCCGGCCTCCAGAACATGATCCTCGTCGGTGATGTCATGGCCGAAATGTCGGAACGCCTTTTCGATGCGGCACGAGTCCAGCGTATGGATGCCGCACAGCTTCAGGCCGAAATCCGCGCCGGCTTCCTCGATCGCCTCAAACACATGCGCCGCCTGGTCGGTGGAGACGTAAAGCTCCCAACCAAGTTCGCCGACATAGGAGACCCGGTGCGCGCGGGCGAGGCCAAGGCCGATTTCGATCTCGTGCGCCGTGCCATAGGGGTGTCCCTCATTGGAAAGGTCGTTCGGGCTGACGGCACGCAGCAATTCGCGGGCTTTCGGACCCATCACGCAAAGCACCGCCTCGCCAGCGGTGACATCGGTGATGACGGCGAATGCCTCGCCCACTTGCCGCCGCAGCCATGCGAGGTCGCGCTGCAGCGTCGCCCCCGGCACCACCAGCAGGAAAACCGTATCGCCCAGGCGCGTAACGGTGAGGTCGCTCTCGATGCCCCCACGCGAATTGAGCATCTGGGAATAGACGATGCGGCCAGCCTCAACGTCGATATCGTTGGCGCACATGCGCTGCAAGAAGGCGCAGGCGTCACGCCCCTCCACCCTGATCTTGCCGAACGAGGTCATGTCGAAAAGGCCGACGCCATTGCGCACTGCCAAATGTTCGTCGCGCTGGTTCTCGAACCAGTTCTGCCGCTTCCATGAGTAGCGGTACTGCGCCTCCTGCCCCGGCTTGGCAAACCAGTTAGCGCGCTCCCAGCCGGCAACTTCGCCGAAGACCGCGCCGCGCGCCTTCAGGTGCTCATGTAGCGGCGAACGGCGAACACCGCGCGCGGTCTCCACCTGCCGATAGGGAAAGTGGTCGGCATAGAGCAGGCCCAGCGTCTCCGTCACGCGCTCCTTGAGATAGCGCCGGTTCTTCTGGAACGGCTGCGCCCTGCGGATATCGACTTCCCAAAGGTCGAACGGCGGCTCGCCGTCATTCATCCATTGCGCCAGCGCCATGCCGGCGCCGCCGGACGAGACGATGCCTATGGAATTGTACCCGGCGGCAATCCAGTAGTTCTTCAGTTCCGGCGCTTCGCCGAGATAATACCGGTCATCCGGAGTGAAGCTTTCCGGGCCGTTGAAGAAGGTATGGATGCCTGTCGTGCCCAGCATCGGCATCCGGTTGACCGCCTGCTCGAGGATCGGCTCGAAATGGTCGAAGTCCTCCGGAAGCTGGTCGAAGCAGAAATCCTCCGAAATGCCGTTCATGCCCCACGGCTTGGCCACCGGCTCGAAGGCGCCGAGCATCATCTTCCCGGCGTCTTCCTTGTAATAGGCGCACTCGTCCGGCACACGCAACACCGGCAGGCGCGACAGTCCCTCGATCGGCTCGGTCACGATATAAAAATGCTCGCATGCATGTAGCGGCAGTGTTACGCCCGACATGGCGGCGAAGTCGCGCGCCCACATGCCGGCGCAGTTCACCACCATATCCGCCTCGATCGTGCCGCGCTCTTCGCCCTGTGCCCAGTCTACGCCGGTGACGCGACCATTCGCCTGCCGCACTGCCGTGACCTTTACGCCCTCGATAATCTTGGCCCCGTTCTGCCGCGCGCCTTTTGCCAGCGCCATGGCGATGTTGGCCGGGTCGCACTGGCCGTCGAGCGGCAGGTGAACCGCCGCGACGACATCGGATACGTTGAGATGCGGATAGAGCGCCTTCACTTCCGACGGGCTGATTTCGTTGACATCGATGTCGAAAGCCCGCGCCAACGTGGCATTGCGATAGATCTCTTCCTTGCGATGTTCGCTCAGCGCAACGGTGATCGATCCGTTCTGCCGCATGCCGGTGGCGACGCCTGTCTCGGCCTCAAGCCGGACGTAGAGGTCTGCCGAATATTTGGCGAGCCGCGTCATGTTCTGCGACCCGCGCAACTGCCCGATGAGGCCGGCCGCATGCCATGTCGTGCCGCAGGTCAATTGCTTGCGCTCCAGCAGCACCACGTCCTTCCAGCCAAGCTTGGCAAGGTGATAGGCAACCGAGCAACCGGAAACCCCGCCTCCGATGATGACCGCCCGTGCCTTGGCGGGAATGGCGTTGCTCATGCAAGTTCTCCGGATATCTGGTAGCCACTCGCAACAAGTCTGTCGCGCAACGCAGCAATGTGTTCGGGTCCGACTTCGCAGCAGCCGCCAACGATCCGTGCGCCGTCGCGCACCCAGCCAAGCGCGAAATCGGCATATTGCGACGGACCGAGATCATGCCGCGCTTCCAGCGATTTCACGGTGCCCCCGGGCTTGAGGCTGTCCACCGCCGTGAAGCCGTTGGCATAAGCGCCCAGCGATCCTGAGCCTTTTGCGAATTCGCTCCAGCTTGCCGATATCGCCTCCGGCTTGGAGCAGTTGAGAAGTCGCGCCTCAACGCCAATCTCGTCAAGGATGGCATGCGCGTCGGCAAGGCTTTCCCCGCCGCGCAGCAGCCCCGACCCGTCGTCGCGGACGGTCATGCCCACCCAGACCGGCTTGCCACTTTCCGTGGCCGCCGTTGCCGCAGCCCGGATTTCCTTGAGCGAGGCGAGCGTCTCGCACAGCATCAGGTCGGCCCGGTCCGCTTGCAGTTCGACAACCTGCCGGTAGAGCGCCAGGCATTCATCGTAGCCGGGAGCCATGTCGGGCAGGTAACTGGCGAAGAGCGGCGGCAGGCAGGCGGCAATGCGCACGTCTTCTGCACAGACATCACGCGCAACGGCAGCGAGCGTGTAGCCAAGATCCTGCAACGGCACGAACCAGTCTTCCATGCCGTCGCGCGCCAACCTTTCCGGCGTCGCCGAATAGGTGTTCATGGTGATGACCCGCGCTCCTGCACGGATGAAATCGGCGTGCAGGTCGCGCACCAGTCCAGGTTCGTCCATCAGTACGCGCGCCGACCACATCGGCGTCGGCTCCTTGCCGGAGCGGCGAATGAGTTCCTGACCCATGCCGCCATCGGTGAGCACGATCCTCATGCACGGATCCTCTCGTTGTGCGGGTCCCAGAGCGGCCGATCTTCCTGCACAACAGCCCGGAACCGCTCGCCGTAGATCTCGACTTCAAGCTCGGTGCCTGGCACCGCGAGATCCGCCCGCAGCATTCCGAGCGCGACCGATCGCTGCACGCGATAGCCGAACGCGCCCGAAGTCGTCTCGCCTACGACCTTGCCGTCATGCCAGAGCGTCGACATGTAGGGAGCGTCGCATTCTCCTGCATCGACCACCAGCATGACGAAACGCTTGGCCACGCCGCGCTGCTTTTCAGCGAGCAGCGCCGCCTTGCCCTTGAAGTCCGGCTTTTCCCATTTGACGAAGCGGTCGAGGCCGCCTTGCAACACCGTGTAGTCGGTGGAGAGGTCGCCCTTCCAGGCGCGATAGCCTTTCTCGATACGCAGGCTGTCGAGCGCGAACATGCCGAAGGGCTTGAGGCCGTGCCGTTGCCCTTCCTTCCAGACATCGTCGAAGATCGCCGCCGTGTCTTCCACCTTGCTGTGGATTTCCCAGCCGAGTTCACCGGCGAAGGACACCCGGACAAGTTGGCAATGCCGACCCGCAATCCGCGCGGTCTGGTGCGTCAGCCACGGCGCCGTCAAATCGGCATCGCAGATGGCGGCGAGGATCGCGCGCGATTTCGGCCCTGTAAGGATATGGCAGGAGAAATCCTCGGTCACATCCTCGATGGCAAATGCCGCATTTTCCGACATATGCTTCTTCAGCCACTCCATGTCATGCCATTGCGCGACCGCCGCGGTAATCAGGAAATGGAAATCCTCTGCGATGGTCATGATCGACATTTCGGTAACGATCCGCCCGCCATCATCTGCGAAATAGCCAAGGCCGATGCGGCCCGGCTTTGGCACAAGACCCGTGATCAGCGTCGAAAGCCACGCGCTGGCGCCTTCGCCCTTTAGGCGGAAACGCGAAAAGCCCGGCAGGTCGAGAATGCCCGCGGCATCGCGAACCGCCTCGCATTCCTCGCGGATGCGCGGCTCCCACGGCCCGCCACGCGCCCAAGTCTGCGTTGATGCCTCCGATGTGTCGTCGCCCGGCTTGGCATACCAAAGCGCCCGCTCCCAGCCATTGTAGGCGCCGTATTGCGCCCCGAGCGCGCTTGTGCGGTCATGGATTGCCGAAAGCTTCTTGTTGCGTCCCGCAGGCCAGAAATGACGCGGGAAATGCATCGCGTATTCATGGCCATAGACTTCCATGCCCTTGGCTACGCAATAGTCCTGGTCGCAGAAGGCCGTGAAGCGGCGCGGATCACACGACCACATGTCCCACTCCGTCTCCCCGCGCGTCACCCACTCCGACAGTACCTTGCCCGCCCCGCCGGCCTGGCAGATGCCGAACGTGAATACGCACGCCTCGAAGGCGTTGGGCACGCCCGGCATCGGCCCGATCAGAGGATTGCCGTCCGGCGTATAGGGAATCGGGCCGTTGATGACCTTGGACAGGCCCGCCGTGGCAAGTATCGGCACCCGCTCCATCGCATCGTTGACGTACCATTCCAGCCGGTCGAGATCGTCGGGGAAAAGCTGGAAAGAAAAATCCTGCGGCATTGGATCGGAAGCGTCCACCCAGTGCGCCTTGCAGTTGCGCTCATAGGGGCCGAGATTCATTCCGTGTTTTTCCTGGCGCAAATAATAGGAACTGTCGACGTCGCGCAGCAGCGGCAGCTTGCCGCCCGTTTCCTTCGACCAGGCTTCCAGTTCGGGAATGGTGTCGAACAGCAGATATTGATGGCTCATTACCATCATCGGCATGTCACGACCGAACCACTTGCCGACCTCGCGCGCGTAGTAACCCGCGGCGTTGACGACATATTCGCAGCGGATTTCACCCTGCGGCGTCGAAATCACCCATTCGCCGTTCTCGCGCCGTGCGCCGGTAGCAGGGCAAAAGCGCAGGATCGTCGCGCCCATGTCTCGCGCGCCTTTTGCCAGCGCCTGCGTCAGCTGCGCGGGGTCGATGTCGCCGTCATTGGGATCGTAGAGAGCACCGGACAAATCATGCATCTCGGCGAATGGATAGCGCGAGCGGATCTCGTTGGGCGACAGGATGTCGAGGTCCATGCCCTGGTAGCGGCCCATGCCGACGACCTTCTTGAACTCCTGCAGACGCTCCTTCGAATGGCCAAGCCGCACCGATCCCGTGACGTGATAGTTCATCGGATAATCGACCGCCTGCGCCAGCCCGCGATAAAGCTGCGCGGAATAACGCTGCATGTTCATGATCGACCAGGAGGCCGAGAATGTCGGGACATTGCCCGCTGCGTGCCAGGTCGAACCAGCGGTCAACTCGTTCTTCTCCAGCAGCACGCAATCGGTCCAACCGGCCTTGGCTAGGTGATAGAGCGAGGAGACGCCAACAGCGCCGCCGCCGATGATGACCACGCGTGCCTGGGCTGGAAACTTGCTCACATTCTTCTCCCTGAAATCGGGGCGACTATCCGGCGGCGGATATCTCTTTTCAATTATGCCAAAGGCGGTTTATTGATCGGAAAACCCGATCAGATTGAAATGGCGCGCACCCATGCAGATCGAACTCATCGAAACCTTCCTGGACCTCATGGAAACCGGCAGTTTCAACCGCACCGCCGACCGTCTGGGCGTGACGCAGTCCACCGTGTCGGGGCGCATCGCAGCGCTGGAGGCCTCGCTCAAGACGCGGCTTTTCGCACGTGGCAAGGGTGGCACCAGCCCGACAACCGCCGGGCTGCGGTTTGCAGGCCACGCAACGACCATGCGCCATGAATGGAACGAGGCGCGCCGCGCCGTCGAGACGTCGGCAATGCCGGGCCGCTCGCTGCGTATCGGGATGCAGAACGACCTTGCAGCCAGCCATATCGGCGACTGGGTTTCGCAGTTCCGCCAAGCCCTTCCCGACACCGCCTTTTACGTGGAACTCGATTATTCGACCCAGATGAGCAACGACGTGCTGACGGGAGAACTCGATCTCGCCGTGCTCTATTCTCCGCGCCATTTGCCCGATCTTCACTTTGAGATGGTGGGCGAGGTGACCTACCGCATGGTCAGCACGGATGCCGCCAGTCTCGAACAGGTGACCCGCGACCGCTACATCCTCGCCAATTACTCGCCGGCTTTTTCCAAGTCGCACCAGCGCCTGTTGCCGGAGTTCTCGCACGCTCCAATTGCCACCGGCCAGAACGCCGCCATGTGCGGCCTGATCTCAACGCTAGGCGGCTCAGCCTTTGTGCTCGATGAATTGGCGCGCGATCTGGTGAGTTCGGGCCAGTGCCGATATGTCGGCGACGCCGATCCGATATTTCAGCCGGTTTTCTTCGCGGTTCACGTCCGCAACCGCCACAAGCACCGCAAGGCACTGGCGATCGTGAAGCGGCATTTTTCAGGCGCCTAATTCACCCGGTTGGGCACTTCCCTGCCTTCGGCGAATGCGATGAGGTTACTCAGCGCCTTCATGCCCATGGCAAGGCGGGTTTCCTTGGTCGCGCTGCCGATATGCGGCAGGACCGAGGTGTTGGGCGCCGAAAGCAGCCGCGGATTGACGTTCGGCTCATTCTCGAAAACGTCCAGCCCGGCGCCGGCAATGACGCCTTTTTCCAGCGCGTCCGCCAGCGCCTCCTCGTCCACCACCTCGCCGCGCGCCGTGTTGATGAGGAACGATGTCGGCTTCATCATCGCGATCCGTTCGCGATTGATTAGGTGCCGGTTCGGCGCTCCGCCCGGGCAATGCAGTGAAATGAAGTCGGCCTTGCGCATGACGTCGTCAATGCCAACCTGCCGCGCGTCCATGGCCCGGACCGTTTCGTTGTCAACCTTCGAGCGGTTGTGGAAGATCACGTCCATGCCGAAGCCGTAATGGCCGCGATGCGCCGTCGCCTGCCCGATCCGACCCATGCCGATGATGCCGAGCTTCTTTCCGGTCAGGCGCGTGCCGAGAAAGTGCGTTGGGCCGAAGCCGACCCATTCACGCGCGCGCACCATCCGTTCACCCTCGCTTGCCCGCCGCGCCGCCATGAGCATCAACAGCAAGGCCGTGTCGGCGGTGCAGTCGGTCAGCACGTCGGGCGTGTTGGCGACGATCACGCCGTGATCCTTCGCCGCCGCCGCGTCGATATGCGCATAGCCGACGCCGAAATTGGCGATGATCTTCGTGCGGATATCGCCGGCCGTCTCGAAAACCTCGCGGGTGAAGCGGTTGGTGATCGTCGAAAGGATGCCGTCATACTCGCGAAGTGCTGTGACAAGTCCTTCCGGCGATAGCGGGTTCTCGTCCGGCGTGAATGTCACGTCGAAATGACGTGTCGCTTCGGCCTCCGCTGCATCGGGCCATTTGCAAGTGATGAGAACGCGCAGTTTTTCAGCCATGAATTACCCTTGTTGTTCAGCCTGTGCGGATAACCGCCACGCCCGAAGGCGGGAGCACCGCCTGGCCCAGCAGATATTCACCTTGGCCGACATGGCCCGAGATATCAACGGGTTCGGAGCCATAATTGAATCCGAACAACAACTCTCTCGCCCGCCGCAGCCGCAGCCCCTCCGGCAGTTCGGTGATCGAAAGACCGGCGTCTTGCGCCAGCGAGCCGAGAAGGTGCCGCATTGCCTCATCGTCCGGCCAGCCGGCAAGATAATGCATGGCTCCTTGCCGAAGCAGCAGCGCATGTCCATCGGACGTCTTCTGCAGCACCTGGCAGGCCGGACTCGCCTCGACAAGTTCGCGCCAGAACCGGATCGCCCCCGACGCGTTCACGAGCATTACCGGCGCATTGGCCGGAAGCGTTTCGATGCGGGCAATCTTCAAGTCAAGCATGCCTCCCGGAAGGCCTGGCGGCAGGCTGGAAGGAATGGAAAAATCCTGCGTCTTCGATCCGCTGCGCGGGCCGATCAGCACCTTCGCGCCAGATCGTGCGAGGGCTTCCGGCAGGCGCTGCGGCCAGGCGAACAGGCCCGGCACCATCACCAGCCGATAGCCGGAAAAATCCGTGTCACGCGAACTTTTGATGTCTATGGACAGCCCCAGCGCCCGTAGCGCTTTGTAGAAATCGAAGACCAGCCGGAAGTAGTCGAACTCCCGCCCCTGCGGCTGGATTTCCCAGGCCCAGGCGGAAGGGTAGTCCATGACGAGCGCCACGTCGCCCTGCCCCTGGCCGACTTCGCCAAGCGCCGCGATCTCGCGGGCAACCTGCCGCGCCTCGTGAAAACCGGGCGCTTCGATGCTGTCGGGCCGCAAAAGGCCGGCATGCATCTGCTCCTGCGCGAACGGCACTTGCCGCCAGCGGAAGTAGCTGACCACCTCCGCACCATGGGCGAAGGCTTCCCAGCTCCACAGCCGGACCATGCCATCCTGCGGCGCGGGGTTGTGCGGCGCCCAGTTCACCGGCCCCGGCTGCTGCTCCATGATCCACCAGCGCCCGCCCGATGTGGAACGGTAGAGGTCGTGGTGGAAGGCCTGGAAATCCGGATCGCCCGAGCGCAGGAACTTCAGCCGGAATTCGGCAGACCGATCCGAACGGTCGTCGAGAAAGCCGAGCGGATAGGAATCCCAACTGGAAACATCGAGATCCACGCCGACATCGTAGTGATCGAAGGCAAGCGTGCGGCCCATGAAATTGTGGATGACGTCGCGTCCAGGCGAAAGCCGGCGGATGATGTCGGCCTGCAGCTTGTTGAAGCTTGCCACCTGGTCGGACGAGAAACGCCGGAAATCCATGCGATGCGCCGGGTTGAGCTCGGTAACCGCAAGGTTCGGAAGCTCGATCTCGTCGAAGGAAGCGTATTCCATCGACCAAAACACATTGCCCCAGGCGCGGTTCAGTGCCTCGGGCGACTGGTAACGCCGTGCCAACCAGTCGCGAAAAGCCTGGCGCGCCGCCCGCGAATAGGAAAGCGTGGTGTTGTGGCAGTCATACTCGTTATCGGTCTGCCAGGCAGCAACGCCCGGATGTTCACCGAACTCCATTGCAAGCGCCGTGACGATGCGCTTGCATGCTTCGCGATAGCCTTCATGCGAGAAGTCATAGTGCCGGCGCGAGCCGAACCCGCGCAAATCTCCGTCCACACCGACCGGCAGCATGTCCGGCATGGCATCAACCAGCCATTTTGGCGGAGTTGCCGTCGGCGTGCCGAGCACCACCTTCAACCCGGCGGCATGCAGCGTGTCGATGGAGTTTTTCAGCCAGCCGAAATCGTACTCGCCCCGCTTTGGTTCAAGCCGCGACCAGGCAAATTCTCCGATGCGTACGAAGCGGATGCCGAGTTCGGCCATGCGCCGGGCATCGTCCTCCCACCACTCCTGCGGCCAATGCTCAGGATAGTAGCAGACGCCAAGTTGCGGGCGTGTCATGTGAAGGCTTTCCCCGTGATATATCAGTTGATGCCGAAGGCGCGGTCATATGCGCCGATGGTTGCGCGGGCGCGCTGCGCGGTTTCTGCGGCGCTCGCACCGGGCTTGTACAGGCTGGAGCCGAGGCCGAAGCAGCGAATGCCTGCCTTTGCGTAGTCGGCGAAATTGTCATCGCCCACCCCACCGACGGCTGCAATGATTGTGTCAGGCGGCAAAACTGCGCGGATCGCCGAAATGCCGGCAGGCCCCAATACCGATGCCGGGAAAAACTTGAGCCCCGATGCGCCCGCTGCCAATGCAGCGAGCGCCTCTGTCGCGGTGAACACGCCCGGCATCACCACCATGCCGTGGCGGGCGGCGCGTGCTATCACCAGCGGCTCGACATTCGGGCTGACGAAAAGCCGACCGCCCGCTTCCGCAAGCCGGTCGGTATCCTCTTCGCTCAGCACCGTTCCCGCGCCGATCAAAGTGCTGTTTCCCGCCGCATTTACCGCGATCTCGATGGATCGGAACGGTTCGGGCGAGTTCAGCGGAATTTCGATCGCCTCGAGGCCCTCATCCACCAGTGCCGAGACGACGTCATGCGCCTCCTGCGGCTTCAGACCGCGGAGAATTGCAACCAGATCGCGCCGCATCCGCGGCCAGGACGCGGCGGGCATCAAATGGCCCTCCGCTTTGCGGGCTGCGAGAAAATCTGGCGCGCGATGCTTGAAAGGCCCGCTATGACGCATTGATCCGCGTCGTGCAGCACATGGTCTATGCCCGCCATGCCGAAGGCTTCGCCATAGCGTTCTGCAATGGCGCCGGTTGCTATGAGATGCACCCTCTCGCCAAGGCCAAGTCCTGTTTTTCCCGCTGCAATTTCGCTGCCGATGAGCATGCCGGATATTGCTTCGTCCGCACTGTGCGGCTCGTTGAAGCCGAGGAGTTCACCGGCGCGAATGCCGAAGAGGTTGGCGGTCAGCGCCTGTGGCTCAGCCAGCGCCTTGCGCACTGCCGCGACGAAGACCTCACCGTCGGCGGCAGGGGCGTCCTGCGCGCCGGCATAGTGCAGGATCGTGTGGTTGCGGATCGCGGCGTAGAGCTCCCCGGTCATGAAAGTGCGGAAATGGCGAACCTCGCCGTCTTCAATACGCACCCATTTGGAGTGCGTGCCCGGCATGCAGGCGACTGCCCTGCCCTCGATCCCGCCAATCGCGCCGAGAAGCTGCGTTTCCTCGCCGCGCATCACGTCCGGTTCTTCGGCACTGCGCTGGGCAAGCCCGGGTATGATACGCACGTCCCTCGATATTCCGGGCACGGCAACCGCAACGGCGGCCAGTCCCGACAGACTGGCGGGAAGATCGCAATAACGTGCTTCCACCCATCCCTGCCGGGAACCTGCCATGCCGCAAACGAGGACCGGCAAATGATCCGGCGCACCGAGCGCGCCCAGATGCTTTTCCAGGACCGGAGCGAATTCCTCCCGCCGCAGCGTCGCCATGCCTTCGGAACTGCGCGTGGCTTCAATGACCTCGCCGCGCTCGCTGAGAAGCCATGCGCGGAAACTCGATGTTCCCCAGTCGACTGCCGCGCAGAAAGGATGCATCGGCCTATCCAGTAACAACGACGCCGCCATCGACCACAAGGGCCTGGCCGGTCATCATGCGCGAAGCGTTGGACGCCAGGAACAGGGTTGGTTCGACCATGTCTTCCGGCGCTATGGGATGGGGAATGCACTGCCGCTTGAGATGTTCCTTGAGGTTCTTTTCTTCCTCGCCCACCCATAGTTCGCGCTGGCGCTCGGTGATCACCCAGCCAGGCATCAGCGCATTGACGCGGATGTTGTCGGGTCCCAGTTCGCGGGCGAGACCTCGTGTCATGCCGGTGATGCCGGCCTTCGCGGCCGTGTAGGCCGAGTAACCCCCATTGCCCATCATGTAGGAAACGGACGAGTAATTGACGACCGACCCGCCACCCGCCGCCCGCATGCCGGGAGCAACAGCCTGGATGGCGAAGAAATGGTGGCGAATGTTGACCGCCTGCATGTAGTCCCATTCATCGACCGTGAACGGGCTGAGTTGATGCCGGTTGTCCCACGCCGCGTTGTTGACAAGCACGGTAATCGAGCCATTGGCCTCAGCGGATTGTGCAAGGACATGCTGGTAAGCCGCGACGTCTGTCACGTCGCATTTAAGGAAAAGCGGGCGCACACCGTACTGCTTTTCCAGCCGGTCGCAGACGGCGGTCGCATCGGATCGCTGGCAGAAGGCAACCCTGGCGCCCTGCGCCAGGAAGCCCTCGGTCAGATATTCGCCAATGCCGGAGCCGCCGCCGGATATGAAGACCGACTGGCCCTTCAAGTCGTGAAACGTGGCGGAAAACTTCATGCGGCGACCCCTTGTTTTTTTGTATTCCGCCGCAGCCATTCCGGCAGCCAGTCGCCATGCGCCTCGATCAGCGCATCGGTCAGCGCCCATATCTGGTCGAGGTCTAGTTCGGCAGCGGTATGCGGATCAAGCATCGCGGCATGGTAGACATGCTCGCGGCTCTCCTGGATCATCGCCGCGACCGTCAGTTCCTGCACATTGATGTTGGTGCGCATCAGCGCGATGAGTTGCGGCGCGATATCTGGGACGACTGTCGGCTGCAGCCCGTTATTGTCCACGAGGCACGGCACCTCTACGGCGCAGCCCTGCGGCAATTGTGGAATGAAACCATGGTTGGCGACGTTGCCGTAGATCACCGAGGGCTCGCCGGTGACAACGGCGTTCATGATCGTGGCCGCATATTCCTTCGACTGCTTGACGTCGATCCGGTCGGCCTTGCGAAACTCCTCGGCTTGAGCCTTCCAGCTTTCCACCTGCTCGATGCAGCGCTTGGGATATTCGTCGAGCGGAATGCCGTATTTCTCGATCAGGTCCTCTCGCCCTTCCTTGATGAAATAAGGCGTGTATTCGGCGAAATGCTCCGAGCTTTCTGTAACGAAATAGCCAAGCCGCATCAGCATCTCGTAGCGTACCTTGTTGGGGCAGCGCGCATTCCAGTGGCTGGGCTTGGGGAAGCGACCTTCGAGATAGCCCTGCTTGAGTGCCGGATAAAGATCGCGCCAGCTCCCGTCGGCCTGCCGGTGCTCGAAATTTAGATAGAAAGCCATGTGGTTGATGCCGCCGGCGCGGTAACGGATTTCCTCTACCGGAATGTCGAGATCGCGCGCCAGTTCGAAAGCCGTCCCCTGCACCGAATGACAAAGGCCCACCTGCGCGATGCGCGGATATTTCGCCGCAATCGCCCAGGTATTTATCGCCATCGGGTTGACGTATTGCAGCATGATGGCGTCCGGGCACACCTGCATCATGTCCGCGCAAATCTTCCACAGATGCGGCACGGTCCGCAGACCGCGCATGATGCCGCCAACGCCCAGCGTGTCGGCGATCGTCTGACGCAGGCCGAAGCGCTTTGGCACCTCGAAGTCGGTTACGGTCGCCGGTTCGTAACCGCCGATCTGGAATGCGACGATGACGAAGTCGGCACTGTCTAGCGCCCGGCGCTGGTCGCTATGGGTCTCGACCTTGGCCTGCACGCCCAGCGACGCCACGATCTTGCGCGCGACGAGTTCAGACTCGGCAAGACGCTGCGGATCGATATCCATCAGAGCAACGGTTGCCGATGACAGCGCGCGATGCTGCAACGCATCGCCGATGATGTTCTTCATGAACACCGTCGATCCGGCGCCGATGAATGCAATTTTGACGGAGCGTCCCAACTGGTTCAGCCTTTCGTTGCGCCGAGGGTCAGCCCGGCAATGAAGTGGCGCTGCATCAGGAAAAACATCAGCACCGGCGGCACGGCGGCAAGGATCGATCCGGCCGAAACCAAGTGCCATTGCGCGATCCACTGCCCGTTCAACGATGACAAGCCCGCCGTGACGGGCTGCGTGTCGGCGCTCGTGGTCAGAACCGTCGCCCAAAAGAAATCGTTCCAGATGAATGTGAAGACCAGTACGGCAAGCGCGGCGATGGCCGGGCGCATCAGCGGCACGACGATATAGGCGAAAATGCGCCACTCGGAGACGCCCTCCACCCGGGCCGCTTCGATGAGCTCATAGGGAAGCGCGCGGATGAAATTGCGCATGAACAGAGTGCAGAAGCCGGTCTGGAACGCGACGTGGAACAACGCAAGACCGTACCAGGTGTTGTACATGCCGAACTGCAGCGTCATGTCGCGTACCGGCACCATCAGGATCTGGAACGGCACGAAATTGCCGGCGACGAACATGAAGAACAGCAAGAGGTTCGACTTGAAGCGGTAGACCGCCAGCGCAAAGCCCGTCATGCAGGAAATCGCCACCGCTCCGATGACCGTCGGGATGGTCACCTTGAACGAGTTGAGCATGTACCAGCCGATATTCGACTGCGTGAATATTTCCACGTAGTTGTTGAAGGCAAGGTATGAGGGGATGCCAAAATAATTGCCTTGGGCAAGGTCGGACGCGGGCCTGACCGACGTGACGGCGACGCCGATCAGCGGCAGCAGCCACAGGAACAGCGCCACCGGAACGGCGGCCTTGTAGAGCATCTGCGCTGCGGGTGAACTTCTTTCGATCGGCTTAGGAAACATCGCTCAGTGCTCCGTCTCGTCGCGCCACATCTTCCAGATGAAGCCGGAGATGAAGACCATCATGATGGCAAAGAGGATAACCGCGATCGCCGCGCCATAGCCCATGCGGTAGCCGTATTCCGACAGCGCCTGCTCGTACATGTAGAAGGACAGCACGCGGCTGGTGCCATAGGGCCCGCCATCGGTCATGATCGAGACTAGGTCGAAGGAACGCAGTGCGCCGATGACGGTGACGACCACCGCGATGAAGGTAGCGGGCGCAAGTTGGGGCAGGATCACATGCCACAGCATGCGAAAGCCCTTGGCCCCGTCCAGCCGCGCCGCCTCGATCTGGTCGGGCGAGACGTTGTTGAGGCCGGTAAGATACAGGATCATCACATAGGCAATCTGCGGCCAGAGCCCCGCCGCGATAATGCCGTAGGTAACGTAGCGCTCGTCCGCGAGTACCGCGATTCCAGTACCGGTAATCGCTTCGATGAGCCCGTAGAAAAGGCCGAAACCGGGAGCGTAGAACCACGAGAACATAAGGCCGACGACGACCTGCGAAATCACGAAAGGAAAGAAGAACAGCGACTTGTAGAGCCGCATTCCGGGGATCGTCTGGTTCAGGAAGATCGCAATGGCCAGGCCTGCCGGAATGGCAAGCAGGTACAGGACCAGCCAGATGACGTTGTTCTTGAGCGAGGTATAGAACGCCTCGTCGTCGAACAGTTCGATGTAGTTGGCAAAGCCGAGCCAGGTCTTCTCGCCCAATCCGTCCCAGTCATAGAGGCTGAGGCGCAGCGAATCGAAGATCGGCCAGATCACATAAATTGCGAAGAGGAGAACGCCAGGCGCAAGGAAAAGCCAGGGCGCGAGCTTGCGCTGGTTTTTCCGCCAGAACGAAGTCCGGACGGTCGTCGGGGGAAGCGGCGCGGTTCGGGTGATGCTCATGCCGGTTATCCTGGCCCGTTATCCTGGCCGACGAGTGAAAAGGACCCGGCCGCGGACGGCCGGGTCCGGCATCGACTATTTGTAGACGCGCTGGCGGGTCTTCTCGAGGCGATCGAGGATCGTGTCGAGATTCTCAGGCTTCACCATGAATTCCTGGAAGCCTTCCATGCCTGCCTTTGCCATTTCGGCGGGCGCGTCGCGGTCGAAGAACTGGGCAAGCGCATGGGCGCTGGACAGCATCTCGAAGCCGGCTTGCAGAAACGGATCGTCGCCGACGGCCGAGTTCTTGTTGGTCGGCAGCTGGTTGATCGCCATGTTGAGCTTGGTCTGTGCGTCAGCCGAGGCAACGAAGGCCAGGAACTTCTTGGCGTCCTCCACATTCTTGGCGCCAGCCGGAATGTGGATCGTGTCGGTCGGTGCTTCCTCGGCGCGCGGAATGCCCGCGGTGATTTCCGGGAACACCATGAAGCCGAGATTGTCGTTGGTCATGCCGCCTTCCTTGAAGACGCCGACTGCGAAGTTGCCCATGACATAGTTCGCGGCCTTGCCCTGCACGAGAAGCGCTGCCGCATCCTGCCAGTCGATTGCGGCGTGGTTGGCCGTGATGAAGGGCTGGATGCGCGCCCACTGGGCAAACACGTCCTTCACCTTCTGGTCGGTCCAGGGGATTTTTCCGGCCGTCAGGTCCATGTGCCATTCATAGCCGTTGGTGCGCAGCGAGAGGTAGTCGAAAATGCCGGCTCCGGGCCAAAGCGCCTTGGTGCCCGTTGTCAGGCAGTCGATGCCTGCCGCCTTGAACTTCTCGCAATTGGCGACAAACTCGTCCCACGACTTCGGCTCGCTCACGCCCGCGGCCTTGTAGGCATCGCGGTTGTAGTAGATGCCCCACTGATAGTAGGTGTAGGGAATGCCCCACTGCTTGCCGTCGATGGTCATCGAGGCCTTGGCAGAACCCAGCGCTTCGGAAAGCCCGTTTGCTTCCCACACGTCGGAGACGTCCATAAACTGGTTGGCCTTCACGAACGGCGCCATGCGGTTGCCGGCATACCAGTTGGCAAGGTCGGGCGCGTCCGCGGTCAGGAAGTTGCGGATTGCCGTCTTGTAGCCTTCATGGTCGAAATTGTTGATCTTTACGTCGATATCGGGATTGGCCGCCTCGAAATCAGCGATCAGGGCTTCCATTGCGGCCAGCGGAATTGGGTCGTAGTCGGCATTGTAGGTCAGCACGCGCTTTTCCTGCGCGAATGACGCGGACACGATCAGCGAAGCCGCCGACACGCCCAGGAGCAGTGATTTCAGGGATACATTCATTCGGTCAACCCTCCCAGATAAGACCTGTTGGTAGACCCTGCCGGGGGCGGCACGGCCAAGCCAATCGTAGTTGGTTCCAAATAATGGAACACGATTTGACTATTTAGAATTATCGGGCTATGAATGCCGCAATGTCAATAGGGCTGAAATCCGGCATGGCCGAGAGGCGGGACCGCAGCGGCGGAGAAGCGCCAAGCATTGGCGAGGCACAACAGGCGGGACCGCAGACCGGCACCGTCGGCAAGGCCATGGCCGTTCTCGAAATCGTGGCCCGCGCTGAAGAGCCGCCGCGTTTCACCGACATCCTTGCGCAGTCCGACCAGCCCCGCGGCACGTTACACCGCCAGCTTTCCAATCTGGTCGAGGAAGGCCTGCTGAGCCTCAACCGCGACCATACGTATTCCCTTGGTCTTCGCCTTTTGATGTTTGCCTCGCGTGCCTGGGCCGGAAACCAGTTCCGCGCCATTGCCGAACCGCATCTGCGCCGGCTCAACGAGGCCACCGGCGAGACCGTGCATCTGGGCGTCCTTCGCGGAACCGAGGTGATTTATCTCGACAAGGTCGAGGGCCGGCAGGCCGTGCGGATGTATTCGCAGATCGGCAATGCATCGCCGGCCTTTTGCACCGGCGTCGGCAAGGCGGCCCTTGCCGGTCTGGCCCCCGAAAAGCTGCGCGAGGTGGTCAAGTCCATCCGGTTCAAGCGCTTCACCGATTCGACCATCGTGACGCCCGAGGCATTGATCGCGGAGGTGGAGGCCATCCGGGCGAGCGGCAATGCCTATGACCGCGAAGAACACGAGCACGGCATTCGCTGCGTGGCTGCACCCATTCATTCGGCGGACAGGAGTTTTGTTGCCGGCGTATCGGTAACCGGGCCGGCCTACCGGGTCAGCGAGGAAGCGATAGCAGGCTGGGCAGGCCTGGTTCGCGACACCGCCGCGGCCATCATGGAAGAGATGCGGGTGCGGATGTCTCCGCGCGCTTGAATGTGGAAATGCCAGGGAGGAATAGATGTCGGGACTGCAATTGAGGCAGGTGCGCAAGTCGTTCGGTGACGTACACGTCATCCATGGCGTCGACCTTGCCATCGATGATGGCGAGTTCGTCGTGTTCGTAGGCCCTTCCGGCTGCGGGAAATCGACCTTGCTGCGGCTGGTGGCGGGCCTCGAGGAGGCAACCGGCGGGCGCATCGAGATCGGCGGCGACGACGTCACCGACCGCGAACCCAGCGAGCGCGGCATCGCCATGGTGTTTCAGTCCTATGCGCTGTATCCGCACATGAGCGTTCGGGAAAACATGGGCTTCGGCCTTCGCATGAACGGCGCGCCCGCGGCGGAGATCAAGAAGCGCGTCGACCGCGCCGCGGGGATCCTGCATCTGGAAGCGTTGATGGATCGCCGCCCCAAGCAGCTTTCCGGCGGGCAGCGCCAGCGCGTGGCGATCGGGCGGGCCATCGTGCGCGAACCGAACGTGTTCTTGTTCGACGAACCGCTGTCGAACCTCGACGCCGAACTGCGCGTCGAGATGCGGCTGGAAATAGCCAAGCTGCACAAGGAACTGGGCGCGACCATGATCTATGTCACCCATGACCAGGTCGAGGCCATGACGCTCGCCGACAAGATCGTGGTGCTGCGTTCAGGCCGGGTCGAGCAGGTCGGCTCGCCGATTGAACTTTATGACGATCCCGACAACGTGTTCGTGGCCGGCTTTATCGGTTCGCCGCGCATGAATTTCATCCCGGCAAGCGTCGTTGCGGCCTCGGGCGGCAAGACCCGGATCGCCCTGCCCGGACACGGAAATGTCGAGGCCGAGTTCACACTTGGCGCCGGAGCGCCGGAAAAGGGCGCCGAGGTAACCCTCGGAGTGCGCCCCGAGCATTTCCATCCGAAGGGCAAGACGAAACTGGACTTGGAGATCGACGTCGTCGAGAATCTGGGGGGAACAACCTACGTCTACACGAGAGCAAACGGCGCCGGTCCGCTGACCATCGAGATGAAGGGTGATCGCTCCGTCAAGAACAGTGCCACTCTTGTCACTGGCTTCGATCCGGAAAAGGCGTTTCTTTTCGACAAGGCAAGTGGCGCACGCCTGCGCTGATGCGCTACATGAGACATTGCCGACAACGGGGAGTCCGGTTCACGGACGGAGGATGACATGGCAGATACTGGCAAGCTGAAACTGCGTTCGCAGGCCTGGTTCGACAATCCGGACAATCCCGGAATGACGGCGCTCTATCTCGAACGCTATCTCAACTACGGCCTCACCCGCGAGGAATTGCAATCGGGCAAGCCGATCATCGGCATAGCCCAGACCGGCTCGGACCTGTCGCCGTGCAACCGGCACCATATAGAACTAGCCAAGCGCGTACGCGAGGGCATTCGCGCCGCCGGCGGCATCGTCATGGAGTTTCCGGTCCATCCGATCCAGGAAACCGGCAAGCGCCCGACAGCCGCGCTGGACCGCAACCTTGCCTATCTCGGACTGGTTGAAACGCTTTACGGCTATCCGCTCGACGGCGTGGTGCTGACCATCGGCTGCGACAAGACCACGCCCGCACTGCTGATGGCAGCGGCGACCGTCAACATTCCGGCGATCGCGCTATCAGTCGGGCCCGATGCTCAATGGCTGGCATCGCGGCGAACGTACCGGCTCGGGCACGATCGTCTGGAAATCGCGCGAACTGCTGGCCGCGGGCGAGATCGGCTATGACGAGTTCATGGACATCGTCGCATCGTCGGCGCCGTCGGTCGGCTATTGCAACACCATGGGCACCGCGACGACCATGAACTCGCTGGCAGAGGCGCTGGGCATGCAGCTTCCCGGTTCGGCCGCGATCCCTGCGCCCTACCGCGAACGCGGGCAGATCGCCTATGAAACCGGCCTGCGCATTGTCGACATGGTGAACGAGGATCTGACGCCCATCGATGATCATGACACGCGAGGCGTTCGAAAACGCCATTGTCGTCAATTCGGCGATTGGCGGCTCCACCAATGCGCCGATCCACCTCAACGCGATCGCCCGTCATCTCGGCGTGAAACTGGACAATGACGACTGGCAGGCGATCGGTCACAAGATCCCGCTGCTGGTCAACCTGCAGCCGGCCGGCGAATATCTCGGCGAGGATTATCACCACGCCGGCGGCGTTCCGGCGGTGGTGGCCGAACTGATGAAAGCCGGGCATGCTGCCGCACCCCGATGCGCTGACGGTCAACGGCCAGCACGATGGGCGAGAATTGCCGCGATGTCGAAAACCTCGACACCAAGGTCATCAAGCCGGTTTCGGCGCCTTTGAAGACCCATGCCGGCTTCATCAACCTCAAGGGCAATCTCTTCGACAGCGCGATCATGAAGACGAGCGTCATTTCGCCGGAATTCCGCGAGCGCTATCTGTCCGACCCGAATGACCCCGAGGCATTCGAGGGCGTGGCGCATCGTCTTCGACGGGCCGGAGGATTACCACGCCCGCATCGACGATCCGGCGCTCGGTATCGACGAGCATACGGATCCTGTTCATGCGCGGCACCGGCCCGGTCGGTTATCCGGGCGGCGCGGAAGTCGTGAACATGCAGCCGCCTGCATATCTCTTGAAGCGCGGCATCCACTCCCTGCCCTGCATCGGCGACGGCCGGCAGTCCGGCACGTCCGGCTCGCCCTCGATCCTCAATGCGTCGCCCGAAGCGGCGATCGGCGGCGGCCTCGCATTGTTGAAGGACGGCGACCGCGTACGGATTGATCTGCGCAAGGGAACGGCCAATATCCTGATTTCGGATCACGAGATCACCGCACGGCGCGAAGCATTACAGAAGGAAGGCGGTTACCACTTCCCCGGCCACCAGACGCCGTGGCAGGAAATCCAGCGCGCCATGGTCGACCAGCTCTCGGAGGGCATGGTGCTCAAGCCCGCAGTCAAGTACCAGAATATCGCTGAGAAAATGGGGATCCCGCGCGACAACCACTGAGTGGCATCAGGGCGCTTTGGCGGCGCCTGCCGTCTGGTTCGCCAACGCAATGAGCTGCATGGAATGACAACGAAGACTGCCCGCCCGCTTGACCTCATCACAATCGGCCGCTCCTCGGTCGATCTATACGGCCAGCAAGTCGGCGGGCGTCTGGAGGACATGGCATCCTTCGCGAAGTACATTGGCGGCTCGCCGACCAACATCGCCGCAGGCAGCGCGCGTCTTGGTCTCAAATCGGCGCTGATCACCCGCGTCGGCGACGAGCACATGGGGCGGTTCATCCGCGAGCAGCTTGCCCGCGAAGGCGTTGATGTGCGTAGCGTGAAGACTGATCCCGAACGGCTTACCGCACTGGTACTCCTGGGCATTCGCGACCAGCACCAATTCCCGCTCATCTTCTACCGCGAGAACTGCGCCGACATGGCGCTTGAAGAAGACGACATCGATCCCGAATTCATCGCGGAAGCGGGCTGTGTCTGCGCCACGGGCACGCACCTGTCGCACCCGCGCACCGAAAAGGCCGTGCTCAAGGCGCTGAATCTTGCGCGCGCCAACGGTTCGCGAACTGCGCTCGACATCGACTACCGGCCGAACCTTTGGGGCCTTGCCGGCCATGGTGCAGGCGAAAGCCGCTTCATCGAATCGGAAAAGGTCACGGCGAAGCTGCAATCAATGCTGCATCTTTTCGACCTCATTGTCGGCACGGAAGAAGAATTCCACATCGCCGGCGGTTCGACCGACACGATAAAGGCACTGCGCGCGGTGCGAAAAGTCAGCTCGGCGACGCTGGTTTGCAAGCGCGGCCCCATGGGCGCCGTTGCCTTCGCGGGTGAAATTCCGGCCAGCCTAGATGATGGCGAAAAGGGACCGGGCTTTCCCATCGAGGTCTTCAACGTGCTTGGCGCAGGTGACGGCTTCATGAGCGGGTTGATGAAAGGCTGGCTCACGGGGCAGGACTGGCCCACAACACTAACCTACGCCAATGCCTGCGGCGCTTTCGCCGTCTCGCGCCATGGCTGCACGCCCGCATATCCCTCGTGGGAAGAGCTGCAATTTTTCCTCAAGCGCGGTGTCGTCAATCCGGCGCTGCGCAAGGACGGCGAACTGGAACAGGTGCATTGGTCGACCAACCGCGCCGGCGAGTGGCCGGACATGCGCGTTTTCGCCTTCGACCACCGCATGCAGCTTGAGAAAATGGCGCAAGATGCGGGTGCCGACCCCGCCCGTATCGGTGCGTTCAAGCAATTGTGCCTCAAGGCGGCGCTGGACGTGGCGGCCGGCAGGCCCGGCCACGGCATATTGTGCGACAACTGCCTTGGGCGTGACGCGCTTTACGCCGCCGCAGGTACCGGACTGTGGATCGGCCGCCCCGTGGAACTTCCCGGCTCGCGCCCGCTCGATTTCGAGCCTGAACTTGGCCCCGACCTAGGCGGATTGGCGGAATGGCCGCTGGACCACGTCGTGAAGGTGTTGTGCTTCTACCACCCCGACGATGATCCGGCTCTCAAGTCGCAGCAAGAGGCGGGCGTGCTTCGCCTGTTTTCCGCGGCGCGCCGCAACCGCCTCGAAATGCTGCTGGAAATCATCCCGTCCAAGGCGGGCGTCGTTGAGGACGCCACGACCGCCACGGTCATTTCCCGCTTTTATGACATCGGCGTCTATCCGGACTGGTGGAAGCTCGAGCCGATGAAAACTGGTGCCGCCTGGAAGAACGCCTGCGCTGCCATCGAGGCGCGCGACCCGCATGTCCGCGGCATTGTCGTGCTCGGACTGGACGCGCCTGCCGAAGAGCTGGAGCAGAGCATCTCAATTGCCGCCCGCCATTCCCTCGTGAAGGGTTTCGCGGTGGGGCGCACGATTTTCGCGGCGGCTGCCACGAAATGGCTTGCGGGGGAAATCACGGACGGCGAAGCTGTCGCGCAAATGGCGCGCAATTACTCCAGCCTGTGCGAGGTTTGGGACAAGGCGCGTTCAGGAGAGGGGAAAATCGCATGAAGACGGTGAGGCTCACGGCAGCGCAGGCGCTGGTCCGCTATGCATCGGCGCAATTGAACGAGGACAACGTTCCCTTCCTTGCCGGCTGCTGGGCGATCTTCGGCCACGGCAATGTCGCAGGGCTTGGCGAGGCGCTGCATGGAGCGCGCGATATATTTCCCACCTGGCGCGGACATAACGAACAGTCGATGGCGCATGCGGCGATCGCCTATTCCAAGCAGCTTGGCCGCCGCCGCGCGATGATGGTGACCTCGTCCATCGGGCCTGGCGCCACCAACATGGTGACGGCGGCGGCGCTCGCGCATGTGAACCGCCTGCCGCTGCTGCTGGTGCCCGGCGATGTCTTCGCAAGCCGCGCGCCCGATCCGGTGCTGCAGCAATTGGAAGATTTCGGCGACGGGATCGTCACGGTCAACGACTGCTTCCGGCCGGTGAGCCGCTATTTCGACCGTATCATGCGCGCTGAGCAATTGCTGACCGCCCTGCCCCGCGCCTTTCGCACCATGACCGATCCGGCCGATTGCGGGCCGGTTACGCTCGCCTTCTGCCAGGACGTGCAGGCCGAGGCATTCGACTGGCCACAGGAATTTTTCGCGCCGAAGGTCTGGCGGCAGCGCCGCCCCGAGCCGGATGCGCGCGAACTTTCCGATGCGGTCAAGGCGATCAAGTCTGCCAAAAACCCGGTCATCATTGCAGGCGGCGGCGTGCACTATTCCGGCGCGACAGATGTTCTGAAAAAGTTCGTGGAGGCGCACAGGATTCCGGTCGCCGAGACACAGGCAGGCAAGTCCTCCCTGCCGTGGGATCATCCGCTCAACATGGGCCCCATCGGGGTAACAGGCGCATCGAGTGCGAACGCGGTTGCGGAAACTGCCGATCTCGTCATCGGCGTCGGCACCCGTTTTCAGGATTTTACCACCGGATCGTGGGGCCTTTTCAAGAACCCGGACCGCCGCATCCTGGCGCTGAATGTCCAATGCTTCGACGCCTTCAAGCATGGTGCGATGCCGCTGATCTGCGACGCCCGCGTGGGCCTTGCAAGACTTTCCGAGGCGCTCGGCCGCTACAAGACCAAGGGCGCGGACGCCAAGCTGAAGAAGGTCTGGTTCGCGGACGCAGATGCCGTCACGGCCGCACCGGCCAAGGACAGCAATGCCTTGCCGACAGACATGCAGGTGGTCGGCGCGGTGCAACGCTCGGCCAAGGCCGATACGGTGGTGATGTGCGCCGCCGGCACCATGCCGGGAGAGTTGCACAAGCTTTGGAAGGCCGGCAAGCCGATGTCCTACCATATGGAATACGGCTTCTCGACCATGGGCTACGAGATTGCAGGCGGCATCGGCATCAAGATGGCCGAACCCGGCCGCGATGTGGTGGTGATGCTCGGCGACGGCTCCTACATGATGATGAATTCGGAGCTTGCCACCGCCGTGATGATGGGCGTCAAGTTGACCATCGTCATCACCGACAATCGCGGTTTCGGCTGCATCAACCGGCTGCAGATGGCGACCGGCGGGGCGGAGTTCAACAACCTGCTCGACCATGCGCGCCATGAAAACCCTTCGCATATCGACTTCAGGGCCCACGCCGCCAGCATGGGCGCCAATGCCGTGAAGGTCGCGACGATCGCGGAACTGGAAAAGGCCTTGGCTGCCGCCCGCAAGGCAAGCGGCGTCAATGTCATCGTCATCGACACCGACCCCTACCCCTCCACCGAAGCGGGTGGAACATGGTGGGAGGTGGCGGTGCCGGAAGTCTCGGTGCGCGACACGGTGCGCAAGGCACGCAAGGAATACGTAGCCCGCAAGAAGCAGCGAAGCCTTGTCTGATATTCACGGAACGCAGGAAAGAACCGACATGATCCGATACGGAACGAACCCGATTGCCTGGTCCAACGACGACGACCAGACGCTGGGCGGCCACATCAGCCTGGAACAGTGCCTGTCCGAAACCGCGCAGATCGGTTTCGACGGCATCGAGAAAGGGCACAAGATGCCCGATGACGGGCACGAACTGAAGAAGGTACTCGCCGCTCACGGTCTCGTTTTCGTCTCTGGCTGGTATTCGATGAACCTTCTGGTCCAGGACGTAGAAGCGGAAAAGCGCGCCATCCAGCCCCACCTCGACATGCTCAAGGCCAATGGCTGCAAGGTCTGCATCATTGCCGAGACCTCGAACACGGTGCACGGCAACCCGAACGTGGCGCTCAACGACAAGCCCGTGCTCGAAGCCTCGCGCTGGCCCGAATTCGGCGCGCGCATCGAGGCGTTGTCCGAGTACATTGCCTCGCAGGGCTTGGACGCCGCCTACCACCACCACATGGGCACGGTAGTGCAGACGCGCGAGGAGATCGGCAGGCTGATGGACTCCACCGGCCCTGCCATGAAGCTGCTGCTCGACACCGGCCATGCCTGGTTTGGCGGCTGCGATCCCGCGGAACTGGCGCGCAGCTACATGCACCGTGTTCGCCATATCCACGCGAAGAACGTCCGCCCGGACGTTGCCAGGCAGGTATTCGCCGAAAACCTGAGCTTCCTCGACGGCGTCAAGCGCGGCGTATTCACGGTGCCGGGCGACCCGGACGGCGCGGTTGATTTCGCCCCGGTGCTGAAAATCGCCGCCGAACATGGCTATGATGGCTGGCTCGTCATCGAGGCCGAGCAGGACCCCGACGTACGCAACCCGTTGCAGTACCAGTCGATGGGCCTGAAGGCACTGAAGGCGATGGCGAAAGAAACCGGCCTCGACCGCGCCGCATAACCGGAGCAAGCCCATGGGCAAGTTCTTCGATTTCAACGACCCGTTCTACAGGCCGCTCTGGCTCAGGATCTTGATTGTCGGCTTTTGCCTGGGATGGGGCCTGTTCGAATTCGTCTGCGGCGAGCCATTCTGGGGCGTGATTTTCACCGGTGCGGGATTGCTGGCTTTCCACGGGCTTTTCATCACCTTCAACCCGCGCGATCCCAAGGATCCGCAAGACAGCAAAGGTGCGGGACAATGAGCAGGCTTCTCGTCAAGCCAAAAGGCAGGCATGGCCGCGTTACCAAGGTGACGCCCAAAAATGCGGGCTGGACCTATGTCGGTTTTGAACTCCACCGCCTCGCACCCGGCGAAACGGTATCAGGCGGCAAGGAGAACCGCGAAGCCTGCCTCGTCTGGGTGACGGGCAAGGGCGCGGCCAGCGCCGGCGGCGCCGATTTCGGCACGCTCGGCGAGCGTATGTCGCCCTTCGACGGGCCGCCCGCCGCACTCTACGTGCCGGCTGGCACGGACTGGCAAGTAACGGCCGAGACCGATCTGGAACTTGCGGTGTGCACGGCGCCGGACAAGGTTCGCGACCTCCCCGCGCGCGTGATCGCACAGGACAAGTTGACCAAGGAAACGCGCGGCAAAGGCACCAACACGCGCTTTGTCACCAACATCCTGCCGGAGGGCGAACCAGCCCAGTCACTGCTGGTGGTCGAAGTCATCACGCCGGGCGGGCACACTTCGTCGTATCCCCCGCACAAGCACGACAGGGACGACCTGCCGCGCGAGTCGCTGCTGGAGGAGACTTACTACCACCGGCTTAACCCGCCGCAGGGTTTTGCGTTCCAGCGCGTCTACACTGACGACCGTTCGCTGGACGAAGCGATGGCGGTGGAAGACGGCGATGTCGTGCTGGTGCCAAAGGGCTATCACCCCTGCGCGGCTTGCCACGGCTATGACTTGTACTACCTCAATGTCATGGCCGGCCCCAAGCGGACCTGGAAGTTCCACAACGCGCCCGAGCACGCCTGGCTGATGCAGGCCTGATCAGGCTGCAATCGCCTCGTCGGCGGCCTTGCGTATGGCCGAAATGTTGGAGCGGTAGCTTTCTTCCGACCCGCCCTTGAACACGGCGGAACCGGCAACCAGCACATCCGCGCCGGCTGCAGCGACCAACGGTGCGGTTTCAACGGTGATGCCGCCGTCGATTTCGATGTGGATCGGGCGGCGTCCGATCATCGCCTTCACCCGCCGGGTTTTCTCGATCACCGATGGCAGGAAGGCCTGGCCGCCGAAACCGGGATTGACGCTCATCAAGAGCACAAGATCGGTCTTGTCCAGCACATGCTCGATGACGTTTTCCGGCGTCGCCGGATTGAGCGAAACGCCGGCCTTCTTGCCCAGTTCACGGATCGCCTGCAGCGAGCGGTCGAGATGCCGCGTCGCTTCGGCATGGACAGTGATTATGTCGCAACCGGCATCGGCGAAAGCCTTGAGGTACGGATCGCACGGCTCGATCATCAAATGGCAGTCGAAGACATTGCCGGTCCGGTTGCGAATGGCCTTAATGACCGGCGGGCCGAAGGTGATGTTCGGCACGAAATGCCCGTCCATCACGTCGAGATGGATCCAGTCCGCGCCCGCCCGGACAATTGCCTCCAATTCATCACCAAGCTTCGAAAAGTCGCTTGCCAGCATCGATGGGGCAATCAGCGCACTCATGAATGTCTCCAGTCCACCCAGTTACGGGTTTGGTTTGCACGATGCGCGGCAATCGTCAATCACCCGAGGCGTCGTCATCCTCGCTCAGGACGCGCTGCATGGCCCCATCCAGATCGTCGTACTGCCCGCTGTTGAGGCTCCACAGAAAGGATACCAGCCCGGCAAGGCCGAGCAGCAAGGCGACGGGTAGCAGGAGCAGGATCTGGTTCATGCCATCGCCTCCAAGGAATGCCGCTGGCCGGGCTGTCCGGCAGGCCTTGCCTTGCGCTGGCTGCGCGAGGAAAGCCGCATCGAATTGGCAATCACCAGCACCGAGGAAGCCGACATCGCCACTGCCGCGATCAAGGGCGTAACCAGCCCGGCAAACGCCACCGGAACCAGAACGATGTTATAGGCAATTGCGAGGGCGAAATTCTGGCGCACCAGTTTTTGCGCCTCGAGCGCGATCGCGCAAGCCTGCGGCACCGCAGCCAGGCTTTCGCGGGTAAAGACGAAATCCGCCGCCTGACGCCCCGCATCCGATGCGCTGGCGGGCGCCATGGAAACGTGGCCTGCGGCAAGCGCCGGCGCGTCGTTAAGGCCATCGCCAACCATCAGCACCTTGTGCCCGTCCTCGCGCATTTTTTGAAGATGGTCGATCTTGTCCTGTGGCGTTGCCTCGGCGGTGAATACCGGTACATCCAGAAGCTGTGCGATCGAGCGGACCGCCGCGGGCGAATCACCGGAAAGGATTTCAGGCGAAAGCCCCGCCTTTTGCACCGCGTGGATTGCGTCTCGCGCGTTGTCGCGAAGTGTCTCGCTCAGGATGAATCGGCGCTTGGGCGCGCCCTCGACGGCAAATGCCAGCGAAGTACCCGAATTGCGGCTTTCGGCGGATGCGATTTCACCCACCCACGATGCCCGTCCAAGCCGCACGAGGCGACCGGACCAGCGTCCTTCGATGCCGTAACCCGGCACTTCACGAATGTCGGTTACCGTACGCCCCGGCTTGTCGGCGAGCGCCTCCGCCACCGCGCGGGAAGCCGGATGCACCGAATGGCTGGCGATGGTCCGCGCGATGCCGGCCTCTTCGGCTGAAAGCTCGGGAAGTTCGATAAAGGGAATTCCGCTGGTCAGCGTGCCGGTCTTGTCGAACACGGCGCGGTCTACCTCTGCAAGGCGTTCTAGCGCGGAACCGTCGCGCATCAGGATGCCTAGTTCGAACAGCCGACCGGCGCCGATGACATGGACAACCGGAACCGCAAGCCCCAAGGCGCAAGGGCAGGTGATGATGAGCACCGCGATCGCAGTGTAGATCGATGCGTGCCAGTCGCCGGTCGCCAGCATCCACGAAACGAAAGCCAGCGCTGCCAGCACATGGACCACGGGCGCGTACATGCGAGAGAGCCGGTCTGCGATCCGCACATAGCGGCCCCTGCCATGCTCGGCCGCTTCCATCATGCGCATGACTTCGGCAAGGAAGGATTGCCCCGCGCTGCGAAGCGCCACCATGTCGAAGGAACCGGTCAGGTTGAGCGTTCCCGCCTCCACTTCCTGGCCTTCGCCCGCGGCTACCGGCACGCTTTCGCCCGTGACGAGCGAACGGTCGAGATCGCTCGATCCCGAAACGATGCGCCCGTCGACGGGAACGCGCTCGCCAGCCGGCACACGAATTGTGTCGCCCGGCCGCACTTCGTCGAGCGGGACGTAGCGCAGCAAGCCGTCAGCCCCGACCGCGATCGCGCCCTTGGCGGCAAGCCGCGTCAGTCCGGTGACGGCGCTGCGGGCCTTCTCACGCATCAATTGGTCGAGATAGCGCCCGGCAAGCAGGAAGAAGAGCAGCGTCACCGCCGCGTCGAAATAGGCTTCCGGCCCGCTGGTGAAGGTCTCGTAAAAGCTCATTGCGACCGCGAGCAATACGCCCAGCGAAATCGGGACATCCATGTTGAGGTTGCGCGAACGCAGCGCATGGTATGCGGAGCGGAAGAAGGGCTGGCCTGCATAGGCGACAGCCGGCAAGGCAATGAGCCCCGATACCATGTGGAAGAGATCGCGGGTGGCACCCTCTGCGCCGGACCACACGGAAACCGACAGCAGCATGATGTTGCCGGCGGCAAAGCCGGCAACGCCGAGTGCGCGCAGCGACTCCGACGAACGCCGGCGTTCGACCGCGTCCGCCTTCGAAACATTTTCGAACGGAAACGCCTTGTAGCCAAGCTTTTCCAGCTCGGGAATGAGAAAACCAGGCGCCCGCAAGGCGCTGTCCAGCCGAACCGTTACCCGGCGCAGAGTCAGGTTTACGCGGGAGGAAACGACGCCCGGCACCTTTGCCAGCCCGCGCTCGATCGCGGAAATGCATGCCCCGCAATGAATGGAAGGGACGTTGAGAACATATTCCGCCGTGCCGTCCGGCATGGCCCTGCCTGCGCGCGACAGTTCATCGTCCAAGGCTACCTTGGAGAGATCCTCCACGTTGCGGCAGGCTTCCGCCGCCATGCCCGCGCCGCAGCAGTTCACAGACATGGATCAATCCTCCACGCGGAAGCGGATTGCATGGGCCCACGGCGTGCCGTCGGAAGCGACCGCCGAAAGGTCTGCCTGCCACAGGCCGGGCGCCAGTTTGGTCTCCGCGGAAAAGACGCCGCCCCCCAGGGCGTGCAGGGTAAGCTTTCGGTCCTCCCGGCTGTTGGCCGGATGCCCTATCATCGCCGCGACAGAATCGACCGGAACTGGTTTGCCGTCGTGCGAAAGGTTGAGCGTGAAAGTGCCGTTCGAATATCCGGCTACCGCTTGCCAGCCGAGTTCGGCCGATTTCATGCGCTCGGCCGTGACTTCATTGAACTGCTGGCTGGCAACATAGGAGTTCTTTACGACAAGGCCGCTCCAGGTGCTCGTCGCAAAGTAGGCCATTACGATGTTGACACTGATGATGGTTCCGAAGAACAGGCCCATCACCCCGATCATGTGCCAGCCCGTGAAGTGGTCGACACCGGATATCTTGCGGAACGTGTTCATTTGGCTGGGCTTTCGAAGGTTGCTTCGTAAACGTCGGTTTCGTTGGACTGTGTATCCTTGGCAATAAGTTGGAACTTGCGCGGCTCGGGCCTCACATTCTCCGCAGCTTGCGTGACATAGACCTTGAGCGAGCGCAGCTTGTCCGGATCGACCGGTATTCCGACCATCACGGTGCCCGTTTCCATCACACCGTTGACGGTCATGGTCGCGCCTGGCAGGCCGACGAGGGAAAGACTGATTACGCGTGGTTCGGGGATCATGTTGAGCAGCTTGACCGTGTAGCCGTTGCGGATCGATCCGTCGGAAAGCTTCACGTAGACCGGGTTGCGGTCATGTTGCACATTGATCTCCAGCCGATCGCGCGATGTCAGGGCAACCAGCATTGCAAGACCGATGGCTGCCCATGCCGCAAAATAGATGAGCGTGCGTGGGCGGATGAAAATCTTCCAGTCGAAATGCCGGACGATGTCATGAAACCGGCCATTGGCATCGCGGATGCGCGAAGCCTCGATCGCGTTGGTCTGCGGGTTCAGCGCGACGGCCATGTTATGATTGTAGTCGCGCAGCGTCGTATAGGAGATAAGCCCGCGCTCGCGATGCAGCTTGTCCATCACATTGTCGCAGGCGTCGATGCACAGCGCGCAGGTGATGCATTCGAGCTGTTGGCCATTGCGGATGTCGATGCCGGTCGGGCAAACCGCGACGCAGGCGTTGCAATCGACGCAGTCTCCCGCCTGGATGCCGGCAGCGGCGGCCTTCTTTGCACCGCGCGTGCGCGGCTCGCCCCGCCAGTCGTTGTAGGTGACGACGAGCGAATCCTCGTCCAGCATCGCCGCCTGGATGCGCGGCCAGGGGCACATGTAGATGCAAACCTGCTCGCGCATCAGGCCGCCAAGCACATACGTCGTCGCGGTCAGCACAGCGACCGTGAGGTATGCAATCGGCAGGGCCTGTCCCCTGACGAAGTCCATGAACAGTGTCGGCGCGTCTGCGAAATAGAAGATCCATGCGCCGCCGGTAGCCACCGAAATCAACAGGAAGGTCGCATGCGTCATTGCCAGCTTGCGCGCCTTGTCGAAGGAAAAGGGCGAATTCGCCAGCTTGATTTGCGCGTTGCGGTCGCCCTGGAAAAAGCGCTCGACATGCACGAACAGGTCGGTCCAGACCGTCTGCGGGCACGTGTAGCCGCACCAGGCGCGACCGACGACCGACGTGACAAGGAACAGGCCGACGCCGGCCATGACCAGCAGACCGGCCACATAGAAGAATTCCTGCGGCCAGATTTCGATGAAGAAGAAGTAGAACCGCCGGTTTGCCATATCGATCAGCACGGCCTGGTCGGGGGCATACGGTCCACGGTCCCAGCGAATCCAGGGCGTGAAATAATAGATCGACAGCGTTACCGCCATGATCAGCCATTTGAGGGTGCGGAAATTGCCGCTGACCGCCTTGGGGTAGACTTTCTTGTGGGCCACATAGAGCGGAATGCCCTTTTCCTTGGCGCGGGTATTTACCGCCTCCACGTCGTGGGCCTCGACATCATCATGCAGGGCGTTTCGCGCAATTGCGTGGTCGGTCATGGTAATCTTCCCTCGGTTGCGACCAGCAATAGACTGCCCGCAATCATCCGCCATTGACTTGGGTCAAGCCGCCAAGAAAGCCAAAGGCCCGCGACGCCTTGCGGCGGCGCGGGCCTTGTTTGTTGATAACGGCCCTTTATTCGCCGCCGCCCAGCCCGTGCACATAGACGGTCAGCTGCTTGACGGCGATATCGCCGAGCCGCTCGCCCCAGGCAGGCATCACGCCCACGCGCGGCCCGTTGATCTGGGCCACGATCTGGGCATGCTCGCCGCCATAGAGCCAGATGCCGTCGGAAAGGCGTGGCCCGCCGAGTTCGCGCAGCCCCTCACCCTGTTCGCCGTGGCACGAGGCGCAGTTTTCGGCGTAGAGCGGTTCGCCCCGCGCCGCTGCTTCCGCATCGGCTTCCTGGCCGGAGAGCTTCCGCACGAACCAGGCGATATCCGAGATCTGGGCAGGCTCGAGGATGCCGTCCCTGCCAAATGCAGGCATCTCGGACACGCGAGTGTCGTCATTGCCCGGATGCCTGATGCCATGCGTCAGCGTCAGGTAGATGTCGTCAGCCGTGCCGCCCCATATCCAGTCATCGTCGTTGAGGTTGGGGTAGCCCGGAAAGCCCTGCGCGCCGGAGCCGTGGCACTGCACGCAGTTGACCTTGAAGGCGGCCCGCCCGCCAGCCTCCGCGATCTGGCGTAATTCCTCATTGGCCAGAATCGCGTTGACATCCGAGCTTTGAAGCAAGGAGGCCTTTTCGGCGCGCGCAGCTTCGGTCGCCTTGATCTCCGCGGCAACGTCCGCCCGGCTGGACCAGCCGAACATTCCCTTGCTGGCGGTCGTGACCATCGGGATCGCCGGATAGACGACCACATAGCCGATCGCCCAGATGATCGTGGCGTAGAAGGTCCACAGCCACCAGCGCGGCAGCGGATTGTTGAGTTCCTTGATCCCGTCCCAGGAGTGGCCTGTCGTTTCCACGCCGGAGAGTTCGTCGATATCCTTGTTGCCGGCCATGGCCTAGTCCTCCTTGAAGGGAATTTGGGCGGCGTCCTCGCCCGCCTTGCGGGCGCCGGGCCGAAGGGTCCACAGGACCACCGCGATGAACAGCAGGAACATGTAGAGAAGGCCCCAGCTGTCGGCGAAGGTGCGCATTGCGTGATAGTCGAGTTGCATCCTTGCCTCCCCTCAGCGCAGGTTTTCTTCGGGCTTGTAGACCGAGAAGTCGACAAGCGTTCCGAGCATCTGCAGGTAGGCGACCAGAGCGTCCATTTCGGTGACGCGGGTGGCATCGCCGTCGAAATCACCGACCACGGCCTTGGGATACCGGGCGCTGACGCCGCTGGCATCGGCATTCGGATCTGCCTGGGCAGTGAGGTCGGCAGCGGCGTTCTCCACCATCTCGTCGCTGTAGGGCACACCCACGCGGCGGTTGGCGACGAGATGCGCCGCGATTTCATTCGGCTTCAGGTCGGCATTCGCCAGGAAGGAGTAGGACGGCATGATCGATTCGGGAACAACCGAACGCGGCTCCACGAGATGCTGGACATGCCAGTCGTTCGAGTACTTCCCGCCAACCCGGGCGAGGTCCGGCCCGGAGCGCTTTGATCCCCACTGGAACGGATGGTCGTACATCGACTCCGCCGCAAGGCTGTAGTGGCCGTAGCGTTCGACCTCGTCGCGGAACGGACGGATCATCTGGCTGTGGCACACATAGCAGCCTTCGCGGATGTAGATGTCGCGGCCGGCCAGTTCGAGCGGTGAGTAGGGACGCATCCCCTCCACCTTTTCGATCGTGTTCTCGAGGTAGAACAGCGGTGCGATCTCGACGATGCCGCCGATGGTCACCACGAGGAGCGAGCCCGCGAGCAACAGTGTCGCGTTCTTCTCCAGTATCTGGTGCTTGCCTAGAATGTTCATCGCCGCGCCTCCTTATTCGGCCGGTGCAAGACGGATCGCTTCGCCGCCGATCGGTGCTTCCGCCCGGACGTCTCCACGAATGGTCTTGTAGATGTTGAACGCCATGACGAGACCGCCGGTGAGGTAGAGCAGGCCGCCGAACATGCGCAGCACGTAGTAGGGGTACATGGCAGCGACCGTTTCAGCGAAGGAGTAGACGAGATAACCCTGGTCGTCGTACTCGCGCCACATCAGGCCCTGCATGATGCCGGACACCCACATGACCGCCGCATAGAGGACGATGCCCAGCGTCGCCAGCCAGAAGTGCCAGTTGACGAGGCGCAGGCTGTACAAGCGCTCGCGATGCCACAGCTTCGGAACGAGGAAGTAGATCGCGCCGAAGGAGATCATGCCGACCCAGCCAAGCGCGCCGGAATGGACGTGACCGATGGTCCAGTCGGTGTAGTGGCTGAGCGAGTTCACCGCCTTGATCGACATCATCGGGCCTTCGAAGGTCGACATGCCGTAGAAGGCGACCGAGATCACCATCATGCGCAGGATCGGATCGGTGCGCAGCTTGTCCCATGCGCCCGAGAGCGTCATGAGGCCGTTGATCATGCCGCCCCAGGAGGGCATCCACAGCATGATCGAGAACACCATGCCGAGTGTCTGCGCCCAGTCGGGCAATGCAGTGTAGTGTAGGTGGTGCGGACCTGCCCAGATGTAGAGGAAGATCAGCGCCCAGAAGTGGACGATCGACAGCCGGTACGAATAGACCGGGCGGTTCGCCTGCTTGGGCACGAAATAGTACATCATGCCGAGGAAGCCCGCCGTCAGGAAGAAGCCGACCGCGTTGTGACCGTACCACCACTGGGTCAGCGCATCCTGCACGCCCGAAAATGCGGAGTAGCTCTTCGTACCCAGAAATGAGACAGGCATCGCCAGATTGTTGACGACATGCAACATCGCTATGGTGATGATGAAGCTCAGATAGAACCAGTTCGCCACATAGATATGCGGTTCCTTGCGCTTCAACAGCGTGCCCAGGAAGACAAGTAGATAGGCAACCCAGACCACCGTGAGCCAAAGGTCGACATACCATTCAGGTTCGGCATATTCGCGCGACTGGGTAATGCCGAGCAGGTAGCCGGTCGCCGCCATCACGATGAAAAGCTGATAGCCCCAGAACACGAACCAGGCGAGATTGCCGCCGAAAAGGCGCGCGCGGGTCGTGCGCTGCACGACGTAGAAGGACGTCGCTAGCAGGGCGTTACCGCCAAAGGCAAATACCACCGCCGAAGTATGCAGCGGGCGCATGCGGCCGAAATTGAACCACGGCTCGATGTTGAGGTCGGGCCAGGCGAGTTGCGAGGCGACCACCACGCCGACCAGGAAGCCGACAATGCCCCAGAACATGGTGGCGATGACGCCGTAGCGAACGGGCCCGTCCATGTATGCATCGGAATCGGCTGCAGCGGTTGGCGCCGCCGGCGCGAACTGTACCCTGCGCAGGAGCAGGATCGTCGAGATCAGCAATACAGCGAACAAGATGTAAGCATGTATCCTGAACAAGGAATCTTGAGCGAACGCGGCGCCCATCAGCGCGGCGAACGCAGCCACACCCACTAGGATGGCTTCGGTTGCGTGTTTCATGCGTGGTCCTTTCCCGCCTTGGGCACGCGCGAATCTCCCGAACCCCGCCGGTACCGGAGACTGCGACTGCCGACCAATCGCGCTTCGCAGCCAATGCCGCCTTGATTTGGATCAAGGAAGCACAGGTCGACTTTGGCATAACTGGTCACACGCCATTCGAGGCAGGAGCCGGACATGCATTCCCTGCGGGAGCGGAAAATGGACAAGGAAAGCCGCGATCCTGAATTCATTCGTGAGGAGCTGGGAACTCTCCTCGACGAACTTAGCCAAATCTGCGCCAAGCTGGAGAAGATCGCTGACGGCCTGCCGGAAAACGTGGACCGGCAAGATTGCATGGCGCTTGCCCGATCGATCTATCCGACCATTGTCAGCGCCCACAAGTTCGAGGAAGGGATCGTGTTCCCGCTCCTGCGCCGTACCGCGCGCCAGCCCGGCATCGACGACACCATCGAGCGGCTTCGTTTCGAGCATTGGGAAGACGAGAGCTTTGCGGCGGAGCTTCAGGAAACGCTGTGCGGCTTCGTAACCGGCCGCGAGACGGGGCGTGTAGAAACGTTGGCATGGATGCTGCGCGGCTTCTTTGAAGGCCTGCGCCGGCACATCGCATTCGAACGCGAGCATGTGATGCCGATGCTTGCCAAGGCCGCATCATGACCGCGGCGGCCGATGCGGCCCTGATCGCCAGGATCGGCGAATCCGTACCGCGCTACACAAGCTATCCCACCGCGCCGCATTTCGCCGAGGGCCTTGGCCCGCAAGTGTTCGGGACGATGATTGCGGGTCTGGCGCATGAAACGCCGGTATCTGTCTATATCCACATCCCCTTTTGCGACCGGCTGTGCTGGTTCTGCGGCTGCCACACCAAGCATACGCACCGCTACGAACCGGTGGAAAACTACGTAAAGCATGTGCTCGCCGAGATCGCACTGGTGGGCGAACATATCGGCCGCAAGCCCAAGCTCGCCAATTTGCATCTGGGCGGCGGTTCGCCAAGTCTCCTGCGACCGTCCGAATTCGCGGCGATCCGCGAGGCGCTGGAAGCTGCATTTGACATCACGCCAGACGCCGAGATCGCCGTAGAGATCGATCCGTCCGATTCCAACGGCGCATTCCTTGAGGGTTTGCGGTTGCTCGGCGTCAATCGCGCCAGCATCGGCGTGCAGGATTTCAACGAACGCGTCCAGTCGGCGATCAACCGCCCGCAAGGTTATGAATTGACGCGCGACGTGGTTGCGGCTTTGCGCGACAGCGGCGTCGCATCCGTCAACATCGATGCGCTATACGGTCTGCCCCTGCAGACCATGGACACGCTGGCGGCAACGCTGGAGCAGGTTATCGGGCTCAATCCCGACCGTGTGGCGCTGTTCGGCTACGCCCATGTGCCATGGATGAAGAAGCACCAGAACATGATCCGAACAGAGGACCTTCCGGGACCTGCGGAGCGTTTCCGCCAGTCAAACGCTGCCGCGGCGCAGCTTGCCGGTGCCGGATTGATCCCGGTAGGCATCGACCACTTCGCGCGGCCCGGCGATTCGCTGGCGAACGCCGCGCTCGAAGGACGCTTGCGGCGCAATTTCCAGGGCTACACGACCGACGACTGTGCAGCGCTTATCGGTATCGGGGCATCGTCCATCCACGGTTTCGACGGCGGTTTCGTGCAGAACATCGTAGCGACCGGCCAGTACGAGGCAGCGGTTGCGCAAGGCCGCCTGCCCCACGCACGCGGCTGCGTTCGCAGCGCGGACGACAAGGTGCGCGGCGACGTGATCGAGCGGCTGATGTGCGATTTCAGTTTCTCATTCGACGCGATGCGCGTACGGCACGGCGAATGGTTCGAACCGGTGCTGCATGACGCAATCGAGGTCGCTTCGCTTGATGAACACGGCTGGTGTGCAGTCGAGGGCGACCGCTTCATCATCACGCACGATGGACGGCCCTTCACGCGCATCATCGCGTCGAAGTTCGACGCCTGGCTCGGCAAGGGTAATGTGCGCTATTCGAAGGCAGTCTGAACGGTTTAGTCGCCGGAAGCTTCGCTGGCATACCTGAGCGCATCAATGTCGCGGACGATCACCGTTCGTGTGTTTTCGATCTGGATGAGGCCGGCCTTGCGCAGTTTCGTGAGCTGCCGGCTTACCGTCTCGATGGTCAGCCCAAGGAAATCGGCAATATCCGAACGCTTCAGCGGCAGGTCGAAGCGGATCTCCGCATGCGATTGATGGGCCTCGGGATCATGATGCATCGCGATCAGCAGCAGGAAGCTGGCGACTTTTTCATTGGCGCTCTTGCGGCCGAGCGTCAGCATCCACTCGCGCGCTTCGTCCAATTCCTTGAGCGTCTGCTCGTGGAGCCGGTGCTCCATTTCCGGCGACTGGCGTGTCAGTTCTTCCAGCACGGCGCGGGGGAATGAGCACACTCGCACATCCGTCGCAGCCTCCGCTACCACGTCACTCTGCCGACGGAAGGGCCGCCCGAGAAAATCTGGAGCGAACTGCAAGCCGACGATCTGCTGCCGGCCGTCCGACATCATTTTGGTCAGTTTCACAACGCCTGAAAGGATGTTCGAGTACCGGTGAATGTCCTCGCCCGCCGCAACCAATTCCTGTTCGCTGGCGAAGACGTGCTTGGAAGTGTGCTTGCTCAGATAAATCAGTTGTTCGGGGTTTAGAGCGCCACAAATCCCGCGATGCCGCGATTCACAGGCCCGGCAAACGACGGGTACTTCCGAATTGTGGACGTCCTTGCGGTCAAGGTCCTTGAGCATTCGACAAACCCGTGGCGCATGGGATCGATAAACGTCAACTATTCATTCACTATAGTGTATTTAATGCCTTTGCCAACCCGCGCAACACCATTTCGGCACTGTATGAATTTCGCTTAAACAACTGATAAAATTACATATTCTTTATCAACCAAGCTGCGACAGAATCTCCTGTGTGTGTTCTCCCAGCCTTGGCGCACGCCCTTCCGCAGCGACAGGCCGCCCGTCAAATACAATTGGAGTTCGCATCCCGGGAACCCCGTCGCGTTCGATCCGCATGCCGCGATGGATGAACTGCGGATCGGAAAACACATCGGAGACGGCGTTGATCGGCCCGGCCGGAACCACGGATCCCTCGAGTGCTGACAACAGGTCGTCGCGCCGCCATTGCCGCGTCTTTTCCTCGATCATGGAAGCTAGCAGCTCCCTGCCGGCGACACGCAAGCCATTGGTCGCAAAGCGTGGATCGGTCTCGTCAAGGCCGAGCACGCGGCATAGCCTGGTGAACTGCTCGTCATTGCCGACTGCGATGATGAGATGCCCGTCGGCCACGGGAAATACCTGGTATGGCGCGATGTTTGGGTGGGCATTGCCCATGCGCTTCGGCGATACGCCGGAGGCCAGGTAGTTCATCGCCTGGTTGGCAAGCACCCCGGTCATCGCGTCGAACAGCGCCATGTCGACATGGCTGCCCTTTCCGGTCGTATCGCGCTCTCGAAGCGCCGCCTGGACCGCGATGACGCCGTACAATCCGGCGAAGATGTCGGCGAAGGCGACGCCCATCTTCTGCGGTTCGCCCGCCGGATCGCCGGTAAGGTCCATGATGCCGCCCATGCCCTGGATCATGAAGTCGTAGCCTGCGCGGTGCGCATAAGGTCCGTCCTGCCCGAAGCCGGTGATCGAACAGGTGATGAGGCGCGGATTTTCCTTTGACAGCGCGGCGTGGTCGAGCCCGTATCTGGCAAGGCCGCCCACCTTGAAGTTCTCGATCAGCACGTCGGCGGTGGCGACAAGCCGCCGCACGGCGCTGTGCGCCTTCGGGCGTCGAGAAATCCGCAACCACGGACTTCTTGCCGCGATTGCATGCGTGGAAATAGGCCGCGGATCGCTCGCCATCGATGTCGATCCAGGGCGGCCCCCATTTGCGGGTGTCATCGCCCTGCGGGCTTTCGACCTTGATGACGTCGGCTCCGAGATCGGCCAGCGTCTGCCCGATCCACGGCCCGGCCAGGATGCGCGCCAGTTCGATGACGCGAATGCCCTTGAGGGGCGCCGGCGCCATTCGTCAGGTTGCATCAGAAGAATGCCTGGATGCCGGTCTGCGCGCGTCCCAGGATCAGCGCGTGCACGTCGTGCGTTCCCTCATAGGTGTTCACGGTTTCAAGGTTCTGCGCATGGCGCATCACGTGATAGCCGATCTGGATGCCATTGCCGCCATGCATGTCGCGCGAGCCTGGCGGGCGATATCGAGCGCCTTGCCGCAATTGTTGCGCTTGACGAGCGAGATCATTTCCGGCGCTTCGCGGTGCTCGTCCATCAGCCGCCCGACCCGCAGCGAACCCTGCAGGCCGAGCGCGATCTCCGTCTGCATGTCGGCGAGCTTCTTCTGGAAAAGCTGCGTGGCGGCCAGCGGCTTGCCGAACTGCTTGCGGTCGAGGCCGTACTGGCGCGCACGATGCCAGCAATCCTCGGCCGCGCCCATGACGCCCCATGAAATCCCGTAGCGCGCGCGGTTGAGGCAGCCGAACGGCCCCTTCAGTCCGCTGACATTGGGCAGCAGCGCGTCCTCGCAGACTTCCACGCCGTCCATGACGATCTCGCCGGTGATCGAGGCGCGCAGCGAAAGCTTGCCGCCGATCTTCGGAGCTGAAAGTCCTTTCATGCCCTTCTCCAGAACGAAGCCGCGAATGGCATTGTCATGCGCCTCGGACTTCGCCCAGACGACGAAAACATCGGCGATCGGCGCGTTGGAAATCCACATCTTCGAACCGGAGATGCGGTAGCCGTCCGCGGTCTTGACCGCCCTGTGTCTTCATTCCTGCCGGATCCGAACCGGCATCGGGTTCGGTCAGGCCGAAGCAGCCGATGAGATCGCCGGAAGCGAGCCCCGGCAGGTACTTCTTCCGCTGCGCTTCCGTCCCGTAGGCATAGATCGGATACATCACCAGCGAGGACTGTACGCTCATCATCGAGCGGTAGCCGGAATCGACCCGCTCGACCTCGCGCGCGACCAGCCCGTAGGCAACGTAGTTGGCGCCCGGCCGCGCCATATTCGGCCGGGAATGGTGACGCCGAGCAGACCCGCCCTGCCCATCAGCTTGAACAGCTCCGGATCCGTCTTCTCGTCCAGATATGCCGCCTCCACGCGCGGGGCGAGCTCGGCCTCTGCAAATGCGCGTGCGGCATCGCGGATCATCCGCTCCTCTTCGCCGAGTTGGTCCTCGAGAAGGAAGGGATCATCCCACTGGAAAACTTCCTTGGTGGCGCGCATCTCATGGGCATTCATCGATTTTCTCCTTGTTGCCGGAGTACTAACGCCGCAAATGCCAAAGGAAAAGGCGGCGAGCAGCAGTAAATTGCCGCCTCCCGAACCGGCGGTATACCCACAGCCATTTAATTACGCCGTGACCGGCTTTATGCAGTGTGATCACTTCGATGACACCCGCAATCGCAATGAAGGCGCTCCGGCAATGACACTTTCGATTGCACCGGCCGCGCTGGCGCTGATCCTTGGCGCGGCGGTGCTCCATGCCATTTGGAACGCGCTGGTGAAAGGTTCGGTCGACCGGGCCTTGACCATGGCGCTCATCAGCTTCGGCCACGGCATTCTGGGCGCGGTGCTGGTGCTGATCTACCCGGTCCGGCGGCCGAAAGCTGGCCTTTCATCGCACTTTCGACCTTCATCCACCTCTTCTACTACTCGTTCCTGATCGTGGCCTACCGCGACGGCGATCTCAGCCAAGTCTACCCGATCGCGCGCGGCGTGGCACCGCTGCTCGTTTCGTCTGGAGGCGTTATCTTCGCGGGCGAAATGCTGAAGCCGCTTGCCTGGGCTGGAATGTTCGCGATCTCCGGCGGCATTTTCCTGCTCTTCGTCAGCAATGCCAAGGGCGGGACAAGCCGCAGCGCTGTGCTTGCCGCACTGGCCACCGGGCTGACCATCGCATCCTATTCGGTCGCGGACGGACTGGGCGTACGCGCCTCCGGCAATGCCATGGGCTACATCGCCTGGCTGTTCCTGCTCGAATGCCTGCTCGGCTTCGCCTTCCTCTTCTACCGCCGCAATTTCCTGCGCCTTGCGACAGCCCGCGGCCTGTTGACCGGATTGGCGGGCGGCATCATTTCCGCGACCGCCTATGGCATGGTGATCTACGCCATGAAGCTGACGCAGCTTGGCGCGGTGTCGGCCATTCGCGAATTGAGCGTCATCATCGCCGCATTGATCGGCGCGGTCTGGTTCAAGGAACGTCCGTGGAAAATGCGGCTCGCGGCCGCCTGCGTCGTCGCCGGCGGCGTCATCCTCATTGCATTCGCCTGACAATCAGCCTTCCAACGCAGCCTCAAGGATTGCAAGCGCACCCTTGCGCGTGAGTTTCACCGGATTGCCGCCGGCCGTCGGATCGACGATGGCCATGTCGGCAATCAGTGCCTTGCGCTTCTTGTCCATCTCGAGGTTCTTGATGAGGCCGCCAAGCTTGTTCGGTACGCCGATCTCCTTGCGCAGCTTGATCACCGCCTTGCGGAAGCCGTCAAATCCGCCCTTGATGCCGAGATAGCGCGCAGCGGCCTCGATCCGGCCTTCGATCGCCTTGCGGTTGAAGTCGAGCACATAGGGCATGAACACCGCGTTCGTCATGCCGTGATGCGTGTGGTAGAGCGAGCCGATCGGGTGCGACAGCGAATGGATCGCGCCGAGCCCCTTCTGGAACGCCGTCGCGCCCATGGCCGCTGCCGACATCATGTTGGCACGAGCCTTGATGTCCTTGCCGTTGGCATAGGCCTTGGGCAGGTTTTCGAAGACGAGACGCATGCCTTCCAGCGCGATGCCGTCCGCCATCGGGTGGTAGCCCGGCGCGCAATAGGCCTCGAGGCAATGCGCCAGCGCGTCCATGCCGGTGCCCGCCGTGATGAAGGGCGGCATGCCGACCGTCAATTCCGGATCGCAGATCACGATCACCGGCATCATCTTCGGATGGAAGATGACCTTCTTTGTTGCCGTCTCCTCATTGGTGATGACGCCTGCGCGCCCCACTTCCGAGCCTGTTCCGGCCGTCGTCGGCACGGCGATGACCGGCAGGATCCCGTTCGGGTCGGCGCGTGTCCACCAGTCGCCGACATCCTCGAAATCCCACATCGGCCGGGTCTGGCCCGCCATGAAGGCGATCACCTTGCCGGCGTCGAGCGCCGAGCCGCCGCCGAAGGCGATGACCCCGTCATGCTTGCCGTCGCGCACGACCTTGATGCCCGCCTCGACATTGGCCGCCACCGGATTGGGCTGCACGTCGTGGAACAGCCCGTATTTGACGCCGGCATCGTCCAAGCCCCTTCAGCGCCTTCTGCAGTGACCGGCATCCTTGGCCATCACCGGATCGGTGACGAAGAGCGGGTTCCTGATCCCCGATGCGGCGCAGGCTTCCGCCAGTTCCGAGATGCGCCCTGCGCCGAAACGCACGGTGGTCGGATAGTTCCATTTGGCTGTGGGGCTCATGCCTTGCGTTTCCTCAGGTGGTAGGATTTGGGACGTGTCAGATTGTGAAAGCCGATTTCCGAAAGCGCGCCGCCGCGGCCGGTATTCTTGCAGCCGGTCCAGCACAGGCCCGGATCGAGATAATCCGCCCGGTTCATGAAGACAGTGCCGGTCTCGATGCGCGCGCCCAGCGCGGCAGCGCGTTCGGGATCGCTGGTCCACAAGGATGCGGTGAGGCCGAACTCGCAATCATTCATCAGGCGCAGCGCTTCCTCGTCGTCCTTGACCGGCATGATGCCGACGACCGGACCGAAGCTTTCATCGCGCATCACGCGCATCTGGTGATTCACGTTCACCAGCACCTGCGGCATGAGGTAAGTGCCCGAACCGCTGTCCTGCAGAAACCGTGCGGGATCGATCAGGGCCTTCGCGCCGTCGCGAACCGCTTCTGAAGTCTGCGCGCGCACCTCGTCGGCAAAGCGGACATTCGCCATCGGCCCGAGCGTGGTCGAAGGATCGAGCGGATTGCCGAGCGTCAGATTGTTGGTCCAGGCAACCGCCTTCTCCACGAAGGCGTCGAACAGGGGCTCCATCACGTAGATGCGCTCGATGCCGCAGCAGCACTGGCCGGAATTGTACATCGCCCCGTCCATGAGCACGTCGACCGCCCAGTCGAGATCGGCATCCTCCATCACATAGCCGGGGTCCTTGCCGCCGAGCTCCAGCCCGAGGCCCGTGAACGTTCCGGCCGCCGCGCGCTCGATGGCGCGCCCGCCATTCACCGATCCGGTGAAGTTGATGAAGTCGAAACGCGCCCTCGCCGATCAGCGTCTCGCTCGTCGCGTGGTCGAGGAAGAAATTCTGGAAGACATCCGCCGGCACGCCCGCCTCGGTGAAGGCGCGCACCATCCGCTCGCCGACGAGCAGCGTCTGCGTCGCGTGCTTGATGATGACAGCATTGCCCGGCAATCAGCGCCGGCGCGACCGTGTTGATCGCGGTCAGATACGGATAGTTCCACGGCGCGATGACGAACACGATGCCGTGCGGCTCCCATTGATCCGCCGCTCGAAATTCTCGCTCTCCTCGATCACCATCGGCGCAAGCGCCTTGGCGGCGATCCCGGCCATGTAGTCGCTGCGCTCGTTGACGCCGCCGAACTCGCCGCCATAGCGAACGGGCCGGCCCATCATGTGGGCGAGCTCGATGACGACATCGTCCTTCATTTCATTGAGACGCGCGACGCCAGCCTGGACCAGCGCGATACGTTCGGCGAGCGGCCGTGCCGCCCATCGCCTCTGGGCCGCTCGGGCATTGCCCAGCGCCTTGCGCGCTTCATCGAGAAGCATGACCGGACGTTCGGCGAAGACCGATCCGTCGATGGGTGAAATGCACTTGAGTGTGGACAAGAGAATGCTCCGCGGGGGCCGGCGACAAATCAGCAAGCCAGTGTTCTTACGTGACCTGCCGCCCCATAGGCAAGTATCGCACGGTCGCGTGTGAGTATGGTCAGGTCATGCTGTCGCGCGGTAGCCACATACGGTCAATTGGGCCTGCCCATCAGGTGAAGAAATAAACTACTACCTACTGAACTCAATACCGCTCGAAGCCGCGATGCAGTTCCCAGTCGGTGACGCGCCGGTCGTATTCCATCTGCTCCCAATTGGCGGTGTGGACATAGTGCTCCACCACCTCCGGGCCGAAGCATCGCGCAGCATCCGCGACTTGGCGAGCCAGGACGTAGCATCGCGCAAGGTCTTGGGAATTTCCGGGAGCTTCGCGCTGGCATAGGCATCGCCCTCGAAGGGCTTGGCGAGTTCCAGCTTCTCGTCGATGCCGGCAAGGCCCGAGGCGATCAGCGCGGCGAATGCGAGATAAGGGTTGAGGTCCGCCCCGCCGATGCGGCATTCGATGCGGATGCCCTTGGTGCCCTCCCCGCACAGCCGGAACCCTGCCGTGCGGTTGTCGCGGCTCCAGGTGATGCGGGTCGGCGCGAAGGTGCCGACCTGGAAGCGCTTGTAGGAATTGATGTAGGGCGCGAGGAAATAGGTGATGTCGCGCGCATATTTGAGCTGGCCGGCCACCCAGGCGCGCATCAGTTCCGACATGCCGAATTCGGCCTTCTTGTCGAGGAAAAGCGGCGTCTTGCCGTCGGCGGACCACAGCGAATTGTGCACGTGGCTGGAACTGCCGGCGAGGCCGTAATTGTACTTGGCCATGAAGGTGATGGCCTTGCCGTGGGCATTGGCGATTTCCTTGCAGCCGTTCTTCATGATCACGTGCCGGTCGGCCATTTCCAGCACTTCGGCGTAGCGGACGTTGATCTCCTCCTGGCCCGGCCCCCACTCGCCCTTCGAATTCTCGACCGGAATGCCCGCCGCTTCCATGCCGTTGCGGATGGCGCGCATCACCCCCTCTTCCTTGGTGGTGAGCGGAATGACGTAGTCCTGGATGTAGGGCGAAGCGGTCGAAAGGTTCTGCCAGTGCTTGCCGCGCGCCGTGGCGAAGGTTTCGTCGAACAGGTAGAATTCAAGTTCCGACGCGAAATAGGCGAGATAGCCACGGTCCGTAAGCCGCTTCACCTGGCGCTTCAGTATGGCGCGCGGGCTGTGCGGCAGATCCTCGTGATGATGGTGGTCCTCGATGTCGCACAGCACCAGCGCCGTCTTTTCGAGCCACGGCACGTGGCGCAGCGTTGTCATGTCGGGGCGCATGACGAAATCGCCATAACCCTTGTTCCAGCTTGCGGCGGCGTAGCCCGGCACCGGCTCCATGTCGATGTCGTTGGCCAGCAGGTAGTTGCACCCATGCGTCTCGTCATGGGCCGATTCGACGAAATACTTCGCCAGAAACCGCTTGCCGATCAGCCGGCCCTGCATGTCGACGGCACAGGCCAGCACGGTGTCGATCTCGCCTGATTGCGTTGCGACCCGCAATTCATCGAGTGTGAGCATTCCCGCCATTTTCTTGAACTCTTTTTTGATTGCCGTTGAGAAGCAGCCCGGCCGCCATGCGGCAGCCGGGCCGTCATTACGCATGATGTGCCGGGATCAGCCTACGGTGTAGGGGAAGCCCGCCTTGTCGATCACCGCATTGTACTGCTTGAAAATCTCGATGACCTTGGCCTTGATCTCGCTTTCGGCGGCGATTTCGTCCCAGAATTTCAGGGCCGCGTGCTTCTACTTCCTTCCATTCCGATGCGGGAATGGTCGTCAGTTCAAGCTTGTCGCCGGTGGCGCGCAGCTTGGCCTCGCCGCCCCAGTACCACTGGTTGCGGAACGTATGGCTGGACTCCATGCGAGGCCATGTAGAGCGCCTTGAGATGCTCAGGCAGTTCGGCCCACTTCTTCTCGTTGGCGAACCAGGAACCGATCCACGCACCGGAGATGTTGTTGGTGGTGAAGTAGTCGGTCACGTCCGCCCAGCCGACCGTGTAGTCTTCGGTGATGCCGGACCAGGACATGCCGTCGAGTTCGCCCGTCTGCACCGCGACTTCGGCGTCTTCGTAGGGGATCGAAACCGGCACCACGCCGAACTGCGCCAGGAACCGCCCGGCGGTCGGGAAGGTGTAGAGCTTGAGGCCCGACAGATCCGCAACGGAGCGGATCGGCTTCTTGGTGTTGAAGTGGCACGGGTCCTGACCCGCCGCCGACAGCCAGACCACGCCGCCTGCCTTCGCATATTGCTCGCGCCAGATGTCGGCCAGGCCGTATTGCTGGAACAGCGCCGGGACATCGAGGATCGAGCGCGTCGCGAACGGGAAGTAACCGCCGAACAGGGAAATCTCCACCGGCGCGGCCATGGAATCATCGTCCGAATGCACGGCGTCGATGGTTCCGGCCTGCAAGGCGCGGAAGAGTTCGCCCGTCGGCACGATCTGGTCGGCATAGAACAGCTCGATTTCCATCTCGCCATTGGCCGCCTTGTTGAAGGAATCGACGAAAGGCTTCGTCACGAACTGGCCAAGCGTCGAGCCGGCATAGGTCTGCATCCGCCACTTGATCGGCGCCTGGGCGCGCACAACCGCCGGAGCCGCCAGGGCCGATGCCCCGATCGCAACGCCGCCAATGCCTGCCTTTTTCAGAAAGTCGCGTCTTGAAGTCATTCCTGTTCTCCTTGCTTTACCCGCCCGGCATTCCCGGGCTTTTCGTTTCCGCCAGCTCGCACCGGCGGGCATTTTGCCCCTCCAACTACTTTCCGTAAACGTAATTCGGCAGCCACAAGGCAATTTCCGGAAACGCCATGATGGTAACGAGCGCCAGGATCATCACGGCGACGAACGGAATTATCGAAACGTAGATGTCGCGAATGCCGATTTCCGGCGGTGACATGGCGCGCATCAGGAACAGATTGTAGCCGAAGGGCGGCGTCAGATACGCGATCTGGCAGGTGATCGTGTAGAGCACGCCGTACCAGACAAGGTCGAAGCCGAGGCTGCCGACCAGCGGCACGTAGAGCGGCGCGACGATGACCAGCATCGCCGTGTCGTCGAGGAACGTGCCGAGGATGAGATAGCTCAGCTGCATCAGGATCAGGATTTCCCATGGACCAAGTCCCAGATCCCCGATGAAAAACCCTTCGATCGACTTGACCGCGCCCAAGCCCGTCGAACACCGCGCCGAAGCAAAGCGCCGCCAGGATGATCCACATGAACATGCAGGAAATGGCGAGCGTCATGCGTGTCGATGTTTCGAAAACCTGCCACGAAAGACGCCCCTTGAGCGCCGCGGCGGAGACAGCTGCAAGCGCCCCGACCGCCGAACTTTCAACAAGGCTCGTCCAGCCATTGACGAAGGGCACCATCATCACCGCGAAAATGCCAAGCGGCAGCAGTCCGGCGCGCAGCAGCGCAAGCTTCTCGCGCATCGGAATGTTGCGTTCTTCCTTGGCCAGGACGGGTCCAAGCTCCGGATTGATGCGGCAACGCACATAGATGTAGATGATGAACATCCCGGCCATCAACAGACCGGGGAACAGGCCCGCGAGCCACAGCTGGCCGACAGGCTGGCGCGCGATCATGGCGTAGAGCACCAGCACCACCGATGGCGGGATGAGGATGCCCAGCGACGAACCGGCCTGGATCACGCCCGTGATCATCCGCTTGTCGTAGCCGCGCTTCAACAGTTCCGGCAGCGCGATCGTGGCGCCGATCGCCATGCCGGCGACCGACAGACCGTTCATGGCCGAGATCAGCACCATCAGCCCGATGGTTCCGATTGCCAGCCCTCCCCGCACCGGCCCCATCCAGACGTGGAACATGCGGTAGAGATCGTCCGCGATCCGGCTTTCCGAAAGGATGTAGCCCATGAACACGAACATCGGCAGCGTCAGCAGCGGATACCATTTCATCAGCTTCATCGCTGCCGAGAAACCGAGGACCGAGCCGCCCGTGCCCCACAGCATCATGGCCGAGGCGACCGCGACGAAGCCGATTGCCGCGAACACCCGCTGCCCCGTCAGAAGCATCAGCATCATCGATGCGAACATCATCAGGGCGATCATTTCATAGGACATCAGATCTCCCGCCCCCGGACGCGCGCGATGTCCTTGAAGAATTCCGCGCGTGCCCTGGAGGATCATCAGCACCAGCGCGATGCACATAACCGACTTGATCGGCCACAGATATGGCCGCCACGGCGATGCGCTGCGCTCGCCCACCTGGAACGAATAGATCAGGCTCTCGATTCCGCCCCACAGCAGGTCGCCCAGATAGAACAGCATGAACAGCACGGTCAAGGCATCGACGACCGCCTTGGTCGTTGGGCGCCAATCGGCGTAAAGCAGGTCCATGCGCACCGCGCTGCCCATCTGGATGCGAATACGGTCCGCCGAGGAAGAAATAGGCGACCATGAAGAACTGGGCCATTTCCAGCGTCCACAGCGCCGGCGTCATGAACACCTTGGAGAAGGTGGAATAGAGCAGAACGCCCATCAGCGCGAAAAGGAGGTACATCGCGAACCGGCCGATACGGTAGTTCAACGCCTCCACGAAACGCACATACTTGACGATATAGCCGGGCATGTCCTGTGCGAGTTTCCATTTGTTTTTCAGGCAACTCGCAACTGCCCAGCGGAAAAGGAAGCTTAGACCGATGCCGGTCAAAGCTTCAAGCGATTGTTCCGGCGAATTTACAGGCACCTGCCTGATTTGCGGCCTTGTCCCGCGAGTGGCACAATGCGTTAAATTCCAACAGCATGCTCGAAACGGGGAGAACCACCATGGCGCGCCCGAAGAAACCATCCGCCGGTCGGCATCAAGGCCGCAGGCTTTCGCACCGAGCACGATTCGATGGGCGAATTGAAGGTGCCCGCCGACCGCTATTGGGGAGCACAAACCGCGCGCTCGCTGAAGCACTTCTCCATCGGCACGGATGTGATGCCAATAGGCGTTTGCCGCGCCTACGGCGTCATCAAGGAAGCCGCGGCAATCGTCAACCGCGACGCCGGACGGCTCGATCCGTCCATCGCCGGGGCGATCATCGAGGCAGCGCGCGAAGTGGCGTCTGGCGATCTCGACGACCATTTTCCCGCTGCATGTCTGGCAGACCGGATCGGGCACCCAGACCAACATGAATGTCAACGAGGTCATCACCAACCGTGCCATCCAGCTGCTTGATGGAACCATCGGCTCGAAGGAACCGGTTCACCCGAACGATCACGTCAACATGGGCCAGTCGTCGAACGACACCTTCCCGACCGCAATGCATGTGAGCGCCTTGCTGGCGATTGACGAAGCCCTACTGCCGGCTTTGCGCGCACTGACCGGGACCATGAAGGCCCGGGCCGCGGAATGGATGGAAATCGTCAAGATCGGCCGGACGCATCTGCAGGACGCCGTGCCGCTGACCGTCGGGCAGGAATGGTCGGGCTATGCCGCGCAACTGGATTACGCAGCCGGCGCGATCGAGGCAGCAAGGCCGGGCCTGCTCGAACTGGCGGCCGGCGGCACGGCCGTCGGCACGGGCCTCACTGCGCCGAAAGGCTTTTCGCAAGCGGTTCGCGGTCGAAATCGCCCGCCTCACCGGCAAGCCCTTCGTGACCGCTCCCAACAAGTTCGAGGCGCAGTCCTCGCTCACTGCCATGCTTGGCGGCGATGTCGGCGCTGCGAGGTCTTGCCGTGGCGCTGTTTCAGATCGCCAACAACATACGCTTCCTGGCTTCAGGTCCGCGCAGCGGCCTCGGTGAGTTGCTGCTGCCGGAAAACGAGCCCGGCTCCTCGATCATGCCCGGAAAGGTCAATCCAACCCAGTGCGAGGCGCTGATCATGGTGGCGACGCAGGTGATCGGCCTCGACAGCGCCGTCGCGATTGCCGCGTCGCAAGGCAATTTCCAGCTCAACACCATGCGGCCAATGGTGATCGCCAATTTCCTGAATGCAGCCCGGATGCTGGCGGACGGCTGCACCAATTTCCGGCGCTTCGCCATCGAGGAGGCGCAGGTGAACGAGGAGCGTATTGCCGAACTTGTATCGCGCTCGCTGATGCTGGTGACGGCGATCGCACCCATCGTCGGCTACGACAATGCAGCGAGGATCGCGCACAAGGCGTCGCATGATGGAACGACCTTGCGCGAGGCGGCGCTCGCTTCCGGCCTTATCGATGCAGATACCTTCGACCGAGCAACCGACCCGCGCCCGATGACCGGCAAGGGCCTTTCTGGCGCATGATCCTCAACCCCCGTTGCGGATCAGGTCGGCGGCCTTTTCGGCGATCATGATCGTTGGCGCATTGGTGTTGCCGCCGATCAGTGTCGGCATAACCGAGGCGTCGATCACGCGAAGGCCCTCCACGCCGCGCACCTTGCAGCGAAGGATCGACCACCGACCTCGCCGTCGCTGCCCATTCGGCAGGTGCCGACCGGGTGGTAGATCGTGTCGGCCCGCGAGCGGATATGCTTCTCCAGTTCGCCGTCGCTTTCATTGCCGGTCATGTAAAGCTCGCGGTGCCGGATACTTGCTGAAGGCGGAGCCGCCATGATGCGCTGGACGATGCGCGTCCCGGCAATCATCACCTCCATGTCGCGCTCGTCGCTGAAATAATTGGGATCGATGCGCGGCGCCGCCAGCGGGTTCGGGCCGGCCAGTTGCACATCGCCGCGCGAATGCGGCCGCAGCACACAGACATGGCAGGAATAGCCGTGCCCGAGCTTGATGTTGCGCAGATGGTTGTCGACAAGACCGGCCACGAAATGAAGCTGGACGTCCGGGCGCTCGATATCCGGGCGCGTCTTGAGGAACGCCCCTGCCTCCGCTCCTGGCGACGCGCCCATGCCGGTTCCGTCGTGCCGCCATTGTGCGACCGCCCGTGCGATCGTCGCCGCCCCGCCGAGCGTCAGGCCGACCATGTCGGTGTCGCGCGACCGCCACAGGATGATGAAGTCGACATGGTCCTGCAGATTCTGTCCGACGTTTGGCAAATCGACCAGCGTGTCGATCCCCATGCTGCGTAGATGCGCACCCGGCCCGATGCCCGAGAGCATCAGCAGTTGCGGCGAGTTGAATGCGCCGCCACACAACAGGACTTCGCGTCGCGCACGCACGGTGAGATTTGCACCGCGATTGCGATAACTTGCCGAAACCGCGCGCCTGCCCTCGAAATTGATCTTCGAAGCATGGGCCTTCGTCACGACATGAAGGTTCGACCGCGTCATCACCGGGTGAAGATAGGCCGCAGCAGCCGAGCAGCGCTCTCCACGTTTTGCCCCCGCCCAGAACTGCGTGACCTGGTAAAGCCCCGCGCCTTCCTGGTTCGGGCCGTTGAAATCATCGTTGCGGCGGATCTGGCTTTCCTCGCAGGCGTCGAGAAAGGCGCGCGAGACCGGTCGCGGCGATTGCTGCTCGCCGACCTGCAGCGGGCCGCCGGAACCGTGCAGGTCGTCGTCGCCACGGATGTTGCCCTCGGACTTGCGGAAATAGGGCAGCACGTCGCTCCAGCCCCAACCCGGCGCGCCGTTATTCGCCCAGTCATTGTAGTCTTCCGGGTGTCCGCGCACGTATAGCATGGCGTTGATGGCGCTGGAGCCGCCGAGCGCCCGCCCCCGCGGCTGAAAACCCCGGCGGCCGTTGAGCGCGCGTTGCGGCACCGTCTGGAATGCCCAATTATTGATCTTCGGTCGTCCCGAGATCATGCCGATCACGCCGAGCGGCATCCGGATCAGCGCGTCCTTGCCATCTCCGCCCGCCTCAAGCAGGCAGACCGTGAGGGCTGGATCTTCAGTCAAGCGCGCCGCCAAAGTCGATCCGGCTGACCCGCCGCCGACGATCACATAATCGAATTCCATGGCCTCCCGTCGCTCCTCACGCGCTTGACTACCTGCGTTCCTGCCTCAACATGGCGATGTTGCGCGAAATGCTCTCGATCGTCTCCTGGACCTCGGCAAGGCTGTTGTAATGCGCCATGCCGACGCGAACCACGCCGTCGCTTGCCGGAATTCCCAGGAAATGCACCACCTCCCAGGCATAGTTGTGCCCGGACCAGAAGAAGATGTTCTCGCTGTTGCAAAGGCTTACCAGCGATTTCGGATTCATCCCGTCAATGGTGAACGACACGGTCGGGACGCGGTGCTCCACCCGCGCCGGATCGGTGATGCCGTGGATTGTGACGCCCTCGATCTCCTGCAATCCCGTGATGAGCTTCAGCGACATTTCGGCTTCATGGGCGATGGAGGCGGCATAGGCCGCACCGATCTTCTGCCGGCGATTGCCGCCAGTTCCCGCCAGTTCGCCTAGCTCGACGAAATGCTCCACCGTCGCTGTCAGTCCGGCGAGGAGTTCGATCTGCGGCGTGCCCGTCTCCAGCCGGCCGGGCAGTTCGTCGGTGGAACAGCGCAGCTTGTAGGGCGTGATTGCATCGAGCGCCTCGCGCCTGCCCCACACGATGCCCAGATGCGGACCGAAGAACTTGTATGCACTGCAAGCGAGGAAATCGCAGCCGATCTCGCCGACATCGACAAAGCCGTGCGGTGTGAACTGAACCGCGTCGACATAGACCAGTGCGCCGGCCTCCCTGGCGATCGCCGTCATTTCCTTCACGCGGTTGATCGAACCCGTAAGGTTCGAGGCATAGGACAGCGCCAGCAGCTTCGTGCGGTTGGAAAGCACGGCGCGCAAATCGTCTGCCTCGACTTGCCAGCTTTCCTTGGAGAACGGCAGGAATTTGACCGTTGCGCCCTTGTCCTGCGCGATCTGCATCCACGGCCCGACATTGCCTTCATGGTCCATGCGCGTGACGATGACCTCGTCGCCCGGACCCCATTCGCGACCGATCGCCCGCGAAAGCTGGAAGGTCAGGCTTGTCATGTTGGGGCCGATGATGATCTCCTGCGGACCTGCCGCACCGAGAAGTTCGGCCATCGCGCGGTGCGCGTCCTCCCAGACCTCGCCGGCAAGGACGGAACTCGCGAACATGCCGCCGAGATTGGCGTTGCGGTAAAGCACGGCGTCGTGGATGGCATCCGCGACCCGCCCAGGCACCTGCGTGCCGGCGGGGTTGTCGAGATAGATCCGCCGCCTGCCATTGTCGCGCATGGCAAGAGAGGGAAACCGGTTGCGCACCGCTTCCAGCGGAAATGTCATTTCATGCTCCTGACTTCGACTTCCAGGCGAGGATCGCACCGGCCAGATCCTCCAGCGCCGCGCCTACCGATTTGAAAAGCGTGATTTCGCTGTCGGATTGCCGGCCCGGGTGCAGTCCCCGCGTCAATTCGTAGAGGTCGGCCTTGATGTCTGCCAGTTGCAACGCGCCCGATGCGATCGGCATGACGATGTCGCCAGCCTCTTTCGTCGCGCCGGCGCGTGTGTCGACGAACACCGATGACCGGCGAACTGCCTCGTCGTCGCTCTCGCGCGTGTCGGGCCGGAACGCGCCGATGAGATCGACGTGGACGCCGGATTTCAGCCACTCGCCAAATACGACTGGCGTTGGCGACAGCGTAGCGCACGAGACGATGTCTGCCTCTGCGACAGCCGCCTTGAGGTCACCGGTGGCAGACGCGATGAAGCCGAGCGAAGCAGCCCGGACAGCCACTTCCCGCGCCTTGTCGATGTTGCGTCCCCAGATGGTGACGCGGCTGATCGAGCGAACCGCCGCATATGCCTCGACGATGTTCAGCGCCAGCCGCCCCGTGCCTGCCACGACAAGGTGGCTGGCATCCTTGCGCGCCAGATAACCTGCGGCCAGAGCCGAGGCCGAGGCCGTGCGCCGTGCGGTAAGTTCGCCGCCATCGATCATCGCCAGCGTCTTGCCGGTCGTCGCGCTCATCAGCACGTAAGTGGCGTTGACGGCGGCCTTCCCGCGAGCCGAATTGCCAGGGAACACGCCGACGATCTTCACGCCGAGATGCGCACCGGTCTGCCAGGCCGGCATCAGCAGCAGCGTGGCGTCCGGTTCGCCCGGAACCTGCATCGTGTGGTGATGGCGCACCGGCATCTCGCAGCCTTGCGCGAACATTTCCCGCAAAGCCTCTACCAACGGCCCGAAAGGCAGGGCTGCGCGCGTTTCCTCAAGGCCGAGGATCAGCATCTTCAGCCTTCCCCTTGCGCAGCGATGACCATGATCTCGACCACGAACTGCCGGGCGGCAAGCCGCGCCTCCACGGTCGCGCGCGCCGGGGGATTGGCCGGGTCGACCCATGCGTCCCAGACCTTGTTCATCTCGGCGAAGGTGGAAATGTCGGAAAGGAATATCTGTGCAGAAAGCAGCCGCGCCTTGCTGCTGCCCGACAGTGCCAGGAGCCGGTCGATATCTGCCAGGATCTTCGTAGTCTGTTCGGTGACATCGGCGCCCTCCGCTACCACGCCGGCAAGGTAGACGGTTCCATTATGGATAACGGCCTGGCTCATGCGCGGACCTGGTTCGAGACGTGTGATCGTATCTGCTTTGATCGGCATTGATTGTTTTTCCTGAAGGGTTTTCCGTCAGGCCATAGGAACCACTTGGCTGCCGAAAATCAATCGCTACAGCCACGGCGCACAAGAAATGGGCAGGCAGCGCCTGTTTCTTTTCGTTGGCATGCGCCACTTTTCGTGTTTGTGTTGTCCACAGTTATCGAAGTGTCATTTTCAATGAGGGGGCGATGACAAGGACATCGGTAAGGAGCGCCATGCCGGCAGCTTCCCTGCCAGCGGGCAACGGCTCCGAACCGCCTGTCATCGAACTGCGCGGCATCCACAAGAGCTATGGCGCGCTCGAGGTGATCAAGGGCGTCGACCTGACTGCCCGGCGCGGCGACGTCACTGCCCTGATCGGGTCGTCCGGCTCGGGCAAGAGCACACTTCTGCGGTGCATCAACCTGCTCGAGATCCCGCAACAGGGCGACATCATCTTTCGCGGCGAGCCCGTATCGTGGAGCGGCGCCGGCGAACAACGCAAGCCCGCCGACCAAGGGCAGGTGCGCCGCATCCGAACCAATCTTTCCATGGTTTTCCAGCAGTTCAACCTTTGGTCCCATTTGACTGTGCTGGACAATGTGATCGAAGCGCCGGTCACCGTGTTGAAGCGCGACCGCGCCGAAGCTGCCGAATTCGGCCGCATGCTGCTCGACAAGGTCGGCATCGGCGACAAGTGCGATCGCTACCCCTCTCAGCTTTCGGGCGGCCAGCAGCAGCGCGCGGCGATCGCGCGGGCGCTTGCCATGGAACCCGCCGCAATGCTGTTCGACGAGCCTACTTCGGCGCTCGATCCGGAACTCCAGGGCGAGGTGGTGCGTGTAATAAAAGCCCTTGCGGAAGAAGGGCGCACCATGCTTATCGTAACGCATGACATGAAGATGGCATCCGACGTGGCAAACCACGTCATCTTTCTTCATCAGGGAGTGGTCGAGGAGGAAGGTTCACCTTCCGATGTCTTCGGCAAGACACGTTCAAAACGGTTGCGGCAGTTTCTGAAGGCAACGGAAGGCTGAATTGACGTGACTGAACGGGGTTATACAACTACTCAATCAAAGGGCGCATCATGAAGAAGACAGTTCTGATTTTTGCAATTGCAGCGTTTGCCGCCGCACCGGCATTCGCCCAGGACAAGACAATCCGCATGGGCACCGAAGGCGCCTATGAGCCGTACAACTTCATCAACGACAAGGGTGAGATCGACGGCTTCGAGCGCGAACTCGGCGACAAGCTCTGCGAAATGTCGGGCTACAAGTGCGAGTGGGTGAAGAACGACTGGGACACGATCATCCCGAACCTGCTTTCCGGCAACTATGATACCATCATGGCCGGCATGAGCATCACTGACGAGCGCAAGGAAAAGATCGACTTCACCCAGGCATATTACCCGCCGACCGTAAGCGCCTATGTCGCAAAAGCCGGCGCGGGCGACGATGCCGTGAAGGGCAATGTGGCGGCGCAGGTCAACACAATCCAGGCCGGCCACGTGGCTACCTCGGGCGCGACGCTGGTTGAATTCGCGGTCGCCGACGAAACCGTGGCAGCCGTCAAGAACGGCGAAGCCGATGCGGTATTCGCCGACAAGGAATATCTCCAGCCGATCGTCGAGCAGAGCAATGGCGAACTCGTGTTCGTTGGCCAGGATATTCCGCTGGGCGGCGGCGTCGGCATGGGCGTGCGCAAGTCCGACGCGGAAATGCGCGACAAGTTCGACGCGGCCATCACCGCGATGAAGAAGGACGGATCGCTCAATACGCTGATCACCAAATGGTTCCCCGGCCAGAAGGGTTTCGAATAAGCCCGGCCACGGCAATCATTGTGAACATTCAGGGGCCCGCACCGCCGGGCCCCTGCTTACCTGAAGCCCGGATGAAGGGGATCTCGGATGCAGATGTGCATTGACCCCAAGGCGCTCGAAGGGCTTGCGTGGTTCTTCTGCTACCTGACCAACCCCAAGCATCAGCAATTCTATTTCTCCTTCATCACGGTGCTGTTGCTTGTCGGCATCACTGCGCCGATCGTCCTCGTTCTCGGCTTTGCCGGCGCGCTTGCCCGCCGGTCATCGTTTTGGCCGCTAAGCCTGATTGGACACGCCTACACCAGCATGGTGCGCGGCATACCCGATATCGTTTTCTTCCTGTTCGTGCCGGTCGCGCTCGACCAGTTGGTCGAGTTCACACGTCACAAGGTCCTGTGCCCGGAAGTGATCGAGCCAGTGTACCGCGGCAATGACTTCGTGGTCTGCGACATCGCCAAGATGCCGCTCAACAGTTCACCGCAATGGCTGCACGAAACCTGGGGTTTTGCGCTCGCCATTGTCGCCTTCGCAATCGTCTTTGGCGCCTTCGCGGCCAACACGATAGACGGCGCATTGCGCGCCGTGCCGCGATCCCAACTTGAGACAGCCCGCGCCTTCGGCATGTCGGGCAACCAAACCTTCTTCCGCATCCACCTGCCGCAAATGTGGATCTATGCCCTGCCCGGCCTTTCAAACCTTTGGGTCATCCTGATCAAGGCGACGCCGCTGCTTTTCCTGCTCGGCATCTCGGACATCGTCTACTGGGCGCGCGAACTCGGCGGCATGAAGACGGAGATCTTCGACTATCCCCATCCCGACTGGCGGCTGTGGTATTTCCTGGCCTTGCTGATTTTCTACCTCTTCATGACCTGGATCAGCGAAAAAGCCTTCGCCGCACTTACCCGGCGCGTATCGCGCGGCCAGGCGACTGCCGCCGGCGGCGAAGCTCTGGAGGGCGCAAGATGAGCTGCTACCAGACCTTCCAGGACTACGCCCTGCGTTCCATTGGCCTTGGCGAGCGGCAGCTTCCCAAGACAGACATAGGCCTTTGCGACCAGTTTGTGCTGATCGGCAGCGGGCTGCTGTGGAACATCTATTTTGCTGCGCTTGCTGTCTTTTTCGGCTTCTTCCTGGCGCTCGCCCTCGCTCTGGCGCGCAACTCGCCCAATGCCTGGCTGCGCAAGCCGGCCGAGTGGTTCGTGTTCGTCTTTCGCGGCTCGCCGCTCTTCATCCAGTTCTTCTTTGCCTACGAGCTCTTCGTCATCCTGCCACGGGTCGGCGTCGACATCCCGCTCGGCTTCATGACGATCACCATCACCACAAGCTGGCTGACGAAAGCCTGGCTCGGCGCACTGATCGTGCTGTTCCTGAACACGTCGGCCTATACGGCAGAAATTTTCCACGGTGCGCTGCGTTCCGTTCCCAAAGGCGATATCGAGGCAGCGATGGCGTTCGGCATGGACGGCTATTCGCGCTTCAGGCGGATTGTCTTTCCGACCATGCTGCGCCTCGCCTGGCCGTCCTACACGAACGAGGCGATCTTCCTGTTTCACGCGACGACGCTGGTGTTCTTCTCTGGTTTCCCCGCCTGGCGGCAGGAAGGCGACGCCCTCTACTACGCCAGCTATTTTGCCGAAAAGACGTTCAATCCGTTCGTACCCTATCCGATCGTGGCGCTCTACTTCATCGCATCGACCATCGGGATCATCACGGTGTTCGGCCTGGTCAACCGGCAACTGAACCGCCATCTGGAGCCGGCCATGCGCCAGCGCTTCGTCTTCCGGCCTCAGCTGATCCGCTGACGGTCAGGATTTGCGCGTAGCACGCCGCGAAGGCTTGTCGGCGAACCAGCGGCGCTTGTTGCCCGCTTCGTCGAGCATATGCACTTCCGAAAGCGATATGCGCCCCACTGTCTCGCCCTGCTCGAACCGAAGTTCGGTGCCGAAGCGGCGCGCAAGCCGCTTCATGGCATCATTGCCGGAATGGGTGGTGATCTCGATGCTGTCGAGGCCGCGCGACCACGCGGCTTCCACGATCAGCGCGAACAGCGCCGCGCCGATACGCTTTCCGCGCCAAGCGGACGACACACTGAACGCCAGTTCCGCACCGTCGGCGCCCGCCGGGTGCAGTTCCGCGACGCCGATCACCGATCCCTCGAACTCCGCCGCCAGCACAAGCGTCCCCGGGCGAATGCACTTGCCGGCATACTCGGCCACGAATTCCGGACTGGCGATTCCGTTGAAGCGGTCGCGGAGCGAATTGGCATCGAGCGAATGGAGGTGGTCGACCAGAAGCCCGATGTCGCTCCTGCCAAGAACGCGAAGATGAACTCCGTCGGTAACCGGGAAATCTGCGTCTGGAGCAAGGTCGAACTGCATGGCACACCGGGAGTGGTTCACGCCACCCCTCCCAAGGCGGCTTTCAACTTATATGCAGTGCAGCATAGGTTTGTTCCCTGCTGCCTGCAAGGCTGCAAGCCCGCTTTCAGTTACTGCTTTGCAAACCATCAGACATACCGGTTGACAATGTTCTCCAGTATTTCTTGCCGGCCAGAGCGCGGCTGCGGATTGATGTTCTTTTTCTCGACCCGCACTGCGATGTCTTCCAGGCTGCGCTTGCCCGCAAGCATTGCCTTGGCCTCGGCGCTGTTCCAGCCCGCATAACGTTCCGCGAGCGGCGTTTCGAGCGCCTTGTCCTCAAGCATCCGTGCCGCGGCCTTGAGCGCGCGGGCGCAGGTGTCCATGCCGCCGACATGGGCGGCCAGAAGATCCTGCGGATCAAGGGATTGCCGGCGGATCTTCGCATCGAAATTGGTGCCGCCGGTCTTGAAGCCGCCGCCCTTGAGGATCTCGTAGAAAGCGAGTGTCATTTCCGGCACGTTGTTGGGGAACTGGTCGGTATCCCAGCCGGACTGGTAATCGTTGCGGTTCATGTCGATGGAACCGAAAATGCCAAGCGCCATGGCCGTGGCGAGTTCATGCTCGAAAGAATGCCCTGCCAAGAATGGCATGCCCCTGCTCGATGTTTACCTTCACCTCGTTTTCGAGGCCGTGGCGCTTCAGGAAGCCAAATACCGTCGCCACGTCATAATCGTATTGGTGCTTGGTCGGCTCCTGCGGCTTGGGCTCGATCAGGATCGTGCCCTTGAACCCGATCTTGTGCTTGTATTCGACGACGAGGTTGAGGAACCGCCCCGCCTGCGCATCCTCGCGCTTTAGATCGGTGTTGAGCAGGGTTTCATAGCCCTCGCGGCCGCCCCAAAGCACGTAGTTTGCGCCACCAAGTTTCTTGGTCGCATCGATGCAGCTTTTCACCGTTGCAGCGGCATAGGCGAAAACGTCCGGGTCGGGATTTGTCGCCGCGCCGGACATGAAGCGGCGGTGCGAAAACAGGTTCGCCGTGCCCCACAACAGCTTGACGCCCGTCTCCTTCTGCTTCTTCGCGAAAATGTCGACGATCGCCTCGAGGTTCTTGCGGCTCTCGGCGAAATTGGCGCCTTCGGGCCGCACATCGGCATCATGGAAGCAGTAGAAGGGCACGCCGAGCAGAGAGAACATCTCGAAGGCGACATCGGCCTTGAGCCTGGCATGATCCATCGTATCGCCGAACCACGGCCGCTCGAAGGTCTGCCCGCCGAACGGGTCGCCGCCATTCCAGGCAAAGCTGTGCCAGTAAGCGACAGCGAAGCGCAAATGGTCCTCCATGCGCTTGCCCATCACCTTCTCATCCCGATTGTAATGCCGGAAGGCCAGCGGATTGGTGCTCTCCGGCCCTTCATACTGGATCTTGCCGATATCGCCGAAAAAGCCGGTGCTCACGTCTGGACACTCCTGATTGCGGAATAATGGTCACGGAACCTTGCCAGCCGTTCCTGATAGGCATGGCGTTGTGCCGCGACCGGTTCGATGGTCTCGGCCACGGTGGGCATGGTCAGCACGGATAGCGGATCGGCGCCGGTCGCCGCGATCATTCCGAGCCGCGCAGCGCCGAAAGCGGCGCCGTAATCGCCATGGGTTGGCAAATCCAGCGGCATGTCGAGCGCAGTTGCGACTGCCTTGAGCCAGTAGCGCGAACGCGCGCCGCCGCCGACCGCGAATGCGCGCGACGGGGAGGTTCCCGCCTGCCCAAGTGCCGCCAGGCTGTCCGCAAAGGCGAATGCTACCCCCTCCATGACCGCCTGGGTGAGTTGGGGCTGGCCGGTTTCCTTGCCGATGCCGGTGAAGGCTCCCCGGATCAGAGCATCGTTGTGGGGCGTGCGTTCGCCGGAAATGTAGGGGAGGAAAACCGTGCTGCCGGGCGCATGCAGCGTGTCGCCGAGTTCGGCGGAAAGTGCTGCCTCGTCGGTTCCGGTTATCCCGGCCAGCCAGTTGAGTGAATCGGTAGCCGCGAGGATCACGCCCATCTGGTGCCATTTGCCAGGCAACGCATGGCAGAAGGCGTGAACCGCGCTTTCGGGCAGCGGACGAAAGGCGTCGTTGGCAGCGAAAACGACGCCGGAAGTGCCCAGCGACACAAACGCCTCGCCCTCGCGCGCAAGTCCCAGGCCCGCCGCGGATGCCGCATTGTCACCTGCCCCGCCGGCAATGATGACGCCTGCCCCCATGCCCCATCGCAACGCGAGTTCGGGACGCAAGGTTCCCGCGCTGTCCGTTCCCTCAACGAGATCGGGCATTTGCCTTTCCTCGAGCCCCGTTTCGGCAAGCAGCTCGGGCGACCAGCGCCGCGCCGCGACATCGAGCCAGGACGTTCCGGCGCTGTCGGACATATCGGACATGTGCTCGCCCGAAAGCCAGAGCCTGAGGAAATCCTTCGGCAGCAGCACCCAGCGGATAGCGGCGAAATTGTCCGGTTCGTTGCGCTGCACCCACAACAGTTTCGGCGCGGTGAAGCCGGGGAAGACGATGTTGCCGGTCATTTGGCGGAACATCGGGTTGCCATCGAGCTCGGCGGCTTCCAGATGGCTGCGCGTGTCGTTCCACAGGATGCAGGGTCGAATGGCCTCGTCCTGCGCGTTGACCAGCGTTGCGCCATGCATGTGGCCGGAAAGCCCGATGCCGCGCACTGCCGTCATTTGCGCCGGATGGCTCGCCTTCAGCTGGAGTATGGCGGCGTCGGTTGCCCATTTCCAGTCGTCCGGCTGCTGCTCCGACCAGCCCGGATGCGGGTTCGACACTGACAGCGGCGCATTGGCCGAGGCAACGAAACCCTGGTTTCGGTCCATCAGGAAGACCTTTACCCCGGAAGTACCCAGATCGATGCCGAGGAACATGCCGCCGCCGCTCAGATCGCACCCGGTCCCGGTATCGCACCGGGCGGGCACTTGCCCATGATGATCATGCCAAGCACCTCGTCCTTCGTGACGTCGCTGGTGCGCGCCGAGCCGACGACCCGGCCGTTCTTCATCACGGCAACCCGGTCGGCGAGGTCAAAGACATCGTGGATGTCATGGCTGATCAGGAAAATGCCGATGCCTTCTGCCTTCAACTGCTTGATCAGTTCGCCGACCTGCGCGGTTTCCTGCGGGCCAAGGGCCGCCGTCGGTTCGTCCATGATCAGGATGCGGGCATTGAAATGGATGGCGCGCGCGATCGCCACCGACTGCCGCTGGCCACCGGAAAGCTTGCTCACCGGCTCCTTGAAACGGCGGAAATTCGGGTTGAGGCGGTGCATGACCTTGCGGCATTCCGCCTCCATCGCCACGTCGTCGAGCGTACCGAATGCCGTTTTCAGTTCGCGCCCCAGATAAAGGTTCGCGGCGGCGTCCACATTGTCCGCGAGCGCCAGCGTCTGGTAGATCGTCTCGATTCCGAGCGCCTTTGCGTCGCGCGGATTGTCGATCCTGACCTCTTTGCCGTTGATGAAGATCTGGCCGTTGTCTCGGGCATAGGCTCCTGACAGGACCTTGATAAGCGTCGACTTGCCTGCGCCGTTATGGCCGAGCAGGCCGACCACTTCGCCGGGGAAAAGATCGACCGTGGCGTGGTCCACTGCCTTGATGCCGCCAAACGCGATCGAGATGTCGCGCATTTCGATCAGCGGCACGCCGCGTTCGGCGTTTACCGCTTGTGACGGGGCGACCATCGCGGCCTTGGTGGCCGGCGCCTTGGCGGCTACTGCCGGTTTGGTAGCGGCCTTCTTGACGGGCGATGGCTTTACTGGCGACGGCTTGGGGGCCTTCGGGCTTGCATTCTTGGGCGTCTTCGCGGCTACCGGCTTTGCGGAAGCCGGCTTGGCCGGAGCCTTTTTCGGAGACTGCGCGGCCTGCCCGGACGCCGCGACGGGCTTTGAGGAAGCGTTCCTGCTTGCACCCTTTGCCATGATTGCCTCCCGGTTACTTCACGCGGCGGCGGTAGATCTGGTCGACGAAGACCGCGATCACCAGCACCGAGCCGACTACGATATTCTGCCAGGGCGATGGCAGGTTCAAGAGCTGCATGCCCGATGCAATCGACTGCATCAGCAACGCCCCCAGCATGGCGCCATAGATGGTGCCGATGCCGCCAGCCAGCGAAGTGCCGCCGATGACGGCCGCGGCGATCACGTAGAGTTCGTTGAGATCGCCCAGCGATACGGTTGCGGCATCAAGGCGCGAGGACGACACGATCGCCGAAATTGCCGCGAGAAACCCCATAAGGGAAAACACGCGCACCGTCATCATCTTCGTGTTGATGCCGGCGAGTTCCGCCGCTTCCGGATTGCCACCGATGGCAAAGACGTAGCGGCCAAACAGGGTTCGGGTGGTGATGAATGTCATCACCAGACCGACCGCCAGCGCAATGAGAACCGGGATCGGATAGCCGGTGTAGTAAACCAGCCCCTCCTGGCAACGCACGATCTGCTCGCCCGCCATGCAGATGGCGGGACCGAAACGGTCTTCGACGCCTGCGGGAATGGTAACGCTGTGCTCGAGCGCATGTTGCTCGATCAGCTTGGGCGGCCACGGATAGGCGTTGACCACGGCGGTAGCGCCCAGCACCACGGCGCTTCCAAGCGCTCCGAGGAAGATTTCGGCCCAGACAGGCCTCAGAGGAAACTTGAAGCGCATGCGCTGGCGCCGGCCGGCGAGGATGGCAACGACGATCAATGCGCAGGCAATCAAGGCAAGCGTCCAACTCCAGAACGGCCCGAGCCAGGCGGCGGGAACGTTGCCGCCGATGATCTTGAAGGTCTTGTCGAGAGGGGCGATCGTGACACCTTCGGAAATGTAGAACGCCACCCCCTTGGCATAGGCGATCAGGCCACCCAGCGTGACGATAAATGCCGGAATGCCAAGAAATGCGACCAGGTAACCGTTGAACGCGCCGACCAGCCCGCCGACCGCGAGCGCGGCGATAACGGCGATGATCCAGATCGACCAGTGCCCGACCCCAAGCGACGGCGCAAGGTACTGGACCTGCAGCACGGCCGAAACGGTCGCCACCAATGTCAGGAGTGAGCCGACAGAAAGGTCGATGTGCCGCATCACGATGATGAGCACCATGCCCGTCGCCATGATCGCGATCGAGGATGTCTGGACGAGCAGCGTCCACAAATTGCGCGGAGTGAGGAATGAGCCGCCAAACAAGCCGTCATTGGCGAGGCGCATCCCGCTCCAGATATCGAAGATGCACCACACCACTACCAGCGCGCCGACCATTCCAAGCATGCGCGTGTCGAGCTCGGTAGCACGGAAGAACCGCGTCATCGGTCCCTCCTGGGCCATCGCCGGTCCGTTCTTGTTTTCGGCTTCGATGCTCATCGCGCTGCTCCCGGGCTTTTTCTTTTGCGGAAGAAGAAGGCCGCGCCAAATATCAACCTGGCGCGGCCATGATGTTTCAGATCAACTTGTCGGACAAGCGATCAGCCGCAAGCTGGAACCATGCCGGCCTTTACGCCCGCGCAAGCTTCGTCCTTGCTGATCCAGCCGGCGTCGATCACGTCGCCAAGGTTGTCCTTGGTGATCGGGTTCGGCTCGAGCAGGATCGAGTTCATTTCGACGGCATTCTTGCCCGAGTTGAACTTGCCGACGCCCGGAAGTGCGTCCATCGCGGTGCCGTTCGCCATTGCGACTGCGGCTTCACCGGCAACCTTGCCGAGAACGCGGAAGTCTTTCCAGACCGACACGAGCTGCGTGCCAAGCGCAACGCGGTTCAGCGCGGCCTTGTCGCCGTCCTGGCCGGTGACCGGCACGGAGCCTGCAAGGCCCTGTGCTTCAAGCGCGGCCACGACACCGCCGGCCATGCCGTCGTTTTCCGAGACCACTGCGTCGATCGCATTGTTGTTCGCGGTCAGGCACTGTTCCATGTTCTTCTGGGCATTGTCCGGCTTCCAGCCGTCGGTGAAGGTCTCGCAGGCGATCTTGATCTTGCCCGCGTCCACGTTCGGCTTCAGCACTTCCATGATGCCGTTGAACAGGAAGGTTGCGTTCGGGTCGCCCTTGTCGCCCTTGATGATGGCGAAATTGCCTTCCGACTTGCCCTTCTCGAGCATGGTCTTCGCCATCAGGCGGCCGACGCCGACATTGTCGAAGGTGACGTAGAGCGCATTGGGATCTTCGAACTGCACGTCATAGGCGATTGCCTTGATGCCGGCGTCGTTGATCTTCTGGATCGAGGGAAGGATCGCGTCGGAGTCGAATGCAACGACGAGGATGACGTCGACCTTCTGTGCGATCAGGCCTTCGATGTCGGCGGCCTGCTTCTGTGCAGAACCCTGCGCATCGGTCGAAAGGTACTTGTCGCCAGCTGCCTCGACGACCGCCTTGATGGCCGCTTCGTCAGTCTTCCAGCGTTCTTCCTGGAATGTCTTCCAGGACACTGCGATGGTTTTACCGGCGGCCAGCGCGGAGCTGGAAACCGACATGGCAAGCGCCGCGCCTGCGAGCGCGAGTACAAATTTCTTCATGGATGTTTTCCTCCCGGCGCGACTGGGCGCCCTGTGGTGACATGACGCCAAACCCCTCCCCCTTGCGGGAAATGGGACGTGGCGACCTGAAGCCTCTTTAATTCGAGGTTCGAAAAAAATAGTGACTCACTCCAAATGCTGTGTCAACATCATTTCTAACGTATTGCAATGCAAAAGAAATCTGCTGCGCCGCACAATTTCTGGACGGGGAGTGCCCTGATTAAGGGCAGTCCCGAACGCGGCGCATCTGACAGGAAGCCGCAGGAATGCCATTCATGTCGCGTCCCGACGATTTGCGTCGCCAGAACCAGCGGCGAATCCTTGCCGCCCTGCGGCAGTCGGGCCCGCTATCGCGCACGGAACTGAGTACGGCGACCGGGCTGAGCGCCTCCACCGTCACGCTTATCACGGCGCATCTTCTCGAACGCGGCGCCCTCACCGAAGACATTGCGGTGGAAGGTCCCTCGCCCCTCGCCCGCCGCGGCAGGCCCAAGGTGAGCCTTGCACTCAACGCGGCAGCGGCCAATGTCGGCGTCGTGTTGCTAACCCTCAACCGGATATCGGCATCGGTCATCGACTATTCTGGGCGCACGCTTGAGCGAACGCGTCAGCCGCCTCGACACGCACGTAGCGCAAAAGCAGCAATTGCGGTCTGCAATGACCGGGCTTCTGCACGAGGCTTTCGCCGAAGCGCCAGGCGGCGCCGCCAAGCCCATCCACGTTGCCGTTGCCGTGCAAGGCGTCACCGACGCCGAGGGCGGGCCGCCTATTATGGTCGCCGGTGACGCCGCTGACCGACTTGCCGGTGGCGGACTGGTTCCGCGAGGATTTTGGCGTGGAAGTCAGCGTCGCAAACGATTGCAACGTGCTGGCCGGCGCGCTTCGCGGCGACGATCCGGAGCGTTTCGGCGACAGCTTTGCCGCCGTCCTGCTGTCGCACGGCATCGGAATGGGCCTTTATCTCAAGGGCGGCATCTTTACCGGCCTCAAGTCTTCGGCAGCCGAATTTGGCCACATGTGCTTCGAACTGGGCGGCGCGCGCTGCCGTTGCGGGCGCACGGGCTGCATCGAAGCGTATGCGGGCGACTACGCAATCTGGCGCGCGGCCAAGGGCGCTGACCCGCAGACCGTTCCCGATATCGACATAGACGTCGAAACCATGCGGGAACTGGCTGCGGCGGCCAAGGCAAATGACGGACCGGAGCGCGCCGCCTATCGAATGGCGGGCAGCGCGATCGGAGCGGGTTTGCGCAGCCTTTTCTCCCTGCTCGATCCGTTTCCGGTAGCCTTCGCCGGTTCGGGCGTCCTTGCTTTCGAACTGATCGAACCCGCCATCCGCGAGGCCATCGGCGCGGGCGCAGCCGGCGTTTCGCACTGGCAGATCCCCATGTATTGCTACCCGGACGAGTTTCCGCTGATCCGCCGCGGGGCCTTGCGAGGCGCCTTGACCTATATCGACAATCACGTATTCGGCTCGACCGAGCATCAGGAACGGGGGCTTTCGCATGCCATCTGAACCAAACGCCATCGCCTGGCTTTTCGCTGCGGCAAGGCGCATCGCCGTTGCGGCAATGCTGGCGGTCGCGCTGGCGGTCTCCGGCATCTGCCGGCAACGATGATCCATCTTCTCGCAGTGCTGCACACCTGGTACCGCCTCGTTCTCGAACTCGTGCGCCACACGCCGACCTATTCACCGCCGGTCGCGAGCCGCTCCTTTGCCTATACCGGCGAATTGCCGCGTTTGAGGCGCTGGCCGGCGGTCACCGGGGATTTTCGTTCGCTTGCCGGTCAACTGAACGGGCTTCAGCCGCCGCCGCAGCGCGAGACGGGCCAGACCTATTCGGAAGCGGTCATTCTCAATTCGGCAATGTCCGTTGCGGTGCGGCACTTCTTTTCGAACACCGGCCCGACCGGCCAGCGCGCCATGAATGCAATGGACGCAAAACTCGCCGAAAAGGCATCGCAAGGCCTTGCGCCGGACGTTGTGGAAAGAAGCAAATCGCATGGCGAAGCGGTTGCCCGCCACATAATCGACTGGTCGGCGGGCGATGGCGGCGCGGTCGTGGAGAACATGGGTTTTCCGTACGAGTATGAATTGAAGCCCGGCAAGGCGAACTGGGTGCCCACCAGCGCCGTGCGTCAGCAGCAAATGCCGCTTTTGCCCGGCTGGGGAAACAACCGGCCCTTTGCAATGCCGCAGGGCAATGCCTGCCCGCTGCCGCCGCCTCCGGACTATAGCGAGGACACCGGGATCGCAGTTCCACAGCGAGGCGATGGAGGTCTACGAAACCGTCAAGAACATCACCGACGAGCAGAAAGTGATTGCCCGGTTCTGGTCCGACGACCCCATGCTCTCGCCGACGCCGCCCGGCCACTGGATATCGATTGCGTGGCAATTGCTTGAGGAGGACGGCGCGGATGCCGGCAAAAAGCGCCGAGACCATGGCGCTGCTGGGCATCGGGCTCGCCGATTCGTTCATCGGCTGCTGGCATTCGAAGTTCGAATACGATCTGCTGCGGCCGGTCACCTATATCCGCCGCGTGATCGACCCGGCATTCGAACCCCTGCTCATCACACCGCCCTTTCCCGAGTATCCCAGCGGCCACAGCACACAATCGGGAGCGGCGGCGCAAATCCTGACCGTCTGTTTGGCGAGAACCGGGCCTTCACCGACAGCACCCACGAGGAAGACGGATTGCCCGGCCGCAGCTTTCCGAACTTCTGGGCCGCAGCGAACGAGGCAGGCATTTCGCGGCTTTACGGCGGCATCCACTTCCGCGCCGCGATCGACCGCGGCCTCGACCAGGGCCGCTGCATCGGCGACTTCGCCGCCGCGCTGAAGACGAGGAACTGACGCATGCGCGCGGAGCATGGTTTGCACCGCTTTCGCTGGCGCTTCTGATGGCAGGAAGCGTGGCCGCCAACGGTCAGCAGCTTTCGATTCCCGAAGTTCGTCGACGAAACGGAAAGTGCAGGTATATCAAGCAGTTACGAAGGCGACTGGGAGTACATGGTCGGCGGCGGTGTTGCCACCTTTCGACTGCAATGCCGACGGCTTTGCCGACCTGCTGCTGGCCGGCGGAACCGCACCCGCGAAGTTCTATCGTAACGCCTCCCGGCAAGGCGGCGCGCTGAAATTCGAGGCATTCGAAAGCGGTCTCGAGATCGACAAGGTTGCAGGGACCTATCCGGTCGACATCGACAGCGACGGCAATGTCGACATCGTGCTTCTGCGCGTCGGCGAAAACATCGTCATGCGCGGCCTAGGCGAATGCCGGTTCGAGCGCGCCAACGAGGCTTGGGGCTTCGATGGCGGCGACGCCTGGTCGGCGGCCTACGCAGCGACATGGGAACGCGGGGCGAACTGGCCGACAATCGCCATCGGCAACTACATAGACCGCGAGGAAGAAGCGTTTCCCTGGGGCTCATGCACCGACAATTGGCTGCACCGGCCGGGCGATCCGGGCCGGTTCGCCCCGCCGCTGGCGCTGGAGCCAAGCCATTGCGCGCTGTCGATGCTGTTCACCGACTGGGACCGGTCGGGAACACCCTGCGCTTCGTGTTTCCAACGACCGCGAATATTACAAGGGCGGACAGGAACAGCTCTGGCGCATCGAGCCGGGCCAGGCCTCCGGTGCTTTTCACCGAAAGCGAAGGCTGGAAGCCCCTGCGCATCTGGGGCATGGGCATCGCCGGCTATGACGTCGATCTCGACGGTTATCCCCGAGTATTTTCACACCAGCATGGCCGACAACAAGCTGCAGAAGCTTGCCCGCTTCGGGCCGGCGAGCAGCCAAAGCCGGCTGTACCAGGACATAGCCTGGGCGCGCGGCGTCACCGCGCACCGGCCATTCATCGGCGAAGACCTGAAGCCGAGCACTGCCTGGCACACCCAGTTCGAGGACTTCAACAACGACGCCCGCGCGGATCTGTTCATCGCCAAGGGCAACGTCGCGAAAATGCCCGACTTCGCGGCGCGCGACCCGAACAACCTCCTCTTGCAGGGATTCGACGGAAAGTTCGTGGAAGCCGCCGACAAGGCCGGCGTCGCCAGCGGCGCGATCTCGCGAGGCGGGGCGGTAGCCGACTTTAACATGGATGGCCTGCCCGATCTCGTTGTCGTCAACCGGTGGGAAAACGCCCAGCTTTGGCGCAATGTCACCACGGATGCCGGCCGGTTCCTGTCGGTGGCACTGGTAGCAGGAAGGCCCGAACCGCGATGCCATCGGCGCCTGGATCGAGGTCAAGCGCGGATCGTCGATCCAGCGGCGAGAGGTTTTTTCAGGCGGGGGCCATGCCAGCGGACAGAACGGCTGGTGGCATTTCGGGCTTGGGAATTTCGCCAAGGCCGAAGTCCGCGTTATCTGGCCCGATGGAAAAGTGGGCGATTGGCAAACAGCTTGAAGCGGGCCATTTTCATGTGCTGGAGCGCGGCAAGCCTCCCAGCCTGTGGACACTGCGTCCCCGGTAGACGAACACCGCGTCCGCCACACTGGACAATCGGGAAACGGGCGGATAAAAGCGCCCGAGTCAATTTGGGCTTGACGCTTGGCCAAAAGCCGGGAAAACGGGCGACAAGTCAATTTATGCATCCACTGCCGGACGGGATCATCCCGCGTGTTACGGTCGATGGCCGTTTGCGGAAGCCGGAACGCTGCTTGAGAGTTTGAAGAGGCCAGATACAGTGACAACCACGTTCGACAAGGTTGCAGACATCATTTCCGAGACCAGCGAGATTCCGCGCGAGGAAATCACTCCGGAAAGCCATACGATCGACGATCTGGGCATCGACAGCCTTGATTTCCTCGACATCGTTTTCGCGATCGACAAGGAATTCGGCATCAAGATCCCGCTCGAAACCTGGACGCAGGAAGTCAATGACGGCAAGGCCTCGACCGAGGAATACTTCGTCATGAAGAACCTTTGCGCCAAGATCGACGAGCTGGTTAAGGCCAAGACAGCCTGAACACCGTCACTTTGCGCCGCCTTGGCGTGATTTGAAACCTTGAGGCCCCGTTCGGCGGGGCCTTGTCGTTTAATCCGGGTCCCGACCAGCATGCTGCTTGAATATTTCCAGATGATCGACCGCATCGTCTCCGTCGACCTGGAGACAAAGGTCCTGGTAGCCCGCTCGGTGGTTCCGCAGGAAAGCACCGTTTTCGAGGGGCATTTCCCCGGCCATCCGCTGGTGCCGGGCGTACTGCTGATCGAGACCATGGCCCAGGCCTCCGGCATCATGATCATGCACACCATCGATTTTTCGCGCATTCCGCTGCTCGCGCAGGTAAAGGAAGCCAAGTTGCGCGATTTCGTCGGCCCGATGACCGAACTGGAGATCACCGCGACGCTCGAGCATGAGGGATCGGGCTATGCCGTCACCCGCGCCGAAATTCGCTCGGGTACGAAGCGCATCGCCAATGCGCAGCTGACATATACCGTAATGCCGTTCCCCTCCCCTGAATTGCAGGGCTTGATCAGGCAGCAAGTCGCTGACATGAAGAAACCCGCATGAGGCGCCGCGCCTCCTGAAGACGTCTTGCGATGGCGGCTGCCGCCGGGCCTGGCGCAGATTGGATGAATGCGATGGACAAGCGTGAAGTCTGGATAACCGGCGTCGGTCTCGTCTCCTGCTTCGGCGAAGGCGCGGAGCATCACTGGCAAACGCTCGGCGGCAAATCCGCACCGCAGCCGGTCATCGACAGCGAACGCTTCGCCCCCTATTGCGCCCATCCGCTGCCGCGAAATGGACTGGAGCAAGCAGATCCCCCGCAAGGGCGACCAGCGCCAGATGGAAAACTGGCAGCGGCTCGGCACCTACACGGCCGGCCTGGCGCTCGATGACGCGGGCCTCAAGGACAATGAGGAAATGGTATCGACCATGGACCTCGTCGTCGCGGCCGGCGGCGGCGAGCGCGACATCGCGGTCGACGATTCGATCATGCGCGATTCCCTGCACGCGCAACGACCGCGAGCAATCTGCTCAACGAACGCCTGCCTTCCGACCTTCGTCCGACGCTTTTCCTGGCCCAGCTTTCCAACCTGATGGCTGGCAACATCTCCATCGTCCACAAGGTCACCGGATCGTCGCGCACCTATATGGGCGAGGAATCGGCCGGGATCACTTCCATCGAGAATGCGATGCGCCGCATTCAGGCGGGCCAGAGCACGCATGTGCTGGTAGGCGGCGCCTTCAATGCCGAGCGGCCGGACCTCTTCCTGTCGATGGAACTTGGCCATTTCGCCTGGCGCGGCAAGCCCCTGCCGGTTGCCGAGCGCCAGAAGCACGGCGGCGGCGTCATTACAGGCAGCGCCGGCGCATTTCTCGTGCTGGAAGAAGCCGAACATGCCACGCGCGCGCGGCGCCAAGCCCTATGCGCGGTTGAAAGCGATCGAATCGGATCTCGGCGCGCGCGACGAGATCGCGACCCGCACCAGGCTTGCAAACCTTCTCGACAAGATTGCGCCGCAGCCCGGCACGGCGGTGATTTCAGGTGCGACCGGCAGCACCGGCATCACCGATCTGGAGTTCGAGGCGCTGCGCGAGCGGCTCGGCAAGGATGTCGCCGATGCGCGCCTTCAACACCATGATCGGCAATCCGGTCGAGGCCAATTTCCCCGCGGGCGTGGCGCTTGCGGCGCTTGCCCTTTACCATGGCGGCTTCTACCCGCCGTTCGAGGAAGCGGAAAAACCTGTTGCCGCGGCGCCCTCTTCCGTGCTCGTAAGTTCGATCGGTCACTATCGCGGTGAAGGCTTCGGCCTTCTGGAGAAGATCTGACGCCCCTTGGCGCTGAACCAATGGAGGTTCGATTGATGTCCGGCAAGTTCACAGACCACAAGGGCCGTCCCGTCGTCGTCGTTACCGGCATGGGCACGGTTACCTCGCTCGGGCGAGGCAAGAAGGACAACTGGGCGGCGCTGATCGCCGGCAAGTCCGGCATTCATCGCATCAAGCGTTTTCCGACCGAGGGACTGAATACCTCGATCGCCGGCACCGTCGATTTCATGGATACCGAGGAGATTTCCGCTCCGGCAATTTCCTACGCCATGGCCGATTCGACGGCCGAGGAAGCGCTCGCCGAGGCCGGTTTCGGCCGTTCCGGGTTTCCCGGCCCGCTGTATTTCGCCGCACCGCCGGTCGAACTGGAGTGGATGCACCGCTTCAAGCTGATGGGCGAAGGCAATGAGGGCGAGCCCGGTTACGACCGCCTGCTGGCCGCCGCGCGCGCCAACCGGCACGAACGGATGCACCAGCTGATCCAGCTTGGCACCATCGCGTATCGCATCGCCGAGAAATACGGCACCAAGGGTCTGCCGATCTCGCTTTCCACCGCCTGCGCGTCCGGCGCGACCGCCATCCAGCAGGGCGTCGAGGCGATCCGGCGCGGCGAGGCGGATGCTGCCCTTTGCGTGGCGTCCGACGGTTCGGTGACGGCCGAGGGCCTGATCCGCTTCTCGCTGCTGTCGGCGCTGACGACCCAGAACGAGCGGCCCGAAAAGGCTTCCAAGCCCTTCTCCAAGGACCGCGACGGCTTCGTCATGTCGGAAGGTTCCGCCGCGCTGGTGCTGGAATTGCTCGAACACGCCACTGCGCGCGGGGCCAAAGTGCTCGGCGTCGTGCGCGGCGTCGGTGAAAAGGCGGATTCATTCCACCGCACCCGCTCCAGCCCGGACGGCAAGCCGGTCATCACCGCGCTCCAGTTCGGCCTCGAAGACGCGGGCGCCGAAGCCGGCGACATCGACTACATCAATGCACATGGCACCTCGACGCCGGAAAACGACCGCATGGAGTACAACTCCCTGCATGCCGTATTCGGCGACCGCATCCACTCGATCCCGATTTCGTCCAACAAGTCGATGATCGGGCACACGCTGACCGCTGGCGGCGCGGTGGAGGCGGTGTTCTCCTTCCTGACCATGCAGGAAGGCGTCATTCCGCCGACCATCAACTACGACAATCCCGATCCGGACATTCCGCTCGATGTCGTGCCGAACGTAAAGCGGGAAGCGAGGGTTTCGACCGTCTTGTCGAACTCGTTCGGATTCGGCGGCCAGAACGCCTGCCTTGTGCTGGGCGGCGACGTGCGCTAACGACCGGCAGCCCATACGGCCCAACATTTCCGATTACCGAAAGGCATACCCGTGCGCGCGCTTCAGCTTGTCTCCGACCGTGAAGTGAAGATCAACGACATTGCGCCTCCCCCGCCCCCCGGCGAGGGCGAGGTGCAGCTGAAGATCAGCGTCGTTGCGCTCAACCACATCGACGTGTGGGGCTGGCGCGGCATGGCGTTCGCCAAGCGCAAGCTGCCGATGGTGGTAGGCGCCGAAGCCTCCGGCGTCGTGTCAGCGATCGGGCCGGGCGTTTCCAATTTACGCACCGGCGACCTCGTCTCGATCTACGGCGCGCCGACATGCGGGCGTTGCCGCCCATGCCGGGAAGGCCGCGACAACCATTGCGAGCATCCCAAGGGCGTCCACGGCTTCCACCTCGACGGCTATGCCCGCGAATACGCCAACATGCCGGCCCGAAACTGCATTCCTGCGCCGGAAGGCTGCTCGCGACATTGGCGCGGCCCTTGCGCCCGTCACCTTCGGCACCTGCGAGCACATGCTGTTCGACAATGCCAAGCTCGAATCGGGCGAGACGGTCCTCGTTCATGCCGGCGGCTCGGGCATCGGCTCGGCGGCCATCCAGCTCGCCAAGAAGATCGGCTGCACGGTCATCACCACTGTCGGTTCGGACGACAAGATCGAGCGGTGCAAGGAACTGGGCGCCGACCACGTGATCAACTACCGCACCGACCGCTTCGAAGGCGCGGTGCGCAAGATCACCAGGAAACGCGGCGTCGATGTGGTTTTCGAACATGTCGGCAAGGACACCTGGGCCGGTTCAATGCTTTGCCTTCGCCGCGGCGGGCGGCTTGTGACCTGCGGATCGACCAGCGGCGTTTCGGCGGAAACCAATCTGATGATGCTGTTCCAGCAGCAATTGCGCCTGATCGGCTCCTTCGGCTGCAACATGCGCAATATCGCCGACGCCATGGAAAAGATGGCCAAAGGCTATGTGCATCCGGTAGTGGACACGCAAATCGAGTTTGGCGATATCGCAACGGCGTTGCAGCGGATGGAAAGCCGTCAAGTCTTCGGCAAGATCATCATGCGCGTCAACAGCTGACGAACTCCGGCTGAAACGATGCTAATCTTCGACAAGAAGCAGAAAAAGAAGAAAAAAACGCAGTACCCGCGCTGGTTCGTCATGGCCCGAAATGCCGGCCAGTGGATCGTGGCGCATCTGTTTTTCGGCTTCATGGCGGTGGTGAAGCTGTTCCCGGCCGATGCGGCAATCAATCTGACCGAGAAGGCCGGCCGCTGGTTCGGCATGCGCTACCAGCGCACCCGACGCGCGCGTTCGAACCTCAAACTGGCCTTTCCCGAAAAGAGCGACCAGGAAATCGAGCAAATTCTTGGGGACTCCTGGGGAAATCTCTCCAGGACCGCGGCGGAATACGCCTATCTCGACCAGATATTCGACTTCGACGACCAGAACCCGGGTCATGGGCGCTTCGAGATTTCCGGCATTCCGCATTTCGCCGAATTGAAAGCCCTCAAGGGCCCGGCAATCTGTTTCACCGCGCATACCGGCAATTGGGAGTTGCTTCCCGTCGCCTCCGCTGCATATGGCGTCAACGTCACGGCGTTGTTCCGTCCACCGGAAAACCAGTACATCGCCAAGCGCGTGCTGGCTGCCAGAACCACCTCGATGGGCCATCTGGTTCCCTCGAAGGCAGGCGCGTCATGGGCGCTGGCCGACGTGATGGACGCTGGCGGCAAGGTCGGCCTGCTGGTCGACCAGTACCATTATGCCGGCCTGCCGATCACCTTCTTCGGCCATCCCACGCGCGGCAATCATTTGTTGGCGAAGCTCGCGCGCAACTACGATTGCCCGGTCTATCCGGCCCGCTGCATTCGTCTGCCGGGGGGCCGGTTCCGCATCGAGATGCAGCCCCGGCTTGAAATACCGCGCGATGAAGACGGCAAGGTCGATGTCCAGGCACTGACCCAAATGGTCAATGACGTGGTGGAAGGCTGGGTGCGCGAGTATCCGGGACAATGGCTTTGGCTGCACAAGCGCTGGCGCAACGACCCCTCGCCGCGCCGCAAGAAGCCAAAAAACCGGAAAGCGAAAGCCGCAGCCTGAGATGCGCCGGATCAGCGCGTAATGGTGATCCGGACATTCTTCGCGCCAGCGTTCTTTATAAGGCTGTAAAGCGTTCTGGCATTGTCCGTGTGCAACCGGACGCAGCCATGGCTGGCGGGGTTTCCGAGCCGCTTCACATCGCTCGTGCCGTGAATGGCGTACCCGCCCCGAAAGAAGATGGAATAGGGCATCGGGGAATTATGGTATTTGCGCGAATAGTGCATCTTCGTCATGCGCGTCGGTCGGTATGAACCGGTGGGTGTGACATAGCCCCGCCGCCCCGTCGAAACGGGCCAGGTGTGGCGCGGCATTCCGTTCTGGTAGACGACCATCTTCTGTTCGGAAATGTCGATACGCGCCTCGATCGAAGCAGCGGACGCAGACCCGGTCCAATTGGCAAGAACCAACCCTGCCGCCAATAGAAACATCTTCATTGTCAAAGCCCCCAATGACATTCACTGCGCATGCAGGGCAAAACATACCATTACTTTGGGTTGTCGTACTTCCCAAAAACGTGAATTGGTAAATCCTGCTTCTTGCTCAGCCATCGACGGCGATGTTGTCGATCAGGCGCACGCCGCCCAGCCAGGCCGCTGCAAGCAGACGGGCGGGACGGTCGAGGCGGTCCATGGCCGCTAGCGTGTCGGCATCGCGAAACTCCAGATAGTCGATCCCGGAAAAACCGGCCGCAATGATTTCTTCCCGCGCCGCTGAAAGTGCCTCGTCTGCCGCCATGCCTTCGACGACAGACTTCGCTGCCTTGCGCATGGCCGCATGAAGTGCGGGCGCTATTCTGCGCTCCGCCGCGCAAAGCCTGGCATTGCGCGACGACATGGCGAGGCCGTCCGCCTCCCGCACCGTGGGGCAACCGATGACCTCGACCGGGATATTGAGATCGCGCGCCATGCGCCGCACGACGAGCAATTGCTGGTAGTCCTTTTCGCCGAAATAAGCGCGGTCGGCCTGAGTCATCAGAAACAGCTTGGCGACTATGGTCGCCACGCCATCGAAATGGCCGGGACGGAATTCCCCCTCCAGCGGCACGCCGATGGCATCGACGCTGACGGTCGTCGCGAAGCCGGCCGGATAAACGTCTTCAGCGGCGGGGATGAAAATGATGTCGACCCCCAAGGGCGACAACAACGCTGCATCGCTCTCTTCGGTTCGCGGATATTTCGCCAGGTCCTCGGGATTGTTGAATTGCTTCGGATTTACGAAAATCGTGACGATGACGCGGTCGCACTGCGTGCGCGCCCTTCTTGCCAGAGCCAGATGACCTTCGTGCAGCGCGCCCATGGTGGGAACGACCCCGACTGTCTCGCCGCTCCTGCGCCATTGTGCGACGAGCAAACGAAGGCTGGAGAGTTCACGGACGATATGCGTCTTCAATTCTTTGCTTTCGGCGAAGGCGCCAAGTCGGGGAACACATGTTCTGGACCGGGAAACGTGCGGGCCCGAACCTCGCGGGCATAGTCCCCGATAGCCCGGTCGGCAATTTCACCGAGATCGGCATATCGCTTGACGAATTTCGGCCGGAAACTGGTGAACATGCCAAGCATGTCGTCGATCACGAGGATCTGCCCGTCGCAATCGGCCGATGCGCCGATGCCGATTGTCGGGATCGCGATTTCGTCTGTGATTTGTTTGGCAAGGCTCGCCGGGATTTTTTCAAGCACGACCGAGAAAGCCCCCGCCTCTGCAACCGCCCTGGCATCCGCCAGAATTCGCTGCGCGTCGCCTTCCCTGCCCTGCACCTTGTAGCCGCCAAGCACGTGGACCGACTGCGGCGTCAACCCGACATGGGCCATTACGGGGATCGACCGCTCGACGAGAAATCGGATGGTCGGCGCCATTTGCGCTCCGCCTTCCAACTTTACCGCCGAGGCGCCGGTTTCCGAAAGCACCCGCGCTGCGCTGGCGAATGCGGATTGCGGACCTGCCTCGTAGCTGCCGAAGGGAAGATCGACGACCAGCGTCGAGCGGGTGATGCCCCGCGCAACGGCCTTGCCGTGCATGATCATCATGTCGAGCGTCACGCCCAGTGTGTTGGGCATGCCGTGCAGCACCATTCCGACGCTGTCGCCGACCAGCACCAAATCGCAATGCCCGTCGACCAGGCGCGCCATCGGCGTCGTATATGCCGTCAGGCACACCAGCGGCGTTCCACCCTTGCGCGCCCTAACATCAGCCGGACCGGGCGGGAGAACAGGTGCGTTGGCGCTCATCGACAATACTCCGCGGGAATTGGGGCTTAATAGCCCCCGCACCGCGACATTTCCAGCGCGGACATGCGCCCGAGACTCTTAAAACGAAAAAACCGGCTTCCGCTGGGCTCGACGCCAAATGGAAACCGGTTTTGAGACGCTAAGCCCCTCGTACCCTAAAAAGGGGCGGCCCCGGTACGCAGTACCTGATCCGGGGTGCAACGGATGCATCCGCCACGCACACAGGTTTAGCCCGTTATCGTAAACAGCCGGTTAGGAGAGCGTTACGCAGGCATTAACGCGGCGAGTTTTTTCATGAAGTTCTTGATTTTCAATTCACACGCCGCCCGGCGTTTCCACTCGCCGGACAAGCCGAACTGCATTGCAAGACAACTGTACCCATGCTATATAAAGAAATCTTTATATCCTGATTTGACATGCAAGGTACTGCAATGACAGACGATTTAAATGCTCTCAGCCGCCTGCTTTCACAAAAGGGCGTCCTGCTGGCCGACGGCGCCACGGGCACCAATTTGTTCGACATGGGCCTCGTATCCGGCGAAGCGCCGGAACTGTGGAACGAGACGCACCCTGAGAAAATCCTTGCCCTGCACCAAGGTTTTGTCGACGCAGGTGCGGATATAATCCTCACCAACTCCTTCGGCGGAACGCGCCATCGCCTCAAGCTGCACAATGCGCAGGGCCGGGTTCACGCCCTCAACAAGCGCGCGGCGGAAATCGCACGAGAGGCAGCCGATTCAGCACAGAGGCCCGTGATCGTCGCCGGCTCCGTCGGCCCAACCGGCGAGTTGTTCGTGCCGCTTGGCGCCTTGACCCATGAAGACGCGGTTTCGTCCTTCGCAGAGCAGATGGCCGGTCTCAAGGATGGCGGCGCCGATGTGATCTGGATCGAGACAATGTCGAGCGCGGAGGAAATTTGCGCAGCGGCCGAGGCTGCGATCGCAAATGACATGCCTTATGTCTTTACCGCCTCGTTCGATACCGCCGGCAAGACGATGATGGGACTTGCGCCGAAGGACATTCACTCCGTAACCGCAGGCCTTTCGCGACAACCACTGGCGGTCGGGGCCAATTGCGGGGTCGGCGCAAGCGACCTGTTGGCCTCGGTGCTCGACATGACCGGGGCGAACGAGAACGCCATCGTGGTCGCCAAGGCAAATTGCGGCATTCCCGTCGTCAAGGGCGACGCCGTCATCTATACCGGAACGCCGCAGACGATGTCCGACTACGCCTGCTTCGCGGTCGATTCGGGGGCGAGGATCATCGGCGGATGTTGCGGCACGGCCTGCGAACACCTTGCCGCAATGCGCAAGGCGATCGATTCGCATGAGAAGGCAGAACGGCCGGAGCTCGACGCCATCCTGTCCGTAATCGGGCCCATGGTGAACAAGACCTCGGCTGCCAACGATGCCCAGCCCAAGCGCGAGCGAAGCGGTAGGCGAAGGGGGTAAAAAGAAGGCCCGCAAGTCGCAGGCCCTCTCGTCAGCGATCCAATCCCGCGGCCAGGCGCACCAGCGTAAGGAACTCGGCGCGATAGCCGAAGGTGTCATCGCCGCGCGCTCCCTCCGCCAGGGCGCGAATGTCTGCATACCCGTAACCGGCCAGCGCATCGGTGCCTCGAAGCTTCTGCCCGAATGCCGCTACCGAGATTGAAAAACGCACATCCTGCGAGGTATCGGCAATGGCGCTTGTTGTGTTTTGCGCCGTCACCGGCTGGCTCATGAGCTGGCTCGTCTCACCTTGCGGCTGCTTGTAGCGGATCTTCACGAAAGCCATTTCTTCCGCAGGCGCGGTGGCCGGCACAGGGTCGGTCGCGCCGTAGCGCAACGCATCCACGCTCTGCGCAGGGCTGCCTTTTGGCGTGACCTCATAGATGGCGGTGACCGAGTGCCCGGAACCGATCTCGCCGGCATCGATGCGATCATTGTTGAAATCGTCACGGGCGAGAGCCCGGGTCTCGTAACCAATGAGCCGGTACTCGGACACCGCGGCGGGATTGAACTCGACCTGGATTTTCACGTCTTTGGCGATGGGGAAGAGCGTTGACGAGGCTTCCGCAACCAGCGTCTTTTCGGCTTCGGCGAGCGTGTCGATATAGGCCGCCGTGCCATTGCCGTTCTGTGCCATCACCTGCATCAGTTGGTCGTTGTAGTTGCCTTCGCCGAAGCCGAGCACGGACAGGAAAATGCCGCTCTTGCGCTTTTCCTCGACCAGCCGCTTGAGGGATTCGTCGTCCGTGGGCCCGACATTGAAATCGCCGTCCGTCGCCAGCATGACCCGATTGACGCCGCCTTCGATGTAAGCCGAGCGCGCCAATGTATAGGCTTCCTCAATTCCGGCCGCCCCTGCCGTTGATCCGCCTGCACCGAGGCGTTCGATAGCCGCAAGGATCTTTTGCCTGTCTGAAGCCTTGGTCGGCTCCAGCGCGACGCCGGCTACTCCGGCATAGGTGACGATGCCCACGCTGTCGTCCGGGTCGAGCCGGTCGAGTAGCAGCCGCAGCGAGGATTTGAGCAGCGGCAGCTTGTCTTCATCCTGCATTGAACCGGAGGTGTCGACCAGAAAAACCAGATTGGTGCGCGGCTTTTGCCCCGCCGCGATCTCGTAGCCCTTGATCGCCACATGCATCAATTGCGTATGCCGGTTCCATGGCGTCGGCGTCACCGTCACCGTGGCGCGAAAGGGCGTTTCGCGGCTTTCCGGCGCAGGCCAGGCGTATGGAAAATAGTTGACCATTTCCTCGACCCGAACGCTGTCGCGATCCGGCAATCGGCCGGCCTTTAGCGCGCGGCGCACCAGCGCATAGGATGCCGTGTCGGTGTCAATGGAGAACGTCGAGACCGGTTCGTCCACAACACGCGTCACGGCATTGGTCGAGAACGCCTCGACACGGTCACGGCCATGCTCGATATGCGGAACCGGTACTGGAATCGGCGATGATGCGGCCGGCTGCGGAGGCGCCTCGGCAATGGACAATTGTCCCCGCGCGGGGGCAATCTCCTGTTTCGATTGCAGGCGGCCATAAGCCCTGTTCTTCGCGGCAACCATCTCCTGGTCTGCAAGCATCTCCAAAGGTGGGGCGGCATCCGCCGCCTCTTGTTCCTGTTGGGCACTGGCAGCAGCAGCCGGCGCCTCGTCGCTTGCAGCTTTCGGCGCGCGGTCCGCGTGGAACATGTTCTGGTTCTGCAGTATCGACCAAGTGGCAATACCCGCCAGTGGAATGATCAGGATCGTCGCCAGCGCGGGGCCGGCAAGGGATTTCGTCGACATGAAGTTTCTCCGGGTTTGGTTGGTCCCGGAAATGAGACGCGCCAGCACGCCGCGTCCTTGGGCGCCGCGCCGATTTTTTTCCGCTACGTCAAATTCGGTCATTGCACGTGCCATCGCCTCGCGTCGCGCATGTTCGCCTGGCCGCGGCTGCTGCACGGTTCCAAGAAGATCGAGCGGATCATGTTCAGTCATGGCTGCCTCCAGCCTCTTGCCCGGAAACGAGCATTTTCTTGAGCCGTTTGCGGGCCTCGTGAATGTGCCATGAGATGGTGCTTTCCGAGCAGCCCATGACTGCTGCGGCTGCGCCGTGGCCAAGTCCTTCGCCATGAACCAGCAGCACGGCGTCTCGCTGCTTTTCCGGCAACTGGCGGACGGCCTCCCAAAGCGCCTCCGCCGGATCGTCGCTCGGCGCTTGAGCGCTTTCCACCAGCGCCTGCACATATACGGCCTTGGCCAGAAGCATTTGCCGCGCCCGCTTTCGTCCGTGGTCGCGCGCGGCATTCATTGTCAGAGTGTACAGCCAGGTGGTGAAAGCAGCCTCGCCCCTCCAGCTTCGGATCGCGCCCGCCAGCCGGATGCAGACTTCCTGCGCGATATCCTCGCCATCTTCCCTCCTGCCGGACCATCGCCAGGCGACGCGGAAGATGAAGTCGTAATGTGCCTCCACCAGGCGCGCGAAAGCGGCACGGTCTCCCGCACTTGCGCGCGAAAGCAGTTCATGGGTTGCGTCGATCGAATTGGCCGCCATGGTCATGTCGATCGATTGGACGCTACCCATGCGGCATTCCTTGGGTGGCGTGTGGAATTTTTTTCAACCCCGGAAGGCGGTCATGTGAAAACGCAATTGCGCCTCATCATACCGCCATTGGCGTCCGACAGGGCAGGCGTTCCGAGCGGCGCATCCATCGGCCATGCAGTCTGGGTTTCTTGAGTCACCATCTGGAGAACCAACCCCATCCAGCCACGACCGGCACGCGGCGACAGCAAAGCCTGTATCAGCAAAAGCATTGACAGGACAGGCATTTAGGCAAGGCTTCTCAGCGCATTCGTCACAGGTATTAATCATTTTGTGAGCGGACGCGCCGATGAAATCGATATCCGGGAAAACAATCGCCGCCCGCAAAGCATGCCAAAGCCCGTATTGCGGATGGATCAGCAGTCCGAGCGGCGAAGGCTTCAGGCCCATGGCCCGCCTGGCGAAGCGCTGGAACGGCCACAGATCCGGACCGAAGGGAAACAGCGCAGTTGCAGGATCCGGCATTTCGGCGAGCGCGTCGAGGATCACCCGCCGCGTCCAGCGGTCCATCGGATTTGGCAAGCCGTCGCAAAACTCTGCCTCGCGCGAGCACGCGTCCCACATCGCCCGGCCATGGTTGCCGATCAGCAGCGCCGCCGCGCCCGGCGCAACGCCTTCAACCCCTGCTGGAATATCGCCTGCCTCGATCGCGAACCAGCCGCGCATCTCCAAGCCGGAGTCCGCAAGCTCGGCAGCGAGTTGCTCTTCGACCTGGCCACGCCGATGGGGCACAGCTCAAACGCCGGTCTTGGCGTTCAATCGCCAGACGCTGTCTACAATTCGGTTGCCCACGGTCGTCCGGGTGTGAGCCTCTGGCGCGTCGTGACCCTTTCAGGTGAAGGCGTCGGGCATCGACTCCTTCTTCTGGGTCACGAAGGAACGCAGTGCCTCGTCGATGCCCTGGTCGAGTGCAGGCGGTTCGTACTGTTCGATCCACTGCCGGGCGATCGTGTTGGCACGCTCCTCGGTGCGCTTGGCGCCTTCCACTTCCCACTGCTCGAACGAATTGTTGTCGGCTACGCTGGAGACATGGAACGCGGTCTGGAAGTTTTCGCGCGTATGTGCACAGCCCAGATAGTGATTGCCGGGTCCAACTTCGCGGATGGCGCTCATGGCCTGTCCGTTCTCGCTCATGTCGACACCCCCTGCCATCTTCTGGTGCGCCGCAAGCTGGTCGCAATCCATGATGAACTTCTCGAAGGACGAGACCAGCCCGCCTTCCAGCCACCCGGCTGCGTGCAGCATGAAATTGACGCCGCCCATCATCGCGGGCCAAAGCGTATTGGCGCTTTCATAGGCCGCCTGCGCGTCCGGCAGCTTGGCCCCGGTCAGCGCCCCGCCAGAGCGGAACGGCAGATTATAGCGCCGCGCGAACTGCGCCGCGCCCATCAACACTTGCGCCGGCTCCGGCGTGCCGAAGGACGGCGCGCCCGACTGCATCGAAATCGCCGTGGCGAACGTGCCGAAGATCACCGGCGCGCCCTTTCGGCAAAGCTGGGTGAAGGCGATTGCGCTCGTCGCCTCGCAAAGAACCTGCGTCAGCGTTCCGGCCACGGTGACGGGGCTCATGGCGCCGCCGACGATGAAGGGCGAAATCACCGTCGCCTGGTTCGCCTTGGCATAGACCTTGAGCGCGCCGAGCATGGTCGCGTCCATGACCATGGGCGAGTTGCAGTTGATGAGGCTGACAAGAACGCAATTCTTGTCGACGAATTCCTCGCCGAACAGGATCTGCGCCATCTTCACCGTGTCTTCCGCGCGTTCGGGCGCGGTGACCGACCCCATGAACGGTTTGTCCGAATAGCGGATATGCGTGTAGACCATGTCGAGGTGGCGCTTGTTCACCGGCACGTCCACCGGCTCGCAGACCGTACCGCCCGAATGGTGCATGGCCGGCGCGATATAGGCGAGCTTCACGAAATCGCGGAAGTCGGCGATCGTGGCGTAGCGGCGGTTGCCTTCGAGGTCGCGCACGAATGGCGGTCCGTAGACCGGAGCGAATACCGTGTGCTTGCCGCCGATCTCGACGCTGCGTTCGGGATTGCGTGCATGCTGCGTGAACTGGCGAGGGGCTGTCTTCATCAACTCGCGGCACAGGCCCTTGGGCAGATGCACCCGCTCGCCCTGCACGTCGGCGCCGGCGTCCTTCCACAGCTTCAGGGCCTCCGGATCCTCGCGGAACTCAACGCCCACCTCCTCCATCAGCAGATCGGCATTGTGCTCGATGATCTCCACCGCCTCAGCCGAAAGGATGTCCGTCGGCTCCAGCCTGCGCGTGATGAAAGGCAGCGAGACCGGCCGTGCGGCTGTGCGGGCCTGCCGCCGCGCCGAAGCTCCACCGCCCGCACTGCGGCTGCGCCGCCCTTCCGTGGCGGCCGTCTCGCCGCCCGTCAGATCCGTTTCGCTCATGTTGATTCCTCGATTTCCACGGGCCCTGCGGACCACCTTGAACAACTGTCGCAATGTTAAAGCATGCTGGCGCAATCTTTCGCCTCAATGCGGCGCAGCCTGACGTTTTTCGAAAAAGGGTTGCAGCACGCGGCAACGCATGGCACTCCCGTTGCAACCGCCTTTTTGCCGAACCGATTCAACTGCGTCGCAAATCTCTGACCGAAAGTCGTTTCAGGCACGGTCCGGAGACGCCAAAGTCTGGATAACGGAACGAATATTTTCCTCCAATAGGGAAACCATCATGGCCGACGATGAAATCATTCTTTCGGAACTGGACGACGAAGAACTTGTCCAGCAGATGTTCGACGACCTCTATGACGGCCTGAAGGAGGAAATCGAGGAAGCCACGCACATCCTGCTGGGTCGCGGCTGGTCCCCTTATGACGTACTGACCAAGGCGCTGGTCGAAGGCATGCGGATCGTCGGCATCGACTTCCGCGACGGCATTCTCTTCGTTCCAGAAGTTCTGCTTGCCGCCAATGCGATGAAGGCCGGCATGAACATCCTTCGTCCGCTGCTGGTCGAGACCGGCGCGCCGAAGGTTGGCACCATGGTCATCGGCACCGTCAAGGGCGACATCCACGACATCGGCAAGAACCTTGTCGGCATGATGATGGAAGGCGCAGGCTTCGACGTGATCGATCTTGGCATCAACACCGATGTCGACAAATATCTGGGTGCACTCGAAGAGCACAAGCCGGACATTCTCGGAATGTCGGCGTTGCTCACCACGACCATGCCCTACATGAAGGTCGTGATCGACACCATGATCGCCCGCGGCATTCGCGACGACTATGTCGTCCTCGTCGGCGGCGCGCCGCTCAACGAGGAATTCGGCAAGGCAATCGGCGCAGATGCCTATTGCCGCGACGCGGCCGTGGCCGTGGAAACCGCCAAGGAATTCATGGCGCGCAAGCACAACCAGATGGCCCGGGGCTGAAAAGTCTTGTAACTGGAATTGCGGAAGGCGGCATCGATGCCGCCTTTTTCTTTTTCAAAACACCGCGTGGTCGCCGCGTTCGGCTGTCTCTTCGCCCCTGACGAGTTGCCCGTAATAATCAAACAATGTCTCGCTGCCGTACGAGGGCGTTGCCTGCGCATCGTACTGCCCGCTCGCCGTGTCCAGCGCCAGCATCGACTCCGTCCCGTAGTATCGGCCGATCCGGGCGAGTTCCGCCTTTTCTGACGCCCCCCTTGAAAACCTGCCCGCAAACGACAGGCTCGCGATGATGGCGTCCAGCATAGCGACCGGCACGTGCCGCACCTTCACCGTCCGCCCCAGCAGGCGCGACAATTCCGCTGCCTGGTCCAGCGGTGTGATCGCCTCGCCCGGCCCGCCGATAGGCAGGATGCGATTGCGCAGCGCCGGATCGTCGATGCTGCCGGCGATGAATTCGCCAAGATCGCGGTCGCTGATCGGCTTGCAGGACGTGAGCTTGCCGTCTCCGAAGACGAGGAATGGCTTGCCCGCCTTTACCCGCGCCACCTGTCCCGACAACGACTTGAAGAAGGCCGTCGGCCGCACGATTGTGAAGTCGAGCCCCGATTGCATCAGTTCGCGCTCGAATGCGAGCTTCGCCTTCTGGAATTCAAGCAGCGGTCTTTGCACGCAGATCGCCGAGAGCAGGACGAAATGCTTCACGCCTGCTGCCTTCGCTGCCTCAAGCGCGTTGAGGTTGGCACCGTGGTCGATTGCCCAGGCATCCGCCGGCGCGCCGGTGCGCGATGCAAGGCAGGAGACGACCGCATGGAACTTCTCGCCGGCAAATCCATCGCGGCGGATCGATTGCGGATCGCTTACTTCACCATGGCGTACGGCCACGCCCTTCGGGAAGGCGATATTGGATCCGGGTCGCACGAAACACACAATTTCATGGCCCCTGCCCGCGATCGCCGGCACTGTTGTCCGCCCGATCGTTCCCGTGGCGCCCAGCACGAGGACACGAGATTTTTGCGATTGAATCGGAAGCGGCGTTTGAATGGGCATGTCCAGGCGTGATTGGCAAAGCGGGCGGCGGAATGTACCAATCAACGCAGAAAACTACCATGTATGGCGTTGGACAATGAATACGGGATTGCAAATGGCAGATGCCCCGGCGCATCAGGCGGAACGCATCCGTGTCATCGCTTGCGGAGCGATTGCGCGCGAGACGATTGCCGTTCTTGCCGGCAACGGCATGGAACATGTCGAATTGACCTGCCTGCCGGCGATCCTTCACAACCACCCCGAAAAAATCCCCGGCGAGATCGAACGCGAGATCAGCGAAGCACGGCAGGCCGGCATTCCCAAAGTCTTCGTAGCCTATGCCGATTGCGGCACGGGCGGCCTGCTCGACAAGATTTGCAAGCGCCATGGCGTCGAGCGCATTCCCGGCCCGCATTGCTATTCGTTCTTTCTCGGCAATGAAGAGTTTGCACGTGATGAGACAATCACGGCATTCTACCTGACCGATTTCCTCGCCCGCCAGTTCGATGCTTTCGTCACAAGGCCGCTCGGCCTCGACCGCCATCCCGAACTGCGCGACATGTATTTTGGCAATTACGAGAAGCTGGTTTATCTGGCGCAATCCGACGATCCCGAACTGGACCGGCGCGCGGAGGCGGCTGCGCAATTTCTCGGCCTCGCCTATGAGCGTCGTCGCACCGGTTATGGCGACCTCGCCACCAGCATCGCGGGCCTTCAGCGATGAAGGAGATCGAGACGATCGGCTTCGACGCCGATGACACGCTGTGGCACCACGAACGCCACTACAAGCTTACGGAAACCCGGTTCCGCGACCTTGCTTGCAGACTACGCCCCGCATGAACATCTGGCGGAACGGCTGATCGCTGCCGAGAAGCGCAACATCGGCCACTACGGCTATGGCGTCAAAGGCTTCACCCTGTCGATGATCGAGACCGCCATCGAGGTGACGAATGGCAAGGCGCCGGCAGCGGTAATCACGGAAATCCTCGATGCCGGACGCGAACTGCTTGCACATCCCATCGAGACATTGCCGGGTGTTCGCGAAACGCTGGAAGCGCTGAAGGGCCGCTATCGCCTCGTGGTCATCACCAAGGGCGAATTGCTCGATCAGGAGAGGAAACTGGCTGCTTCCGGCGTCGACCATTTCTTCGACGCGGTGGAAATCGTCAGCGAAAAGGACGCCCGCGTCTATTCACGGATTTTCCTTCGCCACGGCACGGGACCGGAACGCGCCATGATGATCGGCAATTCCATGAAGTCGGACATATTGCCGGCTCTGGAAGCAGGATCATGGGCCGTGCACGTGCCGTCCGAACATCAATGGGCGCTCGATCATGCGGACGAGCCTCAAGAGCACGAGAGGCTCCTGCGCGCCGACTTCATTCGTGACGTTCTCGATATTATCGCGCGTTGATTTGCGACGCCGAAGTCAGTTCGCCGCCAGCTTCTCATACCGCGAGATCTTCGGCGGCTCGCTCATCCATCCCGAAGCACCCTTGGCGCCATCGGCGACGCCCGCGTCATATAGCTGGCGCATGCGCTTGGCGTCGAAATCGAGCCCCTCGTTCGAGAGCGGAATCGTGTCTGGAATTTGGGTCAGATGGAACGACGCCCCGACATTGCGCGCCATCACGAAATCACGGTAGACGGTTTCGTCCTGCAACACGCGCATCATTTCCACGATGGATTTCTGGGCAATGCTGGCAAGCGTCGGCTTTACGGCCACGGAAGCGTTGAGCTTCGTGGTGTTGCCGTTGACGACCATGAAGAGCGCCTTCTTCTGCTTGCCTTCCGGGAACATGAAGCCGCTGACGAGGATCGGCGACTTCACCCCGCCGTCCACATGCGCCTGTCGCAGCTCAATGCCCCGCTGCGGCTTGATGTAGACCGGCGGGAAATAGGCCGGTACCGCAGCGGAAGCCCGAAGCACCTTCTGGAAGTGCAGCACGCTGTCGGTCCGGCTGCCAGCCGCAATTTCGCCCATGTCCCAGATGACGAAGTCGCCGGCGTCGAGATTGGTCGTACCGACATACAAGCGCCGACCCTTGGCGTGTTCCTCTGCGATCTTCGCCAGGACCTGCGGGGTCACGAAGGCCTCGATCTGAGCCTTCAGGGGACCGTTGTCGTAGAGCGAATCGCCGAACAGGCCGTTGAGGCCCTTGGCCTTGTAGATCTTGTCGTTCGTCTGCTTGGTGTAGAACTCTTCCAGCTTGCCGTCATATTCAGGCCCCAGGAAAGCCAGCACCGCCATCAACGCACCGGTCGAGACCCCCGTGACGACGTCAAACTCGGGCCGTGCGCCAGACTGCGTCCAGCCGTTGAGCACGCCTGCCCCGTATGCCCCGTCCGAACCGCCTGCCGACAGGGCCAGCACGGTATGCACTCCGTCGTCATTGACACTGCCAACCGCAGTGCGTGTCAGGACCTGTTCGGCAGTCGCGTTGGCGTCGACCGCCTCCATTGGCTGGATCGTGCGGATCGCCGCGGCTTCCTGCGGGCGCTGCACGCAACCGGACGCGAGCGCCACGACAACCATCGCGGCGGCAAACGTCCTCAGCAAAGCCCGGTTCGAAGCCATACCTGAACCTGTCCGAGAGCTGTTCATCCAGCCCTTTTCGCCGCAAACACTACACCAAACCCGTTAATTTCCAAGTCGCGCGGGCCTTTTCGTCAAGGTTTGGTTAACCATGTTGCGGCTGCGCAATGCACCCCGCCGGCGTTGACAACAGGCCGGCAAGGCTCCATTCCTGCCGACCTGTCCGGAGAGGCATTGATGGCATTCAGGTATTTCGAAGATTTTGCCGAAGGCGAGGAAATCGACCTCGGCAGCTACGCCGTATCGGCGCAAGAGATCATTGACTATGCCAGCCAATTCGATCCGGCGCCCTTCCATCTCAGCGAGGAAGGCGGCAAGGCCTCGATGCTGGGCGCGCTTTCCGCATCGGGATGGCACACCTGCGGCATGCTGATGCGCATGATGTGCGACACGTTTCTGTTGGACAGTTCCGGCCAGGGTTCGCCGGGAATCGACGAATGCAAATGGCTCGCACCGGTCTTTGCCGGCGACCGCTTGACGGGTCGCGCCATTGTCACCGGCAAGCGCCTGTCCTCGTCAAGGCCCGGCGTCGGCATCATCCACTTCCGTTTCGAACTCTTCAAGCAGGACGGAACGCCCGTGATGACAGTTGTCAATCCGATCATGTTCCGCACACGGGCGGGGAGCGCCGCCGCATGAAACTGCCTCCGATGTTCACGCCGGGCCATGTCGAGCAGCTCGGGACGCATGTTTTCACCGCGGACGAAATTGTCGCCTTCGCGCGAAACTTCGATCCGCAGATCTTCCACCTTGACGCTGAGGCCGCCAAGAACAGCGTGCTTGGCGGGCTTTGCGCGTCAGGCTGGCATACGGTCGCCATGTGGATGCGCAAGCAGCGCGACCGCACGGCCGAGCTGTTGCTCGAACTTGAACGCGACGGATACTCCAAGCTCGAATACGGCCCCTCGCCCGGCTTTCGAAACCTCCGATGGATCAGGCCGGTCTACGCGGGCGATGCCATCAGCTACACGAGCGAAACGGCTGAATTGCGGGCATCCGCATCAAGGCCCGGCTGGCACGTGATGACCGGCCGCAACGCCGGCACAAACCAGAACGGCCAGCCCGTCATGACCTTCGAAAGCACGGTTCTCCTCAAATATCCGGCCTGAGGCAAAGCCGCCGTCGCTTTTGTCCATTCGCCTGTCGCGGGCGGCGTAGCGTCGAACCGGCTTTGCGAACAATGTCGCTGCGAAGACAGGCTTCGGAGAAAAGCATTGGCGCAGCTCATCATCGTCCTTTGGCGCGACATCCCCGCGCAGGTGATCGTCAAGTCCGGCCGCAAAAGCGCCAAGCGCGAATTGCCGCTGCGCTTCACCGAGGCAATCGACATGGCCGCGATGCGCTCCGGCGCTGCGGAAACGGATGACTATCTCGCCGAATGGCGGCGCGCCGATCCGGTCGAGGTGTCCGACGATCTAGAGGCGGAGGCGGACAAGGCCGCAGCTGCGATCGAAGCTCAATGGCCACAGGAAAAGCTTGTCGCAATTGCGAAAGCCGGAGGGCGACACTGGTGCTTGATACGCCTGCAAAGACGCCCCCTGCCGTTGCACTGGCCGCAAAGAAGCCTACGCCGCCGAAGCCCGAAATCGGGCCGGTCCATTTCGCGGCGGATGGCCGCCGCCGCCGCACCTTCACGGTCAAAGTACTGGTCGATCCGCAATTCGCGCCTGCTCGAATCCTTCTACGACTTTTTCGAAAAAACGCTTCTGTCGGCTGCGCCGCTTATGAACCGCATCGGACATGAGAGGCTGGAAAGGCCCGTCGCGGCGGTCGAGCGCAGCGTCAAGGGAGTACTGTTCGACTGCCGCATGTGCGGCATGTGCGCGCTGTCGTCCACCGGCATGTCCTGCCCGATGAACTGCCCCAAGCAGTTGCGCAACGGGCCGTGCGGCGGCGTTCGCGCCAACGGCACATTGCGAAGTCATGCCCGACATGCCCTGCGTCTGGGTAAAGGCCTGGGAAGGCTCGCGCGGGATGCAGGGCGGCGACGCCATCCTCGACGTGCAGAAGCCGGTCGACCAGTCGATCAAGGAAACGTCGACCTGGCTGCGCGTCATCCGGGAAAAGACCGCGGGAGTGGCAGGCAAGTGATCGACGTCCATCCAAACGACCCGAGCCTTGCCGCTCGACCCGCTGCCCGGCCATTCCTCGCGCGGCCGGCTGGAGCGCGTCCTGCGGCGCGGCGAGTTCGCCGTAACGGCCGAGCTGAACCCGCCGGACAGCGCCAATCCGATGGATGTCTACGAGCGCGCCGCAATCTTCGACGGCTGGGTGGACGGCATCAATGCCGTCGATGCCTCCGGCGCCAACTGCCACATGTCGTCGGTCGGCATCTGCGCGCTGCTGACGCGCATGGGCTACGCGCCGATCATGCAGATCTCCTGCCGCGACAAGAACCGCATCGCCATCCAGGGCGACGTGCTCGGCGCTTCCGCCATGGGCGTGCAGAACATCCTGTGCCTGACCGGCGACGGCGTGCAGGCCGGCGACCAGCCGGGCGCAAAGCCGGTGTTCGATCTCGATTCCATGTCGCTGCTGGAAACGATCCGCATCATGCGCGACGAGGCGAAGTTCCTGTCGGGCCGCAAGCTGACGACGCCGCCGCCGGTCTTCCTCGGCGCGGCGATCAATCCTTTCGTGCCGCCCTTCGACTTCCGGCCGATTCATTTCGGCAAGAAGATCGAGGCCGGCGCGCAGTTCGTGCAGAGCCAGTATTGCTACGACGTGCCGATGTTCCGCGAGTTCATGAAGCGCGTTCGCGACATGGGCCTGCACGAGCAATGCTACATCCTGTGTCGGCGTCGGCCCGCTGGCCTCCGCCCGCACCGCGCGCTGGATGCGCTCCAACGTGCCGGGCATCCACATTCCCGACGAGATCATCGCCCGCCTTGAAGGCGCCGCGGACCAGAAGGCCGAAGGCAAGCGCATCTGCATCGACATCATCAACGAGGTGAAGGAAATCGACGGCGTCTCACGGCGTTCACGTCATGGCCTACCGGCAGGAAGAATATGTCGCCGAGATCGTCGCCGAATCCGGCGTGCTGAAGGGCCGCAAGCCCTGGCAGCGCGAAGCCCGGCGCGACGAGGCGACGGTGGTGGAGCGGCTCGGACGCACCTGCTGCACCGCGACGCCATCCTGCCGCAGGAGCAAGCCGACCTCGCTGTCTCGCACAGCCAATGAATGCCGTTGAAATTCCAGACATAACGATATAAAGAAATCTTTATATCGATTCCCACGATCGGAGAACCACTTACATGACCCATACGATCGTCGCCTCGGCCACAAGAGAGGTCGTCATCGGTTTCGACCGGCCCTTCTGCGTGATCGGCGAGCGCATCAATCCGACCGGACGCAAGATCTTGAACGAGGAACTCGAACGCGGCGATTTTTCGAGGGTCCAGGCGATGCGATTGCGCAGGTCGAGGCCGGCGCCACCGTGCTCGACATCAATTCGGGCGCGGTGTTCTCCGGCAAGATGGCAGCGGACCCGCGCTATGCCGACAACAACTTCGTCGAGCCGATGCTGATGCCGCAGCTCATCGAGATGGTGCAGGCCGTCACCGATGTTCCGCTGTGCATCGACTCCTCCGTTCCCGGCGCACTCGAGGCCGGTCTGAAGGCCGCCAAGGGACGTCCGCTGCTCAATTCCGTCACCGGCGAGGAAGAACGGCTCGAACGCGTCCTGCCGCTGGTCAAGAAGTACAACGTGCCCGTGGTCGCCATCTCGAACGACGACACCGGCATTTCCGAGGACCCGGACGTTCGCTTCGCCGTTGCCAAGAAGATCGTCCAGCGCGCCGCCGATTTCGGCATTCCGGCGCATGACATTGTCGTCGATCCGCTGGTCATGCCGATCGGCGCGATGGGCGACGGCCGGCCAGCAGGTCTTCGCGCTGGTGCGCCGCCTTCGCGAGGAACTCGGGGTCAACACGACCTGCGGCGCTTCCAACATTTCCTTTGGCCTGCCGAACCGCCACGGCATCAACAACGCCTTCCTGCCGATGGCCTTTGCCGCCGGCATGACCAGCGCCATCATGAACCCGGTCGCGCTGCCCGTCGGCGCCGAAGAAGATCGCCGAGAAGAAGGCGGAAATGGAAGCGCCGGCATCATGCTGCCGCCGGACATGGACGACGAAACCTTCGTCAAGCTCTTCGGCCTCGGCTCCACCAAGTCGCGTCCCGGCAAGGAAATGGAGGCGATCCGCGCCGCCAATTTCCTGCTGAACCAGGATGCGGGCGGCGCGGCATGGATCGCCTTCAACCGCGACCCCGATGCAGCCCTAGCAGGCGCACGGGGCCGCAGGGGCGCGGGCGGGCGCGCCTCGCGCGGACAAGGCTGACCATGGCAAGGCGCGTGAGGAAAAGCACTTCGGCCGCGCCCACGCGACGGAAATCCTGGCGCTGAGCCCCTTCGTCATCGGCCGCCGCATGGCGCAGATGGCGCAGGAAACGCCGGTCGGCGCGGCAATGTCGATGCACGCCTTCGCCGTGGAAAAAGGCTTCGCGGCAATGGAAGCCGGCACCGGCAGTGTGGATGGAGATGGCGCGCCGCTCCATCGACGCAGGCTTCGGCATCCACTCGACTGCGGAGAACGCCGCCGAGGCATTCGCCAAGGCCGCGCTGACGCCGGTGCGCAAGCGCGTGCGGGCCAATCACAAGAGCAAGGGCATACGCAGAAAATGAGCGCAGAGCGCGATCCCCTCGTCCTCTTCATGCCATCGGGCAAGCGCGGACATTTCCCGGTCGGCACGCCGGTGCTGGAAGCCGCGCGCCAGCTCGGCGTCTATGTCGAGAGCGTGTGCGGCGGACGCGCGACCTGCGGGCGCTGCCAGGTGACGGTGCAGGAAGGCAATTTCGCCAAGCACAAGATCGTCTCCTCCAACGACCACATCTCCGAACGCGGCCCCAAGGAACTGCGCTACGCCAAGGTGCGCGAGATCGCGCCCGACCGCCGCCTTTCCTGCTCGGCGACAATCCTTGGCGATCTCGTCATCGACGTTCCGCAGGACACGATCGTCAACGCCGCCGTCGTGCGCAAGAAGGCGTCCGGCCGCGTCATCGAGCGCGATTCCGGCCGTGCGCCTTTGCTATGTCGAGGTGGACGAACCGGACATGCACAAGCCGCTGGGCGATCTCGACCGGCTGAAGGCGTGTCTTGTGCGCGACTGGGGCAAGCAGATCGGCTTCGACAGGCTGGAGACCGATTTCCGCCTGATCCCCGACGTGCAGAAGATCCTGCGCAAGGAAAACTGGGGCGTGACGGCGGCCATCCACCGCGACGACAGCTCGGACGCCGCCCGCATCGTGGCGCTGTGGCCGGGCCTGCACAACGAAGCCTATGGCATTGCCTGCGATATCGGCTCGACCACCATCGCCATGCATCTGGTCTCGCTGCTGTCGGGCCGCATCCTCGCCTCGGCCGGTGCGCCGAACCCGCAGATCCGCTTCGGCGAAGACCTGATGAGCCGCGTCTCCTACGTGATGATGAACCCGGACGGCCGCCACGCCATGACCGATGCCGTGCGCGAGGCGGTGAACGGCCTCATCGGCCAGGTCTGCGAGGAAGGCGGCGTGATCCGCGAGGACATCCTCGACCTCGTCTTCGTCGGCAATCCGGTCATGCACCACCTCTTCCTCGGCATCGACCCGACGGAACTGGGCGGCGCACCTTTCGCGCTTGCCGTTTCCGGCGCAACGCGGCTGTTGGCGTCGGAAATCGGCATCAAGGCCAATGCCGGCGCGCGCATCTATATGCTGCCCTGCATCGCCGGCCATGTCGGCGCGGATGCCGCCGCCGCAACGCTCTCCGAAGGGCCCGTACCGGCAGGACGAGATGATGCTGATGGTCGATGTCGGCACCAATGCCGAGATCGTGCTCGGCAACCGCGCCCGCACCGTCGCCTGTTCCTCGCCAACCGGCCCCGCCTTCGAGGGCGCGGAAATCTCCGGCGGCCAGCGCGCCGCCCCCGGTGCGATCGAGCGCGTGCGCATCGACCCCGATACGCTGGAGCCGCGATACCGCGTCATCGGATCGGAGCTGTGGTCGGACGAGCCAGGCTTCGACGAGGCCGTGCAGGCAACCGGCGTCACCGGCATTTGCGGCTCGGGCATCATCGAGGTGATCGCCGAGATGTTCCTCGCCGGCATCATTTCGGAGGACGGCGTGATCGACGGCGGGCTTGCCGCCCGCTCGCCGCGCATCGTCACCAACGGGCGCACCTTCTCCTACCTGCTGAAGGAAGGCGAACCGGCGATCACCGTCACGCAGAACGATGTGCGCGCCATCCAGCTCGCCAAGGCGGCGCTCTATGCCGGCATCAAGCTGCTGATGCAGAAGCAGCATGTCGAGAAGGTCGACATCATCCGCTTCGCCGGCGCCTTCGGCTCGTTCATCGATCCGAAATACGCGATGGTGCTGGGCCTGATCCCCGATTGCGAACTCGAAAAGGTGAAGGCGGTCGGCAATGCCGCTGGCGAAGGCGCGCTGATGGCGCTGCTCAACCGCGGCCACCGCCGCGAGATCGAGACCATGGTCTCCAACATCGAGAAGATCGAGACCGCGCTGGAGCCCGATTTCCAGCAGCTTTTCGTCAACGCCATGGCGCTGCCGAACAAGGCCGATCCGTTCCCCAAACTTGCCACGCAGGTGAAGCTGCCGGAGCGCAAGGTGCTGGCCGATGGCGGCGAGGAAGGCGGACGGCGGCGCAGGCGCGTGAGGTAGAAATGCGGGCGGTCTACTACGAACAGTTCCGCGCGCCGCCGACAATCGAGACACTGCCGGACCCGGTGCCCGCTCCGGGCGGCGTCGTCATCAAGGTGGAGGCGACCGGCCTTTGCCGCAGCGACCATCATGGCTGGATGGGCAGCGATCCCGACATTCGCCTGCCGCATGTGCCCGGCCACGAGCTTGCAGGAACCATCGCCGCCGTTGGCAAGGGCGTCACCCGCTTTCGCGTTGGCGAACGCGTCACGCTGCCCTTCGTCGGCGGCTGCGGCCATTGCGCCGACTGCAACTCGGGCAACCAGCAAGTCTGCGCCAGCCAGTTCCAACCCGGCTTCACCGCATGGGGCTCGTTCGCCGAATACGTCGCGATCGACTATGCCGAAACCAATCTCGTGCGGCTGCCGGACGAAGTCGACTTCGTCACCGCCGCGAGCCTCGGCTGCCGCTTCGCCACTGCCTTCCGCGCGCTTGTCGACCAGGCTTGCGTCAAGCCCGGCGAATGGGTGGCGATCCATGGCTGCGGCGGCGTCGGCCTTTCGGCTGTGATGATCGCGGTGGCGCGCGGGGCGAATGCCATTGCAATCGACCTCAACGAAGAACGGCTGGCGCTGGCGCGTCGAACTTGGCGCTGCCGCCACGATCAACGCTTCGGACGGTGCGATGTCGTTGCCGCGGTCATGGAAATCACCGGCGGCGGCGCGCATGTCTCGATCGACGCGCTCGGCCATCCCGTCACCTGCTTCAACTCTGTCGCGAATTTGCGCCGCCGCGGCCGGCACGCGCAGATCGGCCTGATGCTGGGCGAAAATGCCCGCGCAGCCATTCCCATGAACAAGGTCATCGCGCATGAACTGCAGGTGTTCGGAACGCACGGCATGCAGGCCTGGCGCTACGACGCGATGATGGCAGATGATCCTTGCCGGGCGGATCGCGCCCCGGCGTCTCGTCAGCCGACGAAATCACGCTCGACGAAGCACCGCAGGCACTGATGGACCTCGACAAGGCCACCGGCGCCGGCATTTCGGTGATCACGCGGTTCTGAGGCACGCCTCATCCTGAGCGCGAGCCTGCAAGGCGAGTCTCGAAGCTGCTACCCCCGCGCCGCGACCATCGCCTGCTCCATGATCCCCAGTGCTTCGTTGAAGGTGTCGTCGCCGATGGTGATCGGCGCCAGGAAGCGGATGACATTGCCGTAAACGCCGCAGGTAAGCAGAATGAGCCCGCGCTTCAGCGCCTCTTCCCGCACGCGGTTCGTATAGGCCGCATTCGGCTCGTGCGTGCCCGGCACGTTGAACTCCACCGCGTTCATGAAGCCGGGGCCGCGAATGTCGGCGATTTCCGGAACGCTGTCGCGCAGGCCCGCCAGCTTCTGCTTGAGCCGGTTGCCGAGCATCACCGCGCGTTCGCACAGATGCTCCTCCTCGATCACGTCGAGCACGGCATGCGCAGCTGCAATCCCCAAGCGGATTGCCGCCATAGGTGCCGCCGAGACCGCCCGGATTGGGGCTGTCCATGATCTCCGCCTTGCCGGTAACCGCAGCGATCGGCAGGCCGCCGCCAAGCCCTTGGCCATCGTCACCAGATCGGCATCGACGCCGTAATGTTCCATGGCGAAGAGCTTGCCCGTGCGGGCAAAGCCGGTCTGCACCTCGTCGGCGATCAGCACGATGCCGTGCTCGTCGCAAATCTCGCGGACGCGTTGCACCAGCGCGCGCGGCGCCTCGTAGAAACCGCCCTCGCCCTGCACCGGCTCGACGATGATCGCGGCAACGCGCGCGGGTTCAAGGTCTGCCTTGAACAGCCGGTCCAGCGCGGCAATCGCGTCGTCCACCTTGATGCCGTGCAGGTCGATCGGGAACGGCAGGTGCCACACATCGCCCGGCATCGGCCCGAAGCCGGCCTTGTAGGGCTGCACCTTGCCGGTCAGCGCCATGCCCATGAAGGTGCGGCCGTGAAAGCCGCCGGCAAACGCGACGACCGCCGAACGCTTCGTGTGATGGCGGGCGATCTTCACCGCGTTTTCCACCGCTTCCGCGCCGGTCGTGACGAAGATCGTCTTCTTGGCGAAGTTGCCGGGCACGAGCGCGTTGAGTCGCTCTGCAAGCGAAACATAGTTCTCGTAAGGCACCACCTGGTGGCAAGTGTGCGTGAAGCGCTCGAGCTGGTCGCGCACCGCCGCCATCACCTTCGGGTGGCGATGGCCGGTGTTCACCACCGCAATGCCGGCGGCGAAGTCGATGTAGCGATTGCCTTCCTTGTCCCAGATCTCGGCGTTCTCCGCTCGCTCCGCATAGATTTGCGTGGTCAGGCCGACGCCCCGCGAGATCGCGGCCGCGCGCCTTTCGGGCAATGAATGGGCTGTCATGGTGGTGTTCCTGCCTTCTGATTTCAGCCGATACGGCAAATTTGGATTACGCTACTCCGCCGCCGCGGCCAGTGGAAGCGGCAGCCGGCCCGTAAAACTCGCGCGCAGGTGATCTGCCGCCGCCAGCACCGGCGCGCTGGCGTCCTCGGCCACGATCATGCCGAGCGTGTATTCCGGCAGTTGCGGCAGGCCGTATTCCGGCCCTGCCTCGATGATGTCGCCAACGAGCGAGGATACCGGCAGCGGTGCAATCGCGAGGTCGGCGAGGATCGCCGCGCGCTGGCCGGAAATATAGGCGCTGTGGAAGGCGATGCGGTACGCACGACCCTGCTTCTCCAGCCCTTCAAGGCCGGCCTTGCGCCAGATGCACCCTTCTTCCCACACGGAGACGGGCAGCGGCGTCTTTTCCGCGGCGACACCGCCCTTGCGAACCGCCCAGACCAGCCGCTCGCGCAGCAGCACCTCGGCATTCTCGGAACCCGGGTGGGACAGGCGAGCAGGTGATGAGGGCGATATCGACCTGCTTCTGCCGCACGCGCTCGATCAGCGGAATTGTGTTCTCGACGATTACATTGACGGTGACGCCGGCATGGCTTTCGCCGAACCGGCTGAGCATGCCCGGCAGGAAACGCTCGGCGGCATCGTCCGGCGCGCCAAGGCGAACCTCGCCGGCAATGTCGGGCGCGCGGAACTTGGCAACCAGTTCACGGTTGAGCGCCAGCAGCCGACGGCCATGTTCCAGCAGGATTTCGCCATCGCGCGTCAGTTTTACCGAGCGCGAGTCGCGAATGAACACGGCGCGGCCGAGCATTTCCTCCAGCTTCTTGATCTGCATGGAAACGGCCGACGGCGTGCGAAAGACCGTCTCGGCCGCGGCAGCGAAGCTACCCGTGTCGGCAATGGCGACGAAGGTGCGCAAGACGTCGAGATCGAGCAATGGAAACGGGATGGTGAAGCGAAACATTCATGGAACCGGCCTCGGAACAAAGTTCAAATTTCCTGATGCTTTCCATCATATCATTTCGTTTGCCTGATTCAAGCCCCGCAGGCATATACGCCATGTCGGAAAACAAAACATATGGGAGAAACGACAATGCGTATCACCGACGGGATCATCAATGCTTTGCGGGCGTATGCACGCCATCGCCGCGAGCGTCAGACGTTGACGGCAATCTCGGATTTGCCGCCGCATCTGCTCAAGGACATCGGTTGGCCCGGTGCCCACGACCGCAAGCACAAGAATTTCCAATGACGAGCGGAAATGACACCGGACTCGCGGCGTAATCCAATAGCGTCGCGGGTCCGCTTTCCCTGTCGCGGCGAGACGCATCCGGCGGCGGCGGACGGGCCGGACCTGCTCGCCCGCAATTAAAAAGTTAATGATTTATGAATGACTTGACCAGACCGGACCACAGCCTGCGACAAAAACGTACCATGTCGCAAAATACCGCAAACGGCGTCGTTTTCATCCTGTTATTTTGCACTGCACAATACTATATCTGACAACAGTTGAGCCGCCCCAAAAAAATCCCCTGCGTTTGCTCGTGCTGGTCACGATCCGGACACAAGGGAATGCTCGAAGGCGCTCCGTGTAGCCCTCTTGAAGCATGGAGATCGTCATGAAGAAGTTTGCAGCCCTGTTCGCCCGCAAGAGCGTCAACATCAACACCGAATTCGCACGCCGCCGCCTCGAAAGGGCAATGCCTGGCGAAGTCGGGTCGATGCAGTCGTTCCGCCTTACCGGCGTCAGCCTCTGATCCTGCCTGCCGCAATTGCGGCAGCATGCTGAATTCATGAAACCCCGCCAATGGCGGGGTTTTCGTTTTTCAACTTCCGATCAAAGCGCGCTCGACTTCGCTGGCATCAGCAACGATATCGGCGGTATGAACCGGCTGGTTCTCCTCGGCGGGCGCGCAGGCCACGGGCCGGTAGGAATGGCCGGCGACATTGGCGAGCGTGAAGAAACAGTTCGGCGTTCCTCCAAGTTGGCGCAGTTCGATCACGCGCCCCGGCGGCATGAACAGCATGTTGGTCAGCCCTGCCCCGTGCGGCCCGCAAATCGCATCCGCGCCGGACATGATCGCCACCTGGCCGCCGAAGGAGATTTCCTCGAAACGCACGCTCGCAAAGCCGTGCCGCGCCAGCACGGGCGCGAGCGCCTCCTCATTCGCAAGCCGCCGGAAGCGCGACCGCTCGCGGCTGACGTAGATGCGCCTTGCCCGCTTCCCCGGATCCTTGCGCGAAATGCGCCCGCATCCGCGCGGCCACCTTCATCGCCAGCAGCGGGTGTTGAAAACCCTCCGGGCTGGCGCGGTCGGGCAGCACCAGTTTCTCGACACGTGCCGACAGGCCCGGCGGTTGCGCGACCACCCGCACTTCGCGGGTAAGCTTCAAGACTGTCCTTCACGAACGGCCGTTCCCAGCACCCGCCGCGGCAGCAGCAGATCGGCAGATGCATTGGCGTTGAGCCAAGCCTCCAGCCGCGGCAGGCAATCGCAAATCCAGTGGTGGTAGTTGTGGCTCATCCGGTCGGTGATCCACAGATAGGTTCCCTTGACTGGAACGGGTTCGGCCCACGCAAGCCGGTGCCGCCGCTGGAAGCGCGGAATGTCGCGGTGCAAATGCCGCAGCGACAGGAAGCTCGCCTCCAGTACGCCGTCGCGCGTCGTACAGTTCGCCCGCCTCGTTGAAGACGACGTCGTGGAGTTGCGTCGTCCAGATGGACGGAAGCTCGAGAGCGAGGTGATCCTCGAAGAACCGCTCGTCGCCCCTGCGCAAGCCGGAAGGCAACGCGCCCGCATATCGTTGCGCCGCCACCAGCGTCATCGCGCAAGCCTCACACTCGCGAAAGCCCTTGCGTAAACAGGCGGGTAAACATGTATTTTTTACCTGGCCCATGCAAAATCCCGCTTTGCCGCTTGTCAGATACACCGATTTTCTCTATGTCGCGTTCAGAATAGGGCCGGCAAGCTTTCCGGCGAGAGGTTGCAAATGAGCGGTGTCGAGCAGCGCTCTGTCATTTTTTTCCTGGTCCCGCAATTTTCGATGATCGCCTTCACCACGGCGATCGAACCGCTGCGGCTTGCCAACCGCATGCTCGGAAGCGAATTCTACACGTGGCGCCTCGCATCCATGGACGGCGCGCCCGTTGTCGCTTCCAACGGCGTCGCCGTCAACGTCGTTTCATCGCTCGAACGCGAACGCCAGAACCTGTCCACCTCCGCCCGCCCGTCCATGATGTTCCTGTGCTCGGGCGTCTTCGTCGAGAAGTACGAGAACAAGTCGCTCTACGCTTTCCTGCGCGAAAGCCGCAACGCCGGCGTCACCGTTGGCGGCCTGTGCACCGCGGCCTGGCTGCTGGCTGCGGCCGGCCTGCTCAACGGCAAGCGCTGCGCCATCCACTGGGAGAACCTGCCCGGCTTCACCGAGCGTTTCCCGACCGCCGATGTCTATGCCGACCTTTACGAAAAGGACGGCAACATCTGGACCTGCGCCGGCGGCACCGCCGCGCTCGACATGATGCTTTCGCTGATCGGCGAGGACCATGACGAGGAACTGGTCAACCGGGTTTGCGAACAGGCGCTGACCGACCGCGTGCGCAACCCGCATGACCGCCAGCGCCTGCCGCTTGCGCGCGCGCCTCGGCGTCCAGAACGCCAAGGTGCTTTCGATCATCGAATTCATGGAAGCCAATATCGCCGAGCCGCTGCCGCTCATCGACATCGCGCGCTATGTCGGGCTGTCGCGCCGGCAGATCGAGCGGCTGTTCCACGGCCATATGGGCCGCTCGCCGGCGCGCTACTACCTCGAAGTCAGGCTCGACCGCGCGCGGCACCTGCTGATGCAATCGACCATTCCGGTGGTCGATGTCGCGATCGCCTGCGGCTTCGTTTCCGCCTCGCATTTTTCGAAGTGCTACCGCGAAATGTACGGCAAGTCGCCGCTGCAGGAACGCGCCTGACGCTCACTGCCACTCGAGGTCGCGCATCCGCCTTTCCCAGATCCGTTCGCCGACGAGGCAATCGACCTCGGCTTCGGCCTGCGCGAGTTGCACCAGATTGCTTTCAACAGGCGAAGGCACGATGCCGGCGATCTCCAGCACCAGCTTGCGCCGCACCGCGCGCGGAAACTCTTCCCAGGTGTAGACCGGCAGCACGAAGGACCCCGGCCCGCCGATAACGCAGTCGCGGTAATAAGCGTCGAGATTGTCGATGCCGAAGCCGAAGGAACTGGTGCCGATCATCAGCGGCAGGCCGTTGATGACGACGCCCTGTCGCACCCATTCGTCGCGCAGCAGCGTCACCGGCATGCCCTGGTTGTTCGGCCCGTCGCCCGAAACGTCGATAACCTTGCGCATTGCCGTTGCGCCGCTTTTGCCGAACAAATTCGCCAGCCGCCATGATCGCGCCTGAAATCGAGGTCCGGCTGAGCCGTTGCGGCGCTTGCAGCGCCAGCGCATCGGCGAAGCCTGCGGCCGTGCCGGAATCGTGGATGATGGTCCAGGGCACGACCACCCGCTGCACGGTGTCTCCCGCCCACTCCATGTAGGTGACCGCGATGCGCCCGGTCAGTCCGCTGGTGATCGCTTCGACCACCTCCGGCGAGCGGAAAGCCTGCGAATAGCCCTCGCGTTGCAACTGCTGCTCCATGAAGTCCATGGAACGCGACACATCGACCGCGAGCACCAGTTCGAGATCGACGCTGTCTTGCGCCGCTGGCGCCTGTATTGAAAAGAAAAAGGCGGCGATTGCGGGCATGGCCGGCCGCGCTAGCGAACAAAGGCAGTTCAGAAATCGGCTTTGCATCCGGCTTCCTTCCATCAAATCTGGAAGGATACACCCATGCGGCCCCAGCAGAAATCACACATGCGCGAGCGCCCGCCAAAGGCGGGCGCTGCGGTGCTCATTGCTAGTCGTTGTCAATCCCGGCCGAATTATTGCGGACGAGGCGCGGGGCCTGCGAAGCGGCCTTTTGGACCAGCCTGTCCATCTCATCGCTATAGGAATTGATGTCACTGAAATCGACTGCTCCGTATAGTCCGGGCGAAGCACAAGTCTGCAACGCCGGGCCAAGCTTCGGCACAAGGAGCTTGTACCAGCCATGGCTTTCATATGATGGGGAGCTATATGGCGTTTCCAATATCGCCACGTCGACACCATCGCTCTTGATGCGCGAGCAGTGAAGTTCAGATATCGGGGCCATCCAACCGGTCCACAGTACTGAGACAGGCCCTGGTGGTCGTAGACCTTGTTGGTCGTGCAATCCGTCCGTGATGATTAGGAGGATCTGTTTCCTGCCGCTTACCCTTCTCGCCCTCATCTCCTCTCGCATGCGGTCGAGCACTGAAACGAAGTCGGTATGTCGTCTGGCGGCAGCTCGCGAAGCCACCTTTATTGGCTTCATGCCGCTGCCGGCGGAACTTACAACATCCATGTCATAGGAGAGCGGCAGCTCCGTTTGCCATGTAGTATTGGGCGATACCTCATTGAAACTATACAGGCCTACTCGATGAGTAACTTGGTTCGGATCGATCGACTTGATGCGGGATCCCAACGCTCCTATTGCGTCGGCGACCGCGCTGAACCTGAGTTTATATCCCTGGTTCAATGCTTTATAATATGAGTCAGTGCCATCAGCGGTATGACAAGCAAACTCGCAGCCGACCTCAGCTCTCATCTTCACTGACTCTGCATAGGTAGCGCCGAGCAACATGGAGGCCGTGTTGTCGACCAAGACAAATATATCCACTTCCCCCCACTCGTAATGCGCCTTTGCCGTTACACTGATGTCGAGATTGGAAACACCGACCAGCTTGGCAAAATTGGTATCAAACTGCGCGTCTGCCGATATCTCGATGTCCCTGTCCGTCAGCTTGACGTCGAATTTTTCGTAGGAAACGGGAAACTCGAGATTATCGCTCATCATCAGCTTGCCGCTATTGACCAGCGCTTCAGCATCCAAGCTGGTGAAGTTCATGCTGCGCCGTGCGAGCTGTGTCGCTACAATATCGGCTGCATGCTGCAACTGAGCCTTCTTTTGATAGGCGGTACCGACATCAATCGCCAAGCCCATGAGCCCGAACATCGGGATGGCTGAAATCGCGAAAGTCATTGCCGAAAAACCGCGTCGGTCCGCGATGAAATCGCCCAAGCGACGGCGGAGACGCCGGCCCGCCCGGCCGGATCTGAATGCAAGTTGCGATGTGAGTTTCATGGTAAATCCCCGTGCTGATGCATGGGATAATGTATGCGTATACGTATAAATCGGGTTACCGGAAAAGGTTAAGCTGACATAAATTTTTTCGTGTCAATTCAATATTATACTGTTGCGTTGGTTATCAATCGAATAATAACTGTTCGATTTTATTTATTCATATCCGTTTTGCGGTCTTTTTTTATATTGGATCAGTTTACATTGCACGGATTTACTCAAATGTAATTTCCTTGGTCGAAACGTTCCGGAAAAGGGGGCGTTCGCGATGCATTCTTCACTTTACAGACTCCGAAAATTTCTCCGTGACCGGCGAGGTGTAGCCGCGGTCGAGGCGGCCCTGCTAGTTCCGATATTCGTGCCGGTCTTCGTCTTTACGTTCGAGACCCTGTTTTTTCTCTACGCGTCGGTCTCCGTGGACTATGCGGTGCGCGAAGCCGCGCGCGAGTTGAAAATCGGAGGCACGACCGGATCGCCGACCGCGATCGTTTGCGAAAAGATGCTGATGCCAGGTTGCCTCGACCGGATCACTGTCACTCTCTCTCTCTATGACAAGAGCGCCAAACCTATCGGCACCGCTACCTTGTCGCCTGGGCCGGGCCAACTCGCCATGTTGAAGGCCGAGTTTACGGTCGAACCGGCAATCTTCATGTCGAAGATGTTCGGAAAGAAAATAACGGCGGACAGCGCCTATCTATTCCAGACGGAGTTGTTCTGATGCTTGGGGGCGAATTGTGCAGAAATGCTGAAGGCTTGATCGGTCGCTTTCTTGGCAACAAGAGAGGCGCCATTGCGGTTGAATCCGCGTTCATTATCCCGATTTATGTCGTGGTGTTCACGCTTGCCTTCGAGGCCGTTACCTACATCAAGTTGAAGCAGCGCTCCGAGCAGGTAGTCTTCGCAATGGCCGATGTGGTGACGTCACAAACTTCAGACGTCGATTGCGAGTTCCTGGACAACCTCGGCAAACTGGGTTGGGAAATGTACCGCCACGGAAATTGGGGGTCGACCGTGCCGGCGGGCAACACTGGCGACGCAGGTCAGGAAGAAGTGCCAATCTGGGTTCTTGCAGCAACAATTCAACCTGATGCCGACGGGGCTCTAAACAATGCGACCGGTGCAGTAAACTGGCATTACAAACGGGCCAATATATCCGCTCCGATCGTCAGCCAGAACAACACGGTATCCATTCCAGTCCAATACTACTTTCCTCACGAACAGCTCATTCTGGTGTATGGCGAACTGAGATCAACCATGCCCTACAATTTGTTCGGCTTGTGGGGCGACGAAGTGTTCTTCAAGTCCAAGTTGAAATACATGGCGCCCCGAAATGTCAAAACCATCGGCCTTGGCGGCACCAATTTCACACCCAATTGTAATATTGACCAGGCAGGAACATGACAGGCCACTAGCGCCTCTTCACCACCAGCGCATTGTGAACCGCCGTTTCGCCTTCCACCGCCAGCTCGTCGCGGTCTTCCACCCATAATTGGGTGGAGCCTCCGCCATCGAGCGCAAGCGCCGCGTCGCAGCCGAAAAGCCCGCCTTCCTGCTTCTGCCGCAACAGCCAGCCTGTCTCGTAAAGGGTCAGGCCGGTTCCCGATACGACAAGCACGAGAACGTCGGTTTCCCCTTGAAAAGTGCATACTGCTGTGCGCGGACGGGGCGGCCCATTGTTGGTGTTCATCGCCCATTTGCCGCCCGGCTCGATCATCAACGGCTTGGATTGCAGCAGATCCGGCGTCCTCGCCGGTGGCTCGGGTGAGGCCGGCTCGATAGCCAGCCCATCCTTGGCAAAGATCAAATAGCCGCCGGTGGTTTTCCAGTTGGCCGAGCGGATCTTGCCACCGATGCGCAAAAGGCCGACGGAATAAAGGTCCTTGCCCTCGGTCCTCTCGCCAAAGAACCCACCATTTACCGCCAGCACCGCGCCCGCGTCCTGCGCGAAACTCTCGGCTGTCTGGCCATCGGGATTGTCCTGAACAGTCGCAGCGAGGCGGAAACGGCTTTGGTCAATACGCAGGGCCGTGATCATGGCGCTAACACTGGCGGAGGCCCGCTTGACCTCCAGCCCCGGCTCCAGCTCGATCCACTGTGCCGCCGCCAGCGCCGTGACTGCTTCCGTGGTTCGAAGCGGAACGGCATCCTGCGCCAGCGCTGTCCCCGAAAAGAGGGCAACTGCGATTGCCCAAAAGGCGGCCGATTTGAGGTTCATATGCCCAAGAAGCCAACCGGTATTGTCTTTGTCAATTGCCGGTCGCCCTGACGCCATATTTGTTCAAGCTCAGCTTCTCGGCTTGAGGTTCTGCGGATCGTAGAGCGGCTTGTAGCCGACGCCCGGCCACGTCCACGGGATAGCGCTCGCCGAAATACTCGATCTCGAGCTTGCGGCCCTCCTGCGCCCATTCATGCGGCAGGTAGCCGAGCGCGATGTTCTTGCCGATGGTCGGCCCGTAGGCGATGGACGTCGTGAAGGAGCGCCGGCCGAGGCTGTCGACCAGCCCTTCGCCCGTCGCCGGATCGAGGATCGGGCAAATGCCGACCGGATAGCGCGCCACGCCGGCTGGCATCGGTATTCTCCGTCATCACCAGCGTGCACAGCATTGCCGGCTGGTGCGGCCGGGCGCGGTGTTCCAGATGCGCCGCCTTGCCGCGGAAATCGGCTTCCTTCACCTTCGGGCGGGCGAGATCGGCCTCCAGCAGATTGTACTCGGTCAGCAGGTCGGCATTCTGCAGGCGCAGGCTCTTTTCCATGCGGCGGCTGTTGGCATAGGTCTCGACGCCGAACGGCATGACGCCGGTCGAGCGCAGCGCATCCCATACGGCCAGCCCGTCCTCGTAGCGCATGTGCAATTCCCAGCCCTGCTCGCCGACATAGGAAATCCGGAAGGCCGTGACATTCTTGCCGCCGATGCGGATCTGCTTGATCGCCGCGAAGGGAAAGTTCTCCGGCGTCAGCCCGTCCGGCTCTTCGACCACCTTTTGCAGGGTCGCGCGCGCATTCGGCCCCCAGATGCCGATGGTGACGTATTTCTGCGTCACGTCGCGTCACGGTGACGTTGAAGCCTTTGTCCTGCGCCACGCGCTTCATGTAGTTGAAGTCGCGCGGGCCGGCATCGGCGCCGTCGATCACGCGGCAGCGATCCGCCATGCGGATGACGGTGAGGTCCGCCCGCACCATGCCTTCGTCGTCGAGGAAGTGCGTGTAGATGCCCTTGCCGATATTTGCCTCGCCGCCGATCCTGGCCGCGCAGATCCATTCCATCAGCTCGACATGGTCCGGCCCTTCGCACGTCATACATGGCGAAGTGCGACAGGTTGACGATGCCGCAATCCTCGCTCATCGCCAGATGCTCGGCATTCGAGACCCGCCAGAAATGGCGGTTGTCCCATTCGTTGGCGCGCACCGGCACCCGGTCGCCGTACTTTTCCAGCAGATGCTCGTTGGCGGCGTAGCCATGCGCCCGCTCCCAGCCGCCGAGTTCCATGAAATGACCGCCGAGTTCCACTTCGCGCTCGTAGAACGGCGAGCGGCGGATGTTGCGGCCCGTCGCATAGGGTTCGCGCGGATGGACCGCCGGATTGTAGACCTTCTGCGCCGTCTCGCGTGCAGCGCCCGTCGATGAACTTCTCTTCCAGCTGGTGCGGATAGAAGCGGGCATAGTCGATCTTGGCGTGATCGATTTCCGTGCGCCCGTCGGTCATCCAGTCGGCCAGCAGCTTGGCCATGCCCGGCGCGTCCTTGACCCAGATCGCGACCGCATACCACAGGCCGCGCACCTTCTGGCTTTCGCCGATCGACGGCCCGCCATCGGCGGTCACCTGCAGCAGGCCGTTGAACGAGCGCTTCTCGTCATAGCCGAGTTCGCCCAGGATCGGCGTCAGTTCGATGGCCCGCTCCAGCGGCTCCATCACCTGCTCCATGTCGAGGTCGCGCTGCGAGGGCGACAGCCGCGCCTCGTGCTTTTCAAGGATGTCGCGCGGATGGCACAGGCGCGGATTCTTCTCCTCGTAGTAGCCCCACTCGATCATGCCGCCTTCGGTCGATTCCGGATCGCCGGTGTCGCGCATATAGGCGGAATTGCCCTGGTCGCGCAGCAGCGGGTAGCCGATCTCCTTGCCGGTGCCGGCGAACTCGTTATACGGCCCGAACCACAGCAGCGGATGGTCCACCGGCATCACCGGCAGGTCCTCGCCCGCCATTTCCGCGATCAGCCGGCCCCACAATCCGGCGCAAACGATCACGTGGTCGGCCATGATCGTGCCGCGCGGCGTGACGACGCCCTTGATGCGGCCGTCTTCGATCACCAGCGATGTCGCCGGCGTGTTGGCGAAGGCTCTGCAGCTTGCCCGTTGCAACGCCCAGATCGACCAGCTTGCCCGCGACCGTCTGCGAGCGCGGCACCACCAGCCCGGCATCGGGATCGCACAGTCCGCCCTGCACCAGCTGCTCCTCGAGCAGCGGAAACAATTCCTTGGCCTTGGCCGGCATCGATCAGCCGCGCGCGCGTGCCGAACGCCTTCGCCGAGGCAACCTTGCGCTTGATCTCGTCCATGCGCGCATCATCGCCGACGCGCGCAACCTCAAGGCCGCCGACACGCGCGTAGTGGCCGAGCTTCTCGTAGAAATCGATCGAGTAGAGCGTGGTCCAGCACGACAGGAAATCGTGGCTGGTCGTGTAGCAGAAGTCCGAGGCATGCGCGGTCGAACCGATGTCGGTCGGTATCGCGCTCTTGTCGATGCCGACAATCCCGTCCCAGCCGCGTTCGATCAGGTGATGGGCGACCGAGGCGCCGACAATGCCGCCCAGGCCGATGATGACCACCCGGGCGCGCTCGGGAAATTTCGACATGGAATGCCTCTTGAATGATGCTGGTTCGCGCCAGACTATCGGCAAAAGGCTGTGCGGTCACTTGTCCGGGAACGACATTGGCGGACGTGCCATGGCGACGGCCCGTCGGCCTTTCTTTCCACTTTCAACCCTTCCATGCCACGGCTAGGCCGGTCTTGAAGCCGCCGATCCGGGCGCTGACGCCGTCGAGGCCGGGCACCGGTCCGAACCAGGCTTCCGTATCCTTCGGTTTCAGCATGTTTCGCGGACGAATGCCGGCCCAGCGCTCGATCACCGGCGCACCGGCAATGCCGGGTACAAGCGCCTCCGCCCTTGCGTGAAAGTCGACATCCGCCGGATCGAAATCACCCGGTTCGCCGCACCAATTCTCCACCGTCGAGGAACCGACGGCAATTCGCCCGCCCGATTGCGGAACCACGTAGGCGCCATCGCTGTAGACGATGGGCCGGTCATCGGCGTGCGGAAATTCCAGCAGCATGGCCTGCCCGCGTACCCCGCGCCCGATGGGAGCGCCGCCAGTCATGTGTCCCATGTGCGGCTGCAACAGTGCGTAGGCTTCCCAGCCATTGGCGACGATAACCTCGCCCGCCTCGATCCGCGACGCCATCCACTGTACCGCACGCCTGTGCCTCGACCGCAGTCACCCCGACCCCTTCGCGCAACTCGCCATGCATCCGTACAAAAGCCGCCAGCGCCGCCACCAGTGCGCGCGGATCGATCCGCGCCGACAGATCGTCCCATTGCACGCCATGCGGGGCGGCCTGCGGCGCAAGCCAGCCTCGGCCAGACGTGCCGTCGAACGTCGTCCAATGCTCGAGCCGGAAACCGGGCCAATGCTCTTCCGCGCTTTCCATGCGTTGCCTGACCACTTCCATCGTTCGCTCATTGATGACCGGGACAAGCCGTCCGCAGCGCCGGTAGCCGCAATCGACGCCCGTGTCCTCCTCAAGCGCACGAACCGCCCCTTCAAGCCCGACAAGCGCATTCGAACTGGAACTGCTTTTTCGCGTTCCAGCGATCCGGCATGTGCGGCATCAGCGCACCGAGAAATCCTCCGGAGGCACCCGCCCCAGCCCGGCGCTTTTCCAGGACCAGTACGCGCTTGCCCGAGCGGATCGCGTTGCGTGCTGCCCAAAGGCCGAACACACCCGCGCCGATGACGAGCACATCCGGGTTGCCGGCGCTCATGAACGGTGCTTGAAGTTCTTAAATCATTGTTGGAGCCTGCGCGGCCAAATGCCGGAAAACAAGGGATCATTGCCGGAAAGCCATGCGCTGGAATGGCTCGATGAAACCATTCCGCGATCGCTGGTTTTCGGAGACACTTATTTTTCCAAAGCTGGCGGCATGGAAGAAACTTCGCACGTCTTCATCGGCTGGAACGAACTTGCCTGCCCGCTGGCCGCAAATGCAACACTGCACGATCGCCGAACTTGGCTTTGGTACGGGTCTCAATTTCCTAGAGACTATCCGGCAATGGAAGCGGTTTCGCTTGCCTGGCGCAAGCCTCCACTACACCGCGTTCGAGGCCTATCCGATGTCGCGCGAGGACCTTGAACGTTCCCTGTCCCGTTGGCCCGATCTGGCGGATGCAGCCGCGCGGCTCGTCGCGATCTGGCCCATGGGGGGCGACGCGCTTGAAGCCGAGTTTGCCGAAAGGGCCCGCTTGACCATTCATTTCGCCGATGCCAACGCGGCGCTCCCTGCTCTGCAATTCGAGGCGGATGCCTGGTATCTCGACGGCTTTGCGCCATCGCGCAATCCGCAGATGTGGGGCGGTGAATTGTTGAAGTCGGTATTCGAGCCACACTCGCCCGTGCGGCACCTTCGCGACCTACACTTGCGCGGGCTGGGTCCGCAGAAATCTTGTGGCTGCGGGATTTGAAGTCGAAAAACTGCCGGGATTTGCAGGCAAGCGCGAAATGCTGCGCGGGTGCAAATCTTAGCCCTTCAGCATCGCTGGAATGCAGATCTCCTCTTCATCGCCGATATGGCGGATGAAGAGCGCATCGAGACGCCGGGCCGCCGGCAACAGAGCATCGGCACCGGTCAGCCACGTATCGCGCTTCTGGCGGTCCGAACCCGCCGGCAGCACCGCAAAGCCATCGACCGCCGACTCCAGCCCGTCCAGCACCTCGGCGAGAACCTTGTGGTCGCTGTCGAGAAGTTCCAGCGGATGCTGCAATTGCGGGAACGCTTTCAGGAACACCGGGAAAAAATAGTCGTCCTCGATGTGATGATGGCCGTGCGCGTGGTGGATGAGCCGCTTGCCCAGCGACTTGATCTGCGGCGCGATCTGCGCCAACCGACCGGCATCGCATTCTTCGAGCGCCTGTTGCGACCACGCCGCCAGCGTAGCCGAGGCCGATAGCAACCCCTCGTGGATCTGCGTCCAGAACTCCGGCTCACCCTTGAAGCCCGGCGTCAGCGCCCAGCGTTCGCGCGGTAGTTCGAACATGGATTTGCGCAGCACCGGCGAAAGGCAGGTCCGCTGTTCGACATGGTTTTCCGGTGCGGTATAGATGAATGGCGTGCTCATGCCGCGGACTTAGGGTCCCGGCGACGAAAGTGCAACGCAAAACGCCGCCTAATGCGACTTCGCCTGCCGTGCCCGGCTTTGCCTGCGTGATCACCGGTGTCATCTCGGCCAGCACCTCCGGCGAAAGATGGCACTTGGAATAATCGCCCGGCGCGATCTCGCGAAGTTCGGGAACCGTTGTGTCGCACAGATTGCCCGGCACGCGATGCTTCCAACGGCAGCGCGTCTGGAACGGACACCCCGGCGGCGGATTGATTGCCGAGGGAATGTCGCCTTCCAGAACGATGTGCTGCTTGATGATGGAGGTGTCGGCGATCGGGACCGCAGAAAGCAGAGCCTCGGTATAGGGGTGATAGGGCGGTGAGAACACTGCCTCCGTCGGGCCGCTTTCAACCACGTGCCCCAGATACATGACTACGACGCGATCAGCGAGATAGCGCACGATCGAAAGGTCGTGGCTGATGAACAGCATCGTTGTGCGCCGCTCGCGCTGGATATCCATCAGCAGTTCGGTGACCGCCGCCTGCACTGAAACGTCGAGCGCGGAAACCGGCTCGTCCGCCACCACGACTTCCGGATTTCCGGCGAAAGCGCGGGCGATACCGATGCGCTGCTTCTGGCCGCCCGAAAGCTGGCGCGGCATGCGCCGTTCGAATTCACGCGGCAGTTTGACAAGGTCGAGAAGTTCTAGCATGCGCGCGCGGCGTTCCTGGTCGGTCTTGCCGACGCCGAACTTCTCGAGCACACGCACGATCTGGTCGCCGATCCGCATCGACGGGTTGAGCGTGTCGAACGGGTTCTGGAACACCATCTGGATGGAGCGGAGCGTTTTCTTGTCGCGCCGCGTCGTCTCGGTCTCTCCGATTTCCTTGCCGGACAGCCTCACATGGCCGGACGTCTTGGTTTCAAGGCCGAGCAGCACCTTGGCGAGCGTCGACTTTCCGCAGCCGGACTCGCCCACCAGCGCGACTGTTTCCGCTTCGCGCGCCTCGATGGTGACGTCCTCGTTCGCCTTGACCGTGCGCACGTCGCCGCCGCCGAAGATGGCGTTTGCGCTGATGCGGTAGTATTTCTTCATGTCGCCGATATCGAGGACGACATCGCCCGGCGCCGTCTTGCCGGGTCGCGCCTTTACCTTCGGCGGGGCGCTCCAGTCGATCTCCTCGATCCGCACGCAGCGTGAAGCATGTGCCGCCTCGCCGCGCACCGGGATCATCGGAATTTCGCCGGCATTGCAAAGGCCTTCGCGGAAATAGTCGCAGCGCGGCCCGAAATTGCAGCCGCGTGGGCGTTCGTGCGGCAGCGGAAGCTGGCCCGGTATGGCGATCAGCGGGCGGCTGGTCTTGTCCGCGCCCGGCAGCGGGATAGAGCGGAACAGGCCCTGCGTATAGGGGTGCCGCATGCGGTCGAACACGTCGCGGATCGATCCGGTCTCAACCGCTTCGCCCGAATACATCACGGTGATGCGGTTGCACACTTCCAGCACCAGCCCGAGATTGTGGCTGATGAACAGCATCGACGTGCCGAAGCGCTTGCCGAGATCCTTGACCAGTTCGACGATGCCGGCTTCCACCGTCACGTCGAGAGCGGTGGTCGGCTCGTCGAGGATCAGCAGCTTGGGCTGCGAAAGCAGCGCCATTGCAATCACGATGCGCTGCTGCTGGCCGCCGGAAATCTGGTGCGGATAGGCCTTCATGATGCGCCGCGGGTCCGGCAGGCGCACGGCCTCCAGCATTTCGATCGAGCGCCGCTCGGCCTCTTCCTTGCTGACCTTGTCGTGGATCAGCGGCACTTCCATCAACTGCTCGCCGATCTTCATCGCCGGATTGAGGCTCGCCATCGGCTCCTGGTAGATCATGGCGATGTCGTTGCCGCGGATTTCCCGCAGCCGCTCCTCGCTCATGGTGGCCATGTCCTCGCCGAGGAACTTGATCGAACCCGACGTGATGCGGCCGGTCTTGCCGAGATAGCGCATGACGCCCAGTGCCACGGTGGATTTGCCGCAGCCCGATTCACCGACCAGTCCCATGGCGTCGCCCGGCATGACCGTGCAGGAGAAGTCCATCACCGCCGGAATTTCGCCGTTCCGGGTGAAGAACGAGATGTTCAGGTTTTCGATCTGCAGAACCGGGGTCTGGTCGAATGCCATGGCCTCAATCCTTCAATGATTCTTCGCGCAGCGCGTCGGCCAGCAGATTGAGGCCAAGCACCAGCGACATCAGCGCTATTGCCGGGGAAACGCCCTGCCAGCTGAAAAGCCGCAACTGCGCTATCCGCGATCCGTCCTTGATCGCCGTACCCCAATCGGGACTTTCCGAACCCATGCCAAGGCCGAAGAAGCCGAGCGTGCCGAGCAGGATGGTCGTGTAGCCGATGCGCAGGCAGGCATCCACGATCAGCGGACCGCGCGCATTGGGCAATATTTCCCACAGCATGATGTACCACGGCGCCTCGCCGCGAGTTTGCGCGGCCGAGACATAGTCGCGCGTCATGATGTCGAGCGTGAGGCCGCGCACGATGCGGAACACGCCCGGGCTCGACGCAAAGACGACCGCGACGAAGATGTTGAGTTCGTTCGGCTCGATCGAGACGATGCCGAACGGATCGGCATCGAACACCAGTCCCGAATAAATCCACGCGCCCAGTCCCAGGGTCACGGCAATGTAGATCCAGGCGCGCTCCGGCCGCGCGCTGAACTTCGTCCAGAACAGCGTGACGAAGAAGATGATGGGAAACAGGAAGAAGAATCCCGCCATCGCATAGGGGATCGGCGTTTCCATGATGCCGGGCGTCACCAGCAGGTAGAAAAGCAGGATCACCGGGAAGGCCAGCACCAGATTGGCGAGGAACGAAAGCACGCTGTCGGTACGGCCGCCGAAATATCCGGCAGGCAGACCCAGCGTGACGCCGACGATGAAGGCGATCAGCGTTGCCGCCGGCGCGATCGTCAGCACGATGCGCGCGCCATATACCAGACGGCTGAAAACGTCGCGCGCCAGCTGGTCGCCGCCCAGCAGGAACACCATTCCGTTCTCGGGATTGATGGCCCCGGGCACCGCGTTCTTCATGATCGCAACCTGCACGCGCGGATCAAGGATCGCGACAGTATCGGCGAAAATCGCGGTGAACAGCCAGAAGCCGCAGATGAACACGCCCGTGACGCCAACGCCGGAGCCCAGAATCTGGCCATATATCCCAAGATGCTTGCGCAGGGCGAAACTGGCGCCGAACATGATCGCGAGTGCAAGCCAGACTGGCCAGAATCGCACGATGATTCCGGTAACGATTGCCCAGATCCCGACTGTTTCCATGAATCAACTTACCCGGATGCGAGGATTGAGCAATGCGTAACCGATATCGGAGATGAGCTGCGTTGCCAGGACCAGTGCCACCGAGATAAGACCGCAGGCCAGCACGAGATCGATGTCGTTGTTGGATGCAGCCGCCACGAGCAGATAGCCGAAGCCCTTGTAGTTGAACATGGTTTCGACGACGACGACGCCGGTCAGCAGCCACGGGAACTGCAGCATGATCACCGTGAACGGTGCAATCAGCGCGTTGCGCAGGGCATGCTTGACGACCACGGTTCGAAAGCTCAGGCCCTTGAGCCGCGCCGTGCGTATGTACTGCGCCGTCATCACCTCGGCCATCGAGGCCCGCGTCATGCGCGCGATATAGCCGATGCCGTAGATCGCCATCGTCATCACCGGCAGGGTGAAATTGTAGAAGCTGATGCCCTGCGTATTGGCGGTCGCCGCCGAGCCGTTGAGCACTCCGAGCCAGGTGGCAAAGATTGCCGTGAACAAGACGCCCGACACATATTCCGGCGTTGCGGTCGTGGCGATCGAGGCGACGGAGAGCGTGCGGTCGGTTCGCGACCCCTCGCGCATGCCGGCAAGTACGCCGATCAGCAGCGAAACCGGCACCATCACCAGCATCACCCAGAACATCAATATGCCGGTCGCCCTCAGCGCCTCCGGCAGCTTGCTTGCGACAGTTGTTCGAAATGCCGTCGAGCAGCCGAAATCGCCCTGCAGCACGCCTGAATAAGTCGGCACCGTCGGCTCGTTGCAATAGCGGAAGCGCGGAACGAACTCGCCGGTGGTACGGATCCTTGACCGGCTGTTTTGGCGCAAGCCCGATCCATCGCGCATAGCGGATGACGTAGTTGTCGCGATAGCCATTGCGCTGGAGCCATTTTTCCAGGTCGGCATCGGAGGCGCGCAATTCAGTCTGGAAAATCGCCAGCTTGCGCAGGTTCGGCTCAAGATTGACGAACATGAAAACGACGAAGCTCAGGCAGAGCATCGTCAAAAACATGACGCCAAGGCGCCGCAAGATGAACCTGACCATTCGGCCTCCCCACGAAAGGCAGCCGGCCCCTCCCCGCTTTTGCACTATTGTTGGGGCCGGATGTCCCTAAGCTGCGCAAGGTGCGCGCATCGGAAATGGGCAAGGGGAGAAGCAGCCTTCTCCCCCTCCCTTGCTTCTTACTTGTCGAGCCAAACGGTGTTCAGGTGAACTTCGAACGTCTGGTGCATTCCAAGGTTCTTCACATACTCCGCATGGTGGCGGTGCAGCTTGCGCCAGAACGGCTGGATGATGATGCCCAAGTCCTGCAGGATCATCTCGATGTCCTTCATCAGTTCCCGGCGCTTGTCGGCGTCGGCAACCGCGAGGGCCGCATTCAGCTTGGTGTCGAACTCGGGATTTGAATAGGCCGCCTCGTTCCACGCTTCGCCGGTGCGGTATGCAAGCGCGAGCACCTGGACGCCGAGCGGACGCATGTTCCATTCGGTCGTCGACCAGGGATATTTCAGCCAGTCGTTCCAGAAGGACGATCCCGGTATCACGGTGCGCTTCACCTTGAAGCCGGCCTCGCGGCACTGCGCCGCGATAACGTCGCCGGGGTTCTTCACGTACTCGGCCTCGTAGGAGATAAGGTCGAATTCCGTGTCCATCTGGCCGGCTTCGGTCATCAGGGCCTTGGCCTTCTCGAGATCGCGGCCAATCTTCGGCAACTCGTAATACTCGGGATGGATCGGGCAGACATGGTGGTTTTCGCCAACGGTGCCGTCGTCATTGTAGCCGAGCTTCAGTACCGTGGCATTGTCCACCGCCAGCGCCAGGGCCTGGCGGACGCGCTGGTCGTCATAGGGCTTGTTGGCGACGTTGGTGCGCAGCACGATGGTCGAGGCGGTAACGACCTGTTCGTCGACGAGGCCCATGGAGTTGAGCAGTTCCACGGTTTCGCCCACGGTCTGGTAGTTCGAGTCGATTTCGCCCGATTCCAGCGCCGAAACGATGGCATTCGCGTCGGCGTAGTCGATGAACTCGACGCCGTCGAGCATGAAATCGCCACCCCAGTAGGTGAAGTTTTCGCGGCGCTTGAGGATCGCAGACTTGCCCACATCATAGGAAACGACTTCGAACGGTCCGGTGCCCGGCATCTTCAGCGGGTCGGGGTTCTTGTCGAAGTCACGATGCACGATCAGTGCCGGATAGTCGGCAAAGCCCGCGATGATCGTGATGTCGGACTGCGTGGTCTTCAGCTTGACGGTATAGTCGTCGACCTTGGTGACGGCGCCATCGGCCAGCCTTGTCGTCACTGATCAGCGTGCCGATGCGGCCCGCCATGGAATTACCTTCGGCCTTCTTGTCCGCCCAGCGCGTGAGGTTGAAGATCACATCGTCGGCGTTGAAGTCGTCGCCGTTCGACCACTTCACGCCCTTGCGGACATTCAGCGTGTACTCGGTCGCGTCTTCATTGACTTCCCAGCTCTCGATCAGCTGGCCTTCGAAGGTGAAGTCCTTGGTGTAGCGCACCAGGTAGTCGTTGCACTGGCGCATGACGTTCGCCATTTCCGACCAGTCCCAAAGACGCGGATCCTTCATCTCCTTGATGATCATCTGCATCTTGAGGACGCCGCCCTTCTTGCCTTCCTGAGCAAGGGCGCGCGTGGGCGCCGTCAACCCGATCAGGGAATAGGCGGTTGCCGTGGTGGCGCCAAATGCGCTTGCGAGCGCGAGGAATTCGCGGCGGTCCATGAGGCCGTTGCGGGTATCCTTTGCCCAGCTCGAGATCTGCTTGTGAAGGGGTTTGCCCTTCATGTCCTTGAATTCTACCGTCATCAAAGCCTCCCGGAAATGACGCTGCAAAATGCGGGTTTGACAAAAGCCAATACCGCGCCTGCCATTAAAGCTGTTCTTACCCCTCATTGATTCATGCGCAGGGACAGCAGTTGCCAGCGCAGTCAATCTCAATCGCAACACAGTCGCCAGTGCAGGTCAACACCCGCATTTGGCATTTGCCGTGGTTGGGACATTTCTTGCCGTTTTGCTATCGTGCCTGCTCCACTTAGCCGTGGGCAGAGCGACCGAACCGGCTACGCAAAGATGCCGATGGCGCAACGCACAGGAAGGTAGCGAGAATCAAAACCTTCACCCGCTTCCGGATCTGAAAACAAATTTGCAAGAAATCATTACAAACATGAAAAATCCCGCGCCCAAGGTAGCGCAGGAGCCGTGTTTGGCGGATTTTCTTTGTAGCAGGCCAGGCATTCATGCTAACGGCGCGTGCAGAAATTTCCAGGAAGCTTTCCCGTGCTTTTGCCCATGGGCCCAACCCACATGTCGTTCCTGCTGGTCGAGGACTTCTCGGCCATGTGCCTGATGTCCGCGATCGAGGGACTTCGGGCCGCCAACTATGTCATGGGCCGCAATGCCTACAGCTGGAGTCTCGTCAGCCATGACGGGCAGCCGGTCAAGGCTTCCAACGGGATCGTCGTGGCGGTCGAGACCGATATCGGCCGCGATTTTCGCACCGATTTCCTGTTCGTGGTATCGAGCTTCGTCAACAGCCCGCCCTACCGTTCCAAGCTCCATTCGCGACTGCGCCATTTCGGCCGGCAAGGCGTGAAGCTCGGCGCCATATCGTGCGGCACGTTCATCCTTGCCCGCGCAGGCCTCCTCAACAATGCCAAGTGCACATTGCACTGGGAATACCAGCCGGCCTTCCATGAGGAATTTCCCGACATCGACATGGTCGCCGACCTCTATGTGATCGACAACAACCGCTACACATCCTCCGGCGGCATATCGAGCATGGAACTGGTGCTGCAGGTCATTACAGAGCAGCATGGCGAAGCGGTCGCGCGAAAGGTCGCCAACAATTTCCAGCTCGACCGAATTCGCAATGCAGGCGTTTCTCAGCGCGCCGGCGCGGTGGCGCGCATGGACACCATGCCGCCCGCCGTACAGGAATCGGTGCGGCTGATGCTCGCCAATGTCGAGCAGCCGCTGTCGAATGTGGACATCGCCGGGCACATCCACACGTCGGTGCGAAACCTCGAACGCATGTTCAAGCGGAACCTCAAGGCCTCGCCTGCCAAGTACTACATGGCGCTGCGGCTGGAAAAGGCCCGCGAACTGCTGATGCATACCAACCTTCCGACACTGGAAGTGGCGCTGCAATGCGGCTTCTCGTCCAGTTCCTATTTCGCGCGCTGCTTCCTGCGCGAATTTGGCCATCGCCCTTCGGAAGTGCGGCGCGTCAAGACCTAGGCCTTGGGTTCGCTTTCAACCATGGACGGGCGCATGCGCGAACGCATCAAACCATTGCGCCAAGCCCGGCCGCCCATCCCGCCACCGTAAATCGGCATAGCGGAAATCGAGATAGCCAAGCGCGGCAGCGGCCGACAAATGGCCCATGGTAAGCGGACCGTTGAGGAACTGGATCCAATCCTTCTCCAGGCTGTCGACACCCGCCCACACCTTTGTCATCTGCCCCTCGATCCAGCCCTTCCAGCGCAGATCCTGCGGTCGCATTGCCGTCTCGTAGCGGGTGAGCACCGCCGCATCCATGATCGCATCCCCCAGCGCCTCCAGCGTCATCGAACGGAAGCGCTGCGGCCCCGCTTCGGGAACGAGACCCGGCTTGAGACTGTCGAGATAGGCGCAGATCACGCGGCTGTCGTAGATTACCTGGCCGTCATCGAGCTGCATTGCCGGGATCTTTCCGGCCGGATTGAGCGCTGCGAGCCCGGCATGCCGGTTCACCGGCGAGGTGGACGCCTCGATAATTTCGATGCGGTCCGTCAGGCCCAGTTCATGCGCGGCAGCGATGACCTTCCGCACAAAGGGGGAAGTCGGCGAGTACCAAAGTTTCATGAAACTATCCCGGATTGATTTGCCGGGAAGCTAGCCGTGCGCGCGCAAAGGCGCAAGCGCCGCAGGCGAAGGACGGGAATTCCTGCAATGTTGGGGGTTGCTGGTTCCGTGCCCACCGGCGTGGGGACCGGGCCTGCGGCGTGGTCAGGAAGATTTGCCCCCCGACCGTTCGCGAGTATAGGACAAACCTGCGAACGCCGGTTTAAGTGCATGCGTAAGATTATACGGAAATGCTTCTTTTCCGGACAAATCACGTCGATGCAAGGAATGCGCGCAGGGCTTCGTTTACCTCGCGGGGCGCCTCGGTATGCATGGAGTGCCCGCTGCCCTTGATGAAAACGGTCCGCGCGTCCGCAAGCATTGCGGCCAATGCAAACCCGTTGCGGCTAGGGGTCATGCGGTCGAATTCCGCGACGATGCAAAGCGCCTTGCCCTTGAATGCCGATGCGGCCTCCACGCCGTGCTTGTAACCTGCGCAGGCCTTCAGCCCCTCAGCCAGCGCATTGCGCTTGCCCTCGTGCATCAGCGCCATGCCGAAGGCGATGTGATTCGCGCCCGGCCAAGTGTTCTGCGCCACATGCGCGCCGGGCCCGTAACCCCACGCGTTCATCGCGGCGATCGCCTCGTCCGGCTTCGTGACTGCAGTCTCGACCAGTTTAGGGTTCACCGGAATTTCCGCCGCCGTGCCGATCAGCACCAGCGCCTCCACCCTTTGCGGCGCGATGCGGGCGATTTCCAGCGCAATCAATCCGCCCATGGAATGCCCGGCGAGCACCGTCTTGTCCGCCCCCGCCGCATCGATCACAGCCAGCACGAAGGCCGCCATTTCCTCGACCGACCCGGGCGGTTCGCCCTGCGAAAGCCCGTGACCCGGCAGATCCGGCGCGAGTACGTTCCAGCCGTCATAGGCAAGCGCACGGGTCTGCAACACCCAGGAAAGGTGCGAATAGCCCGACCCGTGCAGGAACACGATCCAGCGCCGGCCCGCCACATGCGCCCGCCCCCCGGTGGCGGCATGGATCTCATTGCCGTCGATTTGCAGTTTCACCCCTTCGCCCTCACAGCCGCCTTCAGCGCGCGGTCGAAATCGGCCTTGAGATCCTCGATGTTTTCAAGGCCGACCGAAAGGCGGATCATGTCTTCCGACAGCCCGCCCGCTTTCATGTCATCGGCCGAGATGTGCGAATGCGTGGTCGAGGCCGGGTGAATGACCAGCGTCTTGGCATCGCCCACATTGGCGAGGTGCGAGGCAAGCTGCACCTTCTCGATAAAGGCCTGGCCCGCCGCGCGCCCGCCCTTGACGCCGAAGGTGATGATCGAACCCGAGCCCTTGGGCAGCAGCCGCCTTGCCACTTCGTGGTCGGGATGGTCGGCAAGCGAGGGATGGCGCACCCACGCCACGGCCTCGTGGCCCTTCAGGAAATCGAGCAGCGCTGCCGTGTTTTGCATGTGACGCTCCATGCGCAGCGGCAGCGTCTCGATGCCCTGCAGCAGCAGGAACGCCGTCATTGGCGACATGCAGGGCCCGAAATTGTACAGCGCCTCCGCCCGGATGCGGGCGGCAAGCGCTATCGGCCCGAACTCCTCCCAGAACACCAGCCCGTCGAGCGCGTAGAAGGGCTTGCGTCAGCGTCGGCCAGCGGTCCGACTGGCCCCAGTCGAAATTGCCGCCATCGACCACCGCGCCGCCGATCGCAACGCCGTGTCCGCCCATCCATTTGGTCAGCGAGTGGATGACGACGTTGACGCCATGCTCCACCGGCTTGAACAGACACCGGCGTGCAGAAGGTCGCGTCCATCACCAGCGGCAGGCCCGCCTCGCGTGCGATCTGCGAAAGCGCCGTCACATCGACGACGTCGAGTCCGGGATTGCCGATCATCTCGCAGAAGATGAACTTGGTGTTGGGCCGGATCGCCGCCGTCAGGCCGGCAAGGTCGCGCCCGTGCACGAAGCTCGTCTCGACGCCGAAACGCGGCAGCGTGTTCTTCAGAAGGTTGATGTTGGCGCCGTAAAGCTGCGCCGTCGAAACGATATGGTCGCCTGCGCTCGCCAGCATGGTCGCCACGCAGTGCAGCGCCGCCATGCCGGAGGCGGTGGCGATTGCCGCCGCACCGCCTTCCATCGCCGCCACGCGCTGCTCCAGCACGGCGACGGTCGGGTTGGAAATGCGCGAATAAAGATGGCCGCCCTCTTCCATGTTGTAGAGGGCGGCTGCGTGCCTTGCGTCGCGGAACAGATAGGACGTCGTCAGGTGAACCGGTACGGCGCGCGAGCCATGTTCGGCGTCCGGCGCATGGCCCGCATGCAGGGCCATGGTCTCCAGTTCATGAAACAACGACATTTTTCTCGCAGTAATTGCCTTTGACCAGCCTGACGCTCGTGTTGAACCGGCCGTCGTCGCGCCGGAACGTGATCTCCGGAACACTGGCGGAAATGCTGCACCCCTTCCCGCCGCAAGAACCCGAACTCAAATACCGGTCGCCCTCGACCGACCACTGCCCGACAAATGAATTGCCGGCGAAGTCGATTGTCACCGTTTTGCCGACCCGTGAGTAGAACAGGCAGCCGAATTCCGGACTGACTATGGAGTTGCCGCTCAGTAGTGACTTGATCTCGCCCCCGCTCAATTCTTCCGCCATCGCCGTACCGCCCAGACCCAATATAAGGGCAACAGCGCCCGCAAGCATGTTCCGCATGAAGACCCTCCAACAAGCATTTGCCCGGCAAAAAAGGAGCCACCCTGCCGGATACCGCTAGTGAAGCGCGGTTCTTGCAGCGTTGCAAGATTGGCGACAACTGAATTGAGGACAAATGACCGCATTTCCTCCCCTTTGTGTCCTAAAAGCCGCCCGACTTGCAGTGAAGTGTAGCTCTACTGCAGACGCAGCCACCGAAGGAAACAACATGTCCAGATTCGCACTCACGATCGCTTCCATGTTGGCAGTCGCGCCAGCCTACGCCGACGAATGCCAGGATGCGGCCGACCAGGTGATGCGCGAAGCACAGGAAGCGAGCCTTGGGCCGCAGGACGCTGCGCAGGTGAAAATCCTGGTCGAGCAAGCGCTCGGCAGGCGCGAGACCGGTGACAGGATGGGTTGCCTTTCGGGCGTTGAGGAGGCCCGCGAAATCGTCAGCCAACAGGAATGAGATGGCAATGGTGCGGCTGGTTACCCCAGCCTATGGCCGAGCCATTGCCGAAGAGGCCGGCGGGACGAGCGGAACGTTCCCGCCGGCTTCGCCTCCATTGGCGTCAACGCTCGTAGGTGCCTGATATCCAGTCTTCCAGCCGCGCCTTCGCTACATCCTTCAAAAGCTCGGCAAATCCCGCCGCCTGATGCAGCGCGGTAGCCCTGCCCTTGTCGCGCTGTCGCCATCTTGGCCTCGCCCACCACGCCTTCGGGATTCAGGTCCGAGGCGATCCAGGCGAAGGAGTGTGTGCCGGTATAAGCCAGATGTTTGAACTCCCTGCGGGCCATTCTCGACGCGCGAAGTGAAGTTTTCGGCCCGCCGCATGTCAACGGTCTCCGGGCCGGAAATGCAGCATCAGCGATGTCTCGACGTCGCCGCCATGGATTCCGAACAGCCGCTCGCTGCTCGCCATACACGCCGTCCGGCAGGCCGAACCGCGTCCATGAAGTCTTCACCGCCATCATGTGCATGGCGCACCCGCAATTCGCGCGCGACAATGCCCATGATCTCTTCATTGCCGCCATGCGAATTGACGAACACGATCTTGCGCACGCCGGCCCGCGCCACCGACGCCCCCAGTTCCATCCAGTGTTCGATAAGCGGTTGCGCCGCAACGCTCAGCGTGCCGGGCTGGTAGAGATGCTCGTTCGACTTGCCAACGGCCTGCACCGGCAGGAAGCGCGCGTCGATATCCTCCGCCAATAGCGGGAATGCCGTCTCCAGCATGCCGTTCATGATGGTGAAATCGGTGGAGACCGGCAGATGTGGCCCGTGCTGTTCGATCGCTGCAACCGGCAGCACGGCAATGGTCCGTTGCGGATCGATCGTTTCGAATTCGCGGGCAGTGAAATCGCCCCACCAGAACCTGCGTGTCATTGAATTCTCCCGCGCCTCATTGCGCTGCCGCGACCGCCTCGATCTCGACGGTGAATTCGGGCCGGGCAAATCCCGATACGATCATCAGCGTGGAGGCCGGGAGGAATCCGGAAAACAGCGCGTTGCGCACTTCCATGTAAGGCTTGAGATGCTCGCGCCCGGTCACATAGGCATTGATGCGCACGATATCGCCAAGTCTCATGCCAGCTTCCCGCAATACCGCCTCGATGTTGGAAAAGCAAAGGCGCGCCTGGGCTTCGGTGTCCGGCGGGATGGTATCGTCGGGTCCGATTCCGAGTTGCCCCGAACAGAAGACAAGCCGCGAGCCAGCCGGCACTTCGATGCCATGGCTGTAGTTCGAAAACGGCGCGCGAATGCCGCGTGGGTGCAGTTCACGATTCATTTTTTCCGCTATCATTTTTCCATGTTCCTCGCGGTAGCCACGTTAGTGCGGTGGAAACCTTGTGGAAAGCCGCTGCCAGGTGAAGATTTGACGCTGCCCATCCGTTAGGCAAAGGCAGCACAGACCGTGATGAAATTTGCGCAGGCTGATCCATATCATCGCCTGCCGCGGGGGCAAATCAGGCGAATGCCGGCTGGCATGAAGCTTGCTGACGCTTCATCGGAATTGAGTTGCGATTGGCAAACAACAAGCCCCTCCATCCCGGAGGCGCTATTTTTGGATCGGGTGAACCCATGAACCGTGCACTGATTATCCTGGCGGCGATTGCCGCTTCGGCCGCTAGCCCGGCCTTCTCGGCAGAGAAGGTGACTTTCCAGACGAACTGGTTGGCGCAGGCCGAACATGGCGGCTACTACCAAGCCGTCGCCGACGGAACCTACGCCGCCTGCGGCCTCGACGTTACGGTGGCCCAAGGCGGGCCGCAGGTCAGCGGACGTCCGCTGATGCTTGCCGGCAAGATCGACTTCTACATGGGCGGCAACATGCTGCAGGCCTTCTCTGCCGTCAAGGAAGGCATTCCCCTGCGCATCGTCGCCGCCTCCTTCCAGAAGGAGCCGCAGGTGCTTATGAGCCATCCTGGCCAGGGCCTCGATACCTGGGAAAGCCTCAAGGATGCCGAGCAGTACATCCTCAGCGACGAGGGCTTCCAGAGCTACTTCCAGTGGATGGTCGCCGAGCTGGGCTATGACGCCTCCAAGCGCATCCCCTACACTTTCAACCCCGCCCCGTTCATTGCCAATCCCAAGTCGGTTCAACAGGGTTACATCACATCCGAGCCTTATGCGGTGGAGAAGGAAGGTGGCTTCAAGCCGAACCTTTTCCTGCTCGCGGACTATGGTTTCGACACCTACGCCACCACGATAGAGACCATGCAGGAAACAATCGACAAGCGGCCCGAGGTAGTGAAGTGCTTTGTCGATGGATCGGCCAAGGGCTGGTACAACTACCTCTATGGCGACAACGCCGCCGCCAACGCAATGATCAAGAAGGACAACCCCGACATCACCGACGAGCAGATCGCCTTCTCGATCGACAAGATGAAGGAATACGGCATCGTCGACAGCGGCGACACCGAGAAACTCGGCATCGGCGCCATGACCGACGAGCGCATGCAGAGCTTCTATGACAAGATGGTCAAGGCAGGCGTCATGGAAGCCGGCATCGACATCAAGAAGGCCTACACGCTGGACTTCGTGAACAAGGGCGTGGGGCTTGACCTCAAGAAGTAAGGTGCACGACCCCTGCAAGGGAACGGCCCCGTGAGTGTAAGCAGTGCAGAAAAGCAGCCACAGGCGCATGCCGGCGAAACGCAGCTCATCCTGCGTTCCGTCGGCAAGACCTTTGCCAATGGCACCGTCGCCCTGTCGGACGTGAACCTCACGATCCGGCAGGGCGATTTCCTGTCGCTGCTCGGTCCTTCGGGCTGCGGCAAGTCCACCGCCTTGCGGCTGATCGCCGGCCTTTCCTCTCCAACGTCCGGTGTGCTCGACTGGCGCGGCCCGCGCATGGGCAAGACCGACCTCGGCTTCGTATTCCAGGAACCGACGCTGATGCCCTGGGCGAGCGTCTTCGACAATGTATGGCTGCCGCTTCGCCTGCAGGGCGTGTCGCGCAGGGATGCCGCGGCCGCGTCGAAGCCGTGCTTGCCGGCGTCGGTCTGACGGGCTTCGAAAACTCTGTCCCGCGTGAACTTTCCGGCGGCATGAAGATGCGCGTATCCATCGCGCGCGGGCTCGTCGTTCGCCCGCGCATGCTGCTGATGGACGAGCCGTTTGCGGCGCTCGACGAGATCACCCGCTTCCAGCTCAACAACGATCTGCTTGAAGCTCTGGCAGGCAGAGGGCTTCACCGTGGTCTTCGTCACGCATTCGGTTTTCGAAAGCGTCTTCCTGTCGAACCGCATCGTGGTGATGGCCGCAAAGCCCGGCCGCATCTTCGAGGAAATGGACGTGGACGAACCCTATCCGCGCGAGGCGGCATTCCGGTCCTCGGTTCACTACGGCGAACTGACCCGCCAGGCATCCGCCCTGCTGGCGAAGGCGATGGGCGGCAGCGGAAGCGACCATGGCATCCACTGAAAAACTCTCCCCCTCCGCAGGCATGGCGCTCGACCCCGAAGAGGCCCGCCGCCTGCGCGAGCGCCGTTTCGAGGCGATCGGCCGCTGGCTGTTCCCGATCGTGATCATGGTCGCGGCCATCATTCTTTGGGACCGCATTTGCGTTTGGAACGAGCATTCCGCGCTACATCCTGCCGCGCCCGCACGAGGTGGTGGATACGCTCTACACCGACGCCGGATTGCTGTTCGGCTCGCTGCTGGTGACGCTGCGCATCACCTTCCTGTCGCTGCTGCTCGCGGTTGCTCGGCGGCGTGGGGCTGGCGGTGCTTTTCACCCAGTCGAAATGGGTGGAAATGTCGTTCTTCCCCTTCGCGGTGATCCTGCAGGTCACGCCCATCGTGGCGATCTTTCCGCTGATCAACATCTATGTCGACAGCCAGACCGCGAAGCTGCTGCTGTGCGCCTGGATCGTCGCCTTCTTCCCGATCCTGTCCAATACGACGCTGGGACTCAACTCCGTCGATCGCAACCTGCTCGACCTCTTCCAGCTCAACGGCGCGACACGCTGGCAGACGCTGTGGCACCTGCGCCTGCCGGCCGCGATGCCCTACTTCCTCGGCGGCCTGCGGATCGCCGGCGGCCTGGCGCTGATTGGCGCGGTGGTGGCCGAGTTCGTGGCAGGCTCGGCGGGCCAGTCTTCGGGTCTCGCCAGCCGAATCATCGAGGCCGGCTACCGGCTGAACGCTCCGCGTCTGTTTGCTGCGCTGATCCTCATTTCCTTCACCGGCATCCTGATCTTCCTGGTGCTGGCGCTCGTTTCGAACATGATATTGCGGCGCTGGCACGAAAGTGCCCTGAAGCAGGAGCGATGAGCATGGAACTTTCCGCCGTCAGGCTGCACAGCACGGCTATCTCCAAGCCAACGGCGCAGCACGACGATGATGGTTTCGGTGTCTACGACATCACCGTCCGCGACGGCAGGATTGCCTCGGTAACGCCCTCCCTCGCTTGATCCGCGCGGGCACTACCCAATCGTCATGCCGGCCTTCGTCGACTGCCATACCCATCTCGACAAGGGGCACATCTGGCATCGCCGCCCCAATCCGGACGGCAGCTTCATGGGGGCGCTGAATTCGGTGGCTGACGACCGCGCCGCCAACTGGGCCGCGCATGACGTCGAGGCGCGGATGGAGTTCGCGCTCAAATGCGCCTATGCCCACGGCACGAAGGCGATCCGCACCCATCTCGACAGCGTGCCGCCGCAAGAAGAAATTTCCTGGCCCGTCTTCGATTCCATGCGGGAGCGCTGGAAAGGACAGGATCGAGTTGCAGGCGGCGTGCCTCTTCGGCATCGACCAGGCGCGCAATGCCGACTGGTTCGCACACATGGTTTCGACCGTGCGCCGCCATGGCGGCGTGCTCGGCGCAGTCACCTACATGATGCCCGACCTTGACGAACTGCTCGACCGCATGTTCCGCGCCGCCATCGAGAACGGGCTGGAACTCGATTTCCATGCCGACGAGACCGACGATGTCGAGGCCGTACTCGCTGGAGCGCATCGCCGCCGCCGCGCTTCGGCACGATTACGAAGGCCGCATCCTCATCGGCCATTGCTGCTCGCTCGCCCGCCAGCCCGACGCGCATGTGCTGCACACGCTGGACCTGGTGGCGAAGAGCAATATCAGCGTCGTGTCGCTGCCCATGTGCAACATGTACCTGCAGGACCGGCGCTCGGATTGCACGACGCCGCGCTGGCGGGGCGTCACGCTGGTGCACGAAATGAAGGCGCGCGGCATCAATGTCTGCGTCGCCTCCGACAACACCCGCGACCCGTTCCACGCCTATGGCGACCTCGACATGCTGGAGGTCTACCGCATGGCGACGCGCACGCTGCATTTCGACCATCCGGTCGCCGACTGGCCGAACACGGTGCTTTCCAATCCGGCCAAGGCGATGGGCATCGAGGCCGGGCGGCTCGATCCAGGCACGCCCGCCGACTTCATCCTGTTCAAGGGCCGAAGCTGGACCGAACTGCTGTCGCGTCCCGAGACAGGGCGGATCGTCTACCGCGACGGCGTTCCGATCACCGCAACCGTACCCGACTACAGCGAACTCGACCACCTGATGGAGCCCGCCCGATGAGCGACCTTGCAGCCTTCCGCGCAGAGATCGACGGCATCGCGGTCGAGGACAACCCGGCAATCGTCAAGCAGAAGAGCCGCGATTTCTACTGGTATTCACCGGTGCTGAAGGAACGCCTCGACCACATCGTCGGCGACCTGGTCGTCTCCCCGCGCAACGAGGCGGAAGTCATCCGCGTGCTCAAGGCCTGCTACCGGCACGACGTTCCGGTCACGCCGCGCGGCACCGGCACCGGCAATTACGGCCAGGCCATGCCGCTGTCGGGCGGCATCGTGCTCTCGCTCGCCGACATGAACGACATCCGCGCCATTCATCCGGGCCGCGTCATTTGCGGCCCCGGCGTCATTTGCGCCGACATCGACAAGGCGGCCCGCGCCGCACTCGATGCAGGAACTGCGCATCCATCCCTCCACCGCCGGAACCGCGACCATCGGCGGCTTCATCGCCGGCGGATCGGGCGGTGTCGGCTCGACGCGCTGGGGCGGACTTCGCGACATCGGCAACGTCATCCGCCTGCGCGTCGTCACCATGGAAGCCGAGCCGCGCGTGCTGGAACTGACAGGCTCGGACCTGCACAAGGTCACGCATGCCTATGGCACCAACGGCATCATCACCGAAGTGGAGATGCCGCTGACCGCCGCATATGACTGGGTGGACGTGATCGTCGCATTCGACGAATTCATGGACGCCGCGAGGTTCGGCAACGACCTTGGCCGCGCCGACGGCCTGCTGGTCAAGCTCAATACCGTCATCGCGGCGCCGGTCGCCTTCGACTATTTCAAGCGCCACCAGAAATTCGTGACCGCCGCGGACAATGTCGTGGTGGCGATGGTCGCGCCGCAGTCGCTGGACGCCTACCGCACCTTCTGCCGGCTGCGCGATGCGCGGATCGTCTTCGATGCATCCGCCATGAGCGACGCCGAACTGAAGGGCATCCCGCACGGCTATGAACTGACCTGGAACCACACGACCCTGCGGGCGCTGCGGGTCGATCCGGCGATCACCTATCTGCAGGTGCTCTACCCCTTCCCCGGCCATCTGGCGCTGGTCGAAAAGCTCCACGCGATGTTTCCGGGCGAGGTCCATGACCACCTCGAATTCGTCCGCTTCGACGGCGACATCACCTGTTTCGGCCTGCCGCTGGTGCGCTTCACCACCGAGGCGCGGCTTGACGAGATCATCGACACGTTCAACGCGATTGGCGCGCCGATCTTCAATCCGCACCGCTACACGCTGGAGGAAGGCGGCATGAAGCAGACCGACGAGGTGCAGCTTGCCTTCAAGCGCGAGGCCGACCCCAAGGGCCTGCTCAATCCCGGCAAGATGATCGCCTGGGACGATCCGGACTACGACTACAAGTCCGGCGTCTGGCTGTTCAAGGGATTGCAGAAGGCAGGCTGAGCGATGCGCGTCCTCGTGCTCCACGCCCACCCCGTTGCCGAAAGCTTCAACGGCGCGCTGCACCGACTCGTTCTCGAACGGCTCGCCGCACGCGGCCACGAGATCGACGATTGCGACCTCTATGCCGAAGACTTCGATCCGCGCCTGACGCGCGAGGAGCGGCTCGCCTATCACGACACTGCCGTCAACATCGAGCCGGTGCGCGGGCATGTCGAGCGGCTGCGCCGCGCCGAGGCGCTGGTGCTGTGCTTCCCGGTGTGGAACTTCGGCTTCCCGGCAATTCTCAAGGGCTATTTCGACCGCGTCTTCCTGCCCGGCGTCTCATTCGACATCGTCGACGGGCGGGTGCGGCCTGCCCTGCGACACATCGCCAAGGTGGCCACGGTAACCAGCTATGGCGGTCCGCGTTGGCGCGCATTCGTGCTGGGCGATCCGCCGCGCAAGCTGGTGCAGCGCGTCATCCGCGTACAGGTCAAGCCCGGCGCGCCGATGCCATACCTCGCCCATTACGACATGAACCGCTCCACCGAGGAAAGCCGCAGCCGTTTCATGGAAAAGGTGCGCCGCGCCATGGATGCGTTCTGATGCGCGTCCTGATCGTCTATTGCCATCCGGTGCCGGAAAGCTTTTGCGCCGCGCTGCGCGATGCCGCCATGGAGACGCTATCGGCCAAGGGCCACGAAGTGCGGCTCATCGACCTGTATGCCGAGGGCTTCGATCCGGTCATGCGGGCGGACGAGCGCCGCCGCTACAACGACCTGGAGGCCGGCGACAATCCCGCGCCCGAACACGCCGCGCACCTGAAATGGGCCGAGGCGCTGATCTTCGTCTATCCGACCTGGTGGTATGGCCTGCCGGCAATGCTCAAGGGATGGCTCGACCGGGTCTGGACGCCGGAAACGGCCTTCTCCATTTCACGGGACGGCGGCGCCATCAAACCGCTGATGACGAACATCGCCAGGCTGGGCGTGATCACGACCTGCGGCGCGCCGACGTGGTGGTCATGGCTCGTCGGGCATCCCGGCCGCAAGACCGATCCTGCGCGGCATACGCGCGCTTTGCGCGCCGCGCTGCAAGACATTCTTCCTGGCGCATTACCTGATGGATGTTTCAACGCCGCAGTCGCGCGCCGATTATCTTGCCAAGGTCCGGCGCAAGCTTTCCAGCCTGTGAAAAAACCGCCGGCATTGTGCCGGCGCCTTGCGTCATTCGGCGGCCTTGAGCCGCGTACGGCCCGGGCGCCGGGTTTCCTCGATGGCCTGCAGCCGCCTGCGCAGATGCTCGATTTCCTCGCTGTTGCCCGGCGATCGCCTCCGCCAGGATATGCGCGGCCGGCTCTTCCGGCTCGGCTTCCTTCGGTCCGATGAAGCGGCTGAAGACCCATCCTAGCATCCGGGACAAATCGTCCATGATGAGGAAGAAGGACGGCACCACGATAAGGCTCAGCACCGTCGACACGATGATGCCGCCGATCACCGCCGTCGCCATCGGCGCGCGGAACGAGCCGCCCTCGCCAACGCCCAGCGCCGAGGGCAGCATGCCCGCCGACATGGCGATGGACGTCATGACGATCGGACGGGCGCGCTTGCGGCCGGCCTCGATCATCGCCTCGTAGCGGTTCATGCCGCGTGCGATCATCTCGATGGCGAAGTCCACTAGCAGGATGGCGTTCTTCGTGACGATGCCCATCAGCATCAATATGCCGATCAGCACCGGCATCGACACCGCACTACCTGTCAGGATCAGACGCCGCAGCCACGCCGCCGATTGCGAGCGGCAGCGAGAACAGGATGGTGAACGGCTGGATGACATTGCGGAACAGCAGGATCAGCACCGTCAACACCAGCATCAGGCCGAGCAGCATCGCCTCCTGGAAGCTCTGCAGCAATTCCTGCTGGATTTCGGCGTCGCCCGTCTCCGCGATGCGCACGCTCGCAGGAAGTTCGACCGTTGCCGCGACTTCCCTGAACTTCGCGGTCGCCGTGTCGAGCGCAATGTCGGTCGGCAGGTTGGCGCCGATCGACGCCTTGCGCTGGCGATTGAGGCGGTCGATCTTGCTCGGACCGTCCGCAATGCGGATATCGGCAACCGCGCTCAGCGGAACGCTGCCGCCAGTGTTCGTCGGCACGCGCAGCACGCCGATACGGCTGACATCGGTCCGCAGATCCTTGTCGAGCTGCACGCGAACGCGGATCAGGCGGTTGTCGACCGAAACCTTGGCGAGCGCTGCATCGCTGTCGCCGATGGTCGCGACGCGGATGGTCTCCGCTATTCGCTGGGTCGTGACGCCTAGGCGTGCGGCCTGTTCGGGCCGGGGTACGATCTGGATCTCCGGGCGCGGCAGGGCGCCCGTCGAGCTTGACATACTCGAGTTCGTTCACCGTGCGCAGCTTCGCTTCGAGAAGCGCGATCGGCTGAATTGAGGTCGGCATCATTGTCCGAAAGGACGTTGAACGTGATGTCGCGCTCGCCGCGGTCGTTGAGCTTGTAGGCGCGCACGTCCGGCACATTGGCGATGATGGAGAATACCTTCGGCCTCGATATCGGCTTGCGGGCGCGTGCGGCCGGCCGCCTGGATCGGCGGCAGAAGATGTCAAGCGACGGGAAGGTCTCGCGCAAGCCGCGCCTGCAGCTTGTTGACCAGCGAATGGTCGAGCTTCTCGAGGATCACCGTCACCGCTGCCCTGCGGATATCGCGGTCGCCCTTGGGGTCGGCGCCGCCAAGCACGAAGATGTTCTCCACGCCGTTGACGTCCTGGATCGCCTGCTGGATTTGCGTCGTCGCGCGGTCGGTATCGTCCAGCTTGGAGCCTGGTGGCAGTTCCACGCTGATCGAAATACGCGAGACGTCTTCCGGCGGAATGAAGCTGCCGGGAATTCCCATCATGAAATAGACCGAGACGAACAACACGCCGATCGCGCCGGCGAGCGTGAGATAGCGCGCGGGCACGAACAGGAAGCGGCCCGAAGTTGTCTTCCTTACCACCCAGGTGTAGCCGCGCATGATGGCGCCGTCTTTTTCCTCTTCCTCATGCGCGTCCTTGTCGCGCATCAGGTAAGCGGCCATCATCGGCGTGATAAGGCGCGCGACCAGCAGCGAGAACAGCACAGCGAGCGCGACCGTGATTCCGAACTGGCGGAAGTACTGGCCGGGAATGCCGGGCATGAACGAGACCGGCACGAACACCGCGACGATGGTGAACGTCGTCGCGATGACCGCAAGGCCGATTTCGTCGGCAGCTTCGATGGCTGCGCGGTAGGGCGTCTTGCCCATGCGGATATGCCGGGCAATGTTCTCGATTTCCACGATCGCGTCATCGACAAGAATGCCGGTCGCCAGCGTCAGCGCCAGGAAGCTGACGAGGTTCAGCGAGAAGCCCAGCAGATCCATGATGTAGAAGGTCGGGATCGCCGACAGCGGAATGGCGATGGCGGTAATCAGGGTCGCGCGCCAATTGCGCAGGAACAGCAAGACCACGAAAACGGCAAGGATCGCGCCTTCGATCAGCGTATGCAGCGCCGCCTCGTAATTGCCATAGGTGTAGAAAACCGTGTCGTCGACCGGCGAGATCAGTACATCCGGATGTCTGCGCCCGCACTTTTTCGAGCACTCCGTTGACAACTTCGGCAACGCTGACTTCGCTGGCACCCTTGGCCCTGTAGACCGAGAAAGTGACGACCTGCTCTCCGTTGAACCGTGAGAAGGAACGCAGTTCCTCATAGGTGTCGATGACACGTCCAAGGTCGCCAAGCTTCACATACCGCCCCGAAGGCAGGGAAATCGTCGTATCGGCAAGCTTGTCCGCCGATTCAGCGTCGCCGAGCGTCCTGATCGCCTGCTCTTGCGAGCCAACCTCGCTTCGGCCCGAACCAATGTCCGCGTTGATAGCGCGAAGCTGTCGGCTCACATCCGCTGCGGTGATGCCGTATGAGTTGAGCTTGGTCGGGTCGAGTTCGACGCGGATCTCGCGGTCGGCGCCGCCATAGCGGTCGATCCGGCCGATGCCGCGCAGACCCTGCAACTCGCGCTTGATCTCGTCATCGACGAACCAGGAGAGCTCCTCGATCGACATGTTCGGCGAGGCGACCGCGAAGGTCATGATCGCCTGGCCCTCGACGTCGATGCGCGTGACGACCGGCGTTTCGACATCGCCAGGCAGATCGCCGATGATCTGGTCGATCGCGTCCTTGACGTCCTGCACCGCCTTGTCGGTCGGCACTTCCATGCGGAATTCGACCGCCGTCGTGGTCGAGCCGTCATTGACGGTCGAGATGACGTTCTTCACGCCGGTAAGGCCGGCTACGGCATCCTCGATCTCGCGGGTGACCTGCTTTTCAAGCTCAGCCGGAGCCGCGCCGCTTTGCGTGGTGGTAACCGCGACCAGCGGTACGTCGATGTTGGGAAACCGCGTGATCGGCAGCGAGTTGAACGACTGCCAGCCGAGCACCATCAGCAGGCAGAATGCCAGGATGGGCGCGATTGGGTTGCGAATGGACCAGGCTGAGAAGTTCATGGAAAAATCCTAGTTCGAAACATCCGCGACCTCATCGACCCGTACCGGATTGATGCGGTCCCCGTTGCGCACAAACGCGCCTGCCCTTGCAACCACGAGATCGCCCTCGGCAATGCCGGAGACGATCTCGACGAGATCACCTTCACGAATGCCGGTCACGATCTGCACTTCCTCGACACGGCCATCCCTGACCAACAAAGCCGTGGTACCCTTTGCGTTGATACCGATGGCAGATACTGGCAACGTCACTGCTTCCTTCTGCTGCGTGACAATCGCCGCGTCGGCGAACATGCCCCAGCGAACCAGGATGGAGTCGTCAATGGCAATGCGAACGCGGCCAAGCCGTGTCTGGATGCTGACGGTCGGCTCGACCAGCCGCACAACGCCTGTCAGGCGCTGTTCAAGGCCCGCAACCTTGAGGATCGCCTTCTGCCCGTTCTGCAGCCGCAATACGTCCTGCTCGGCGATCTCGGCGCGTAATTCGAGCTGGCCATCGCGCACCAGCACGAACATCGGCTTTCCGCTAGCACTGGCGATACTGCCCACCAGCGCATTGCGCTCGACAACCTGTCCGGAGACCGGAGCCTTGATTTCGGTGCGGGCAAGCTTGAGATCGATGTCGGCAATCTGCGCATCGACCACTTCGACCTGCGCCCGCGCGGCCATTGCGGCCTGTTTGGCTGAATTGAGCCTTGCCTCGCCAACCTCCGCGTTCGAGCGAGCCTGGTCGGCAGTCGCCTTGGCAGAGATGCCTTTCTTGGAAAGGCTTTCGGCGCGTTCCTTCACCCGCATCGCTTCGTCCAGCGCCGCGCGCGCTTCCGCCTGCTGCGCCTCCGCCTGCGCGATAGCAGCGGTTGCGCTGGCGCGAGTGGCCTCCAACTGGCTGCGTTGCAACTCGAGCGCCGATGTTGAAAGGGTCGCCATGACCTCGCCCTTGTGAACATAAGCCCCGACATCGACCGTCAACGTCTCGACCGCCTGCCCCTCGATCTGCGGCTGAACCGAGACCTGTTCGACCGGCTCGATGATTCCGGATGCAAGCACGCGGTCGGTGAGCTGCGTCTTGCTTGCGGCTATGACCGAAATCGCGGGAAGCGTCGGAGCCTGCTGGGCTTTGGGCGTTGGGTCCTCCGCCCGGGCCGGCACGGAAGCACCGACCGGGGCCAAAGCCGCGATAACCGCGAAGGCAACGAATATCTTGCTGAAATTCATGAGGTCAACCTGCCTTCTTTGCCTGTTCGACGCCGGTCTCGGCGGACGGCAATCCTTCTACGATATTCTCGATGGTTTCGATCACCAGAGTGACAAGCTGGCGATCACGCTTGTAAAGTGGGTCAGCCTCGCTGCGCGCCTCCAAGGCCGACAAGGCCCTGTATCAGCATCATCACCAGCCTGGCATGGGCGGCGAAGCGTTCTTCCGCCACGGCCTGCGGCACGCCGGTAATCTGTGCGAAGACTTCGATGATGTTGCGGCACATGTGCATTTCCATGCGCTGCATCAGCGAGGCAATCTCCGGCCGCCGGATCGAAGCCGACTGGATTTCGCACCAGATCGCGCCTTTTTCGCAGTCCATCGATTCCACATGCTTGCGGATCGTCTCGCGGACTGCCTGCGCGTGGGTCTGCCGAATGTTTGATCCGGTGGAAATCGAGTTCGGCCTCTTCGAGGTTGCGCTGAACCAGCGCCTCGACAATCGCGGCCTTGGAAGGGAAATACCGATAGAAATTGCCGGCGCTCATCGAAGCGGCGCGCGCAAGATCCTGCATCGATGCACCGTCGAAGCCCTTTTCCGAAAAAACCGCACGCACGCTGTCGAGGATTTCGCGTGACTTGAGGACCGATGTCGGATTCTCTGCGTCCAAATTGCCAATCCCGTACAATGTTGTTGCAGTGCACATATATGAGAATGAACGTTCATTCATCAACCCATGCAATGAAATGTGATTAACAAAAAAAGCCGCGCGATGCGCGGCTCTTGGTTTCATGCCTGATGATTTGCGCTCAGTGCGCGACCATCACGTGGCGTACCGCCGTGTAGTCCTCCAATGCATAAAGCGACATATCCTTGCCGTAGCCCGATTGTTTCAACCCGCCATGCGGCATTTCATTGACCAGCATGAAATGCGTGTTGATCCAGGTGCAGCCATATTGCAGGCGCGCGGCCGTAGCCATCGCCCGCGACACGTCCTTCGTCCAGATCGAGGACGCAAGGCCGTAATCGGAATCATTGGCCCAGGCCACGGCCTCCTCCACATCGGAAAAACGCGTCACCGACACGACCGGGCCGAACACCTCGCGGCGCACGATCTCGTCGCTTTGCAACGCGCCCGCGATGACAGTGGGCTGGTAGAAGAAGCCCGAACCCTCGCCCGGCTTGCCGCCCGTGGTGATCTCGATGTGCTTCTGCTCGGAAGCGCGCTCGACAAAGCTTGCGACGCGGTCGCGCTGGCGCTTCGAAATCAGCGGGCCGATCTCGTTGGTCGTGTCGTCCGCTTCGCCGAACTTGATGGTCGACACGGCGGAGGAAAGCTCGGCCACAAGCTTGTCGTAGACCTTCTTGCCGGCATAGATGCGGCAAGCCGCCGTGCAGTCCTGGCCGGCATTGTAGTAGCCGAAGGCGCGCAGGCCATTCACGACCGCATCTATGTCGGCATCGTCGAACACGATGACCGGCGCCTTGCCGCCAAGCTCCAGATGCGTGCGCTTGACCGACTTTGCCGCCGCCTGAAGCACCTTCTTGCCGGTGGCGACATCGCCGGTGATCGAAATCATGTTGACGCCAGGATGGTTGATCAGCGCATTGCCGACGCTCTCACCGCGCCCAAGCACGATGTTGACGACCCCTTCCGGCAGGATTTCAGCCAGCACCTTCGCCATCTTCAAGCGCGGTCAGCGGCGTCTGCTCGGACGGCTTGAAGACGACAGTGTTGCCGCCGCCAATCGCCGGGGCAAGCTTCCACGCCATCATCATCAGCGGATAATTCCACGGCGCGATGGAGGCGACGACGCCGATCGGATCGCGCCGGATCATCGACGTGAAGCCACGCATGTATTCGCCCGCCGCATTGCCGGGCATGCAGCGCACCGCGCCGGCGAAGAAGCGGTAGCAGTCGACGATGGCAGGGATTTCGTCGTTCTTGACGGCATTGATCGGCTTGCCGCAATTGAGCGACTCCAGTGCGGCAAACGCATCGGCCTGATCTTCAATCGCCGCCGCGATCTTGAGGAGATAGTTCGAGCGTTCAGCCGGTGTCGTGCGCGACCAGCTGGCGAAGGCTGTATTGGCGGCTGCAACGGCACGGTCGATCTGCGCCTGCGAAGCCTCCGGAAGTTCGAGGATCGAACTGCCCGTCTTCGGATTGAGGATGGTTTCCTCGGTTTCCATTCCGGCTTCCATTGAGCCGCCGATGAGCATTTTCGTATCCATGGATGGACTCTCCCTTTTCACGTCATTTGCCCTGGCCGGCAACCGTGTCGCCGTCGCGGGTGAGATAGTAGGCCAGCAGGATCGGCAGAAGCGTGACGATGACGACCACCATCGCGACCACGTTGGTAACCGGCCGCTGGCGCGGCCGCACCAGTTCTTCAAGCATCCAGATCGGCAAAGTCGCCTGTTGCCCGGCGGTGAAGGTGGTGACGATCACCTCGTCGAAGGAAAGCGCGAAGGCGAGCATGCCGCCGGCCAGGAGCGCCGTCGAAAGATTGGGCAGGATCACATGGCGGAAGGTCTGGATGCCGTTGGCGCCAAGGTCCATCGACGCCTCGATGAGCGAACCGGATGTGCGCCGGAACCGCGCCACGGCATTGTTGTAGACGACGACGATGCAGAAGGTCGCGTGGCCGAGCACGATCGTCCATGTCGAAAACGGTATGTCGGCGATGTTGAAGGCCGAGCGTAGCGAGATGCCGGTAATGATGCCGGGCAGCGCGATCGGCAGGATGACCAGCAGCGAAATCACCTCCCGACCGAAGAAGCGCGTTTGCGACACCGCCGCCGCGCACATGGTTCCCAGCACCATGGCGATCACCGTCGAGATGCTCGCGACCTTGACGGAAAGCGCACAGCGCCTCCCACACGTCCGGCCGGTTCCAGGTGACGCCGATCCAGTCGAGTGTGAAGCCGGGAGGCGGCCAGGCATAGGTCCGCTCCTCCGTGGTGAAGGCATAGACGAAGATGAGCAGGATCGGGAGGTGCATGAACAGCAACCCGGCGATCGCCGCGATGGTGAGGCTCCTTGGGGCGCGCAGGTTCGGGTCAGAGCGCATCGAAAGCACCAAGGCGCCGCGCGCCCCAAAGATAGAATGCCATGATCACGATCGGCACCACAGTGAAGGCCGCCGCCAGCGGAATGTTCCCCGCTGTTCCCTGATGGGCAAAGACTGCCTGCCCGATGAAGAGCCGCGACGAGCCGATGATCTGCGGGATGATGTAGTCGCCGAGCGTCAGCGAGAAGGTGAAGATCGAACCGGCGGCGAGACCGGGCATTGCCAGCGGCAAGATCACGTTCAAGAAGGTCTTGCGCGGCACCGCGCCGAGATCGGCCGAGGCTTCGACGAGGCTTTGCGGCACGCGCTCCAGCGCCGCCTGCACCGGCAGGATCATGAAGGGCAGCCAGACATAGACGAACACGATGAATGTGCCGGTGTAGCTGATCGACAGCGAATTGCCGCCGACGACCGGCAGCGCCAGCCAGGCATCGAGCAGCCATGTGAGGTGCAGCTTTGCGAACAGCCAGTTGAGGATGCCCTCCTTGGCCAGGATCAGCTTCCAGGCATAAACCTTGACCAGGTATGACGACCACAGCGGCATCATCACGCCCAGGTAGAACAGCGCCTTCCAGCGCCCCTTCGCATAGCGCGCGGCGTAATAGGCAATCGGAAAGGCGATAATCGCCGAGGCGATCGTCACCAGCGCCGCCATGGTTACGGTACGCGCGATGATGTCGAGGTTGGCGGGTGCGAACAGTTCGCCATAGGTCTTCAGCGTGGGCGTGTGGTCGATGAGGCCGGAGAACTCGTCGATGGAGAAGAAGCTTTGCGCCAGAAGCGCCAGCAACGAGCCGACATAGACGATGCCGAGCCACAGACACCGGCGGCAGCAACAGCAGGAAAAGCAGCAGCTTCGGATTGCGCCAGAAGACGTCCGACAGCCGGCCGGAGATGCCTTCGTGCAGGTGGCGTTATCGCTGGCGCGGCGATGCTCACGCTTCGCCCTCCATCAGGTGAATGTCGTCCTTGTCCCAGCCGATCCGCACCGTTTCGCCATCGGCCGGAACGCTCGCAGCCGACGGAACCAGTGCATTTATCCGCTGCCCGTCGATATCGAGGACGAGCCGTGTCGCGCCACCCAGAAAGCTGCGGCCCGAAAGGCGGGCGGCATGTCCGCCCTTTTCGACAAGGCGGATGTTCTCCGGCCGAAGGCTCGCCCATTTGCGCGCGCCGGCGATCTTCTCCACGAACTGCGGCGGCAACACATTCGATGATCCGACGAAATCGGCGACGAAGCGTGATGCCGGGCGCCGGTAGATTTCGGCCGGCGTACCGACCTGCATGATCTTGCCGTCGTTGAACACGGCGACGCGGTCGGCCATGGACAGCGCCTCGCCCTGGTCATGCGTCACGAACACGAAGGTGATACCGAGCTGGCGCTGCAGCGCCTTCAACTCTTCCTGCATCTGCTCGCGAAGCTTCAGATCGAGCGCGCCGAGCGGCTCGTCCAGAAGCAGCACGCGGGGCTTGTTGACGAGCGCGCGGGCAAGCGCCACGCGCTGCCGCTGGCCGCCCGAAAGCTGCGCCGGCCGGCGTGAGCCGTAGCCGGGCAGCCGAACCATTTCCAGCGCGGCATTCGCCTCGCGCCGACGCTCGGCCACGCCGACGCCCTTGATCATCAGGCCGTAGGCGACATTGTCCTCGACCGACAGATGCGGAAACAGCGCGTAATCCTGGAAGACCGTGTTGACGTTGCGCCGCCAGGGCGGAACGCCTTCGGCCGTTTCGCCGAAAATCTCGATATGGCCCGATGTCGGCTGCTCGAAGCCCGCTACAAGCCGCAGGCAAGTCGTCTTGCCCGAACCGGACGGCCCCAGCATCGCGAAGAACTCGCCGACGGCGATCTCGAGGTCGACGCTGTCCACGGCCCTGACGCTGCCGAAATGGCGCGAGACCTTCGAGAATGTGACTGCTTTTGACATTTGAAACCGGAATTGTTCCTCGCGGAGAGGGGTGATGCCCCGGTCAGAATGGGCGGCGCAATTTCTTGCGCCGCCCCCGCGTTCAGCCCGTGGCGCACTCCAAGGGGCAGAGGAGAGCGTCAGCGGCCGCCGATCACGCCGATATAATCGGACACCCAGCGATAATAGGGCACGCAGGCATCGTTCTGGCTGGCGCACTTCGAGGTTGGCGTCGTCCAGAAGCGGATCTTCTCGAAATCGTCGAGGCCGTTGAGCGTGCAGCCTTCCTTGGTCTGCATGCCGCGACCGTCGGTGCAGGCCGCCGGAACCGAAGGGTTGGCACCGAACCAGACCGAAAGATCGCTCTGCAGGTTGGACGAAAGCTGGTGCTCGAACCACATGTAGGCGCAGTTCGGATTGGCCGCATCGACATGCATCATCGTCGTGTCGGCCCATCCGGTCGCGCCTTCCACCGGAATGACCGAGGCCACCGGTGCGCCGCCCGACTTCAGGATGTTGACCTGGAACGGCCAGGAGCCGGAAGCCACCACGCCCTCGTTCTTGAAGTCGTCCATCTGGATGAAGGCATCGTGCCAGTAGCGGCCGACCAGCTGGCGCTGCTGGCGCAACAGGTCGAGCGCCGCCTTGTACTGGTCCTCGTTGAGCTCGTACGGGCTCTTGATGCCGAGTTCCGGCTTGTGGTGCATCAGGTATTGCGCTGCGTCGGCGATGTGGATCGGGCCGTCATAGGCCTGCACGCGGCCCTTGTTGGACTTGCCGTCGCCAAGCGTCGTTTCCTCGAAAACGACGCTCCAGCTTGTCGGCGCCTCCTTGAAGACCTCCGTGTTGTACATCAGCACGTTCGGGCCCCACATGTAGGGAACGCCGTAGTGAACGCCGTCCACGGTGTGCCATGGCGCGCTCTTCAGCCGGTCGTCGACGGTGCTCCAGCTCGGCACGAGATCCACATTCACCGGCTGCACGCGCTTGCCGGCAATAAGCCGCAGCGATGCGTCGCCCGAGGCGGTGACGAGGTCGAAACCGCCCTCGTTCATCAGCGCGACCATTTCGTCTGACGTGTTGGCTGTCTTGACGTTGACCTTGCAGCCCGTCTTTTCCTCGAACTTGGTCACCCAGTCGAATTTCTTGTCGGTCTCACCGCGCTCGACATATCCGGCCCAGGCCACGATGTTGAGCTGCCCCTCGCCTGCGCCGATCTCCTTGATCTGCGCATGAACAGGGGCAATGGCGGCAAGTACGAATGACAGCGCGGTACAGCTGGCAAGAATGCGTTTCATGGACTTTCTCCCTCTTGGCGGTCGCGCGGCGAGACCGGCGCTTGTTCCCGCCTGACATGCTGAACCCTTTCCCCTACGTTCGCAAATTCATTTGTTAGAAAAGTGATATCGGTTTTTCCGATAGATGGTCATCGCGGTTTGAGCGAACGCTGTGCGCGGGCAAGGTCGATGAAATCGCGGCCCGACTGGGCAAGGCTCGATCCCTTGCGCCACACGACGCCAACCTGAACGAAAGGCAGCGCGCCGGAAATGTCGCGCGATTCAATCCGGTCACCTTCCAGCGACCAGGGCCGGTAGACAAGGTCCGGCAGCAGCGCGATGCCCGCACCGGTCGCGACCAGGCTGCGTACCGCCTCCACCGAGCGGGTACGGAAGGCGATCCGCGGCCTTGTGCCCAGCGCCCCGATCAGCCTTGCTGTCGGCTCTTCGATTTCATCGAGTGTCAACAAGATGAGCGGCTCGTTGGAAATGTCCCCAAGGCTGATGCTCTCTGCGCCTGCCAGCGGATGCCCCATCGGCAGCCAAAGCCGGTACGGCGACACTTCCAGGATGTCGGCCTGCAGGGCGGCACGGTCGCGCAGGTTGGACGTCACCATGACCGCGACATCCAGTTCTCCGCCGATCAGCAAATGTTCGAGATACTCGCCGTTGTCTTCGGTTGCGGTGATGTTCACACCCGGATAGGCCCTGCGAAACCGCGCGATGATATCGGAAAGGACATAGCCGGCGACCAACGATGTGACGCCGAGGTTGAGCCTGCCGGCAACCGGGCCGGACGATTCCCTGAAGGCCTGCCGGGCATCCGCGACACTGGAGAGGATTCCCTTCGCATGCCGCAGGAACTGGTGTCCCTTGTAGGTAATGGAAAGCCCACGCGAGTGACGCTCGAACAATTGCACACCCAGATCGCTTTCAAGTTCCTTGATGGCTTCGGTGACGGAAGATTGCGAAATCGAAAGCTTTTGGGCGGCACCCGAGACAGAACCCTGCTCCGCCACGGCCACGAAATACTGCAACTGCCGGAATGTGAACGCCATTTCCCGTCGGCCCACGTTGAAAGTGCAATACCCGCACAAGCGCGCACCCGGCGCAAGCCCGGCGTTTCCACTACCTAGGGCATGCGCAATCAACGCCGATGGCACTCGTAGTCATCCCCGATTGTATTGTGCGGTTGCATAGCGTTATTGCAGCGGTGAGATACTGAAACGTATCGTTGGTCTCGATGCGCACAGCGGTGTTTTCCTGCGTGCAGGACATGACAAGCTTTTCCTTCTGCACCTTGCCCGGTGCTGCCCAGGGCGATGCGAGGGCTGCCGCCCGGCAGAACCGGCGTTGATCCGTTTGTCGATGCTGGCTTCCCCTGCCGGTTCCGTTTCGTTTCCCGGGCGCCTTTGGCTTCCCCGGGGCGCCGGGCGGCGGTTTCCGAAAATCCCTGCAAGGCGGGAATTTGCAGGGAATTCCTCGTGATCACTGCGGTGCGCAGGAAAAACGTGCCATCGAAGCTGAACATATTCAAGCGTTTATCGGCAATATTCCCGTGAGGGGAGCAGGGAATTTTTCGCCTGCCTGCACGGATCAACTTTCGCTGCCAAGATGATTTCAGGGAACAAAGGCGCCGGCGAAAGCGGCTAGCTTGCAGCGCAATACTTTGTTAGAGGCGGCGTTGGTCTGTCCCTGGTTTTGCGGCGAGCCGCTGCGCCGGGCCTGGCGCGTTTCAAGATGTGATCAAATACACAGCGCCGGATGTTTCGGACTGGTAGTCTCATCGTGAAGTCAAAGAGGTTCGGCCATTAGTTGGGAGACTCCCATTGGACGATTGGTATGTATACGTTGTTGGGCTTTTTGGCGCATTCGTCTTCGACGTAACGATGAATGACGCACGGATATTTGAAATGTTTGCCGGTCTTATTGGCTAAAGGGAATCGACCCAGTCAATAAAGCATGCTGTGGCCAACGGCCTGGATCGTTTCCGTCAAATATTTGAACAAGGTGCCGTTGTTCTGGATGATGTCCCAGACGAAAACGATGAAGCTTCCCGGCACCAGCAGGAAACCGTTGAAGTCGGCGCGTTCCATTTAAGTCATCCCTGACCAAGTTGAACTGCCAGAGTATCGCCTGATCGCATGAAGGCGGTGCTAACCAATTCGTAACCAATCAAATCAAATTTCGCCTAACTGCGCCCACACCGGATCGAACCGGTGAATGATCAATCGGGCGGTGGGTACGGCTGGCTTGGACGAAACCGCGATGGGATCAGGTAGCGCAGTGCTCGGTGCTGATCATTGTGTGTGGTCAGCCCTGACGCCGTTCGGCAAACCGGTTGCCGAGCCAGGACATCCATTTTCGTGCGCAGGAAGCAGTCGAGCGCATCTTCCAGCTTGCAGACGACCGGTTCGTTCTCGTTGAAGCTGGTGTAGAGCACCATCGGTATGCCGGTCACAGCGTGGAAGAGGAAGGCCAGCCGCGCGGCGGTCCAGTCCTGTCAGAACCAGGGCGCCAGCAACTGCCAGGCGTTCGCGCGCGTAGCAGTAGGGTTGCGCTTGTATCATTTTTGACATTCACATTTGCCATGGTCACTGTTCCATCCCCGACAAGCTCGCAATACGCGTTACTGTCTCGCTGCATATCGATTGATCTGGAGGTGGATCCGAAGGCCGCCCGTACCTTTGCGTTCGCCGCCGTCGGTTCCGGCGAGACGCCGCCACTCGTCTTTCGCTCGGGCGGCCTGGAACAGGCCCTCGACCGCCTCGAGGTTTTCTGCGCCAGCGCCGATCACATCATCGGCCACAATATCCTGCGCCACGACCTGCCGCACCTGCTCGCCAACCGGCCGCGATTGGCGACGTTGACATCGGCCCCGATCGACACGCTCTGGCTCAATCCGCTGGCCTTTCCGCGCAACCCCTACCATCACCTCGTCAAGCACTACCACGACGGGCGGCTGGAGGCAGGGCATGTCAATGATCCGGAACTGGATGCGCGACTGGTCTTCAAGGTCCTGGCGAACCAGCTGGCGAGCCTGTCACCGTTGAACGGTGAAAACCCCGACGCGCTGACCGCCTATCACCACCTGACCACGCGGGGGGAATTATCCGGCGGCTTCGACGCCGTGTTTCGGCAAGTGCGGGGGGAAGCGGCACCGTCATCGGAAAAGGCCCTTGGCGCGATGCGCCGGCTGCTCACCGGCAACAGCTGCGAATTGCGACTGGACCAGACCCTGGAGCGGCTGTCGAACCCGCAGCTCGGCTGGCCGATGGCCTATGCGCTGTCGTGGATTTCGGTGGCGGGCGGCGATTCGGTGATGCCGCCCTGGGTGCGGATGCAGTTCCGCGAAGCTGCGCTCATCGTGCGGCATCTTGCGCGACACCGGCTGCGCCCGGCCTGACTGTATCTGGTGCCGCGAGAAGAACGACCCGAACCGCGCCCTGCAGCGCTGGTTCGGCTTTGAGGCGTTCCGCAGCGAACCCGTCGACGAGACGGGCCGGCCGCTGCAGGAGCGCATCGTCGCCGAGGCGATGGCGGGACAAAGCGTCCTCGGCATCCTGCCGACCGGGACGGGCAAATCGGTCTGCTACCAGGTCCCGGCGCTGTCGCGCTTCGACAAGACCGGTGCCCTGACCGTGGTGATCTCGCCGCTCGTCGCGCTGATGGCCGACCAGGTCCAGGGGCTGGCGCGGGCGGGGATATCCTCGGCGGTGACGGTCAATGGCATGCTGTCGCTGCCCGAGCGGCACGACGCGCTGGAAAGGGTGCGGATGGGGGACGCATCGATCCTGCTGATTTCGCCCGAGCAGCTGCGCTCGGTCTCGATCCGCACCGTCCTGAAGCAGCGCGAGGTCGGCCTCTGGGTGCTGGACGAGGCGCACTGCATCTCGAAATGGGGCCACGATTTCCGCCCCGACTACCGCTATGTCAGCCGCTTCATCAAGGAATTCTCAGGCGACACGCCGCCCGCGCCGATCCTGTGCCTGACCGCCACGGCCAAGCCGGAGGTGGTGAGCGACATCCGCGACCACTTCAAGAGCCGCCTCGACGCCGACCTGCTGCTGCTCGACGGCGGCGCGGTGCGCACCAACCTGTCCTTCGAGGTGCGGCCGACGCAGAAGACGACCAAGTTCAACGACATCCTCGATGCGATCGAGGAGAAGCTCCCGGCCGAAGGCGCCTCGGGTGCGGTGGTCTATTGCGCCACGCGCAGCGCGACCGAAAAGGTGGCGGATTTTCTCAAGCAGCAGGGGCTGGCGGCGGAGCGCTTCCACGCCGGGCTATCGCCGGACGAGAAGCGCGACATCCAGGAGCGCTTCCGCATCGGCGCGCTGCGCGTCATCGCCGCGACCAATGCCTTCGGAATGGGGATCGACAAGCCGGACATCCGCCTCGTCGTCCATGGCGACATTCCAGGGTCGCTGGAGAACTATCTGCAGGAGGCGGGCCGGGCGGGGCGCGACCGCGATCCCGCCAATTGCGTGCTGCTCTTCCAAGCCGAGGATGTCGAGCGGCAATTCACGCTTTCGGCCCGCTCCCGTCTCGCGCGGCACGAGATCGGCGCGATCCTGAAGGCGCTGCGCCGGATCGACACGCGCACCCGCAAGAATGGCGAGGTGATCGCGACCTCGGGCGAGATCGTTCGCGAGGAAACCGAGCAGGAATTCGAACGCGACAGCGCCACCGACGACACCCGGGTGAAGACGGCCGTGGCGTGGCTCGAGGAGGCGGCACTGCTGTCGCGCGAGGAAAACCGGGTGCAGGTCTTCCCGTCCTCGCTGCGGATACGGACGCTTGATGAGGCAGCGGCAATCCTCGACCGGCGCAAGATCACCGGGACCAGGAAAAAGCAGCTTCTCGACCTCGTCCGGCACGTGATCAATGCGCCAGCCGACGAGGGCATCTCGACCGACGAGCTGACGGGCGCTTGCGGGCTTTCGGGAAATGCGCTGCGCAAGGCGCTGGCGGACCTCGAGACGCTCGGCATCGCCAGCAACGACACCGTCGTCACCGTCTTCGTCCACCTCGGCGTCCAGGATTTGTCGCTGGCGCAGCTCGAGCAGGCGGCCCGGCTGGAGACGGATCTGATTTCGCTGATGCGCGAAGAAGTCCCCGACGCCGATGCCGGCGAGCCGCAACCCTTGAGCCTTCGCGCCGCCAGCCAGAAGTTGCGCGATGGCGGCCATGCGAGCGTGCGGCCCGACATCGTCGAACGGCTGATCCGCAGCCTCGCGCAGGACGGCCGCGACCAGGATGGCGGCCGCGGCAACCTCACGGCCCGCAAGCTCAGCCGCGACACGCTGCAAGTGCGCCTGCAGCGATCATGGCCGATCCTCGAGCAGACCGCAGCCTTGCGGCGGCAGGGCGCGGAGATGCTCCTCAACCATCTGCTGGAGCGCCTGCCCAAGGGGTCGCGCGGCAAGGACATTGCGGTCGAGACGACGCTCGGCGCGATGCTCGCCCGCCTCAACGGCGACGCCCTGTTGCGCGCCGGCGTCAAGGACATGTCGCGGCTGATGGACCGCGCGCTGCTGTGGATGCACGAGCAGCAGGTGGTCACTCTGGGCAGGGGGCTGACCATCTTCCGGCCCGCCATGACGGTTCATCTGAACCCGAAGGGCGGCACCTTCACCGTCCAGCACTTCTTGCCGCTCGAAGAACACTACGACGACAAGACGCTGCAGACCCATGTCATGGCCACCTATGCGGAAACGGCGCTCACCTCCATGGAGAAGGCGCAGCGTCTGTCGGAGGATTACTTCGTCATCGACCGCGACGCATTCCTGAAGCGCTGGATGCCAGGGCGCGGGGCGGAAATCCGGCGGCAGACGACGGGCAAATCCTGGAAGGCGATTGTCGAGGCGCTCGGCAATCCGGTCCAGGAACAGATCGTCCGCGACGATCGCGAGCAGACCAACGTGCTGGTCCTCGCCGGGCCCGGGTCCGGCAAGACGCGCGTCCTCGTCCACCGCATCGCCTACCTCATCCGGGTCAAGCGCGAGAACCCGAGCGGCATTCTCGTCCTCACCTACAACCGCCATGCTGCCGCCGAAATTCGCGAACGGCTGCGCCGGCTGATCGGCGATGATGCGCAGGGCATCACCATCTCGACCTGCCACGCGCTGGCGATGCGGCTGGTCGGGGCAAGCTTTGCCGGCAGGCAGAAGGATGGCGATCCCGATTTCGACCAGTGCGTGCTCGATGCCGTGAAGCTCTTGAGCGGCGAAGGGCTGAGCAAGGTCGAGGCGGAGGCGCTGCGCAACACCCTGATCGAGGGCTATCGCTGGATCCTCGTCGACGAATACCAGGACATCGGACCGGAGGAATACGCCCTGATCGCCGCCATTGCCGGCCGCACGCTGGACGACCCGGACTTGCGCCTCAGCCTCTTCGCCGTCGGCGACGACGACCAGAACATCTACGGCTTTGCCGGTGCCTCGATCGAATTCATCCGCCGCTTCGAAGCAGGACTATGGCGCAAAGGCGGTATTCCTGACCGAGAACTACCGCTCGACCGCCCACATCATTGCCGCCAGCAACGCCGTCATTGCCGGCGCCAGGGACCGGATGAAGCAAGGCCACGACATCGCCGTCGACCGCGCAGCGCAGTAAAGCCCCGCCGGGCGGCGTGATGGCGACGCTCGATCCGGTGGCGCAGGGGCGGGTGCAGCTTTTGACCTGCGCCTCAGGCGACGCGGTGCAGGCAGTGGCGGCGGTGGACGAACTCGTTCGCCTGTCGCGCCTCGATCCCGACTGGTCCTGGTCGCGCGCCGCGATCATCGCCCGCAACTGGCGGTATCTCGAACCGGTGCGCAGCTACGCCGAGAGCCTCAACATCCCGGTCCAGATGGCCAACGAGAAGCTGCCGAGCCTGTGGCGGCTGCGCGAGATGCAGGCCTTCATTGCAGCCCTGAGGGGCCAGCCCGGCCGGATGCTCCACGTGGCGGATCTGGAGAGCATCGTCGGCGGAATGTCGCGCAACCGATGGACCGACCTCATCGGCGAGGGCATCGGCATGCTGGCGCGGGAATTGGGCGACAAGGCGGCGCCGGTGCCAGATCTCATCGACTGGTTCGCCGAATGGGCCCGCGACACCCGCGCCGCGCAGCGCGGCCTGCTCCTCCTGACCGCCCACCGTGCCAAGGGGCTCGAATTCGACGACGTGGTGATCCTCAACGGCGGCTGGGAACGGCCGTCGCACGGCGAGGACGCGGACGCGCCGCGCCGGCTCTTCTACGTCGCGATGACACGGGCGCGGCGAAGCCTGTCGGTGATGAGCGACGGCCGCCATCCATTCCTGCAATCCGGTTCGGAGGCCATCCTTGCCCGCGCCGCCCGTCCCGATCCCGGCGCCATGCCGGCAGCCCGCCAGCGCTACATTCTTCCAGATCCAAAGCTGGTGGATCTCTCCTTCGCGGGGCGACTGGCGGCGGGCAATCCCGCGCTTTCCGCCATTGCCGAGGCAAAGGCAGGCGACGCAGTCACCCTCACCCGGGATGGCGACCGTTGGTCACTGTGCAACGACAAGGGTCAGCGGCTCGGGCGAATGTCGCGGGCGTTTTCACCGCCGGAGGGCACGACTTTCCTGCGCGGCGAGGTCGGGGCGATCCTCGCATGGCGAAAAGCGGATGCCGACGAGAGCTTCCATGCATCCCTCAAGCGCGATGCGTGGGAGGTGGTGCTGCCGGAACTGGTTTTCGGCTGATTGTCCGGAAAGACTGGGATGATGGTGGCAGTCCTTCCAGTATCGCGGCACTTGCCTGCGCCAATACGGTCGCATCTGCTCGACCGCGGCATCACATTCGATGAGATCAAGCAAGTCTTCTCAGCCGGTGACTGCAAGGCTCCGCCCGCATTTCAACGCGAGCATGACCCGTCTGCCTCCTGGTGCCGAGGCCTCGCGAAATAGGCAGGCGGGTCGCCGCGGCAACTCCTGCAATCGCCCGGATTTACTGTGGCTTCCTGTATGATATCGCCAGGGCAGCCATGATGATTTCATCCCTGGGAAAATTGTGGTCAGGCCGGGGCGAGTTTGCCCCCCTCGCTCCGGCCGAACCATGCCCGCCACGGTGCCGATGTTGGCCTAGTCCCTTGGCTGCCAAATCATCTGCAGTGTTATTGAATTTGCGGTGCAATACGCCGAC
>CAVOVL010000016.1:0-54853 GCA_963699855.1 uncultured Alphaproteobacteria bacterium | reverse complement strand
AGGCGGCTTCCTGACGACGATCGCGACCATCGATGTCGACGGCACGAAGCACCAGGTCCTGCCGAAGGACTACCAGACCGATCCGGTCCGCGATTTCATCACGCATGTCGATTTCCTGCGCATCTCCAAGGATTCGAAGGTGATCGTGGAAGTACCGGTCCACTTCCTCAACGAGGAAGTCCTGCCCGGCCTCAAGCGCGGTGGCGTGCTGAACATCGTTCGCCACGAGGTCGAGCTGGAATGCCCGGCAATGGCGATTCCCGAATTCATCGAAATCGACCTGGCCGGGCTTGACATTGGCGATCCGTCCACATTTCGCACGTGACGCTGCCGGCCAACTCCCGCCCGACGATCACCGACCGCGACTTCACGATCGCGACCATCGCAGGTTCGTCGGCGTCGAAGTCCGAAGACGACAAGGCAGAACCCGCCGCGTAAACCGCGCGCCCGCGAAACCGCGGGCCGCATCCGCCCCGGAGCACGCCCATGCTTGTCGTTGCAGGTCTAGGCAATCCCGGAGCATCCTACGCGGGCAACCGGCACAATATCGGTTTCATGGCGGCGGACGCGATTGCCCGCCGCCATTCCTTTTCGCCCTGGCGCAACAAGTTCAAGTCGCTGATCGGCGAAGGTGAAATCGCCGGCGAAAAGGTGCTGGTCATCAAGCCCCAGACCTTCATGAATGTCTCGGGCGAGGCGGTCGGGGAGGCCTTGCGGTTCCACAAGCTTCAGCCTTCCGACCTCATCGTGTTCTACGACGAGCTCGACCTGCCGCCCGGCAAGCTGCGGGTAAAGACCGGTGGCGGCGCAGGCGGCCACAACGGCATCCGTTCCATCGACAGCCATTGCGGCAATGCCTATCGGCGCGTGCGGCTCGGCATCGGCCATCCGGGGCACAAGGATCTGGTGCAGCGGCACGTCCTCGGCGACTTCGCCAAGGCCGATGCGCAATGGCTCGACCCGCTGCTGGACGCGGTCGCCGACCATTTTCCCCTGCTGGTGAAAGGCGACGATGCCACCTTCATGAACAAGGTGGCGCTGGCAACCGGCGGCAAGGAGGAAAAACCGCGAAAAGCCCGGGAAAGGCGCAGAGCCATATCCGCCAGGCCCGCGAGTCAAGCCGAAGGCGAAAGTGCCGGAAACCGGACCGATGGCCGCGATGCTGAAAAAGCTGTTCGGCAGGGCGACAGCTAGCGTATGCGCTATAGCCATTTGCCTGCCAAGGAAGTAAACCGGCGCTCGCTGCGCGATACGCGCCAATTCCTTTCCCGGCTCGCCGGTTCCTCCGACCGAAGAGATCTGATCATGGGCTTCAAATGCGGCATCGTCGGACTGCCGAATGTCGGCAAGTCGACCCTCTTCAACGCGCTGACCCGCACGGCGGCGGCGCAGGCCGCAAATTACCCGTTCTGCACCATCGAGCCGAACACCGGCGAAGTGGCCGTTCCCGATCCGCGCCTGCAAGCAGATCGCCGGCATCGCCGGCTCGAAGGAAATCATTCCGACGCGCATTTCCTTCGTCGACATCGCCGGCCTCGTGCGCGGCGCCTCCAAGGGCGAAGGCCTGGGCAACCAGTTCCTCGCCAACATCCGCGAGGTCGACGCAATCGTCCACGTGCTGCGCTGCTTCGAGGACGACGACATCACCCATGTCGAAGGCCGGATCGATCCGGTCGCCGATGCCGACACGGTCGAAACCGAGCTGATGCTGGCCGACCTTGAAAGCCTGGAGCGCCGCACCGAACAGATGCGCAAGCGCAAGCAGGACAAGGAAGCCCTGGCCATGCTGTCCGTCATGGAGAAGGCGCTCGCGCTCCTGCAGGAGGGCAAGCCGGCGCGCCTGCTGCGCAACGCAGTCGACGCAGGCGGACGTCGCGATCCTCGACGGGCTGAACCTGCTGACCTCCCACCCCGTGCTCTATGTCTGCAACGTCGCAGAAGCCGATGCCGCCGACCGGCAACGAGCATACGCGCCGGGTCGAGGACAATGGCGCGAGGAACAGGGCGCGTCCACGGTGGTGATTTCGGCCGCCATCGAGGCGGAACTGGCGCAATTGCCCGACGAGGAAGCCGCCGAATACATGGAGGCGATGGGGCTGAAGGAGCCCGGCCTCGACCGGCTGATCCGCGCCGGCTACGACCTGCTGCACCTCATCACCTATTTCACGGCAGGCCCGAAGGAAACCCGCGCCTGGACGATCACCAAGGGCACGAAGGCGCCGGGCGCCGCCGGCGTCATCCACACCGATTTCGAGCGCGGCTTCATCCGCGCCCAGACCATCGCCTATGACGATTATGTCCGCCTGGGCGGCGAAGTGCCCGCCAAGGAAGCCGGCAAGGCGCGCGACGAGGGCAAGGAATATGTCGTGCAGGACGGCGACGTCATGCTGTTCAAGTTCAACACCTGACGCGCGCCAACGCCTTCACACCATGCTCGTCGGGCAGGTAGAGAGACCCAGCAGCGAATAGAGCGGGCAGGTACCGATCGCCCTGTCAGCAGCGGCACGACGCCGATCAGCGTCCAGTAGCGCCATGACGCATTGGGATAGATGAAAAACGCGACCAGCAGTGCCACGCCGACGATGATCCGCAGACACGCGATCGATCATGCCGACATTGTTTCTGAACATGTCTGTCTCCTTGGCTTTGAATTCACTGAAAAGCATATACGCCAATTCAGCCAATCCGCTTGATCAAGATCAAGCAACGCCTTAACGTAGTGGAAACCGTCTGTTCAATGACCGTCGAAAGCAATCAATGTGCGCACCGGAACGCCGAGCGCCTCGATCTTCTCTGCGCCCGCCAAGGTCCGGCAGGTCGATCACGAAACAGGCGGCAACGACATCGGCGCCCATCTGCTGCAAAAGCTTGACCGCGCCTTCCGCAGTGCCGCCGGTCGCGATCAGGTCATCCACCAGAATGACCTTCTGCCCCGGACTGCACCGCATCGCGGTGCATCTCCATTTCGTCGACGCCATATTCGAGGCTGTAGGCGATGCGCACCGTCTCGTGCGGCAGCTTGCCCTTCTTGCGGATCGGCACGAAACCCGCCGACAGCTGGTGCGCCATCGCTCCGCCAAGAATGAAGCCGCGCGCCTCGATGCCGGCCACCTGCTCGATGCCGGTTCCGGCATAGGGATGCACCAGTTCGTCCACGGCCCGGCGAAACGCCCGCGGCTGGTTCAGCAGCGTGGTGATGTCGCGAAACATGGATTCCGGGCTTTGGATAATCGGGAATGGTGCGGATCGCATCGCGCAAGCGTTTCGGTCAAGCAAGGGGCTTGTCCATCATGCCTTTGGCGGATGTAGTCTGGGCTACGACAAGCAGAAAAGGGCCCTGCAATGCAAGGCCCTTTTCACTTGCACGATGGCATAGATCGTCAGGCCGCTTTCGGCTTCTTCACGTCAGCCCAGACCTGCTGGCGCACGAGATAGAGCAGCGCTGCGAAAATCGCCAGGAACACCATCACCTTGAAGCCAAGCGCCTTGCGCTCAACCAGATGCGGCTCGGCAGCCCACATCATGAAAGGCCGAAACGTCCCTGGCATACTGATCGACTGTCTCCGGCGAACCATCGTCATAGGTGACGACATCATCGGACAGCGGATTGGCCATTGCAAGCGCGGGGCCGGCGATGAAATAGGGATTGTAATGGGTGCCTTCAGGCACTTCCACCCCTTCGGGTACTTCCTGATCGTAGCCGGTCAGCAGCGAATAGATGTAGTCCGGGCCGTTTTCCGCATAAAGCGTGAAAATGTCGAACACGAAATGTCGGGAAGCCGCGTTCCGGCGCGCGCGCCTTGGCCAGCAGCGAAAAGTCCGGCGGGGCCGCACCATTGTTGGCCGCGGCAGCTGCCTGCGACATTGGGGAACGGCGAGGGGAAACGGTCCGAGGCAACTGCCGGGCGCTCGAACATCTCGCCATCGGCGTTCGGGCCGTCCGTGACCGTGTATTCGGCCGCGAATGCCTTTACCTGCTCCGGCGTATAGCCGAGCGCCTCGAGGTTGCGGAATGCCACCAGATTCCATGGAATGGCAGGCCGAGCAGACTTCCTTGTAGACCTTCAGGCCGCGCTGCAGCTGGCCGATGTCCCAATGGCCGAAGGGTCCGGCAAAGCTCCACTCCGCCTGGCGTCGGCATGCTTGATCGGATAGTGCGGCGTGTGCGCCTCGCCCTCTTCGGCCGCTAAGGCACGGGCCGGCGAGACGGCCATAACGCGCCGCAAGCCGGCAATCCCGGAAATGAGCGTTTTCAGTTTCATGGTTCTGTTTCCCCGGGTTCCCGGTCATTCTGCCGGCTGGGCGCTGAGCGTGCATTGACTGCCCTTGCTTGTTCAAGCACCGCATCCGCAATGCTCGCGGGCAGCGTTCCTTCGGCGTCTCGAACCATGCCAAGCAAGGGCAGGATGATGAAGAAATGCGCGAAGTAGTAGATCGTCAAGATCAGCGACAGCAGCGGGTAGATGCCTTCCGCCGGGCGTGAACCGAGATAGCCGAGGACCGACGCACACGATCGCGAATATCCAGAAGAACTGCCGGTAGAGCGGGCGATAGTTCGCCGAACGGACCTTCGACGTGTCGAGCCAGGGCAGGAACGAACAGCACCGCGATCGAGGCGAACATCGCAATCACGCCGCCGAGCTTGGTGTCGATCAGCACGATGTCGGTGAACGGAATCGTGATGTTGAAGGTGATGGCGCGCAGGATCGCGTAGAACGGCAGGAAGTACCATTCGGGAACGATATGCGCCGGCGTCTTCAGCGGATCGGCCGGGATGTAATTGTCCGGATGGCCGAGATAGTCCGGCAGGATAGAACACGAACCAGGCGAACAGCATGAAGAACAGCACCATCGCGAGCGCGTCCTTGATGGTCGCATAGGGCGTGAACGGCACGGTCTCCTTGCGGATGTCCTTGACCTCGACGCCGGTCGGGTTGGTCTGGCCGGTCACATGCAGCGCCCAGACGTGCAGGATCACGACGCCCGCGATCATGAACGGCAGCAGGTAGTGCAGCGAGAAGAAGCGGTTCAGCGTCGGGTTGTCGACCGCGAAGCCGCCAAGCAGCAATTGCTGGATGCTAGTCGCCAACCCGCGGAATGGCCGAGAAGAAGCCGGTGATGACCGTCGCGCCCCAGAAGCTCATCTGGCCCCACGGCAGCACGTAGCCCATGAAGGCCGTCGCCATCATCAGGAAGAAGATGATGACGCCAAGGATCCACAGCACTTCGCGCGGCGCCTTGTAGGAGCCGTAATACATGCCGCGGAACATGTGGATGTAGACGGCGATGAAGAACATCGACGCGCCGTTGGCATGCAGGCGGCGCATCAGCCAGCCGTAGTTCACGTCGCGCATGATGTGTTCGACGCTCTGGAAGGCCAGCGCCGAGTTGGCGACATAGTGCATCGCCAGCACGACGCCGGTGAGGATCTGCACGATCAGCATCATCGAGAGGATGCCGCCGAACGTGTACCAGCTGTTGAGATTCGTCGGCACCGGATAGGCGACAAAGCTGTCATAGACCAGCCGCGGCAGCGGCAGCCGCTCGTCGAGCCACTTCACGAAGCCCGATCTTGGGAGTGTAGGTCGAATGCCCAGCGCTCATGTTTCTGGCTCTCCGCGGCCTTAGCCGATTCGTGATGGTGGTGTCGGAAGTGAACGCGAACACCGGAATGTCGAGGTTGCGTGGCGCCGGGCCTTTGCGGATGCGTCCGGCCGTATCGTAATGCGAGCCGTGGCAGGGGCAGAACCAGCCGCCGAAATCGCCTGCGGTGCCGACCGGCACGCAGCCAAGATGGGTGCAGGAACCGATCATCACGATCCAGTTTTCCTTGCCTTCGCCGGCCGAACGGTTCGTCGTCGGTTGCAGGTGCGCCGGCGCTCGAGATTGGCGTTTTCCGCGTTCGGATCCTTCAGATCGTCGAGCGGAACCGCCTTGGGCTTCCTCGATTTCCTTGGCGGTGCGGTTGCGGATGAACACCGGCTTGCCGCGCCATTTGACCGTGATCGCCTGACCTTCCTCGATCGACGAGACGTCGACTTCGATCGAAGCCAGCGCCCGTGTGGAGGCGTCGGGGTTCATCTGCGCGATGAACGGCCAGGCTGCGGCTGCCAGCGCCTACGGCGCCCATCGCGCCGGTCGCGATGTAACAGAAAGTCGCGGCGGGTCGGCTCGCTCTCATGGGCGGTCTGGATTTGCGCTCACGGGAAAGTCCTTTCGCATAATCCAGACACGCCATTCTCCCGGTCGATGGCCGGATCAAAGGCGAAGCCCGTCCGGATACAGCAATGGTTTGATGGTGTCATATTCCGCGAACATGCCCATTTCAAGCGTCCGGCCACGTTTTGCGCACAATGTCGCGGCCTCTGTCACAGCACCGCGCAGCTTGCAAGCCGCGCATTGAAATAGCAGGCCGGGTCGGGCAAAGACGTCGCTCCGCAGCAGAATACTCGGAACAGCTGCCATGGCCCCTCCGATCCTCTTTCTCGAAGAACATCCACCTGACCTTCGGCGGCACGCCGCTTGATCGAGGGCGCATCGATGTCTGCTCGAGGCGCGCGACCGCGTTGCCCTGGTCGGTCGCAACGGTTCGGGCAAGTCGACGCTGCTGAAGATCGCCGCCGGCATGATCGAACCCGATTTCGGGCGCGCGTTTCCTCCAGCCGGGCGTCACCTTGCGCTACCTGCCGCAGGAACCGGATCTTTCCGGGCACGCCGACGTCATCGCCTACGTTCTTGTCGGGGCTTGCGCCGGGCGATGATCCGCACCGCGCGCGACTGCTGCTCGAGGCGCTCGGCATGACCGGCGAGGAAAATCCGGCAAGCATTTCCGGCGGCGAGGCGCGACGGGCAGCGCTTGCCCGCACGCTTGCGCCCGAGCCCGACATCCTGCTGCTCGACGAGCCGACCAACCATCTCGACCTGCCGGCGATCGAATGGCTCGAAGGACGAACTGTCGCGCATCGCGCTCGGCGATCCTGCTTGATCAGCCATGACCGGCGCTTCCTCGACCGGCTGTCGCGCCGGACCATCTGGATGGATCGCGGCGTCAGCCCGCAGCCTCGATTTCGGCTTCGGCAAGTTCGAGGACTGGCGCGACGACTTCCTCGAGCAGGAGGAGGCCGAGCGCCACAAGCTCGGCCGCAAGATCGAGCGCGAGCAGCACTGGATCGTCCATGGCGTGTCGGGCCGTCGCAAGCGCAACATGCGCCGCGTCCACGAACTCGCGGCCTGCGCAAGGCAAGCTCGTCGGCGCCCGTGCCGTTGAGGGCTCCGTCAAGATCACCGGCAATGAGAGCGAGGCCTCCGGCAAGCTGGTCGCCAAGCTGACAACATGTCTCCAAAAGCTTTGGCGACCGCGCGGTCGTCAGCGACTTCTCGACCATCATCCATCGCGGCGACCGGGTCGGCATTGTCGGCCCCAACGGCGCCGGCAAGACGACGCTGGTCGGCCTGATCACCGGCAGGCTGGCGCCGGACAGCGGCGAGGTGCGCCTCGGCATCGGCCTGGAGCCGCTGGTCATCGACCAGAAGCGCGAGGCGCTGAAGCCCGAATGGACGCTGCGCGAGGCGCTGACCGGCGGCCGCGGCGACACGGTGCAGGTCGGCACGGAGAACAAGCACGTCATGAGCTACATGAAGGATTTCCTGTTCTCGCCGGAACAGGCCGGAACGCCGGTCGCCGTGCTTTCGGGCGGCGAGCGCGGCCGCCTGCTGCTGGCGCGCGGCCTTGCGCAGCCCTCGAACCTCCTGGTGCTGGACGAACCGACCAACGATCTCGACCTGGAAACGCTGGACCTGCTGCAGGAATTCATCGCCGACTATGCGGGCACGGTGATTCTTGTCAGCCATGACCGCGACTTCATCGACCGCACCTGCACCAGCGTCATCGCCTCCGACGGCGACGGCGTGTGGCGCGAATATGCCGGCGGCTATTCCGACATGGTGGCGCAGAAGGGCTCCGGCGTCGCTGCCCGCAAGGCCGCGGCCGCGTCTGCCTCGAAAGACGACGGCAACGCCGTCATCGCACGCACCTGCGCCAAAGCAAGTCTCAAAAGCTTTCCTTCAAGCAGAAATACGCACTCGAAACGCTGCCGGGCGAAATCGCCAAACTGGAAAGCTGAGATCGCGAAGCTGCGCAGGATCCTCGAAGACCCCGAACCTCTTTCCCGCGACCGCAAGAAGTTCGACGCCGCCACGGCCGCGCTTGCAGAGCGCGAACGGCTGCTCGCGCAAAAGGAAGAAGCCTGGCTGGAGCTCGAAATCCTGCGCGAGAATGCCGCGACGCTAGCTCGAGAACAGCAGCGCGCTGCCTGCAATGACGAGGGCCGCGCCGACCCATGCGGCGGGCGCCGGAGCCTCGCCGGTCTTCAGCCACAAGCAGCGGCAAGATCAGCGCCGGCGTCGTCGCCGACAGCGTCGAGACAATACCGACCTCGCCGCCGCGCAAGGCGAACAGCACCAGCGTCATGCCCACCGCCATTGCCAGGAAGCCGGAAAACGCCGTCACGCGCGGCAATTCTCCACGTCATCGGGTTCTGCGCCTTCAGGTGACCGCCGGGAATGAGCATTGCAAGGTAGAAGCACACAATGGACGTGCCTACCCGCACCAGCGATCCTGCCGCCGGGTCGATCCCGGTTTCCATCACCGGCCTTGCGATCAGCGATCCTGCCGCCTGCGCCAGCGCGGCAAGAGCTGCCAAGCGCAAGGCCGATCCACAGCGGGCCCTTGATCTCCTCCCACTGGTGCAGTTGCGACTTGCGCTTGCCGAAGACGATGGCCAGCAACACCCCCGCAAACGCCAGCGCGATACCCGTCAGTTCGCGGCCGGTAAGGCGTTCGCCCAGCACCAGCCAGCCAAGCACGACCGCCAGCGGCGCATTCAGCGAAAACAGGATCGACGTGCGGCGCGGGCCCATCCGGTTCATCGTTGCAAACAGCATCGAATCGCCGAGGAAAATGCCGATGACGCCAGAAGCCATGAGCGGCAACAATGCCTCCGTCCCGATGTTGCGCCATGCGCCCGTGAAGGCGACGAAGGCAGCGAGCATCGCCAGCACCATGGTCATGCGGATGCGCGTGAAGGCCAAAGCGCCCAGATGCTGCGCCGGGCCGGCGGTGATGACGCCGGTGATCGCCCAGCAAAAGGCTGCTGCCAGCGCCGCGATTTCGTAAAGGCTCATCGTCAAAGGCTCTTTGGTATGTAGACCCAGACCAGGCAGGCGGTGAGCGCCAGCATCAGGGCAAGGGCGTAGAACGCCCCGGAAAATCCGAAGGCCATGAACGCGAAGATGTAGATGGCGGGCGGCACCAGTTCGGACGCGTCGAGATAGGTCCGGTAGACCGTCGTCATCTGCGCGCGCTCATGCGAACGCACCGCCCGCATGAACGGGATCGGACCAAGCCCGTCGAGCATGGAAATGAAGAATGCCGCCGTCACGATCATCACGGCCGCCACAAGCGCGTTCGGCACGCCGGCAAGGCCGCACAGCAGCGTGAAGAAGCGCGCCGCCGCCGAGCGCCAGGGCCAGCATGCGCCGCACCGAATAGCGGCGGGCCCAGCCCGTCACCAGCAGGTTGTTGAACAGCATGGCGTTGCCCGCCGCGATCGCTATGCCCGCGCTGAGCGGCCCGAGCTTTCCCTCGATCATCAGGATCGGCACGTAGATGAAGAACGTCACCCAGAAGGCCGAGCGTGCAAAGGCGATGAGCCAAGCAAGGCGCAGCCGCGGTTGTGCCGCGAAGCGGCGGATCGAGGCGAACGGGTTGATCGCTTGCGAACGGCCCGGCCTGATCGGGCTCTTCTCGCGCATCCGCAAATACCAGAAAGCGGCGATCAGCGCCGCCGCGCCAAGTGCCGGAACGATGGCCGCGGCCCAGATACCGAAATGCTCGTAGAAATACACGCCGATGAGCGGCGACACGATCCACGCCACGGTCGAGACCGCGTAGCGCAACGGCTCGGAATGAACGAGCTGCGTCTTGTGGATATAGTCCATGATGTAGAGGTTGAGCGTGATGTTGAGCGTCGCCGCCCCGAAGGTTCGCGCGAACATTGCACCAAGCTGGCCCGGCACCGTATCGGTGGCGAGCAGCACGCCGGAGATCGCCACGAACAGCGCGCCGATCGTATAGCTCCAGCGCCGCGAAGAACGCGCGAATCATGAACGGAATGAGGAAGGATGCAAGCAGCGCCACGCTTGCGACGCTGGTATAGGCAAGGCTCACCGTTTCCTTGTTGCCGAACAGCGCATAGGCATGAAGCGGCATCACGGTGACGAGCGAAGCGCGCGCCATCGACTCGATGAAGAACAGCGTCGCGAACGCCCACGGCGCGTGACCGGGCTCGACCGAGAGCAGGACGGGATGTCGGACGTGGAAGGCCAAGATTTGCCGCCGGGGAGTTGGACAGGCCCGCATCAAAGCGCACCTGCCTTGCCGCGTTATGCCTGAAAACGCAGCTTTGCAACACGAAACTGGTCAATAATGCAGCAGAATGGAAAAGGCTGCCTCAGTCGACATCCTCGAGCCGGTCGGCGAGAAACCCGCCCGACTGGCGCGCCCAGAGCGCAGCATAGAGGCCGCCCCTGCGCAGCAGCGCCTCGTGGCTGCCCTCCTCCACGATCGCGCCCTTGTCCAGCACGACGAGCCGGTCGAGCGCCGCGACCGTGGACAAGCGGTGCGCGATGGCGATCACCGTCTTGCCGCGCATGAGGTCTAGCAGGTTTTCCTGGATCGCCGCCTCGATTTCGGAGTCAAGCTGGCTGGTCGCCTCGTCGAGGATGAGGATCGGCGCGTCCTTCAGGAAAACCCGCGCGATCGCGATGCGCTGGCGCTGGCCGCCCGACAGCTTCACGCCGCGCTCGCCCACCCGCGCATCATAGCCGCGACGCCCCTTGCCATCTGAACAGACCGGTGATGAACTCGTGCGCCCGTGCCTTGCGGGCTGCGGCGATCACTTCGTCCATGGTCGCGCCGGGCCTGCCATAGGCGATGTTTTCGAACACCGAACGGTGGAAAAGCGACGTGTCCTGCTGCACCATGGAGAAGGCGGAGCGCAGGCTGTCCTGCGTCACATCGCGCACATCCTGTCCGTCGAACAGGATACGCCCCTTCTCCACGTCGAAGAAGCGCAGGATCAGGCTGACCAGCGTCGACTTTCCCGCGCCTGACGGCCCGATCAACCCCAATTTTTCGCCCGGCTTGATCGTGAGCGACAAATCGTCGATCACCCCGCTGCCCTTGCCGTAATGGAAGCCGACATGTTCCAACTTGATCTCGCCGCGCTTGTACGACAAGTGGTTTGGCTTCCGGCCGGTCGGTGAGGCCGAGCGGCTGCGCGATCGTCTCCATCGAGTTCTGCGTGGTGCCGAGCGCGCGGAAGAAGCCGTTGAGATTGCCCATCAACCGGCCAAGCAGCAGGTTTAGCCGCAGCGTCAGCGCCAGCGCGAAGGCCACTTCGCCGGATGTCACCTGCCCCTTCAGCCACAGATCGACGCTCATGAAACCGATCAGCGCCATGATGAGCCCGCTGACCGAGGAGAGCGTGATGCGCACGCCCGAAAGCTGGCGCGTGAAGAGTTTCAATTGCTCCCGCTGCCCGCGCATGGCTTCGTCGATGAAGCCTTCTTCCTGCTGCGTGCCGGCGTTGAGCTTGACAGTGGCGATGTTGGAATAGCCGTCGACGAGCCTTCCGGTCAGCGACCGAAAGCGCTTCGGCAACCTGCTTGCCGTGCGCGCGGATCCTCGGAACATAGTGCCGCGCGATCACGAACGAAACACGCGATCCACAGCACCACTATTGCGCCCAGCCGCCAGTCGAGCGCTGCCAGCAGCCCCAGCGTCGTGAACGCATAGACCGCGATGAACCAGATGATCTGCAGCGCCGAGATCATCATGTCGCCGGTTGCCTGGCCGGACTGGACCACCTTCTGGCTGATCCGTCCCGAAAGATCGTTCTGGAAGAAGCCGAGCGACTGGCGCACCACATGCTTGTGGCTCTGCCAGCGCATCATCGTGAAGAAGCCCGGCACGATCACCTGCTCCTCGATCAGCGCGCCCCACGCGATGACGATCGCGCGGCCGATGGCGATGACGCCCACCATGAACAGCAACTCATGGCCGTATTCGGCAACAAGACCGCCCCACCCCTGCGCCCGCGTACCGGCGGTATCGACGGAGGTCATGATGTCGACGAGCCTGCCGACGAAGGTGAAAAGCGACGCCTCCACGATCGCGTTGAGGAAGCCGTACAGCAGCATCGCCGCGAACGCCCAGCGGGCCTGGCCGACATAGTGCCACACGAACGCAGCCAGCCGGTCGGGCGGCTGGTAGTCGTCGCGCGGCTTGAACGGATCGATCCAGCTTTCGAACAGCCGGTAAACCGGATCGAGAAGCGGCCATCTACTCGGCCGCTCCCTTGAGTTCCGTCTGACCTCGGGAAGGTCGTCGGCGATGAAGCCGCCGGACTGCCGCGCCCACAGCTCGGAATAGAGCTTGCCGCCCGCGACGAGTTCCGCATGCGTGCCGGTCTCGATGATGCGGCCCTTGTCCAGCACCACAAGCCGGTCGAGCTGGGCGATGGTCGAAAGCCGGTGCGCGATGGCGATGACGGTCTTGCCTTCCATCAACTCGAACAAATTTTCCTGGATTGCCGCCTCGACTTCCGAATCGAGCGCCGAGGTCGCCTCGTCCAGCACCAGGACCGGCGCGTCCTTGAGGAAAACGCGCGCAATCGCGATGCGCTGGCGCTGGCCGCCCGAAAGCTTCACACCGCGTTCGCCGACATGGGCGTCGAGGCCCTTGCGGCCCTTCTGGTCCTCCAGCGTCTGGATGAAGTCCCACGCCTTGGCGCGCTTTGCCGCCTCGATGATCTCTTCGTCGCTCGCCGTCGGCTTGCTGTAACCGATATTGTCGCGGATCGAGCGGTGCAGCAGTGACGTATCCTGCGTGACGACGCCGATCTGCCCGCGCAGGCTGTCCTGCGTGATGGTGGACACGTCAATGCCGTCGATGCGGATCGCCCCGCCTTCAAGATCGTAGAAGCGCAGCAGCAGATTTGCGAGTGTGGTCTTGCCTGCGCCCGAACGGCCGACAAGGCCGATCTTCTCGCCCGGCTGGATGGTCAGCGACAGATCCTCGATCACGCCCTTTTCCTTGCCGTAATGGAAGCGGACATGGTCGAATTCGATGCCGCCGCGCGCAACCGCGATCGGCTTGGCGCCGGACTTGTCGTTGACGTCGTGCGGGATCGTCATCATCGTCATGCCGTCATGGACGACGCCGATATTTTCGAACAGGCCCGACACTTCCCACATGATCCACTGCGACATGCCGTTGAGGCGAAGCGCCAGCGCGGTCGCCGCTGCGATCGCGCCAACGGTTACCGCCGCGCCGAGCCACAGCCAGATCGCCGTTGCCGCGACGAGGAACACGACCAGGCAATTGTTGAAATAGATGAGCGCCTGGAAAAGCGTCACGAGCCGCATCTGACCGTACACGGTCACCAGGAAGCCGCCCATGCTGTCGCGGGCATAGTCCGCCTCGCGGCCGGCATGGCTGAACAGCTTGACCGTGTTGATGTTGGTGTAGCTGTCGACGACACGTCCGGTCATCATCGAGCGGGCATCGGCCTGCTTTTCCGAAACCTCGCGCAGCTTGGGCACGAAGTAGGCGATAAGGCCGCTATAGACCACGAGCCACAGAATCAATGGCAGCATCAGCCGCCAGTCGGCGCCGAGCCGACGAGAAACAGCACGGAAATGAAATAGACCGCCACGAACACCAGGATGTCCATCAGCTTCATCACCGCTTCGCGGATCGCGAGCGAAGTCTGCATCACGCGCGTTGCGACGCGGCCGGCGAATTCGTTGGCAAAGAAGTTCATCGACTGGCGCAGCAGATAGCGGTGCATCTGCCAGCGCGCGATCATCGGATAATTTCCAAGCAGCGTCTGGTGGATGATCATCGAATGCAGGAACACCAGCACCGGAAGCACGATGAGCACGAAAACGCCCATGCCGGCGAGCCGCCAGAACTCGGTCTCCAGGAATGTCGTCGCGGTCCGCTCCCGACAGCCAGTCGACGATGCTGCCGAGGAAACCGAAGACCACCACCTCGGCAATGGCAATGAGCGCCGACAGCACAGACATGGCGACGAGCCAAGGCCACACGTCCTTCGAATAATGCCAGCAGAACGCGACCAAGCCCTTCGGCGGGCGGACGGGTTCCTCTGACAGGAAAGGGATTTATGCGTTTTTCGAACCAGTCAAACATTGCAGCGCTCCGCCAATCTCTTTATGGCGCTTTGTCCCTCGCGGGCAACAACAAGCGCATGAACATCCTGTAACCTGCTGCCGGTATCTGCATCTGGGGAGACAACATGACAGAACGTAATGGCGGACCGGACGCCCGCAGCCCCACGCCGGAACTCGCGCTATACCAGCCCGACATTCCCGGCAACACGGGAACCTTGCTGCGGCTGGCCGCCTGCACCGGCACCGTGCTTAACATCATCGGGCCGGCGGGGTTCCGCATGGATGATGCAGCCTTGCGCCGCGCGGGCATGGATTATCTCGAAATCGCGGCGACAAGGCGGCATTCCAGTTGGGAAGCTTTCGAGAATTGGCGCCGCGGACAAGGCCGCCGGCTCGTGCTCCTGACCACGCGCGCAACGCTGCCCTATCACCAATTCGCCTTCGGCGGCGGCGACCTTATCCTGCTAGGCCGCGAGTTGGCAGGGGTTCCCCAGGAGGTGCATGCTGCCGCCGATGCCCGCCTGCTCATTCCCATGGCCGCGGGCGCACGGTCAATCAACCTTGCACTTTCGGGCGCGATTGTCTTGGGAGAAGCCCTGCGCCAGACAGGCGGATGGCCGCAACAGCCTCATTCGTGAACGGTGATCGCCCGTCCGCCGCAGGCGGCCAGCAGTTTTTGCGGATCGACGGCGAAGATCGCGTTTGGCGTCCCTGCCGCCGCATGGACGACCGGATATTGCAAAAGCGCGCTATCAAACCAGGTCTCGAGCGGTTCTGCATGGCCGAGCGGCGGAATACCGCCAATGGCAAAGCCGGTCTTCTCGCGCACGAAATCGGCGTCCGGCCGCACGATCTTTTCACCGATCGCCCGCGCCACGGCATTTTCCTTCACCCGGTTGGCCCCGCTGACGAGGAGCAGGATCGGCCTGCCGCTTTCCTTGCCCTGGAACACCAGCGACTTGACGATCTGGCCGACTTCGCAGCCGCAGGCAGCCGCGGCCTCTTCGGCCGTACGCGTGCTGGCGTCCATGATGCGGATTTCGATTCCGAGCCCCGCGGCGCCAGCGGCATCGGCAACGGCGCGGCAGGCGCGCGGCAAGTGACCGTGGTTGCTGTCCATCGAGACGATCCGTGAAACGTTGAAGACCAGCCACCGTTAGGGAATTGGCATCTGCTTGGCAAATCCATTTGGCGCGTCAGCGAAGCTGCAATTTTGCCACCAGTTCGACCGCCGATCCCGGCCCGCCATAGCCGTATTCCTCCATGGCCACGGACCAGCCCGCTTCCGGTTTGGGCGATATCGAAGATGTTGTAGCGCGCCGCCGGCTTGCGCATCGCCGCGAGCGGCGCCTGCGCACCTGACGGAACGCCGACGACCGGCACCGGCCCGTCAGGTCCCGCAATGGTGTGGATCGTGTTCAAATGGGTATGCCCGTGCAGCACCAGTTCAGCGCCATGCTCGGCAATCACCCTGTCGAAACAGCGATTGCCCGTTGAGGCGCTTCGACGGGTTCGTGGCGCCGCGGACCGGCGGATGGTGGATCAGCACGACACGAAACCGCCCTTCCCTGCCTTCGTTCGCCAGGATCGTGGAAAGCCGCCTAGCTTGCCCCGCGCGAAAGAACCCCGTTGCCAGGAAGGGCATGGTGGCGCGCGCCGAATTGCAGCCGATGATCGAGACCATGCCGCGCCGGCGCAGCGTGGGAAAATCCTGATGGCCGCGGATTACCCGCTTGTCATCGCCGGTCACGAAGGGCTGCCACTGCTGAAGCGCCTTTGCCAGCGCGCCCGGGACATAGGCATCGTGGTTGCCGCAAACCACGGTCATCTGTTCGGGCGGTGCCAGCAGTTCCAGCCATTCGCGCGCATTTTGGATCTCGGCCTCGAGGCCCAGATTGATCAGATCGCCCGTGACGGCGATGTGGTCGGCATTGCGTGTGGCAAGGTCGGCAAGCAGCTTCGTCAACACCTCCGGCTGATGGGTGTGGACGCGGTTGCGCCGCCAGTTTACATAACCGGTAATGCGCTTGGACATGAGCTGCCGCCGCCGCAAGATCGGCATTGGCGACAAATGGATGTCCGAAAGATGGGCCAGCCTGAACATGACAGCCGCGAATAATGCAGACACCGGCTTCGCACAAGGTCACGCCGGGTGATGTCGTCATGCGCGTGACCGGAATCGCCCGCTGGATGCGCCACCGCGCAGGCCTCTATGCCGCACCGCTTTCGATCGGGGTTCGCGCATTCGTGGAGGATGGCGAAGGTGAGATCCTGCTTGTGCGCCACACCTACATGCCCGGCTGGCATTTTCCCGGCGGCGGCGTTTCGCCGGGCGAAACCGCGCTCGAGGCGGTCGACCGCGAGCTTGGCGAGGAAGCCGGGCTGCGCCTCACCGGCGAAGCGGGGCTTTTCGGCGTCTACCTCAACCGCAGCCTCGGCGCCCGCGATCACGTGCTTCTTTACCGATGCCCGCAATGGCATCGGGTGCGCGACTTCAAGCCCAATCTGGAAATCGCCGAGGCGCGGTTTTTCGCGCCGTCGAGACTTCCCGATAATGTCTCCCGAGGCACGGCGCGCCGCCTCGCCGAGATCGCCGGGGAAGTTGCCTCGCCCTACTGGTGATCGGCGACCGCCGGTCGCGATCATGCGGCCGCGAGAAATCCAGCCGCGGCCCGAGCGGCACGATCCGCGTCGGGTTGATCATGTCGTGGCTGGCGTAATAGTGCCCCTTGATGTGCTCGAAATTCACCGTCTCTTCAACGCCCGGTACCTGGAACAATTCACGCAAGTAGTTGGAGAGGTTCGGGAAATCCTCGATCCGCTGCCGATTGCACTTGAAGTGGCTGTAATAGACGGCGTCGAACCGGACCAGCGTGGTGAACAGCCGCCAGTCGGCTTCGGTGATGCGCTCGCCTGCGAGGTAGCGGTTCTTGCCCAGGATATCCTCCAGCCAGTCCAACGTGGCGAACAAATCGCCATAGGCTTCCTCATAGGCTTCCTGGCTCGTGGCAAACCCGCAGCGGTAGACGCCGTTGTTAAGCGTGGCGTAGACGCGCTCGTTGATTTCATCGATGCGCCCGCGAAGCGGCTCCGGATAGAAATCGATGTTGGAAGCGCCGAAGCCATTAAAGGCGCTGTTCAGCATCCGGATGATCTCGGATGATTCGTTGCTGACAATCGTTTGGCGCTCCTTGTCCCACAGCACCGGCACGGTAACGCGGCCCGAATAGTCCGCCCGCGCCTTCGTGTAGACCTGCCAAAGAAACTCGGCGCCGTTGACGGTGTCCGGCACGACGCCGTCGCGCTCATGAAAGGTCCAGCCATCCTTGCCCATGAACCAGTCGACGACCGAAACGGAAATGGCGTCCTCCAGCTTCTTGAGCGTGCGGAAGATGAGCGTGCGATGCGCCCAGGGACAGGCCAGCGAAACGTAAAGGTGATAACGGCCGGCCTCTGCCTTGTATCCCCCAACGCCTGAGGGGCCGGCTTCGCCGTCTGCCGTCACCCAGTTGCGGAACGCCGCAGCGGAGCGAACGAATTTGCCGCCGGATTTCGATGTGTCGTACCATTGGTCGCGCCAGACGCCATCAACCAGCAATCCCATCAATAACTCTCGCTTTCGGGTATTTGTTGCCGAGACTGGCTATGTATGCCCCTGCGCCCGGCATGCAACCGGCATGACCAGTGAACGCTGCGTAGACCCCGACGTTCCAGACCTTCATTTCCATTGGACGCGGACCCCGCCTTGTGTTATTCGCGCCACCGATTTCGGTAGCTTTCCCGTGAGAATCCTGCCGGCCCACGCGAGACCAAAGCGATGTCCAGTCTGCGACGACGAATGAATGCCCGACCGGCGCTTGCAGCGTCCGGTTCGCGCATGTCGATCCGGCTGGAGCGCTGATACCCCGCAGCGCGTTCCGGCCGGGCCAAGGCCCTCTTCTGCCGGAACACGCCAATGATCTACTTCACCCTTCGGATTCGTCCCGAAACGCCCGACCTCGACCATGAGATCGAGACCCTTTCCGCCAAGGCTTTCGGTCCTGGGCGATTTGCGCGCGCCGCATTCCGGCTGCGCGAGGGCGTTTGCCCCGAGCCGGATCTGAGCTTCGTCGCGCTGATGCAGGATGCGGACGGCAAGGAAGGCCTTGCCGGATCGATTCGGCTCACCCGGATACGCATCGGCGCCGAGCCAGCCTTGGTACTCGGGCCGCTGATCGTCTCGCCGCAATACAAGAGCATGGGAATCGGCCGGGAGTTGATGAACCGCTCGCTTTTTGCGGCACGCGCGCGCGGCGACAAATTCGTCATCTTGGTAGGCGACGAGCCATATTACGGAAAATTCGGCTTCAAGGTCGTGCCGCACGGGCAAATTCTTTTGCCCGGGCCGGCGGATCCGGCGCGCACGCTCTACTGCGAACTCGAAGACGGCGCGCTCGGCCGGTACAAGGGCCGCGCCGTCCGGCACTGGCAATAATGCAACGCACCGGCGAAACTTCTTGCGCGGCGTCCGCGACGCGTTGACAAGCGAAATTAAGGATTTACACGTTGTTGCGATGCAGCGGGGGCATGTCGACTGGTTCCGTGATCTTCGCTGATTTGTTGCCACCGGCTTGCCGCCGGAGAACTTCGCGCCGGATTGACACATGAAAAACAGCTTAACATTCGCATTCGCCATTGCATTGACGATAGCGGCCTCGCCTGCATTTTCGCAGCAGTCGCCAAGCGTCGATACCGTGAAGCCAAAGCCCGCAGCGGCGCTGACTGCTCCGGCAATGTCGTCGACCATTGCATCGACGCCGCCTGCGCTCAACGCGCCAAAGGCGCCTGCCGCACCGGCGGCAAGCGCGGATATCCGCCTTCCGGCGCCGAAACTGACGCTTCCGTCAACGCCGCCTGCCGTGGCGAATGCAGCACCCGCCGCAGCCGCCACAGTGGCCAAGGCCGCACCGGCAGCAGCACCCGCCGCGACGGCGAACGCCGCGCCGGCCAAGCCGGCCAGCACCGCGGTCGTGCTAAAAAAGCCGATTGGCGCCAAGGAAGAGCAGCCGGCCGGCAAGGTCGCTGCTGAAGAACCCGGCAAGAAGCCCGAGAAGAAGACTGCCGCCAAGAAGCAGGCAGACAAGAAGACCGCGGCCAACGAAAAGGCCAATGAGAAGGCAAAGGAACCGACGAGGAAGGTCGGCCTGTTCAAGAAGAAGGAGCAGCCTGTCGAGGTCTCCGCCAAACTGGCGCCGGGCGAGGTGGTTGCCCGCACGCGCCCGAAGTTCTTCTTCGGCCTTTTCGATGCGCCCAAGCCGGAGGACGTAGCCCTCTCGCCCGAACAGTCGGAATATGACCAGAAGCTTGCCGCCGTTCCCGAGAAGAAGAAGTTCAAGGTCAAGGAAGAATTCATTCCCGTGACCGTACCCTTCAAGGGATACAAGCCCGGCACGATCGTCATCAACACCCAGTCGAAGTATCTCTACTTCGTGGAGTCACCGGCAACTGCGCTGCGCTATGCCGTGGCAGTCGGCAAGGAAGGCCTGCTGTTCACCGGCAAGGCGACGGTTGGCGCCAAGCAGCCTTGGCCACGCTGGATCCCGACCAAGGACATGATTGCCCGCGATCCCAAGAAGTACGGCAAATATGCCGAGGGAATGGATGGCGGCCCGGACAATCCGCTGGGAGCACGTGCGATCTATCTCTACCAGGGCAAGCAGGATACCTACCTGCGCATCCACGGCACCAACCAGCCGCAGTCCATTGGAACCGCCTCTTCAAACGGCTGCTTCCGCATGATCAACGAACACGTCATCGACCTTTACAAGCGGGTCGGCGTCGGTGCGGAAGTCGTGGTGCTCTGAACTCCCGCTTCCTGTTTCCACAAAAGCAAAAGGCCGGCATCACGCCGGCCTTTTCTTTTTTCCTCATGGCAGCAGGTCAGCGCCCTTCGCGGGCCCACATTCCTGCCAGCGCCAGCATCAGCAGCCCCAGGCCCAGCAGCCCCGAGAACAACGGGATGCGGTTGATGCCTTTCAACACACTGGCTTGCGTGTTCTCCAGCCCGATCCAGTTCTGGCCGGATGCAGCCGCGCCCTGGCGCACCGGAACAAGCCGGGGCATGTCACTCGCCGATGCGCGGCGCACGGAACCGCGTGCTTCTTCGAGCACCGGGGCGAGCATCTCGGTTGTGCTCGTCACCTCCGAATATTCGCGCGGATTGGGTGGCCCGACATGGACCAGCGCCGCAAGATCGCCATTGGCGACGCTATAGAGGCCGAACTCGCCGACTTCCGCTTCGCCGGAGAACAGTCCGGGATCGCCGGCGGCAAGCTTGATGGCAACCTCCGCGCCCGAGGGCGAGCGCACGATTGCATCGCCCGGATCATCGCCAAGCGTCTGCCGCTGGATCAGCACCTTGCGGCCATCCGAGACGGCAGTGAGCCGCTCCTCGTCGAGTTCAGGCTCCTTCATCAGCCAATGCGCCGTGCGCCGCAGCAATTGCACATGCGGGCCTCCGCCTTCATATCCCCGCGCCCAAAGCCAGGGATGATCGGACAGGAACAGCGCCACCCGCCCCTCGTCGGCGCGATTGAGCACCAGCAGCGGAGAGTCGTCCTTGCCGGTCATCACGGTGCTGCCCTCGATGCCGGTCGCCCCGACCGATCGGAACCAGCTGCCCCAGCCGGGCTTGCCGTCCATCCAGCCGTCGAGGCCGCGTGTAACGGGGTGCTTGAGCCCGGTTTCCGCAATCATCGGCTTGAACTTCGCCTCGATCGTCTGGCCGCTCGGCGTCGCCGGCATCACATCGCCCAGCGGTCCGGCAATGCTGTCGCCCTCGCCGATTTCCGGCCCGCTGGCAATCAGCATGGCTCCGCCGTCGCGCACATAGCGCGCGATGTTATCGTAATAGACGAGCGGCAGGATGCCCCGGTGCCGGTAACGGTCGAAGATGATGAGGTCGAATTCATCGATCTTCTCGATAAACAGTTCGCGCGTGGGAAATGCGATCAGCGAGAGCTGGTTGATCGGCGTGCCGTCCTGCTTGTCCGGCGGACGAAGAATAGTGAAGTGGACGAGATCGACGGACGGGTCCGACTTCAGCAGGTTTCGCCAGGTGCGCTCACCCGGATGCGGCTCGCCGGAGACCAGCAGCACGCGGAGATTCTCGCGGATGCCGTTGAGCGTAACAAACGCCCTGTTGTTCACGTCGGTGATTTCTTCGCGATCCGCCTCGACGCGGAACTCGATGATGTTCTTGCCGCCATGCGCCACTTCGGCAACGAAACGGGACGGCATGCCCGGCGAAACCTCATCCGTTGCCACCGGTTCGCCGTCGAGCAACACGGTAACAGTAACCGGCCCGCTCGCTTCCGGAAACCCCGTCTGCAGCACGCGGTAGTCCACTTCGTAGCTTTCGCCGACCACGCCAAAGCGCGGCGCCTGATCGATGACAACGCGGCGGTCACGCTCGTCGTCGCGGCCCGTGATGAGCGCATGAACCGGGGCGTTGATGCCGATCTGCGCCAGCGATTGCGGGATGTCGTGCACCTGCCCGTCGGTGATCATTACAGCGCCCGCGACCCTGTCTGGCGGCACGTCCTGCAGCGCGCCACTGAGCGCGCGGAAAAGCGCCGTCGACACGTCCGTGGTCGCCGAAACCAGGTCCTCGACCGTGACTTCGCGAATTTCGAATGCATCGAGCCTGCCGAACCGCTCGGCGAGCGCCGCCCTGATGGCTTCCGACTGCTCCGTGCGCCCGTCAAGCTTCTGGCTGCCACTTGCATCCGTGACGATGACGGCGACGCTCTTGAGCGGCTCGCGCTCTTCGAATTGCGCAGATGGATTGGTGAGCGCCAAAACGATGATTGCCCAGGCGATGGCGCGCACCCAAGAGCCGCGCACGCCGGACCACAGGCCCCAAAGCACCAGCAGGCCGGATGCGACGGCGAGCAGGATGATCAGCCAGATCGGCAATTGCGGGGCGAAGGCGAGGTTGAAGTTCATCGATCCCTCACTGGCCCAGCCGCTCGAGAAGCGCGGGAATATGCACCTGGTCTGCCTTGTAGTTGCCGGTCATGGCATACATGACGATGTTGACCCCCGAACGGAAAGACATTTCCCGCTGGGTGATGTCGGCGGACGCAGTCGGGAACATTGCCTGTCCGCCCGAATCGATCGCCCACGCCGCCGCAAGGTCGTTGGAGGTTATGAGGATCGTCGAAACGCCGTCGCCAGCACGCGCAGGACGATCGGCGTCCTCGACATTGCGCACCACCGATTGTTCCACCCACAGGTCACCACCGGTATAGCGGCCCGGGAAGCTGTTCAGCAGGTAGAAGGCCTTTGTGAGGACGTGATCGCTCGGCACCGCCTCAAGCGGGGGAATGTCGAGACTCGACAGCATCAACTGCAGCCTTTGCGCCTCCGGCGAATTCGCCGTGCCGCCAAGCACCCCTCCACCTTGGTCGCGTGTGTCGAACAAAATGGTGCCGCCCTGCTTCATGAAGGTGTCGACGCGCGCCATCGTGGCGGCATCGGGCAGCGGCGCGTTTAGGCTGATCGGCCAGTAGATCAACGGATAAAAGGCAAGTTCGTCCGTGGCGAGGTCGAGGCCCACCGGTTCGCCCGGCTCCAGCGCCGTACGGCTGGCGACGAATTGCGTCAGCCCCGTCAGCCCGGCGCGACTGATTTCATCGACGGTGCTGTCGCCTGTGACGACATAGGCAAGCCGTGTCGTCAGCGCAGCCGCGAAATTGGTATCGGCATCCTGTGCTGCAGCGCGCGGCGGATTGGCTGCAAATGCAAGTGCCAGGGCGAGCGCCGTCACCACGCTGGCGGTCGCTCCACGTGCGGTTGGCCGGCGCAGATTGGCGGGGCGCAGCGACCCTGCAATCCACAGCACCGCAAGGCAATCGAGAACCAGAAGCAAAGCCGCAAGCGCAAGGAGCCAGGGCTTCAGGTCCACGGCCGCATCGCGCGCAAACGATGAAACCTCCACGCCGCCGCCGAAGATCGAGCGGTCGAGCGGTGTCAGCTTCTCGCCGCCTTCGAAAAGGTTCAGCGACAGGAACCCGTCTTCCGTGCCGTAGAAGCCCGGCGGGTTGTCGATGCTCACTTTCGGCGTTTCGTTCTGGCGTAGCACCACGGGCTTGACTGCCACGTCCGGCGGCATCAGCTCGCCGCGTCCGTTGAGAATGCTGAGCGGCGGCAGGCGCACATCGCCGGTGCCGTTGTCGCCGCGAATGCCGGTCGAGTTCGACTGGCTGACGACCCGGCGCAGCATGTCGACGAAGGTGCCGGATATCGGCAGGTTCGACCATGTGGCGTCGGAACTGACATGGAACAGCACGATCCAGCCCGCATCGCGCCGTTCGGCGGTCACCAGCGGAGTGCCGTCATCCAGCGCGGCCCAGGTCTTGGCCTCCAGATCGAAATCCTGCAACGCCAGGACCTGACGCTGCACTGTCACCTCCTTCGGCGGCTCGAGGCCGAAGAAGGGCGAGCCACGTTCGAAAGGCGCGACCGGCTTGGGCGATTCCCAGGACAAGGCGCCGCCGAGGCTTCGGTCGCCTTCGCGCAGGCGCACCGGCAGCAGAGCCGAATTGCCGGCCGCCGCCAGCCGTGGCCCGGCGAAGCGGATGAGCATGCCGCCTTTCGCGATCCAGTCGGAAAGTGTCTTTTCGGTTTCTTCCGGAATGGTTCCGACATCGGCCAGAACCAGCGCCGATACGCCCTGCCCGATCAGTTCCGGCACGGCGGTGGCGAGGTTCGGCGTAGATGCCTCGCGCACGTCGCCAAAGGGCGAAAGCGCCTTGCCGATGTAATAAAGCGGCGCAAGCAATGGCTGTGAAACATCCGCCGCCTCGCCGGAAATCAGGCCGACCAGCCTGCGCCGGAAACGGTCGTCGAGAAGCTGCACTGCCCCGGCGCTCTTCATTTCGGTCACGGAAATGCGCACGATCTGGTTGCGCAATTCGACCGGCTCGTCCAGCCGGAACTGTGCATTGTCCGCGCCCGGCTCGAATGTCACGGTCCGCCGGGCAAGCGGCAGGCCCTTAAGATCGAATGCCTCGACAGTCACGGCGGAAGCTTCGGTTGAAGGTGTGCGCAGGACGGTCCCTGTCATGGCGTCGGGGTCGTTGCGCACAGTGTCGAGGGCAACAATGCGGTCGGTCCGCGCGGCTATCACGGAACGCTGGCCGCTTGCATTCGCCATGGCCGCGGCAAGGCTGTCCGTCCCGGTACGGGCAAGCCCGTCGGAAAGCAGGAATACAGATCCGGGCGATGTCTCGGAGATCAGGCGCGAAAGCGCCCCGGCCGCAGCGGCATGGTCCGGCTTGAGCGCCTTCGGTTCCATGCCCGAGAGGATAGCCCGCGCCGCAGCGGCGTCCATAGGCTGCATTGCCGCCGGATCGAGGCCCGCTGTCTCGACAAAAGCGACGGTGCGGCTTGCGGTCTCCGCCTCACTGACGAGGGCTAGCGCCGCGTCGCGCCTCTCCTCCCAGTCCGGCGCCGAGGCCCAGCCATTGTCCAAGACAATGGCGACCGGCCCTTCCCCTGCAAGCTTGGCGGCGCGCGGATTAAGTACGGGACCGGCCATGGCGAGTATCACCAGCGCCGCCATCAGCAGGCGAAGCAGCGTAAGCCACCAAGGGCTCTTCGCCGGCGTCTCTTCCTTGCGCACCAGCCGCGCCAGAATCGCCAGCGGCGGGAAAAGCTCGCTCTGCGGACGCGGCGGCGTCAGGCGCAGCAACCACCAGATGACGGGCAGCAGGACCAGCGCGGTCAGGATCATCGGAGTGGCGAAAGCCAGCGGCAGGCCAAGCATCAGCGCGTTCCCCTGCCTTGCGTCATGTGGACATGCAGCGATGCGAGCGCCTGCGATGCCAGCTTGTCGGTGTGGTGCAGCGTATGGCTCCACGAGAAGGACCGGGCGAGCGAGCGAACTTCCTCGATATGTTGCGAGAACAGCGCACCATAGCCGGATTTGAGCGTCTGCGCGTTACCAGCTGTCAGCCTCTCGCCGGTCTCGGGATCGGTGAATTCGACACGGCCCGCATAGGGGAAATCTTCCTCGGCCGGATCTACCACCTGCACCAGATGCCCCCGCGCGCCGTTGCGCGCCATCGAGCGGATGCGGTCGGAAATCTCGTCCAGCGGCTGCAGGAAATCGGATATAAGCACGACATCGCTGTGGTTGCGAACTTCGGTACCGGCCGGAAAACGCGTTTGCGGGGGCGTGGCAATCAAGGCTTCTCCAAGCCTTTCGGCGGCGTGGCGGCTGGTGATGGGGCGCGAAACGCCGAGCCAGCCAAGGCGTTCGCCACTTCGCGCAAGCAGTTCGGCGAGCGCGAACGCAACGACCAGCGATCGCGACTGCTTGGACACGCGCGCGGTCTGCGATTTGAACAGCATCGAAGGCGATTCATCCACCCACAGCCAGACCATGTGCGCGGCCTGCCATTCGCGGTCGCGGACATAGACATGATCGTCGCGCGCGGAGCGGCGCCAGTCGATGGCGGCCATGTTCTCGCCGGGCACATAGGGACGGAACTGCCAGAAATCCTCGCCGATGCCGCGCTTGCGCCGCCCGTGCCAGCCTGCAAAGACATTGCTGGCGACCTTGCGCGCCTCGACCAAGAGGTCAGGAATGAGCGCTGCCCTGGCTCGGGCGCGCGCCATGGTCTCGCGGCTGGTCTCGCGCGGTGCTGCGCTGCCGATAGCCGGGCTCAAGCGCGATGCTCCCGTTCGCCCGCCGCCATCAACCGATCCGCTTCTTTCGTTCCGAGATGACGTCCCTGACGGTGACCCGGTTTTCCGCCGCCCTGGCGGCGAAGGAAAGCTGCATGCGGTGCTGCAACACCGGCTCGGCGAGCGCCAGTACGTCGTCCACCGAAGGCGCAAGGCGGCCCTGCAACATGGCGCGTGCGCGCACCGTCAACATCAGCGCCTGGCTGGCGCGCGGTCCGGGACCCCAATCGATATAGGCGTCATATTCGTCCTTGACGCCGCCGGGCCGCGCTGAGCGGACGAGTTCGAGTATGGCCTCGACGACGCTGGCGCCGGCAGGAATGCGCCGAACCAGCGCCTGGAGTTCCTGCAGATTCCTGGCGGTAAGGACTTCCGACGCCCGCGATTCGGTGATGCCGGTCGTCTCGAACAGGATCTGCCGCTCGGCCTGCAGGCTCGGATAATTCACATCGATCTGCATCAGGAAACGGTCGAGCTGTGCTTCCGGCAGCGGATAGGTGCCTTCCTGCTCCAGCGGGTTCTGTGTTGCGAGCACATGGAACGGCGCCGGCAGGTCGTAGCGCTGACCGGCGATGGTGACATGATATTCCTGCATGGATTGCAGCAGCGCGGCCTGCGTGCGCGGGCTGGCGCGGTTGATTTCGTCCGCCATCAGCAACTGGGTGAAGATCGGTCCCTTTACGAACTGGAACGAACGGCTGCCATCCGGCTCCGTGCGCAGGATTTCCGTTCCCAGGATATCGGACGGCATCAGGTCCGGCGTGAACTGGATGCGCTGCTCGGCAAGGCCGAGCACCGTTCCGAGCGTCTCCACCAACTTGGTTTTGGCCAGGCCCGGCAGGCCGACGAGCAGGCCATGGCCGCCGGATAGAATGGTGATCAGCGCCCGTTCAACCACGTCTTCCTGGCCGAAGATGACCTTCGCGATGGCTTCGCGCACCCGGGCGACATCCGTGACTGCTTTTTCAGCCGCTGCGATGATCTCCTTTTCTTCGGTCTTGGAAAGGGTGCGGTCGATCGCGCTCATGCTTTGCTCCATGGTGGGCCGGACTGGCCTTTAGCCTTCCGTTCAGGCTTAAGACCGGAAAGAGAGACAATTGTGGCATTGGCCACGGCATTATCATGGTAGGCGCACGCCTCCCAATTACAAGTTGTTCAACTTGCCATTCATGCCTGCGGGGGTATCTTTCCAATCATGGAAAACGAAACACGATCATCGGCAGGCGACAAGGGCGGGGCGTCGGGCCTTGCAGCACTGATTGAGCGGGCTGGCGCCTCCGGCAAGGGCGTTCCACCCGTCGAGAAGTGGAATCCCCCCTTTTGCGGTGACATCGACATGGAAATCCGGCGCGACGGCACCTGGTTCTACATGGGCACGCCCATCGGCCGCATGCCGCTGGTGAAGCTGTTCTCGAGCGTCCTGCGCAAGGACGAGGACGGCAAGACCTATCTCGTGACGCCTGTGGAAAAGATCGGCATCCGCGTCGAGGATGCTCATTTCCTTGCCGTGGAGATGAACGCACACGCCGAAGACGGCGAGCAGGTCCTCACCTTCCGCACCCAGACAGGAGATCTTGTCGAGGCGGGTCCCGATCATCCGTTGCGGTTCGAGACTGCAAAGGAAAATGAAGGTGTGAAGCCATATTTGCGCGTGCGGGGCCGGCTCGACGCCCTCATATCCCGCGCGGTCATGTATGAACTTGTCGGCATCGGCGAGGAAATGGAAATCGACGGCAGACTGATGTATGCGGTCAGGAGCAAAGGAGAGGTGTTCCCGATCATGCCGGCCGACGAATTGTCGCGCCGCTTGTCGGAAGCCTGAAAGCCCCGCAAAAAATGCTGGAAACCAGATTACGCCCGGACCTTGCCCGCTTCGCCTCCGACGATCTGCGCCGGCTTGCGCGTGAGCGGCTTGCGGTCGAACTGGCGGACACGCAAGGAGATCACATCCACAGCCCCGGCTATGCCGACTGGGTGGTGCCGCGCGCTGTCAAGCCGGCGGCGGTGCTTATCCCGTTCGCCGAGCGCGCAAACGGGCTGAACATCATACTGACAAAACGCCTCGACAATCTGCGCTCGCACTCGGGTCAAGTCGCCTTTCCCGGTGGCAAGATCGATCCGGAGGACCAGAGCCCGGAGGCTGCCGCCCTTCGTGAAGCGCAAGAGGAAATCGCCCTCGACCCGGCGCTGGTCGAGGTTCTGGGCCGGCTGCCCGACTATCTTACGGGTTCTGGCTACCGGATTGCACCAATCCTGGGCATGATCGATCCCGTGGCGCCCTTGGCGGCAAACCCCCAGGAGGTCGACTACATCTTCGAAGTGCCGCTGGCGTTCCTGATGGAGCCGTCGAACCACCACCGTGGCAGCCGCATGTTCCAGGGCGCCGAGCGGCAATTCATAGAGATGCCTTACGGCGAGCATTACATCTGGGGCGTGACGGCCGGCATATTGCGCCTGCTGCACGACAGGCTGTTCGCTTGAAAGCTCCCGGCAACCTTTCCCCGGAACAATCCGGCTTTTTGCGCGACCCGGCTCTGATAGCCGTCATGACGGCAATCGAGGATGCCGGCGGCGAAATCCGCGTCAATGGCGGGGCGATCCGCAATGCGCTGCTGGGCGAGGCAATCACCGATGTCGATCTTTCGACGACGCTGGTCCCCTCGCACGTCACGGACGTGCTGCTTAGCGGCCGGGATCAAGGTGGTGCCCACCGGCATCGACCACGGAACGGTGACGGCGGTTTCAGGCGCCAAGGGGTTCGAGATCACCACGCTGCGCGAGGATATCGAGACCGACGGCCGACATGCGGTGGTCCGGTTCGGCACCGACTGGGTATCGGACGCGCAACGCCGCGATTTCACGCTGAACGCGCTCTACTGCGACCGCAATGGCAGGATCTTCGATCCGCTGGGTGGCTTTGGCGATTTGATGGCCCGCCGCATCCGCTTCATCGGCGACCCGGCCCAGCGCATCGCCGAGGACCGCTTGCGTATCTTGCGCTTCTTCCGCTTCTTCGCCTGGTACGGCCATGGCCGGCCGGACGCAGACGGGCTCAAAGCCTGCGTGCGCGCAAAGGATGGGCTCGCCGGGTTGTCGGCGGAGCGCGTGTGGCACGAATTCCGGCGGTTGCTGGCGGCGCCCGATCCGGTTCGCGCCATTTTGTGGATCCGAACCGCCGGCGTTCTCGACATCGTGCTACCCGAGAGCCGCAACTGGGGCGCGGACCTCATTCCGCGTCTTGCGGCGACGGAGAAACAGCTAGGCTGGCGACCTGACCCGATGCTGCGCCTGATGGCGATGATCCCGCCACGCGCTGAAACGGTGAAGGCGATTGCAGAACGGCTCAAGCTCTCCAATGCCGAAAGCGCGCGCCTGCTCGCATGGACCAACGCAACACTCCCGAAGCCGGGTACCGAGGCACGCGAACTTGACAAGCTTCTTTATCGTGGCGACCGAATGGCGATCCTCGATCGCTTGCGGCTGGAGCGCGCGCGCCTGCAGGAATCGCCCGGCGAAAAGGATGAGACCGAGCGGCAAGAGCGCGAGACGATGATCGGCGCTGCCGAGAACTTTCAGCCGCCCATATTCCCAGTCACCGGCAAGGATCTCATCGCAGCCGGAATCACCCCCGGCCCGCAAATGGGCAAGCGCCTTGCATCGCTCGAGGACCAGTGGATCGAGAGCGGCTTCAAGCTGGGCAAGGCGCAGTTGCTGGAGACTGCTGCCGGCGACTGAATATCAGGCAGCTTCGTCCTGCTCCGGGCGTGATGCGCTTCTTGATCGCCTCCACCATGCTTTCGCGGATGATCTGCTCGCCATGCACGCCGCGCATGTGTTCAACGGCGCTCTTGACGATCTCAGCCTCGTCTTCGTTGCGGGTGTGCCAGTCGCATCCCGGCACAAGGGTTCCGCACTGAAATTCCTTCATGGCCTTTCTCCCGGTTTCCCCCCGAGTTGAACGGCTGTCAGTTTACATAAGGAATGGGGCAGTGAAGCGGCAGTTCAAGGCCAGCGGACCAGCGGCGGCATGGACGAGAGGATGGAATCGACATTTCCGCCCGTCTTCAGGCCAAATACCGTGCCGCGGTCATAGAGTAGGTTGAACTCGACATAACGGCCGCGCTGGACGAGTTGCGCCTCGCGCTCTGCCTCGGTCCATTCCAGATTCATGTTTCGCCGCGCGATCACCGGATAGACCACGTTGAAGGCCCGGCCGACATCCTGCGTGAAGGCGAAATCCGCAGTCCAACCGCCCTTGTCTTCGGCGGAGTGGAGGTAATCGTAGAAGATGCCGCCTACGCCGCGCATCTCGCCGCGATGCTTCAGATAGAAATATTCGTCGCACCACTTCTTGAAGTCGTCATGCGACGCCACCGCGCCATGCCGGTCGCAAACGAACTTCATCGCCTTGTGGAATGCCTGGGTGTCCGGGTGTTCCTGCCTGCGCCGCTCGGCCAGCATCGGCGTCAGGTCGGCGCCGCCGCCGAACCAGTGGCCGGTCGTCACCACCATGCGCGTGTTCATGTGCACGGTCGGAACATGCGGGTTCCACGGATGGGCGATCAGCGAAATGCCGGACGCCCAGAAGCGCGGATCGTCCTTCGCGCCGGGGATCTGGCCGCGAAACTCGTCGCTGAACTCGCCATAAACCGTCGAGGTGTGGACGCCGACCTTTTCGAACACGCGGCCGCGCATCAAGGACATGACACCGCCGCCGCCCTCGCCGTCGCGGCGCCATTCGGATGCGCTCGAAGCGGCCTGCATCAAGCTCGCTGCCGGGTCCGGCAAGCTCGCCTTCAAGCTCCTCGAACTTTGCGCAGATCTGGTCGCGCAGGCTTTCGAACCAGGTACGGGCGGCGAGTTTCTTTGCCTCGATATCCGCCGGCAGCCCCTGCGGCACGTTGGGACGAAAACCGGACATGCTTGCTTGTACCATCCTTGTATCGACGCATTGATGCGTCATTCCTCGAGCTTCACCGCCGCATGACAGCAAGCCTTTCCAAGGCATTATCAGGCGGATTGCGACAATTGCAAGCAACCACCTCCACTTGTCCGCATTGTACTTGACGCAAACACCTTCGAAGGCGCAGCATTTCCACCGGAAATGTGAGGAACTGTCTGATGTCGGGCGATGACAGAAAACAAAACCTCACCGGCCAGGCGCACCGCAATCACGCCCGCGTCGAAAAAATGCGCGAGGCGAACCGCGACTGGAAGGCACGCGCGCCAACGCGTGATGGACCGCCGCCCTCGACCTTGTGGAAACGCGAAAGCTGGACCCTGCCACGGGAGGAAGCCCGCAAGCAGGCGCGGGCCTTCCTGAAGAAATATCCGCGCGCGGCCTATTGGAGCGAGGTGGAAAGCTGGCGCGTGCTCGAAGGTGACATCATCGAATTCACCATGCGCAGGCTGCCCACCGCCGACTGAGGCTGGCGGCGGGCTTGAGCTTCACGCATCATTCTTGTCAGGCGATGCGAGCAGCCGGTTGGCCGCCGACACGATGGCTTCCAGCGAGGCGGCGACGATGTTCTTGTTGATGCCGACGCCGAAGATCTTCCGCCCGCCGCTTTCCACTTCCATGTAGCAGATCGCCGCCGCATCGGAGCCGCGCTGCAGCGAGTGCTCGGAATAATCGGCAACGCTGAAAGCGGCAGGTCGAGATGGCGCGACAGGGCATCGACGAAGCCGTCGATCGGCCCGGTGCCGCGCCCCGTGATCGTCATTCGGCGCGCCATTGTCGGTGATCTCTGCCTCGAGCCTCCGAACGCCCTTTGCCTCGGGGTCGGAAAAGGTCTGGTGATCGACGAAGCGGATGCGCGCCTCGCGGCTGTTCGACATAGGCCTTGAGGAACTCCTGATAGATGCGCCGGCCGGGCAGCTCCTTGCCTTCACGGTCGGTGATTGCCTGGATGACCTCACGGAATTCCACCTGCAGTCCGCGCGGCAGGTTGATGCCGTAATCCTCTTGCAGGATATAGGCGATGCCGCCCTTGCCCGACTGCGAATTGATGCGGATGATCGCCTCGTATGTGCGCCCGACATCCTGCGGATCGATCGGCAGATACGGCACCTCCCAAAGCTCCTTGTTGGCCTTGCGATAGGCCTTCATGCCCTTGTTGATCGCATCCTGGTGCGAGCCGGAAAACGCCGTGTAGACGAGCTCGCCCACATAAGGGTGGCGCTCCGGGAATGACGAGCTGGTTCGAATATTCGTAGACCTCGCTTGATCCGGTTGATGTCGGAGCAGTCGAGCTGCGGATCGACGCCCTTGCGTGAACATGTTCAGCGCCAGGTTGACGATGTCGACATTGCCGGTGCGCTCGCCATTGCCGAACAGCGTGCCCTCGACACGGTCCGCGCCCGCCATCAGGCCGAGTTCCGTCGCCGCGACGCCGGTGCCGCGGTCATTGTGCGGATGCAGCGACACGATGATGTTCTCGCGGTTGTCGAGGTTGCGGCACATCCACTCGATCTGGTCGGCATAGATGTTCGGCGTCGACATTTCGACCGTCGCCGGCAGGTTGAGGATCAGCTTGTTGTCGGCGGTCGGCCGGATGATCTCGGCTCACCGCGTTGCAGATCTCGAGCGCGAATTCGAGTTCGGTTCCGGTGAAGCTCTCCGGCGAATACTCGAAGCGGTAGCCGCCGCCGGCCTTCTCCGCCATGTCGCGGATCATCTTGGCTGCATCGGTCGCGATCGTGCGGATGCCGGCACGGTCCATGCCGAAGACGACGCGGCGCTGCAATTCGCGAGGTCGAGTTGTAGAAATGGACGATCGGCCGGTGCGCGCCCTGCAACGCCTCGAAAGTGCGGGTGATCAGTTCCGGCCGGCACTGCACCAGCACCTGCAGCGAAACGTCGGCGGGCACGTTGCCTTCTTCCACGCACCACCGCGCAAAGTCGAAATCGGTCTGCGAGGCCGAAGGAAAGCCGATCTCGATTTCCTTGAAGCCCATGTCGAGCAGCAGGTTGAACATCCGCTCCTTGCGGTCCTGGCCCATCGGGTCGATCAGCGCCTGGTTGCCGTCGCGAAGGTCGACCGAGCACCAGACCGGCGGCGTGGTGATGACCTTGTCCGGCCAGGTCCGGTCCTTGATCGGGATTTGCGGATAGGGTTGGTACTTGCGTGCAGCATTGTGCATCGTCTTGGTTGCCGTGTCGGGCATGGGTTTTTTCCGTTTCTTCGGCGCGCGATCCGGCGGGATGCGTTCGCCATTCAGTTTCAGGATGATGTGAAGAGGGGGCAGGCCGCGTGGCGGCGAAATCGACCGCCGGGCGCCCCGCTAGAAACGGGCCCGACGGCCGCCGGTAAGGCGAAGCAGCGCAAGCGCGCGCATTTTTCCGGTCATGTTCATGGCCGTGACCATAATGGCAGGCGCTGGCCGCTGCAAGCGCCTTTAGGCGGGCTTTGCGCTCGTGCGATTCTGGACCACCAGTGTTCGAACGAAAGCCAGCACGAACAGCCCCGTCATGATGACGACGATGGTCGGCGCCGGTGCGCTGTCGATAATGAAGCTGAGCCAGATGCCGGCAAGGCTGCTGCCCGCTGCAATCGCGACGGCGACCGCCAGCATCGCCGAAAATCGCCGCGTCAGGAGGAAGGCGATCGCACCCGGTGCGACAAGGAACGCGACGGCCAGGATGATGCCGACGGCCTTGAGCGCGCCGACCACTACCAACGAAATCGCCGCAAGCATGGCATAGTGCATCACCCGCACCGGCAGGCCGATGGCGCGGGCGTGCTGCGCGTCGAAACTGGCGGCCAGCAGGTCGCGCCATTTCAGCGCCAGGAATCCTGCCACAACCAGCGCAATCGCCGCGGTCTCGATCATGTCGGCCTGCGAAACGCCCAGCATGTCGCCGAACAGGATGTGATCGAGATGCAGATTGGTGGGAACCGCGGCATAGAGCACGATACCGAGCCCGAACATGCCGGAGAACACCACGCCCATCACCGTGTCCTCCTTGACCCGGCTGTTCTCCTTCAGGAAGCCCGTAGCCAGCGCGCAGATCATGCCGGCGGTGAAGGCGCCAAGCGCCAGCGGAAGGTTGAGGATGTAGGCGATCACGATGCCCGGCAGCACCGCATGGCTGACGGCATCGCCCATCAGGGACCAGCCCTTCAGCACAAGGTAGCACGACAGCATCGCCATCGGCACCGCGATGAGCAGCGTGATCGCGAAAGCATTGAGCATGAACGGGTACTGGAACGGCTCGAACAACATTGCGATCATGCTACACCTCCCCCGGCCAACGCTGCCCTCGATCGGGCGCGGGCGGCCAGCCAGCCATGCTTGGGGGCGAACAGAAACGCGGCAAGAAAGATCAGCGTCTGCAGCACGACGATGATGCCGCCGGTCGCGCCATCGAGGAAGTAGCTGGCATAGGCGCCGACGAAGCTGGTGAGCGTGCCGACAGCGACGGAAATCAGGATCACCCGCGGGAACCGGTCGGAGAGCAGATATGCCGTAGCGCCGGGTGTCACGACCAGCGCCACGACCAGAAACGCGCCGACCGTCTGCATGGCGGCAACGGTGGACGCGGCCAGCAACGTGAAGAACAATACCCGCATGTGGTCGGGATTGATGCCGATCGACCGCGCATGGTTCTCGTCGAAGAACGCCACCATCAGATCCTTCCACTTCAGTGTGCAGGATCGCCAGCGACACGCCGCCGATGATGGCAAGCTGGACAATGTCGCCCGGCGCAATGGCAAGGACGTTTCCTAGCACGATGGTCTGCACGTTGATCGGTGTCGGCGACAGCGACACCATGAACAGTCCCAGTCCGAAAAAGCCGGTGAAGATCAGGCCGATAATCGCGTCCTCGCGCAGCTTGGTGCGCTGGTTGATGAACAGCATCGCGCCGGCTGCAAGCCCGCCGGAGATGAATGCACCGATCGAAAACGGCAGGCCCAGCATGTATGCGCCGGCAACGCCCGGAACGATGGAATGGGAAAGCGCATCGCCGATCAGCGACCAGCCCTTGAGCATCAGATAGGCGGAAAGGAAGGCGCACACCGCGCCGGTCAGCGCGCTGACCCACATGGCATTGACCATGTAGGAATAAGAAAATGGCTCCAGCAAATAGGCGGTCATGGCCTACTTCCCGTCCTTTTCGCCATAGATGACGAAGGGCCGCTCGTCGTCCGACAGGACCGTGACCTGCCGCGCGTCCTCGTCGTCATGCAGTTGCGCACCGCTCAGCACGTAGTGGCGCAGCGTGCCGCCAAAGGCGGTCTGCAGATTGGCCTGGGTGAACACCTCTTCCGTCGGTCCCGATGCAAGAATGCGCCGGTTGATCAACACGGCGCGGTCGCAAAATTCCGGCACGCTTCCGAGATTGTGCGTGGAGACGAGCATCACCCGGCCTTCGTCGCGCAACTCGCGCAGCAATCGCGTGATCTGCTCTTCCGTCGTGACATCGACGCCGGTGAACGGCTCGTCGAGCAGGATCACCTGCCCCTCCTGTGCGAGCGCGCGGGCCAGGAACACCCGTTTGCGCTGCCCGCCCGAAAGTTCGCCGATCTGGCGCTTGCGATATGCTTCCATGCCGACGCGCGCCAGCGCCTCGTCCACCTTCTGCCGGTCGACCGGGCGCGTCTGCCGCAGCCAGTTCATGTGGCCGTAGCGCCCCATCAGCACCACGTCCTCGACGAGGACCGGGAAGTTCCAGTCGACCTCCTCGGCCTGCGGGACATAGGCGACAAGATTATTGCGCAGCGCCTGCGCGCCCGGCATGCCAAGGATGCGCACGCTCGCCGCCCGCCACCGGCACGAATCCCATGATCGCCTTGAACAGCGTCGACTTGCCCGAACCGTTGACGCCGACAAGAGCCGTGATCGTGCCGCGCGGGATCGAGAACGTCGCATGCGAAAGCGCCGTCATGCCATTGCGATAGGTGACGGTCACGTCCTCGACATCGAGGCCGGGACCGGTTTGCACTTGCGTTGACGGCGACCCGTTCCAGCATGATTATCGCACCGCCGCGACGGAAAGCCCGTCCACGATGGTTTGCGTGGTGACCTTCAGCAGATCGGCATAGGTCGGCACGGGACCGCTCTCGTCGCTGAGCGAATCCACATAGAGCACACCGCCATAGGCGATGCCGGTCTCGCGTGCCACCTGCTGCGCCGGATCGGGCGGTACGGTGCTTTCCGAAAAGATCACCGGCACCTTGTGCTCGCGGATCTGGTCGATGACCCGCCGCACCTGCTGCGGCGTGCCCTGCTGGTCGGCGTTGATCGGCCAGATGTACAACTCGTTCAATCCGAGGTCGCGGGCGAGATAGCTGAACGCCCCTTCCGAGGTCGCGAGCCAGCGTTGGCCTTGCGGAATCGTGGCGATGGCCGCGCGGATCGGTTCCGCCAAAGCCTTCAATTCATCGCCATAGCGGGCGGCGTTTTCGGCATAAACCTGCGCATTGGCGGGATCGCGCCTCGCTCATCGCCTTCCGGATATTCTCGACATAGATCAGCGCGTTGTCGATCGACATCCAGGCATGCGGATTGGGCTTGTCCTTGTACGGCCCCTCGCCGATCCCGATTGGTTCGACGCCGTCGCTTACAATCGCCGACGGCACGTCGCGCAGATTGGCAAAAAACTTCTCGAACCAGGCCTCGAGATTGAGACCGTTCCACAAGACGAGATCCGCGCCCTGCGCCTTGACGATGTCGCGTGGCGTCGGCTGGTAGTTATGTATCTCGGCGCCGGGCTTGGTTATGGATTCGACATCGGCCGCATCGCCCGCGACGTTGCGCGCCATGTCGGCGATTACCGTGAAGGTGGTTACAACCTTCAGCCGCTCGGCCGCGATTGCGCCATGCGGCATGAGCAAACCGGCGGCGATCATGAACGCCAGCAGCACTCTTGAGGAAAACACGCTCACGAACCGGATACCCATGCGCCTACCTTGTCTTTGTTGCGACTAAGTTGCAACTGCAAAAGTAGGCAATACAGCATCCTTGTCAAGCCAGATGCGAACGAGTCGCAACAGTCTATCGTGGTCCGCAAATGAAAACGGGCGCCGCAGCGCCCGCAATTCAATCCGCAGCCGGCAGAATCAAGCCACCCTTTCGCCCGCCTCGCGGCTGTTTCGGCGTTTGGTGAGGTGGGCGACGACATTTTCAATCATCCGCATGCCGGCATCGCCGCCAAGGTCATGATCAACTCCGGGTGGAACTGCACCGCCGCCACCGGCTCGCTTCGATCTTCGATGCCCATGATGATGCCATCGGTACGTCTGCGCCGTGATCCTGAAGTCCCTTTGGCAGGCGTGCCGGATCGGCAAAAATCGAATGGTAGCGGCCGACCGTCACTTCCTTGTCAAGACCGGAGAAGACACCGCCTGGCTTCACGATCTTGATCCGCGACGGCTTGCCATGCATGGGAACCGCCAGTTGCCGCAAGCTGCCCGCCATAGGCTTCCGTCAGGGCCTGCAGGCCAAGACAGACGCCGAAAATCGGCAGACCGCGGTCGGCGATTTTCTTGATACTCGCCTTGCAGTCAAAGTCCTTCCGGCCTGCCCGGTCCGGGCGACAGGACAACCAGGTCCGGATTATGCTTGTCGAGGTTTTCGTTGGTGAGCGGCGAGCGCACGGTCGTCACCGTTCGCCCCGGTCTGGCGGAAATAGTTCGCCAGCGTATGCACAAAACTGTCCTCATGATCGACCAGAAGAATATTGACACCTTCGCCGACCTTTGCAGTCTCACGCGACCCTGAAACTGCATTGGACTTGCCCGCCTCGCGAACTGCCGCCAGCATGGCCGATGCCTTGAGTTCGGTTTCGTTTTCCTCTTCCACCGGATCAGAATCGAAACAGCAGCGTTGCCCCGGCCCGCACTTCGGCAACGCCGTCCTTCAGGCGTACCGTGCGCAGGGTCAGACCGGTATTCATGTCGCCGTTGAACTGAACGACGCCAATTGCCCCGCCATACCAGGCGCGCGGGCTCTTTTCCGTTTCCTCGATATAGCGCATGGCCCAAAGCTTTGGTGCACCGGTCACTGTCACTGCCCAGGCATGGGACAGAAACGCGTCAAAGGCATCCATGCCGTCGCGCAACCGGCCTTCGATATGGTCCACGGTGTGGATAAGTTTCGAATACATCTCGATCTGCCGCCGCCCGATCACCCGAACGCTGCCCGGCTCGCAAACCCGGATCTTGTCATTGCGGTCCACGTCCGAACACATGGTCAGTTCCGACTCGTCCTTCTTCGAATTGAGCAGTTTGAGAATCTGTTCCGAATCCTCAATCGCATCATTGCCGCGCCGGATCGTTCCCGAAATCGGACAGGTTTCCACCCGCCTGCCGGTCACCCGCACAACATTTCCGGCGATGCCCCGATCAGGTATTCATTGCCGCCCAGATTGATGAAAAACGAATAGGGCGACGGATTGATGGTTTTCAGCTTGCGCGAAATATCAGAAGGCTGGCTCTCGCATTTCTCATAAAAGGTCTGGCCAGGCACCACTTCAAACAAATCACCACGCTTGAACTTTTCCTTGGCACGCTCGACATTCGGATATTCGCCCTGCTGGTGGTCACCCGGGCGGGTCACTTCCGAAGCCGTGAAAACCGCATCCGGCGTTTCCCGCGGCAGGCCCTCGTTGACATGCCATCGACTGAATACTCGTACCGGTCATGCCAGGCGATTGCCTGATGGTGATCAACGACCAGAATTTCATCGGGCAGGAACAGGACGACATCGCGCTGTCCTTGCGGCCTGTCGAGCTTTTTTCCGATGTGGTCGAACTGGAAAGCGAGATCGTAGCCGAATGCGCCATAAAGGCCGAGATTGGCGTCCGCGTCGCTGAAGAACAGATCGACAATGGCCCGCACGACCGAGAAGACGGTCGGAGAGCGCGACCGGTCTTCCTCCGCCAGGACCTTTCCGGCCTCGGCGACCCTTATGTCGATGCGCGACGCTAAAACCGCCAGCGACGCGATGTGTTCATGTCCCTTGAGGTGGGCCGCCACGGCCGCCAGCAAGATTTCGCCCCGGCTGTTATAGGCGATGACGGCGACATCCCTGCCATTGGCCTCGATTCCGAGCGGCGGATCGACAATCGCGGTGTCCCAGCGCGTGTATCTGCCGGGATATTCATAGTTGGACGAAAAGATTGCGCCGCGCCTCACATCGACCCGGTCGAGCGTACGGGCGATCGCGGTCTTGTACTCGTCCGGCGTGCTTTGCCGCGAAACGGTAATCCCGCCCTTGGTTGTGAACTCGATGGTCTGCGACGTCATGGCCCTTCTTTCCCGCTTGCCGCACGGACCCAACCGGCAACAAAAAAGCCGCCGGGCGTTCCCTGGCGGCTTGACTTCCATACGCGCGCGAATGGTCGCTAGGCCGCCTCAGCGAACCTGCCACCACCAATTGCGCGAGCGTTTGTTCTTCATGCGGCAATTCTTAGACGGGGAAGGCGCGAGGCGCAAGTGCCCGCTCGCGAGTGGCCTGCAAGGTGGTAGGGAGAGATCCGGACCGGGCGGTTTGGTCCGGATCTCCCCTTTCCCGCAACCAGCCGCAGGGACGCTGAGGACTGGTACACGCTGTGCCGTTTGATGCAGGGGGGTACGGCACACTGTGTTTCGGGACACGGCGATCAGTTCCGTGTGTTGATCAACATTTATTACTCTAGGTTGTATTTGTAAATAACGAATTACCGCGAAAGGTGCACCAACGTCGGGAGAAACGCTATTTTTTCAATCACTTAAGTCGTAAATACTACAGATTGCGCAGTGTTTTTCCGGTTTGTGCCGACTTTTGCGGACTGGCAGACAGACAATTCGCCGCCTGTCTCAAAGGGCAATGCCACCCTTGGCATGGGCCTTGTGCTCCGGTTCCACATGGATGGAGATACGCGCGCCGGGAATGTCGCGCCGCAGCGCATTTTCGATCCGGTCGCACAATACATGGGCGGCATCCACCGTCATGTCGCCTGAAACGACCAGGTGAAATTCTATGAACGTGGTTTGCGCCGATCGTCGCGAACGAATGTCATGTGCCTGCAAGGCACCGGCTCCGGAACTCGGCAATTGCCCGCGTAATCGCGTCCTGTGTTTCCTTGTCGGGGGCCATGTCCATCAATCCCGCCACGGACATTTTCAGCAGCTTGTAGCCCGACCAGAGGATGTTGATCGCCACAAGCCCGGCAAGCAGCGGATCGAACCAGTAGAGGCCGGTCATCTGCGCCAGGAAAACCCCAGCCAGCACCCCGGCTGACGACATTACATCGGAAAAAAGGTGCCAGCCGTCGGATTCAAGCGCCGCAGAACGAAGCGCCCTGCCCCGTGTGACCAGCACATAGCACCAGGCGCCATTGAGCAGGCCAGCAGCGATGTTTGCGACATAGGCCGAGGCGGGCGGTGCGACCGGCGCGGCCTCATGCCACGCATCGATGGCACGCTCGAAAATTGACCAGGCGGCGGCGCCGATGAGCAGAGCCACCAGGAGCGCGACGAAATACTCTGCCTTGTCATGGCCGTAGGGGTGGTCTTCATCGGCGGGACGCGCCGCATAGCGGATCGCCGCGAGCGCGGCAACCGCCGTTACGACGTTGACAACGCTTTCAACCGCATCCGAAAGCAGCGCAACGCTGCCCGAGAGCCACGCCGCCACCGCCTTGAGCGCAAGCACGGCAATTGCCACCGCAATGCTGGCGGCGGCAATCCGGGTGGCATTGCCGCCGAAGCCGGACCTCAGTTGCAGGTTTCATGGCTGCCCTCGCTTCTCGAAGGGCAGCCGTTACGCGAAAGCCAGCCGGACCTCAAGGCCGGGCTGTCAGAACAGTCCTTCGATCTGGCCCTGTTCGTTGAGGAAGATCTTTTCCGATGACGGGACCTTCGGCAGTCCAGGCATGGTCATGATCTCTCCGCAGATGACGACGACGAAACCGGCCCCCGCGGAAAGCCGTACCTCGCGAACCGGAACGGCATGACCGGTCGGCGCGCCGCGCAGGTTCGGGTCGGTCGAGAAGGAGTACTGGGTCTTGGCCATGCACACCGGCAAATGGCCGTAGCCGGCGTCTTCCCAAGCCTTCAGCTGGTCGCGCACGCTCTTGTCGGCGATCGCTTCCGAGCCGCGATAAATGCGCTTCACGATGGTGTCGATCTTCTCGAAGAGCGGCATCTCGTCGGGATAAAGCGGCGAGAACTGCGCCGAGCCGCTTTCGGCAAGCTTCACCACCTTGTGCGCCAGTTCCTCGATGCCGGCCGAACCATGCGCCCAGTGCTTGCAAAGAATCGCCTCTGCGCCCTGGCTGGCGACATATTCCTTCACCGCGGCGATCTCGGCGTCGGTGTCGGTACCGAAGTGGTTGATCGCAACGACAGTCGGCACGCCGAACTGCTTCACGTTTTCAATGTGCCGCCCAAGATTGGCGCAACCCTTCTTGACGGCATCGACGTTCTCAGCGCCGAGGTCTTCCTTCTTAACGCCGCCATTCATCTTCATGGCGCGAACGGTCGCCACGATCACCGCCGCGGCGGGCTTGAGGCCGGCCTTGCGGCACTTGATGTCGAAGAACTTTTCCGCGCCAAGGTCGGCGCCGAAGCCGGCTTCCGTTACGACATAGTCAGCGAGCTTCAGCGCCGTCGTGGTGGCAACGACCGAATTGCAGCCATGGGCGATGTTGGCGAACGGACCGCCATGCACGAAGGCCGGGTTGTTCTCCAGCGTCTGGACGAGGTTCGGCTGCATCGCATCCTTGAGCAGCACCGTCATGGCGCCATCGGCCTTGAGGTCGCGGGCACGGATCGGCGTCTTGTCGCGCTTGTAGGCGACGATGATGTCGCCCAGCCTGCTTCTCCAGATCCTTGAGGTCGTTTGAAAGGCACAGGATCGCCATGACTTCCGAGGCCACGGTGATGTCGAAACCGGCCTCGCGCGGATAGCCGTTCGCGACGCCGCCGAGCGAGCAGATGATTTCACGCAGTGCCCGGTCGTTCATGTCCATCACGCGCCGCCAGACCACGCGGCGGGTGTCGATACCGAGTTCGTTGCCCCAATAGATGTGGTTGTCGATGATCGCAGACAGCAGATTGTGCGCCGTGGTGATGGCGTGGAAATCGCCGGTGAAGTGCAGGTTCATGTCTTCCATCGGCACGACCTGCGCATAGCCGCCGCCGGCAGCGCCGCCCTTCACGCCGAAATTCGGTCCGAGCGAGGCTTCGCGGATGCAGACGATCGCTTTCTTGCCGATGCGGTTGAGGCCGTCGCCAAGACCGACGGTCGTCGTCGTCTTGCCTTCGCCGGCAGGGGTCGGGTTGATCGCGGTCACGAGGATGAGCTTGCCGTCCTTGCCGCCGCGCTTTGACGCGATGAACTCGGCGGAAATCTTCGCCTTGTCGTGGCCGTAGGGGAGCAGGTGCTCGTAGGGGATTCCGATCTTCTCGCCGATATCCTTGATCGGCAGTTTCTTTGCGGCGCGCGCGATCTCGATGTCGGTTTTGAATTCGGCCATTTCGTTCCCCTTCTGGCGAAAAACGCCGGAACCCCGGCGTTCGGGTTAAATCCTGAATGGGATTTTCCTGCCGTTCAAAACAGGCCGTTCAATGCGGCAATTGCGACACGGTGCAAGTGTCACAATTTTTAGACGTATCCGGTTGTAATACTAAACTTAAAGTTGTATCGTCAGGTTACTTTTTGGAGGCTCCGCATGACCTATGATCTCGAAATAGCAATGACGATCGCTTTCGCGATCGCCATCGTTTCCATTGCAGCGTTGGTTTAGACGAGTTGCGCCGTAGCCGGGCTCCGGGATCAACGGTCGAGGATGTCGCGCATTTCGGTGATGTTCGCGCGCACCCTGAGCAGGTTGAAGCCCATGGTGGCCAAGTGTGACGGCATGATGAATGCCAACTCGATCGCCATTGGAGATGATCAGCGGCCGGATGTTGAGCGCCGCGCGCAACTGCGTGGACAACTCGTCCCAGGTCCGCGTCAAATTGCGCTCTACCACCACGTCGCGGAAGTCGGAGCGTGCACCGGACATGATGCCGTTGAGCGCGTAGAGCTGGCCATAGGCGAACCAGAACCGGTCGTCGGCGCGCGGATCGAACCAGCCTGCGTCGCTGGCACGGATCTGGTCATTGAGGATGTCCGACGTGCTGCCGATTCGTGCTCGACATCTGCTCCAGGAAACGCAGCAGATTGTCGGCACGCGGATCGAACACGGCCCGGCAGGCTTCAAGGTCCGTGTTGAACGCGTTGAAATTGCGCAACCGCCTCGCGGTACCGGGTCGGGGTTGGAGTAGTGAAGCCGAACGGGCTGAACGAGAAGTACCAAAGGTCTTCCTTGTAATAGATGTTCTCGCGCGCGTTCTGGAGGTTCTGGTTGATCTGCGACGTGCCGCGAACGCGCCCAAGCCGGTCCACGCCCTCCTGCGCGGTGCGCCGGATGATTTCGTTGATGCCCAGCTGGAACGCCGCCTTGTTGTCGAAGAACGGGGTGTACTTCCAGGGAATACCGAAGAAGCCGATCTTGGAAGCGAACATCGACGGCACCCAGTGGTTCTGGTTGACGTTGAAGTCCACCAGGCTGGCTGCCGCCTGTATGGTTGCCGATTTGCCGCACGGGTTCTGCTGGCCTTCAGCCGGCGAACCGGGACGGGCTGCGTAGGTATCGAAGCCCATGCCAGCCACGTAATCGGGATTGAAATTCACCCAGCGCTGCGTTTGCCAGAGGAAATAGGCATACATCCCGAGCCACACCAGCACGATCAGGCCGATCACGCCGCGCAGGATCCAGCCGCGCTTCGTGTACCAGCGGCCGGCCGCGACGAAGGGCCAAAGCAGGATGGCGAAGACCCAGCCGATGCCGCGCCCGATCAACGCAAAGACGCGCGTGAAGAACTGAATGATCGGGTCAAGCATGTTCACCCTTTCCGTGCGGGACCGGTCCCGGCACAAGCAATGACTGGCGGGATTACTTGTACAGGCGCCGCCGGAGCGCCTTCTTGTCGTTGAGATAGTTGTCGCGGATGTTCTTTACCACATGGTCACGATAGTTTTCAGGCCAGGTTTCGTAGTCGCGATAGAAGCCCGGCTTGTTGAACACGAACCGCGTCATGTAGTCAAAGGGCAGATACTCCGAAATCAGACGATTTACGAGATAGAAATCGGCATGTTCCGGATTGGCGCGGCTGATCAGGAAACGATTGCGCGGGATCGATCTCGTCCATGTCGATGCTGCCCCAGCCCGGCGCCTCGCGCTTGACCCAGTTCATCAACGGCAGGCGCCCGTCGCGCTCCACCAGCGCGGCATTCTTCGCCACCCAGGCGCTGGCCCAGCGCGGATCGACGCGCGAAAGATCGGCCTTCGGATCGGCTTCCATCGCCATGAAGGTCGCCAGCATCAGCGCCCGGTCCTCGATGAGGCCCGACTTCTCAATCCATGATCCGCGCGGCGGATCGATGCGCCCGCTGCCGGCCAGGAAATCATAGACGCGCGCGTGATCCTTGATGTCGATATAGGCCACCTGCCAGGGCCGCGTGCGGCGGAACCCCTTGGCGGACGGATTGCCGATGACCGTCGTCTGGCCGTCCTCGATGAAGATGTAGACGCCGCCGAAATGCGAGGTCCAGAAGGTGCTCTGGCGGAAAATCACTTCCTTGGGAACGAGTGCGTTCTCGCGGATGTCGCCGGTGGATCTTCGCGTGCTCGGCCATCTTCTCGAGCATGGCATTGTCGCGCCAGGCCTCCGGCTCCTTAAGCAGGCGGTCGATCATCAGCTGCAGTTCGGTCGTCTTGCCCAAGAAGATCGGTCGGCGTCGAGACTCTGGAACTCGACCTGCTCGATCGACAGCAGATCCTCGATGTCCTTGACCTCGAAGACGCTGTCCTCGATCTCGCCGTAGAGCACGTCCTTGATGGTGATGCGCGAATAGCGCTTTCGCGTTCTTCTCGAAGAACTGGTAGAGCAGGTCCTCCGTGTTCGAAAACGCCGTGTTGACCACCGGCAGGTCGATCTGCTCCGGCGTCAGGATGATGAAGCGCCGGTTCACCTGGTTGGGATCGAGATATTGCGGTGTCGCCCAGTGCATCCGCCACTTCCGGCGAAAAGCCGGTCATGTCGATCCGGAACTTGTCGAGCTTCACGGGCTTCAGCGAAAGGCCTTCCAGCGCCTGGTTGTAGCGCGCGACGAGATGCGGCTCGGAGACTTCCAGCAACTGGCCGTAAATGAGCTTGTTTTCGATCAGGCGCTGCATGTCTTCACTCGATCCCGCTGACCAGATCAACGCCCTCGGCGCGACCAGCGCGGGCAAGTTGGCGATCGAGCGTTGCGAGGGGCGCGTTTAGCCGCCGCGCCAGCTCAAGATAGCCTGCATCATAGACAGAAAGCGCATGGCGCTGTGACAATCCGAAAACCTCCGCACGCACCCGGCCTGCTTCAGTTGCTTCGCAAACGATGTCGAGGTCCGCGAGGTCCTCGAGGATGTCCTCGGCATCCTGGAATGACAGCCTCTTGCGACGAATTGCGATCGAAAGAACGTTCGCCACTTCCCACGTGAAGATACCGGGTGCGACGGCGCCTTCGTCGGCAATGCGATCCAGCACTGTGCTGGCGATCTCACTGTCCTCATCGGGCATGACGGCGGCAATGATCAAAGAGGCATCTACGACGAGAGTCACATCCGGCCTTCCTGGATCAAATCCTTGATGGACAGTCCATCGAGCATGTCTTTCGGCAGGGATTCGCGTCGCCTGCGAATGCGCTCGGCAGCCTTCCTCGCCCGATCGGCGCGGTCGCCATCCACCGCTATTATGCGAGCAACGGGCTTCCCATGCCGGGTGATGGTAACTTCTTCGCCCTTCTCGACGCGCTCGATCAGCGTACTGAAATTGTTTCGCGCTTCGAGGATTCCGACCTCGTCCACCTTCACCTCCTATTCTGGCTAGTCTGGCCAGAATATAAGCAAGACCTGTACATTTTACAATCTAACCCTGCCTCACCCGGCCCAGCTCCCGTCCGCCTTCATCTCGCCGATTCGCTTCACCGCCTTTTCGCGCTGGCGCTCGCGGCGGATGATGTCGTTGACCGCTGTCATCGTCGGCCCGGTCGGAGTAGCGGAATTCGCTGTCGGCGTAGCGGTTGATCTCCTGCAGCACCATGTCGATCGTGAACGGCCCGCGCAGTTCCTCGATCATCGCTTTCTTCTCGTCATAGGGCTTGTGCATGAAGGTTGTCGGCCTTCTCGAACCATTCGTCCGGCAGGTCGACATCCATCGCGCGCATCTTGATCGCATCGGTGACGTTCTTGATGGCCCGGCCGGTGAAGCGCGGCTCGGCCTCCTTGATCATGTGCAGGTAGGTGCCGATGTCGGCCATGGTCTTGAGCTCGCCATGCTCCTTGCGGAAGCGCTCGTAGACCGCCGCAAGCCCCTCTTCCTGCGGCTTGGAATGCTCCTCATAGGCGTCGCTGACCGCCTTCTTGATCGCCTGCGCCTCGAACAGCTTGTGCTCGCCGAGCGGGATCTTGTGGTTCTTGCCGGCCAGCAGCGCGAAGATGTCGATATAGTCGGCGCGCGTCTGCGGCCCGTCGACCAGCCACCGCGCGCCCGGCCCGCTGGCGCAGCGCATCGTCGACATTTTCGGGATAGTTGGAGAACATGCCGAAGGAGCAATTGCCGCGCACCACGGTCTGTTGCGCCGCCGAAGCTCTCCATCAGCACCGCGGTCACTTCCTGCTGGCCGGCCGACGCGCGGTCGTCGGAACGCTTCGCCGCCACCTGGTCGATATCGTCCACCGTGCCGAAGCCGATGGTGCGCGGATTGATGACATTGTTGACGAACTGCTTGCAGTTCTGGCCCGACTTGCCCTGGTAGGACGAAATCTGGTCGACGCCGAAATTCTCGTAGGTGAAGCCATAGCCGGCGACCTGGCAGTAGTCGTGGATCAGCCCGGCGATCATCTGGATGAGGATCGTCTTGCCGGTTCCCGGCGCACCGTCGCCGATGAAGGTGAACAGGAAACCGCCGAGTTCCACGAACGGGTTGAGCTGCCGGTCGAAATCATAGGCCATCAGCATCTTGGACAGCTTCATCGCCTGGTACTTGGCGATGTGGTTGCCGATGATCTCGTTCGGCTTCTTGAAGGTCATCACCAGCGGCTTGCCGTTGCGCCCCCGGCGCCACGTCGAAACCGTTGAGTTCGAACCCGTCGCGGTCGAGGCGCAGATGCGTCTGCTCGAATGCGCCAAGTCCGGCGAACCGCGCCTTGCGCGACAACAGGTCCTCGATCGCGGCATCGGCCGCAGCGCGGACGCGCTGGCCAAGGACGACCGTCATCGGCCGATCCCTGCGCGGCCGCGTCGAGGCCGGCGACGAAGCCCTTCAGCGCATCGTGTCGGCGTCGCGAAATTGAAATCCGGCGCCGCGACATCGGTCGCCGGTTCGCCGTCGCCTTCCACCAACTGCTTGACATAGGCCGCCGCCGTGAACGCGGCGACATAGGCGGAGGCTTCCAGCAGCGCGCGGAACTGGTCGGCCTCTCCGCCCTGCAGCGCTGCCGACGCATTGCGCTGGTGCAGCGCATCAAGCCCGGTCTGGCGCGCGAAAAGATCCGCCACTGCCAGCGCAACCGCGATCGCCGCGCCGCGTCTTGTAGAGAATGTTGTGCTGCGCCGGCGACAGCATCGTGTCGTTCGGCGTGACCGAGCGTCAGCGTCTTGGCGAACTCGACCTCGCGCGAAGACTTCAGCGCCGGAGGTCGAAACCGTCGGCACGAAGCGCCGCCGCGTCCCGGCAATCTCCGTACCGCTTTCGCGCGCGCAGCCTCGGTGAGCGTGAAGCGCGTGACAAGGCTTTGCGCCGTCGGCAGGTGTTTGGCGATATCCGCTTCCGAAAGCGTGGTCAGTCCGATGTCCATCGTGTTCAAATCCTCCGCAGAACCTTGTTGCCGGAAATGATGTGCGTCTCGTAACCGGCGAAGATCGTTGTCCGCCTGGCCTTCGGCATAGATCGCCTGATAGGCTTCGTGCGGCACCAGCGCATGCCTTGCAATAGGCCGACACGCCCATGCCGCGCCGCGTCCAGATCGTCGGTGTTGATGAAGAATTCCTCCTGCGGCGGCTGCGAGCCCCAAAGGCCCCACTTGCCGGGCTTCTCGTTCATCGAATAGATTTCCTGCAGGGTCCAGGTCAGCAGCCACTGGTTTTCCGGGCGCTTCACCTTCTGCAGGATCTTGTCGACGATCGGCGCCGTTGACCGTGATGTCCGAATGGTAGAACGGCCCCAGCACGAAGCGGCGCAACTGCTTGGGATGCAGCGTCGAAATCCTTGTCGAGGCTGGTCGCAATGGTCGAAAGCGTCAGCGAATAGGACGAATTCTTGTCGCAGAAATCATCGAACTGGTGCGCCAGCACCGGGTTGAGCAGCCCGTCCACCGGCAGCGGTATCTCGACGCCGCGCTTTAGCTTGCCGTCCTTCGACCAGCGTGTCGACCATGTCGGTCGAGGAATCCTCAAGCGACGCGATGTAGACCATCGGCAGGTTTGCGGTGCCGTCGTAATAGCCCCAATGGACGATGTAATATGGCCGCTTCGTCTTCGGATTGACCGAGACGCGCACGGTGCGCGGCAGGCACAGCGGCGAGAAATGCTTGCCGTTTTCCAGCGATGACAAGATAGCGCCGCTCCGCCATCGTCTTCTGCAGGGCGTCGGGAAGGCCTTCTTGGTCAGGATGAAATCCACCATCTCCTTGCGGATGTTGTCCTCGTCCGGCATTGCGGCGAGGCGCTTGCTCCGCCTCGCGCCGGTCGTTCTCCAGCTCGAGCAGATTCTGGAAACGCCGGAAAGCCGCTCTCGGACTGCGAAATCCGGAACTTTTCCGCGAAGGCGATCCGGTCCTGCCAGCTGCGCAGCGAACCGCGCAACCGCGCCAGATACTCCGTCACCACCGCGCCGATCAGGTCGTGCTTGTAGAGCGGGCTGTCCTCGTCGTTCAGGTAGGTGTCGAGCCCGTCGAGCGCACGGTTCATAGCGGCGAAATAGCGGGCGGCGGCTGTGTCTTGCGGTCTCCATTCACTCGATCCTTGCATCGCCGGCCGCGATCACGAGGCGACGTAGTTGGAGGAATTGTGCTTCTTCAGCACGTCCTCGAAGCGGCGCGCGAAGGCATCGTCGGCAAGCTTCTTGCGGCGCTGGATGTCCTTGGTCGAAAGCATGTTCTTCTCGTGCATTTCCAGAAGGTCGCCGATATGGGTCTGCGCTGCCGCGCCGATGCCGGCCATCGTCTCCTCGGCCGCCGTATCCACCTTGTTGCCAAGCGTGTTGATCTTGTGGGCGACATCCTGCTGGGCGGCGGTCTTCGAGCGAGTCCTCCAGCGCCTTGTAGAGCACCACGCGCTGCTCGGTATCGATCTCCAGCTTGTTGATCAGCGTCTGCTGCGCGGCAATCTGGTTGTTGAGCGAATCGACGAAGGTCTGGAACATCGAGGTGTAGCGCTCCAGCGTCTGGCTCTCGGCCAGCAAGTTCCTGCTCCCGCGCCTGCATCTGGTTGTATTCGGTGGCAAGCGTCGAACGCTGGCTTTCCAGCTCGGCGCGCTGCTTCTGGTCGGTTGAAGCGGAAATCCGGTTCTCAAGATCAAGCAGCAGCGGGTTCATTTCCTCGATGCGCGTCTGCGTCGCCTCCAGCGATTTGCGACGTCGTCTGGCGGCGCTCCGAGCACCTTCTTGAGGCTGGTCTCGGAAGCCGTGTAGCGCGCTTCCAGCGCCTGCTTCTGCGCCCTCAGGATGCCGACGATCCTGTCGGACTTGGCAAGCAGTTCCTGCAGGTTGCGACGCAAGCGACATGTTGCGCACGCGCTCCGAGCGCATGCGCTGCATCGACTGCTTGGAAAAGATGCCGATGAACTTTTCCCACGTCGGAATAGCTCTTCATGCTCTCGAATTCGGCGCCGAACACGTTGGTCGCATCTTCGAGCCCGATGATCAGGTCGGCAATATTGCCTTCCATCACCTTCTGCTGCTTGAGCACGTCCTCGATGCGGGCATTCTCGATGTCGAAATCGACCTGGCCGATGGTCTCGGCCTTGGCGAGCTTTTCCAGCACGACGCCCGACTGCTCCAGCTTTGTGCTTCATCTGCCTCCACCGTCTGGCGGGTCTTTTCGATCTCGGAATCAAATACGCTCAAATTGGCCATGATGCTCTCCCGCATGGTCTGATGCAGTGACGGCGCGAATATAGGTGTTGCCTGCGCGCTTTTGAAGCAAGGTTCGCAAAATATCGGTTGTGCTGTGAACCGATATCAGCTTCCCTTGCGCAACGTGATCGGCTCGCCATGCGGTGTTGCCGCTGCAGCCTCGCGCCATTCCGCCTGCCGCCGGGCAATCTCGCCTGCCCCGACAAGCGACTTTTCAGCACCAGCTTTTCAAGCGCCGAAAGCCACGACCGGTAATAGTTCGACTGCTCGTCTCCTGCGCGGCGATTTCGGCACCCAGCGCCTGCGCCCATTCAGACCAGGTGAACATGCCGCGCTCATGCAGTCGCACGGTCATCGCGAAAGCCTGCGCCTCCCAAGGCTCCGCGAAACACCGGCTCGCCGCAGTCGAGCGGGATTTTGGGCGAACTTCCGACCAGGGCGCTCTTCAGCTTTCAAGATAAGGCTCGAAACAATCGATGAACACGAAATGCGCCAGTTCCGCATCCTCGCCGAACAATTCGGTTGCGGCGAACCTGACCGTGTAGAGCCATTGCGGGTCCTCGCCCCTGCCGGCCGCATTGGCATCGGCAAAGACATGGCAGCCATTGACGGCCTCGATCGTCCCCGGCCTTCCCGCGGGCATAACGCGGCAGCCGCGTGTGTCCCTGCGGGTTGATGTTGCGGGCGCGCACTGTATCGCCCGCCTCGAACCGTGCCGGGCGCATTGCCTCGCGCTGCGTCGGTGCCGCCGCGCGCCAGCGCCGCGCGCATGGCCTCGCCATCCGGCACGCGAGCGGGTCTTGCGGGTTCACCCGTGGCCACCTGCCCGGGTACCGCAATACCGCGCTGCGCCAGCATGGCCTCCAGCGCCGCGAATCCAGATTTCGTAATAGCTGGACGAAAGATATATCGCCGGCGGCAGGCTTTCGCGCGCGAACCGCTCATGTCGATGTTCCACATGCCGGTGGCGCCCATCGCCACTGTCACGGCCATGGCGCGCCTCTCCCACGGAGCATGGAACAGCGGCTCGTTCGGCTCGGGCAACACCGGGCCGTAACACTGCATGCCGCCCATGTCGTGCGGACCGTTCATGTTGCGTGCCCCCGGCTCCGATGCCAGCCCGTCCCGATCATCGAGTCGCGCGTCACCAGTCGGCAAGCCGTTCCTCGCTCCATCCTTCGGTTCCTTCGGGCGCTCGGTATGACGAGATAGCGCAATTCCGCCGTCGAATCCCATACCTGGACTTGCGTTTCCTCAGGCAACGCTACGCCGAATTCCGCCAAGCACCGCGCGCGGTTCGCTGACGGCGCGCGAGCGATACGGCGCGCTCTTGTACCAGACCGGCGGCAGGCCGAGCACCGACCACGGATAGCAGGAGCACAGCGTGCAAACGACCATGTTGTGTGTCTGCGGGGTGTTCTCGACGATGCGCATGTGTTCGCCCTGCCGCCCGCCGAAACCGAACTCGGCAATGGCCGCCGTCGCATCCTTGCGCAACCGTTCGAGATAGGCGGGGTCGCTCCATGCCCTCGCCACGATCATCGCGCCGTTGCGCGGACCGATCTTCTTTTCATAGGTCTCGATGACTGCATCCAGCGCGGCCGGGTCGAGATAGCCCTTCTCCACCAGCAGCGATTCCAGCGTGCGCACGCGAACATCCATCTCGTCCAGATGCGAGCCTTCGTGACCATGATCGTGATCGTGATCATGACCGTGCGAATGTTGGTGGTCCCGTTGCGTCATGATCTCACCGGAACGAACCGACACTGATCAGCTGCAGACTGGCGACGCCAAGCGCCAGGTTGAAGCCCCGCGTTGCCTCCACGCTCAGCGGCTGCAAGGCGAATGAACGCTCCAGCCCCCCGACGAGCACGTTCGCGCCAAGTCCGACGCCCAGCGACGCACCTGCGGAAACGCCGCCATACTTGCCCTGCAAGGCGCCTGGCGTGCTGCCAGACCCTGTCAGCGAAAATACACCCCAGCCGATGTCGGAATACTGCGTCGAGCCGATGTCGAGGCCATAGCGCCGGATTTCACCGGCATAACGCTCGATCGGCCGGCCATCGATATTTTCGAAAATGCAGGACAGTTCCCGCTTGGAGGTGACGATGCGCCCCTTGCCGCCGTCCACCTGGCAAGTGAGCACGCCAAGGCGCACCGGCGCATTCGACTTGGCCACCGCCGCCTGGCTGCCGGAAAGGAATGCGACGCAAATGGCCGCGACGGCGGCAATGCGGAATTTCATGGGTTTTCTCCGGAGCGAGGAATTCGAAGGTTATTTTCCTCCTTTAGACCGGCTCTTGTCTACCCGGTAATGAAATCAGTCGGCGCGAAAGCCGCTCTTGCCGAGGTCGCGCCGCGACCAGTGTTTGCGGCACAACGAGACATAGCTCTCATTTCCGCCCACGAAAATCTGTTCACCCTCCTCGACCGGGTTGCCATTGGCATCCAGCCGCGCCACCATCGTTGCCTTGCTGCCGCACCAGCATATCGTGCGCACCTCGCGCAATTCGTCTGCGATCGCCAGCAGCGTCTTGCTGCCGGGAAACAGCTCGCCCTGAAAATCCGTGCGCAAGCCGTAGCACATGACGGGCACGGCGAGTTCGTCCACCACCCGCGCCAACTGCCAGACCTGGTTTTCCTGCATCCACTGCGCTTCATCAATGAAGATGCAGGCAATCTTCCGCCCCTCCAGCCGCTCCTTGACCAAGGCGAACAGATCGTCATGCTGATCGAAGATCTCGGCATCGCGCGCGACCCCGATGCGCGAGGAGATTTCACCCTCGCGGGTACGGGTATCGATCGCCGACACCAGCAGAAGCGTATCCATGCCGCGCTCGCTGTAATTATGCGCAGCCTGCAGCAGCAGCGTCGACTTGCCGGCATTCATCGCCGCATAGCTGAAATACAGTTTCGCCATGGGCAAGCAATGGCCGCAACCGCCATGGCTGGCAAGTTGGCGCTTTCGCCAATCCACAGTCCTTGGCCACAGTCCCTGGCCACAGCCCTCGGCGACAGTTCTTGTCAGATCATGGAGAATGGACCGCCGCGGATGTTTCCACCCGCGGCGCCACTGCCCAATGGTCCCTCCCGGTTGCCCGCAAGGTGCCCCCCATTGGAGTTACGTGTCTGGCCGATCCGTTCGCCATTTATGGCGCGCGATGCGCAATGGCGCCATTGGTGGCAACTACGTATACGATAATGAAAATACGTATGCGCATCTAGGTGGCAACTACCTAAGTCTAGGTAGTGCTGAACCGATGCAGGTCTTCAGGTGCTCACACGGCTGCGGCGAGAAGCGCCGGTTTCGACGCCGCGGTCGCGCAGGAATTCGCGGATGTAGCCCATGGTCCGCTGCGCATCTTGCGGTTTGCCAAAGAGGTAGCCCTGTCCTGCATGGCAGCCATAGCGCTTCAGGCTTTCGGCCTGGCGCAATTCCTCGATGCCCTCGGCAACCACCGTGAGTTCAAGGCCCGCACACATTTCCAGAATGGCGCGCACGATGTGCTCGGCCGGCTTGTCCTCGCCGATCGCCATGATGAAGGCACGGTCGATCTTCACCTTGTCGAGCTTGAGCTCGCGCAGGCGTCCGAGCGACGACTGGCCGGTGCCGAAATCGTCCATCGAAATCCGGATGCCGGCATCGTGCAGTTCGTCGATGATCATCGCGGCCGTTTCCGGGATCCGACATCATGGCCGTCTCGGTGACCTCGATCTCCAGGCCGGTGCGGAGCAGGCCGGCGCGTCGGATGACTGTCCTTGATGCTGCGCGCGGTGAAGTGGTCGACGAGCTGCACGCTCGAAAGATTGAACGACAGGAACAGATCGTCCGGCCAGTCGCGGCGCAGCACGCGCCGCCTGCAAGCAGCAGCGACTCGGTGAGCGGCGCGATGATGCCGCGCTCCTCAGCGAGCGGTATGAATTTCGCAGGCGAAACGGAACCAAGCTCGGGGTCGGATCCAGCGCGCGAGCGATTCGAAAGCCGAGCAGCCTGCCGTCCTGAGCGAGATGATCGGCTGGAAATGCGGCTTCGACCTCGTTGCTCGGCGACGGCGCTGCGCAGCGCCTGCTCGATGCCGTGCATTCTCGCGGACAAGTCCTCGAGTTCGCGGCTAGTAAACGGTGACCCGCCCACGGCCGTGGCGCTTGGAATGATACAGCGCCGTGTCGATATTGCCCATGATCTGGTCGATCGTGTCGCCCGACTGCGGATAAACCGCAAAACCGAACGAACCCGACAACCGCACGGCGCTGCCCTCAAGATCGAACGGGGCAAGCAACACGCTTTGCAGGAGCCCGCCTTTTTCCGTGCGCGCAGTCGATTCGCGTCTGTCGGCAGAACCGTTGTGAACCGCCCTCTTTAGACGAGGACCAGTGTCGAAGTGGTTGTCATGGTACCCCAGCGCGAATGCCTTATCCGTTATTACTAGAAACCTTTGGAAAAACTGATGTCAGTGAAGAACTACTTAACCGAACCTTTGGGTTGATTCAAGCCGGTTCATCACTGTTACTCGTCATTCCCAGTGCGGTTTTAATGGGTACGAGTTTAGTTATGCCCTTGGCGGGTGCAGCGGGTGGGGGGTTATTTTATCTGACCCTGGATAATTGGAATGCGGGAGTCCAAGCGGTTGTCTCTGGCGAACCGGTCGAGACTTGGACGCAGCAAGGCGCAACTCATTTGGCTCAAATGGTATTAGAACCAGAAATGGCACA
>CAVOVL010000015.1:0-70336 GCA_963699855.1 uncultured Alphaproteobacteria bacterium | reverse complement strand
ATGCTCTCGACTGGGGATCGGGCATTCCGGCATGGTTCAGCTATGTCGAGGCGCGGAACGGGCCGGTAAGCTTCTTCAACGACATCGTATACTCGAAGCTTGCGGGTTCCGGCGATTTCGCCACGACAGGGCCGGGCGGCGCGCTGACGCTTTCCGGCGACGTGAGCGCCGACTACGAGCAAACAATCATCGAGCTGGGCGGCACATACGAGGTTTGGGCGGACGGCGAGCAAGGGTCGAGCCGGGCGGCGATCGACCTGCTGGCGGGCGGGCGGTACTGGAAGCAGGATTTGTCTGTTTCGGCCGACCTTTCAGCCAATCTCAATATTGACGGCCTTGAGGTCCAGGGTGACCGCGTGTTCGCCCGAAGCGGCGCGGTCGACTGGATCGATCCGTTCGTGGGTGCGCGCCTGCGCAAGGAAATCCTGCCGGGCCAGAGCCTGACGCTACGGGGCGATGTCGGTGGCTTTGGCGTCGGCAGCGAATTTTCCTGGCAGGTCATCGCGGCGTACGACGTGAATTTGGCCGCGATCAACGGTGTCGGCATCGACGGATATCTGGGCTACCGCGCGCTATCGGTGGACTATTCGCAAGGCTCGGGCAAAAGCCGCTATGAAATGGACGCCGTGATGCACGGGCCGGTCATGGGCGTCACCTTCAGGTTCTGAAACTGCAAAAGGCACAGGAAGCAGCGTCCAGGCGAGCCGGTTTGAAAGAAAATCGTCAGGCTCATGCATCGTCGGTGCGCGCCATGCCGCGAAGCTGGGTGAAAAACGCCAGGATCTGCTCTGGTGTAGCGCGTTCCACGGCACCGGCAGCGACCTCTTCCCTCGACCAGATCCACGATGCTGCGGGATCGTGAAGCATCGCCCACTCGCCAAACATCCGCCCGGAGACGTTTTCGGCCACGTGAACTTTCATTTCCAGATGGCGGTCATCGCGCTGGATGCGCTCCAGCGTATTCTTGACCGTCCCTTCGGGGCCTTCAAGCAGTTGAAGGTATATGTCGGCGCGGCAGATCAGTGCGCCGGTTACGCCATCGCGCGCATTTGCACGCCGCGCGTCCAGCAGGATGCCGTTCAAGATGCCCGTGTCAAAGCCAAATGGCCGCGAAGTGTAGATCGCCCGAAACAGGCTCATGGGCAGGCTTCTCCCGTTTGGCGATCACTATGAACTTTGGCGCCGTGCTGCGCGAGCGTTATTTGGGGGAGCCAAACGGGGCGCTTTGTGCCTCCTTGCGAAGCGTCAGGACATCGTTGATGACCAATCGCGGGTCGAGGAAATCGGCGCTGTAGATGTTGCGGATCGATCCCTCCGCATCGATCAGGAAGACCCGCAAAAGATGGCTCAGGGGGCCGGAGGGACTTGAGGCATCCCGTTTTCTCGAGACCGGCTGGCCGTAGGCAGCCAGTACCGGCTTGATCGCCATTTCGTCCTTTGCCGTCAGGAACCGCCAGGGCGGCAGGGAGGAATCCCCGGTCCGGAATCCTTCCGCATAATCGCGCATCCGGGCCGGGGTGTCGTATTGCGGATCGAAGCTCAGGCTGATCATGCCAAGTACATCCGACAGCCCGGCCGGCCCGGACAATTGGCGGACCTGCGCCATGTAGGCGCTTGCCATCGGGCATACATCGCCGCAACGCGTGTAGACGAACGCCAGGAGCGTGATCCTTCCACTGAACAGCCGTGACAGCGAGATGCCGGTCCCGTCCTCATCCTGCAGCATGAAGTCGGCAGCCTCGCCGATCTTCGGCAAGGCATATGTCCCCGGCTCCGCAAGTGGATACACCCATGCGTCGGCCGGCCCCGTGACCGGCCCCGAGTGCTCTTCCGCAGCCTGTTCATGGCCATGCGCCGCGGCGGCGGGTATCAAGATGCAGGCAAGCAGCAATAGCGCGCGTCCCATGGAAATCGCTCCAGTGCAGGGGGCGGCGAGGTGTTCCCCCGCCGCCCGCGCCTCAATACAGTTCGCTCGAGCCGAAGCGCATCAAGTGAGGCCTGCCGAGGCCCTCGGCGAGGAAATCGATCTCGAAGCGCGGCGTGAGGCTTTTGCCGTCCCAAGTGTATGCCTTGAGAAACTGCTCGTTCTCCTCACCCTTCTTGTCCCAGTTCGCCAGCAGCGAGCTCGTGTAATAAAGCCGCTTTCCATCCCAACTTTGCGAGACCATGTTGACCTGCGATCCGATCTTCTCCCCATGGATGAGTTTCGGACTGAACGGATCCTTCACATCGTAGATGCGCGTCATGCCGTCCATGAAACTGTTGACGATGAGGGTCGAGTCGTCGGCGCTGAGGCTGATGTCGACTGGCAAGGGAATCTTGGCCGGATCGCCGATCTTGCCTACCGATTGGGCTTTCCATTCGCCGTTCGCGTCTTCATGCACCACCCAGATCTCCGAAGTCAGCGCCGTAGTGGTGAAAGCATAATTGTGATCCTCTCCCCACGCCCAGCGGATTTCCAGAGGCGTGCCCGGCACTTCGAATACCTGGCGCGGCTTGCGGGCATGGAAATCCCACAGGACCATGGTAGAGCCGAAGCGCTTCATCGATTCAGGATCGGAGATGACTTCGCCAATGTCGCGCATGTAGTTGTCGAGGCCGGTGAACGAGGAGGTGAGCATCACGTTGCGGCGAGGCAGAACACGCGCGTCATAGCCGTAGCCATCGGCCTTTTCGCCATTCCGTGCGCCCTGCGTATCGTCCGCCGTCGGCATCCAGTGGGTGGCGATGTATTCCCCGTCATTGGTGTATTCGACGAGCCCGGTGCGACCTGACCTGTCCTTGTTGGACAGTCCGGAGATCAGCATTCGGCCCGGCAAGGCGTATGCGCCATGCGGCCCGGCCACCCCGCCGCTCACCTCGACGAAATCGTCGATGGTCTTGACCAGCTTTGGGTTCGAGGGATCGGTGGCAATGTCGAATATCCAGATCATGGAACTGTCCAGCCCCTGCACCCAATAGTGTCGGCGGTCGTCGGTCAATCCGCCGTGATGGGCCTCATGCCGCCCGCCGACCGAGTCCGTGTCCACGACCTTTCCGAAGGTCGGAGAATCCTTGCGCACGTCGACCGTGACAATCTTGTCCGAACCGTCTCCGACGCCCTCCACGCCAAGCGTCCAGACATAGACGAATTCCTCCTCGCCCTCGATTTTTGCCATGTAGGGCGACTGGCAAGTTTCGTCCGCACGGGCCACGGCGGTGACTGCGAACGCACCAAACGCGATGATTGCCAAGAGTCCTGCGGAACGGTTGAATTTTCGATTTTCTCGCATGGCGCTTCTCCTCCTCAAAGCGGCGGTTCCCTACCGTCACTTTGACGGCAACGCTTTGCCCGCCATTTTGTTCCATCGAATGTGGAGAGTGATGCGAGGCAGCCTTGGCGGTTGCCGTTTGTGCGATCGCGCACATCTGCAACGGATGGTTAACCCCACCTTTACGAAGTCGATGACAGGGAAAAGGAACATCGCCATGAGCAGCCAGACCCGTGGACATGGAAACATCTTCTCGCGCAACACGATTAAGGCCGGCACGATCGCCGCTATTTTGGCGGTCGCTATGGTCGGTGGCAGTGCCCAGGCGGCGCAGGTCGGCAACACCGTGGACGCAACCACGACCGTGACCGGCTCGGGAGCCGGCGGAAACCGCACGATAGTCAGGAATTCTCCGATTTTCAGCGACGACCGCCTGAAGGCCAATCGTACCGGCAACGCACAGATCATCCTGGTCGACAACACCCGGATCGTCGTCGGGCCGAACGCCCAGGTCGATATCGTCGACTACGTCTATGATTCAGACAAGACGTTCAAGACCATCACAATCAAGGCGACCAAGGGTGCGATCCGGTTTATCAGCGGCAAGAGCAAGGCATCGGCCTACAAGCTCGTCACGCCTTCCGGCACCATCGGCATTCGCGGATGAAGACTGCGGGGCGCCCGGCAGCGCCCTGTCAGCTTGCCGGGAGTCCCGCCCGTCGCCGGCATTACAATGGCGATTGCGTGGGAAATCCGCGTGCGGAGCCAGTTTATTTTGATGAAGAATGGTGCCCAGGGACGGAATTGAACCGCCGACACGCGGATTTTCAATCCGCTGCTCTACCAACTGAGCTACCTGGGCATCTTCCGACGTTTTGGGCGGATTTACGCCTGCCGGAGCGAGCGGCGTTATAGGCGGTAAGAGGGGCACTGGCAAGTGCGCCGGCCTGCAAATTCGGGAGCTGCGGCAAGGTTTTGCGCAAGGCTCATTCCCGGCCGTCGGAATCGTCCGCAGGTTCGCCCGGAACGGCATAGGCCCCGGAAAACCAGCGGTTGAGATCAATATCGGCACAGCGGATCGAGCAGAACGGATAATGCGCGCGCGAGGATGGTTTCTTGCAGACCGGGCACGGAACCGGCTTGCGAAGCGGCGTGATCTTTTCCGCCGGCTTGTCCTTGCCGTCCGTCAAAGCCGGTTGAGCCAGTTGAAGAGCACCGGATAACCCTCGCCGGTCAGCAGCGACACGGTCTCGTAAAGCGGCAGTCCGACGACATTGGTGTAGGAGCCGACCAGCTTGACCACGAACGCGCCGGCAAGGCCCTGGATGGCATAGCCGCCAGCCTTGCCGCGCCACTCGCCGGAAGCAAGATAGGCCTCCATCTCCTCGCGCGAGAGGCGCTTGAAGCGAACCCGCGTTTCCACCAGCCGGTGGCGCATGGCCCCCTTGGGCGTGACGAGAGTGAGCGAGGTGTAGACGCGATGCGAGCGGCCCGAAAGCAGGCGAAGGCAGTTCGACGCCTGGTCCAGCATCTCCGCCTTGGGCAGCACGCGGCGGCCGAGCGCCACCACCGTGTCGGCGGCCAGGATGTAGCTGTCCTGCAATTCTTCCGAGCGGCGGGCGTTCTCGATGGCCAGTTCCGCCTTCTCGCGCGACAGCCGCTTGGCGAGGCTTCGCGGCGCCTCGCCCTTTTGCGGCGTTTCGTCGGCATTGACGGGCGACAAGATGGTCCGGCTCGATGCCGGCCTGTTGAAGCAATTGCAGGCGCCGGGGCGAGCCCGAGGCGAGAACCAGCTTTGGCCTTGTCGTCATATCGCCCGCCTCCCCCTTGGCCGCGCGCGCCGGCACGGGACGGCGAATCACTTGAATCGGTATGTGATGCGGCCCTTGGTCAGGTCATAGGGCGTCATCTCGACCAGCACCTTGTCGCCGGCCAGAACGCGGATGCGGTTCTTGCGCATGCGGCCGGCAGTGTGTGCAATGATTTCATGTTCGTTTTCCAGCTTCACGCGGAAGGTCGCGTTGGGAAGCAGTTCGGTCACCACTCCAGGAAATTCCAGTACTTCTTCCTTGGCCATTAGTCCTCTTTTTCTGAGATTACGTTCCAGTCGCAAAAGTGCCGGGAAACTATCCGAGAACGTGCCCCCGGCACAAGGCACATTCAGCCGAAACGCTTGCGTATCCTCGCCTCAAGCCGGTCGCGCGTCTGGCGATAGGCGTCAAGCACCTGATCGCGGTTTCCGGCAACGCCCGAGGGATCCATCGTCGGCCAGTATTCGACATCCACCGCATGCGATCGAAGCAGTTGCAGCACCCGGTGATGCGCTTCGGGCGAAAGCGTGACGACGAGGTCGAAATAGCTGTCGCCCAGATCGTCGAGTGTCACGGGAAGGTGGTCCGCCATGGAAATGCCCCGCTCAGCCATGACCGCCGCCGCGAAGGGGTCTGCGCTGCCGGCCGAAACACCGGCCGAGCGGGCGTAGATGTCTTTGCCGTAAAGCGTGCGCGCCAGGTTTTCCGCCATGGGCGAGCGGATCGAGTTCAGCGCGCAAACGAAGAGCACCGAGGCGGGCCTGGCGCTTTCAGCCATTTCGGGCGCTCCGCTGCTTCGACAAGCCTAGCCCCGCCAGTGAAGCACGCAGATCAGCGTGAAGAGCCGCCGCGCCGTGTCGAAATCGACCTCGATCTTGCCGGCAAGGCGGTCCTGCAAAGTCTGCGAGCCTTCATTGTGCAGGCCGCGCCGGCCCATGTCGATCGCCTCGATATGGCTGGGCGAAGCAGAGCGGATGGCCTCGTAATAGCTCTCGCAGATCAGGAAATAGTCCTTGATGACCCGCTTGAACGGCGTCAGCGACAGCATGTGGATGGCGACGGGTTCGCCGCTCTCGCGCGCGACATTGAAGACAAGCCGCGATTCGGCCACCGAAAGCGTCAGCCTGTAGGGGCCGCCCATCTCGTCATTGGCCGGGGCGAAGCTGTTTTCCTCGAGAAGGTCGAAAATCGCCACCGCGCGTTCATGCTCGACATCGGGCGTGGCCCGGCCGATGGAGGCGTCGTCGAGCACCACGTCCACAAGCCGGTTGTCCTTGGCCGCCCGCTTGTCCATCGCCGCGTCCGTTCACCCGTTCATTCGAATGGAGACGGAACGGCCATGCGCGGCAAGCCCTTCGGCAGCCGCAAGCGTCACGGCAGCGGGACCAAGCGCGGCAAGCTGCTCGGGCCCGAGCTTCAGCACCGAGGTCCGCTTGACGTAGTCGAGCACGGAAAGGCCCGATGAAAACCGCGCCGAACGCGCCGTCGGCAGCACGTGGTTCGAGCCGCCGACATAGTCGCCGATGACTTCCGGCGTGTGCCGGCCGAGGAACACCGCACCGGCATTGCGGATGGCAGCAAAAAGCGCTTCCGGATCGGCAGTGGCGATCTCCAGATGCTCGGCTGCGATGCGATCGGCCAGCGCGCGGCGCCTCGTCGAGATCGCGCACCAGGATGATGGCGCCGTGATCGGCCCAGCTGCGCCCGGCAATCTCGCTGCGCGGCAGCGTCTTGAGCTGGCTGTCGACGGCGGCGGCGACTTCATCGCCAAACGCTGGCGAATCGGTGATGAGGATCGACTGCGCCGAGACGTCGTGCTCGGCCTGCGCCAGAAGATCGGCGGCGATCCATGCCGGGTCGTTGTCGCCGTCGGCGATCACCAGCACTTCCGAGGGACCGGCGATCATGTCGATGCCCACCGTGCCGAATACCTGCCGCTTGGCGGCCGCCACATAGGCATTGCCGGGGCCGACGATCTTGGCGACCGGGGCAATCGTTTGCGTGCCGTAGGCCAGCGCCGCGACCGCCTGCGCGCCGCCGATGCGGTAGATCTCGCTGACGCCTGCAAGATGCGCGGCCGCCAGCACCAGCGGATTCAGCACGCCGTCGGGCGAGGGAACCACCATGACGATGCGTCCGACGCCCGCCACGACAGCGGGCACTGCGTTCATCAGCACCGAACTTGGATAGCTTGCCGTGCCGCCGGGAACGTAAAGGCCCGACCGATTCCACCGCCGTCCAGCGCGAGCCGAGTTCGACACCGAGGGCGTCGGTGTAGCGATCATCCTTCGGCATCTGCCGTTCATGGTGCGAGCGGATGCGATCGCGCGCCAGCGCCAGCGCTTTCAGCGTTTGCGGATCGCAGGCTGCCACCGACCGTGAAATTTCGTCCTGCGCGATACGCAGCGTGCCGGGGGACAGTTCCAACCGGTCGAACCGGTGCGTGTAATCGACCAGCGCCGCGTCGCCGCGCGCCCGGACATCGGCGATGATGGCGCGCACCGTGGCGTCGACGTCCTCCGAAATCTCGCGCTTCTGCCCGAGCAACGCCGAGAAGCGGGCTTCAAAATCGCTATCCATGGTGGCCAGCCGCATCACCAAGTCAGATCACCCTTTCTGCAGAACCCATGCCTTCAAGCCTCGTGGCGGGGAAGGTTGTCCGTCGACCAGGCGGCATCGAGATCGGCCAGTTGGGCCTCGACGCATTCGACCTCCATCTGCAAGGTGGCGCCGCCGGCAAAGGCAATTTCGACCGTACCGGCCGGCGCATCGGCCGGAGTTTCGGACGGCAAGAAGGTAATTGCAAGCAGCGCCAGCACGAAATCCTTGCGGCGGCGGTCGATGCCCTGGAGGCGCACCCTCGTCACGCGCTCGAAATGCAGCACGGCCTGGCGCCGTTCAAAGCCGTTGCCGCCCGATCCCACTGCTTCCCAGACGAAGCGGTTCATCGCGATCACGAAACGGTTTTCGCGCGGCAAATAGTCGAGATCGCCGACCTTCAGCACCGCATCCTGGCAATGGGCGGAAACCACGGCGAGATCCTCGCCATCCATGGCAATGAGCTTGAGACGAGCCGGCATCACGAATTCCGTCAACCTGGAGCACCGGAAGGTTGCCCCGCTTCCGCATGAGCTAGGTATTGGGTTTGGCGCAAAAGCGCAACCTTCGCGCTTTGGCCAGCCCGGGCTGTCGCGATTGCGAGGCTCAGGCCGAGATGCGCTCGATTTTCGCGCCGCAATTCGACAGCTTCTCCTCGAGCCGCTCGAAACCGCGGTCAAGGTGATAGACGCGGTTGACGGTCGTGTCGCCCTCGGCGACGAGGCCGGCGATGACCAGCGAGACCGAGGCGCGCAAATCCGTCGCCATGACCGGGGCGCCCTTGAGCACCGGAACGCCGGTAACAGTCGCCGTCTTGCCTTCAACGCCGATCCGCGCGCCAAGGCGGGCAAGTTCCTGCACATGCATGAACCGGTTCTCGAAGATCGTCTCCGTCACGTGCGAAACGCCCTCGGCGCGGGTCATCAGCGCCATGAACTGGGCCTGCAAATCGGTCGGAAAGCCCGGGAAGGGTTCGGTGGACACGTCCACCGGCTTGATGCCGGAGCCGTTGCGCGAAACGCGAATGCCGTCGGTTCGTCGCCTCGACATCGACGCCCGCCTTCTGCAGCGCGTCGAGTGCGGATTGCAGCAGGCCGGGCTGCGCGCCCTCCAGAAGCACGTCGCCGCCGGTCATGGCCGCTGCGATGGCGTAGGTTCCCGTCTCGATCCGGTCGGGCAACACCGAGTGCCGCGCGCCGTGCAACTGGTCGACGCCGTCGATCACGATCGTCGAGGTGCCCGCGCCCGCTGATTTTCGCGCCCATGGCGTTGAGGCACTTGGCGAGATCCTCGATTTCCGGCTCGCGCGCGGCGTTGTCGAGGACCGTCTGGCCCTTGGCGAGCGTAGCCGCCATCATGGCGACATGGGTGGCGCCGACCGAAACCTTGGGGAAGCGGTAGCCCGCGCCCTTGAGGCCGCCCTTGGCTGAGGCAACGATGTAGCCCGCCTCGACATCGAGTGCCGGCGCCAAGCGCTGAAAGGCTTTCGAGGAACAGGTCGACCGGGCGCGTTCCGATGGCGCAGCCGCCCGGCAGCGACACGCGCGCCTCGTGCATGCGGGCAAGCAGCGGCCCGATAACCCAGAAGGACTGCGCGCATGCGCGACACGAGTTCATACGGAGCGGTAGTGTCGACGATCTCGCCGGCGCGGAAGTGGATGGTGCGCCCGTGGCCGCCGTTCTGGCCCTTCTTCTTGCCTTCGACCTGATAATCGACGCCGTGATTGGTGAGAATGCGGATCAGCGATTCGGCGTCGGCCAGATGCGGCACGTTTTCCAGCATCAGCGCATCGGTCGTCAGCAGCGAAGCGATCATCAACGGCAATGCCGCGTTCTTTGCTCCCGAAATCGGGATCACGCCATTGAGCTTGCCATTGCCGGTGACAATGATCTTGTCCATTCAAATCCCCATGCAATCAGCGCCGCGGGGCGCCGTTCAGGCCATGCGAGCCGCATGCCCTCGATAGTTGATCCCCCGCCAAGCGGCACCGTCTAACGCATCGGGGCACCGGCGGCAATACATGGCAAGGCTGGCCGGCCCCGCAGCTATTCGCCGCCGGAACCGCCCGACTGCTCATCCTTCGCATTGGAACGCACAAGGCGCGGCTCCAGCCGGTCGGCACGTCGCGCCGCCATCTCGCCGGCATTGTCGTCCACCACAGCCTTGCGCCGTTTCAGGTTATCGCGAAGCGCCCTTCGCAGCCGCTCGGCTTTTTCTCGTGCATTGCCGTTCATGAAACCCAACATAAGGCAGGCCGCGGACGCGGGGAAGTTACTCCTCCAGCGGGCATTGCGCCGCATCCAAGGCTTTTTTGCGATGCGCTTGCGCTAACGCCACCCATATGGCAAAAGCCACGCGGCTTCAGCGCGGACCCAAACGTCCGGCTCGTTCCAACCTGCTGCGGTAGCTCAGTGGTAGAGCACTCCCTTGGTAAGGGAGAGGTCGAGAGTTCAATCCTCTCTCGCAGCACCATCATCACAAAGCTTCAGCGTTTGCAGTGTTTCGAGTTCGTTTGTTGGGAACGCACAAATTTCCGCGGTCCGACCGTCATGGGCATGCAGCTTCTTGGATGCGAGCCCTGGAAGTTCACAATCCCTTCGATGCGGCGGTCATTGCGGTGATTATCCGCTAGATCGAAGAGGTCCCCTCAGAAAGGCGCAGGCGCCGGGCGGAAGCTGCCAATGACATTGCCGGAAAGTTCGACGTTATCAGGGTTCAAAATCCTGACCGGTTGCCCTGGTTCTAGGTTCATCGCCGACAGATTGGTCCAGATGACGCTGGGGCTGGTGGTCAGTTCGAAATAATAGATCTTGTCTGTCAGGTTGGCAGCCGTGCGATACTCCGTGTTGTAGAGGCCGAACCCCTTGTAAGGAGCCCCAAAGGGCACGGATACGTTGCGTGCAACAGCCAGGATACCTGCTGCCGCCTCGCGTTCGCTTGCCGGCCGCGACAGGTTGTTGAGATAGTAGGTCGCGCGCTGGAAGCGGTCGATGGCGTTCACATTGCCGGGCACGTCCACCGAGCTGCTCGGCTTGGAGAAATCCTGCTTCTCCAGGAGCGCGAGCTGCTCGTCATAGGTCGGATCGTTGGTCATGACCCGGAACTCGCGGCCGTGATGAATTACGGGCTTTCCATCGATGTATTCGACGATGGCGGAATCACCCGTTGCATCCTCCATGGCAAGATGGAGCGTGGCCTTGTGCCCGTTGGCCACGATCATCACCGGCTGGATGTCCTCGAAAAGCTTGACGGCTTCTTCGACGGTTGCCGCGTTGTCGAGCATGTACTGCCCCCACAAACCGGCCTGTAATCCTTTCTTGCTGGTATCGCGGGCACCAAAGTCGGTTGCCCTGAGATAGAGCATGTGCACCGCGAGGCCCTTCTCGTTCATGCCGTCGGCCGTGCCGACGCCGTAGACGGTCGTCACCACACTGCCGTACTTGCTCGTCCAGCGGGCTGGGTTCTCGGCCACCACGGTCTCTGAACCAGCCTTGCCGCCATCACGCTCCAGTCCGCGGGGGAAAACGGTCAAAATGGGCTGGGTGCTTTCAGGCCAGTCCATCGTCCGGCCGACCATCACCGCGAAACCATTGTCATTCCACAAAATGCGGCTGCAGGCGTCGGCGAGGCCGGGAAAGGCAGCAACACCGGTAAGCATTGCAGCAGTAATGGCGGCTGCGGCCAGTGAGCTTTGAACCATGGCGAATTCCCCCCTCGTTGGCGATGACGCTGGGATAAGCCGGAAAGGTTGCAACTCACTATTTCGTGAGTTCAACAAAATAGTTCCAATGATATCAATGCATTTAATGCATACATTGCGAGATCGCTGCTCTCGCGCGCCAACAGTTCTTCAGTTCAAAGGAGTCCTGCAGGCAGGTCGCAATCTACTCGCCCGCCAGGTCGTTCTTGAATATCTTCCCGTCCTTCATGATGACGCGGAAGTTCTTGTCGGGATCCTCGATCACGGCGATATCTGCCAGCGGATCGCCCTCCACCAGCAGCATATCGGCAAGCGCGCCCGCTTCGATCACGCCGAGCCTGCCCTCATAGGGGCTGCGCAGGCCGGAAAGCGCCAGCAACTCGCCATTGGTCGATGTGGCCATGCGCAGCGCCTCGGCCGGCGTGAACCAGCGGGTCATCGCCGCCAGCATCGCGTTCTGGCGTTTTGCCTTCTCCGCCGAGAACAGGATGTCGGTGCCCCACGCGGTCTTGATGCCATGTTTTCGGACGAGGTTCATGAGAACTTCCGTGCCGTTCATGACCGACCTTTGCTTGATGTAATTCACGGAGCCGGGCTTGAAGGTCGATCCTTCCTCGGCAAGGAATGGCTGGGTCGACAGCCAGACCTGCTTTTGCGCCATGTATTTCGCCGTGTCGTCGTCGATCAGATGCGCATGTTCGATGACCTTTACCCCGGCATCGATCGAGCGGCGCACCGCTGCCGGCGTATAGGCGTGGACGGCGACATAGGTTCCCCAGTTTCCGGCGGCATCGACCGCGGCCTTCAATTCCTCGGAAGTGAAGGTGGAAACGTCGAGCGGGCTGTGCGGCGAGGAAACGCCGCCGCCCGCGGTCAGCTTGATCTGGCTGGCGCCAAGCATCAGTTGCTCGCGCACGCGCTGGCGCACCATGTCGGGCGAATCGGCCACCATGGAGCCGCCAATCGCCTCCATGCGCGAAAGCGGACGGGAGCCATCGCGCGGCAGTTCCGACGTCATGCGGAAATCACCATGCCCGGAGGTCACCGTTATCATCGCGCCGGACGGCCAGATGCGCGGTCCCTCGATGAGACCGCTGTCGATGGCCTGCTTCAGGCCGAAACTCGGGCCGCCCATGTCGCGAACGGTGGTGAAGCCGCGCATCAGCGTGGCTTTTGCCTCCACGCCCGCCACCAGGGTGGTGAAACCAACATCCCCGTAGATCGCCTGCTCGGGCGTCGGGCGGATCAGGATCGTGTGCCAATGCGCATCGATGAGGCCGGGCATCAAGGTCCGGCCTCCGCCCTCGACGATTATGGCGCCGCCCTGCGCGGTGGCGGCCATGTCGATCTCGGCAATCGTGTTGCCGCGCACAAGGACGGAAGTGGGAGCGGTCAGCATCTCAGACTTGCCGTCATAGACGCGCACATTGCGAAAAAGTACTTCCGCCGGCTCTTGCGCACCCACAGGAACCGCAAGCAGGGCCAGAAAAGCCGCTGCGAATGCCGTTTTCCACATGCCCGGACCTCCCATAATTCTGTCGTGAAACAAACTATAGAGGGAGGGCATGCTTTCAATGTGAGAAACCGCATCTTCGTGCGGAGTTTTTCAACTTCGCTATCTGAGCGCAGGTTATTCTTCCCGGAAGGCCTTGGCGAAGCTGTCCTGCACCGGCCTTGCGAGATATTCGAGGAAGGTGCGCTCGCCGGTCTTGATGAAGGCATCGACCGGCATTCCGGGCTGTATCTGGTCGGACGATACGCCGTCTGGCAGATGCTCCGAAATCTCGAGCCGTGCCGTATAGAAGGATTCGCGCGTTGCCGGATCAAGGATGCGGTCGGCGGAAACATAGCTGACCCTTGCCGGCATCTGCGGCGTCGTGCGGGCGTTGAGCGCGGTGAGCCGCAGCGTTGCCTCCTGCCCGATCCGCACTGCGTCGATATCGTGCGGTGCGATGCGTGGCGTCGATCAGCAGCTTTCCCGAGGTCGGCAGCAATTCGATGACTGCCTCGCCCGGCTTGATGACGCTGCCGACGGTGTTCTTGGCAAGCCTCACCACGATGCCGTCTTCGGGCGCGCGGATTTCCGACCGCGCCAGCATGTCGTCCCTTGTGCGCAACTGCTCCTTCAGGTCGCTGATCTTCGTGCGCAACTCGTTGATTTCGGAGGATGCCGCCTCGCGCCGCTTGGCTTCCAGGCCCGCGCGCTGCTCGCGCGAGTTCGGCGATGGCCGAGCGGCGCTGGCCAATGGTCGCGGTGACCGTGCCGAGCGCGCCCAGGGCGTCGGCTTCCGCGCGCTGCAGTTCGTTGACCTGCGCCTTGGGAACAAGGCCCTTGGCCAGCAGCGAGGCCTTGGCCGCCAGTTCCTCGCGCAGCACTTCAAGCTTGCGCTCCTCGGATGTCTTCTGGATCTGCAGGCCCTCGATTTCCTCACCCGCCGCCCGCATCCGCTGGTCGATTGCGGCAAGCTCCGACTGGTGGCGATGCTGCCGGTTGGCAAATTCGGCCCTCTGCTGCTCAAGATCATCCTCGACACCGCGCAGCCTCAGCTGCGGCGGCAAGCTCGGGCGGCAGCGCGAGGCCTTGCCGCTCCGTCGCGCTCGGCCCTGGCGCGCGTCATCTGCGCCTCGGCGGCAATCAGCGCCATGGAAACGCGGTTGCGGTCGGCGGCGAGACGCAGCGCGTCGATCGTCATGATGCACCTGTCCGGCCTTCACGGCCTGGCCTTCGAAGACATCGATCGAGGCGACGATGCCGCCCTCCAGATGCTCGACGACCTGGTTGCGCCCGCTGGCCTCGACGACGCCCGTCGCGACCACCGCGCCGTCGATCGGGGCGAGTCGCGGCCCAGATGCCGAACACCGTCACGAACAAGCCCGCGACCATTGCGCCATAGAGCGCCGGCCAGCCGATGCCGGTCGGAACCTTGTCCTGCCAGCTTTCGCCGGAACCGTGCGACCGGTTCTTGGGCAACGGCACGGGTGAACCCATGGAAGTGTGCATGTTCATGCGGCCGACTCCGTCTTCTGCATGCCTGCGGCTGCGGCAGACGGCTGCTGGTTGCCCCTGTGCCGCTCGATGACGACATCGCGCTTGTCGAAGTCGAGGATCTGGCCGGTCTGCATGCGCATGATCTTGTCGACGCCGGCGAGCACCATCTCGCGCTGTGTGATGATGAAGATTGTCGCACCGCGCTTGCGTGCGCCGGCCAGCGCCCGCATCAGGGCAAGTTCGCCCGCCCGGTCGAGGCTCGAATTGGGTTCGTCCAGCACCAGCAATTGCGGATCGCCATAAAGCGCGCGCGCCAGCGCGATGCGCTGCTTCTCGCCGCCCGATACCTGCACCCCGCCCGCACCAATCAGGGTGTCGTAGCCCATCGGCAGTTTGGCGATCAGGTCCTCGACATGGGCGGCGCGCGCAGCCGCGACGATGGAGGCGCTGGCGGCATGCGGCTCGAAACGGGAGATGTTCTGCGCGACCGTGCCGGGAACGAGTTCCACATCCTGCGCCAGATAGCCGACATGGCGGCCAAGCTCCTCCGGATCCCAATTGCGGATGTCGTGGCCGTCGATGCGCACATGCCCGGCGCGCGGCGCGGTCGCGCCGACGATCATGCGCGCCAGCGTCGACTTGCCCGAGCCGGAGGGTCCCAGCACCGCGACGGACTCGCCCGGCTCGAGGCGAAAGCTGATCCGCGAAAGGATCGGCGGCTTGGCCGTGTCGGCCGGATTGAGCTGGAGCAGGTCTTCAACCTCCAGCAGGCCGCGTGGCGCGGGCAGGCTGGTGTAGCTGCGTGCGGCGGTCGGCCTTGTCCATGAAGGCATGCACGCGTTTCCACGCTTCGCGCCCAGCGGCAAGCTGGCGCCATGACCCGATGATCTGGTCCATGGGCTGCAAGTGCCCGGCCGGAAATCAGCGAGGCGGCGAAGATCATGCCCGCCGTCATCTCGCCTTCCAGCACAAGCAGCGCGCCGTAGCCAAGGATTGCGATCTGCAGGCCAAGTCGCAGCACCCGCGACAGGCCCGCGAACCAGGCATTGAGCTGCGCCGCCTTGTCGGCGGCGGCAAGGCGCACGCGCATGCACCTCGCCCCAGCCATTGACCGTGTTGGTAACCATGCCCATCGCGAGCAGGCTCTCGGCATTGCTCGCCAGATATTCGGCACGGTTTGCGGCGCTGGCGGCAAGGTCGCCATGTTCCTTCGATGCACGCGACAGGCGCCCACTGGTTGAGCACGGCAACGATGGTGAGCAAGGCCGCGCCGCCCAGCGTCAGCCAGAAGAGCGCGGGATGGATGAAATACATGATGGCGATGAAGATCGTCGCGAATGGCAGGTCGAGCAGTCCGAAAACCACCTTCGAGGCGATGAGGCCGCGCAGCGATGCAATGTCGCGCAAGGGCTGCGCGACCGCCGCCGCCATCCTGGCTGCCGCGAATGACCGTGCGCAACGCAAGGTCGCTCAGTCCGACGTCGAATCGGGCGGCGGCGCGATTGGCGATCACCCCGCGCACGATCTCGGTCAGGCCAAGCACCACCAGCGAAAAGGCGACAACCAGCGACAGGAACAGTAGCGTGCTGGTGCTCTGCGACGGCAGGACCCGGTCATAGACCTGCAGCATGTAGAGCGGCTGGGCCAGCACCAGCAGGTTCGTCAGCAGGGAAAACGCCGCAAGAATCCACAAGGTGCGGCGGAAGTCGCCCGTTACCTTCCGGATTGTTGTCATGCCGCCAGTTCCCCGTACATCAGTTGTACGGGGAAGCTAACGGCACATGCTTAATTCGGCGTTTACTCCGCGCCCGAAGTGCGATCGGGACTTTATGCTTTTTTCTGCCGGGCCTTTGGCGCCGCTGCTGCGACCGGCGCGGCTGGCGCTGACGCCGCCAGAAGGTCGCGGATCTCCCCAAGCAACCGTTCCTCGCTGGTCGGGGCGGGCGGCGCGACGGGAGCCGGTTGCGGCGCGGCAAGCACCTTGTTGACGAGCTTGACCATCATGAAGATCACGAAGGCCAAGATGAGGAAATTGATGATCGCAGTCACGAAGGCGCCGAAAGCAAGTACCGGTCCCTGTTCGCGTGCGGCCTCCAGCGTCGTGGCGGTGACGGCAGATGAGAGCGGGATGAAATAGTCGTTGAAGTTGACGTTTCCGAACGCCCCGATGACCGGCATGATCACGTCGCTTGTCAGCGATGCTACGATTGTGCCGAAGGCGCCGCCAATGATCACGCCGACCGCCAAGTCCATGACGTTGCCGCGCATGATGAAGGATTTGAATTCGTTTGCCAAAGACATGTGTGCCCCTTTCGATGTTTCAGCGTTGGCACCGGACTGGAAGCCAACGCATGCCTTGTTGCCGTGCAGGGCGGCATCACGTCAAGCCGCCATCGGGAAATAAGCCTCGACAGGGCTCGAAAGTGGACAGCGCGCCCGCAATGGGGCAGGAATCGGGACGCAACCGGCCGAAGGCGCTTGCGGGAGGAAGAATACATGATCCAGGGTTGGGCCGTCATCGGCACGGCCTTCGTCTATCTTCTGGCGCTGTTCGTCGTTGCCAGCTATGGCGACCGGCGGCGCAAGCAGGGCGTGGAGATATCCAGCCGCCCGAACATCTATGCGCTCAGCCTGGCGATCTACTGCACGACCTGGACCTTCTTCGGCTCGGTCGGATTTGCCGCATCGGGCGGACTGTCGTTCCTGGCCATCTATGTCGGACCGATCCTCTTCATCCTGATAGGCTACCCGCTGGTCTCGCGCATCGTCCGCCTTTCCAAGGAGGAGCGCATCACCTCGGTCGCCGACTTCATCGGCGCCCGGTACGGCAAGAGCGTGCCGGTCGCCGCGGTGGCGACGCTGATCGCGGTCGTGGGTACGATTCCCTATATCGCACTGCAGCTCAAGGCGGTGTCGACCTCGGTTTCGACGCTCATCTCGCACTACAATCCCGGGCGCGAGAACGAATTCGGCGCGCTGGGCGAAATATCGATCCTCATCGCCATCACGCTGGCGGTGTTCACCATCCTGTTCGGCACCCGCCACGCCGACGCGACCGAGCACCAGGACGGGCTGATGCTGGCTGTTTCGGTGGAATCGGTGGTCAAGATCGCCGCATTCCTGACCGTGGGGATCTATGTCACCTATTTCATGTTCGACGGCTTCGGCGATTTGTTCGCGCAGGCGGCAAAGAACCCTGCCGTCCAGTCGACCATGGCCGGCAAGTTCGATCCCGGCAATTTCGCCGTGCTGACGCTTCTGAGCACGCTGGTCTTCGTCCTGCTGCCGCGCCAGTTCCACGTCACCGTGGTGGAAAACCATTCGCAGGACGAGTTGAAGCGCGCGCGCTGGCTTTTCCCGCTCTACCTCGTTGCCATCAACATCTTCGTTCTGCCGATCGCGGTCGCGGGTCTGGTGCGTTTCGGCTTCTCGGTGCGCGCAGACGACTACGTCCTGCTGCTGCCGATGTCGAAGGGCAACGAGTTCATCTCGATGTTCACCTTCCTCGGCGGCTTGTCCGCAGGCGCGGCGATGGTGGTCGTCGCCTGCGTGGCGCTGGCGATCATGATCTCGAACAACCTCGTGCTGCCGCTGATCCTGCGCAGCCAGGCGGCCGGCAGGCCGCTCACCGTCGGCAACATGGAGCAGACCATCCTGCAAGATCCGGCGCACCGCGATCATGGTGCTGCTGTTCCTGGGCTATCGTCTATTACCGGACCGCCGACAACACGCAGGCGCTCGCGTCCATCGGCCTGGTCTCCTTTGCCGCGACTGCGCAACTCGCACCGGCCTTCTTCGGCGGTCTTTTCTGGAGCGGCGCCAATGCGCGCGGCGCCATCGCCGGCATGATCTGCGGGGTGGCGGTGTGGAGCTACACGCTGCTGATGCCGACCTTGCTCGATCCGGCGATCACTGGCTGGTCGCGCAGGGGCCGCTCGCAATCGGGGATGCTGAAGCCCAACGCCCTTGTTCAATCTCGAGCTCAGCCCGCTGACCAATGGCGTGCTGTGGAGCCTTTTCGTCAATACGCGCGGCCTTCGTGCTTTTCTCGCTGAGCCGTGTTTCGAGCAATTCGGAACAGGCGCAGGCGGCGATCTTCGTGACCCGCCGCCCGCCGCTGGTCTTGTCGCGCCGGTCGGCGGCCGCCGCGCGTCAACGTCGCGGAACTGCGTGGCACCGTCGCGATGTATCTTGGCTCGCGCCGCACGGAACGCTCCTTCGACACCTATTGGTCCGAAAGCGGGCGGCGGCCCAAGGACAGCGATCCTGTCGATTCGCAGCTTCTGCAGTTTTCAGAGCAATTGCTGGCCAGCGCCATCGGATCATCGTCCTCGCGGCTCGTGCACACGATCCTGCTCAAGCGATACGAACTTGCCTCGCCGCAATTCCAAGAAGCTGCTCGACCAGGCGACGGAGGCGCTGCGCTACAATCGCGACGTGCTGCAGACGGCACTCGACCAGCTCGACCAGGGCATCACGGTCTTCGACGGCGATTTCCGGCTGGCGTTCTGGAACCACCGTTTCCGCAAGCTGCTGGGACTGCCGGCGCAGGTGGGCCAGGCAGGCGTGTCGCTCAACGAAATTGCCCGCCAGATCGCGAAGGTGCAGGGGCTCGACGAGCAGCAACGTGAATGGCGGCGAACTGGCGGACCGCATCCTCAATGCAGACGAGCCCTGGCTGCTGGCGCTGAACGCGTCCGAGCGGATCGTTGAAATCCGCTCCGGCTCCGATGCCGGGCGGCGGCCTGGTCGTGACCTGGCACGACATCACCGACCGCATTCTCGTCTCGGAAGCGCTGCGCGAAGCCAACGAGACGCTGGAGCGGCGGGTCGAGGAGCGGACCAGCGAACTCGTGAAGGCCAACCAGAAGCTGGAGCGGGCGACACGGGCGGCCGACCAGGCGAATGCCGGCAAGACGCGCTTCCTCGCCGCCGCCGGGCACGACATCCTGCAGCCGCTCAACGCCGCCACGGCTCTACTCCTCGACCTTGCTGGAACGGCTGGAGAACACCCGCGACGAAACACTGCGTGCAGAACATCAGCAAGTCGCTGGAATCGGTCGAGGAAATCCTTGGCGCGCTTCTTGCGATCTCGCGGCTCGATTCGGGACGGCAGGAGATCAAGGCGGCCAATTTCCCCGTCGCAGCGGCTGTTCGACCAGATGGAGGTGGAATTCGCCCCCGTCGCGCGCGAAAAGAAGCTGGAACTGCGGTTCGTGAAGACCTCGGCATGGATAAGGTCGGATCCCGCGCTGCTGCGCCGCCTGCTGCAGAACCTCGATCTCCAACGCCATCAAGTACACGCCCGCCGGCAAGGTGCTGGTCGGTTGCAGGCTGCGCCGCGGCAACGTGCTGATCGAGGTCGCCGACACCGGGATCGGCATTGCCGAGCGCGACCAGCGCAACATCTTCACCGAGTTTCGCCGCCTCAACGATGGCGCGCGGCAGGCGCCGGGCCTTGGCCTTGGCCTTGTCGATCGTCGAGCGCATCGCGCAGGTCCTGGGCCACGACGGTGTCGCTGCGCTCGGTTCCGGGCCAGGGCACGCGCTTCATCGTCAACGTGCCGCGCGTCGCTGCCGGCAAGGAGCTTGCCACGGCGCCAGGATCGGGACCGCGCGGTGCAACCCAGCGGCTCGAGGGCTTGATGGTGCTGTGCATCGACAACGATGCCTCGATCCTCGAAGGCATGTCGGCGCTGCTGACCCAATGGGGCTGCGAGGTTAACACGGCGCGCGACACGGGAGGGCGCCCTTGCGGCCATTGCTGCGATGGAAGCGCGACCCGGATATCATCCTTGCCGACTATCATCTGGAAACCGGCACCGGCATCGATGTGATCGAGGCAGTGCGCGCCATTCACGGCGACATTCCCTGCGTGCTGGTGACTGCCGACCGTACGGCAGCGGTGAAGGCGCAGGCCGACGAGCGGGGCATCGCCATGCTGCACAAGCCGGTGCGGCCGGCAGGGCTTCGATCGGTGCTTTCGCTGGGCCTGGCGCGCGCAGGCGGCTGCCGAGTAGCTCAGGCCGACTGGCCGTTGGGGGCGGACAAGACCAAGCTTGCCGAGCGCGATCACGGCCTGGGTGCGGCTGTCGACGCCAAGCTTCAGCAGGACCGCCGAAACATGGGCCTTCACGGTTGCTTCGGACACGCCGAGTTCATAGGCGATCTGCTTGTTGAGCAAGCCTTCGCCGAGCATGGAAAGCACGCGGTTCTGCTGCGGTGTGAGGCTTTGCAGGCGGTGTATCAGTTCGGACATCTCAACATCGTCGCGCACCGTTGAGGTCGAGATTTTGCGGCACCCAGACGCCGCCCTCCAGCACCGCGCCGATTGCCATGCGAATCTGCTCGGCCGTCGATGATTTCGGAATGTATCCGGATGCGCCCATGTCGAGCGCGCGCCGGACGATGGAAGGTTCTTCATTGGCCGAAACGATCGACAACCGGGATTCCCGGCTCCGACGAGCGCAGCCGCAACAGGCCGGAAAGGCCGTTGTTTCCGGGCATATTGAGATCAAGCAGCACAAGTTCGGTGTCGCGCTGCGATTCGAGCAGGGATTCCACGGCCTCGAAATCTCCGGCCATTTCCACGCGATAAGGCTGTTCGAGAGTTGCAATGGCCTGCCGCAACGCATCGCGGAACAGCGGATGATCGTCAGCCACGATGATGGCGCCGCGCGTCACTGGCTTCCTCTCCCAAATCAAGCCGAACCGGATTTAAGGTGCCAATTCCGCAAAATGCAAGCCGCCCGGGCTACTCTCGGTTCCGATTGTGCTTGCAGGGCGGCAAATTGGCGGGCAAAAAAACCTGCACCCGCCCGATCCAAGGCCAAGGGCGCGAATTGAGGACCACCAAATGCCCCTGCGCAATCCCTCCAGATGGTGGCGCCAGACCAGGCTTGCGACCTGGCTGGCGGCTGCGGCAATCGTCGCTATTGCGGTAGGCGGAGCATGCTACGCGGCCAGTCCGGCTGCGGGAACGCTGCTGAGCATTCCTGTCGGGCAATTGCTTGGCGTCGTGGTGCTGCCATTCGCCCTGGCTTTCCTGGTGCACTGGCTCGCCCTGCGCCAGGAGCGGCTGGATCGCGACCATTCTGTATGGGAGGGGCGCTGACAGCGCATGGCCTTCCGGACGCAACAGACCGACGACGACCGGGTCAATGCCGGCGAGACGCATTTCGGCGCGCTGGTCGTGGCTGGCGTACTGGTATTTTTCCCGTTGTTCATGCTGCTCGAACAGGCGGGCATGCCCGACGGCGTCGGCTATTTCCTGACAGGCGCACTGCTTCTTGCCGTGTTCATGGTATCCGGACTTCAGGTGCGGACCACGGAAATCGACGAATGGCAGGTTTCGCGCCGGCGCGTGCTGCCGGCGATGCTGGGCATGTCGCTTGCCGCAGCCTTGATCACCGGCGCGACTTTTACCGCGCTTCCCGGCAGCTTCTTCGCAGGAAGCCTCGGCGCGCCGGCATGGATCGTGGGCCCGCTCGCCGGGGTGGCGGCCTGCGCGTTGCTGGTCGCGCCGTATCTGCGCAAAAGCATGGCCGGCGCTCCGGCCGCGTGGTTCCTGCTGCGCCACGACGGACAAATGGCGGCGATTGCCGCCATGGGGCTTATATTGGCAGCGGCGATCCTGATGCTTGCCGCGCAGTTGCAAATCGTGGCCGGTCTTGCATCGGTCTATTTTGCCGCAACGCCGAAGGTTTCCATACTGCTGGCCGCGATTTCGGTAGCTTTCGCGGTGATCCCCGGGGGACTGCGCGGCCTGGTGCGAACCAATGCGCTTGCCTATGTGCTGATCGCCATGGCCCTGCTTGCGCCGCTTGCCTGGATTTCTACGTTGGCAACGAAAATTCCGTTGCCGCAGATCGCATTCGGCATCGGCGCGGCGGCGGAGACGGCGGAGCTGGAAGACCAGATCATGCGGGTAGGCATGCGCCCCATCGCCGAGATGCTGAGCGACAGCCTGCCCGCAGTACAAGGTTATGCGTCGCTTTCGGCTTTGACCCTCTTTCTCATCCTGGGATTTCTCGCCTTCCCGCCGCTGCTGTCGCAACTGGGTGCGGCGAGGCAGGTGAAGACCGTGCGCCCCGCGCTCGCATGGTCCATCGGGTTGGCCGCGCTGGTGTTGACTGCCGCACCAGCCGCCGCCGCATTTGCCAAGCTTGCAATCTATGACGGCATTTTCGGATTGACGACGTCCGAAATTCGAGTCGCATCCGGCTGGATTCTCGACTTCAGCAGTCATTTCGCGCCACTCGCGCCGGTGCAGCCGCTGGTGACTTTCTGCGGCGAACAGATCGTTGATGTCGGCGGCGCAGTCGCGGCCTGCGGCGGCAATCCGGACTATGCGCTAAGTCCGGCGGACCTTGCCATGGAGGGCGAACTGATCGCGCTTGCCTTCCCGGAAATGCTGCAAATTCCATCCGTCTTCACCATGGGACTTGGGGCTGGCGCGATCGCCGCCGCCATGGCAACAGCCAATGCCAGCGCCTTCTCGCTTTCCTCCGTCAGGGTGATCGTCGGCTCCGCGTCGGGCCTCGCGCAGCTTTTTGCGGCAAGGCTCGCCATTCTGGCGGGACTTGCAATAGCTGCGGTGCTTGCCGCGTTCCTGCCGGGCACAGCCATGGACCTTGCGATGTGGTCGCTTGCGGTCAGCGCCGGAGCGCTGGCGCCGGCGTATCTGGCGTCGATCTGGTGGGACAGGATGACCGGCCATGCAGCCGCCGCAGGAATGGGCGCGGCGGCATTGGTTCTGGCAGCGACAGCATTTGCGGGGCTGGCAGGCCCGGACCTTGCCGCGGCAACCGGCGATGAAATGCGCCTGGTCGTATACGGTATTTCATCCCTGCCATTGCCGGTACACGCGGCGGCGGCAGCCCTGGCAGCATTCATGGCGGTCGGCATCGGGGTTTCCCTAGCCAAGCGCCGGGAACCAGACCGCGACCTGCTGGAGCAGTTGCGTACGCCAGATGCCGCGGCGCCCGCGCCCCGCCCGCAGACCAGTTGAACGGCATGCTTTGCCGCTTGAAAGACGGGCCCGGCCATGCCAATCGGTGTGCATGGACCAGACAATCTTCAAGATCGTGACGCGCGAACAATGGCTGGAGGCGGAGAGCGCCCAACGCTTCGACGGTGCACCGGTCGACAAGGCCGACGGCTACATCCATTTCTCGACCGCTGCGCAGGTTCGCGAGACGGCCGCCCGGCATTTCGCCGGACAGGCCGGTCTCCTGCTCGTCGAGGTGCGAACGCAATCCCTCGGCAATGCGCTGCGTTGGGAGGTCTCGCGCGGCGGGGCCCTGTTCCCGCACCTATACGCACCACTCGACCTCGGCGCCGTTGTTCAAGTCCACGACCTGCCGCCCGGGCCCGACGGCAAGCATGTTTTCCCCAAGGAAACCGGCGTTTGAAGTTGTTCTCCGCGGTTGGCCGCAATCTTCTTTTCCGCTTCGACCCGGAGACGGCGCACCGCCTTTCCATCGCTGCGCTCGAGAGCGGCATGTTCCCCGCAGCGCCAGCGCCAGATCCGCGCCTTGCGGTCTCACTGGCCGGGATGGACTTTCCCGGGCCGGTTGGACTTGCGGCGGGCTACGACAAGAACGCACAAGTCCCGGACGCGATATTGCGCCTCGGATTTTCGTTTGCGGAAGTTGGCACGGTGACGCCGCGCCCGCAATCCGGCAACCCGCGACCGCGCATTTTCCGGCTGACAAACCATGAAGCGGTCATCAACCGGCTGGGCTTCAACAATGAGGGCCACGAGGCTGCGCTGGCGCGCCTGAAGGCACGCGCAGGCAAGCCAGGCATTGTCGGCGTCAATATCGGGGCGAACAAGGATACCTCGGATCTTGCCAATGACTATGTCGCCGGCATCGAGACGTTCTGGAATTTCGCTCGCTACTTCACGGTCAATATCTCCTCGCCCAACACACCGGGCCTGCGCAACCTGCAGGCAGCCGACGCGCTGAGGGCACTGCTTGGGCGGGTCCTGGGCAAACGCGACGAATTGGCGGCAAGGACAGGAACTTTCCGTCCGGTGTTCCTCAAGATCGCGCCTGATCTCGACGCCTCGCAGATGAATGAGATCGCAGGTGTCATAAGGGAAACCACGCTGGACGGCCTGATCGTCTCCAACACCACCATCGGGCGGGCGGGCATCGAGGGTTCGCGCCATGCTGCCGAGGCCGGGGGGCTTTCGGGCAAGCCGCTGTTCGAGCGCTCGACGATCGTGCTGGCGCGGATGCGGCAATTGCTGGGCCCGGCGCTGCCGATGATCGGCGTCGGCGGCATAGACAGCACGGCAACGGCCATTGCAAAGCTGGAAGCCGGTGCGAACCTCGTGCAGCTTTATACCGGCATGATCTACCGCGGGCCGGGCATTGCCTGCGAAATCCGCGATGGCATTGTCCGCGAAATGGAGCGCCGCAAGCTCGCCAGCGTCACTGCGCTGACGGGGACGCGGACAGCGGAATGGGCGGCACGAGAATTGCCGGGCGAAAGCTAGCCGAAGGCCTGCCGCATCTTCGAGGGTATGAGCGCCGAAAGCGTCGCGCCCCGGCACAGCAGGAAGACGTGCAGCGACAGCCAAAGGCCGGCATTGCCAAGCGCTGGCGTCAGGATCGCCCAGGCTGCGATGTAGACCGCAAAGGACAGAAGCATCATGCGGCTCATGTCGCGCGACCAGGTGGCGCCGATATAAACGCCGTCCATCTGGAAGGCGATGACGCCGGTCAGCGGAGTCAGTGCCGCCAGCCACAGATACAGCCGGGCTTCCTCCCTGACTTGCGGGATCGTCGTCACCAGATTGACCAGCGCCTCGCCAGCGACCAGAAATAAAAGGCTCAGCGCCCCTGCCATTGCGAGATTCCACAATGTCGTGAGCCGCAAGGTTCGCACAAACCCTTCGCGGTAATTGCCGCCTATGGTGCGGCCAACAAGCTGTTCGGCCGCCGTCGCAAGGCCATCGAGGAAGAAGCCTCCGACCAGGAAGAAATGCATCAGCACCGCATTGGCCGCTAGCGTGATCGCGCCAAGCCGGCTGCCCTGCGCGGTGAAGAAGGCGAAGGCGAACAACAGCACGAAGGAGCGCAGCATGATGTCGCCGTTGAGCGAAACGAGCCGGCGCAGCGCAGCGCCGTCGAACAACTCTGCCCTCGACAGGCGAATGTTGCGATCCACCAGCCGCAGGCAGAGCGGGATTGCTGCGATGACGGCGATGATTTCGGCTACTACCGTGGCCGTGGCGATGCCGGCAATGCCCCAGCCCAGCCATAGGCCGAGCAGGATCGAGAGCGCGATGTTCACGCCATTGATCAAGACCTGCAGACCGAGCGCCAGGGTGGGCCGGCCCAGACCGACGAGCCATCCGAGCACGGCATAATTGGCGAGCGCGAAAGGCGCGCCCAGCATGCGGATCAGGAAATATGACCGCGTCGCGCCTGCAATGTCCGCGTCCGGTGCCATCAGGGTCAGCGAAATCCACAGCACCAGCGGGCTGGCGATGATCGAAGCCGCGCCAAGGATCGCGGCAAGAAGAAGTGCGCGCACCAAGATCGCCTGCTTTTCGCGCTCATCTCCCGCACCCGCGGCCTGCGCGGCGAGGCCCGTGGTGCCGGAACGCTGAAAATTGAAGGTGGTGAAGACAAGGTCGACGATCACCGCGCCGATGGCAAGGCCGCCGAGCAACGCCGGATCGCCGAGCCGCCCGGCAACGGCGGTATCGACAAGGCCAAGCAGCGGCGTCGTCAGATAGGCAAGCGTCATCGGCGCCGCGATGCCGAAGACTGTGGCGTTGCTGATCTCGAAAGGCCGTGTCGGGCGCATTGCCTTGGTGTCCATGCCGCACCCCTCTAGCGGGCGGGCGGCGCAAATGCACCTCCAAAACCGGCCACGGGCGCGCTATGAAGCATTCATGCCGCTTGCCGTCGTTCATAATCCGCTCTTCACTGCCGAGCTGCCGCCGGACCACCGCTTTCCCATGCCGAAATATGCGGCGATCGCGCAGGTGCTGGTCGATGAGGGGATCGTCGCGCCGGGCGGCTTCCATGCGCCCGGCCCGGCGCCCGCGCAATGGGTGAACCTTGCCCATGACAGCAGCTATGTGGACCAGGTATTTTCCGCCAATGTACCCGAAGCGATCAACCGGCTGATCGGCTTCCACGTTAGCGAAAGCGTCGCAGCCCGCGCGCGCCATGCCAGCGCCGGAACCGTGCTTGCCGCGAGGCTGGCGCTGGAGCATGGCATCGCGTCATCGACCGCAGGCGGCAGCCACCACGCCAAGCGCGCGCACGGCGCCGGATTTTGCGTCTTCAACGATGCGGGGGTCGCAGCGAACGTCCTGCTTTCCACCGGCGAATCCGGCGCCGTGATGGTGTTCGACTGCGACGTCCACCAGGGCGACGGCACGGCGGAAATCTTCAGGGACGAGCCCAGGGTATTCACCGTCTCGCTGCATGCGGAAAAGAACTTCCCGACCCGCAAGGAGGAATCCGACCTCGATATCGGCCTGCCCGACGGGATGGAGGACGTGGCTTATCTCGAAACGGTCAAGTCGGCGCTCGACGCGGCCTTCAACCATATGCGGCCCGACATCGTCTTCTACAATGCCGGGGTGGACCCGCACCGCGACGACAGGCTTGGGCGGCTTTGCCTTTCCGACGAGGGCCTAGCCGAAAGGGACCGGCGCGTCATCGGATTCTTCCGGGAGCGCGGCATACCGGTCGCCTGCGTCATGGGCGGGGGCTATTCGCGCGACATCGACGAAATCGCCCGCCGCCACGCCATCACGCACCGCGTGGCCGCCGAGTTTGCGGGGTGAAACCGTATATTAACTTGCACGACAGCCAATTCTTGCATGTCGCGGCGATGCATCCAATTCTACCTGCGAGATTGGAGGGACCAATGGCTGACAGTGCGGCGGACTATCCAGGCGACGCCATGGCGGCGCGCCAGACACTGGAACTGGCGAACGAGTTTCGCAATGCAGCCAAGACCTTGCTCAAGCTCAACCGTCGCGACCCGCTTTCGATGGCGCCCTATCGGCTGGCTTCGCTTCACGCCTTGGAATTGTACCTTTCCGCGTATCTGCGCGTGCACGGTCACGACAACCCGGCCATCCGCAAGACCGGCCATCGCTTTGGTGACAAGGCCAAGCTTGCCAGCGAACATGGATTGGTACTGCGGGTCAAGACGTTCGAGCACCTTCATGACCTGACAGACAAGCGGGAATATCTGGTCACGCGCTACGACCCGATGCTGCTCGCGACGACGTCACAGGTAAATCGTCTGGAAGCAACGCTGGAAGAAGTGTTCAGAAAAGTGTCGCTCGCGATCGACGAGAAGGAGCCCCGGCCAATTCGCCGGGGCCTTGACTCGCAAACCGGCGCTACGCCGCCTGTTTCGCTTCCGCCGGATTGAACCGGTCGTAGAAGCGCTCGTTGCGGTCGGCCATGTCTGTGAGCAGCTTGTTGGGCTTGAACTGTGGCCCGTACTTCTTCTGCAGCTTCTTGGCCATCTCGACGAATTTCGCCGTTCCCATGCCGTCGATGTAGGAGATCGCGCCGCCGGTGAAGGGCGCAAAGCCGAAACCGAGGATCGAGCCGACATCGGCCTCGCGCACATCGGTGACGACGCCTTCCTCGACGCAGCGCGCGGCTTCCAGCGCGATTACCGCATGGAAGCGGTTCTTCAGTTCCTGCACGTCGATCTTGTCCGGGTCCTGCTGCGGGAAGAGGTCCTTGAGGCCGGGCCACAGATGCTTTTTGGCCGGCTTTTCGGGATAGTCGTAGAAGCCCTTGCCGTTCTTGCGGCCGAAGCGCCCGTTTTCCTCGACCATGCGGTTTACCAGCGCCAGATGGTCCTGGTTGACCGCCTTTGCGCCCATGTCGCGCACGGTCTGGTGCATGATCTTGTGCGACAGGTCGATCGCCGTCTCGTCGTTGAGCGCGAGCGGGCCGACCGGCATGCCGGCCATCTTGGCGACGTTCTCGATCATCGCGGCCGGAACGCCCTCGATCAGCATGTTGTAGGCTTCCGACATGTAGCGCAGCACGCAGCGGTTGACGAAGAAGCCGCGCGTGTCGTTGACGACGATGGGCGTCTTCTTGATCGCGCGGACATAGTCGAGCGCCACAGCCAGCGCCTTGTCGCCGGTCTTCTTGCCGAGAATGATCTCGGTCAGCATCATGCGATCAACCGGCGAGAAGAAGTGGATGCCGATGAAGCGCTTTGCGTCCGGGAAGTTCTTCGCCAGCCCGGTGATCGGGATGGTAGAGGTGTTGGAGGCGAAGATCGCGCCGGCCTTCATGTGCTTTGCCGCGGCTTCCGTAACGGTCTTCTTGACGTTCGAATCCTCGAAGACCGCCTCGATGACGAGATCGCAATCGGCAAGGTCGGCGTAGTCGGTGGTGGCGCGGATGCGCGAAAGCAGCGCTTCCTTCTGCTGCGGCGAGGATGCGCCGCGGCCAATGGCCTTGGTTTCCAGATCGTCGCAATGGGCGCGGCCCTTGTCCGCCGCCGCCTGGTCGCGGTCGAGCAGCACCACGTCGATACCGCCCTTTGCGCTGACATAGCCGATGCCCGCGCCCATGAAGCCACCGCCGCCAAGGATGCCGACCTTCTTGATGGTTGAAGCCGCAACGCCGGAGGGGCGGCGCGCGCCCTTGTTTAGTGCCTGCATCGACAGGAACAGCGAGCGGATCATCATGCCCGCCTCGGTCGTCGTCAGCACATGCGCGAAGTAGCGGCTCTCGACGCGCAGCGCCGCATCCATCGGCAACAGCAGGCCTTCATAGACGCATTTCATGATGGCGCGCGCGCCGGGATAGTTGTCATAGGTTTCGCGGCGGTAGATGGCGTTTGCGGGCGGGAAAAGCTGCGCGCCCTGCGCCGAGTAAACCGGTCCGCCGGGCAGCTTGAAGCCCTTCTCGTCCCAAGGCTGGACCGGCTTGAGGCCGCCAAGGATCATCTTCTTCGCCGCGGCAACGACTTCGCCAGCCGGCACGACTTCATGCACGAGGCCGAGGCGCTTTGCCTTGGCGCCGTCATAGTTCTTGCCCTGCAGCAACATCTGCAATGCTTCCTGCGTGTGGATCAGGCGCGGCACGCGCTGCGTTCCGCCGCCGCCGGGGAAAAGCCCGACCTTGACTTCCGGCAGGCCGATCTTGGCCTTGGGATCGTCGGTCATGACACGGCCATGGCAGGCAAGGCACAGTTCCAGCGCGCCGCCCATTGCAAGGCCGTTGATTGCGGCCACCCACGGCTTGTTACCGGTTTCCAGCTTTCGCAGCAGCTTCTGCAGGAAGGAAGCGAACTCGAACAGCAGCGTCGCCGCGCCTTCGGGATCCTTCTTGCGGGTCTTCTGGTAGGTGGCGAAGATGCCTTCCAGCATGGAAAGGTCGGCGCCTCCGGAAAACGCATCCTTGCCGGAGGTGATGACCACGCCCTTGACGGCCGGGTCGGCGGCGGTCTCGTCGATGATCTTGCCGATTTCCTCGGTCACCGACTGGTCGATGACATTCATCGTCTTGCCGGGCATGTCCCAGGTGACGAGCGCGATGCCGTCGCTGTCGGTCTCGACCTTGAAGTTCTTGTAAGCCATTGTCGTTATCTCCCTTGGCGCAGCCTGTCGCGCGCCGGCAATGTTTCAGTAGGGCGTTCCGTCGCGATGCATGAAGCGGACGACGCCATTGATGTTTTCGAAGACGAGATCGTCGTTCGGGTAGTGGCCGCGCTCGGCTTGCGCGCGCGTGCCAACCTCAAGGTAGAGGACCTCGGCGGCCGACCGGTTTTCGAGGTGGTGCCCGATCTCGACGCCGGCCTTGAACCCCGCCGCCTCGCCGGGACGCAGCACGGTTTCGCTGTCGCCTTCCACGAGCGTCGCCTCGCCTTGAAGGATGAAGACGAACTCGTCCTCGTTCTCGTGCCAGTGGTTGAGGGCCGAGCGCCCGCCCGGAGCCAGCCGCGTGAGATTCACGCCGAACTGGTCAAGGCCCGCGGCATTGCCCAACGCCTGCTTGGAGCGGCCCGCCATCGCCGGCGCGAAAGGCGCCGGATAGAGGGTGGTACTCCTCACCGGGACGGAGGCGACGTCGATCCTGGGCATCACACCCTCTCGATGATCGTCGCAGTTCCCATGCCCGCGCCGATGCACAGCGTGACGAGGGCGGTGCTCTTGCCGCGGCGCTCCAGTTCATCGAGCACGGTGCCCAGGATCATCGCGCCGGTCGCGCCGAGCGGATGGCCGAGCGCAATCGCGCCGCCGCAGACATTCATCTTGTCGTGGTCGATCTTGAAGTGCTGCATGTAGCGCAGCACGACTGCAGCGAAGGCTTCGTTGAGTTCGAAGAGATCGATGTCGGAAAGCTTCATCTTGGCTTTCTTGAGCAGCTTCTCGGTGACGTCGATCGGGCCGGTCAGCATCAGCGCCGGATCGGAGCCGATATTGGCGAAGGCGCGGATGCGCGCACGCGGCTTGAGGCCGAGCGCCTTGCCACCCTTCTTCGAGCCGAGGAGAACCGCCGCCGCGCCGTCGACGATGCCGGACGAATTGCCGGCATGATGGACGTGCCTGACGGCTTCCACATCGGGATGCGCCTGGATTGCGACGGCATCGAAGCCGCCCATCTCGCCCATCATCACGAACGAGGGTTCGAGCGAGGCAAGGCTTTGCATGTTGGTCGACGGGCGCATGTGCTCGTCGGTAGCCAGAATGGTAATGCCGTTGATGTCCCTGACCGGCACGACCGACTTCTTGAAGCGGCCATCTTCCCAGCTCTTGGCGGCGCGCTTCTGGCTCTCCACCGCGTAGGCATCGACGTCATCGCGCGAGAAACCGTATTTCGTGGCGATGAGATCGGCGGACACGCCCTGTGGCATGAAATAGGAAGGCACCGCCACGGAAGGGTCCATCGGCCAGGCGCCGCCCGACATGCCCATGCCAACGCGGCTCATCGATTCGACGCCGCCCGCGATGATGACCTCGTCGGAACCCGCCGCAATCTTGGAAGCAGCAAAATTCACCGCATCAAGGCCAGAGGCGCAGAAGCGGTTGACCTGGATGCCTCCGACCGAATTGTCGTAGCCGGCCTCGAAGACCGCCGCACGGGCGATGTCGGAGCCTGCCTCGCCGACCGGATCGACGCAGCCGAGGATGACGTCCTCGACCAGCTTGCTGTCATAGCCGTTGCGCTCGCGCAGGGCGGAAAGCGTGTGCGCGGCCAGGCGCACAGCCGGCACTTCGTGCAGGCTGCCGTCCTTCTTGCCCTTGCCGCGCGGCGTGCGCACATGGTCGTAGATGAATGCTTCGGACATTACGTGTCTCCTTGGGGTTTCGGTCAGGCCGTGGCGGGACCGGAGGGCAGGAGCGCTTCCGGCGCCGCCCAGTTTTCAAGCGATTTGATGCGTTCAAGCCATGCGGAAATGGCGGGATAGTCGTTCCAGCTCACGCCGTAATCGGACGGCCAGAACAGATATCCGCAAATGGAGATGTCGGCGATGGTCGGGCGGTGCGAGGCGATAAAATCGCGACCCGCCATGTGACTTTCGAAAACCTTAAGGGCCGCCATCATGCGCCCTTTCAGGAACTCGGCCTCGGGCGATCCGTCCTTGCCCGCGAACATGCGCAGGAAGCGATAGGTCGCCGTGTAGGAGGTGAGCTTGTGATTGTCCCACAAGATCCAGCGCAGCACTTCGCGCTCCTCCGCTTCGCCCTGCGGCTTGAACATGCCGGTATTGCCGGCGAGATGGTAGAGCATGTTGCCGGACTGCGTCAGCACGATGCCGCCATGGGCATTGTCGACCAGCACGGGCACCTCGCCCATCGGGTTGAGCAGGCGGAACTTCGGCGTGCGGGTCTCGCCGTTGAAGAAGTCGACCCAGACCGCCTCCCAATCGCAGCGGCACAGGTTCAGCATCAGCGCCGCCTTGTAGGCATTGCCCGACTGAAGGAAGCAGTGGAGCGTGTAATCGGCCATCAGGCATTGCCTTCCACGATGACGATGTTGCCGGAGGAGGCAGCCTCGCGGTGCAGTTTCGCCTTCTGGTATTGCTCGGAGTTCCAGCAGGCCCAAGCCTTTTCAAGGCTCTCGAATTCAATCACGACATGGCGCGCGCCAAGACCCGAGCCCCAGACCTCGGTGGCTTCACCGCCCCGCACGATCAGGGTTGCGCCATGCTCCTTGTAGGCGGGTCCCGCCTCGGCCAGATAGCTTTTGTAGCGCTCCGGATCATGCACATGGACATGGGCAATCCAGTAACCCTTGGGCATCAGTTCTTCCCCCTTACAGCGACCTGGAAATCAGGAGCTTCATGATCTCGTTTGTGCCGCCATAGATGCGCTGCACCCGCGCGTCGCGGAACATGCGCGCAATCGGATACTCGTTCATGTAGCCATAGCCGCCGAACAATTGCAGGCAGCCATCGACGACGCGGCCCTGCAATTCGGTGAGCCAAAGCTTAGCCATGGAAGCAAGTTCCGCGGTCAGCCGGCCTTCGAGATGTTCGGCCACGCACCAGTCGTAGAAGGTGCGGCCGACCACGGCCTCGGTCTTCATCTCCGCGAGCTTGAACTGCGTATTCTGGAACTCGATGACGGCCTTGCCGAATGCCTTGCGCTGCTTGACGTAGTCGATGGTCAGCGCCAGAGCCAGTTCGACCGAGGCGATGGCCGTCGCGCCGATCTGCAGGCGCTCCTGCGGCAATTGCTGCATCAGCTGGTAGAAGCCCTGCCCCTCTTGCGAACCGATGAGGTTCGCGGTCGGCACCCGCACGTCGTTGAAAAAAAGCTCCGACGTGTCGTTGGCCTTTGCGCCGATCTTGTCGAGGTTGCGGCCGCGGGTGAAGCCCGGCGCGTCATCGGTTTCAACGACGATCAGCGAGGTACCCTTGGCGCCCTTCGCCGGATCGGTCTTGGTGACGACGATGATGAGGTTGGCATGCTGGCCGTTGGTGATGAAGGTCTTCGAGCCGTTGATGCGGTAGTGGTTGCCGTCCCTGACCGCACTCGTGCGGATGCCCTGCAGGTCGGAGCCGGCACCGGGTTCCGTCATGGCGATGGCGCCGATCAGTTCGCCGCTCGCCATTTTCGGCAGCCATTTGAGCTTCTGCTCATTCGAGCCGTAGTGGAGGATGTATTGCGCCACAATGGACGAGTGCAAGCCGATGCCGAAGGAATCGACGCCCGTGTGGCTCAGCGCCTCGATGATCGCGCTCTCATGCGCATAGGTGCCGCCGGACCCGCCAAATTCCTCGGGAATCGAGGCGCAAAGCAGGCCCGCCTCGCCGGCCTTTTCCCACAGCGCGCGCGGAACGATGCCGGCCTCTTCGTATTGCGGGTAGTCGGGGGCGACTTCCGTTTCCAGCCACTTCTGCGCCATGTCCTGCAGCATGGCGACGTCACCCGTCCGCCAGGGCGCAGGGGTAACGCCAAGGATCGTCGCAGCGTTCATGCCATTTCCTCCCCGGACCGGCCCTCCCGGAACCAATTTACGCTCAGAAAGCCTCCGCCGGCAGCGCCATCATGCTCGCGGCGCCGGTTTCGATGCGCGCCAGATGCGCCTGCGCCTCAGGCAGTACACGCTCCATGAAATACTGGCCCGTGGCAAGCTTGGTCTCATAGAACGAAGTCTTGCCGTTGGCGCCTTGCGCCAGCGCTTCATTGGCCTTCTCGGCCATCAGCGCCCACATGTAGCCAAGGCAGACGAGCCCCGTGAGGTGCATGTAGTCGGTCGAGGCGGCACCGGCATTGTCGGGGTTCTTCATGCCGTTCTGTACCAGCCACAACGTGGCGGCCTCGAGTGCCTTGACGGCGCTGCGCAGCGGCTTGGTGAAACGTGCCATCGCCTCGTTTTCGCGGTGTTTGGCGGTGAAGCCGTTGACCTCCTCGAGGAAGGTACGGATTGCGCGGCCGCCGTCCTTGGGCAGCTTGCGGCCTACAAGGTCCAGCGCCTGGATGCCGTTGGCGCCCTCGTAGATCTGCGCAATGCGCGCATCGCGCACGAACTGCTCCATGCCCCATTCCTGGATATAGCCGTGGCCGCCGAAAATCTGCTGGGCGGCAACGGTGTTGTCGAAGCCCTTGTCGGTGAGCACGCCCTTGATGACCGGCGTGAGAAGGCCCATCAGATCGTCGGCGCGCTGGCGTTCTTCTTCTGAACCTGCGCGGTGCGAAATGTCGCCCTTGAGCGCCGCCCACAGCATGAAGGCGCGGCCCGCCTCGTTGAAGGACTTGATGTTCATGAGGTTCCGGCGCACGTCCGGGTGGACGATGATCGGGTCGGCCTTCTTTTCCGGGGCTTTGGGTCCGGTGAGCGACCTGCCCTGGATGCGGTCTTTCGCATAGGCGACCGCATTCTGGTAGGCGACCTCGGAAATCGCCAATCCCTGCAAGCCGACGCCGAGCCGCGCCTCGTTCATCATCACGAACATGGCGTTGAGGCCCTTGTTCTCCTGGCCGATTAGCCAGCCTGTCGCCTCGTCATAGTTCATGACGCAGGTCGAGTTGGCGTGGATGCCCATCTTCTCTTCGATAGAGCCGCAGGAGACCTGGTTGCGCGCGCCGGGCGTGCCGTCCGCGTTCAGCACGAATTTCGGCACGATGAAAAGCGAGATGCCCTTGGTGCCTTCCGGCGCGCCTTCGATGCGCGCCAGCACCAGATGGATGATGTTTTCCGAAAGGTCGTGCTCGCCGGCCGAAATGAAGATCTTCTGGCCAGAAATCTTGTAGCTCCCATCGCCGGCCGGCACGGCGCGGGTGCGCAGCATGCCGAGGTCGGTGCCGCAATGCGGTTCGGTGAGGTTCATCGTGCCGGTCCAGCGGCCCTCAATCATCTTGGGCAGATAGGTCTCTTTCTGCTCGGGGGTGCCGTGGACCTGGATCGCGGCTATCGCGCCCTGTGTCAGGCCGGGATACATCGCGAAAGCCATGTTCGCCGCCGAAAGAAATTCGCCCACCGCCGAATGCAGCGCATAGGGCAGGCCCTGCCCGCCATATTGCGGATCTGCCGCAAGGCCCATCCAGCCGCCGTCCTTGTAGGCCTCGAACGCCTCCTTGAAGCCCTTGGGCGTCGTAACCGAGCCGTCGGCGTGACGCGTGCAGCCTTCCTTGTCGCCGGAATGATTGATCGGCTGCAGCACTTCCTCGCACAGCCTTGCAGCCTCGCCAAGGATCGCTTCCAGCAGTTCGGGCGTCGCCTCTTCGAAACCTGGCAGATTGTTGTAGCGCTGCAGGTTCAAGACCTCGTTCAGCACAAACAGGCTGTCCTGCACGGGCGCGGTATAGCTGGGCATCGGACCCTCCTCGGCAAATGGGAAGCAGTTCCGGTCGCATTTGGATGCCGCCGGGACGATCTGTTCCTAACAAACTTTTACGTTTGCGTAAACGTAATTTCTGGGAAATTTTCGAATTTTGTCTGTCGACTGGCCCGTTCTCAACGAAAATTGATCCCAATCGCCGTTTCCCGTCACAATTTCTTCAGAAAAATGGCAAAAGGAAGCGTCCGCTCTGCGAATGCAGGCCGATCCGCCAATACAAGTGCGCCTGAGATTATTTCCCGAGTTTGGAAGATAACGTATCGATGGTCTCGGTGAGCTTGGCAATCGCCGCTTCGACCTCGGTTTTCTGCAATTTCAGCACATCAAGCTGGGCAGTAAATTTCGATAGCACGGCTTCCACCGGATTCTGGCCGTTGCCGCCCGTGTCATAGATGTGCATCAACTCCTGGATCTCCGTCAGCGGGAACCCGACCTGCTTGGCAAGCAAGATCAATTTCAGCCGTTGGCGGTCCCGCGCGGAGTACAATCGCGTCGAGCCTTCCCGCTGGGGATGGATCAAGCCCCGGTCTTCATAAAACCGCAGGGTCCTGAGCGTTACGTCGAACTCGCGAGCCAGATCGCCGATCCTGTAGACATCCCGTCTTTGGTCGTCCGGGTCGGGTACCAGTTGGTCAAGAAGCGCGACGTGTTCTTCGTACTGCATTTCAATGCACCTCAAATCAGTAGCGCGGTTCTTCCCGCATTTTTATTGCGCCACCGCTGCCCCACGCAGCTTTGGGTGGCCACTGACTGGAAGATTTACTGCTTCGCCTGCCCGTATCAGTCAGGTTGCCGAAACGACAACTCGCTTTACCAACCTTTGGTTCCACGATTGGCGTACAGCCTGTTTTTACGCACAAGATATTCGTCCAAACCATTGACAAAGCTGACGTAACGGAAAGTTTTGGCCTCTGGAATGAAAGCAGTTAACCCCCACCGGACGGTATGTCCGTATCGGAAAAAAGACAATCGCACTTCTCGTTGTTCCACTGCCCGCGAACGCACCAATTAATGAAAGTTAACTCTCTGTTTACCCTGATTGCGGAAAGCTGCCGGGAACCCACAGGAGATTCGCAAAGCAATCCCACCTGTCCTGTGTCTCTGCCGCGACAGTGGCAGGCCGCGGCGAAAACGGGAAAGCGGGAAGCAGCGGATCCGGTTGTGGAGATAATGGCGCAGGGTAGCCCGAAGTATGAGCCGCATCAGGTCGCAACTGGAAGAAATACGGCGCAACACGGCCCAGAAGGGCCCGTATCGCGAGGCGCATGAACCTGCACCACGCCCGGTGGCCCATCCGGTGGGCAGTGTCAGAGACGAAGCGAAAAACCCAGCTTCGCAAGCCCATGGCGCAGAGATGGGCCGTATCCGCCAGCAGCTCGACCAGTTGACCGGCGTGATCGGTACGCTGGCGCGCTCGCAGCAGCAAAAGGCCCAAGATACCCAGCACGCGGCGATGCATGCACGCCAACCGGCGCCGACGTCCCAGCCACCTGCCGAGGACCGCAATTCGGCGGCCGCACTTGCCAGGATAGAGTTGCTCCAGCGCGAGATGGCCGACGTCAAGCACATGCTGACGCAGATCGCCAGCCAGGGCGCCGGCCAGGAATTGGCAGACGTCCGGCATATGCTGACGCAGATGTCAGCCCGCGACGCGGGCGAGGACCTGGACGACGTCAAGCGCATGCTGGCGCAGATGACAGCCCGCGACACGGGCGAGGACATCGCCGCCGAGCTGCGGCGCGTCGCGGAAGGGATAGCGCGCCTTCAGGACGACAAGGCCGCCCAATTCGACCCCGTTCCCCATCTCGATGAGGTGGCGTCCGAACTGAACCAGATCCGCGAGGCGGTAATCGCCCTTGCCGATGAGCGTCAGAATTTCGATCCCGGGATGCTGGCCCGTTCGATCGAGGATGGATATGCCCGCATCGCCGGCCAGCTCGACACGGCGCTGCAGCGCGACACCGGCCGCGACGACAAGGAGGAGCTTTCGCTTATCGCCGGCCAGTTGGGCCAGTTGCGCGACCTCGTCGAGAACTTGCCAAGGCAAATGCCCGTCGACAGCCTGTCCGCGCGCCTGGAGGAGATTGCCGAGTCGGTTATCCGGATGGACAACGACAAGACGCTGTCGAGCAATTTCCAGGCGATGGAAGAACGCCTTGACGAGATCACGCGGGCCTTGGTGACCATTTCCGTCAATCCGGTGACGAGCGGTGCAGGCGAGGGGCTCGAGCGCATCGAGGCCCGGCTTGCAAGCCTTTCGCGCAACATCGAGGAGCTTGCAGCCAGGAACGAGGCTGCGCCGGCCGATGGCGGCTATTCCTCGCCCGTGCTCGACCACATCATGATGCAGCTCGGCGATCTGTCAGGCCGGCTCGAAACCAGCCTGCCGGCCAATGGAATCGATCCGGCACAGTGGGTTGACCCGGTCCTGGCGCGGCTGGAGGAAATGGGATCGCGGATGGATGCGCTGGGCGCAGCCTCGGCCGAAAGCAAGGACAGCCGGCTACGTTCGATCGAGGACCAGATCGCCGCAATCGCCAGCTTCATCGAGCAATCGGCCGAGCCGCAGGAGCAGTTCCAGCCTGTCCCGGACGACCGGCTGGCGGCGCTCGAAGACGCGCTTGGCGCGATATCCTCGCGCCTGCAGAGCGTCTCGACGGACGGCGTCGACTTCTCGCCGATCGCCGGACGCCTCGACTTAATCGAAGAGCATTTCGCCGCAGCACGCGACATGGCCATGGAAGCCGCGACACAAGCGGCACAAAGAGCCGTGGAAATGGCCGGCAACTCCCCTTCGGAGCCCATGAGCGGCGAAACCGTGCTGGACATGCTGGCGGAACGCCTTGAAGGCATTGAACAGCAGCTTGCGATTTCCCGCGACATGGCCATGGATGCAGCCGCGCAGGCGGCCGAACGCGCATTCCAGCTGGCCGGGCAGATGCAGCCCGCCCCAGTCGAAGACACCGCCGAGCGGGATGCACAGCTCGTGGACCACTTCTCGCGCGAATTGGCGAACCTCGATGCCCAGGCACGTGAACTTGCCAGCCGCAGCGATGACAGCTTCGAGACCATCCGGCAGGCGCTTCAGTCGATTTCCCAACGCCTCGAGGGAATAGAAGACGATATCAGGCGCGCAACGGCCGAACCATATGAAGCGCCGCCCCTCGCCCACGAGCCCTACGAGATGCGGGAGCCAGCGCCGGTCTACCGCGCGCCTTCACTGGCCACGGTTCGCGAGTTCGAGCCACAGCCGACGCCGATGTTCGATGAACAACCCGTCGGCGACATGGAAACACCCTCGGTCGAGCCGTTCAACCCGGAGCCGGAGATCGAGGACATTCCGCTCGAGCCGGGCTCGGGCATACCGGATCTGGCAGCACTCGTTCGCGACGCCAGCAAGCGCCGCCGCGCCAGCAGCGAGGGCAGCGAAGACGGCGATGGCAACGCGCAGGATTTCCTTGCAGCCGCGAGACGGGCGGCGCAGGCCGCCGCGCAGGAGACGGCCCCGGCGCCGGCAGCGGCGGAAAAGTCGCCTTCCAGGCTCTCCCGCTTTACCCTGCCGGCATTACTCAAGGGGAGGAGCAAACTCTTGATCGGCGCGAGCGCGGCAGTGCTCCTGCTGGCCGCGGCGCTTCCGATAGCTTCGCAATTCGCAGGCAGCGGCGCGCCAGCCGGATCCGAGATCGAGGCACAGGCCGTGGCGCAGGAGCCCGCCGAATTACAAGCCCAGGGTGAAGCCGGGGGCCGGGCCGTCCGCGACGACAATGCACAGATCGGGGCACAGATCGAGGCATCAGCCGCCGGAACAGCGGACACGCCGCTTGTCCAGCCGGTTGATCCGCTTGAAGCCGCGCAGGAAACGCCAGTTGAAAACGCGCCTGCGGACATCGAGGCCGACGCCACGGTCGCCGTTCCCGAACTCCCCGAAGGAATTGGCAACAGCATCCTGCGGCAAGCGGTGGAAGACGGCGACCCCGGCGCCTTCTTCGAGATCGCCCGCCGCTATACCGATGGCGACGGCGTCGAGCGGAACCTGGAAATCGCTGCGCTCTGGTACGAGGTCGGCCGCGCGCGCCGGACTCAGCGCCGGCGCAATATCGCCTGGCGAACTTCCTCGAAAAGGGCCACGGCGTGAAGCTCGACGTCGAGAAGTCCGTGCTTGTGGTACCAGCGCGCCGCCGAACAGGGCAATGCGCTGGCCATGCACAACCTCGCCGTGATCCACACCTCGGGCCTTGTCGGCGGAAAGCCGGACATGGAAGCCGCCATCGGTTGGTTCGAGAAGGCGGCGGAGCTGGGTGTCAAGGACAGCCAGGTCAATTTGGGCATCATCTACGCCAAGGGTATCGGGACGCAGGCCGGATTGTGGAACAGGCATACAAGTGGCTGGCTGTCGCGGCGCGCGGCGGGGACGCGGACGCAGCGGCAAAACGCGATACGCTTGCGGCGGCGATGCGCCCGAACAGCTCGAGAAGGCCCGCGGCGAAGCAGAACTGTGGAAGCCGCAGCCCATCGATCCGGCCGCCAACGTCGTCGTAGCCGAACCGGAATGGAAGGGCGGGCCAGGCGACTGCGCCATGTTGCCCGGGTTCCGCCATTGAAACCGCGACGCAGGCCGTGACGAGGGAACTCGTAGCCAAGGTACAGGAGCAACTTGCGCAGATCGGACTTGACCCGGTCCGGCCGACGGCCAGATCGGTGCGCGGCACCACGAGGCCGTCAAGGCATTCCAGAAGAAGGAGGGCCTTCCGGTCGACGGACAGATCACTTCCGAACTGCTTCAGAAGCTGGAGCGCGGCAAGGTTGACTTTGGCATGCGCGACATGCCGCAATTGACAACCGGAAAGCGACGGCGCATCACATTTAAAGCACCGGAGGTCGTTTCCGCCGCCGTTTGCATCCCACCAAAGCCCTGACAGTCCCCGGGAGATGCCCGTGAGCATCTATCTTCCCATCGCCGAATTGTCCGCCAACATGTTCGTGTTGTTCGGCATGGGCGTTGCTGTCGGCTTTCTATCGGGCATGTTCGGCGTGGGCGGCGGCTTCCTGATGACGCCGCTGCTGATCTTCTACAATATTCCGCCGGCGGTCGCGGTTGCCACCGGAACCAACCAGATCGTCGCCTCGTCGATATCGGGCACGCTGGCGCATCTGAGGCGCGGAACCATCGACATTCAAGCTCGGCGTCGTGCTGCTGGTCGGCGGCATTGTCGGCGTCGGGTCTTGGCGTCGCGCTCTTCACGTGGCTGCGGAACATCGGCCAGCTCGACCTGATCATCAGCATTCTCTACGTCGTGTTCCTCGGCTCGATCGGTTCGTTGATGGTGGTCGAAAGCACTGCGGCCCGCAGCCGTGTCAAGGCCGGCGGCAAGTGCGACGTGCGCAAGCCCGGCCAGCACAACTGGATCCACGGCCTGCCCTTCAAGATGCGCTTCCGCAAATCGAAGCTCTATCTAAGCGCGATTCCGGTGCTGGTGATCGGTTTCGCTCATCGGCGTGCTCGTCTCGGTCATGGGCGTTGGCGGCGGCTTCATCATGGTGCCTGCGCTGATCTACCTGCTGCACGTGCCGACCAACGTCGTCATCGGCACCTCGCTGTTCCAGATCATCTTCGTCACCGCGTTCACCACCGTGCTGCAATCGACCACCAACCAGACGGTCGACATCGTCCTTGCGCTCGTGCTGATGGTCGGCGGCGTCATCGGCGCGCAGTTCGGCGCCGCGGCCGGGCTGCGCCTTGCGCGGCGACCAGTTGCGCGCATTGCTGGGGCTGCTGGTGCTTTCCGTCTGCCTGCGCATGGCCTTCGAACTCATCGTCACGCCCGCCGACCCCTACTCGATCACGGCAGTAGCCGCGGGGAGCTTGTGAGATGCCGCGCGCGCGGGTCTGGACTCGCACCGCGGCGGCGCTGCTTGATCCTGGCCCTGACGATGCTTGCCGGCCGCCTTGGCGGCGTCCAAGCCCAACAGGCGGCGGGCGAGTCGGCCGAGCAGATCCAGATGGGCATATCGACGGACGTGATCGGCCTGACCTCCGATTTCTCCGGCACGAGCATTGCCGTGTTCGGCACCATCGAGAACGCCAACCGCGTGGCGCAGACGCTGAACGAATATGCAATCGTGGTGGTCATACGCGGACCGCTGGGCGATTATGTCATCCGCCGCAAGGAGCGCGTCGCCGGCATCTGGGTCAACCGTTCATCGCGCACATACCGCGCGGTGCCATCCTTTTATGCGCTCACGGCAGACCGCCCGCTCGAGAAGATCGCCGAGGCGCCGCTGCTGAAGGAGCATCGAGCTCGGCATAGACAATATCGGCGCTTAATCTATATTCGCGCGGCGCCGACATCCTGCCTGCGCCCGAATTTGCCGAATCGCTGCGTGAACTCGCGCAGCCGGCGCAATCTGTTCACAGAGGACCTCAAGGGCGTGGAGTTCCTCGGATCGACCCTGTTCCGCGCGACGCTCTGCCATCCCCTCCGACGTGCCGATCGGGGTGCACACCGTGACGGCCTATCTGTTCGCGAAGGGCCAGTTCCTGGCGAGCCGGTCCGGCACCTTCCGGGTCGAAAAGGTCGGGCTTGAAAAGGCCCTGTACACGCTCGCCCATCATACAGCCTGTGGTACGGGATCATCGCGGTTGGCGCTGGCGATCGCAACCGGATGGCTGGCCAGCCTGCTCTTCGGCGGCAACCGGAAGTGATCGCGGCAGGGTTTCGAGGGTCTGATGCTGCTTGAAATGGGGAATGACCGCCGGGCAGCCTGGATACTGGCGCTTGCAGGCTATCTGCCGTTCCTGCGACAGCGATTGCCCTGCTGATTCTGGGTCGGCGCCCATCCGCTCCAGACTGTGCTGGTGGATGCGTTTCGGACCTATGGGGCGATCATCCTGTCGTTCCTGGGCGGCGATACGCTGGGGCCTTGCGCTGCGCGAACAGCCAGTGCCGGCGAGATCTTTTCTTTTCCGTGTTCCCTGCCATAGCTGCCTGGTTCTCGCTGTTCCTGGCGCCCGGCCTCCGTCGCGATGCTGCTGCTCGGCTTCTGCGCGCAGGGCGCCTGGGACAGCTTGTCCATGCACGCGGGCAAGGGTCCCCGCAATGGTTCGCGACAACTGCGCATCACGCTGACGCTGATGGTCGCGTTGGCGCACGGCATCGCATCTCGTCGGCATTGGCATTTACCGATTTCAGACGAGATCGCGACCGGCGATCGTGTACATGCGGTCGCGGCCGAGCAGATGCGCGTGCAAGGCTCGCTTCGTCGAAAAGGCCGAAGAAGGCGCGAGTCGCGGATGTTCAGACCTCCGGTATAGGCGCCGAATGCGGGCATCACCAGTCTGGCGCCATCGGTGGCGAAGCACTTGCGCCGAACCGCCTTTCCGCGCCGCACGACCCTTGCCTGCGGGATGCAGATGGCCGCTGATCTCGCCGACGGCGAAGCGGCGGCGCGGGGGCGTGGCGAAAGGTCAGCTGCCCGATGACGATCTCGTCGGCAAAATCGCCGCCTATCCCCTGCGGCGGCTCGGGATCGTGGTTGCCTGACACCCAGATCCATTCGCGACCGGCCATCATGGCTTCAAGCCGCAAACGGAATATCTCCGGCATGTTCCCGCTGACGCGTGCCGTCGTGGAAGCTGTCGCCAAGCGAGATGACGCGGCGCGGATTCCACCATGCGATGCGGGTAGTGAGCGCGCCGAGTGTGACTGCGGTGTCGTAGGGCGGAATCATCGAGCCGCGCGAGGCGAAGGACGCGCCCTTTTCCAGATGCAGGTCGGATACGACGAGCAGCGACTCCTCCGGCCAGAACAGGCAGCCTGCAAGGTCGCACATCAGCGTGACGCCACAAACAACCGTGAGGCATTGCGACGGGGCGGCCATGGGGGCCTGTTCGACATGAGCTGCGCCATCAGGCCTGCGTTTCCTTCAACAATTCCTCCGCCGCTTCGGCGAGCAGCGCCTCCTGCGCCTCGCCGGCGACCGCTTTCCTTGCCGATCTCCAGCATGATCGGCACGGCCAGCGGGCGAAATGCGCTGCAGGCTCTTATGCCTGATTCGTCCCTTGATGCGAGCCAGCAAATCGCCAAGGCGGCGGACATCGAGAAGCCCGTGCGCGGCGTCGGCGCGCGTCGCCAGCAGCAGCAGGTGGTCGGGTTCGTGGCTGCGCAGCACGTCGTAGATGAGGTCGGAGGAGACCGTCATCTGCCGCCCGGTCTTCTCCCGTCCCGGATGGCGCTTTTCGATCAGGCCGGAAATTTCGGCGCATTGGCGGAAGCGTGCGCTTCAGCAGGAAGGATTCATCCATCCAGGCCTCAAGATCGTCGCCCAGCATGTCCTCGTCGAAGAGTTCGCCCAGCGGCAGCTTGCCGGACGAGAAGCAACGATCCGATATCCTTCAGAGCCCAGACCGCAAGCGCATAGTCGGTGGCGACAAAGCCGAGCGGCCGCGCCCTTGCGCGTTCCAGCCGCTTGGTCAGCAGCATGCCCAGCGTCTGGTGCGCAAGCCGCCCCTCGAACGGGTAGCGACCATGTAGAAGCGTTCGCCGCGCGGGAACGTCTCGAGCAGCATCTCGTCGCGCTTGGGAATGACGGATTTTGCCTTCTGGATCGCCAGCCATTCGCCCACCTGCTCGGGCAGGCGCGGCCAGCTTTGCGGATCGGAAAGCATCGCGCGGACCTGCTCGCGCCAGATAGGTCGACAGCGGGAACTTTCCGCCAGCATAGACCGGAATCTTCGCGTCGGTCTCCCTTGAGTTCGATACGTAGCAAACGTTCTCGCGGATGCCTTCGAAACGCACGGTCTTGCCCGCGAACAGGAAGGTGTCGCCATGCACGAGGCTTTCGAGAAATCCCTCCTCGATCTTGCCGAGCACCGGTCCGCCGCGCGCGGCCGCGCCCTTTTCGCGCGCCCTGCTCATGCGCACTTCCAGCATCGGCACCTCGGTGATCGTGCCGGCATTGAGCCGGTATTGCTGCGCAAAACGCGGATGGGTGATGCGCCAGCTTCCCTCCGGCGGTCTGCCTGATCTTGGCGTACTGCTCGTAGCTCTTGAGCGCATAGCCGCCGGTCGCGACGAATTCGACGAACCTTGTCGAACGTTTCGCGCGGCAGGGCTGCATAGGGCGCCGCGGTGACGATCTCGGCAAAGAGCGCATCGGCGAAGAACGGGCCGGGGCAGGCGCTGCCGAGCACATGCTGCGCCAGCACGTCGAGCGCGCCCTCGCGCAAGGGCGGCGTGTCCTGCGCGCCGAGATAATTGGCGTCGAGCGCCGCCTGGCATTCCAGCACCTCGAACCGGTTGGCCGGCACGAGGATGGCGCGCGACGGCTCGTCCATCCGGTGATTGGCGCGCCCGATGCGCTGTGCCAGGCGGCTCGCGCCCTTCGGCGCGCCGACATGGACGACGAGGTCGACGTCGCCCCAGTCGATGCCGAGATCGAGCGTCGAGGTCGCAACGACGGCCCGCAGTTTGTTCGCGGCCATCGCGGCCTCTACCTTGCGGCGCTGGCCGACATCGAGCGAGCCGTGATGCAGCGCGATCGGCAGACTGTCCTCATTGATCTTCCAAAGCTCGGAAAACAGCATTTCCGCCTGGCTGCGCGTGTTGACGAAAAGCAGCGTCGTCTTGTGCGCCTTGATCGCCTCCAGCACCTCGCCCATGGCGTAGCGCGCGGAATGGCCCGACCACGGCACGCGTTCGCGCGATTTCAGGATCGTGATTTCCGGCTTTGCGCCGCCCTCGACCGTGATGAGGCCGCTCATGTGGATTTCGCCATGCGGCCCCTGCCCGACCAGCCAGCGGCGCAAGTTCGTCCGGATCCGATACCGTCGCCGACAGGCCGATGGTCTTGAGGTTCGGGCGCAGGCTGCGAAGCCGCGCAAGGCCGAGCGCCAGCAGGTGCCCGCGCTTGGACGTGACCAGCGAATGCAGCTCGTCCAGCACCACCGTTTCGAGGTCCTCGAAGAAGCGGGCGGCGTCGGGCATGGCGATGAGCAGCGCCAGTTGCTCCGGCGTCGTCAGCAGGATTTCCGGCGGCGCAAGCTTCTGCCGCTGGCGCTTGTGGGCGGGCGTATCGCCGGTGCGCGTCTCGATCTCGATACCGAGCGCCATCTCGGCAACCGGCGTCTGCAGATTGCGCTGGATGTCGACGGCCAGCGCCTTCAGCGGCGAAATGTAGAGCGTGTGGACGCCGCGCCGTGCCTCGCCCGGCTTGCGGCGCGGACGCTGCGCCAGTTCCACCAGCGTCGGCAGGAAACCCGCCAGCGTCTTGCCCGCGCCGGTGGGAGCGATCAGCAGCATCGATTCGCCGCCCTGGACGCGGGCCAGCAGTTCAAGCTGATGCGCGCGCGGCTGCCAACCCTTTGAGCCGAACCATTCGACAAAGGGTCTGGGCAGCGTCAGGAACAGGTCGGCCTGCGCAAAATCGGATGGCTTTGGCTTGGACACTCGCCCGATTTTAGGGCATGAGAACGCCAACGCATAGGCGGAGCAAACAATGCGGAATTTCATCGCGATGGCCCTGATGGCGGTGCTTGCGGGCTGCGAGCCGGCGGCACAGGCGAGCGCGCCCGGCGACAGCTACGTACTGGCGCTTTCCTGGCAGCCGGCCTTCTGCGAAACATCGCCGCGCAGGGGCGAATGCCGCTCGCAGACGCGCGTCGCGTCCCGACGCGCAGCAATTCTCGCTGCACGGGCTGTGGCCACAGCCGGGAACGCGCGCCTGGTGCACGGACGATGCCGCAAAGCGTCGCCGCCGACAAGGCCGGGCGCTGGCGCGACATCGACATCGACCGCCTTGACGATCCGCTGTGGCGGCGCCTGCAAGTGGCCATGCCGGGCACACGTTCGCAATTGCACCGGCACGAATGGATCAAGCACGGCACCTGCATGAAGGGCGCGACGGCGGAAAGCTATTTCGAGACGAGCCTCGACCTGCTCGATGCGGTCAACGCCTCGTCGGCCGCCCGGCTTTTCGCCGGCAATATCGGCCGCAGGTTGAGCGCCGGGCAAGTGCGCGCCGCTTTCGACGCGGATTTCGGCGAGGGCGCCGGCGAGCGGGTGAAGCTTTCCTGCGACCTATGACGGCAACCGCCGCATCATTTCCGAGATCACGATCGGCCTCAAGGGTCCGCTCGACCGCGACGCCTTCAACCGGGAGGAACTGGCCGCGCTGATCATGGCGTCCCCGCCGGTCGAGGAAGGCTGCCCCGCCGGCGTTGTCGATCGGCGTTGGCAATCAATAGGCGCTTGCACGCGCAATGGCGCGCGCCACATTGATGCGCATGCGCCCTGAAGACCTGCTTTGCCCCTCGCCCAAGGGCCTTTTCTGCCCGCCCGGCAATTTTCACATCGACCCGGTTGTGCCGGTGGACCGGGCGCTCGTCACGCACGGCCACAGCGACCATGCGCGCGCCGGACATGGCGCGGTGATGGCGACGCGCGAGACGCTCGACATCATGGCGATCCGCTACGGTGCGGACTTTGCCGGCTCCACGCAGGCGGCCGCCTTTGGCGATACGGTCGGAGGTGAACGGGGTATCGGTGACCTTCAAGCCGGCAGGCCATGTGCTGGGATCGGCGCAAATCTGCGTCGAACACAAGGGAATGCGCATCGTCGCTTCCGGCGACTACAAGCGGCTTGCCGATCCGACCGCCGAGACGTTCGAGCCGATCCGCTGCGACGTGTTCATCACCGAAGCAACGTTCGGACTGCCGGTGTTCCGCCATCCCAGGCCAGCCGATGAGATCGCCAAGCTTTTCACATCGATCCGCGAGTTCCCGGACCGGGCGCATCTCGTCGGCGTCTATGCGCTCGGCAAGGCGCAGCGCGTGATCCGGCTGCTGCGCGACCATGGCTGGCAAAGGCCGATCTATATCCACGGCTCGCTCAAGGCGCTGTGCGACTATTACCAGCAGAGCGGCATTGAACTGGGCGAATTGCGTGCCCGCCACCGCCGATACGAAGGACAAGGACGCCTATGCGGGCGAAATCGTCCTCGGGCCGCCTTCGGCGTTCAACTCGCCCTGGGTGCGGCGCTTTCCCGATCCGCTGATCGCCTTCGCCTCCGGCTGGATGCAGATCCGCCAGCGCATGAAGCAGCGCGGCGTGGAACTGCCGCTGGTCATTTCCGACCATTGCGACTGGGACGAACTGACCGCGACGATCCTCGACACCGGCGCGTCGGAAATCTGGGTGACGCATGGCCGCGAGGAGGCGCTGGTGCGCTGGTGCGAACTCAACCAGCTCCGCGCCCGCCCGCTGCATCTCGTCGGCTACGAGGACGAGGTGGAGTGATGCATGCCTTCGCCGCCCTGCTCGAGCGCATCGTGCTCACGCCCTCGCGCAATCGCAAGATCGAGCTGATGGTGCATTATTTCCGCGACACGCCGGACCCGGACCGCGGCATCGGCCTTGCGGCGATCACCGGCACGCTGGACCTGCCTGCGGTGAAGCCGGCGCTGATCCGGCAACTGGCGGAGGAAGTGCACCGACCCGGTGCTGTTCCGCATGTCCTACGACTATGTCGGCGACCTTGCCGAGACGGTGGCGCTGATCTGGCCGGCCGACACGCGCGGGCGCGAGGCGGACCTGCCGCTGTCGCAAGTCGTGCATGACCTTGCACAGGCATCGCGCAGCGAGGCGCCGGCACTCGATGCGTCGGCTGCTCGACACGCTTGGCCCTTCGGAGCGCTTCGCCCTCATCAAGCTGGCCGGCGGGGCCTTGCGCATCGGCGTTTCGGCGCGGCTCGCCAAGCAGGCGCTCGCCGATTTCGGCGGCAAGGATGTCGGCGAGATCGAGGAATTGTGGCACGGCCTGCGTCCGCCCTTCACCGAACTTTTCGCCTGGCTCGAGGGCCGGGCGGAAAAGCCCGTCAACGCCGCCGCCGCGCCCTTCCGGCCGGTGATGCTCTCCAATGCGCTGGAAGAGCGCGACGCGCCGCAGATCTCGCCCGACGACCCATGTCGCGGAGTGGAAATGGGACGGCATCCGCGTCCAGGCGGTGGCCGAGCGCGGCGTGCGCCGGCTCTATTCGCGCACCGGAGACGACATTTCCGGCGCGTTTCCCGACGTCATCGAGGCGATGGATTTCGAGGGCGCGATCGACGGCGAACTTCTGGTCGGCTCCACCGCCGACCCGCAAAGCGGAACCGGCACATTCTCCGACCTGCAGCAGCGGCTGAACCGCAAGAGCGTGTCGGCGAAGGAACTGGCGCGCTATCCGGCCTTCATCCGCGCCTACGACCTGCTCGTCGCATGGCGGCGAGGATATCCGCGCCGAGCCGCTGATGGCGCGCAAGGACCGGCTTGCCGGCTTCGTGGCGCAGCTCGATCCGTCGCGCTTCGACCTGTCGCACATGCTCGATTTCGCCAGCTTCGACGATCTTGTGGCAATGCGGCTCAACCCGCCGCATCCGGTCATCGAGGGGCTGATGCTGAAGCGGCGCGACGCGCCCTATCTGCCCGGCCGGCCAAAGGGGCCGTGGTTCAAGTGGAAGAAGGACCCGCATACCATCGACGCCGTGCTGATGTACGCGCAGCGCGGCCACGGCAAGCGGTCGGGCTTTTATTCCGACTACACATTCGGCGTCTGGCGCGGCGACAATGAGCTGGTTCCGGTCGGCAAGGCCTATTTCGGCTTCACCGACGAGGAATTGAAGCAGATCGACAAGTTCGTGCGCGACAACACGGTCGAGCGTTTCGGCCCGGTGCGCTCGGTTCGGGCCGAGCACAATTTCGGCCTGGTGCTGGAAGTCGCCTTCGAGGGGCTCGCGCGTTCCGGCCGGCACAAGAGCGGCGTCGCGATGCGTTTTCCGCGCATTTCGCGCATCCGCTGGGACAAGCCGCCGGTGGAAGCAGACCGGCTGGACACGTTGGAAGCAATGCTGCCGCCGCTTCCTTGAAAAACCGCTGCCGCGATGCGTAGGTTCAGGCGTCAACACCGAGGGAGATTCATGGCCGACCGCGTAACCAACTTCCTGGGCGACACGCCGCTTCGCACCGCCGTAAAGCTGGCGGTGATTTCGCTGGTCGTCGGCGTCATCATGGCCTCGCTCAACTTCACGCCGCTCGACCTTTGGTACGCGCTGCGCGATTTCGCGAGCTGGCTCTACGATCTGGGCTACGAGGCGTTCGAGCGGCTCGGCATCTATTTCATCTACGGCGCGATGGTGGTGGTGCCGGTGTTCATCGCCATGCGGCTGCTTTCGTCGGGGAGGCGTGGCTAGCGCCTGCGCAGGGCCGGAAGGCCTATGCCCACCGCCTCGAAGCCGCCATCCACTGACAGGCACTGGCCGGTTATGTAGCTCGCCTCGCTTGAGCACAGGAAGTGGATCGCATTGGCGATTTCATCCTCCGTGCCATAGCGGTTTAGCGGGATCGCATCGTGATATGCGGCGATGATCTCGGGCGAATGCACCGCCATGGCAAGCTTGGTGCGCACCGGGCCGGGACAGATGCAATTGGCGCGGATACCATGTTCGCCCAGTTCCGCCGCCTGCTGCAGCGTAAGCTGGATGACCGCGGCCTTGGACGTGCCATAGGCGACGCGCAGCGTCGAGGCGCGCAGCCCCGAAATGCTGGCGATGTTGACGATTGCCCCGCCCTGCCGCTTCAGCAGCGCAATGGCGGCCTGCGACGTCAGGAACACGCCGTCGAGATTGACCGACATCACCCGCCGCCAGCGCTCAAAGGTGGTTTCCCCGATGGGTCCGAAATCGGCGACGCCGGCATTGTTGACCAGCGCGTCGAGCCGGCCGATTTCCTTGGCGATCCTGGCCATGAATGTCCTCGACCGATGCCGGGTCCGAGACGTCGCCATGAATGCGCAATGCGCCTTCGAGCACCGGCGCAATAGCATCCAACTCATCGGCGTCAACATCGACGAGTGCGACCTGCCAGCCTTCGTTCAGGAAGCGCCGTGCGGTCGCAAGCCCAATGCCGCGCGCACCACCCGTTACCAGAACCGTCCGTCTCATGATCCCGCCTTGCGTTGCCAAATGCAGTAGTAGCCTTCCGGCGATTGCGAGCCGAGATAATAGGTTCCGGGCCGGTGGTATAGCTCGGCCAGCGTGCCGCTCAGTGCCATTGCGGCGGTCTTTTCAGCAAATCCGGCTTCTTCCCATACATCCTTGTGGACCGTGCAGGCGAACAATCCGCCTGGCTTGAGCACGCGGAACAGTTCCGGCAGGCAGGCAGCGCCGACATGGGCATGGGTGAAGGTCCCGGTGCAGATCATCGCGTCATAGAGATTGCCAGCAAGCGCGAGTGGCTGGGTCAGATCCGCTTCGACCAAGCTTCCATAGACGCCGCGCGAACCCGCGACCGCCAGCATTTGCGCGGAAAAATCCAGCGCATCGACATGGGTAAACCCCAGGCTTGCAAGCTCCGCGCCCGCAAGGCCGGTGCCCGCGCCCGACATCCAGAACCCTTGCCTCGCAACGGGGCAGGTAAGCGGCAAGCAATAGCGGCCGTTCGGCCGGGCGTCACGTAGCCAAGGCCTTCCAGCATCGCCTTGTCATAGCCCTGCGCCCATTCGCGATAGAGTTCGCGCGCCTCGCCTGAGTCCTTCAGCGCATAGGCGCGCTCCAGCATCTGCTTTGCGTCGTTGTCCATGAAACCGCTGCCTTGTTGATGCGCCAACTTGCCCCCGGACGGTGCATATTGCAAACTCGGGAGAGGCAAGGAGGCCCCATGAACGACGCCATCGATTATTTCTTCAGTTCCGTTTCGCCCTTTGCCTGGCTTGGCCATCGCCAATTGATGGCGATCGCCACGAAGCACGGCAAGGAAGTGCATCTGCGCCCGGTAAATCTGGGCGGCGTGTGGGAAGTGTCGGGCGGCGTGCCGCTCGCCCAGCGCCCGCCGGTGCGCCAGCGCTACCGGCTGATCGAGTTGCAGCGCATCGCTCTCTTTCGCGGTCTGCACATCAATCCAAAGCCGGCGCATTTCCCGACCAATCCCGAACTCGCCGACCGCACGATCATTGCGCTGTCGCAAGCCGGACGCAGCCCCGCCGCCTTTGCATTCGCAGTAGGCGAAGCGCTGTGGTCGAAGGACCGGCAAATCGCCGACGACGGGGTGATCGCGGAAATCCTGGCACAGTGCGGCTTCAACCCCGAAATCATGCTTGAGCACGCGAAATCGGAAAAGACGGCGGCAATCCGCGAGGAAAACACCAGGGCCGCAATCGCGGCGGACGCAATCGGATCGCCTTGCTACGTCTACAAGGGCGAGCCGTTCTGGGGACAAGACCGGCTCGACCTTCTCGACCAGATGATCACAACCGGACGGGAACCGATTGGGGCATTGTGACCGAATTGGGGCAAGGAGTCTGGACTCCTTGCCCGGGCGAAGCTAAAAAGGAATAATTTCCTTTTTCCCGGCAGGAATGGCCGGGCGGGACTACGGCGGGTTCAGCGAATGCTATCGCACAGCGCAGTATGGACAGCGATCGATGCATTGGCGCAGATGCATCGCCTGACGCCGTCCGGACTTGCCCGAAAGTCGGGCCTCGATCCGACCAGTTTCAACAAGTCCAAGCGAATCACCACGTCCGGAAGACCGCGCTGGCCCTCGACCGAATCCATCGCCAAGGCGCTTAAGGCGACCGGTACGCCGCTCGAGGAATTCATGGCGCTGATGCAAGAGCCGTCGCCTGCGCACAAGCAGGTGCGGCAGCCGCTCCACGCACCGCAGGCCAAGTACCGAATGCCGCCAAGCGCGGTGCCGCTGCTCGGCTTCGCACAGGCAGGTGTCGGCGGATTTTTCGACGATGGCGGCTTTCCCGCCGGCCAGGGCTGGGAGGAAATCCAGTTCCCCACGGGAGGCACGGAGGGAGTCTATGCGCTCAAGGTCACGGGGGACTCGATGCTGCCGCTCTACCGCAGCGGTGATGTCATCATCGTGGCGCCGGGAGCGAACATCCACAAGGGCGACCGCGTGGTCGTCAAGACACGGGACGGCGAGGTCATGGCCAAGCTGCTGATGCGGCGCAATGCGCGCCAGGTCGAGTTGAAGTCGATCAACCCGGAGCATCCCGACCGGGTTATCATGGCGAGCGATATCGACTGGATCGCACGCATCCTGTGGGCCAGCCAATAGTCCGGTGAACGGACATGCGCTTGCTCGCCAATCTCATTCTGGTCATGACGGTTCTTCTTGCAGCCGCGATTTTTTTCGTTCCCGTGAAGAAGGAGCAGGAGAATCCCGCGGCACAAGCAACCGACCCCGCCGCCATCAAGGAACCGGTTCGCGGCGATTTGCGCCACGTGACGCCGCAAGGCATGACCCAGCCGCCGCCGATCCCCAACGGCAAGCTGGTCCGTATTCCCGCAGTTGAACCTCCGCCGGCGCCGGCGCGCCCGCCCAAGCCCGTATCCTATTCCCTGCCCAGGGTGATAGCCGCCGGCCTGATCGTTTCGGGTGAAACGCAGATCAAGCTTAAGGGAATAGAACCCCTCGCCGCGGACGCGCGCTGCATCGATGCGACCGGCGAGTGGCCGTGCGGCACGATCGCCAAGGTGGCGTTTCAACGGCTCGTGCGGCAGCGAACCATCGAGTGCGACCCGTTCGAACGCAGTGGCGGGCCGCAGATCGCCACCTCCTGCCGGGTTGGTGGCGCGGACTTGGCGCAGTGGCTGGTGCGGCAAGGCTGGGCAACGCCCGCAGCCGCCGGTTTTGAAGACATGCTGGCCGAGGCCAAGGCAAACGGGCGCGGCCAATGGGGCCAGAGACCGCAGTTCGGGTCGCCGTGAGCAAGGCTTACACGGCGAGCTTGCCCTCGATCGCCTGGCCGATCAGCGCCCGCGTCCGGTCGATGCCGTAAAGCGCCACGAAAGAGCCGAAGCGCGGTCCCTGGTCCTGCCCGAGAAGGATCTGGTAGAGCGCCTGGAACCAGTCGCGCAGGTTCGCATAGCCCTGCTCGTTGCCGACGGCGAAAACCACGTCCTGGATCGCTTCGCCGGTAGCGCCGGGCTCCAGCTGCGCCAGGCGCTCGTCAAGGGCTGCCAGCGCACTCAACTCTTCCGCCGTGGCAGGCCGGAACTTCTTGTGCGGCTTCACGAAGTCCTCGAAATAGCGGATCGCGTGGCCGACCAGATCGTCGAGCACGGGGTGCGTCTGCGCCGTCACGCCCGGCATGTAGGCGGTGATGAAGCCCCAAAGGATCTCCTTGTCATGCGCATTCGATGCGCTGACGAGGTTGAGAAGCATCGTGTAGGAAACCGGCATGTCCACCTTCGGCGGTTTGCCGAAATGGGTGTGCCAGACCGGATTTTGCAGTCGCTTGTCCCAATCCTGCCCCTCATAGGCGGAAAGGTACTGGAAATACTCGTCCACCTGCCGCGGTATGACGTCGAAGAACAGGCGCTTTGCCGTCTTCGGCTTCTGGTACATGAACAGGGCCAGCGACTGCGTCGGCGCATAGGCGAGCCAGTCGTCGATGGTCAGGCCGTTGCCCTTGGACTTCGAAATCTTCTGGCCGTTCTCGTCGAGGAACAGTTCGTAATTGAAGCCTTCAGGCGGCTGCTTGCCGAGCGCCTTGCAGATGCGCGATGACAGCGTGACCGAGTTGATCAGGTCCTTGCCGGCCATTTCATAGTCGACGCCGAGCGAGGCCCAACGCAGCGCCCAGTCGGCCTTCCACTGGCACTTGACCGCGCCGCCGGTGACCTTGGTCTCAACCTTCTGCGCCCGTCTCCGGGTCGACGTAGACGATGGTGCCCTTTTCAGGATTGCGTTCGACCATCGGAACCTGGAGCACCTTGCCGGTGCGCGGGCAAACCGGCAGGAAGGGCGAGTAGGTTGCCTTGCGGTCCGGCCCCAGCGTCGGCAGGATGATCTCCATCACCGCATCATAGACCTCGAGCATGCGCAGCAGCATCTCGTCGAAGCGGCCGGAGGTGTAGTAGTCCGTGGCGCTGGCGAATTCGTAGGCAAAGCCGAAGCGGTCGAGAAATGCGCGCAGCCGGGCATTGTTGGCGTGTCCGAAGGAGCCGTGCGGCGAGCCGAAGGGATCGGGCACGCGCGTCAACGGCATGTCCAGCCATTTCGCCATGCCGTGCGGATCGGGGACATTGCCCGGCACCTTGCGCAGTCCGTCCATGTCGTCGGAGAAGCACAGCAGCCGGGTCGGCACGCTGTCGCCGGTCAGGACGCGGAAGGCATGACGGACCATCGAAGTGCGCGCCACTTCGCCGAACGTGCCGATATGCGGCAATCCGGAAGGGCCATAGCCGGTCTCGAACAGCACTTGCGCCGGAAAGCCGCTCTTTTCGTAGCGCCGCACGATCTTGCGCGCTTCCTCGAAGTCCCAGGCAGTGCATTTTTGCGCCGCAGCCGAGAATCCGGGCGAGAAATCGATGTCCGGCAAGGAGAGGATATTGGCAGCTTCGCCTGTCATGGGGCGGTTTCCGATCATGCGGTTCCATAAGGATTTTCAGCGGTGTAGAGCATTGCGGCGGGGTTTCCAAGCGCCTTGCCGCCATCCGGGCAAGCGCCTTGCGGCTTGCGCATCTACGCCCTACCTTGAATGCAACGCAGCCTGCGCAACGTTTTCCCTGAGAGAGCCAGACAATGCCGAACACAACGCCGCTCGATTCCCTGGTCCACATCATGGTGGTGATGTCCGCCTCAGACAGCGCCATGACGGACGCAGAACTCGGCAAGATCGGCAACATCGCCCAGACGCTGCCGCTTTTCGAAGGATACAGCGCGGACGACCTGATGAACGCCGCTGCGGTCTGCACGGGAAATCCTGCAAGCCGATGACGGATTGCGACAGGTGCTGACCACCGCCGGCGAAGTGCTTCCCAAGAAGCTGCGCGAAACCGCCTATGCGCTGGCGGTTGAAGTTGCCGCGGCCGATCTGCGGCTCGAAAAGGAGGAGTTGCGGGTGCTGCAGCTGATCCGCGACGCATTGAAGCTGGACAAGCTGGTTTGCGCGGCGATCGAACGCAGTGCCCGCGCACGCTTCCAGGTGCTATGAAAAACCATGAGCGAAGCACAAATCCGGCTGGCGATCTTCGTCGGCCTGTTCGTCACACTGGCACTGCTGGAACTGCTCGCGCCGCGCCGCGAGGTGAAGCCGGTAAAGGCGCGCCGCTGGATGACGAATATCGGCATCGTGATCCTCGATTCGGTGATCGGTGCGCCTCGTCTTCAAGGCCGCGGCGGTTGGCGGTGCGCTTTGGGCTGCGGAAAACGGCATCGGCCTTTTCAACAATGTCGCGGCGCCGTTCTGGCTTGCGGTGGTTGTTTCGTTCGTCGTTCTCGATTTCGCCGTCTGGCTGGAGCATGTGGCAAGCCACAAGATCCCGATCTTCTGGCGCATTCACCGCATGCATCATTCCGACGTCGAATTCGACCTGACGACCGCGGTGCGGTTTCACCCGATCGAGATCGTGCTCTCCATGGCGTGGAAATACCTCGTCGTGCTGGCGCTCGGCGCTCCGGCCATCTCGGTGCTGATCTTCGAGGTCGTGCTCAACGGAGCGGCGATGTTCAACCATGCCAATCTGAGGCTGCCGCTTGTGGCTGGACCGCTGGCTGCGTCTCGTCATCGTGACGCCGGACATGCACAGGGTCCACCACTCGATCGACATGCGCGAAACCGATTCCAACTACGGCTTCAACCTCTCGATCTGGGACCGGATTTTCCGCACCTACACCGACCAGCCGGCGCTCGGCCATGAAGGCATGAAGATCGGCCTTGCCGAGTGGCAGGACGAACGTCCCACCGAAATCGGCTGGACGCTGATGGTGCCGTTCCGCAAATGATCAATACAGGCTGAGCGGGAAATAGCGCAGGTAAAGTTCGGCGAACGTGCCGTTGTCGTTCAGTTCCTTCAAGGCATAGTCCGCCGCGGCGGCGAGGTCGCCCCTGCCCTTTGCGAATGCGATCGCCATGCCGTGCCCGAAATACTCCTGCGAAACATATGGCCCGCCGGCAAAGGCGCAGCAATCGGCCGCGTCCTGCGAAACCAGCCAGAAGGCAAGCGAAACGGCATCGGTGAAGACGCAGATCCACCTTGCCGTCCTTGAGCGCGCCGAAGGCTTCCGCCTTGTTCGGGAAAGTTTGCGTACTGGCTCCCTTGAAGGCGTCGGCAAACCATCTGGCGTGCTGCGAGCCGGCAATGACGCCGGTCTTCCTGCCGCGCACGGCAAGCGTCATAGGCTCGCCGAGACCGGCATCGCGCTTGGCCGCGAACCTGCCGGGCACGTGCAGATAGGGCCGTGAAAACTCGAACGTGTCGCGTGAGCCGGCATCGACCTGAAGTCCGGCAATGATCGCGTCACCGTCGCCGCGCTCGAGCGCCGGCTTCAACTCATCCCAGGGCAAGTGCCTGTATCTGGCATTTGGCAAGAATGCCGAGTTCGTCGCAGATGGCGCGGGCAAGGTCGACATGAAAACCCGTCAGCCGCTTCTTGCGGTCGATGAAGTTGAATGGCGGGAAATCCGTCGTCGTCAGGAAACGCAAGCGCTGGATTGAATTGACGTCAGGCTTGGACAGCACCTCGCCGCGCGGCCAGAAATTGGGGATCGACTGGCCCTGCGCAAGGACCGCACCCGGCGCCACTAGCACGAGCGCAGTTGCAAGAAACAAGACTTTAGCTAACGCGTTGAAAAATCTGGAGGCCATGCAAGATTCCGGTGGCGCAACTCGCGCGTGGATTGTAGGCTTCCCGTAACCCACACGTGACTACCTAGGCAAGCGCAGGGGGCTGTTTAGCAGTTAAATGATGCAGGGGAAACGTGCCGTGGCTGGCCAGGCTGCGGGCGATGGGGATGTGCGCGCGCGATTTCGCGGTGCGCCGGGATTGTACAGACAAGAAACCGGCCGGGGAACAGGGTCATTCCTGCCTCCGGTTGCGACAGGTGGTCAAGCGCCGGCACACCGCGACATCCGGGATGCCGCTGCCTGTCGACATTGCCTTTCTGGCAGGGTTCGGCGTCGCCGGACACCTTCTGGCGGAGGCTGCGCGCATTTCGCGGGACAAGGGCATTGCTGCCAGTGAAGTACTCATCGCGCGCGGATGGATCACGCGCCCGGCATATGGCGAACTGCTAGCCAGGCATTGCGGCCTCGGACACGCCGAAGCGCCGCCGGACGGCACAGTCGCGAACTTCGCACCAGCCGAGCGCGACGTGGTGGGCGCCGAACCGCTGCTGATCCATACCGCAAAGGGTTCGATACTTTGTCTCGCCGCCGGGCACGGGCAGGCCGCGAAAGGCCGCCGAAACCGCTGCGCAACCGGGAGGCGTTGCGAGCGCAGGTTCTTCTGGTTCCTCCGGCGGCGTTGCGTCATTCACGTCACATGGCCAACGCGGAGGCGCAATCGCAACGCGCTGCACTAGGCCTGGCGCGCAAACGCCCGCATTTGAGTGCGCGCCGACGATTTTCGCTGTCGCAGATTGTAATGTTGCTTTGCCTGCTGCCGGCCGCGGTGCTCATGCTTTCCGTGACTTGCCAACCAATGCTCACGGCGGGGCTGGCGCTGACCTTCCTTCTACATTGCCGCAGTGTTTTTGCGGGCAATGCATGATCTGGCGGCTGGACAGGCTGCCGCAAACCGACTGGCGGCGGTTCAGGCCGAAGCCGGCGGCGCCGGAGGATTTGCCGCGCTATTCAATCCTCGTGGCGCTGTATCGCGAAGCCAACCAGGCCGGGGCGCTGGTGAACGCGCTTGCGGCGCTTGAATGGCCGGTGGACCGGCGGGAGGTATTTCTCGTCTGCGAGGAAGATGACGCTGAAACCGTCCGGGCAATCCGCAGGCTCGATCTGCCGCAGGGGTTTCAACTCGTGCTTTGCCCGCCCTCGCAACCGCGCACAAAGCCGAAGGCGTTGAATTTCGCGCTGCCGTTGGCCACGGGGGAATACACCGTCATCTACGACGCGGAGGACCGCCCGCACCCCTTTCAACTACGCGAAGCGCATGAGCGTTTTGCGAAGGAGGGACATGGACTTGCCTGCCTGCAGGCGCCACTGTCGATCCACAATGGCGGCGACAACTGGCTCACCGCCATGTTCGCGATCGAGTACGAAACCCTTTTCAGGGGCGTGCTACCGGTATTGGAGCAATTTGGCGGCCCGCTTCCGCTGGGTGGCACTTCCAACCACTTCCGTACCGCAATCCTGCGCCAAGCTGGCGAATGGGATCCGTGGAACGTGACCGAGGACGCCGACCTCGGTATCCGCCTTGCAAGGCTTGGATACGCCTGCGGTACGCTGACGCTGGCGACATGGGAAGAAGCGCCTTCAAGGACCGGAGCATGGCTGCGCCAGCGGACCCGGTGGCTGAAAGGCTGGATTCAAACCATCCTGGTGCACAGCCGCAATCCTCGCAAAATGCTGCGCGAGATCGGCTGGCGGCGAATGGCGCTGTTTCACCTGGTGCTGACATCCATCGTGATTTCGGCGCTGTCGCACCCGATCTTCCTGCTCGTGTTTGCGCTGGAAGCGTTTGCAGCAGCAAGTGGAACGGCGACCCAGCTTTCCCAGCGCCTGTTGTTCGCACTTGCGGCATTCAACCTGGCGGCGGGCTACACGACCCACGCCTTCTTTGCCAGGGAAGTGCTGCTGCGCAACCACCTGCGCGGGGCGGAGATGCTGTTGCTGACCTTGCCTGCCTACTGGCTGCTGATATCGCTAGCAGGCTGGCGCGCGGTCTGGCAATTCGCCTTCGATCCCTTCCGCTGGGAAAAAACCGAGCACGGCCTTTCAAATTCCACATCTGATGCCAATATGCGAAATGTGAAATTCACACGCATATGAGGGGTTTCCAACCCCCGGCCGGAGGATCGGATGGCAGGAACATACCGCGCGGCGCACGTCAAACTGGCGGCGCTCATGGTGATCGGCATGGCTTCAACCACGCCGGAGATAGCGTTGGCCGACTGCTCGGATTCGGCTGGTCCGAACGTGAACTGGAGCGACTGCCGCAAGCGCAATCTGATGCTCGACGGCACGGATCTCAGCGGCGCCGTGCTGTCGGGGGCCGATCTGAGCTCCACGGACCTTCGCAAGAGCGTACTGGACGGGGTATCGCTCGAGAAGGCCCAACTCGACCGTGCCATGATGGACGGTTCCAAGGCACAGAAAGCCAATTTCGAGAAGGCGCAGGGCGTACGCAGTTCCTTCGTCCGCACGGACCTTGCCGGGGCGAACTTCACGAAATCGGAAATGCAGCGCGCCGACTTCACCGACGCAAATCTCAGCGGCGTGAACTTCGAAAAATCCGAGCTCGCCCGGGCCCTGTTTTCCGGCGCCGACCTGTCCGGCGTGAATTTCAGCTATGCCAATATTGCGCGGGCGGACCTTCGCGGTGCGAAGATCGCAGGTCCTTTGGATTTCACCTTCGCCTACATGTACCGCACGCGCATTGACGGCCTCGACTTGTCGTCAGCAACCGGCCTGTTGCAATGGCAGGTGGATCTTGCGTGCGGCGATGCCGGCACAAAGCTTCCGGCCGGGTTGAACGCCAGCGCACAATGGCCCTGCGCCGAAGAGTAACCGGCGCTAGGGCGCGCGAAAATGCTTGGACAGCTTGAGGCCCTGCGCCTGGTAGTTTGATTCAAGACCGGCGCCATACAGCGTTTGCGGCCGCTCGCGCATATGTTCGTAGACGAGCCTGCCGACAAGCTGCCCATGTTCCAGGATGAACGGAACTTCGTGGCTGCGCACTTCCAGCACCGCGCGCGCACCGGCCCCGCCTGCCTGGGCATGGCCGAAACCGGGATCGAAGAAGCCGGCATAATGGACGCGAAACTCGCCGACCAGCGGATCGAACGGCACCATTTCGGCGGCATAAAGCGGCGGCACATGCACCGCCTCGCGCGACACGAGGATGTAGAACTCGTCCGGATCGAGAACGAGGTCGCCGGTTCCGCGCTCCGTGATCGGCTCCCAGAAATCCAGGACCTCGTGCGCCGCTTTCCTGTCCACATCGATGACGCCGGTATGGCGTTTGCCGCGATAGCCGACGATACCGTCAGGTCCGCCGGTCAGGTCGATGGAAAGGCCGATGCCGCCATTGTGGATGTTGGGCGCCGTTGAGGCGACCAGCGTCTCGCGATTGTGCAGCGCAAGCAGTTCCTGCGTCGTCCGAGCCGGGCCTGTCCCTGCCGAAAGCGGATCTGCGAAAGGCGCGAGCCGGTGCGCACGACGACCGGAAAGGTGCTCGGGCTGATCTCGAGGTAGAGCGGCCCGCAATAGCCCGCCTCGATGCGGTCGAAACCCTGGCTGTAGTCGGTAATCACCCGCGTGAAGATGTCGAGCCGGCCGGTCGAGCTTTTGGGATTGGCCGATGCCTCGATAGCGTCCGGCAGGGCAAGCGTTTCCAGCAGCGGAACGAGATAGACGCAGCCGGTTTCCAGAACCGCGCCATCGGAGAGATCGATCTTGTGCAGCGCGAAACGCTCGAGCTTTTGCGCAACCGAATGGCTTGCGCCCGGCAGGAAGGATGCGCGCACACGCCAGGCGACATTGCCGAGACGCAGGTCAAGACTGGCCGGCTGGATCTGGTCAGGATCAAGGGGAATTTCGCACGCGGCGTGCGCCGGCGGCAAACAGGTCGGCTATGGCCGTATCGGCCAATATTCCCGCATTGATGCTGCTTGTCGTCACGCTGGCATTCCCGTCGTCACCGAGCCAAGCAATAGGACCAAGACGGAATTGACGCAAACATCGCAAGCGTTTAAACCACACCTAATTCCGTGGTGATTTGGGCCGGCCGGCTTGCAGCCACGTTAAACAAGTCGCTAAAAGGGCCGTGAGCGATCCGGTGCCTGACTTGATGCGGGGTCGGATTTTCCCTCGGTCACAACTGCGATCTCCGGCCAGCCCGAAACGAAGGCAGGCTCAGGAGTTTACCGTGACCGACAACCGCAACGACAAGAACTGGCGCACCGCAACGCAGCTTGTGCATGGCGGCACGCTGCGCTCGCAATTCGGCGAGACATCGGAGGCGATGTTCCTGACACAGGGCTTCGTCTACGAAAGCGCCGAAGCCGCCGAGGCCCGCTTCAAGGGCGAAGAACCCGGTTTCATCTATTCGCGCTATGCCAACCCCACCGTCGACATGTTCGAAAAGCGCATGTGCGCGCTGGAGGGTGCGCGAGGATGCGCGCGCCACGGCATCCGGCATGGCGGCAGTCACGGCTGCGATCGGCTGCCAGGTGAAGGCAGGCGACCACATTGTCGCGGCGCGCGCGCTGTTCGGCTCCTGCCGCTGGGTGGTGGAAACGCTGATGCCGCGCTACGGCGTCGAATGCACGCTGGTGGACGGACGCGACCTCGACGCATGGAAGGCGGCGATGCGACCCTCGACCAAGGTGTTCTTCCTCGAAAGCCCGACCAATCCGACGCTTGAACTGTGCGACATCGCCGCGATTGCCGATATCGCGCACGAGGCTGGTGCACGGCTCGTGGTCGACAATGTCTTCGCCACGCCGCTGTGGCAAAGCCCGCTGAAGCTCGGCGCCGATATCGTGGTCTATTCGACGACCAAGCATATCGACGGCCAGGGCCGCTGCCTTGGCGGCATCGTGCTTTCCGACAAGGAATGGATCGACAAGAACCTGCACGATTATTTCCGGCACACCGGGCCGGGCATGAGCCCGTTCAATGCCTGGGTCATGCTGAAGGGACTTGAGACACTGCCGCTGCGGGTGAAGGAGCAGACGCGAAACTGCGCCGCGATTGCCGACTTCCTTGCCGAGCAGCCCGGCGTCGTGCGGGTGCTTTATCCGGGCCGTCCGGACCATCCGCAGGCAGACCTTGCAGCACGGCAGATGGCGGCCGGCTCGACGCTGGTGGCCTTCGAAGTCGAGGGCGGAAAGCAAGCGGCCTTCGCCTTCGCCAATGCACTGCAGATCATCCGGATCTCCAACAATCTGGGCGATGCCAAGAGCCTGATCACCCATCCGGCGACGACGACCCACAAGAACCTCGCGCCGGAAGCGCGGGCCGAACTGGGCATATCCGACGGGCTGCTGCGCCTCTCGGTCGGGCCTAGAGGATGTCGAAGACCTGAAGGAGGACATCGCAACCGCACTCGCAGCCGCAGCAAAAGCCTAGCGGAAATCGCGGCGGGCAGCGAGCATGCGGGAAAGCGCCGTCCAGAAAACGACTGCCGCGAAGACGAAGGCGAGCGAGGGGAAACACGCCGGGAAAAGACACATCGCGACGAAGACGGCGAGCGTCTCGCCAGCTTCCGCAAGACCGGTCGAGAACAGGAACGACTTCGCACCGCGGGCCTGCGCGTCGAGGCCGCGCTTTTCCGCCATCACGGCATAGGCGAGGAAGCTTGCCCCGTTGACGTAGAACGAGAGCAGCAGCACGCCCGCGGCAATCGCATTGGCGGCCGGATCGGCGAAAGCGAAGGCCAGCGGAATGAGGCCGTAGAAGGCGAAATCGAGCACGATGTCGAGATATCCGCCGAAATCGGTCTTTGCCGTGGCCCGCGCCACCGCGCCGTCCAGGCCGTCGCAGGCACGGCTTGCAAGCATGCAAAAAAGTGCAGCATGAAAAAATTGCTGCGCAGCAAAGACCGCAGCAATGGCAGCAAGAACAAAGCCCGCAAGCGTTACCGCATTGGCGCTGACGCCTAGCCTGACGAGGCGGATGCCGCCCGCTCCATTAACGGATCGATGAACTTTCTGGCGTGATTGTCGATCATGGGCGTTTCCCCTGCCCGGCTATAGCCCGCGCGGCAGCGGCCCGCCAGACCATGCAGCGGTCAACAGCGCGTGAGGCAAATGGCCCCGATGGTTTGACCCTGCGGCATTGGTTGCTATCTTCACGGTTTGGCCAAAGGCAAACGCAGCGACGCCCATGTATCATGCAGTCACCAACGGCATCCGGGTCACCGTCATGCCGGTCTATATCGACGAGCGATCATCGCCCCAGGAGAACCGCTATTTCTGGGCGTACCGCGTCGTCATCGCCAATGAAGGCAAGGCGACCGTGCAATTGCTGTCGCGTCACTGGCACATCACCGATGCGACCGGCCGCACCGAACAGGTGCGCGGGCGCGGCGTCGTCGGCGAGCAGCCGGTGATCGAGCCTGGCGAGACGTTTCGAATACACCAGCGGCTGCCCGCTGACGACGCCGTCGGGTTTCATGCGCGGCGCCTACACCATGGTGGACGAAGCGGGCGAGCGTTTCGAAATCGCCATACCCGCATTCGCCCTGGATCTGCCCGATGCTAAGCCTGTGCTCAACTAAACAGAAGTTCAGCCGGCGAGGTCATCGGAAGTCAGCGTATAGACCGTGCTGCAGAATTCGCAGGTGGTGACGATCTGGCCGTCCTCCATGGATTCGGCCTGTTCGTCCGGCGTGAAACTGCGCACGATCTCGACGATCTTGTCCCGGCTGCAGGAGCATTTGTCCTCCACCGGCACACCGGCGAACACGCGTACGCCGTGTTCATGGAACAGGCGGAACAGCAGCCGCTCCGAACCGATATGCGGATCGGTCAGTTCGTCGTCGCTGATCGTCTCGACCAGCGCCTTGGCCTCTACCCAGGCGTCGTCCTCCGCGGTTTCGCCGAAATCCCGGTTTCCCTTCGGATCGTCTCCGCCAGGAAGGTCAGTTATACGAATGCGCTCCGGCGCTTCCGGCAAGAACTGCGCGACGAGGCCGCCCGCACGCCAGGCATGGGCAAATCCACCGCCATTTGCGGCCGGCGTCATGATCTCGGCGACGGCGAGGCGCACAACGGTCGGGAATCTGCTCCGACTGGCGGAAGTACTGCATCGCGGCCTCTTCCAGCGAAATGCCGTTGAGTTCGACTATGCCCTGGTAGCGCTGCGTATGTGCGCCCTGGTCGATCGTCATGGCAAGGATGCCGTGGCCCAGAAGGTCCTTCGGCGAGGACTGGCCGGAACGCACCGCTTCCGCGACTAGGTCGGCATCGTAGCGCGCATAGGCCCGGATGGCGCCCGGCGTGCGATAGTCGACGACGAGCAGCGATACGGGGCCGTCGCTCTGCGTCTGCACGATGAACTTGCCGTCGAACTTCAACGACGTCCCGAGCAGCACGGTGAGTACGATGGTCTCGCCCAGCAGTGCCGCGACCGCACCGGGGTAGTCGTGCCGGGCAAGGATGGCGTTCAGCATCGGCCCGAGCTGAACCGCACGGCCGCGCGTGTCGAGCGGCGCGACGTGGAAAGGGACGACCTTGTCGTCACCGGCAAGCGAAATGGCGCCGAGTGGCGTCGCGATATCTTCTGTCATGGCTTTCCGGCACGAACTGCGCGCCGCCTTTCGAAGGATCGTTCCGTGCTCAGCCCTTGAGACCGAAACACCAGGCAAGAATGCCCTTTTGCGCGTGGAGCCGGTTCTCCGCTTCGTCGAACACGACCGATTGCGGGCCGTCCATGACCTCATCGGTCACTTCCTCGCCGCGATGCGCAGGCAGGCAATGCATGAATATGGCGTCGGGCTTGGCCTTTTTCATCAGGCCGGCGTTCACCTGATAGGGCAGGAAGACATTGTGACCCCGCGCGCGGTGTTCCTGGTTCATGGAAACCCAGGTGTCGGTCACGACGCAATCGGCCCCGCTTACGGCAGCGACGGGATCGGTTCCCAGTTCAACCTCGCCGCCATTGGACCGCGCCCAGTCGACATAGCGCATGCCCGGTTCGGATCCTTCAGGGCGTCGCGACCGCGGCGGTGAAGCCGAACCGCGCCGAGGCTTCCATCCAGGAATGCAGCACATTGTTGCCGTCGCCCGACCAAGCAATGCGCTTGCCGGCGATGTCGCCCTTCTTCTCCTCGAACGTCATGATGTCGGCCATGATCTGGCACGGATGCGTGTCGTCGGTCAGGCCGTTGATGACCGGAACGCGTGGCGTATTGGGCGATTTCCAGAAGCCGTTCATGATCCGTGGTGCGCATCATGATCGCATCGACGAAGCGCGACAGCACGCGGGCGGTGTCGGCAAGCGTCTCGGATCGGCCAAGCTGCATTTCAGAGCCGGACAGGAACAGAGTTTCGCCGCCAAGCTGGCGCATGCCGACATCGAACGAAATGCGCGTGCGGGTGGAGGGTTTGTCGAAGATCATCGCCAGCACCTTGCCTTCCAGCGGGCGGCGGCGATCGTGCCCCTCCCGCTTCAGGCGCTCTTTCATGCTGTGCGCATGCCTGAGCATGGTTTTGAGTTCACCCGCATCGACGGTGGAGAGGTCGAGGAAGCTGCGCCCATGACCGGTTGCCGGCGCCATCAAGCCGCTCCCTTCCGCGCCAATGCCTCGAACGCGCCTTCCAAGCGGGCGCGCGCCTCGCGCAGTTCTTCCGCCGATGATGATCAACGGCGGGGCAAAGCGCACCACATTGTCGCCGGCGCCAACCGCCAAACACGCCATGTGTGCGCAAGGCCGGCGATGACTTCGGTGTTGGGGATGCGCGCCTTCAGGCCCTGCAGGAGGCCGGTTCCGCGAACGCCTTCCACAACGCCGGGAAAGCGGTCGACAAGTTCGGCCAGATGCTGGCGCAAGAGCTTGCCCATCTCGCGGACATGCTCGAGGAAGCCCGGCTCCAGCATGATGTCCATCACGGCATTGCCGACGGCCATGGCCAGCGGATTGCCGCCGAACGTGGTGCCGTGCGTTCCCGCCGTCATGCCGCTTGCCGCCTCTTCGGTGGCAAGGCAGGCTCCCACCGGAAAGCCGCCGCCCAAGCCCTTCGCAACGGCCATGATATCGGGTGCGGCGCCTGCCCATTCATGGGCGAACAGCTTGCCGGTGCGGCCCATTCCGGTCTGTATCTCGTCGTAGATCAGCAAGATGCCATGCTCGTCGCACATTCGCCGCAAGCCGCGCAGGCATTGCGGCGGCACCGGGCGGATGCCGCCCTCGCCCTGGATCGGCTCGACCAGGATGGCGGCCGTGTTATCGTCGACCGCAGCCTTCAACGCCTCATGATCGCCGAAAGGCAACTGGATGAAGCCGGGCGCGCTTGGGCCGAAGCCTTCAAGGTACTTCGCCTGGCCGCCGGCGGTGATCATCGCTAGCGTCCGTCCATGGAAGGCGCCCTCGAAGGTGATGATGTTGACGCGCTGCGGATTGCCCCTGGAATAATGATAGCGGCGCGCAGTCTTGATCGCGCACTCCATGGCCTCGGCGCCTGAATTGGCGAAGAACACGCGATCGGCGAAGCTGTTCTCGCACAGGCGCGCCGCAAGTTTTTCCTGGCCCGGTATCTTGAAGATGTTAGACAGGTGCCACAGCCCGTCGGCCTGCGCCTTCAGCGCCGCGACGAGATGCGGGTGGGAATGGCCGAGCGCATTCACCGCAATCCCCGACGTACAGTCGATGTAGTCGCGGCCCGCCGTGTCGAACAGGCGCACGCCCTCGCCTCGCACCAACTCGATCTCGGGTTGTGCATATGTGGAGAAGACGTGATTTTCCTGCGCCATTTCGGGTCCCCTTCAATCCGGTCGGCGGGGCGGCAAGACCAGCCTCGCGCGATGCCGGGACTTCAAAAGCCAAAAGCCGCCATTCAAGGCGGCCCGAACGAAAAGGCCGCCTTTCGGCGGCCGCTTCCATCAGTTTTCAATACTACAGTCCGGCCCGGCATTGTCAATTTCAGCATTTGCGAAAGGTTATCCACCGCAGCCGCGACGAACGGTCCGGAATTCTGATTCAGCTTTCCACAGCTATTTGAAATCGAATTCCGCAAGTTGGGGAAAATCTGAAAAATCGATTCGAACTCATGGCCCAAGGCTTGCCACGGATTCGGCCGGTCGATAGTTTCCGGATTGTTAACGCTGGCTCCGCGGCGGGCTCGGCAAGCATCAAGACGACAAGTCAAAATGAGTAACGCGCGAGTTCAATTTCTGCGCGGCGATGTCGTTTTGTTTTCCGGGTACAGAATTGGCAAGGACAGTAGCAGCATGTCCTGGACTGATGAGCGGGTCGATCAGCTGAAGAAGCTTTGGCTCGATGGATTAAGTGCAAGCCAGATTGCGCAGGAACTTGGCGGCGTCACCCGAAATGCTGTTATAGGCAAAGTTCATCGGCTGGGACTTTCCGGCCGGGCCAAAACCGCTTCGCATACCGCAATTGCGCGCCAGAAACGCGCCAACGGCTCTGCTTTCAACCAGAAACCGGTCCGGACAATTCAGCGCCAGCTTGTCAACGGCCAGATGAAGCTGGTCTCGTCGGCAGAGCGGACAAACGCTGCCGCTGCCGCGGAACTGGCGACTGCACCAACACCGCTAAAGCTCGTGCTGACTGAATTGACGGAACGCACCTGCAAATGGCCGGTGGGCGATCCGCAGGCCGAGGATTTCCACTTTTGCGGTCACGATTCGCGCGAGGGCTCTCCCTATTGCGCCTATCACAGCAAGCTCGCCTACCAGCCGGTTACTGACCGCCGGCGCGACCGCAGGGCAGAGGGCGCCTGGTAAGGGCACCCTCCGCCAGGTCTGTCTTGGGAATCCTATTTGGAAAACTTGTCGTCCAGCGCATAGCCCGCGCCGCGCACCGTGCGGATCGGATCGCGTTCGCGCCCGCGGTTGATTGCCTTGCGCAGCCGGCCGACATGCACGTCCACCGTGCGCTCATCGACATAGACATCGCGGCCCCACACGCCGTCGAGCAATTGCTCGCGCGAGAAAACGCGGCCGGGGCTCGCCAGGAAAAACTCCAGCAGCCGGAACTCGGTCGGGCCGAGCTTGAGTTCGCGGCCCGTTGCGCGAGGCACGATGGGATTGCCGGTCGAGCTCGATATCGCCGGCGGCAAGGCGCGAGGCAGCGATTCTGGATTGGCGCGGCGCAGCATCGCCTTGACGCGCGCCATCAGTTCGGGCACCGAAAACGGCTTTACCACATAATCGTCGGCACCGGTCGAAAGACCGCGGACACGCTCGGATTCCTCGCCCCGCGCCGTCAGCATGATGACCGGCAGGCGCTCGGTTTCGGGCCGCAAGCGCAAGCGCCGGCAGAGCTCGATGCCGGAAAATCCGGGAAGCATCCAGTCGAGGAGCAACAGATCGGGGGCGTGTTCGCTCAGGCGGATCTCCGCCTCGTCGCCGCGCATGACGGTCTCGACCTCGATAGCCTTCCGCTTCAAGATTGTAGCGCAGCAGCAGGGAGAGCGCCTCCTCATCCTCCACAGACCATGACCTTCGGCATGAGTCTCATGCGCTCCGACATGCCATGTCGGATCCGTCGACCATCTGTGCGGACGGCCTTGTGCCGTGCGTCGGAAGCGCCGACTTGCCGGTGATGATGTATTCGATCGTCTCGGCAATGTTGGTGGCATGGTCGCCGATGCGTTCGATGTTCTTCGCGCAGAACAGCAGATGCGTGCAGAGCCGTGATGTTGCGCGGATCTTCCATCATGTAGGTCAGCAGTTCGCGGAACAGCGAGGTGTAGAGCTGCGTCGATCTCGTCATCGCGGGCGATGACCTCGCGTGCCTTGTCGACATCCTTGTGCGACATAGGCGTCGAGCACGTTCTTCAGCTGCTCGAGCGCCAGTCGGTCAGATGGTCGAGGCCGTGCAGCACCTTGCTTGCGGAAAGGTCACGTCGCCGATTTCCTTGGCGCGCTTGGCGATGTTCTTGCCCAGGTCGCCGACGCGCTCGAGATCGCCGGCGATGCGCAGTGCGCCGATGATCTCGCGCAGGTCGACCGCCATCGGCTGGCGCTTGGCGATCACCACGAACGACATGCTCGTCCAGTTCATGTTGCAGATTGTCGAGCACGAGGTCCTGCGCGATGATCGAGCTCGGCCATGCGCCTTGTCGCCGCGCATGAGCGCGGACACGGCACTCGTGCCACCATGCTTTCGGCATGGCCGCCCATTTCCGTCAGCTTGCGGGCAATGAGGCGGAGGTCCTCGTCGAATGACTGTGACCGTATGATCTGTCATCGGGCGGTCTTTCCGGCAATCCTGTGCATCGCGGCGAACGGGCGCATCAGCCGATAGCGGCCGGTGATGTAGTCCTGGGTCCGCTTGCTGCGTCGGATTGGTGAAGATCTTGTCGGTCTCGTCCACTTCGACCAGATTGCCGAGATGGAACATCGCGGTGCGCTGCGAAACGCGCGCGGCCTGCTGCATCGAGTGGGTGACGATCACGATCGTGTAGTTCTCGCGCAGTTCGTCGATCAGTTCCTCGACCTTGGCGGTCGCGATCGGGTCGAGCGCCGAACAGGGCTCGTCCATCAGGATGACCTCCGGGCTGACGGCGATCGCGCGGGCGATGCACAGGCGCTGCTGCTGGCCGCCGGAAAGGCCGGTGCCGGGCTCGTGCAAGCCGATCCTTGACCTCATCGAACAGGCCGGCCTTCGCAGAGCTGCGTCGACGATCTCGTCCAGTTCCGCCTTGGTGCGCGCCAGGCCGTGAATGCGCGGGCCGTAGGCGACGTTGTCGTAGATCGACTTCGGGAACGGGTTCGGCTTCTGGAACACCATGCCGACCCGTGCACGCAGTTCGACCACATCGATCGTTCGGTCGTAGATGTCCTCGCCGTCGAGCGTGATCTCGCCGGTGACGCGGCAGATGTCGATGGTGTCGTTCATCCGGTTGAGACAACGCAGGAAGGTCGACTTGCCGCAGCCCGAAGGCCCGATCAGCGCCGTCACCTCGTTCTTGCGGATGTCGAGATCGACATCGAAAAGCGCCTGCTTCTCGCCGTAGTAAACACTGACCTTTTCGCCGCGCA
>CAVOVL010000014.1:0-21915 GCA_963699855.1 uncultured Alphaproteobacteria bacterium | reverse complement strand
ACACTTCGGCTTCAGATCCTGCCCGAGTGCGTTCAGAAGATCGGCAAGAGCAGGATAATAGGACCGTTCTTTCGTGCCGGCGCCCAAGCCGCGCTCGTCGCGAAGGCGCGAAAAATAGCGTTCGATAGTAATGATAAGTTTGTCGGTCACTTTCGATCCGAACCGTTCTACCATTGGCAAGTCAGGAGCTATGGCCGGCCAACATGTTTCTGATTCTGAGTATAGGGAAGAGTTAGTGTTACGCGTGCAAACTTAGTCAAGGAGGCAAGTCTAGGGATCACTAACTGCACCCACCTATTCCGCAGGAAATGGAAATATGGACTATCAAATAAAAAATGTACCTTGGGGGATAATTTGGGGGATAGAAGAATATGTGGAAGTTAAAACGTGTACTAATTCAACGATTTAAGTGGATCTGTTGGCGGAGAGAGAGGGATTCGAACCCTCGGTACGGTTTCCCGTACACACGCGTTCCAGGCGTGCGCCTTAAACCACTCGGCCACCTCTCCGACGGCTCCCGCCCCGTCGCGCTGGCGCGGGGCCTCATCCGGCGGGACCGGCTTTGAGGAGCGGCGCACTTATACAGGCTGGCCGGGCATCCGCAAGGGTGAAGCACGTTTTCGTGTCGAAATCGGGAGGCGATTGCCAATGGCGGGCGGCGCAACTACATAAGCTTTCCCGGTCGGGCCGCATTGGCGGCTGGTGTATGGAACATGCTGAACGCGATTTTCCGGATTTCCAGTTTCCTGTGCCTTGCAGTCGCCCTTGTCGCGGGCGTCCTCGACCTGACGCGGTCGATTGCCGACAGGACGGTGGTCATGACGCGGCTGGAGGCGGACTGGCAGCACTTTTCGCCCCAATCGCTCGAATCCGTCCGCGAGGCCCTGACCGGAATTGCATCCCTGGCTTTGGTCGCCGGGGTTCGTGACGCTTCTTTCAGCGCCAAGCTGGGCGGCGTTCGCCCTGCTGTCGCTTATCTTCGCAATGGCCGTGCGCCGCCGGCGCCGACGCTGGCAGGAAAATTTCGGCGCCTGACGTCACAGGCCTGGCACCACAGGGAGGTGAAAACCATGTTCCTTCTCAACATGCTGAACAACAAGCTGAAGCTGCCGCCGCAGGAAAACGCGCTGCGCGGCCGCGCCGAGGCCTTGCCGACCGCAACCCATCATTTCGTCAACGGAACAGGGCTGCACGCGCCGTTCCCGCAAGGAATGGAAACGGCGATGTTCGGCCTCGGCTGTTTCTGGGGCGCAGAACGCAAGTTCTGGCAAATTCCCGGTGTCCATACCACTGCCGTGGGCTATGCCGCCGGCTTCACGCCCAATCCGACCTACCAGGAAGTCTGCACCGGGCTCACCGGCCACAACGAGGTCGTGCTCGTCGTGTTCGATCCGGCAAAAGTGAGCTATGGCGAACTGGTCAAGGCGTTCTTCGAAGCGCATGATCCAACGCAGGGCATGCGCCAGGGCAATGATGTCGGCACCCAGTACCGTTCCGGCATCTATGTCTTCAGCGAGGAACAGCGCGCCGTTGCGCAGGATGCCAAGGCTGCCTATCGCAGGGCGCTCGCAGCCGCCGGCCGTGAGGCGGGCATCACCACCGAGATCGTCGATGCGCCGCCCTTCTATTATGCCGAGGAATACCACCAGCAATACCTGGCCAAGAATCCGGACGGCTATTGCGGGCTCGGAGGAACCGGGGTGTCCTGCCCGATCGGCACGGGCGTCAGCGCGGCCTGATCCCCTTGCCCCTCAATTGGCTGGCCTGCGGGTCGGCACCGGAATGGATCCGGTGCTCCCGTCTGCGGGCGGGGCCGGCGGGGCGGCAGTCAGTGCGACGTCAGCCGCCGTTGCCGATGCCGCGGTGGTCGTGACCGGACCCTTCGACTCGATCGGCCGCGATGCCAGCGCCCGCGCCGGGTCATAGGGCGGGATTTCGATCGGCGGGGCGGTGAAATTGCGGTTGGCGATCCTGTATAGCGCTTCCTGCGCAGGCTTTTCAGGAGCCTTGAGGATGTTTACGCAGTCCGCCGGCAATTGCGACACCATCAGCGGGCGCGGCGGCTTTTCCGGATCGTCGTCCTTTTTCGGCTTCTTCGGCGCGAGTGCCACCTTGAACCACCAGTCGAGCGAGGCGTCGCAGCCCTCGCCCTTGGCGACCGCCGCCTGCTTCTTGCAGGCGGGGGAACCGTCCTGGCAGCCGATGCGCAGGTGGAAATGGTAGTGGTGGCCGTAGAACGGCCTGATCTTGGCAAGCCAGCCGCGGTCGCCCTTGACCGTGTCGCACAGCTTCTTCTTGACGCCGGGATGAACGAGGATGCGCTCCACCTCGCCGAACGAGGCGGCGTGCTTCAGCAGTTTCTCATGCGCCTTGGTCCAGCGCCTGTCGTCGACATAATTTGCTCCCGGTCTTCAGCACCGAGACGGCGCTGAGTTCCTCGCGTTCCTGATAGCTCAGGCGGTGGTCCGGCATCGGCATGAACCACAAATCGGCATCGAGGCCGATCTGGTGCGACGCGTGCCCGGTCAGCATCGGCCCGCCGCGCGGCTGCGACATGTCGCCGACCATCAGGCCGTTCCAGCCATCGGCTTTCGCCTTCATCGACAATTGCTCGATGGTGCGGATCAGTTCGGGATGGCCCCAGCGCCGGTTGCGCGACAGTCGCATCACCTGCCAGTCCGGTCCGTCGACCGGGATGGCGACCGCGCCGGCCATGCAGCCCCTCGAATAGAAACCGACCGACTGCGGGCGGCGTCGGCGGGCAGCGCCTGCTTGCCGAATGCCTGCTTGGCCGGTTCGTCGGCGCGCGCGGCATCGGGCATGACCCGCCAGCAATGCCGCCGACAGTGCCGATATCCGGCGCCGGGAACCAGTATCGAAAACAATGTGTCACCTATTTGCCGAACGACCGGACGATAATAGCCGCCCGTTTGAAAAGCGTTAACCCTGTTTGAAGCAAGGGCCCGTTCTTGCCATATAGGGCGTTGAGCGCGGCAGCATCGACGCCAGGCGGACAGAGAGCGAAATGGCAGTGAACGACGATATCGTGCAAACCGGCACCGCGTCCTCAATCTCGTGCAAACCGTATTGCTGGTGGGCGGCTCGCTGGTGCTATTCATGGCGACGGCCTACGTCTTTTTCGGGCCTGCACGGGCATCGTCTTCGCAATCATATTCGGCGGCGTTTCGCTTTCATGGCCAGCCGCGTTTCGCCGGCAATGGTGCTGCGGATGTACCGCGCGCGGCCGGTGAGCGACGCGGCAGTTTCCGGCCGGGCACGAACTGCTGGACGAAGCTGAGCCGGCGCGCCGGACTTGCCGCCGAGCCGAAGCTTTACGTCATGCCCTCCGAACCTGATGAACGCCTTCGCGGTCGGGCGCGTGCATGATCAGCGCATCTGCCTCACCGACAGGCTGATCCGCTCGCTGACACTGCGCGAACTTGCCGGCGTGATGGCGCACGAGATCAGCCACATCGCCAATGCCGACATTCAGCGTGATGGCGATCGCCGACATGGTGAGCCGGTTCACCTCGTTCCTGTCGACCTTCGGTATAGTGACGCTGTTTCTCAACCTGCCGGCGGTCGTTTGCCGGACCGGGGAGCCCGTACCCTGGGCTGCCGTCGTGCTGCTGCTGTTTGCGCCGACCATTGGCGCGTTGCTGCAGCTGGGCCTGTCGCGCACCCGCGAATATGACGCCGATTTCGGCGCAGTCATCCTGACCGGCGATCCGGACGGTCTTGCCACCGCGCTGCTGAAACTCGAGGCGGCGCAGAAGGCGCATTGGGAAGGGCATGGTCCTGCCGGGCGGGCGCATTCCTGATCCATCGTTGCTGCGTACGCATCCAAGGACTGCCGACCGGATCGCGCGGTTGAAGGCGATGAAGCCTGTCGCGAAAACTCCGCCACCGTCGGCATGGCAGCGCCACTCGCCCGTCCGGATCGCCGTGCGCTGGGGCCGCGATCCCGACGCCGCCCTGCCGATCATGCGTCGCTGTTCGGCGCCATGGCCTCGCCCCGCCTGCATGGGGAGATCGAGGGCGAGGAAATCGCGTGCGGCCAATCGCTTTATCCGCCGCGAGGCGGGCCGCGCATTCGCGTGGGGCGCGGCGGTGTCTACTGGTAGCCGCCGCGCGTCCGGTAGAACGCTGCGAGCGACAACCAGGTTCGGCAGCGGGGAGCACGATGCAGATATTCAACGACCGCACAGGACGCCGCGCTGACGCTGAGGCCCGACCAGCCGGTCTATTGCTTTCGCCCGCAGGTGCTGGCGGCAGGACGCGGCGGCGTTCAGGCGATGTTTCCCGGCAAGACCGCCTATGCGGTGAAGACCAATGGCGAGCCGATGGTGCTGGAAGCGCTGGTCGAGGCCGGCGTCAATGCTTCGACGTCGCCTCGCCGGCCGAATTCGCGGCCGTGCGCGCCGTCTCTCGAAGACGCCGAACTGCTCTACATGCATCCGGTCAAGGCGCAGTCCGACATCCGCCTGGCGCTGGAGACATATGGCATCCGCACGCTGGCGCTCGACCACGAGGACGAGATCACCAAGCTGCACAAGATCGTGCGGGTCTCGACATCGACCCGGCCTCGATCACGGTGTTCGTGCGCATCCAGACCAAGGGCAGCGCGGCCTACGAGCTTTCGAAGAAGTTCGGCGCGGCGCCCGCGCAGGCGGTGGAACTGCTGCAGCGGCTCCACCGCAACGGCTATCGGCTCGGCATCTGCTTTCATGTCGGCAGCCAGATCGAGGATCCCGACACCTATGAGCGGGCGCTCGCCTCGGCCGACTGGGTGCGCAACCGCGCCGGCGTGCCGATTGCCGCGCTCGATGTCGGCGGCGGCTTTCCCGCCGACTACGGCCACGACCCGAACCGCAAGAAGGTGGAGATGCCCTCGCTCGGGCAGATGATGAGCCGGCTGCGGGCCGACATCGAGGACTGGGGCTTCGGCGACATGCCGCTGGTCGCCGAGCCGGGCCGGGTCGATCGTGGCGCGGGCTTTTCGCTGATCGTGCGGGTGCTGCTGCGCAAGGGCGCGCGGCTCTACATCAATGACGGCATCTGGGCGTCGCTGTCCGATTCCTGGACCGGCAAGATCACGCTGCCGGCGCGCTTCATACCCGATCCGGCGATCCGCAGCCGCAACGGCAAGCCGGAGAACATCGTGCCGTTCAAGGTCTGCGGCGCGACCTGCGATTCGGTCGACATCCTGTCGCGGCCCTTCTGGCTGCCGGAAACGGTGGACACCGGCGACTGGATCGAGATCGGCCATATCGGCGCCTATTCGCTGTCGCTGCGAACCCGCTTCAACGGCTTTTATCCCGACACGTTCGTCGAGGTGGAAACGCCCTTCGGCGAGGAGGGCGAGCCGGAAGGCTTCGCCAGCCTCGAGACCATGGCGTTAGCCGGCTCAGTAATTATCGAGCACGAAGTCGGCCGGGCGCGAGCGCTCCAGCACCAGCAGCGCATTGGGAATGTCGTTGGACAGGGCGCGCGTGCGTGCGGCGTCCTGCGCAAGGCCGTGGTCGAGCCAGCGGCGCACCAGGCGCTGTTCGAGAATTTCACGCGGCACGCTGCAGGAAAACCGTCATGTCGAAGAGCCGCGCGGTTTCATGCCATGGCTCCGCATCGAGCAGACAGGTAATTGCCCTCCACGATCACGACGCGGCTGGCGCCGGAAATGACTGCCGCACCGGCCCGCGACAGATCTGCCGTCCGGTCGAACACCGGCACCGCAACATCGCCTTGGCCGGAATGGATACGCGCAAGCGTCGCGATGAAACCGGCGGAATCGAAGGTCTGCGGCGCGCCCTTGCGCGCCATCAGGCCGAGCGGTTCGAGCACCGCATTGTCGTAGTGGAATCCGTCCATCGGCATCAGCGCGGCGTTGCCGGGCGATGCGCGTTCAGCGTTTCGAGCAGCTTTCCGCCAGCGTCGACTTGCCCGCGCCCGGCGGTCCGGCAATGGCCAGCGTGAAGCGGCGCACATTTGCCGCCCGCTCCAGCACGAGGCGCGCGAGTTCCTGCGGGCTCAAATCCGGGCTCAGGCGGCCAGCGCTTCGGCGGCGGCATCTTTGGCGCCGGTCATGAAGGCCACCGCGTCGGACATCGGTGTAGTCCTTCGGATCGATGACGCACAGCCGCCGCCCGAGCCGGTGGACGTGGATGCGGTCCGCCACCTCGAAGACATGCGGCATGTTGTGGCTGATCAGCACGATCGGCAGGCCGCGCTTCTTCACGTCGAGAATGAGTTCGAGCACGCGCCGCGATTCCTTCACGCCGAGCGCCGCGGTCGGCTCGTCCATGATGACGACCTTGGAGCCGAAGGCCGCTGCGCGCGCCACAGCGACGCCCTGGCGCTGGCCGCCCGAAAGCGTCTCCACCGCCTGCTTGATGTTCTGGATCGTCATCAGGCCGAGTTCGGTAAGCTTGGCGCGCGCCTGCCGCTCCATTTCCGGCCGGTCGAGCATCCGAAACAGGCCCGAGCAGGCCGGTCTTGCGGATCTCGCGGCCCATGAACATGTTGTCGGCGATCGAGAGCGCCGGCGACAGCGCGAGGTTCTGGTAGACGGTCTCTATGCCGGCCTCGCGCGCCTGCTGCGGCGAGGTGAAATTGAATCGGCTCGCCATTGAGCCGGATCTCGCCCTCGTCCGGCACGACCGCGCCGGAGATCGCCTTGATCAGCGTCGACTTGCCCGCGCCGTTGTCGCCGATCACGGCCAGGATTTCGCCCGCGATAGAGGTCGAAATCGGCATTGTCGAGTGCGGTCACGCGTCCGTAGCGCTTGATGAGGCCGCGTGTGGTCAGTACCGGTTGCGTTGCGCTCGTGTTCATCTCGTTCACCCCGAAACCTTTCGGATCCACTGGTCGACGGCGACGGCGCCGATGATCAGCACGCCGGTCAGCAGCACCTTCCATTGCGGGTCGGCGTTGAGCATGTTGAGCCCCATGCTCATGACGCCGACGATCAGCGCGCCGAACAGCGTGCCCAGGATCGAGCCGCGGCCCGCCGAAGAGCGATATGCCGCCGATCACCACTGCCGTGATGGCCTGCAGGTTGAAGTCGGTCGTGACCGTCGACGGCGAGATCGAGCCGTTGCGGCCGATCGAGACCCAGGCCGCCAGGCCCGCGATGAGGCCTGCGAGCGTGTAGGTGGCGATCAGCACCTTGCTTCGAGCGGATGCCGGCAAGTTCGGCCGCTTCCGGGTCGTCGCCAACCGCATAGATGTGCCGGCCGAAGGCGGTGTAGTTCAGCATGTACCAGAGCGCGACGTAGAGCAGCAGCATCGCCACCACGCCGAGCGTGACGACCGCGCCGCCGATCTTGAAGCTGATGCCGAAGATGTGGAGCCATGGCGTGGCCGCGGTCACGTCGGCCTCGCGCATCGTCTCGTTGGCCGAATAGATCAGGCAGATCGCCATCACGATGTTCCACGTGCCGAGCGTGACGATGAAGGGCGGCAGCCGCAGCCGCGCCACCAGGAAGCCGTTCACGAAGCCCCAGAAACCCGCCGACGCCGAAGCCCGCCAGCAGGGCGACAATCACGGGCATGCCGTGGCTGACCACCATGTTGCCCATGATGACGAAGGCGAAGACCATGATGACGCCGATGGCGAGGTCGATGCCGGCGGTAAGCACGACGAGCGTCTGCGCGGCGGCGAGGATGCCGACGACGGCGACCTGCTGCATGATCAGCGTGAGCGTGTAGGCGGAGAAGAAGCGTTCGCCGCGCGCAATCCCGAAGAAGACGATGAGCGCCACGAGCACGATCAGCGGCACCAGGCCGGATTGCCGTGAAGAAGAGTGCTGGAGCCGCATCAGGGCGGAGGGCTTTTCCTCGAACTGGGCCACCGTGGTTTCGGCCTGGGCCGCCGCCTTCTCGAAATCCTGCGTCGCGGTCACGGGTATCCTCCTCCCCTCCCATGCGATCGACATGCGTGGGCGCGATGGCTCCTCCCGCCGCGCCGGTTGCGGAAAGGGCGGCCGAAAGGGCCGCCCTTCGCAACATCGGCAGTCGTCCAGTCAGTCAATCACCAAAGTGTGCCGGGAGATCAACCCCAGCACTTGGCGGTGCCTTCCTTGGTGTCGATCGACGGCACGCCGGCGGCCGGCTTGTCGGTGACGAGCGCAACGCCGGTGTCGAAGAAGGACTTGCCTTCGGTCGGCTTCGGCTTGGTACCGTCCTTGGCCCAGGCGGCGATCGCCTCGATGCCGAGCGAGGCCATCAGCAGCGGGTACTGCTGCGAGGTCGCGCCGATCACGCCTTCGGCCACGGACTTCACGCCCGGGCAGCCGCCGTCGACCGAGACGATCAGCACGTCGCTTTCCTTGCCGACCGCCTTGAGCGCCTGGTAGGCGCCGACCGCCGCCGGTTCGTTGATCGTGTGGATGACGTTGATGTACGGATCCTTCTGGAGGAGGTTTTCCATCGCCTTGCGGCCGCCTTCCTCGTTGCCGTTGGTGACGTCATGGCCGACGATGCGCGGGTCGTCCTCATCGCCGATGTCGGCGGGGTTCTTCACGTCGATGCCGAAGCCCATCATGAAGCCCTGGTTGCGCAGGACGTCGACGGTCGGCTCGGACGGGGTGAGGTTGAGGAAGCCGATGCGGGCGTCCTTGGCCTTGTCGCCCAGCGTCGCGGCGGCCCATGCGCCGATCAGCCGGCCGGCTTCGAGGTTGTCGGTTGCGAAGGTCGCGTCCGCGGCATCCGCCGGATCGAGCGGGGTGTCGAGAGCGATGACGAGAAGGCCGGCGGCCTGCGCCTTCTTGACCTGGTCGACGATCGCCTTGGTGTCGGATGCGGCGATCAGGATGCCCTTGGCGCCGTCCGCGATGCACGATTCGATCGCCGCAACCTGGCTGTCATGGTCGCCGTCGACCTTGCCGGCATAGGACTTCAGGTTGATGCCGAGTTCCTTGGCCTTGGCTTCCGCGCCTTCCTTCATCTTCACGAAGAACGGGTTGGTATCGGTCTTGGTGATCAGGCAGGCGCCGGTTTCGGCGTAGGCGGGCGCGACGGCGAACATGCCGGCAGCGGCAGCGCCGAGCAGCATGGACTTGAGGGAAACGAGTTTCTTCACGGAATCCTCCCGGAGTTTGTGACAACACGGGAATCCGGCGGGCGACGCCCGCTCATCTCTCCTCCCGTGTACCGGCGGCAGTTCCTCCCTGCCCGGCTGTCTCCAAATCAACACCCGATTTTTTCCCGTGTCAATAAATAAATCAGACTGATTTAATAATTGACAGGCATCGGCTTGCGCCGCATCATCGGGGCGGGTGTCGGGAGGAGAACCGGCAACATGATGACCATGGATTATGCTGCAATTGCGCCGCGATGGACCGTCGGGCCTGCGTTCGCGCAAGGGCTGGGGAGGAATGTTTGCAGGTGAGCGCTACCCTTTCGGGCGATGTCCTGCCGGCCGCCACGGTCGACGGCGGGGATGCGGCCGGGACGTGGCCGGCGCATCGCGGCACGAACCAGAGCGGCATGCGCGCCTATAACGAGCGGCTGGTGCTGACACTGGTGCGGCGCCATGGCGGCATCTCCAAGACGGTCATCGCGCGCCTGACCGGCCTTTCGAACCAGACGATTTCCGTGATCATGCGCCAGCTCGAGGCAGACGGACTGCTGGTGCGGGGCGAGCCGATGCGCGGCAAGGTCGGCCAGCCATCCGTGCCGCTTTCGCTGAACCCGCGCGGCGCATGGTTCATCGGCCTCAAGATCGGGCGGCGCTCCACCGACTTCGTCGTCGTCGATTTTCTGGGCAACATTGTGCGCCAGTCGAGCCGGGCCTATGCATGGCCGCTGCCGGAAGATGTTTTCGCCTTTGCGCGCAAGGCGATTGCCGAGACCCGCAAACTGGCTGGGCGAGGACGCATGCGCGCATCGCCGGGATCGGCATCGCCATGCCGTTCGAGATCTGGGCATGGGCCGACGAGGTCGGCGCTCCCGCAGAGCAGATGGACCGCTGGCGGACCTTCGACGTCGGCGCGAAACGATCCGCGAATTCTGCCCGTGGCCGGTCTATCTGCAGAACGATGCGACGGCGGCCTGCGGCGCGGAGCTTGCCTTCGGCGCAGGTCCGCGCAAGCAGGACTTCATCTACTTCTACGTCGGCACGTTCGTCGGCGGCGGCGTCGTGCTCAATGGCAGCCTCTATACCGGCCACACCGGCAATGCCGGAGCGCTCGGCTCCATGCCCGTGCCGGGCGTCAAGGGCAATTTCCGAACAGCTAATCGACCAGGCCTCGCTGGTGGTGCTGGAGCGGCGGTTGAACGCGGCAGGCGATCGATCCGTCGCCACTGTGGACCGCCGATGGCAACTGGTCCGCCTTCGAGGCCCACACGACAGCCTGGCTCGACATCGCGGCGCGCGGCATTGCCCATGCCATCGTCGCGGCGGCCTCGGTCATCGACTTCGAGGCGGCGATGATCGATGGCGGCTTTCCGACCACATCCGCGCACGGCTTGTCGAAAGGGTGGCGGAGCGAGATCGGGCGGATCGACTCGCAAGGCATCGCGGTGCCGCGCCTGGAAGAAGGCGGCATCGGACCGGCGGCGCGAGCGCTCGGCGGGGCGAGCCTGCCGCTGTTCGAACGGTTCCTGATCGACCAGAACACCTTGATGCGGGAGCATTGAATGCTGAACGGAATTCTCCGGCTGCCTCGGGCCGCAACTCCTCTACAACCTGCGGGCCATGGGCCATGGCGACGAGATCGCACTGGTCGACGCCAACTATCCCGCGCAGACCGATGCGCTCGGGACCGGCGGGCTGGTCCGCGCCGATGGCGTTGCAATGGCCGAACTGCTCGACGCGGTGCTGGCAACTCCTGCCGCTCGACACGGCGGTGGAGCATGCCGTGATGATCGCCACCGTCGGGTGGCGACGGCAAGACTTTCGACCCGGTACACACGCAGATGTGCGATATCGTGGCCCGGCGCGCCGCAAACCGCTCCGGTGCTGGCAATGCAGGGCGCGCCCTTTTATCAACGGGTGAAAGCCGCGCACACGATAGTCGCCACCAGCGAGCCGCGCCTTTATGCCAACATCATCCTGCGCAAGGGCGCGATCGGACCGGAGTGACGACATGATTCTTTGCTGCGGCGAATCGCTGATCGACATGCTGCCACGCACGCTCGAAACCGGCGAGGCCGCCTTCCTGCCGGTATCGGGCGGGGCGGTGTTCAACACCGCGATCGCGCTTGGCCGGCTGGGCGAGAAGACAGGCTTTTTCTGCGGTATTTCCAGCGACATGTTCGGCCAGATGCTGATTGCCTCGCTGGAGCAGTCGGGTGTCGACCACTCGCTCTGCCCAAGGCCGGCGCGGCCGACCACGCTCGCCTTCGTGACGCTGGTGGACGGCCATGCGAAATACGCCTTCTACGACGAGAACACGGCGCTGCGCATGCTGACTCCGGCCGACCTGCCGTCGGATGCCGCGCTGGCCGCCGTCAAGGCTGCGCAGTTCGGCGCGATCAGCCTCATCGGCGAGCCTTGCGGAACAGCCTTCGAGGCGCTGTGCAACCGGTTGAAGGACAGGGCCGTCATTTCGCTCGATCCCAATGTCCGGCCGGGATTCGTCCGCGACGAGGCGGCCTATCGCGGCGGCTCGACCGGATGTTGCAGCAGGCCGACATCGTCAAGGTATCCGACGAGGACCTGCCTTGGCTCGCGCCGGGCGACGACTTCGAGAACGTCGCCAAGGGCTGGATCGGCGACGGCGCGTCGATCGTCGTGCTGACACGCGGCGAAAACGGCGCGCTGCGCGATCACGCGGTCGGGCCAAATCGAAGTCGCGGCGCCGAAGGCGACGGTCGTCGATACGGTCGGCGCGGGCGACACGTTCAACGCCGGCCTGCTGGCCGGTCTGAATCGGGCCGGGGCGCTCGACAAGGCGAGCCTGCGCAAATCGGTGAAAACGAGCTTCGCCCGGCGCTTGAACTGGCGGCGAAGGCGGCTGCAATCACCGTTGCGCGCGCCGGCGCGAATCCGCCCTTCGCGCACGAACTTCTAATAGAAAACGGCGCGCCGGGCAGCGCGCCGCCATCGAGATCGAATAATTTTCAGAGAACCGAGGAAAGCCGCATTGCGACGCCCATGTCGCCGGCAACCTTGATCTTGCCCATCATGAAGGCAGCGGTCGGGTCGAGATCGCCCGCGACCAGGCCCTCCAGCGTGTCGAGCGTGCAGGTGATGGTGCAGTCGGCAGGCGCGTCAGTGGTGCTGACGGTTGCGGGGGATGCCGCGCCATCGACGAAAACCACGCCGTCCGCGCCGCAATCGAACTTGACCGTTGCGCCGAGGCTGGAGCCGCCTGCGCCGACACGCGAGCGGATGGTTTCCGCCACTGTTTCTGTGCTCATGCTGAATTTCCTTCCGGGGATGCGGCCGCGGAAGGCGGCCTGTGGAAACTTGCGGGCGGCTGCCCGAATGCGAAGTCTTACTAGTACGTAAGATGCCAAACTGCAAGATGTTGCGCTGCACTCATGCGGGCGAAATTCATTTCCAACGGTTTTCGTTCCACATGCGCGACAGGGCCGTGCGGTAATTGGGGTAGTCATACTCCATGCCAAGGACAGCCTTCGACTTTGCGTTGGAGACGCGCTTGTTCTCGCCATAGAAACTGCGTGCCATCGGCGAAAGTTCGGCTGTTGCGAAATCGATTTCCGGCGGCGGCTCGTTTCCGGCAAGCTCGTGTGCGAAGGCAACCACATCCTGCGGCGGGGCGGGTTCATCATCCGTGATGTTGAAGATGCCCGCAGCCTTCTGTTCGCAGGCAAGCACGAACGCCTTGGCGATGTCGTCGCGGTGGATGCGGTTGAACACCTGGCCGGGCTTCACCAGCCGGCGCGACGTGCCGTTGGCGATGTTGACGAAGGCATTGCGGCCCGGGCCGTAAATGCCGGAAAGACGGAAGATCGCGAGCGGGACGCCAATGGAATCGGCCAATTCCTGCCAGGCCTTTTCGGCGGCGACCCGCTCGACCGAGCGGTCGGATACCGGGTGGCATACGCTCTCCTCGCTGACCCAGCCGCCGTCATGGTCGCCATAGACGCCAACGGTCGAAAGATAGCAGATCCATTGCAGCGAAGGGCTGGCGGCAAGCGTCTGCCGGCATGCATTGAGCACGGGGTCGCCGTCGCCGTCCGGCGCGACAGAGACCAGTACATGGCTGGCCGCCGCGATTGCCAGGGCCACGTCGTCGGTGAGCATGCCGTCGAAGACCAGCGGCTCAATGCCGTCTCGCGACAGGTCCGCGGCCTTGGCGGCGCTGCGGGTGGTGCCGGTCACCCGGTCAAACAGCGGGGCAGCCCGCAAGGCGCATGCCTTGGCCGAAAAACCCGCCCCGAAAACCAGCAGCCGTTTCATGCTTCATCTCTCCAGAGCCATCTTCCATTCCGATGCCACGCCCGCGTCCGTCTCCGGCGGCAGTCCGTTCCGGATTGCCACGAGTTCATCGGGCGACCGCAAGACGTGAAAGCGCCCAAACGGCTGCGCCGCGCACCAGCGGGTCGGGATCGGACAGCAGCCGCCGGACGCTGTCGAGCATCTCGTTGTCTGCCGCTGTTTCCCATTGCGATCAACACATTGCGGATGAAACGGTTGCGCCCGATGCGCTTGACCGGCGATCCGGAAAAGCGGGCGCGAAAACGCCGCATCGTCGAGCGCGGCAAGGTCCATGAGCGCCGGTGCTGCAAGATCGTCGCGGGCGGCGAGCTTCGCCTCGCGCGCCACTTGCGCGAACTTGTTCCACGGGCAGACGGCGAGGCAATCGTCGCAGCCATAGATGCGGTTGCCGATCGCTTCGCGGAACTCGGCTGGAATCGGGCCCTTGTGCTCGATGGTCAGGTAGGAAATGCAGCGCCGCGCATCGAGCCGGTAGGGCTGCGGAAAGGCATTGGTCGGGCAGATGTCGAGGCAGGCGCGGCAATTGCCGCAATGATCATCCTCCGGCGCGTCGGCGATCGAGATCGGCGTCGGTGAGGATGACGCCCAGAAACAGCCACGAGCCGAATTCGCGCGACACCAGGTTGGTATGCTTGCCCTGCCAGCCGAGCCCTGCCTGCGCGGCCAGCGGCTTTTCCATCAGCGGCGCGGTATCGACGAAGACCTTGACCTGCGCGCCCGTCAGCGAGGCGACCTTCTGCGCCAGATGCTTCAGCCGGCCCTTGATCACGTCGTGATAGTCGCGATTCTGCGCATAGACCGAGATTGCGCCGCGGTCGCTTGAGATCCAGCACTTCCAGCGGATCGCGGTCGGGGCCGTAATTCATGCCGAGCACAATGGCCGACTTGGCCTGCGGCCACATGGCGCGCGGATCGCGGCGGCGGTCGAGCGTCTCCGCCAACCACTCCATCGTGCCGTGAAAGCCCTGCGCCACCGCCTCCTCGCAGACGGATGCCGGCAAGCTCCGGCAGGGCGGCGGCGGTGAAGCGGCACACATCGAAACCCTGCGCCAGTGCCTGCGCCCGGACCGCTTGTGCTGAGCTTTTCACGCGTCCAATCAGAAATCCAGATCGATATAGTGGGCGGCCGGCGGCAGGCCGGGCACCTTGTCGCCAGCAATGGGCCGGAACGATGGCCGCGACTTCAGCCGGGCATACCATTCGCGCGCCGCGGGTTCGCCCGACCATTCGATCTCGCCGAGATAATCCATCACCGAAAGCGCGGCCGCGGCGGCAAGGTCGGCATGCGAAATGCGCGGGCCCGCCAGCCAGTTGCGCGAGGAGGCGAGCCAGCCGACATATTTGAGGTGGGATCTTGAGATTGGTGCGGCCGGCGCGGATCAGCGTCGAATCGGGCGCGCCGCCGCCCTCCTCGTTGCGCATCAGCAGCTTGTAGACGCGCTCGCCGACCAGATAGCGGCCAACCTCTGCCTCGAACTTGACGAGGAACCACTCGACCAGCCGGCGCGTCTCGGCGCGGGCATGCGGGTTTTCCGGCATCAGCCGCTTCTCGCGCATCATCGCGCCAAGCGTCTCGTCGAGATATTCGCCCGCGACGATGCCGCCGCAAATCGGCATCGCCCTCGCCGTCGACCAGCACCGGCAAGCGTGCCGGCCGGGTTCAGCCGCAGGAACTCGGTACGCCGCTCCCAGGGCTTTTCCTCGGTGAACTCCGCCGACTGGCCGTATTCGGCCAAGCACGAGCCGTATATAGCGCGAGGCTGCCGACATGGGGTGCTGGTAGAGTCTGATCATCGAATGCATGCCATCGAATTTCAACGTTCCACTGCCATGGTGCAATCGTCGCGTCAAAGGGTTATACAACGCGCGAATTCGGCTGCGGGGCGGCACGGCAGGATTGCGCGGCAGCACAATTCGATGCCCGAGGCGTCCACGCGCGCCGGGGTTTTCCGCAGGCGCATCCGGCGCATTCCGGCCGAAAGAATCCATCATGGCAGACCAGACAATCGTGGGAGCCCTTGATCCTCGGCCTCGTCGAAGGCCTGACCGAGTTCATTCCGGTCTCCTCCACCGGGCACATCCTGCTCCTGGGCCATTTCATCGGCTTCAACTCAACCGGCAAGACCTTCGAGGTGCTGATCCAGCTCGGCGCCATCCTGGCGATTCTGTCGGTCTATTTCGCGCGGCTGCTGCAACCTTGCGCGTCTCGCTGCCGCGCGAGCGAAGGCGCGCCGCTTCGTCGCCGGCATCCTCCTCGCCTTCCTGCCTGCCGCGATCGCCGGCGTTCTCGCTGCACGACTTCATCAAGACCGTGCTGTTCGAAACGCCGATGCTGATCTGCATCATGCTGATCCTTGGCGGCATCATCCTGCTGTTCATCGACCGGCTGCCGCTGAAGGCCGCGTATCCACGACGTCATGGACTATCCCGCTGTCGCTCTGCCTCAAGATCGGCCTGTTCCAGTGCCTGGCGCTGGTGCCGGGCACCTCGCGCTCCGGCGCGACCATCGTCGGCGCGCTGCTGATGGGAACCGACAAGCGCTCGGCCGCCGAGTTCTCCTTCTTCCTCGCCATGCCGACCATGGCCGGCGCCTTCGCCTATGACCTCTACAAGAACCGCGACCTGCTCAGCATGGACGATGCGGTCGATCATCGGGGCGGGCTTCGTGATGGCCTTCGTCAGCGCCGTCTTCGTCGTGCGCTACCTGCTGGATTTCGTCTCGCGCCACGGCTTTGCGCCGTTCGCGTGGTGGCGCATCGCGGTCGGCATTGCCGGCATCGCCGGCCTGCTATTGCGTCGGCTAGGCAAGCCATCCCAGAGCGCCGCGCCGCACCAGGTCGAGCGCCAGCACGGTGACGATGATCGAGAACACAAGGCGGAAGCGCTTCTCCGGCATGGCCAGCAGCAGGCGCGAACCGGCGAGCGTGCCGAGATAGCCGGTCGCGATCATCGCGGCCATCAGCGGCAGCCACTCGAAGAAGGCAAAGCCGGCGCAGCGACGAAAGCGACCACCTTGAGCGCGTGCTGGAACGTCATCGCGGCCGCATGCGAGGCGATATAGGCGCGCCGGTCATCGAAGGATTTGGCGAAGAACGCCGCTGTCAGTGGTCCGGTCGCGCCGAAGAACATGGAAAGGAAGGTCGTGCCCGCACCGCCTGCCGCCATGACCGCCGGGCCGCCATTGGCCAGCGCCGGAAGCTTCGCCCAGGTCATCGCGAAAATGATGAAGACGCCGAGCGCGAGCTTCAGCAGCGGGTCGTCGATCTCGGGCAACGAAAGGCGCGCCCGCAATGGCGCCGAGCAACCGAGCCGGCGACGAAAGGCAGAACGGCGCGCCAGTGCGACGAAATTGGCGCTGGACTGCCATTCGCCCGGCATTCGAGCCCCATTGAACCACGCCGTGCACCGGCACGAGTGCCGCCACCGGCAGCAAATAGCCCATCAGAACCAGCAGGGCGACGCCGCCGCCAACGCCGAAGGCGGCGGTCAGTGCCGAAGTGAAAAAGCTTGCGCAGACGAGCAATGCCGCGACGAGCGGCGTGACACCGTCCGGCAGCATGGCGGCTTCAGGCTTCGCCGCGGCGCTGGAACTGGCCCTGCGGCCGGAACCGCGCCAGATAGGAGGGCAGGATCGCTGCCAGGCTGCGCGGCTTGATGCCGAGACCCTCGAAGGTGCGTTTGGCCTTCAGCCGCTTCCTGCGACACGACATTGTCGCTTTGCAGCATCTGCACCTGGTCGTAGCGTGATCGGCGCGCCGGGCAGCCAGCCGGTGAGCCGGCCATCGCCTTGGCGATGAACCAGGGCAACGTCAGCAAGCAGCGGGCGGCGGTCGGTATCGTGCCGCACGAGTCTCCATGCATTCGCGGAAGGTGACGATCTCCGGGCCGCCGAGTTCGTAGACCTGCCGCCCTGCACCTTGCCATCGGCGGCCATGCGCGATCGCCTCGGCGACATCGCCGACGAAGACCGGCTGGAACTTCGTGTTTCCGCCGCCGATCAGCGGCAGGAAGGGCGAGATGCGTCGCCATCGACGCGAAAGCGGTTGAAGAAATCGTCCTCCGGTCCGAAGATGATGGAGGGGCGGAAGATCACCGCGTCCTTCACGGTCTCAAGCACCGCCGCCTCGGCCTCGGCCTTGGTGCGGGCATAGAGCGACGGGGCTGTCCGGGTCCGCGCCGATCGCACTCACATGGACCAGCCTTGCGCCACGCGGCCCGCGCGGCCTCCGCGACGGCACGCGCGCCGAAGGCCTGCACCGAGTCGAAAATGTCTGCCGGCCGCTCTCCTTCAGGATGCCGACGAGGTTGATGACCGTGTCGGCACCGGCTCGACCGCGCGATCGATCGATTCGCGGTAGCGCAAGTTCGCCTGCACCGCGTGGATCTGGCCCACATTGCCAAGCGGCTGCAAGTGCACCGCAAGATCCGGCCGGCGCACGGCGACGACGACGCGGTAGCCGCGCTTGGCGAGCGCGCGCACGACATGGCGGCCGACAAAGCCCGACCCGCCGAAAACCGTCACCGTCTTCGAATTCTCGAAAATGCGCATGCGCTTCCCCTGTGCCGCTGATCTGGACGCGGGCGTGACGCGTGCCGGCCCGCAGCGTTGCTTATCCAATTTGCTCGCGATTTGGAACCGGCAAGCATGCGGCCGATGCGCCGGTCGCAACGGGCAATTATCACGTTGACATGCCAGGGTGCGAGCCTTATTGCTCGCCCCCGCTTGCCCAGGTGGCGGAATTGGTAGACGCGCAGGTTTCAGGTACCTGTGCCGCGAGGCGTGGAGGTTCGAGTCCTCTCCTGGGCACCAAAATCCAATCCGACACAATCCTAGGACGTTCGAAAAGCCCGGAATTTGCCGGGCTTTTTCGCTTTCTGTGTCCGATGACGTCCAGCGGGGATTGTTGGTATCCGAGAGGTTTGTTGGTATATGTGTTGGTGTGACGGCGGAATGGCGCCCGTCGTTCTCCGGGATACCAACACATGCCGTTGACGGATACGCAGGTCAAGATTTTCAAGCCCCGGGCCGAGCCGGCCAAATACAGCGATGGCGGGGACTCCATCTGCTCGTGCCACCCCAAGGTTCAAAGCTGTGGCGGCTGGCATACCGGTTTGCCGGAAAGCAGAAGACCATGGCGTTCGGCATTTATCCTGCCGTGTCGCTGGCAGACGCCAGGGCCAAGCGCGATGCCGCCAGGAAGCTTCTGGCTAATGGCATCGATCCTTCGCATCATGCCAAGCTGGAAAAAGCCGCCACGAGCGAGCGGCATGGAAATATCTTTGCCGCCGTCGCAGACGAGTTCTTGAAGAAAGTCGAGCGCGAGGGCAAGGCCGACGTAACGTTGAGCAAGAAGCGCTGGCTGCTCAGCCTTGCTCTCCCCGACATCGGGCGACGGCCAATTGCCGAAATCACTGCCGCCGAAATCCTCGTGCCCCTTAGAAGGGTGGAAGCGCAGGGCAATTATGAAACGGCACGCCGCTTGCGGGCCACGATCGGTCAGGTGTTCCGGTATGCCATCGCAGTATCCAAGGCCACGAATGACCGAACCTTCGGGTTGCGCGGTGCCTTGGTCACGCCGAAGGTGACCCATCGGCCTGCAATCACCGACGAGACCAGGTTCGGCGCATTGCTGCGCGCCATCTGGGGTTATGACGGCACCATCGAAACACAGGCCGCGCTGAAACTCATGGCGCTGCTTTATCCAAGACCGGGCGAGTTGCGGTTCGCGCAATGGTCGGAGTTTGATCTCGAGAAGGCGATCTGGACGATTCCTGCGGCACGAATGAAAATGCGTCGCGAACATCGCAAGCCGCTGTCAGCGCTGGCCATCGACATTCTCCGTGACCTGCAGCGCCATACCGGCAATCGCCGGCTTGCGTTTCCATCGGTCCGATCGCCCGAACGCCCCATTAGCGAGAACACACTCAACGCCGCGCTGCGCCGGCTCGGCTATTCCACCGGCGAGGCGACGGCGCACGGTTTTCGCTCTTCGGCGTCATCGCTGCTCAATGAAAGTGGCAAATGGCAGGTGGACGCCATTGAGGCTGAACTCGCACACATCGGCGCCGACGAGGTACGCCGCGCCTACAATCGCTCTGCATATTGGGATGAACGGGTGCAGATGGCCGATTGGTGGGCCCAACGAATTACGAACTTCTTGGATCTCCACACACAAGAATATACCCAAAGCGATTCGCACGGGCGCTGCTGATTCGTGGGGTTTTCGTGTTTCCAACTGCGTCCCACGCTCAATAGGGTGTGGCCTATGCTGAAAGAGTGATCGATTTCTATGAAATAGCCCAGTCTAATGTAAGTTATTGATTGTACGTTATTATTTATTCGCGAAATGAAGTATTATACAATTTCCGCGTGTTAAAATGCAGCGAAATCACTAAAATGTCCTGTTAACCGTTGGCGCGGCTTCGAAATCGCTGAAATTAAAGGATATATGCTAGGCCATGAGGTGCACTTGCCTCTGCAAACGAAAGCCGCCCAAGCCCTGCAAGGCCAAAGGCGGCTCGTCGGGGATGAACCCGAGCTCTGGTTGGAGCGGCTTCATCCTTACAACGTCAGAAGCTTAAAGCAACCCCGTTGATGTCGCTTCGACGGGGCGGGGACAATTTCGTCCACTGGTTTCGAGACGTTTCGTTTGCCCATCGCAACGCGAGGGCATGAAAATTGTCTAGCATTTCGCAACACCCAAATCCGACAGGTCTGGCGCAGACGGGCTTTCTGCGCCTTTCGTCGATCCTGGCTCCGCAAGGCCCGATCCCGGTTTCGAAGTCGACCTGGTGGGCGGGCGTCAAGGACGGCCGCTTTCCCAGTCCTGTCAAGCTTGGACCGCGGATCACCGTCTGGCGCGTGGAAGACATCCGTACCCTGATCGAGCGGGGTATCAGCTGATGGCGCGGCGGGTCAGCTACCGACGGGTGAAAGGACACCACACCAAGACCATCAGCGAATGGGCTGATGAACTCGGCATCCACAAGAACACTCTCATGCGCTGGGTCGGACATGGTGGCCTTGGCGTCCTGCGAGATCGCAAACCCTGGCTTGTGCGCGGCGTGGATCTAAGGGCTTTCCTTCAGAAGCGGCAGGTCAAGGCAAAGCTGCCTCTTGGTGAAATGCGCTGCTTTCGCTGCAGGACCGGGAGGAAGCCCGCGGGCGGCATGCTTGAATACAATCCCACGTCAGGAAAGGCAGGAATGCTGCGCGCGCTCTGCCCAATCTGCGAAGTCATCATGTGCCAGGCTATCCGGGAGGCCGACATCAGCCGCAAATTCCCCGGATGCGAGGCAACGTTTACGAGGCCACAGGATGCATTAAGCGGTTCGACCGATCGCCAGCAAAATGGTGTCTTTCTCGATACTGGCCTGACGGCCCCAGAACAACCCGAAACCACTCCAGCCAAGGATAGTTGATCATGAGCGCCAAGCCGAAGATGCGTGCCTTTCATCCGGACAACGAACGCCTCAAGCGCGCCTATCTGCAGCACGTCCACCTTGCCTCGCGCAAGGGGCAGGCCTCGATGGATCGCATCGCCGCCTCGATCGACCGGTACCAGCATCAAACGAAGGGCAAGCCCTTCCGCAAGACCCATGTCGAGCAGATCGTCGCCTTCAGGCACAAGCTGGATACGGAACGCAACGGACGGACCGGAGCGCCGATCACCGCCTCGACGAAGCGTCAGGTACTGCATGACCTGAGGGGCTTCTTCCACTGGCTCGCTGACCAACCCGGCTTCCGCAGCCGCATCACCCACTCGATGGCCGACTTCTTCAACGCCGATAACCGCACCCTGGCACTGGCAAACCAGTCGAGGCCGCCCGCCTATCCATCCCTTCAGCAGGTCGAGCATGTCCTGCGCACTATGCCAACATCGACACCCACCGAGAAGCGCGACCGCGCAATCATTGCTTTCTGCCTCCTCACCGGTGCGAGGGTGAGCGCAATCATCACCGCCCGGCTGGGCAATGTCGACATCATCGAGACAGTGTTCCTGCAGGATGCGCGCGACGTCCACACCAAGATACTCAAAGACGATTCGAGACCTTGTTCTTCCCGTAAGCGGTTTCGCGCTGAGATATTACGTGAGTACTATCGCGTCGCGTCGAGCATTGGCCTGGCCTCCCCTTCCGATCCGCTGTTTCCCTAGCACCACGTGGAGCGCGTTCCCGGCAGCGGCCTGCAATCAATCGGGCTCGCCACCATCCCTGGCGGAGACTCCCGGACCGTACGCGAGATCTCTCACAACCGCATTCCTGGAGCCGGACTGCGTTTATTACCATCCGCACACCTTCCGCCATCTGCTGTCTTCGCTGGCAAAGAGCATTGCACCACGTTGCAGGAGTTCCAGGCCTGGGCGCAGAACATCGGCCACGAAGACCTAGTCACCACCATGCAGGCCTACGGGCAGGTGACGCGCGAAGAGCAGCGGGACTTCATCCGTCAGGCGGGTCGATTTGATAAGGGTGCCTAGCTGTCAGCAGCGAACGGCCGTTTTGC
>CAVOVL010000013.1:0-145422 GCA_963699855.1 uncultured Alphaproteobacteria bacterium | reverse complement strand
ATCATTTCGCTCGCGATTACCCGATCGGGCAACCGTGCCCTGTGCGAAGACCCAGGCGCTGTCTTCGCCGAAATGCCGCGTCAGCCTTGCGCCGGCATCGAGCCTCCCGCCATTGCCGCCATGCCCGTGTGCGTTGTCCCCGAGAAGCGAATAGCGCAAGCCCGCTCCGGCCGACCAGGACTTGTTGATCCGGGTGTCGAACTCCGCGACACCCTCCTGCCGCGTGCGCCCGCCGGTCTGTTCGACAGTGTCATAGCGCAGGGATGTGACCGTCTTGTCGGGCGAACCTGCGGTCAGGAAAGCACTCGCGATACGCTGGTTGTTGGCGTTGTAATTGCCCGGCGCATTGAATCCGTCGGCCCGTTGCGTGAAGTGGAATCCGGCATTTCCCGGGACCGTCGCACCCGGGATATCCTTGAAATCGACAACGCCCTTGACGCGCAATGCGCCCCCGCCATCGCCTGAGGAGGAAGGGTTGAAGATCAGGCCGCCATCGCCGGAACTCGCCTTCCCGAAGGACCGGCCTTCCGATTGCGCCCATTCGAACTCGAACCAGCTGCGCCGCGTCAATTGCAAGACGAGGTCCGTGCCGATCAGCGTCTGGTCCGACGTGCCCGCATTCTCCTGGAATGCGGTAACGCCCGCGCGTACATGATCGGCAAGCCAGCTTTCCGCCCTGCCCCCAAGGCTGTAGCTCTCCCCGTCGAAGGAATGCGGCGCATACTCATAGCTTGCGACGAGGTAATTCTGGTTGCCGCCAAGCGAACTGCCTTGCACCGCACTCGACGAGCGAACCGTCGATGCCAGCGGGCGCTTTAACAGCACTATGCCCTGGACATAGTCGATCTCGAAATCGGTTCCGGCACTCAAGAGCCTGCGCGAGAGCGTGACACCGGTGATCGCGTCGCGCTCCTCGACAACGACCTGCTCCGAACCTGTGGTAATGTCCTGCCGCTGCAGGAAGTAGACCGAACCGCCTGTTCCGCGCATCTCGTCGCGGCTGGGCAAAGTGCCCGGTTGCGCGGCGAAAGCGGAAAGCCGCGCCGCAGGTCCGCCCCAAGGCGATTCCCGCTCGCTTTCCAACTCGACGCTGCCGCCGTAAAGGCCGCGCTCGTAGCGCGCAAGTTCGACGCCGTCGATACGGGTCTTGAAATTGCCCCAGGTGATGCGGTTCTTGCCGTTCTCGATACGCAGGTAGAACTTGCCCTTTGTCGGGGCATCCTCGACGGTGATCGAATCATCGCCATAGACCGGGTAGTAGTCGTCGGGGTCGAGCCTGCGCAACAGCGAGCCCGGATCGGAACCGTCGAGATTGGTGAAAATCGAGTCGAGGTCGCCGTTGCGCGTGTCGAGCGCCGCCGTGATGATCGTCGAGCCCTTGACCTTGCCCTTGAGATAAAAGGCGAGACGTCCCTTGGCGTAGACCGGGTCGTATTCGCCTGCCGCAGCGTCCGAAATGAGCTTGCTGTCTGGTTCGATCAGCTTGCCAACCGTGACATCGGCAAGTCCGACAAAGAACCATTCGGTCGACGCGACATGGACATCGCGTTCGAACTCGATCGAGCGCCCCGTCGCCGTTTCATGAAGGCGAACGCGAACCACGTGATCGCCGGGCGCCAGTTCCTGCTCGGCCTCGAAGGCTCCGTCGCTTACCGGAACGGCCTTGCCCTGAACTTGCGCGGTAACTCCCGGTGGCAGTGCCGAGCCGCGGACAATAACCTTGCCGCCTCCCGCCAGGCCGTCGTGACGGATGTCGATCTGCGCCAGGTCCAAGCCCTGAGCCTGCTCACGCGCGAGGCCGGCCACCGTTTCGCCGTCGACCCGGATCGACACTCCGGCCTGCGAAAGCGCGCCTTGCCCCGCAGGCTCGGCAAGCAGCGCATGCAAAGCGGCAGCGCATTCGGGAGTCGTCTTGCATGCGGGCTCGGCGCTTGCCTGGCCGGCAAGCGGGAAAAGGGACAGCAGGGTCCAGGCGCCGATTAGCCGCCGATGGAAACCGGAAGTCGGAATGGTATTACCCCCTGTTAAATTCAGGGGCGACATTCCGAAGAAAAACTTTCACCATGATTAATGATCAGTAAGCTAATAGTGTCGTATATTGAACATAAAGACGCGTTTGTTGTTGAAATCATTCATTCTTAAAAATCGTTTCTATGGGCAATACATAGTCTGTGTTTCGCGAACTCCAGACTTCTGCCAGTATTGATTTGATCAAATCTAGTCTTTTAGTTGACAAATCGGTCGATGTTCCGCGATAGGTGATTTGCAGGCGCGACTGCTCGCTGGACAAGCCTTCGACAAGAACCGCCAGCCCCTGCAGCGTTGCGGCAGTGGGTGTCACCGATCCGGGAACGAACGAACGCTCGTCCAGATCGAGTTCGACCAGCCTTGGAGCGGAGACACCGAAATCCAGCCGCGTGAGCTTGCCGCGAGTGAGCCGGATCGTGGACGGGTTTTCGCTGGTGGCGGAGTAGCCTGCCGGCAGGCTGCTCTCGTCGAGCTTCACGATGAAGTTGGACCCGGAGGCATCATCGGGAATATACGGGCAAGCAATGCTGTAGCGCCCGCGCGCATCCGTGGTGATGAGCAATCCCGTCACGGTCGCAAGACGCACGCCGCCAATGCCGGGTTCGCCTGCCTGGTAATAGCCATCCCGGTTGCGGTCTTCATAGACCCGCCCGGCAATGTCGCTGCAATCGAATACCGGCTCGGTCCGAAGCGTGACCACGGCCTTGGCCGTGTTGGACACGACGTCTCCAGATAGCGTATCGCGGGCATAACTCGATGCAACGAATTCCGGTGCGGTGACCGACGGCCCCGCAACAAGCGAAATCCGCAGGATCGCCGTACTTCCCACCGTTAGCGACAAACCGGAGAATGTGAGTTGCCGTCCTTGACTGGCGGGCTCCATCGCCAGGCCATTCACTTCACCCGATCCTTCGATGTAGCTGAAGCCCGCGGGCATCAAGTTGACGACCTCGACGCCGGTCCGCGGCCCCGGCCCTGGATTGGAAACGGTGATCAGATACGGAACGGCCTGCCCGCGCGATATCACGGACGCGGTTGTCGACATCTCGATCGTGAGGCCGTTGGAATTGGTAACCGGTCCGGCGACGGTTACGCTCTCGGTGGCGGTGGCCGTGACCGGCGCTCCCGCATATTCGCCCGTCGCCGTGACGATGTTGACGATCTGCGCCGCCGCAACTCCTGCAAGGGCGAGTACGCAGAGCAAGGCAAGGGAAAGCAGGGCCGGAGAGTTTCCTCTCCAGCCCGGCCGTGCCCTTTTCTTTCCGGTAACTCGCATCAGCAAAAACGGCAACGCACGAAGCGTTGCCCGTTCCCTTACTGCAGTGTGTCCACGTCCTGCTGGGTAACGACGTAGGTGCCGGTGAACGTGACCACGTCGCCGAGTCCCAACGTGTCCCAGACGTTGTCGGCGCCATCATCCGTGGAATTGCCCAGTGTGCCGTTGTCGGTCAGCGGCGAAACGGCCAGAACCGGGGTCGGAGCGGTGCCCGAACCCGCCGTCACGTTGTCGGCGAGCGAAACGTTAGTGATCGGTACGTTGCCGTCGTTGGTGACGGTGTAGGTATAGGTAATCGTCTGCCCGACGGTAACGTCGGTAGCCGCGCCCGCATCCTTGCTGACCAGAAGCGACGGACTGACGTCCTCGAGATCGACGAGGAACGGCACGACCGTGGTGCCGGTCACGTCATCGGTATTGCCGGGCGAGGAGGCGGTTGCCGTCGGCGTGTTGAGGAGGCTGCCGTCGCCATCGACGCCGTTGGTGTTGAGGTCGGCCTGCGTGACCGTGTACGAAGCGGTGTAGGTGATGCTGTCGCCCGGTGCGAGCGTATCCCAGATCGCGTCGGCGGCGTTGTCGGTGGAATCGCCGATTGTACCGTTGTCGGTGAGCGGGCTGACCGCAAACACCGCCGAAGGCTGCGCGCCAGAGCCTTCCTGCAGGTCGGCCAGCGAAAGGTTCGTCAGCGTCTGGTTGCCGGTGTTCGTGATGGTGAAGGTGTAGATGATGACGTCGCCAACCGCCACGTCATACCAGTGGCTGTGACGCCTGACTCACTGGGGATTCCCGTCTGCCTCGATTGATGATTCTGTGGCACGAGGAGGATTCGGGCCATGGGATCAGCGGTCGCGTTGCGGACAGACTATTCGGCATCGGAGTTGCGCCGGCTGGCGCGGGTTTCAAAGGACGTGCGTCAAAGCAGCCGCTTGTTGTCCCTGGCAGCGGTGCTCGATGGCATGAGCCGGGAAGACGCCGCCAAGGTCGGCGGCATGGACCGCCAGACACTTCGCGACTGGGTGCATCGGTTCAACCAGGCCGGCCCCGACGGGCTCAAGGACGCCTGGCATGGTGGACCCCAGCCGCGGTTGTCACCAGCCCAGAAAGCCGAACTGGCAGGAATCGTCGAGGCTGGGCCCGATCTGGCCGTTGACGGTGTAGTACGCTGGCGGCGGATCGATCTGCAAAAGGTCATCCAGGAACGCTTCGGCGTCGACTACCATGAACGGTATGTATCGACGCTGCTGAAGGAACTCGGCTTCGCCCACATGAGCGCCCGGCCGCGCCATCGCGCACAGGACGGCGGGATCGTCGAGGCTTTCAAAAAAACTTCCCGCGCACGCTGAACGCTCATCTGGCCGGTCTGCCGAAGGGAAAGCCGGTCGAGATCTGGTTCCAGGACGAAGCCCGCATAGGACAGAAGAACGGCATCGTGCGGCAATGGGCGCGGCGCGGCACCCGACCCCGCCAACCGGCCGACCAGCGCTACGAGAGCGCCTACCTCTTCGGCGCCATTTGCCCGGCGCGCGGAACCGGTGCCGGGCTTGCGCTGCCCTTCGCCGATACCGAGGCGATGCAACTTCACCTCGACGAGATCAGCCGCCAGGTCAGCAGGGGCGCACACGCCGTGTTGCTCATGGACCGGGCTGGCTGGCACACGACTGCGAAGCTCAAAATCCCGAAAAACATCACGCCGATCTTCCTGCCGTCGCGCGCCCCCGAACTGAACCCGGTCGAAAACGTCTGGCAGTACCTGCGTGCGAACTGGCTCTCCAACCGCGTCTTCGACGGATACGACGCCATCATCGAGGCTGCCTGCCAGGCTTGGAACAACCTCCTCGCACAACCGAAAACCATCACCTCGATCGGTATGCGGGAATGGGCCCACATCGGTCAATCGTCATGACCGTTGGTATCAGTGGTGTCGCTGGCGCTCATCGACACTTCCAAATCCGGCGCGGCCGTCTGCACCGTTACGGACTCGGTCGCGTTTCCGTTAACGTCATTGGTGCCGATCGGCGAGGAACCGGTTGCGGTGACTTCGTTGACGATTTGTGCGTGGGCTGCAGTCGATGCCGAGGCCGCGAGGGCCAGGACAATTGCGGTTGCCGCTCTGTTCATGCGGATGGTCTTGATCATTATGCGTCCCTGTCTGAAGTTTGGTGCGGTTGGCTGGTTCAAATTCCCGCATCGGTGCAACGGCGGTGGGGTTTTGCCTCGTTCGCAGCCTGCCCACGCCGTGAGTTCCAACGACACGGCACGGTAGTTGATTCTGGCAACGCCCTTCGGGGCTTCGGCAGTTATCAACAATATATCAATGACTTATTGGGGATGTTTAGTTTTATATCGCACAAAGCGACGATCAAAAATCACTGCAGCAGGTCAACATCCTGCTGGGTGACCGTGTAGGTCGCCGTGAAGATCACCGCATCGCCCGGTGAAAGGCTCGACCAGATGCCATCGCCCGGCGCGGCATCGGTGGAATCTCCGGCCGGCGCGGCATCGAAGTGGATCGCTTCGCTGCCCGGCACCGGCGCCGGCCCGTTGCCATTGTGCAGGTCTGACAGGAAGATGTTGCTCACCACCGTGTCGCCCGTGTTGGTCACCACATAAGAATAGGTGACCACCGTTCCCGAGGGCGCTCCATTCACATCGCCGGTGGTGAAGCCCGGCGCGCTTGCTGTCTTGGAAACGGACAGGGCCGAGAGAAGGACTATCACTTCGGCTGTTGCTGTGTCGCAAACGGTTGGCACCGCAACGGAACAGATCTGGTATGTGATAGTATACGCGCCAGCCGCCGACCCTGCCGGAATGCTCAACGTTCCGTCGGCGTTGATTGAAACGCCGGTCAGCCCCCCATTGTTGGCAATCGAGGGCGTGACCGAGGCCGGCGGGAACGCCACCCCGTTGAGCAGGTCGTTGGTGAATACCGTCGCGGTGTTCCCGCCTGCGGCCGCGTAAATCAATGTGCCGGAGAAGTCGTCGTCGACCGCATCAATTTCCCCGACTGCGACCGTCACCGTTGCCGTGGCGCACAAATCGGGATACGCGGCTTCGCAAGCTTGGTAGGTAAGGACATAGGTCCCGGTTGCCGATCCGGCAGGAACGACGATCTGCCCCGCGGAATTGATCGAAGCGCCGGTGAGGCCACCATCTGCCGCAATGGAGAAGTTGACCGCCGCAGCGGTCGCGGCAACCATGTTCAACCGGTCATTGGAAACGACGGAAGCCGCCGTGGAACCTCCGCTTGCGGGAACAGGCGCCGAGGAAAAATCGTCGTTCTGCAGCCGGAAAGCCACATCCCGCCGGAAGTACGCAGGAGTTGCGTTTGACTTGTGCCAAATCCACACGGCTCCGGGACCTGCTGCAATGCCCCAGTTGAAGGTTCTTGTCACCGCGTTATCCCAAGTATCGTCGTTGTAGGTTACGTCCGGCCATCCTGAAAACGTGGTTGAGGTGGCACGCCAATTGGTGCCGGTCGTAATGACCTTGCCGTTGGACAGGGTGATGTACGCCGTCAATCCGGAAACGGAACCAGTGTTTACTCCCTTGACGGCGATCACCGAATTGCCGGTCAGCGTCACATTGAAAGTGTATATCATATTCCAGTTGTTTCCCGTTCCGATCAACACACCATCGACATAAAGCTCGAATTCGTTGTCGGCGGTGATCCTGATCGTGTCAGCCAAGGCCGTTCCCGGCAGAGCGGCGCAAACAAGGGCGCAGGCGGCATAGAAACTGGCCGGGCGCGAAAGGAGCCGGAACATTGCGGACATCGCTGGATTTCCTCAATTGAATGGCGGAAGAGTAATTGATTCATGCTGGCACAATTCGCCAACCAATGAATTTTCAACAGTTTTTCAAAAATGGAACTTGTTATAGTTTTTTTTAATACACTCTAGGCTTTTGGATTGGCCATGCATTTGCAATGCCGGACCCCGCGCATGCACGTCTGTTACATCGAAAACCATGCAAAAAATGCAAAATCCAAGAATTGAGTAAAATATATAACATAATTTCCGACCTTGCCGGACGCTTTTGACCGGTTGGTCCAACCAAAAATTTACGCATGCGCAGTAGGGTCTGACGGCGGCATACCCCCAATCCGCCGCGCGCCCGTCCATTCAGGAATTTCCCACGAGCCCCCATGTTTAGAATGCCCCAAAGGGAACGCGCCCGGATCATAACCTTGGCGTTGATTACCGCGATCGCCACCTATGCGTCGCTGACCCAGCAAGTGGCGACGCTATTCGCGCCGCAGTGGTTGTCCGGTCTCAACATACCGGCGTTTGACATTCCGGTCCCGCTCATCTGCACGATCGCGGTCACCCTGGCCGTTTCCTACGTCCTCATGCGTTACCTGTCGGCGCTCAAGAATGCCGGGGACCTGGCATTCGTGGACGAACTCACCGGCCTTGCCAATCGCAGGCAGTTCGATGCGCGGCTCACCGCCGAGCTATCGCGTTCCGCGCGCGGGGGCTTCGACTGCGCGGTGCTTTACCTCGATCTCGACAAGTTCAAGCACATCAATGACACCTACGGCCACGAGGCCGGAGACGAGGTGATCAAGCAGTTCGCGCGGCGCATATCGGCGAACATCCGGGGCGAGGATTTCGTCGCACGCCTTTCGGGCGACGAGTTTGCCGCGATCGTCACCAACGTCACCTCCAACCACGACATCGACGCGGTCAGCCAGCGAATTTTCGCGGCCATGAGCACGCCGATCAGGTTTCGCGCGAACAAGATCTATGCCGGCGTCTCCATCGGCGCGGCGGTGATCGAGCCTGGGGCCGCCGGGTCCAGGGAAGCGCTGCGGCGCGCCGACTTCGCGCTGTTCCAGGCCAAGGAATCGGGCCGCAACAACGTTCAGATCTTCACGCCGGAAATGGAAGAGCGAATCCGCAACCGGGGCGAACTTGAAAACGACCTGCGGGACGCGGTCGCCAACAAGTCTTTCGAGCTCGCATACCAGCCGCTCATATCGCAGAATGAGCGCAAGGTACTTGGCGTCGAGGCATTCGTCCGCTGGGTCCACCCTCAGCGCGGGCCGATTTCGCCGTCGGTATTCATTCCTATCGCCGAACAGATCGGCCTTATCGAAAAGCTCGGCAAGATCATCCTGCGCCGCGCCTGCATCGAAATCATGCCGCTTGGCCCGATCAAGCTGGCGGTCAACATATCGCCGGTGCAGTTCCTGCAGCCCGGCTTCGTGGCCAGCGTGCGCGAAATACTGGAGACCACCGGATTTCCGCCGCAGCGCCTCGAGCTGGAAATAACCGAAGGTGTCTTCCGCAGCGCCGGCGATGCTACCAGCGAGGTCATCGCAAGACTGCGTGCGCTGGGCGTGCGGATCGCGCTCGACGATTTCGGCACCGGTTTTTCCTCGATGGCCTATCTTCGCGATTTTCCGCTCGACCGCATCAAGATCGACCGCTCCTTTATCGGCGAGATCGAGAGCTCGGGGCAATCGTTGAACCTCGTTTCGCACATGATCGAGCTGGGACGCTCGCTCGGCTTGTCGGTTACCGTGGAAGGCGTCGAGACGGCGGATCAGCTCGAACTGCTGAAAGCAAAGGGGCTAAACGAGCTGCAGGGCTATCTCTTCTCCAAGCCTCTCAGCGCTGCCGGCCTTGCGAAGCTCGATCTAGATGCGCCACTGGGAGGAGACGGCGAAGCCGCTGCCAGCAAACCGCAAATACGCCTTGTCAGCTGATCATTGCCGAAATTGTGTCCGTCCGCCGGTCAATCGGCAAGCAAGCGATGCAAAATTGGTCATTGAACGGTCACAGCACAGGAAAATTCACTGCGAAATGATTCAAAAACCTCTTGCGGCGCGACCTCATGTCTGTTGAATGAATTCCCTTTATGAGAAGGGAAAAATGCCCATAGTCCGGTCATCCGGGCAGAACCGGCAATAAAGACCGGAGGGCCAGCAGGGGGTTTCACGTGGAGTATTTCGTCCAGCAAATGGTGAACGGGCTGACGCTCGGCTCGATCTACGGGCTGATCGCCATCGGATACACGATGGTCTATGGCATCATCGGCATGATAAACTTCGCCCATGGCGACATCTTCATGCTTGGCGGCTTTACCGCCCTGATCGTCTTCCTGCTCCTTACAAGCATGTTCGTGTCCGTGCCGGTCGTCCTCGCCCTGCTGGTGATGATCATCGTCGGCATGTTCATGTGCGGGCTGTGGAACTGGACGATCGAGCGCGTCGCCTACCGCCCGCTTCGCGGCTCGTTCCGCCTGGCGCCGCTGATCACCGCTATCGGCATGTCCATTGCCCTTTCCAATTTCATTCAGGTCACGCAGGGTCCGCGCAACAAGCCGATCCCGCCAATGGTCAGCCAGACCTATGAAGTCTTTGGCGTAACGATTTCCCTCAAGCAGATCGTCATCGTCGTCATCACTTCCGTGCTGCTCGCCATCTTCTGGTACGTCGTCAACAAGACGCCGCTCGGCCGTGCGCAGCGCGCCTGCGAGCAAGACCGCAAGATGGCAGCGCTCCTGGGCGTCGACGTCGACCGCACCATCTCGATCACCTTCATCATGGGCGCTGCCCTGGCGGCCGTCGCCGGCGCGATGTACCTGATGTACTACGGCGTCGTCGTCTTCACCGACGGCTTCGTTCCCGGCGTCAAGGCGTTTACCGCAGCCGTCCTTGGCGGCATCGGCTCGCTGCCCGGCGCGGTGATTGGCGGCCTGCTGATCGGGCTGATTGAATCGCTGTGGTCGGCCTACTTCACGATCGACTACAAGGATGTTGCTACGTTCTCCATCCTTGCGATCGTGTTGATCTTCAAGCCGACCGGCCTTCTTGGCCGTCCAGAGGTCGAAAAGGTCTGAACCAGATGAGCGAGACCACAGCCAAGACGGCAATGCCGGCCACGGCCGGCAGCACCAATGCGCCCAACTACGTGCAGGCAGCGCGCGATGCGTTCTTCACCGCCATTGTGACGCTGGGCATGTTCGTGCTCTTCGTCGGCCTTGAGACGACGCAGAACATCCGCAACGAACTGATCATCGTCCAGCGTTGGGGCCTCCTGTTCTCGCTGGTCGCGATCGCGGCCGCGGGGCGGTTCGTGCTTTCGGCATGGATATCGCCGGCGCTTGCCGCGCGAAAGGCAACCGTAGCGGCCCGCCCCATGCGCGAGGAACAGCCCGGATGGCTGCGGAATAACTGGCCGCGCATCGCCGTGGTCGGCCTCTTTCTCTATCCGATGATCATCGTCGCGCTGGTTGGCAGCCAGGGCTCGCTGAAGTGGGTCGACAATTTCGGCATCCAGATCCTCATCTACGTGATGCTGGCCTGGGGACTGAACATCGTCGTCGGCCTCGCCGGCCTGCTCGACCTTGGCTATGTCGCCTTTTACGCAGTCGGCGCCTATTCCTACGCGCTGCTTTCGCAGCATTTCGGCCTGTCTTTCTGGATGCTGCTGCCGCTTGCCGGCATCCTTGCGGCATTCTGGGGCATCATCCTCGGCTTCCCGGTATTGCGCCTTCGCGGCGACTACCTGGCGATCGTCACCCTTGCCTTCGGTGAGATAATCCGCCTCGTCCTCATAAACTGGACCTCGGTCACCAAGGGTACGTTCGGTGTTTCCGGCATTCCCAAGGCGACGCTGTTCGGTATTCCCTTCGACGCATCGCCCGAAGGCTTTGCCGCGATTTTCGGGCTGCCGCTTTCCTCGGCCTATTACAAGATCTTCCTGTACTACCTGATCCTCATGCTTGCCCTGGTCACCGCCTTCGTGACGCTTCGCCTGCGCCGCATGCCGATCGGGCGCGCATGGGAGGCGCTGCGCGAGGACGAGGTTGCGTGCCGTTCGCTCGGCATCAACACCACGACCACAAAGCTGACCGCCTTCTCTCTCGGCGCGATGTTCGGCGGCTTTGCCGGCGCGTTTTTCGCCGCCCGCCAGGGCTTCGTCTCGCCCGAATCCTTCGTGTTCCTTGAATCGGCGGTAATTCTCGCCATCGTCGTCCTGGGCGGCATGGGTTCGCTCACGGGCATTGCCATCGCCGCCGCCGTGATGGTTGGCGGCACTGAGATCCTGCGCGAACTGACCTTCCTCAAGCAGATATTCGGCCAGGATTTCACGCCTGAACTTTACCGCATGCTTTTCTTCGGCCTCGCCATGGTGATCGTTATGATCTGGAAGCCGCGCGGCTTCGTTGGCAGCCGCTCTCCGACGGCGTTCCTCTACGAGCGAAAGAGCGTGTCGGGCAGCTTCACCAAAGAGGGGCACGGGTGATGAAAACGGTTACAGCCACGGATAGCCACATCCTCAAGGTGGAGCATCTTTCGATGCGCTTTGGCGGCCTTGTCGCCGTCAACGATCTCAACTTTTCGGCAAAGCGGGGCGAGATCACCGCGCTGATCGGCCCCAATGGCGCCGGCAAGACGACCGTGTTCAACTGCATAACCGGCTTTTACAAGCCGACCACGGGCATGATCACGGTTCGGCGCCAGGACGGACGAGAGTTCCTGCTGGAACGCATGCCGGATTTCATGATCACGGCGGAGGCGAAAGTTGCCCGCACGTTCCAGAACATCCGGCTGTTCGCCGGCATGACCGTGCTGGAAAACCTCCTGGTCGCCCAGCACAACAAGCTGATGCTCGCATCCGGTTACACGATCCTTGGCCTTCTGGGTTTCAAGGGCTACCGCGAGGCATCCGCTCAATCGATCGATCTTGCACGGCACTGGCTGGAGCGTGCGCAACTGGTGGAGCGCGCCGACGATCCGGCGGGCGATCTGCCTTATGGCGCGCAACGGCGGCTCGAGATCGCCCGCGCAATGTGCACCGAGCCTGAACTCCTGTGCCTCGACGAACCGGCGGCGGGATTGAACCCGCGCGAATCGGCCGCGCTAAACGACCTGTTGCTCGGCATCAAGCAAGAAGGCACCTCCATCATGCTGATCGAGCACGACATGTCCGTCGTGATGCAGATTTCCGATCACGTCGTGGTGCTCGACTATGGCGTCAAGATTTCGGATGGCTCGCCCTCAGAGGTCAGGAACGATCCCAAGGTCATCGCAGCATATCTGGGTGTCGACGACGAGGCGGAAATCGACGTGCCGCAGGTTCTCGGCGACGTGCTGAAGGTCGAGGAGATTTCCGGCGCGACCCTGAAAGGTACGCCGAAGGTGAAAGAACCTGCGGCCAAACCGGCCGCAAGGACATCACCCGCGAAGGTGTCCGCCAAAACCTCCGCAAAGGCTCCCGCCAAGACCCCACCGCAAAAGCCTGCGGCAAAGCCGGCGCCTACCAAGCCTGCGTCAAAGCCTGCCGCGGTGAAGTCGGCCGCGAAAACTGCGGCGGCGGTCAAGGCCGCTGCAAAACCGGCTGCCGCCGCAGCCAAGTCCGCTTCCAGACCGGCGGCAAAGACCGCCGCTGCAAAACCGACCGCCAAGGTTCCCACAGCTAAAAAGCCGGCTTCCGCCAAACCGGCCGCTGCGGCAAAAAGCAGGGCGGCACCATCCAAACCGGCACCTTCGAAGGGAGGACGTAAATGAGCGCCCCCTTCCTCAAGGTTGAAAATGTCGAGACCTATTACGGCTCGATCCGCGCGCTGGCGGGTGTCGATTTCGAAGTCCATTCCGGCGAGATCGTCACCATGATCGGCGCCAATGGCGCAGGCAAGTCGACGCTTATGATGACGATTTGCGGCAATCCGAAGCCGCGCACCGGCCGCGTTGTCTTCGATGGCCGCGAGATCACGAACATGCCCACGCATGAGATCATGCGCCTCGGCATCGCCCAGTCGCCGGAAGGCCGGCGCATCTTCCCGCGCATGACGGTCATGGAAAACCTGCAGATGGGGGCCATCCTTGTCGACGAAAAGCATTTCGACGACGACTTGAAACGGATGTTCACCCTTTTCCCGCGCCTCAGGGAACGCATTGCGCAACGCGGCGGCACGCTTTCTGGCGGCGAGCAGCAGATGCTGGCGATCGCTCGCGCACTTATGGGCCGTCCCAAGCTCTTGTTGCTCGACGAGCCTTCGCTGGGCCTCGCCCCGCTGATCGTGAAGCAGATCTTCGAGGTCATCCGCGAACTCAACACCAATGAAAAACTCACCGTTTTCCTGGTGGAGCAGAACGCATTCCATGCGCTGAAGCTTGCGCATCGCGGCTACGTAATGGTGAACGGGCAAATCACGATGTCGGGCGAAGGCAGGGAACTGCTCGGCCGCGAGGATGTAAGGGCTGCCTATCTTGAAGGCGGCCGTCACTGAGGCATTGGCTGCCCGCGTCGGCGGGCGAAGCTGGAGGCAGGAACTTGCAGGGCATATTGTACGAAGAAGCCAATTTCATGCAGTTCATTTTCGTCACCGTCATACTAGGCGGCGGAGCGGCGTGGATGACCGGCAAGGCAATGGCCGAAACCTGGCGCTCGCCGATACACTTGCTTCTTTACATTCTTCTGCTGGGCGCGGTGGTCAGGTTTGCCCATTTCGCATTGTTCGAGGGCCATCTTCTGACCCTCCAGTTCTATTTGGTTGACACGGTCATACTGCTGGTGTTCGGTTTTGTTGGTTTCCAGTACGCGCGCACCAAGCAGATGGTGACGCAGTACTATTGGCTTTACGAACAAGCATCACCGCTTTCGTGGCGGAGCCGCAGTTGAAAAATTTCCAGGTCCTTGCGGGCCGGGAGTAGCCCGAAAAATCGGGAATCCAACTCCACCATGGTCGGGAGGGCGCCGTGGACGGATGTTTGATCAGCCCCCCACTTCAAGGGAGAACACAATGAAGAAACTTCTTATGTCCGCAGTTGCGCTTACCGCCCTCGTGGCGATGAGCGGCGTCGCCGCGGCAGAAATCCTGGTCGGCGTTGCCGGCCCGCTAACCGGCCCGAACGCAGCCTTCGGCGCCCAACTCCAGAAGGGCGCGGAACAGGCGGCAGCCGACATAAACGCGGCCGGCGGCATCAATGGCGAGCAGATCAAGCTCGTGTTCGGCGATGACGTCTCCGACCCGAAGCAGGGCATCTCGGTCGCCAACAAGTTCGCAGCCGATGGCGTCAAGTTCGTCGTCGGGCACTTCAACTCGGGCGTGACCATTCCCGCGTCGGAAGTCTATGCGGAAAACGGTATCCTGATGGTTACGCCTTCCGCGACCAACCCGACCCTGACCGAGCGCGGCCTGTGGAACACCTTCCGCACTTGCGGCCGTGACGACCAGCAGGGCCTCGTTGCCGGCGGCTACATTGCGCAGAACTTCAAAGACGCCAAGGTTGCAGTCGTTCACGACAAGACCCCGTACGGCCAAGGCCTTGCGGACTTCACCAAGAAGACCATGAACGACGCAGGCATTACAGAAGCCATTTATGAAGGCGTCAACACCGGCGACAAGGATTTCTCGGCGCTGATCGCAAAGATGAAGGAAGCCGGCGTTTCGGTCGTCTACTTCGGCGGCCTGCACACCGAAGCCGGCCTGATCATGCGCCAGATGGCCGACCAGGGCCTCAAGGCAACCTTCATGTCGGGCGACGGCATCGTCTCGAACGAACTTGCCTCTATTGCAGGCGACGCAGTCGACGGTACCCTCATGACCTTCGCTCCCGATCCGCGCAACAACCCGGCAGCCAAGGAACTCGTTGAAAAGTTCCGCGCAGCCGGTTTCGAGCCGGAAGCCTACACGCTGTACTCCTATGCAGCACTGCAGGTAATTGCGCAGGCAGCGGCGAAAGCCGGCACGCTCGACCCCCAGAAGGTCGCCGAGGCCATCAAGGCATCCGGCCCGTGGGCAACAACAATCGGCGACCTTGGCTATGACGCCAAGGGCGACATTACCCGTCCTGACTATGTCATGTACAAGTGGGGCAAGGGCGCCGACGGCAAGTACACCTACATGCAGATGTAATCTTTCCGGGCATCCGGACAGGAAGAACCCGGCGGGCAACCGCCGGGTTTTTTGCTGTCTAATGCGTGGTGTAGAAGCCGGGCGCGCGCCACTCCGACGGCTTGATCAGCCCGCAATGTGCGACCCGCACCGAATGCAGTGCCCCTTCCAGTTCGCGTTCCCAGAAATCGAGGAAGCGCCGCAGTTCCGGGAATTTTGGCGCTAGATCGTATTCCTGCCAGAGATAAGTTTGCAGCAGGCCCGGATGATCCGGCATGCGGTAGTGGATTTCGGCGGTAGTCAGGCCGTAGCCCTTCATCTGAAGACGGAACTCCTTGCTGACCTGCATCTGGGCTCGCTCCCGCATTGTTTGCAATACCATGAGAATGCGCGATTTGAATCCGATTTCAAGCGTCTGAAAAGATTTTTCTTTATATATTTCAATCTGTTAGCATCCACTTGAAGTGAGTGCCAACAATTTTTTACTGCTCTCTTGAAATGGCAATAATCCATTCCCAAATCGCCGCACGTGAGGGCATTTGCTCTTGCGGTTCGGCGCGCGAAACGCGCCCGAGATTCACAAAAAAAATGTTACTGAACGGAGAGAGACATGAAGTTTCGTCCCCTGCATGACCGTATTGTGGTCCGCCGCATCGAGGCCGAGGAAAAATCCGCCGGCGGCATCATCATTCCCGACACTGCCAAGGAAAAGCCAATGGAAGGCGAAGTGATCGCCGTTGGCCCGGGTGGCCGCGACGAGGCCGGAAAACTTGTTGCGCTCGACGTGAAGGTCGGGGACCGCATCCTCTTCGGCAAATGGTCGGGCACCGAGATCAAGCTGTCCGGCGAGGAACTGCTTATCATGAAGGAAAGCGATGTCCTCGGCGTGATCGAGGCCAGCGCCGCGATGAAGAAGGCCGCCTGACGGACAAGAAGAAGGAGAACGCACATGGCTGCAAAGGAAGTGAAGTTCAACACCGATGCCCGCGAACGCATGCTGCGCGGCGTCGACATTCTGGCAAATGCCGTGAAGGTTACGCTGGGCCCGAAAGGCCGCAACGTCGTGATAGACAAATCCTTTGGCGCTCCGCGCATCACCAAGGACGGCGTCACGGTCGCCAAGGAAATCGAGCTTGAGGACAAGTTCGAGAACATGGGGGCGCAGATGCTGCGCGAGGTGGCATCGAAGACCAACGACCTCGCCGGCGACGGCACCACGACCGCGACAGTGCTAGCCCAGGCAATCGTCCGTGAAGGCGCAAAGGCCGTCGCTTCCGGCATGAACCCGATGGATCTCAAGCGCGGCATCGACAAGGCCGTTGAGGCAATTGTCGCCGAGCTGAAGTCGAAGGCCCGCAAGGTCACGCGCAATGACGAGATCGCCCAAGTCGGCACCATCTCTGCCAATGGCGATCCCGAGATCGGCCGCTTCCTTGCCGAGGCCATGGAAAGGGTCGGCAATGAGGGCGTCATCACGGTCGAGGAAGCCAAGACCGCCGAGACAGAACTCGAGGTCGTCGAGGGCATGCAGTTCGACCGCGGCTACCTCTCCCCCTATTTCGTCACCAACCAGGACAAGATGCGCGTCGAGCTGGAGGATCCCTACATCCTCCTGCACGAAAAGAAACTGTCCAACCTGCAGGCCATGCTGCCCGTGCTGGAAGCCGTGGTGCAGTCCGGCAAGCCGCTGCTCATCATCGCGGAAGACGTCGAAGGCGAAGCGCTTGCGACGCTCGTCGTCAACAAGCTGCGCGGCGGCTTGAAGGTTGCCGCGGTCAAGGCTCCCGGCTTCGGCGACCGCCGCAAGGCAATGCTCGAGGACATCGCCGTCCTTTCGGGCGGCCAGGTCATTTCCGAAGACCTAGGCATCAAGCTTGAGAACGTCACGCTTGCAATGCTCGGCCGGGCAAAGCGCGTGTCGATCGAAAAGGAGAACACCACGATCGTCGACGGCGCCGGCAAGAAGAAGGAAATCGAGGGACGCGTCGCCCAGATCCGCCAGCAGATTGAGGAAACCACCTCTGACTACGACCGTGAGAAGCTGCAGGAACGCCTTGCCAAGCTGGCCGGCGGCGTTGCCGTAATCCGGGTAGGCGGTGCAACGGAAGTCGAGGTCAAGGAGAAGAAGGACCGCGTGGACGACGCCATGCATGCCACCCGCGCGGCAGTCGAGGAAGGCATCCTTCCCGGCGGCGGCGTAGCGCTGCTTCGCGCGCAAAAGGCGCTCGACAATGTGCCGGTCGACAACCAGGACCAGAAGCATGGTGTCGAGATCGTGCGCCGGGCCATCGAAGCGCCCGTGCGCCAGATCGCGGAGAATGCAGGCTCCGAAGGCTCGATTATCGTCGGCAAGCTGCGCGAGAAGGCCGATTTCGGCTATGGCTGGAATGCGCAGACCAACGAGTTCGCCGATCTTTTCAAGCATGGCGTGATTGACCCGGCCAAGGTAGTTCGCACCGCCCTTGAGGACGCGGCATCGGTCGCAGGCCTGCTCATCACCACCGAGGCGATGGTAGCCGAGCGCCCGAAGAAGGAAACCGCTCCGGCAATGCCGGCGGGCGGCATGGATTTCTGACCATCTCGGCCAAGCCACAAGCAGTTCCCGCGCCCCGAAAGTGGCGCGGGTTTTTGTTTTTGCAATATTCTTCTTGGCAGACGGTGGACGCTGGCCAGCCGGCACATCTGATCACTCCGGGTCAGCGTCCCACTCGTCCAGCGTCTCGCCGGTCGCGCCATCGACATCGGCAAGACTGACGTCATAGCCCCACAGGCGGCGGATATGCGTGAGGACGAGGTCGCGCGTTTCCTCATCCAGCAGTTTGCCATCATGAACCATATGGTTGAGGCGCAGTTCACGGTCGCCCATCATGTCCGCATCGACCGCCTGGATATCCGGGCGGCTGGCGATGTCATGATTGGCGGCGAGCACCGAGCGAATGTTTTCATAGCCGCGCTCGTTATGGATGCTCGCGACCTCGTATTGCATCTCCTCGGCATCGTCCGCCAGCACGAACAGTCGCAACTTGCGGATCAGCACCGGGCTAAGATATTGCAGGATGAAGGATTCATCGCGGTAGTTCGCCCACGCTTCCAGCAGCGCACCCCGCCAATCGCCGCTGCCGGCCAGCGCCGGAAACCAATCCCGGTCCTCGGACGTCGGATCCTCGCAGATGCGTCTGATATCCTGCATCATCTCGAAACCCAACGCATAGGGATTGATCCCCAGCGAGCGCGGATCGTCGAAGGCGGGTTGCAGAACCACATTTGTATGGTTTTGCAGAATCTCCAGCATGGCACCCTCGGGAATGAGGCCGCGGTCGAACAGGGCGTTCATCATGTGGTAGTGTACGAATGTGGCACAACCTTCGTTCATTACCTTGGTTTGGCGCTGCGGATAGAAATACTGGGCGATCATCCGCACGATCCGCAGGATCTCGCGCTGCCATTCCTCCAGTACCGGGCTGTTCTTCTCCAGGAAGTAGAGAAGGTTCTCCTCCGGCAGCCTCATGTCAGCCTGGCCGGGCCATTTAGAAGCAAGCTCGTCGTCGGGCGCCAACGGACTGCGGTGGGGAACGGTCCGGTCGAGTTCGCGGAAACTGCGCTCCTCGTGATCGCGCCGCGCTTGCTCGCGACGCCTTTGCGCTTCCCGCGAAGGACGGGGCGGTCGGCGATATCGGAAGATCCCCTGCTCCATCAGGGCATGGGCGGAATCGAGCACCCTCTCCACGGCAGCCGGCCCGTGGCGCTCCTCGCATTGCGCGATGAACCGCTTGGCGAATTCAAGATAGCCCAGGATGGCGCTCGCATCCGTCCACTGGCGGAAGAGATAGTTGTTCTTGAAGAAATGGTTGTGGCCGAAGGAAGCGTGCGCGATCACCAGCGCCTGCAGCGCCATGGTGTTTTCTTCCATGAGGTAAGTGATGCAGGGGTTGGAATTTATGACGAGCTCGTAGGCGAGCCCGCGACGGCCCTTGCGGTAGAGGTACTCCTCGCGCAGGAAGTGCTTGCCGAAGGACCAGTGCTGGTACATCAGCGGCATGCCCACGGATGAATAAGCATCCAGCATCTGCTCCGACGAAATCACTTCGATCTGGTTCGGATAGATCTCCAATCGCAAATCTTCCAGCGCGACCGGAGCCATCGCATCATACGCCGCGGCGATCTTTTCAAAAGTCCAGTCCGGTCCCTCGAACAGATGCGTCATTTCAGGCACCCGCCCGAACTGCCCCGCGCCTGGCGAACAGGCGGCGGAACACGGTGTAGATGTCGGCAGGCTGGGCCACGCGTGCGATCTGGAAGTTTGCCCAGGCGCCGGCCACCACGCGATAGGCCTGCCAGAGCGACGTGCCGTTGTCGGTATTGGCGAAGATGGAGCTCTCGCGCGCGTCGATGATCTCGACATAGGCGTAGTACTGGCACAGTCGCATCACCCGCTCCTGCAGGAGCGCGATACAGCGCGCGCAGTCATTGGGCATGTTGTCGCCGTCCGATGCCTGTGCCGCGTAGATGTTCCACTCATTGGCGGGGTAGCGCGCCTCGATGATCCGCAGCATCTCGTCAAGCGCGGTCGAAACCACAGTTCCCCCGCTCTCCGTGCTGTAGAAGAAGGTGTGCTCGTCCACTTCCTTCGCCTCGTGGGTATGGCGAATGAATACGATCTCCGTTCGCTGGTAACGCCGCTTCAGGAAGAGGTGCAGCAGCATGAAGAATCGCTTGGCAAGATCCTTTTCCCGCTCGCCCATCGAACCGGAGACATCCATGAGGCAGAACATCACGGCCGACGCGTTCGGCAACGGAGTCCGTTCGAAGCGGTTGTAACGAACGTCGATCGGGTCGACGAAGGAAATGAGCTTACGCCTTCGCTTCAATACCTCGCAGCGCCCCCGCAATTCCTCTTGCAGGGCAAGGTTCGCCGGGCTCGGTTTCGCCATCGCCTCCAGCGCTGCTATTTCCCTCTCGATCGCTTCTATTTCAGAAAGCCTCGGCCGCCGCAGCGCAATGCGCCGTCCAAGGCTGCCGCGCATTGTGCGCCCGACATTGATGTTCGCGGGCGAACCGGCCGTCGAAAACCCGGCGCGCTTCGGCTTCTTCGTGCTGTTTTCCTTGAGATAAAGCTTGATCATGTCGGGCAGTTCGAGATCCTCGAAGAAAAGGTCCAGAACCTCTTCTCGCGACAGCACGAAGTTGAAGTCGTCCTCGCTCTCGCCGCTGTCGGATGCATTCCCGCCCCTGCCACCCTGCCCTGCCCCGCCCGGCGGCTTCGGAAGCTTGTCGCCGGGCACGAACTGGCGATTTCCAGGCAATACGCCCTGCCGCCTGCCTTCATCCGGGCTGTGGCGAAACGTCGGTTCGCTGGTGCCGTCGAGCGGGATCGGCACGACATGCTCGCCATCGACATCGGCAATCTTTCCGGTGCGGATTTGGCGGTCGATGCTGCGCTTGAGCTCGGCCCGCGCCCGCTTCAGGAAGCGCTGCCGGTTCGACAAGCTCTTGGACTTCGGATTGAGGCGTCGATCGATGAAACTCGCCATGGTCCCCCGTTATCCCGCCTTGTTGACACGCATGTACCAGTCGACGAGCCTGCGCACCTGGCGCTCCGTATAGCCGCGCGCGGTCATGCGCTGCACGAACTCGGTGTGCTGCTTCTCCGTGGCGCTGTCCTTCTTGGTGCCGAAGCTGATCACGGGCAGCAGGTTTTCCACCTGGCCGAACATGCGTTTCTCGATAACATCGCGAAGCTTCTCGTAGCTGGTCCAGGAAGGATTGCGCCCGTTGTTCCTGGCCCGCGCCCGCAAGGTGAACTTCACCACCTCGTTGCGGAAATCCTTCGGATTGGCGATCCCTGCCGGCTTTTCAATCTGCGAAAGTTCGCGGTCGAGTACCTCTCGGCTGAGCAATTGCCCGGTGTCGGGGTCCTTGTGGTCCTGGTCTTCGACCCAGGCATCTGCATAAGCGATGTACCGGTCAAAAAGATTCTGGCCGTACTCGCTGTACGACTCCAGATACGCCTTCTGGATCTCGTGCCCAATGAACTCGGCATAGCGCGCGGCGAGCTCGGTCTTGATGAAGTCGAGATAGGCCGCTTCCTGTTCCTTGGGAAATTGCTCGCGCCGGATTGCCTGCTCGAGCACGAACATCAGGTGCACCGGATCGGCCGCCACCTCGGTGGTGTCGTAGTTGAACGTCTCAGACAAAACCTTGAAGGCAAAGCGCGTTGAAACGCCGGTCATGCCCTCGTCGACGCCCGCGGCGTGACGGTATTCCTCCACCGATTTGGCTTTCGGATCCACATCCTTGAGATTCTCGCCGTCATAGACGCGCATCTTGGTGTAGAGAGGCGAGTTCTCGTGCGGAGTGAGGCGCGTCGAAATGGTGAAGCGGCTAAGGATTTCCAAGACCTCCGGCGCACAGGTGCTTTCTGAAAGGTCGCTCTCGCGCAGCAGCTTCTCGTAGATCTTGCGTTCCTCGGTGGTGCGCAGGCAGTAAGGCACCTTGACCACTAGGATGCGGTCAAGGAATGCCTCGTTGTTCTTGTTGTTTTTGAACTGCTGCCACTCGGATTCGTTGGAATGCGCGAGCACGATGCCCTGGTAGGGGAACGAACCGAAATTCTCCGTGCCGTTGTAGCTGCCTTCCTGCGTGGCGGTCAGCAGCGGATGCAGCACCTTGATCGGCGCCTTGAACATCTCGACGAATTCAAGCATGCCCTGCGTGGTGCGGTTGAGGCCGCCGCTGTGGGAATAGGCGTCCGGATCGGCCTGGCTGAAATGCTCGAGTTGGCGGATGTCCACCTTGCCGACCAGCGCCGATACATCCTGGTTGTTTTCATCACCCGGCTCCGTTTTGGCAATCGCGATCTGGCGCAGCCGCGACGGCATCAGCCGGACCACCGAGAATTTCGAAATGTCGCCCTTGAATTCGTCGAGTTGCTTCGCCGCCCACGGGGATATCAAACCGTAGAGCCTGCGGCGCGAAATCCCGTACTTGTCCTCGAGCAGATCGGCCATGCGGTCCCGTTCGAACAGGCCGAGCGGGGATTCAAAGACCGGGCTCATCTCGTCCCCGGCCTTGAGGGTGTAGATCGGGCGTTCCTCCATCAGCCGCTTCAAGCGCTCGGCCAGCGAGGATTTGCCGCCGCCGACCGGTCCGAGCAGATAGAGGATCTGCTTGCGTTCCTCGAGACCCTGCGCCGCATAGCGGAAATATCCGACGATCCGCTCGATCGTCTGCTCCATGCCGTAAAAATCCGAAAATGACGGATAGATCTTGATGGTCCGATTAGAGAAGATTCGGCCCAGCCGCTCGTCCCTGCTGGTGTCCACGAGTTCGGGCGCCCCGATTGCATCGACCATCCGCTCGGCGGCGGTGGCATACATCATCGGGTCGTCCCGGCAGGAAAGAAGATACTGCTGAAGGCTCATCTCATCCTGCGCGGAAGCGGAATAGATCCTCGAAAACACATCAAAGACGTCGTTGTCCTCGCCTGTCATCATGACCTCTCGTGAATGGTGAAAGGGCAGCGCCCTCGCTTAGCGTCAACGCCTTGCGCGTTTTCAGGTTCCGAGATTCCTGCGCGCCGGCAAATAATTCCCGCAACCATTGCCGCAAGTGCGGCGCAGCGCCTGGCCCTTCCCACCTTCCGCACCGCAAATGCCATTTTCCGGTCACGGGTTGACCATGCTCAGGTCATCAATGAAGCTTTAGTGAAAGTGCGTGAACTTGCCAGGGAACGAAGGATGGCGCGCATCTTGTTGCTGATTTTGGCTGTAGCCGTGGCGCTTCTCGCGTCCGCGAGCCTGCACGCCCCCGCACAAGCGGCGCAGATGGGCTATTGCGAGATCTGGGCCGACCGGGTCGCCGAGCATTCTCCTGCTTCGCGGATCGACGATGAGAGCCGCATCGCCATCCGCGACAAGGCGTTCTATGAATGCCTCAACATGGATGACGAGCCACCATTGCCGGAAAGTGCGCTGGGCCTGTTCATCGATCCTTCAAGTTCCCCATTCAAGCCACTGGAATCGCCGCCGGTCATGACCCCGCCCGAAGCACGGCAGCCCGTCTTGCCGCGTCAGGATCGCGAACCGGTTGCCCAGGGCGACGTCGATGATGCCCAGGTCACAGGTTCGGTTGCCAAGCTGCCGGCCGAGGATGACGGGCAAGGGCGCGGCAGCGGCAAACCGCGCGGTTCGCAGGAATGGTCGGACTTCTGCGTGAAATATTATCCCAAGAGTTTCGATCCCGAGACGGGTACTGTCATCCCCGTCAAGATCGGGCGCCGCGTTCCCTGCCGCTGATCGAACGCAGCGCGCCGGCTTGCTGTTCGACCGGTTCGATGTCGCCGGGCTTCCAACTCTTGTCCAACCAGGGCTCGAGCGGGCCATAGAGCCGCAGCAACACGTTCCAGCGCTTGCCGGGCAGGTCTGCACCCAGTTCGACTCCTGGCCCTCGGGCGCTTTCGGCCCGAACCAGACTGTCGTCGATCCGTCTGCCTCGATCATCAGCGCCTTGTCGGCGCTATCGACGCCGGCAAGCTTCTGGTCGGTTTCGAGGAGCGACCGCGTCTGGCGATTGGCCGGAAAAAAGCGTCATTGAACCTAGAATTCCTGCAAACACCGCAGCGCGCTTCATTGGTAAAATCCCCATTGCGTCGCTCTCCCCAATCAGGCTCCACCAACAGCGCGGCAACCCTGATGGTATGTTATTGTACGCTTTAATGCCGTTACGTTGCATCTTTGTGATCTACCGCCGGATCACGGCCATAGCATTTTATCGTTTTTCGTAACATTGTGAGCACCAAAGGGGGCCGCATGGAAAAATCCTCCAAAGTTGGCGCAAGGCTTGTGGCAGTCGCTGCGGTGGCCGGTTTTGCCGTGTCGGCCGCCAACTATCTGAACCCGCAGAGCGGTATTGCCGGGGAACCCGGAACCGAACTGGTGATCGCCTCGACTGCGCTGCTTGCGCTTTTCGGGCTGCTGATGAGCGCTGCGCGCGCCACGCCCTTTCGCATCTTCATTACGGTCTCCTCGCTGCTCAACATCGCGGGAACGGCCTTTGCCGGCTACCTGCTGCACAGTACAGCGCTGGTGGTGCTGATGATTGCCGCGCTCCTTGGCTGGCTTATCCACGTATCCGGCCGGCGCACGCCCACCGCAAGATTGTCGAGGTGACCATGGTGAAGCTGGCTGGAACAATCTCGCTGCTTGCGTGCCTTCTGGGCGGCGGCGGGGCCCTCGCACAAACAACGGACTGGAGCACTTTCAACGGCGATCTAAAGGCGCAGAAATATTCGCCGCTGGCGCAGATCACTCCGGAAAACGTCTCCCGCCTGACCGTTGCCTGGCGCACGCATACGGGCGACGTCTCACCCGGCGGATCACCGCCATCGGGTGCGCACATGCGAAGCGGTACCGCCACAGCCGCATTGCCGCCGACGGTCTGGTCGGCGACGCCGCTTTTCGTCAACGACACCGTGTACCGGGGAACGCCGTTCTATCGGATCTTCGCGCTCGAGCCCGACACCGGCAAGGTGAAGTGGACCTATGACAGCAATGCCGTGCTGGAGGCGCTGACCCAGCCGGACCTGAAGAACCGCGGCGTTGCCTATTGGGACGAAGAAACCCCGATCGCCGGACAGCCCTGCCAGAAGCGCGTCTATATCGGCACAATGGACGCCAAGCTGCATTCGGTCGACGCCGATACAGGCAAGCCCTGCGCCGATTTCGGCATTTCGGGCGTGGTCGACATCAACCAGTGGAACGACGAGAATGCCAAATGGCCGCTGTCGATCCTGCAGCCGCCGACCATTTTCAAGGACTTCCTGTTCGTGGGATGGGCCGGTAAGGACTGGGCGGAATCCGAAGCTCCCCCTGGCACCGTCTTCGCGCTGGACGCGCGTACCGGCGCGCTGCGCTGGACCTTCCACGCGCTGAACGCCGCAGACGCGGCACGGAGCGGCACGGGCAATGTCTGGGCCAGCATGTCGGTCGACGAAGAGCGGAACCTGCTTTTCCTCCCCGTCAGTTCGCCCAGCCCGAATTTCTTCGGCGGCAACCGCCTCGACCCGCCGGCGCTGGCGACATCGGTGACCGCCCTCGACATCGCGACCGGTAACATCGTGTGGACGCGGCAGCTCGTGCACCACGATTTGTGGGATCTCGACACCAACTCCGCGCCAACACTGGTCGACATCGAAAAGGACGGGCAACTCGTTCCCGCGCTCGTACAAACCTCGAAGCAGGGTTTTCTCTACATCCTCAACCGCGCAACCGGCGAGCCGGTCTATCCGATCGAGGAACGGCCGGCGCCGGCATCCACCGTGCCGGGCGAGACGGCGGCCCCGACGCAGCCCTATGTGGCGTTGCCAAAGTCGGTGGTCGGGGACAAATGGCCCGGCGTGTTCTGGCTCGCCGACGCGGCGAGTTTCGGCTATTGCAGCAGGAAAGCCGCAAGCCTGCGCGACGAGGGCCGCTTCACCCCGCCGAGCCTTGAAGGCTCGCTCGTCTATCCCGGCACCATTGGCGGCGTCGAATGGGGTGGCGGCGCGGTTGATCCCGGAAGCGGCATCTTCGTCGTCAACTATTCGAGCGCGGTGCAGATCTACAAGCTCATCCCGCGCGCCGACTACGATGCAGCAGCTTCAGCGGGTTCTGAGACCGGCGGCTTCTTCCCGATGCGCGGTGCGCCCTACGGCATACAGTTGACGACCTTCCTCAATCCGCTGGGGATGCCATGCTGGAATCCGCCCTATGGCTCGATCGCGGCCTACGATCTCAAGACCGGCGCGCAATTGTGGGACGTACCGTTCGGCCAGGTGCAGAAATACGGTTTCTACATGCCGCCATCCTGGGGCTCGATCACGATCGGCGGACCCGTGATCACGGCGGGCGGCCTCGTCTTCATCGGCGCTTCGATGGATTCATACGTGCGCGCGCTCGACTTGAAGACCGGCAAGGAACTGTGGAAAGGGCTTGTGTCCGCCCCTGCGGTCGCGCTGCCCGCCAGCTACGAATACAAGGGCAAGCAGTATGTGGTCTTCGCCGCCGGCGGCAACTCCATACTTACACCGAGGGTCAGCGACGAGATCGTGGCTTTTGCCCTGGGAGATGGAAGCCCGGCTGGGACTGGCAACTAGCCTCGCCTTGCTTGATCGCTACCTGGTTGCCAGGCAGAGACGAGAGCGCCATGAACGACGTTTAGTATCTGTTGTTCTTGGTAGCGTAGGGGCGCTCCAGCTTATCCCCACACTTGATTTCGCCTGTTTTCTTGCTTCGCTACCCAGCTTCAGCGTGATCCGGCGCTACGACCGATTTGGGGCCGGAAGGTGCCCGTCTGCTCATATGCCTTTGTAGGCAAGGCAGCCATCGCCGATCCGCAATCCGCTTGTTTGCGCTTCAGCCGGAGCCCGCCAACGCACGAGGCGCACTCCATGAACTAATACGTCCAGTGGCCAGACGCCCGGACAGCGGCCTTGACACAGGTCAACACCGCACTGCGGCACCGTGTCAAAGTTATTTTCATGATCATGTCCGTCGCATTCGACCACCACACCGTGTGGAGCAGATACATGGCAATTCAGGTTCATGCAGCTTCTGCAGTCGCCGAAATCGCGGTCGCCATTGCAATGCCGGTCGCCCATCCGAAGTTTCATCATCAGGGAGTTTGATCCATTCGACAACACACGGGTTCTGCAGAGTTAACATTGCTGGAGAGTCCGCATTGCCTGCCGGCAGCCGATGTGCTGGCACGGATGGGCGTGACCGCAGCCCAAGGCCTGTCGGAAGAAGACGCCGAGGCCCGCCGCGGGAAGTTCGGGCCCAACACCGTCACGAAACGGCGTTCGGCAAGCATTACCAATCTAATAGCCCATCAGTTTACAAGCCCGGTCGTGTATCTGCTGGGCGCGACGACGGCGCTTGCCTTCTATTTCGGCGAAACGGCGGAAGGCTTCGCCATCGTCGCAGTGTTATTGCTCAACTCGCTCATCGGCTTCGTCACGGAGTTCAGGGCAATGCGTTCGATGGAGGCGTTGCGCGGACTTGGCGGGCGAAATGCGAGAGTGCGCAGGGAGGGGCAGGTTCGCCTTATTCCGGCAGATGAACTGGTGCCCGGCGATATCGTGCTGCTGGATGCCGGCGATGCTGTATCGGCTGATCTCAGACTGATCGACGGATCAGGAATTGCCGCAGACGAATCGATGTTGACCGGTGAATCGACCTCCGTGTCCAAGCGGACGGAGCCGGTTCCATGCCCGGCGCGGGCAAGCGAGCGCGCTTCGATGCTGTTCAAGGGCACGACCATCACGCGAGGCAGCGGCGCCGGCGTGGTGGTTTCGACCGGCCTTGCCACGGAACTCGGCAAGGTCACGCAGCTTGTCCTGGAAGCAGATGCGGAACGTTCCCCGCTTGAGCGGAAACTTGCAAGGCTGTCGCGGCAACTGGCATGGGCGGCTCTCGCTGCCGCGGCGGCGATCGCAGTCCTGGGACTTGCCGCGGGCCGTGATCCATTCCAGATGGTCCAGGCGGCCATCGCGCTTGCCGTTGCGGCCATTCCCGAGGGGCTGCCGATCGTGGCGACCCTCACCCTGGCGCGGGGCATGTGGCGCATGGCGCGCCAGAATGCGCTGATCGAGCGCCTGTCGGCGGTGGAGACGCTCGGCGCCACCACGACCATCCTGACGGACAAGACCGGCACCTTGACCGAAAACCGGATGACCGTACGGCAGCTCTGTCTTCCTTCGGGCGAAGTCACGTTGTCTGCCAATTCTTCCAGGGGCGAAGAGCGCGATGATCTTGCCCACGACACGCAGGCATTGCGCCTGCTTCGTATCGCGGTGCTCTGCAACGACGCCGATCTCGGCGCAATGCGTGAGAAGGGCACCGGAGACCCCATGGAAATCGCGCTGCTGCGGGCCGGCCTGGCGGCCGGCTTGGAACGGCCGGCGCTGCTGAAGGGACATCGTCTTGTTCACAAGCATGCCTTCGATACAGGCACCCGGATGATGGCCACGGTGCACCAGAGCGGCGACGGGTTCCTCGTTGCCGTCAAGGGTGCGCCCGAAGCTGTCATCCATGCCTCTTCCCGTGCCGCAAGCGACCATGGCGAGGTCGCACTCGACAGGGAGCTTCGTGCGAAATGGCTGGGGAGAGCCGACGAACTGGCGCATCACGGCCTGCGGGTGCTTGCCTGCGCCATGAAGATGGACACGCGGCCGGACGGCCCGCCCTATCAGGAGCTCTTGCTTCTCGGGTTGATCGGTCTTGAGGACCCGGCGCGTGCCGACGTGCCGCAGGCTATTCGCGACTGCCGGCAGGCCGGGATCAGCGTCGTCATGGTGACCGGCGATCACGCCGTCACGGCCCGCAGCATCGGCCGGGCAGTCGGCCTCGCCGGCGAGCCTTTCAAGGTGGTTGACGGCAGAGTCGATCGGCAAGACAATCGAAGCCGGCCCCGAGGCGTTGCGCGAAGTCGGCATCTTCGCCCGCGTCAGCCCCGAGGAAAAGCTGGAACTCGTCAAGGCCTACAAGCGCGCAGGCGATATCGTTGCCATGACCGGTGACGGCGTCAACGACGCGCCGGCCCTGCGCCATGCGGATATCGGCGTGGCGATGGGCCTGCGCGGCACGGACGTGGCCCGCGAAGCTGCCGCAATGATCCTGCTCGACGACGCCTTTCCCACCATTGTGAAGGCGATCCGCCAGGGCCGCGTCATCTTCAGCGGAATCCGCAGCTTCGTGGCCTATCTCTTTTCATGCAATCTCAGTGAGGTGCTGGTCGTCGGCCTGGCGGCCGCCTCGGCATTGCCCCTCCCGCTGTTGCCTTTGCAGATCCTCTATCTCAACCTGATCACGGACGTGTTCCCCGCTTTCGCGCTGGCCTTGGGCGAAGGCGAGAAGGATGTGCTGGACAGGCCGCCGCGCAGCCCGAAGGAGCCGATCCTGGGCCGCAGGGAATGGCGGGCGATCCTGCTGCAGGCGCTCGCACTCACGCTTGGCACCTTCGGGGCGCTGTTCGCTGCCCGCTGGCTCGGAGTTCGACACGTTGCAGTCGGTAACCGTCACTTTCCTGACACTCGCCTTTGGCCAGCTGTGGCACGTGTTCGACATGCGCAGCCGCAACGCCGGCATCTTCGACAATCAGGTGACGCGCAACTCCTGGATTTGGGCCGCGATCGTCCTGTGCACCCTGCTGCTCGCGGTTCCGCCCTATGTCGCGCCGGCAGCTGACCTGCTGGAGCTTGCGCCGCTCACCCAGGAAATGTGGTCGGTGGTCCTGGCCTGCAGCCTTGCGCCGCTTCTCGTCAACCAGGTGGTCATTGCAAGTTCGGGCCGCGGGCTGGGGAAACGGCGTTGACGCCCCTGATCCAGCCATGGCTGCAATTCCTGGCCTGCGTGGCGCTGATCGCCATTGCCGGTCCGGTCCTCACGCGCTACGGCGACGTGATCGCCCGCATGACGGGCTTGTCGCGGTCGTGGATCGGCCTGGTGCTGATCGCCACCGCAACATCCCTTGCCCGAACTTTTCACCGGATTGAGTTCCGTGACCTTCGCCAACGCGCCGAACATCGCGGTCGGCGACGCGTTGGGAAGCTGCCTGTTCAATCTCGTGATGCTGGTGCTCCTCGACGAACTGAGCCGCGACGAACCGATGTACCGGCGGATCGATCAAGGCCACATCCTGACTGCCGGCTTCGGCGTTATCCTAATCGGGGCGGTTGGCGCCTTCACGCTGCTCAGCCAGACACCGCTCGCCTACCAGGTCCTGCACATCAGCATATACACCCCGCTGATCATCGCCGTGTACTTCGTCGCCATACGCGCGGCCTTCGTCTATGAGCGGCCGGATGCGCCCGCCGCCGGAACCGATCAAGGCCGAAGGGTCGATGACCCTTCGCGTGGCGGTGCTGCGCTATGCGGGCGCGGCGCTCATCGTCATTTTCGCAGGCTCCTGGCTGCCATTCATCGGGCAGGAAATCGCCTTGCAAATGGGATGGAAGACAACCTTCGTCGGCACGCTGCTGCTTGCCGGAGCAACCTCCGCGCCGGAGCTTGTGGTCACGATCAGCGCCCTGCGGATCGGCGCCGTCGACATGGCGATCGGCAACCTGCTCGGCAGCAATCTGTTCGACGTACTCGTGCTGGCAATCGACGATATTGCCTATCTTGACGGTTCGCTCCTGGGGGCTGCCTCGCCGGCGCACGCGATCACCGCCTTTGCCGCGGTCGTCATGTCGGGAATATTCGTGGTCGCAATGCTGTTCAAACCGGAATCACGTTTCGGCGGAGCAGTCGGCTGGGTCAGCCTGTCGCTGCTGGTCGTCTACATCTTCAGCGCGTATGCTGTTTTCCTGCTGGGCGATTGAGTACTTCCGCCGGGCGCAAGATCCTCCAGGATGCTGTCACCCGTCAACTTCGACCGGCAGCAGGAAATGAAAGCCGAGAGTGTCTAAAAACCCGAGGCTATTCAGCCAAAGTGGAAGAATTGCACCTTTAATGTTTTGGCACCGAGAGAATTGCGCCTCCATAATGGTCGCCGTTCCCGCATCGGGATTTAGCTGTTGGTGCCCACATTGCACAAGGCATGGCGCAAAGAAATTAAAAGTTGCTGGGAGGTCCAATTAGATGGCTGAAAAGCTAACCGAAATCGACACGCCAGCTTGGATGCTAGACCTCTTTAAAGCGATCGACTCGCTTGATATGTCGGGCACGTCCGGGATCAACATCCTTGATCAGAACATCGTCATGCAGTTTGGGCCGAAGGTCGTGCACGGGCTTGAGGATGTGAAGAAGTTCTTCGTCAAGCTCGACGAACCGTTCATCACGAAGCACCTCGTGGCTCGCGTCTTCAGGTTCGGCGATGCCTACTTGAGGCAGGGCAGCGCTGAACTGCGCAAGAAGTCCGATCCTTCGGGCCCGACCATCTCTGCTGCGCCGCTGTTCAACCTGTTGTGGTTCAACGAGAAGGGCAAGGTGATACGCTACGTCGTCGACTTCCCGCCCCAAGCTGCCGCTCAGTCCGACGCCTTCGACTAGGCGCACCCAGTTGTGCCCGTTCAGATCCGCTCAATGAGCTGGCCCTAGCGCCGTCCTCATCAATTGCTCAAGGAGATGACAGTGAAGCAAGCGCAGAAGAAGACCTATGACGACATAGCCTCGGCCGTGTCGCTGTCGAGTTGGTTTGAAAGGATCGCCGTTGAAGACACGCCCACGTTCCTGAAAGAGCCGATTGCGGTTGCCGACTTTGCCGTCGGCGTCGTCGGCGCGGTGGGCACGAGTGCGGCGGAACTTGGGGAGGCGCGCGGCTTGCCCAGTCAGGACGTGGCGGTGTCCGTCGTCAGAACATTTGGCGCAGATCGCGGCGTAAATTAGCGGAGCATCGGCCTCGTCTATGGGTTGATGTTAAGCGGCGATCTTGCGGTGCTGCAAGCGCCGATGTTCGATGGTTTGCCGTTTGATCCTTTCGCGCTGTTGGATGATGGCTTCAGCCCTGCCGAAGTAGGCGTCTGCGGGCGTCACATTGTTCAGGCTCTCGTGATAGCGCTGGTGATTGTAGTAATCGACGAACGCTTCGATCTTGGCCTCGAGGTCACCGGGCAGGAAGTAGTTTTCCAGCAGGATGCGGTTCTTCAGGGTCTGGTGCCAGCGCTCGATCTTGCCCTGGGTCTGGGGATGGAGGGGCGCGCCGCGCACATGGCTCATGTTCTGGGCCTCGATGTATTGTGCCAGCTCGGCAGCGATGTAGCTCGGGCCGTTATCACTGAGCAGGCGGGGTCTGTGGTGCACCTGGGCCTGGTCACAGCCTGAGGCCGCAAGCGCCATATCCAGCGTGTCGGTGACGTCCTCGGCCCGCATCGTGCCGCACAGCTTCCATGCGATGATGTAGCGCGAGTAATCGTCGAGCACGGTCGACAGATACATCCAGCCCCAGCCGATGATCTTGAAGTAGGTAAAGTCGGTCTGCCACATCTCGTTCGGACGCGTAGTCCTGGTATGGAACGCATCGGCAGCCTTGATCACCATGAAGGCCGGGCTGGTAATCAGGTCATGAGCCTTGAGCAGCCGGTAAACCGTGGCTTCCGACACGAAGTAGCGGTTGTCGTCGGTGAAGCGCACCGCCAGCTCCCGGGGGCTCAACTCGGAATGATCCAGCGCCAGTTCAATGATCTGGTCGTGGATATCCGTCGGGATACGGTTCCACACCCGGCTCGGCGCCGAAGACCGATCTTCCAGTGCTTCGGGGCCGCCATCAAGGTAGCGATCGTACCAGCGGCAGAACGTCCGGCGCGGGATGCCCAATTGCTCCAGCGTCCGGCCTGCAGGCAGGTGCGACTGTTCGACGATCGAGATGATCTCGAGCTTCTCGGATGCGCGATATCTCATTCGTCGTCGCCCCCATCCGCTATCATGCTTTTTTTGAGCAGACGGTTCTCAAGCGTCAGATCGGCGACGCATTCCTTTAGGGCGCTGGCCTCGCGGCGCAGATCCTTGACTTCATCGGTTGTGGCGGCCCGGGCGGTATCCCCCGCCAGGCGGCGCTTGCCGGCCTCCATGAACTCCTTCGACCAAGTGTAATACAGGCTCTGGGCGATGCCTTCCTTGCGGCACAGCTCGGCGATGCTGTCGTCACCGCGCAGACCTTCCAGCACGATCCTGATCTTGTCTTCCGCCGAGAAATGCCGCCGGGTCGCCCGGCGAATGTCCTTCACCACCTGCTCGGCAGGCTTCTTGGCATTCAAATGCTTCGTTCTCATCTTCGATCCTTCCCGATCGCGACGAGACCAAAACACTCCTCAAATCACAACTCCAAATTTGTGCCATAGGTGCTGACGGGGAACAGGTCCCGAAATCATCCTCTTGGATGGCCCGCACTATGTTTACCTCCCCACCCACGACGCCACGCGGATCGACATTGGTGAGTTTTGGCGGGACGCCGCTATTGCAACCCTCGAGGATCACAAGATCGATCACTACCTGGAAAGGATCACAACAAAATCCGCTTCGTCGATCCAAGTCCCCTACAATGATCGCGAAAAATACCTCACAAGGAACCTTGTATTCGCTAAATCCAAAGTTTGAAAGTTGACTGGCGGCTAAAGTTCCAAAGTATGAAGATAGGGATTTGCAGTGCAAACTTGTAAATCCTGAAAACGAATGCAAATCACAACTCAAACAACATAGGAAGAGTCATGAAAACGCTTGTGAAACCCGCAGCCTTCGCGGCAGCTACCTTGCTCGCTTCAGCACCCTTCGCGTCCGCTCAGACCATTCGCGCCGGCACATTGACCTGCGATGGCAAGGGCTCAATCGGCCTCATTATCGGCGTCGAGGAAAAGCTCGCCTGCACCTATCAGCCGGCAGACGGCGGACCGGCGCGCAACTATCGCGGCACGATCGGCAGCCTTGGCATAGCCGTGGGGGTAACTGGCCCGAGCGTGATCGTTTGGGGGGTGCTTGCCTCCTCGACCGAATTGCCAGGCGATGCGTTGGTCGGGGAATTCGTCGGCGTCGCGGCTGATGCGTCGCTGGGCCTTGGCGCTGGCGCGCAGGTGCTGGTGGGCGGAACGGCCAAGTCCGTGGTTCTGCAGCCGCTCAGCGTCAAGGGTGAAACCGGCGTAGATTTTGCCGTCGGCGTTGCCGGGCTGAAGCTAGTACCGGAATAAGCACCAAATATCCTCGGGCTATCAATTTAATGCGGGCGAAATGGTTGCCCGCAACAGCTGCCGGGATCGTCGACGCAGCAGATGGAGGTGGCATACTAAGAAAGCAATACTGTTGGGCGGACTGCTGGCGGTTTCTTACGCACCCGCAATGGCGACTACAATGAATTTGGGTGATGCGGTGGTGCAATGGGCGCAAAGTTGCGCGACCGACGGAAGTGGCGCGCAAGCACGTCAGGAACAGGATGCTTTCACCCGTCGACTTTGAACGGCAGCAGGAAATGAAAGCCGAGAGTGTCTAGAAAACTCGGGGCTATTCAATTGTCACAAAATTCAATTCCTTACTTCTTCGGAAACAGGAAGGTCATGCCGAACCGGAATCCGATATCGGTCGGTCCGGTTGCTTCCGGCGTATCGGCCCAGTAGCGCACCCCGGCAAAAAGGCTGACGGGCTGCTCGCCGAACTTGACGAGTTTTGCCACCTGGAAGTTCACCGGCACCGACCATTGCTCAATTTCCCAGTTGTAGGTGCTTTCGGTGTTGAGCGTGAAGGTCCAAAGATCGGACGTCGTGTAAGACAGGAAAGGCTGCACGAAGGTGGAGTTGACGTCGGCGCGGTCCGCCTCGCCGGCAAATGACCAGATGTGGTTGGCAAGCACGCCGATCGTCCAGGGACCTGTCTGCTTCAGCACGACGCCGGTTGGACCTGCACCCCATTTTTCGGTGCTCAGCAGTTCATCGCTGCCGGTCGGCAAGAGGAATACCGGCCCGACACCCCAGACAATGCCTGTGTCGGTAGGCTTGGAGGGCGACAGGAACAGGCTCTGCGTGATGTCGCCAATGCCTTGCTGCTGCCCGGAGAAAGGGAAAATCTCGTCCTGCGAGACGATGGGCAAGATGGTGCGCGAAATCACGTTCCAGTCCGGCGTGATGGAAATGGGAATTACCGGCTGTACGTTGAAATAGAGCTTCGTGCCATCTTCCAGCGGCCCGATGCCGCTGTCGTAGTTGCCTTGGATGGGCACCGAAATGAGGTCTGCTACAGGATTGGAAAGCTTCTTCGCAAGGTCCGCGTCGTTTTCGGCATGCGCCGTCGAAAGGAACATTAGAAAACTGAAAGCCGTCCACGCAGAACCAGACATAACGGTATGGTTGTTCATTTCCTTACCCCGCAAGTGGATGGTACCCGCCAAAACCCGGAATTGATGCCGTTGCCGTGCGCTCGAACCGGTTTTTGCTGGGTATTTTCCGGCTATTTCACCTGTTCAATTTCGCTGGGCCGCCAGCCCTTGTCGAAGAAGGACGGCAACGGGCTGTAGAGGCGAAGGATCGTGAACCACCCCTTGGCTGGGTCAGTCTGGATCCAGTTGCCGCGTGCGACGCCCTCCGGCTGCTCGGGACCGAAATAGACGGTCGTCGAACCGTCAGCCGCAGCTTCCGCCGCCGGCGAAGGATAGCTCTGGCTGCCGGCACGTGGGTACTTTTGCGGCGTCTGCAGCATCGAACGGGTCTGGTTGTCGTAGAGTGTAAAGGACCAGAACGCTTCTGCAGGAATGTCCTTGGGCAGCACCACCTTGTAGGTCTTTGCGCCGTCATACGGGTTTCCCTCGGAATCAAGGAAGCCCATCAGGTACTGCGATCCGACACCGGGAATGCGCATGATCATGCCGGGAGAATCGAGCGTATAGCCGTAGTAGAAGGCAGCGCGCGAATCGAGGGTGCGTGCGCCCGTCGGCGGCAGCGGCTTGAACATGCCTTTTTCGAAAAGCGGAGGCGGGGTCTCGAAGAATGCCCCGCCCTCCCAAAGCATGCTCCCCCATTGCGATCCTTCGTAATAGGCCCAGTCCGGATGCTTCATCGCGTAGCGCCAGTTGAGCGCCCGGCCCGTTGCCTGCCCGAAGGCGGCCGCATCCGACAAGATCTTCTTCATCCTTTCGTCGGGGCTGAACTCCTTGCCGTGCACGATTCCGATTGCCGCAAGCTGTCCGGCCAATTCGACGTCATAACTCGTGGCCGGCTCGTTCTGGACGGCCTCGTTGATCATCTCGAAGAACCGGTAGTCGCTCGGAGGGATCGTGTTGAACGAAAGCCCGCTGCCCTCGATGAATTTCGTCTCCGGTACCGTGGGCTCGCCTGAAATGGCGACCGTACCCTCCAGGGCCTGCGCAATGCTGGTACCAAACGAGCCCGGCTTGTAGGGATAGATCTTGAGGTTCTTCTTGACGTTCTCGACTGCCGGCTTGGGGTCGTTGTCTACGAGATAGGCTCGTGCCGCATAGAGAGCCAAATTTGTTTTCGAATGCGCGATGAAATAGCCGCCTTCCGGCAGCGGTCCGTTATAATCTGGGCCGACGATCAGGTATTTGCCGCCGAGTCCGCGGTCGGGTCCGGGGCCGCCGATGTCGATAATCCACGAGAACCACATGTCGTTGATCGTGCCCACGGCACGCGAGGGCTGTTCGATGACCACCGGGCCTTTGCTCAGGTCGAGCCCGGTAAGATAATAGACCGTGTCGGCATTTGCCGTCAGGAACAGCGAATTGGAATCCATCAATTCCGAGAAGATGACGACATCGCCCGGCTTGGCGCCGATGCCCTCAAATCCCTTGACGATCGCCAGAGCCGAAGCGCCGCGAAAACTATTGTTGTAGACATTTAACGCCCGGGTGAAGTCGAGCGTGTCGTAGACCTTCTGGGCGGACTCGGCTGTGGGAACCCCATCCTTGAATTCCAGCGTTCCCAGGTTCGTCTCGATCTTGTCCGGCGCGCCGAGCGATTTTACCGTCTCGGTCGACACCTGCGCGTGTGCGATAGCTCCCGGCAGTGCAAGCGCAATAATGATCGCGCCAAGGAACGGCTTATCTACCAATTTCATTTCTGCAAGAACTCCTTGTTGCGGCAATTTCAAGAAACACCAATGTGGTGCCTCTATGTGACGCCGCCTGGCCAACAGCGCTTGCTGGTCCAAAGCATTAATCTTTCGCTTGTCCAGCCTGCCCTTCATCGAATTTACCAATATTGTTCATGATGCCGACTAGCACGCTACCTGTCCAGCCAAACGTAAACAGTCCGGACATTACTTTAATAGGGCCAAGCAAACGCCACCTTGGATGCGGCCGCTCACCGGCGATTGGGCCGGCAGCCGGATTTCGTTGAAAGAACATGGCATCACACTCGCCCCTCGACTGACACAATTCTATCAGGGGCTGCGTGCCGGCGACGGTGATAGCGATTTTCAATATGGCGGCAAGGTTGACCTCATGCTCAATGCCGACCTCAGCAAGCTGGGGTTTTGGAATGGCTTCTCGGTAACCGTCCACGCCGAGCATGATTATGGCGAGAGTATCAACGGGACTGGGGGTATACTATCCCCGGTCAATACGGCACTCCTTTTTCCAGGATGGAGGACGCCGACGCCGGTGAGCGAAAACTCTAAGGAGGGCTTCGGGATCTTTGGCCAGTTCGGCATCTCGGACGGCAACCCGAACCGGCTATAATTGTCGGGCCACGTGGGCATAGGCGGCACCGGATTGATTCCGGGCCGGAGCGAGGACAATTGGGGAATTGCTTATTACTACATGGGCCCGAGTCGGGATTTGCAGAAGGCACTTTCGCCCCTTCTGACGCTCAGGGACGAACAGGGAGTGGAACTTTTTTACAACTTCGAAGTGACGCCGCTATCATTCCCGGGATCCGTTCCGTCACAAGGTTCTGAAGCCATGGAAAAAGGGTAAGGGAACGATCTGGACTTGCCCCGGGAAAAGTGAAGGGACTTTCTGATAGCGCTGGACGCGACAGGAGGCCTTGATCAGTTCGACAAGCAGCAATAGGACGGCGGGGATGTCTGCGAGGGTCCACCACCCTGCGGATAGGGCTGGCCTTTCAACATGCAGAAGAGGGGGCTGACGATCAGTGTCCCTCACGTGAGCGACGCCAAGCGCTAACGGCAGCTTACCGCCGAAAGCGACCAAAACCGGACGGTCTCCCTCCGGCCCCGCAACTGCCGTTCAGCATTGCGTCCCAGTCCAAACGTGCCATCGCAACCGAAGAGCACCCAAAACCCGACGTTTGCCAAATTCGTATGGCGCCATGGGCCTAAGGCTGCATCACATCAGAACGTCGCTTGGGTATTCGAATGGTAGCCGTGAAACCATTCCGAGAGCGGCTGAAGCTGAGCGAGCCGCCGTGAGCCCTTGCCACCTGATCCGCTATTGCAAGACCCAGTCCGGTACCGCTGCCGGTCCGGGCCGAGTTCCCGCGCGCAAAAGGTCTAACCAGCGCTTCGGCGTCAGCGGGATCCATGCCGGGTCCGGAGTCGCTCACTTCGAGGACCAGGTCACCGCCAGTCGTTTCCGCCGACACCCGCACCGGCAGGGCTCCGTGGATGAAGGCGTTCCTCAAGAGGTTGCCGATCGCCCGGGCCAACGCTTCTTTCTTGACGGTCACCTGCAGGTCCGGAGGAAATGAAACTTCCACGCGATCTGTTTTTCCTGTCAGCTCCACGGCCGATTTTACAATTTCCCCAAGCGAAACCTGTTGCACCGGCTCTTCCGCAAAGCCGCGAGCGTGTTCAAGAAACTGTTCTAGCATGGTGTCGATCCGGTCGACCTGCTTTTGCGCGCCCCCTACGAGTTCCGGGTCGGCGTCATCGAGCATCGCGAGCGACAGGCGAAGCTTGGTCAAGGGAGTTCGCAGGTCGTGACTGACGCTGGCAAGCATGATCGCCCTTTCCGCTTCCGCCAACCGGATACGCTGCATCATCCCGTTGAGCGCGCGCGATACCGCGGCTATTTCTCGCGGCCCGGTTTCAGCCAGTACCGGCAAGGTCTTCACATTCTCAATCCGGTCGACCTGCTGTTCGAGACTGCTCAATGGCCGGGTCACGCGACGCTGAAGCGCAATGCCGCCCACGAAAGCCGCCAGCAAGGCTATCGCGGAGACCGCCAGGAGCCCGTGGATCGGGTCGCCGAGACGACGTGTGCGGATTGATATCCAGACGGGTGGATCATCGGCCGGCAAGCGCATCCAGAACCAGCCTTGATCATCCAGCCGCCACTCGGTAGCAACGAAGCTTCCGCGCCGGGCTTCAAGCGCCTCCAGAAAGAAACGACCAAAGAGACTGGGCGCTACGCCCACATTCTCGGGCGGGGAGCTGGCGACCTTGACGCTAAGGTCTTCCTGATCGTCGATTATCTGCAGGATTGCGACGCGCTCGGTGGAATCCACGCGATCGAGCGATCGAGCAAGCACATCAAGAAGGTCGGCGGTAATGCTGGCGCCGATTTCGGCCGCCGGGCGGATCACCAGGAAGCTGACCAGTACGAATGACAGCACCAGGGCGGCGATGTTTGTGCCCAGCAGGACCGCAATGGTCTGCATGCGAAAGGTCTTAATCATTTCGGACCGCGAGGACATAGCCCACACCCCATACCGTCTTGATCATTTGCGGTTGTTCGCCGGTGTCTCCAATCGACTTGCGCAACCGCGCAATCTGGACGTCGATCGCCCGATCGTTGACTTCCGCGTCCCGGCCGAAGGCCCGCTCGATGAGTTGCGCACGAGTCAGCGGGCGGCCACTGCTTCGTGCAAGGGCAGCCAGCAGAGCAAACTCGCGGCCCGTCAGTTTCAACGTCAATCCGTTGCGCGATACCGTCATGGCAGCGATGTCGATGCGCAAAGGTCCCGAATAAATCACCCCGTCCGAGAGGGGTGATCCGCCCGCACGCGTCCTGCGCATTACGGCGGTCAGTCGCGCCACGAGCTCCCGTGGCTCGAACGGTTTAGGCAGATAGTCGTCCGCGCCCGTCTCAAGTCCGATAATCCGGTCGATCGGATCCCCGCGGGCCGTGAGCATCACGATCGGTGTCTGGTCGCCGGCGACCCTGAGACGGCGGCAGATTGCAAGGCCATCTTCTCCCGGCATCATCAGGTCAAGAACGATGGCGTCGGCTGGCCCGCGCGACAATTCACGGTCAAGGGCGCGACCGCCGGCAGCCTCGCGCGTGTCGAACCCGTGTCCGGAGAGGTAGCGGCGCAGAAGCGCCCGAAGCTCGGGGTCGTCGTCCACGACGATGATTCGGTTCGGCTTGCTATTCATGAACGTCAAACTCGCATGGACTGGCTGAGGCGAGAGAACGAAATTGCATCAAACTGTTTCAAAGCGCCCGTCTTGAAACATTGCGACATGAAATAGGCTTTCCACGCAATGCCCATGAAACACGACACCCATACCAAGCGAGGGTGGCCGGATGACCGGCCAGTGATGCAGATCGAAAGGAACATACTTTGTGCAAAGCACACGCAATTCGCAAATATGCCCCCAATCTTGGCGTCGGAATAGTTGTGTTACTAACCCTGACGAATCCTGCGCTTTCTGCAGATACCGATCAGGAAAAGGGAGCGGCAAATTTTCGCCTGGCCGACACGAACTCAGACAATGCGTTGAGTAGCGAGGAATTTGTCGCCTTCATCGATCTCAACGCCGCAGCCAATCTGGGGCGTGCAGCGACGATAAAGAAACGTCGAGCTTACGACACGGCGTTTTCGCGTGTCGATGCAAATGGCGACGGCATGGTCTCGCCTGTTGAACTTCAAGGGTTGGGGCTCTGATTGTGCCACGACCATACCTGGCGCGGGTCTTCATGACGTCGGCTTGGTTGCACGAAGTGGACCGAAAGCACTATTCATGACGAAACCAGTCGAACCACCTGTTGGGCCGCAAGAGAGGGTGGCGCTTCCGCTGCTCGAAAATGGCAAGGGGTCGGGCGCGCGCACGCGCGTACGTTCATCCTTACTCTTTCTGCGAATCGCTGCTGTGATCGCGCTCCTCTTTGCCGGTGCGGTGGGTGGTCTCTATTTCCAGGGGCCCTGGTTGAGGACCTTCTTTGATCTGACCTCGCTGGAACCGGGAGCAGGCGCCCGGCAACCGATTGCAATCCCTGTCGACCGGATACCTTCCCCCGAGCGAGTGGCGGACATACAGGGCGGGGACGTTCTGGCGCTAGGCGAGTTGCGCCCGCGTGACGGCATCGTCGTCGTCGGAGCTCCATTCGGTTCGGGTGATGCGCGCGTCAGACAACTCCTGGTGTCGGAGGGCGACAGGGTGAAGGTTGGCGCCCTGCTGGCCGTTCTTGACAGCATCATCCAGTACGAGGCGGCGGTGTTGACGGCAGAAAACAACGTGAACACCAGCCGTGCCATCCTGGCCCAGAAGAAAGTGCAGGTCACTTCGGCGGAAGCCGAGACCCGCGCGAGCCTGGAGAGTGCGCGCGCCTCGCTTGCGCTTGCGCAGTCGGCTTTGGTTCGCGCGAAAAACCTTTTCGGGCGAGGCACGGCGGCAGAGGCTACCCTCGAAGAGGCCCAGTCGCGCGCCGATGCCGCACGAGCCGATGTGACACGGCTCGAAGCCACGCTCTTGCGATACCAGCCAGTGCCGGATGGCGTGCCCGTGGATGTCAGCGTTGCCGAAGCCGACCTGGCCTCCGCAGAAGCGGCTCTCCAGCGGGCCGAGCGCGATCTCGACCGCGCCCGCATTTATGCCCCTCGCGACGGACTAATCATCGACGTGGCGGTGCGTGAGGGTGAGCGGCTGCCCCAGTCAGGGCTTCTGCGCATGGGCGATACCGCGACGATGGAAGCAGAACTGGAGGTTTTCCAGTCGAACGTCAGTCGCGTCGAAGTCGGGCAGCCGGTCTCCATTGCCTCCGAGGTGACGGGCAGTGCCCCGCTGCTGGGCCGCGTCGCAAGGATCGGCGCGATTGTCGGCCGGCAAAGCGTTACCGATGACGATCCGGCAGCAAACACGGACGCGCGGGTCGTCAGCGTGATCGTCGAACTCGATCACGAATCCAGCGCCCGTGCGGCAGTGTTTGCGGGCCTTGAAGTGGTCGCCCGTATCTCGGTTTCCAGCAACCCCAACGGCGGGGATGGAAAGTGACATCCATTCTGACGAAGCTTTTCGGCCGACTGCCCATCGGTTTTCTGCAATTGACACACAATCGGGGACGGCTGATGGCCGCCCTCGCCGGGGTAGCATTTGCGAATGTGCTGGTATTTGTGCAGCTTGGTCTCGCAGCCTCAATGCTGGAATCTGTCGCCACGCCCTACCGCCTTTTTCGCCCGGATCTCTTGATGATCTCGGCGAGCGGCGCAGAGACCCTTTCGGACGCTTCCAAGATACCGCACCAGTGGTTGATCCGGGCCCTTGCGCACCCGGACGTGAAGGCGGGGACCGCAATTCACCTGGGACAAGCGAAGTGGTTGTCCGGTCAAAACACATCTTCCTCGATACAGTTCATAGCACTCAGCCCCGATGCCACGACATTCGTCCGGCAGGATCTGGCTGCTCCTCTTGTCAGCCTGGCTCTCGAGGATACGGCCCTGGTGGATTTGAGTACCAGGTTCATCGACATGCGGACTTTCCGCAGCGCCAGTCCAGACGCTGCGATCAACTTCGAGATGCAAAGCCGTCAGCTTCGGGCGATCGGATCGGTGTCGATCGGGGGCGGCTTTGGTGGGGATGGCGTGTTCCTCGTTTCCGACCAGACGTTCTTCCGCCTCTTTCCGCAACGAAGTTCTGCCGCGCCGAATCATATCATGCTGGAAATTCGTCCCGGAGCAAATCCCGACAGGGTTGCCGAGGAACTCGCCCAGCTCTATCCGGCGGATGCCGTTCGTATCCGCCCGATGCAGACAGCGATAGCGGAGGAACAGCGCTACCAGATGACCGAGCGGCCGACCGGGCTGATCTTCGCCTTCGGCGTCGGCATAGGCCTCATCGTCGGAATTGTCATCGCCTACCAAGTATTGGCAACGGACGTCGCAGACCATATCCGTGAATACGCGACCTTCAAAGCGATGGGGTACCGGATGCATTTCTTTGTCGGCGTCATTCTGGAGGAGGCAATGATTCTTGCGGCGATCGGCTTTTGGCCGGGCCTCGCCTTCTCGCAGGTTTTCTATATGACTCTGGCGCACCTCACTAACATTCCGATCTTCATGACCCCCGGGCGCGCGCTCGCCGTTTTCATTGGGACTGTCGCGGCCTGCTCGCTTTCCGGCCTCATGGCGATCCGCAAGCTCAAAGCCGCCGATCCGGCCGATCTCTTCTAGAGTCAAATGATGGACGATAACCCAATAGCTATTTCGGGTCTCGACCACGCTTTCGGGGTGGGCGAGGCTGAAAAGCAGGTGCTTCACGCAATAGACCTCCAGGTCGAGCGGGGTTCGCTCACCGTTCTGATGGGACCTTCAGGATCGGGCAAGACCACCCTTTTGACCCTCATGGGCTGCCTTCGCGACGTCCAGGCGGGAAGCGTACGGTTGTTGGGCAACGAGCTCTTTGGCGCCAGCGAGGAGACGCAGATCTCCTTGCGCCGTCGGCTGGGTTTCGTTTTTCAGGCTCACAATCTGCACGACAGCCTGACGGCCCGGCAGAATGTGCTGATGGGTCTTCAGGTGCACGGCCGCGGACAAGCCGGCAATCACGGTCGGGCGATAAATCATCTACTCGAAATGCTCGGGCTGGGCGAACGCATGGATTACCTTCCCGCCAATCTTTCGGGCGGGCAGAAGCAGCGGGTCGCCATTGCACGTGCGCTCGTCTCCAATCCGGAGGTGGTTTTTGCAGACGAGCCCACCGCCGCGCTTGACAAGGCGAGCGGCCTTGCCGTCGTCACGCTGCTGAAGGATCTCGGCCGGTTTCGCGGCACTACTACGGTCATGGTCACCCACGATCCGCGCATTCTTGAACTCGCTGACAAGATCGTCACCCTCGAGGACGGAGCGATACTGCACCAAAAGGCGCCAGAGCGCGCAGGATAAAGCCCGGCCAGAGATACAGTCGCCGCCTTGGGCGGTTTCTCGGCGCTCATGATTTACTTTTTGCGTTGTACGTCGACACGCCAAAACCAGACTGACAGCAGTCGGCCCCGGAACAGCCGCTGGTCCGATCCCTTTACGCTGGCCGGTCGCCTTAAATCTGGAGCGTGTCTGGGTAACCGCGAATATGCGTCAAATCGTAGGGAGCGGTCCTGCTACTCATGTATGAAAAGTGAACGTTCCAGCTAAATACAAGCAGGAAACCAACGGAACATAAATCATTGATTTTATTGATTTTGTTGGTAGCGGAGGAGGGACTCGAACCCCCGACACGCGGATTATGATTCCGCTGCTCTAACCGGCTGAGCTACTCCGCCCCGAGCGCCGTCATCCGGCGAGGCTGCCTCTTGCAGTGCGGCGCTTATAGGAAGGCCCCGCGCCGCCTGTCAAGAGAATGCGGCACGCACTGGCACATTGCCCGCCGGTCGCGAGGCGTCAGGCGTGAACATCGTACGCATTGGCCGCCAATTGGCGCAGCGCTGCCTCGGCCTCGCGGCTGCGTTCCGAGCGGGCGATGAAGCCGCCGCCGAGCACGCGCGCGCCGGGCGTCTCGTCGGCATAGAAGACGCAGGCCTGGCCGGGCGCGACGCCGGTCTCACCCTCGTTGAGTTCCACCGACACAGCCCCGTCTCGTACATGAAGCCGTGCGGGCGCTGGCGGGCGGGCCGAGCGCACCTTGGCGTGGATGTCGAGGCCCTCGGCAGTCATGTCCGCGAGCGGGCCATCGCCAAGCCAGTTCACCTCGCGCAGATGAATGCGCTGCGTCGCCAGCGCCTCGCGCGGGCCTACAATGACGCGGTTGCGGGCGCTGTCGAGATGGACGACATAGATCGGCTCGCCGGTGGCGATACCGATGCCGCGCCGCTGGCCGATCGTGTAGTGCAAGATGCCCTCATGGCGGCCTAGAACCCGCCCGTCCATGTGGACGATGTCACCGGCTTCGGCGGCATTGGGCTGCAGCTTGGCGATGATGTCGGAATACTTGCCCTGCGGCACGAAGCAGATGTCCTGGCTGTCGGACTTTTCAGCAACGATGAGGCCGAACTCGCGGGCAAGTTCGCGCGTGCGCTGCTTGGAAAGCCCGCCAAGCGGAAAACGGATGTAGTCAAGCTGCGGCTGCGTGGTGGCGAAAAGGAACCAGCTCTGGTCGCGGCTTTCGTCCACAGGGCGGAAAAGCGCGCGCCGTCCCGATGCGTCGACGCGGCGCGAGCGCACATAGTGGCCGGTCGCCAGCGCCGCCGCGCCCAGCGAGCGTGCCGTCTCCAGAAGGTCGGCGAATTTGACGGTCTGGTTGCACGAAACGCAGGGAACCGGCGTCTCGCCCGCCATGTAGCTTTGGGCGAACGGGTCAATCACCGCCTCGCGAAACCGCGATTCATAATCGAGCACGTAATGGGGAATGCCCAGCGTCTCGGCCACGCGGCGCGCATCATGAATGTCCTGGCCGGCGCAGCACGCACCCTTGCGGTGCGTCGCCTCGCCATGGTCGTAAAGCTGCAGCGTCATGCCTATGACATCGTAGCCCTCGGCCTTCAGCATGCCGGCGACGACGGAGGAATCCACTCCGCCGGACATGGCTACGACCACGCGCGTGTCTTGCGGGCGTCCCGGCAGATCGAGGGAATTGAGCATTGCGAAAGCCTCGGGTCACGCGCGGTTAAAGGCCGCGCCGTCCAGTTCGAGCCTTGCATATAGGCCAAAGCGGGAAGGAATCCAATTCTCTTGCGGGCGCGCAATGCAGGCGCGACCCGGCGCCGGCTCACACCTTGGCGATGCAGATGCTGGTATGGCCAGAGGAGATGAAACCGAGCTGCTTCGCCGCAGCCTTGGACACATCGATGATGCGACCCTTGATGAACGGCCCGCGGTCGTTGATGCGCACGACGACCGACTTGCCGTTGCGCTTGTTGGTTACGCGGACCTTGGTGCCGAATTTCAGGCTGCGATGTGCGGCGGTCATCGCCGACGGATTCATCATTTCGCCCGAAGCGGTTCGCGAGTGCAACGCGTACCAGGAAGCCTTCCCGCACTGCGCCATGGCCGGCTGGCTGGCAAGGATGGCGGTCGCGGCAATTGCGGCCGCAGCGATCATTTTGTTCATGTCTGATTACCCTGTTTTTACTCGACAGGGCGGCAGGCAAGCCTTGCCGCCAGTGCGGCGGCGCTTGTTTTCGACAAATCAGGCGAGAATGTGAATCGGTTCCCACAACCTGGTAAACAAAGATTTCACGATGTTACAACCGCTGGATGCCGGGAAGGGCCTCAAGCCGGGCGAGGACTGCAGGAACATGTTTCTCGATGTCCTCGGAAATGAGGCCCGGCCCGTGTTCTTCCGCCGCCGCCCCGTGCAGCCACACGCCCGCGCAAGCCGCCTCGAAAGCCGGCATGCCTTGCGCCAGCAATCCACAGATGAGGCCGGCCAGCACGTCGCCGGAACCGGCGGTCGCAAGCATCGGCGGCGCGTTCGAATTGATGGCGGCTCTTCCATCTGGCGCGGCGATCACCGTGCGCGGGCCCTTCAGCACCACGACCGCGTGCGATTGGGTCGCAAGGTGGCGGGCGGATGCGAGACGGTCCTTCACGGCCGATCCGGTGAGGCGGACGAACTCGCCTTCATGCGGCGTCAGGACAGTCTCGCCGGCTGACGGCCGGATCATCGCAAAGAGCGCTTCGGCGTTGCCTTCAAAGCTGGTGAGCGCGTCGGCGTCGAGCACCGCGGCACGGCCCGCGGCAAGCGCTGCGCGCACCAGTTCGCAGGTCCCCTCGCCCACACCCAGCGCCGGGCCAAGCACCAAGGCGTTGATGCGGCTGTCTGCAAAGATTTGCGACAGGCCCTGCGGACCCTCCATACGCACCAGCATCACCGCCGTCAGATGCGCCGCATTGACGGCAAGCGCATCGGGCGGCGAAGCAAGCGTGACAAGCCCGGCCCCCACACGCAATGCCGCATGCGCCGCCAGCCGCGCCGCGCCGGTGCGCGTCATGGGGCCGCTGACCGCAAGCGCGTGGCCGCGATCATATTTGTGACCTTGCCTGGCAGGGAATGGAAAGGCGGCAAGCCACAGCGCCGGCCCGTTGGCCTCCGCTTCCCCGGCGGGTGTGTCAGCTTGCTTGTCCGTCATCGGGCGATGATGCCATTGCCGCGCCGCGTGCGGCAAGCGGGCGCTTAACCTCTCTTACCGTTTGGTAACCGCGCCCTTAGCCGTTTTTTAAGGCAGCGCATGTAGGGTTACCGGCATTGGTCTTTTGTGTGAGTATGAGTATGACCGATCAGGTTAGACCGCGCGTTAAATACGTCATCGGCCCCGACGGCAGTCCGTTGACGATTGCCGATCTCCCGCCCGCCTCGACGCGTCGATGGGTGATCCGCCGAAAGGCCGAAGTTGTCGCGGCCGTGCGCGGAGGGCTCCTCTCGCTTGAGGAAGCTTGCGAGCGATACACTCTGACTGTCGAGGAATTTCTCTCCTGGCAGATTTCGATCGATGCACACGGCCTTGCTGGCCTGCGCACCACCCGCATCCAGGATTATCGCAGCCACGCCTGATTGGCGCCCGCGCTATTCCACCGGATCTACAAAAGGGGCCGCTCCGAATGGGGCGGCCTTTTCGCCTTGCGCGAAACCATGGCAGCCGCCAACGCAGCCCCCGCCGCTGACAACCCGTAGAACCAGATGCCCGGCTGCGCTGCTGCCGTCGCCAAACCGCTGGTCTTGGCCCCGAACACCAGGATTGCGACCACGAGCACGTCCATCATCGACCATTTCGAAAGCATGCCCGCCCACGCCGGAAACCGCCCGGAGCGCAAAGCCGCCTCGAAGAGCGTGAACAGCTTCAGCAGCGGAAAGATCAGCGAAAACAGCGCCACCACCGCCGCAAGTGCAATATCGCCGTTGATCCAAAGCCCCTGCACCAGGCCGATGAGCGATGGGCTCTCCGTGAAGAACCAAAGCTTTTCGAAGCGGATCAGCGGCAGCGTGATGCCGAGGCCGAACGAAACGGCGCAGGCAAGCAGCAAGGCGGGCAAGAGGAAACTCACGACAAGGCCCGCCACACGAGCGGCAACAAGATCGCTGTCGCCAGCGCATTCAAACCCATCGCAAGACCGGAGAACGCCCCGGCCACCTCGTTCACCTGCAGCGCCCGCGCCGTGCCGATGCCGTGGCTCGCCGTACCGATGGCAAGTCCCCTCGCCTGCCAGTCCTTGATACCAAGCCGGTTGAGCAGGACCGGCCCCAGCATTGCGCCGGTGATGCCGGTAAGGATGACCAGCGCCGCAGTAAGCGAGGGCAGTCCACCCAGTTCGCGCGTGATTGCCATTGCCACCGGGGCCGTAACCGATTTGGGTGCCAGCGCCACCAGGCTGTCGCGGCTGGCCCCCATAGCCCACGCAATCGCGACTGCAGATGCCGCCGCCGTCATCGAACCGCCGAGGATCGAGGCAAGAATCGCAACCGCAGAACGTCGGACCGCGGCGAACTGCCGGTAAAGCGGTATTGCCAGCGCCACCGTCGCCGGGCCCAGCAGGAAGTGGACGAACTGCGCGCCTTCGAAATAGGCGGCGTAGTCGGTGCCGGTCGCAAGCAGGAGCGTGACGATCGCAAGCACCGCTATCAGCACCGGATTGGCAAGCGGATTGCCGCCGCTCTTGCGATAGACGAACAGACCTGCCTGGAAAGCGACGAGCGTCAGCGTCAGATGCAACAGCGGGCTTGCCGCCAGATATACCCAAAGCTGGCGAACGTCACTCATCGCGCTGTACCGCCGCACCGGTCCACCGCTTCAGCGCCACCATCAGCCCTGCTGTCACGGCCACGGTCGCCAGCGTCGAGCCGACCAGCGCCACCGAAAGCGCCGGCCATTCGGCCTTGAGCAGCGAAAAATGCGCCATGATGCCGACGCCCGCCGGCACGAACAGCAGCGACAGGTTCGACAACAGCGCGTCGCCAGTAATGCCAAGCGCTGCCGGAACCTCGCCGCGCGCCAGCAGGAAGAGGAACAACAGCGCCATTCCTGCCACCGGCCCGGGAAACGGCAGCGCAAACGCCGTCACGAATAGCTCGCCTGCCAATTGACATACGAGGATGAAGGTGAACCAGCCGAGCACGCGCCCCTCCTGTTTGCCGCCTTTATCGGCAAAGCGACGGGCCGGCGCAAGCCACCATCCTCGGGCCTCAGCGCGTCTTCAGCCTCCCCTTTGCGGGAAGGCGCGCGACTGCAAGCGAAGTGACGCAGAGCCGGTGGGGGTCAGCTTGTGGCTTTGCCCAATAGGTTGGACAGCAGGACACCCCACTAGCCACTCCCCAAAAGGGGGGAGGATATTACCCGCCTGATGCGCTCCACCCGCGGCGCGCTCGCTTGTTGCGAGGACGCGCCAATTTCCCTTGATTATATTAGCGATCGCTTATATATAATTTTCCATATTCATTCACGGAGAAAAAAGATGACACTCGACCGTTCCGTCCTCGCCTTCGCCGGCTTCATGGTGCTGCTTTCGGTGGCGCTGACGCATTATGTCTCGCCGCATTTCGTCTGGCTGACGCTGTTCGCCGGCGCCAACATGATCCAGTCGGCCTTCACCGGCTTCTGCCCGGCGGCGATGATCTTCAAGTTGGCTGGCGTGAAGCAAGGCTGCGCTTTCCAGTAATTCGCCGTCGACAATCGGCGCGCGCATGGCTGGCCTGCGATTGTTGCACTGCACAATCGCACAAACTGGCTTATGTTTCGTCTCGGGAGGAGGTCAACGGAAGGATACTGCCATGCCGTTATTTACCCGTCCCGAAAGGGAGCGCGCCCGGGCCGAGCGCAAGCTGGCCACGCTGCGCGAAATGAGCGCAGCCGATCTCGCGGACATGGGACTGAAGCCGGCCGATATTGCCCGGCTGGAAAGGGAAATCGAGGCTGGGCGCTGACCGGTTTCAGCCGATCATTGCCCGCCTTTCGATCTGGCGGTCGATTGCAGCGTCCGCAGCGCCGGTGGCATCGCGACTATCCAGCAACTGCGCCTTCTTGAGCTGCTCTTCCGCCTCGGCAAGGGCCTCGACCGCATGCTCGCGCTTGTCCTTGAGGTCGCGGATCGAACCGGCGAGGTTGTCGCGCCGCTGCCGCGCGGCCTTTGCGAAGGTCGGATAGGCGAAGTGCGAGGGATCGGTGATCCCCGATTTCTGTTCCTCGATCCGGATCTGGTTGTCCAGTTCGTCCGCCATGCGGCTGAACTCGGCGATCATCAGGTCGATCTGGGTTAGCTGCCGGGTCTTGTCTTCGACCTGGTAGTGCTTCAAGCGAAGCACGCTTTCACGCGATTTCATACTCGATACTCCTTGAACCCGCACTGGTGCACCTTTTGGCGCGACGGGACCTTCGTCCCGCCAGGATCATCGCGTCGGGCCCGCTGTCTGGCCTCCTCCCGCAATGCATTTACAAAAAACGTTAACGAACGGCCTTGTGGTAACCTTTCGTTCATGAGTTCTTCTTAATCATACGCATTATCCATTAAGGGCAGGTAAACCCCGCTTTGCTGGAAACAACCTGAAGCCCACACTTTTTGCGCGAGGGCGGGGAGTTGAGTCGGTAAGCAGGGTTAGGATCAGTTCTTAATGTATCGCCTGAACTCTGTATTCGATAAATACCCTATGTTCTTCAACGTGGTAGGGGATTTTTCTGAAATCATGGAACAGGGCTTGCGCGATGGAATTACATTTTGTTAACCATTATGCGTCAGCATTTGAATCGGCATTCAGGTGCGCGCGTCGTGTACGGGTCGGGAAATTGCCGTCAGGCCAGCGCGGCGCGGCGACAGAAGGGGATTAAGGCATGCGTGTTCTGCTGATAGAGGACGATAGCGCCACGGCGCAAAGCATCGAACTGATGCTCAAGTCGGAGAGCTTCAACGTCTACACCACCGATCTGGGTGAGGAGGGCGTCGACCTCGGCAAACTATACGACTACGACATCATTTTGCTCGACCTCAACCTGCCGGACATGTCCGGCTATGAGGTGTTGCGCACACTGCGCCTTTCTAAGGTTAAGACGCCGATCCTCATTCTGTCGGGCCTCGCAGGTATCGAGGACAAGGTTCGCGGCCTCGGTTTCGGCGCCGACGACTACATGACCAAGCCTTTCCACAAGGACGAGCTGGTAGCACGCATCCACGCCATCGTCCGCCGGTCCAAGGGGCATGCACAGTCGGTAATCACCACGGGCGACCTTGTGGTGAACCTCGACGCCAAGACGGTGGAAGTTGCCGGACAGCGCGTCCACCTCACCGGCAAGGAATACCAGATGCTGGAGCTGCTCTCGCTACGCAAGGGCACCACGCTCACGAAGGAAATGTTCCTGAACCACCTTTATGGCGGCATGGACGAGCCGGAACTGAAGATCATCGACGTCTTCATCTGCAAGCTGCGCAAGAAGCTCGCTTCGGCCGCTGGCGGCCTCAACTACATCGAAACGGTATGGGGCCGCGGCTATGTGTTGCGCGAACCGGACATGAACGAGGCTCGCGAGATCGCCTGACCGGGCCTTGCCTTTTCCCTTCAAGAACCCCGCCCTTCCGGCGGGGTTTTTTGTTGCGGCCTTGTCAGGCGGCGACAGGATCGATGCCGGCCTCAGCCAGCTTGTGCGCCAGTATCTTGCTGTTGAACGGCTTCATCAGGAAAGCCTTGGCGCCGGCGCGCTTGGCGCGGGTCATTTCCGGAACAAGCACCTCGCTGGTGCAATAGATGACTTTGCATTCGTGCCCGGACTGCATGCGCACGATCTCCGGAATGATCTCGATGCTCTTCATTCCCGGCATGTCGTAGTCGAGCAGCACCGCGTCCGGCAGGTTGTCGCGGCAGATCGACAGAACCTGGTCCGCCGTTTCGGCCTCCACTACGACAAATCCCATGTCCTGGAGCAGCCGTCGCGCAACCTTGCGAATGACGGGTGCATCGTCGGCTACGAGAATGATCTTCATTTTTGCTCTCCGGCAATTCGCGGGCAATTCGCTATCTCGCCAGCCTAGCGCGCTATTGCCAATTTTCGGTTATCGCGGCGCGGCTTTTCAAACAGGGTTAACGATTGGTTCGCCGGGCGTGGTTCGTTGTTCGTCGTTCGTGGCTCGTAGTGGATGGCGAGTGGCGACCCACGAACCGCGAACGACATCACGCGACTTTTTCCTTTGTGCGCGAATGCACATCGCCGGTTTGCGTTCAGGTCTATTTGTTGATCATCGGCAAGGGCAATCAAGCCAGCCGACAGGGGCCGGGAGGACCGGTCGAAAGGAATAGGGCAATGAACACGATCCGCACTTCCGCAATCGCATTTTCCGCAGCCATCGCCATGACCGCAGCCGCCTCGCTTGGCGCTGCGACCCCTGCCCAGGCCGGCAACAACGGCGCGGCGGCATTCGGAGGCTTCGTAGCCGGCGCCATCGTCGGCAGTGCGCTGACCCGCCCGGTCTACGGCGCACCTTCCTACGGCGTCGTCTACGCCGCACCGCGCCGCTGCTGGTGGGAAAAGGAATTCGTCGGCTACACCTATAACGGCAAGCCGCTCTACGAGAAGGTCAGGGTCTGCAACTGAAGGCGCGCGGTTCGTAGGTCGAACAACAAACAGCAAACCACGAACCACGAACCACCCTTTCCCCTTCGCTCCGGGCAGGCTCAAGCACCCCTGATCAGCCCGTGGCGGGCGCCGGTTCCAGGCCTTCGGCTTCAACGCCCCTGTGCCGGAAGCCGGAACCGGCGAAGAATGAAAAACCCCGCTGTAACGGCGGGGTTTTTTGTTTGAGGCGCGCTTTTTCCTCCCCGGCATGGGGAGGGTGTCCGCAGCGGACGGGTGGGGTTTGCTCACCACCGCACGACTCGACCGGACTGGACAATTCCGCCCCGCCTTTGCTAGACCTTGAATGCCAGCCGGGAAACCGGAACGAATCGCGGGAGAGAATGGCGGACGCATGAGCGTCGCAGCCATCGCCGAAGGTGAAAACGCCCATAATCTCTCAGGCGAAAGGACCGTGATTCGTACAGGCGCTCTGGAAAGTCGACAACCGAAAGGTTGTCGCGCCGAAGGTGTAAGCCGAAGCCATGGACGGATATGGCGGCGGCAAGTCTCTCAGGCTTCAGACAGAGGGGCAGGCTCTTGTCGCGGATGACTACCGCGATACGGCCTGCATGCGGACCGCAACCCCTCTGACCGGGACAGGGCGCCTTGAAACATACCCCGCTTCATTCATTGCATCGTGAGCTTGGCGCCAAGTTCGGCCCGTTCGCCGGGTACGACATGCCGCTGTTCTACCCTGCCGGCATCCTCGCCGAGCACCGGCACACGCGCGCCCATTGCGGCCTTTTCGACATCAGCCACATGATGCAGGTGGTAATTGACGGGCCGGGTGCAGCAGCGCTGGTCTCGTGCCTTTGCCCCTATCCCGCCGAAGAACAGAAAACCGGCCGGGCGCGGTACAGCTTCTTCCTCAACGACGAAGCGGGCATCATTGACGACCTCATCATCACAAGGCTTGGCGAAGGCCGGTTCATGATCGTGTGCAATGCTGGCTGCGCCGATAAGGACCTTGCCCACATCCAGGACCATGCTTCGCACTTCGACGTGAGCGTGGAAGTGCGAGAGCGCGCCTTTCTCGCCGTCCAGGGTCCGCAAGCCGAGGCGGTGCTGTCCGTTGCGGGCTTGACAATGCTGCCGCCGCACTTCCTCGATGCAATGGACATGCCCGGCGACCGCTTCATTTCACGATCGGGTTATACCGGCGAGGATGGTTTCGAGATCGCGCTTCCCGCCGGCGAAGCGGAAGAATTTGCACGCAGATTGCTGGCCGACAGCCGGGCGATGATGATCGGCCTCGGCGCGCGCGACAGCCTCAGACTGGAAGCTGGCCTCCCGCTGTACGGACAGGATCTCGGCGAAGACATCACCCCGATGGAAGCGGGCCTTGCCTGGGCCATACCGATGGATCAACGCCATGGCGGCAGGTTTGTCGGTGCGCTGGCGTTGGCCGGGCACTTTGCCCAAGGGCGCAAGCGCAAGCGCATCGCATTCATTCCGGAAGGCAACGCACCTGTCCGTGCGCATTGCGCAGTGCTCGATGGCGAAGGAAACAAGGTTGGCGAAGTCACCTCCGGCGGCTTCGGGCCGACAGTCAACCACCCCGTCGGCATGGCGCTGGTCGCCATCAATGCCGGCGACACGCTTCTTGCCGATCTGCGCGGCAGGAACATTCCATTGAGGCAGGTGAAGCTGCCTTTTGTCCCGCACCACTACAAGCAATGAACCCCGGAGAAGAGCAGATGGCGACCACCTACTTCACCAAGGACCATGAATGGATTTCCGTCGAAGGAGACGAGGCAACGGTCGGCATTACCGGGCACGCTCAGGAGCAGCTCGGCGACCTGGTGTTTGTCGAACTTCCGCAGAAAGGCCGCAAACTGGAAAAGGGCGAGGAAGCCGTCGTGGTGGAATCGGTCAAGGCCGCCTCGGATGTCTATGCCCCGGTTGCGGGCGAAGTCACCGCCGTGAATGAGGAACTCTCCGGCGATCCGGCGCTGGTCAACCGTTCCGCCGAGGGCGGCGGCTGGCTCTTCAAGATGAAACTCGCCGACAAGGGCGATCTCTCCGACCTGATGGACCGCGCCGCCTATGAGGCGATGATTGCCTGAACTGTTGCTTTGAAGGAGTAGAGCATGAACGGACTTTCAGGCCCCTTTACCGCCCGCCATGTTGGCCCGGACAGCCGCCAGACCCGCGAGATGCTGGCATTCCTCGGCCTGCCCTCGCTCGAGACACTGATCGCCAAGACGGTGCCCGCAGCGATCCGTCTCGATCGCGAACTCGACATCCCGCAGGGGGTTTCGGAACACGAAGCACTTGCCTGGCTTGCAGCAAGGTTCGAAGGCGTGCCGCAGGCCAAATCGTTGATCGGACAGGGTTATCATGGAACGCTGACGCCGCCGGTCATCTTGCGAAACCTGTTTGAAAATCCGGGCTGGTACACCTCATACACCCCCTACCAGCCCGAGATCAGCCAGGGCCGGCTGGAGATGCTGTTCCATTTCCAGACCCTTGTGACCGAACTTGCCGGCCTTCCGGTGGCCAACGCGTCGCTGCTCGACGAGGCCACCGCCGTTGCCGAGGCCGCGGGGTTGGCGCAGCGCCACCACCGCGACCAGCGTCGCAGGATCGTCGTTGCCAATGCGATGCATCCCCAGACGCTGGACGTGCTGAAGACCCGCTGCGGCCCGCTGGGCATGACGGTGGACTGCGGTGAGTCGGATGCCTCGACCGCGGCCGTGATCGTGCAGATGCCGGATACGCTTGGCGAAATTCCCGACCTTGGTCCACTCGCCAGCCAGGCTAGGGCTGCCGGCGCGCTGCTGATCGTCGTTGCCGATCCGCTGGCGCTGACGTTGATGAAATCGCCGGGGTCGCAGGGCGCGGACATCTGCGTCGGTTCCATCCAGCGCTTCGGCGTGCCGATGGGCAATGGCGGGCCGCATGCCGCCTACATGGCGGTGAGCGCCGCATTGACCCGCCTCATCCCCGGCCGGCTGGTGGGTGAATCCGTCGATGCCGCGGGCCGCCCGGCTTACCGGCTGGCGCTGCAGACGCGTGAGCAGCATATTCGCCGCGAAAAGGCGACTTCCAACATCTGCACGGCGCAAGCGCTGCTGGCGAACATGGCAGCGGCCTATGCCATCTGGCACGGACCACAGGGGCTGGTCGCGATCGCCTCGCGTATCAACGCCATGGCGGCGCGTTTCCACGCGAGCGTGGCCACCGCCGGGATGACGCCAGTCAATGCACGCTTCTTCGACACGGTGACCGTCAATACCGGGAAGAACGCGCAAGCAATCCTCGAGAAGGCGCGCGAGGCGGGCCTGCTGATCCGCCATGTCGAAGGCGGCACGGTTTCGCTCGCCTTCGACGAGACCTGCACGGACGATGATTACGAAACGCTGTGTTCCGCGTTTGGCGTGGCGCCGGTTCCGCCGGTGCAGGCGCCGCTGGCTTCGACAGCAAGAGGCCGCGAGTTTCTCACCCAGGAAACGTTCCACGCGCACCGGTCGGAAACGGCAATGATGCGGCTGCTACGCAAGCTGATGGACAAGGATTTGGCGCTGGACCGCGCCATGATACCGCTCGGCTCCTGCACCATGAAACTGAACGCCGCCGCCGAGATGATGCCCGTGAGCTGGCCGAAGATCGCCAATGTCCACCCCTTTGCGCCGAAGGAGTACCGCAAGGGTTACGACTTGATGATCGACGACCTCGACCGCTGGCTTTCCGAAATCACTGGCTTCGCCCGCGTCTCGCTGCAGCCCAATGCCGGAAGCCAGGGCGAATATGCCGGCCTGCTGGCGATCCGCCGCTACCATGAATCGCGCGGCGATGCGCACCGCAACATCTGCCTCATCCCCTCTTCCGCCCACGGCACCAACCCGGCATCCGCCCACATGGCGGGCATGGACGTCGTGGTTGTAGGCTGTGATGCCAACGGCAATGTCGACATCGCCGACCTAAAGGCCAAGGCAGCGCAGCACGGCGAACACCTGGCGGCGCTGATGATCACTTATCCCTCTACACACGGCGTGTTCGAGGAGGAGATCATCGACATCTGCCGCATCGTCCATGACCATGGCGGCCAGGTCTATCTCGACGGAGCGAACCTCAATGCATTGGTGGGGTTGGCAAGGCCCGGCGATTTCGGCGCCGACGTTTGCCACATGAACCTGCACAAGACCTTCTGCATTCCGCATGGCGGCGGCGGGCCAGGTGTCGGCCCGATCGGCGTTGCCGCGCATCTCGTACCCTTCCTGCCGGGACATGTATCTGAGGGGACCGGACACGCGGTCGCCGGCGCGCCGGAAGGCTCGGCCTCGATCCTGCCGATCACCTGGATGTACATTCGCATGATGGGCGCAAAGGGCCTCAAGGAAGCGACGCAGATGGCGATCCTCAACGCCAACTACATCGCGAAAAAGCTCGAGCCGCATTTCCCCGTCCTCTATCACGGCCGCCACGGCTTCGTTGCACATGAGTGCATTCTCGACACGCGCAGCGTGAAGGAAAGCGCCGACGTGTCGGTCGAGGATATCGCCAAACGGTTGATCGACTACGGGTTCCACGCACCGACGATGAGCTGGCCGGTGGCCGGAACGCTGATGATCGAACCGACCGAATCCGAGCCCAAGCAGGAGCTGGATCGCTTCATCGAGGCAATGATCGCCATTCGCGGCGAGATCGCAAGGGTGGAGAAAGGCGAGTGGCCGCGTGACAAGAACCCGCTCAAGCTTGCGCCGCACACTGCCGATGCGTTGATGGCTGCCGAATGGCCGCACCCATGGTCACGGCAAGATGCAGCAGATCCGGCAGGCTCGGGATTTGCCGCGAAGTACTGGCCGCCGGTGGCGCGCGTCGACAACGTGCATGGCGACCGCAACCTCGTCTGCGCATGCCCGCCGGTCTCGCATTACGCGCAGGCCGGAGAGTAATAGCGCTAAACTGCCTTGAAAATCACGCTGTCACCGGCAAGCGTGGCCGTTACTTCGTACCCGGCGGCTTCGGCGAGCTTGAGCGCATAGAGCGGCTGCACCGCATGCGCGTCGAGTTGTTCTTCGTGATGGCCGTTGAGCAGCGCAAGGAATACCGGCGGCACCCTTGCATTGGGGCCGGTCGAGGTGACTGTGAACTTCGGCGAGCCGTTCGGATCCTCGATCTCGACCTTGATCTGTCCGCCGCGCGGGATGGCCCCGAGCGCGGTGAGCAGAAGGTTGAGCAGCATCTTGACCTTGTTCTTGGGCATGAGCGCGCGAGCGCCGTGCCACTCAAGCGTCGTCTTCTTTTCCTGCGCAAAGTAGCCGCGCGCCACGTTCTCGGCATCGCCCATATCGATGTCTGCGCCGGCCGAACCCGCCGCGCCGAAAGCAATCCGCGCGAACATCAGTTTCGCCGAGGCGTTGGCCGATGAGGTGCGGATCAGGGAAAAGGCCATTTCGCGCGTTTCGGCGTCGTCGCCCTCGTCCATCAACTCAAGGCCGTTGGCAATTGCGCCAACCGGCGAGATGATATCGTGGCACACCCTGCTGCAAAGCAGCGCTGCCAGATCCAAAGCGCTTGTCTCGGGTAATTTCTGCATCTGCCCCCGACCTTTCAAATTGGACCGGAATGGCCCGTCACGGGGCCGAATTGGCCCCTTTCGCCAAGGCCTCTTGGAAACCACAATTGAACGCGACGTGCAACTTTTCCCACCTGCTTCGCGAGGGCCCATATGTCACGGGGGCGCCGCATTTGGTAAACCTTCTGTAAATGGATTTCGTCGCATTATCCGAACAGTAAAACACGGCCTCAGCCGTGCAACTCCTTGCTTGCGGATGGTGACAAATGACCCGGTCCTTGATTTCAAATGCCCGCATCCAAATGCACCTCGTCGCAATCGCGCTGTTTGCCCTGGCTCTGGCAATTGCGGTGCGGCCGCAGGCCGCCAACGCGCAGTCGAGCGAGTATTATACTGCGCAGGAAGTGATCGACGCCGGCCACGGCTTCTTCGGCACGACCTCCGGCGCTCTTGCCAGCGCCGTAGAGAAGGCATTCTCGAAATATGGAATGCCGAACGGCTATATCCTTGGCGAAGAAGCCGGCGGCGCCTTCATCGGGGGCCTGCGCTATGGCGAGGGCACGCTGGCGACAAAGAACGCCGGCGACCACAAGGTGTATTGGCAGGGGCCGTCTGTGGGGTGGGACTACGGTCTCGACGGCAACCGCACCATGATGCTGGTCTACAACCTGCCCTCGGTCGACGCGGTCTACAGAAGGTTTTTCGGCGTTTCCGGCTCGGCCTATGTGGTGGGAGGCGTCGGCGTGACGGCACTGACGCGCGAAGGCATCAATGTCATCCCGATCCGCACCGGCATCGGCGCCCGCCTCGGCGTCAATATCGGCTACCTGAAGATGAGCCGCCTGCCGACCGTCAACCCGTTCTAGGCCGGACGGCAGAACGGCCACAGGCAGAGCAACTTTAAGGTTAATGAACTGTTTAATTGGCGCGGCAGCGCCATTCGTGCGATCATGCATCATTCCAAACCACGGAATGCGGGGCAGCAGGCGTGCTTGAAGGATTACTCTATTTTGTACTCGGATTTCTTTCCTCGGCGCTGATCGCACTGATGGTCTCGCCGGCAATCTGGAATCGCGCCGTCGTGCTGACCAGAAAGCGAATTGAAGCCTCGGTACCGCTGACGCTCAACGAGATCCAGGCCGACAAGGACCAGTTGCGCGCCGAATTCGCGATGTCGACCCGGCGCCTGGAAATGAGCATCGAGGAACTGCGCGACAAGGGTTCGCGGCAGATCATCGAGATCAACCGAAAGCGCGACGAACTCGCCAAGCTTGCGGAGGAAAGCCGCCAACGCATCCAGACGATTTCCGAACTCGAAGAGCGCGCGGCCGATCTTCGCGAGCAATTGCGCGGTCGTGAAGAGCAGCTTGCAATGACAACGCAGCGGCTCGACGACACACGGGCCAAGCTCGATGCCCGCGCGCTCGAACTGGAAACCCTGCGCGCAAGGCTGTCCGAAACCGAAACGGATGCCGACAGCCACCGCATTGAGGTGGTGGCCAAGCAGACGGTCGTCGATTCGCTGGCCGACCGGATGGAAGACATCGAACAGCGCGAGCGCGCGGTTAGGCTCGAACTTGCCGCGCTCAAGGAGCAACATGCGCGCGCGCTTTCCGACCTGGAGCGCGAGCGCGCCCGAAACGATGAACTTGCCCAACGCACAGCCCGTCTCGATGCCCTGGTCAGCGACCGCGAAAGCGATCTGCGCGATCGAGAACAGGCGCTTGCCCGGCTTCGCGAGGCGGGCGGCAGCGAAGACGGCCAGGTATCGGAACTCATGCAGCAGCTTTTGCGCGAGAAGAGCCGCAACGTCGAACTCGAATCGCGCCTGGCGCAATCAACCCTGCAGATGGAAGCCCTGCTCAACGACGCTTCCAACGACAACGTGGAAAAAGCCATGGCATCGATGAACATGGAACGCAGCCGCCTTGAATCCGACCTCGCCTCGATTACCGCCGAGCGCGACGAATTGCGCCGCACGATGAGCAGCCGGATGAACCGCGAAAGCAGCGACTGGGAAGTGGAACGTCGCGAAAACGCCATTCTGCGCGAGCGGATCAACGACCTTGCCGCGCAGGTCACGGCCATGACCGCCGCCCTCGAAGGCGAAAAATCGCCGATCAGCGATATCCTGTCCAAAACCCCGCGCCTTGCCGGACCCGACGGGCACGACGACCCGGACGGCAAGGAACGGCCGGCAACGCTCGCCGAGCGCATCCGGGCGCTTCAGCAGTCCGCCCGCCAAAACCGCGTGGGGTGATCCCCTTCTTCCATCACGCAAATCGCCCTATCTAGCGCGCATGTCGCTGTGCCGCCTGATCCTGCTGTTTGTGATTGCCGCCGCCGGTTTACCGGCGCGAGCCGAAGAAGCGCCACAAGTCCGCTCAACACCGCCATTGCCGGTTGAGCCTTATTCCTACGCGATCAATTTGCCACCGCATCTTTCCGGGCTTGCCATACTCGATGCGGCGCCGCAGGGCAGTTCCGTCACCGACGCCGGCGCAACGCTCGGCCGTGTTCTGTTTCACGATACGCAATTGTCGCGCAACGGACTGGTTTCCTGTGCCTCCTGCCACACGCAGGCTTTTGGCTTCGATGATCTCACGCGGCTTTCCATCGGGTTCGAGGGCCGCACCACGCGCAGGGCGGCCATGACGCTTTTGAACGCCCGCTATGCCGCCAAAGGCCTTTATTTCCGCGACCAGCGGGCGGCATCGCTGGAGCAACAAGTGCTGGAGCCGTTCACCGACCCCATCGAAATGGGACTTGCCACCGGTGAACTTGCCCGGCGGGTTCAAGGCAGGGCGTTCTACGCCCCGCTGTTCAAGGCTGCTTTCGGCGATCCGGCCATTACCGAGGAACGTATTGCATCGGCGCTTGCCCAATATGTGCGCGCGATCGTCAGCACGAATTCGCGCTATGACGAGGCCCGCGCCAGCGTATCAAGTCCGCTTGAACCCTTTCCCGGATTCAGCGCGGGAGAAAACCGCGGCAAGCATTTGTTCTTCACCGAGCGGGCAAACGGCGGAGCAGGTTGCTCGGCATGCCACGCAACGGAAGGGTTCGTGATGCGCGAGCCGAAAAACAACGGCCTCGAAATCGAAGGCGCTGACGGCGGCGTTGGCGAAATATCGGGATTACCGCACGAGAGGGGCCTTTTTCGTGCCGCGACGCTCAAGGCGATCGCCATGACAGCGCCTTACATGCATGACGGCCGGTTCGCGACACTCGAGGCGGTCATCGAGCACTATTCATCGGGGATCAAACCGCACCCAAACCTGTCGCCCGAACTCAGGAATGAAGACGGCAGTGCGGCCACGCTCAACCTTTCCGATGAAGACAAGGCCGCGCTTGTCGCCTTCCTCAACACCTTGACGGATGAGGAGTTACTCGCCGACCCGCGTTTCGCCGACCCCTTCCTCGCACGCTAGCGCAGCAGCGAAAGCGCGTAGTCCTTGAGCAGGAGGGTAACCTCCGGATCGGTTTCGGCCCGCGCCGCGATCAAGGCCGTATCCGCGACCTGTTGTGCGCGCTTGCGCCCCATGAGCGCCGTAAACCCGGCAACGGACTTTTGCAATACCTTGACCCGGTCGGCGCGCCACCGCGCATCGATTTGCGGATCCGAAGCGACCGCAATTGCCGAAAGCAGCACTTTCTCCTGTTCCGTGGCGATGGCCGCGACCGCAAGGCTCACCCGTGGTTCGGGCCTGGGGCCGGGAAGCGCAGCGGCGGAATCGGCAATAATTTCGCCAACGCGGATACGGTAGTCATAGAGCGCCGCCATTTCGGGAAGGAAATCGAGAAAATTCCTTGCCGCCTTGTCCCCGCTCGGATCTGAGGACAGCGCCTTGGCGTCGATACCGAGCAGCAAATAGCCACGAACCAGTGCGCCCGCCTCGCGCTGCAAGTCGATGAGCATGGCCATGCCGGCTGGCGAAAGCGGTGCGTCGCCCACAAATGAAAGGTCCAACGCTTCGGCGAACTCGTCGCTGAACTCGCTACCTGAAAGACGAGGCGCGGACGCTGCGTCGACGGCCTTGGATAGTGCCGATCTCACGTCCCCGCAGGCCTCGATAGCCGACAGCGCACGACCCTGGTCAACCTGCGCACGCGCCGGAATGGCCGTGGCGGCGACAGCCGCGATAAAGTACCAGGCCTTATTCCAACGATAGCCGGGCAACGATCCTGTTCCTGGAAAGGCTGTGAATGACAAGCTCGCGCGCGCCATCGGCCAGCCGCAACTGCAGCATCACATTGTCACCGTCCAGCGTGGCCGAAACGACTTCGGCGCCCTGCGGCATTTCCACGACACCCGTCGTGCCCGGCTCTATCGCCATCCCCGCGACCGCCGCAACGGTTGCATCCGGTGCTTCACCGATCTTGTAGACAATGGTCCCGAGCACGGCCATAAGGCCAACCATCATGATACCGATCGAGACCAGCAGCAACCGCACCATTTTCCGGCGCAATTTTTCGGTGGCTGGATCCAGCGGTTTTTCTTCTTCAATCTCGTTGATGCTCGCCATTGGCATGTTTCCGGCACTGGAACCCGTTCATGAGCGGGCTTCGTACCTTGGTTGAAGTGGAAGGGAAAGAAAAAATGGAAACCGGGGAAAGTGCATTCGAGGTCGGCGAAGCCGATGCGGGAAGCCGTCTCGACGCCGTATTGGCCTCGCTCATGCCTACCCACGTCTCGCGCTCCCGCGTCAAGGCGGTAATCCTGGCTGGCGGCGTCAGCCTCAACGGCGCGCCCTGCGCCGACCCGAGCCGCAGGATGAAGGCAGGCGATCTTCTCGCCATGACGGTTCCCGAGCCCGAAGATCCGGAACCGCAGGCCGAGGATATTCCGCTCGACGTGCTATACGAGGACGAACATCTGATCGTCATCAACAAGCCTGCGGGGATGGTCGTCCACCCTGCCCCCGGCAACTGGACGGGAACGCTCGTCAACGCACTTATTCACCATTGCGGGGATACGTTGAAGGGCATTGGCGGCGTGCGCCGTCCGGGCATCGTTCACCGCCTCGACAAGGACACTTCCGGAATCATGGTCGTCGCCAAGACGCAGGAGGCGCATGCCGGCCTAGCCGCCCAGTTCGCCGACCATGGCCGCTCCGGACCGCTGGTAAGGGCCTATGTCGCCCTCGTCTGGGGCGCGCCGGCGCGCAATGCCGGCACCATCGACGCGCCGCTCGGCCGATCCGGCGCAAACAGGTTGAAACGCGCCGTGGTGAACGAGGAAAAAGACGACGCGCGCGAGGCGATCACCCACTATACCGTGCTGCGTCATCTTGACGGCAAGGGCGACGGACGCGCCAATGCAAGCCTTGTCGAATGCAGGCTGGAGACGGGCCGGACCCACCAGATCCGTGTCCATATGGCTCATCTTGGCCATCCGCTGATCGGCGACAAGGAATACGGTGCCCATTTCAATACAAAGGCCAACGTGCTGGCCGAGCCTGCAAGTTCTGCGGTGAAGGCATTTCCGCGCCAGGCGCTCCATGCTGCGGTGCTGGGTTTCGAACATCCCGTCACGGGCGAGGAAATGCGGTTCGAGGCTCCCTTGCCGCCCGATATTTCAGGACTGATCGAAGCATTTGATTCAGCGCGTTGAGAAGAAGGCAAGTGCATTAAAAATATTTCATGAAACGCATCGACGATTCCCTATATTATGCGCTTGTGGTTTGGTGACGCGCCATGTGTACCGGCCACTGGCTTGCCCGGTGCGGGGAGCCGAGAACCGAGAGCGGGAGGGTGCAACAATGGCCCAGAATTTACCAAGCATAGCCGCGGGCGAGAATGGCCTTACGCGGTATCTCGAGGAGATACGCCGGTTTCCCATGCTGGAGCCGGACCAGGAATACATGCTGGCCAAGCGTTACCAGGAGCATGGCGACACCGGCGCGGCGCACAAGCTCGTCACCTCGCATTTGCGCCTGGTGGCAAAAATCGCCATGGGTTATCGCGGCTACGGCCTGCCGATCGGCGAAGTGATTTCCGAGGGCAATGTCGGCCTGATGCAGGCCGTGAAGAAATTCGAGCCGGACAAGGGTTTCCGGCTCGCGACCTATGCCATGTGGTGGATCAAGGCCGCAATCCAGGAATATGTGCTTCGCTCCTGGAGCCTTGTGAAGATGGGCACGACCGCGAACCAGAAGCGGCTGTTCTTCAACCTGCGCAAGGCCAAGAGCCGCATCCAGGCCATCGATGACGGCGATCTGAACCCTGAACAGGTCAAGCAGATCGCGACCCAGCTCGGCGTTTCCGAGGAAGAAGTCGTGTCGATGAACCGCCGCCTTTCGGGCGATGCCTCGCTCAACGCGCCGATCAAGGCCGGCGAGGGCGAGAGCGGCGAGTGGCAGGACTGGCTGGTCGACGACAGTGACAACGCCGAGCAGGTGATGATCCGGCAGGACGAGCTGGAATCGCGCCGGGAAATGCTCAAGGGCGCGCTAGCTTCGCTCAACGACCGCGAAAAGCGCGTGTTCATGGCGCGCCGGCTCGAGGAGAATCCGGTGACGCTGGAGGATCTCAGCCAGGAGTTCAACATCTCGCGCGAACGTGTGCGCCAGATCGAGGTCCGCGCCTTCGAGAAAGTGCAAAAGGCGGTGAAGGCTGCAGCCCGCGACCAGATCCGCCAGCTCAAGTCGGTCGAGCACCAGCCGGGGGCGTAAGCCTCCGGGTGAGTGCGATCAGCGCACCTGTTCCGCTTTTTCCCTTTCGACATCCTCGGCAACCGCATTGGCGGCAGCCGTTGCGATTTGTTGGCGCGCGTTTTCGTCGAGATGCGCGCCGCCGACATTGACGCGCACTTCGCGGCGGGCGAACTCGATGCCGTTCTCCTCGAAGGCCTGCTGGATCCGCGCATAGACGTCCTTGCGCGCCATCCACTGCTTGCCGGGCTTGGCCTTGAACTTGCCGCGGATGACGATGCCGACATCGTTGACGTCGCCCACGCCCTGAAGCTTGAAGGGCTCGATGATATCAGCCGCATAGGGCTGGTTCGCCATGTCCGCGCCGATCTGCTTGAAGATCTTCTTGACCTTTTTCATGTCGGTTTCGAAGGGCACGGTGAACTTCATCTTCATGATGACCCAGTCGCGGGATGAATTGGTGACCTGCGCGATCTCGCCATAGGGGATCGTATGTACCGCGCCCTCGGTGTGGCGAAGCTGCATGGAGCGCAGCGAGATTTTCTCCACCGTTCCCTCGATGCCGCCTACCTTGATGTATTCGCCGACACGGAAAGCATCGTCCATCAGGAAGAACAGTCCGGAGACGATGTCCTTGACCAGCGTCTGGCCACCAAAGCCGATGGCGAGGCCGACTATGCCGGCGCCGGCCACCAGCGGCGTGATGTCGATGCCGAGTTGCCCGAGAGCGAGCAGGGACGTCATCACGATGATGGTTCCCTGCAGCGTCATCCGCAGCAATGGCAGCACGGTCGCAAGGCGCGAACCCGCGCCCCCGCCACCCTCGGCATCTTCGTCATGGTGATCCGCAGCGCTGATGCTTTCGCCGGAAACGCGGCTGTTGATCCACAGCATCGAGATTTCCCAAACGAGATAACCGGCGAGCGCAATCATGAACGCACCCACGATGTGCTGCGCAAGCGTCTCGCCGACCCCGACCGCCGCGACATTTGCGACGTCGATATCCCAGATGCGCACGATGGTGAGCACGACCAAACCGAAGACCACGACACGCGCCATTCGAATATAGGCCCGCTTGGTCGACACCCAGGCACGCTCGGCAATCTCGCCTTCACCCTTCATCGGAGGGACGAGATGGCGGACAGTGGCGCGGATGCCCGTATCCATTGCCGGCGCCAGCGCGATGAGTAGCAACGTCAGGTAGTGCCGTCCGCCCGAAAGCAGGTCGAAGCGGTCGATCGAGGCGAGGTATTCGACGAATACCCAGGTCACGATGATCGCGCCGATCAGCACGCGCGGGAACATTTTTGCGACGAAACTTTCACCTGCGGTCGGTTGCGCCTCCCAGCCCGCCATCATCTGCGACAAGCCCGCGCGCGCCTTCCAGATGACCCAGGCGATCCAGGCAAAAGTAATGAGGTTGAGCCAGCCGCCCAGCCTGGTCTCGGCAAGCGCCACGCCATTGTCCGCCTGGAAGGCGATCATGAAGGTGCCAAACCCGATGAAGGCGGTAATCGCCACGAGTTGCCGGTGAAGGAACTTCGCTGTCCAGTCGTCGGTGTGTACGAGGCGTAGTTCAGGCCGCGAAGGCGAAAGCAGCAGCCGCGAAAATGCCGCGACAAGCCGCGGTACAACGACGAGGTTGAACAGGAATTCATGGACGATGGGTACGAGATCGGTCGGCGCCAGCACCGCCGACACGATCCGCAAGGTCGCGAAGAAGGCGAAAAGGCCGCCAAGGTCGAGAACAAGGCGCATGCCCAGCAACACTAACATCTCGATGAGTGAAGAAGGTTCCCGCGTGCTGTCGATCCTTGTCCGCCATGTCGCGGCATAGGCATTGACCAGGCGCTCCGCGCCCGCTGCCGCCCCCAGCGCCAAAAGCATGACTCCGAAGGCAAAAAGGATATCGCGCCAGCCATGGACGCGCACGAAATTACGCCCTCCCTCGACAAAGCCGGAAATGAACTTCGGCGAGCGCATTGCCATTTCGCTGATGGAATCGCTGACGCCGCTAACGACCTCCCGGATGATTGTCGCCGGTCCCGACGATGGCGGCGTGGCCTGCGCATTGGGCGCCTTCTTCGCCAGCCCGTCGAGCACTTCGACCAGCAGCTTGCGCGCCTCGGCATCGCTGATCGTACTGACGAGATTGCGGATCGCTTCCGGTGTAAGCGGATCGGGCAGCTTCACGCCCTGCGCAGCGGCCACTCCCTTTTCGGGTGGGTTGGTCTGCGCCGCCGCTGGCGCGATGAACAGCGTCACAATGCAGGCAATAACAGCGAGGATGCGCATGGGTGGCCCGTGGTCCAGTTCGACGCGACATAAATAGAACGTCTTGCTTCCCTTTACGATAGGAAGATTTCGCATATCCTTGCTATCGCGCTTCGGGATCCACTGCATATTGGTCCAGCGGCGGTATTTCATCGATCAGGCCCGATTGCTGCATGAACTGCGCGAAGCGTAGATACCGCCCCCGATCGAGGGCAGCGGGACGCTTGGCCAGCCTTGGCAGCGTATCGCGCCAAGCGCGGCGATTGAGTTCGTTGTCGAGATCGGGATGAGCCTTGACGAATGCTTCCCATGCCTCACCGGGATGATTGGTCAGCCACAACGTTGCTTCCTCCAGCACGCCGACAAGGCGGGCGAAAGCTGGCTCGCCTTCTCTTCCCTTTCGGGCGACGAGCACAAGTTCGTCATAGGCGGGAACGCCGTTCTCCTCGGGGTAGAAGGCGATGCCGGGCCGGCCCTCTATATCCATCTGGTTGAGCTCGAAATTGCGGAACGCACCGATGACCGCATCGACTTTTCCGGCAAACAGCGAGGGCGAGAGCGCGAAGTTGACATTGACGAGCGTCACGTCGGAAAGCGAAAGCCCCTGCGTCGCGAGCATCGCGGCAAGTACGGCATCCTCGAACCCGCCGACGGAAAACCCGACCGTTTTACCCTTGAGGTCGGCGATGGATTTGACCGGCCCGTCCTTCAGTACCACCAGCGCGTTCAGCGGCGTTTCCGCTATCGTGGCAATGCGGACCAGCGGCAGGCCTTCGCCGACCTGCACATGCAGTTGCGGTTGATAGGTCACGGCAAGGTCGCCCTGCCCCGCCGCGACAAGCCTTGGCGGCGCGCTTGGATCAGCCGGGGCGATGAGTTCGACATCGAGGCCCGCCCTTTCGAACATGCCCTTTTCCTTCGCAACGACGAAGGCTGCATGGTCCGGATTGACGAACCAGTCGAGCAGCACCGTAACCTTGTCGGCGGCAAAGGCGTTGCCGGAAGCGAGAGCCAAGGCGAGGATTGCTAGGACGAGGCGCATGGGCGCTCCTTTCAACTGTCTTTCCAGAAAATGAGACGATCGGCGGTGAAGGCCACGGCGGCCCTCAGCAGCCACGCCATGGCGGCAAGCAGCACGAGGCTGGCGAACACCATGTCGGTCTGCAAGCGCGCATTGGCCTGCAGCATCACATAGCCAAGGCCGGCCGACGCACCCGCCCATTCGCCGACGATTGCGCCGATGGGGGCAAGCGTTGCCGCCACCTTTAGCCCGGTGGCAAGCGAGGGAAGCGCGGCGGGGACGCGGATGCGCAGAAGCGTCGCAAGATCACCGGCGGCCCAGCCGCGCGCAAGGTCCAGCCATTCGCGTCGCGTCGAGGAAAGCCCGTCATGGAATGCGGATGCCACCGGGAAAAAGGTGATCAGCGCCGCCATGAATACCTTGGAAGGCATGCCGAAGCCGAACCAGATGACGACAAGCGGGGCGATCGCGAACACCGGAAGCGTCTGCGTCGTGACGATTGCCGGCAGGATGAGCCGCCTTGCGAGCTGCCAATGCGCCATGGCGAGCGCCAGCATTGCGCCCGCGATGCTGCCTGCGGCAAGTCCCAGCAGCATTTCGGCAAGTGTCGTCGCCGAATGTCCGGCGAGATAGGCGGCGTTGCCGACAAGTGCCTTGCCGACTTCCCGCGGTGCCGGAACCAGGAAGGCGGGCGGCGAAAACACTGTCACGCCCACTTGCCACAGGACAAGAAGGGCGGCGATCGCAGCCACCGCCAACAGGAATTCAACCAGCCATTGCGATTGTTTTCTTCCAGCCATTGTCCACTTGGCGGACGAACGGTGCGATGGATGCGGGGCGGCCTCGCCGCCTTTGCCTCCATCCCTTCGCCGGCATTACCCGGATCAGGTTCCCGATCGCCCTTCGTTGCACCGAAAGGGATCAAGGGTTCGGCAGTGTGCCATCTCAGCCCCCGGCAGGCCGGCGGCACCCCTTGGAGTTATGTAAGGGCGGTTCGCGAACCGCCCTGCATTGCCGTTACCGCTTGTCCCAGTCGGCGAATGCGTCGCGGAACACCTTGTCGCCGATGGCGCCTTTTTCGAGCGCCACCAGCGCGCGCCGGCCGGTAGTGTAGCCGAGCGGTATGTCGATCCAGCTCGAATCGAGCAGCAGGCGCTTGTTGGTGGCGGCCGCCTGTTCGAGATTGTTCAACGCGATAAGGAAGTAGCCGGTGTCGATCTTTACCGGAACGGCCACCAGCCCCTCGCCGCGCGCCTGTTCGTTCGCCTTCATCACGAACCTTGCAACCGTGTCGATGCTGCCGCCGGTAAAGTCCGGAGGCGCCTGGAACACCAATTCGATGATATGGCTGGCCGAAAGCGCTTCGTCGATGTTGCGCTTGATGATGATGTCAAGCAACAAGCCACGGCCTGGAACTTCCACCCGGCCACGGATGACCGGCTCGGGTGGCATGCCGTCAGCGGGCGGCTGCTGGTCCAGCGACCAGATCACGGCCGCGTTGTCGCGCGTTGCGCCCGCGCCCGAGGTTCCCTCTTCGTAGAGGTAAGCCTTCTGCGCGATCGCGGCCTGGGCCGGGGAGGCGGTTTGCGCCTGGCCTTCGGCTGTTGGCGCGGGCTCGACCGCCGGGGTTTGTGCATCTTGCGCGGGCTGTTGGCCGCCTTCGGGCGCAACCGGCTCTACGGGTTGCACTTGTGCGGCCTCGCCCGCAGGTTCCGCCGGGGTTTCCGCGACGGGTTCTTCCACTGGCTGCAAGTTGCCTGGTTCCTCGGCAGGCGGCGTCTCGTCCTCGGCGGTGTCGGTTTCCGGCGCCGGTTGGGCCTGGCCGCTCTCGCCCAGGCGTGCTTCCTCCTTGGCGACATCGCCGTCGGTGGGCGCGGTTTCGGAAGCAGGATCCGCCGCCGGGACTTCCTGTGACTGTTGCTGTTGCGGTCCGCCCAGGCCCAATGCCGCGAGCAAAGGATCCTTGTTGCGCCACAGCGCATATCCGCCGCCGGCAAAAAGGCCGAGAACCACCAGCAGCAACACGATCATCGTGAGCGCGCTGGAGCGGCCACCACCGCTTTCGGCTGCACGGGCTGCCGGCGCCTGCCGCACCCTGACCGGGCGCTCGATGTCGCGAACGGCATCAAGCGAGGTATCGTATGGCGGCGGATTCGGGCGCAATGTCGCAGCAGGTGGTCGTTGCCCCGGCGCGGCGGGCGCAGCCGGGCGGCTCGCGGGATCGAATACGGGTTCGCTGCGAGCAGGCCGCGCCTCGGGCCGCTGCTGCATGGCAGGCGACGGTGCGGAATTTGAAGCCGGGCGCTCCCTTGGCGGGGCGGGCACGACCGGGCGCGCTTCCGCCTGCGGGCGCACGACGGGCGTCTCCATGGCTGCCGCAGTGGCAGGCGGCGGCGGTACGGGGCGGGCGGCCGCCGTCAGCAGGTTCTCGGCCTCGATCTGCTCGATTGCCGCTTCTAGTGCGGACATTTGCCGCGAGATGGCCTCGTCCGAAGGCGGCGGGTTGATGGCGCGCAATTGACGATCGATCGCCGAGCGCGCCTTTGCAAAGACGAGTTTGCGATTTTCGGCCGTATTGGCGGGCAATCCTGAAACGGTCTTCTTCAGAATCGAGTAATAATCAGCCATTCAGTCAACCATTCGCATCGTTGCGGGTCCGCGCCCACGGTAACACGCCCCGAAAAAGGCCTCATCTTGGTAAAAACCTCTATGCCAATAGGCCCGATGCCACAAGACATTGTTAGTCAGCGAAGGGGTCGTGAACAAGTATCGTGTCCTCGCGTTCCGGGCTTGTTGACAGCAATGCCACGGGCGCGCCGATCAATTCCTCGATAAGCCTGACATACTTTATCGCCTGCGCCGGCAGGTCGGCCCAGGACCGCGCGCCGACAGTCGTTCCCTGCCATCCCTCGATGGTGATGTATTGCGGCTCTACGCGCGCCTGCCTGCCCTGGCTCGCCGGCAAATAGTCGATGAGTTCCCCGTCCAGCCTGTAGCCGGTACAAACCTTGATCTCGTCGAGTCCGTCAAGAACGTCGAGCTTGGTCAGCGCAATGCCGCTGATGCTATTGACAGCCACCGCCTGGCGCACCAGCACGGCGTCGAACCAGCCGCAGCGCCGCTTGCGCCCGGTCACGGTGCCGAATTCATGCCCGCGCGTGCCGAGGAACTCGCCGACCTCGTTGCGCTGCTCGGTCGGGAAAGGCCCCTCGCCCACTCTCGTGGTATAGGCCTTGGTGATGCCGAGCACATAGCCGACAGAGCCCGGCCCCATGCCCGACCCTGCCGCGGCCTGCCCGGCCACGGTGTTGGACGAAGTCACGAACGGATAGGTTCCGTGGTCGATGTCGAGCAGGGTCCCCTGTGCGCCTTCAAACAAGATTCGCGCGCCGGCTCGCTTGCGCGTGTCAAGCAGCCGCCAGACCGGTTCAATAAAGGGCACGATCTGCCCGGCTATGGATTGAAGCTCGTCGAGGATCGCCGAAGGCGCGATTTCGCTCTGGCCCAGGCCTCGCCGCAATGCGTTGTGATGGGTCAGCAGCCGGTCAACCTTTGCCGGCAGGGTTTCCAGATTGACGAGGTCCATCATGCGGATGGCGCGCCGGCCGACCTTGTCTTCATAGGCAGGGCCGATGCCACGCCGCGTGGTGCCGATCTTCGTGCCGGTGTCGGAAGCCGCGTCTTCACGCAGGCCGTCCAGTTCGCGATGCAGCGACAGGATCAGCGTCGCGTTTTCAGCAATGCGCAGATTTTCCGGCGTCACCGTCACGCCCTGTGCGCCAAGCCGCTCGATCTCCGCGATGAGCGCGTGAGGGTCGACCACGACGCCATTGCCGATGACGGCAAGCTTGCCCGGGCGCACCACCCCGGATGGCAACAGCGACAGCTTGTAGCTGACACCGTTGATGACCAGCGTGTGCCCTGCATTGTGCCCGCCCTGGAACCGCACGACGATGTCGGCCCGCTCCGACAGCCAGTCGACGATCTTGCCCTTGCCCTCGTCTCCCCATTGGGAGCCGATCACCACCACATTTGCCATTTCAATTCCTCGCCGCGCCTTGCGCAATGCCGGCGCGGCCCAATACAGCAACAACCCCGACAGGTGCCGGGGTTCGATCGGCGCGGAAACTACAGTAAAACCACAGCCGATGCGAGTGCGCCAAAGGGCTGAATTTCCGACTAGTGGCCGAAAAAATCCTTTGCGCAAATGCATGCCTGCCATTCCCTCGAAAACGTGGGAAAGCGGTTGTCCTTTCAGCGGAAAAGGACCAAACATCCGCTTTGAAGTTCGCAGGGGCCAGCCCCGCGCCGGAAACCCCGCCAATGCCGTCAGACTTGCGCACCGCCGCCACACCCTATGTCTTGCTCATCCTGACGGCCCTGCTATGGGCAGGCAACGCCATCGCTGGAAAGCTGGCGGTGGGGCACGTTTCGCCCTTCCTGCTCACCGGCCTGCGTTGGGTAATTGCCCTCGCCATACTGCTGGTCATTGCCTGGCGACCGGTGCGGCGCGACATGCCGGCAATCCGCGCGAACCTGCCTTTCCTGTTCGCGCTGGGAGCGCTTGGCTTCACCGCCTTCAACGTGATGTTCTATCTGGCGCTCGTACACACCAGCGCGATCAACGTCGCAATCGAACAATCGGCGATGCCGCTGGTCGTTTTCCTGCTGAATTTCCTGTGGTTTGGCATCAGGGCGAGTTGGATGCAGGTTGGCGGCTTCATCCTTACCGTCGTTGGCGTAGCCATCACCGTCACGCGCGGGTCACCGCTCGCAATTCTCGAAACGCCGCTCAACATAGGCGACGTACTCATGGTGATAGCGATCTCTTTTTACGGCGTCTATTCGGTTGCGTTGGCAAAGCGCCCGGCCATGCACTGGCTTTCGTTCCTGACCGCGCTTTCTGCCGCGGCGCTCATCACGTCGATCCCCTTCGTCGTTTGGGAGATCGCGCGCGGAACCGTCATCTGGCCTGATACGCAGGGCTGGCTGGTCGCGATCTTCACTGCAGTCGGGCCGGCCATCCTCGCACAGTTATTCTGGGCGCGCGGGCTGGAGTTGATCGGCTCCAACCGCGGCGGCGTCTTCATCAATGTCGTGCCCATCTTCGCCGCCCTGATGGCGGTCCTCATGCTCGGCGAGCAGTTCCACCCATACCACGCCGCTGCGATGGCACTGGTCTTCGCCGGCGTATGGCTCAGCCAGCAGAAGAAGCGGGCCACTACGGCCTAGAAGCCTTTCGGCAGTCCGGCTTTTTTCAGGACGGCATTTGCAGTATGGCGCGAGCGGCAGGAGTTATCGACTGTCACCGTCTTGCCTGTAGCGGGGTGACGCCGGATTTTATTGTCGCCTCAAGCAGCAACAACCTGCATGCTTCGCGTGACCAATTCGATTTCGAAGGGGCCGGGCACATCTTCGAGAAGATCGGGCACGATCACGGCGAGTTTCGCCTGCAACTGCTCAACCGTGTCGGCTTCGGTGACAAGTCCGATGTTCTCGTCGCGGGCCTGCGCGACCCAGACCCTTGCCTCAGCGTCCCAGAGGGCATCGACAATGATCTTCATGAATGTCTCCTTGCCGCCGCGCATTCTACACGAGAACGCGGGGCAGGCAAAATGGCTTCACCCCACCTCGAACGCCAGCGGCTTTGCCTGCTTGAACAGGCCCGATCCCGTCAGGCGCGACAGCACCGACGGATCGACGGGCGAGTCGAGATAAAGCAGTGCGATCGCGTTGCCGCCCGGCGCATCGCGGCCAAGCTGGAAGTTCGCGATGTTGACGCCCGCCTGGCCGAACACGGTGCCGAGCGTGCCGATGACGCCGGGCACGTCGTCATTGGTGGTGTAGATCATGTAGCGCCCGATCTCCGCGTCGAGATTGATGCCCTTGATCTGGATGAAGCGCGGCTTCCCGTCCGAGAAAACGGTGCCGGCCACCGACCGGGTCTGCCGCTCGGTGGTCACCACCACCTTGATATAGCTGTCGAATACGCCGGACTTGTCCTGCGTCGTCTCGGAAATGTGGATGCCGCGTTCCTTGGCCATGATTGGCGCGGAGACCATGTTGACATCGGAGACCTGGCTCTTGATGAGGCCGGCGATCGTGGCGCTGGTCAGCGCCTTGGTATTCATCCGCGCGACATTGCCGTCATAAATGATCTCGACCTTCTCGATCGGCGTCTCGGTGACCTGCCCGGCGAAAGCGCCCAGATGCTCGGCGAGCTTGATGAAGGGCATAAGGATCGGGGCTTCCTCGGCCGAGATCGACGGCATGTTGAGCGCGTTGGTAACCGCGCCGTTGATGAGATAGTCGGCCATCTGCTCGGCCACTTGCAGTGCGACGTTCTCCTGCGCCTCGGTGGTGGACGCGCCAAGATGCGGCGTGCAAACGACGTTCGGCAGGCCGAACAGCGGGCTCTCGGTCGCGGGCTCCACCTCGAACACGTCGAAACCGGCGCCGGCGACCTTGCCGGACTTGATCGCCGCGGCAAGGTCGGCTTCCACGACCAGGCCGCCACGGGCGCAATTGATGATGCGCACGCCGTCCCTCATCTTCTCGATCGCCGCCGCATCAATGATGTTGCGGGTCTTTTCGGTCAGCGGCACGTGCAACGTAATGAAATCGGCCTTGGCGAACAGCGTATCAAGATCGGCTTTCTCCACGCCCAGTTCGTCGGCGCGCTCCTGGCTCAGGAAAGGGTCGTAGGCGACGACACGCATCTTGAGGCCGCGCGCCCGCGTCGCCACGATGGCGCCGATATTGCCGCAACCGATGAGACCGAGCGTCTTGCCGGTAATCTCGACGCCCATGAAGCGGTTCTTTTCCCACTTGCCGGCTTGCGTGGAGATGTCGGCCTGCGGGATCTGTCGGCCAACCGCGAACATCAGCGCAATGGCGTGTTCCGCCGTGGTGATGGAATTGCCGAAGGGCGTGTTCATCACGATTATGCCCTTGCGGCTCGCGGCAGGGATGTCAACATTGTCGACGCCGATGCCGGCCCGCCCTATCACCTTCAACCGGTTGGCGGCGCCGATGATCTTCTCCGTGACCTTGGTGGCGGAACGGATCGCCAGGCCGTCATAATTGCCGATGACCTCGAAGAGCTTGTCCTTGTCCTTGCCGAGATCGGGCAGGTAATCGACTTCCACGCCATGGCGGCGGAAGATTTCGACAGCGGTTTCGGAAAGTGCGTCGGATACGAGTACGCGGGGCGCCATGTTGGCCTCCTTGAAAATGCGGGATGATTTTAAAAGCCGGCGGGCGGCGCCGCCGGCAGAAGGGTTCAGGCGGCCTGCTTGAGCGCGGCCTTCTGCGCTTCGAATGCCCACTCGATCCACGGCATCAGCGCCTCGACATCTGATTGCTCAACGGTCGCGCCGGTCCAGATGCGAAGGCCTGCGGGCGCATCGCGATAGTGCCCGATGTCGAAGGCAACGCCTTCCTTCTCGAGCGCGGCAACCACGCCCTTGGCGAATGCTGCCTGGCCATCGGCATCTAGCGCCGCAACAGCCGGATCGGTGAACGAGAGACACACGGAAGTGTTCGAGCGCGTTGCCTTTTCCTGTGCCAGGAAACCGAGCCACGGCTTTTGCGCCACGAATGCCTCGATCACGGAGAGATTGGCGTTTGCGCGCGCGATCAACCCGTCAAGCCCGCCAACGGAGGCAGCCCAGTCGAGCGCGTCGACATAGTCCTCGACGCACAGCATCGAAGGCGTGTTGATCGTCTCTCCCTGGAAGATGCCTTCGATCAGCTTGCCCTTGGAGGTGAGCCGGAAGATCTTCGGCATCGGCCATGCCGGCTTGTAGCTTTCCAGCCGCTCGACCGCCCGCGGCGACAAAATCAGCATGCCGTGCGCCGCCTCGCCGCCCAGCACTTTTTGCCAGGAGAAAGTGACGACATCGAGCTTCTCGAAAGGCAAGGCCTGCGCGAAGGCGGCCGAGGTCGCATCGCAGATCGTCAGTCCCTTGCGGTCCGCGGGAATGAAATCGCCATTCGGCACGCGAACGCCCGAAGTGGTGCCGTTCCAAGTGAAGACGACATCATGGTCGAAATCGACCTGCGGAAGATCCGGCAGCGCGCCGTAGGGCGCTTCGAACGTGCGGGTGCCTGGAAGCTTGAGTTCCTTGACAGCGTCGGAGACCCAGCCCGCGCCGAAGCTTTCCCAGGCCAGCAGATCGACGCCGCGCTCGCCGAGCAGCGACCACATTGCCATTTCAACCGCGCCGGTGTCGGAGGCAGGCACGATGCCGATGCGCCAGCCAGCCGGAACGCCGAGCACGGAGCGCGTTTTGTCGATGGCTTCCTGCAGTTTGGCTTTGCCGATCTTGGCGCGATGGGAGCGTCCGAGCGCCGCGTTGCGGAGCTTGTCCAGCGACCAGCCGGGCCGCTTGGCGCATGGGCCAGACGAAAAATTGGGGTTTGCCGGACGCACTGCCGGCTTGGCGATCTGTGTCATCGGTGGCTATCCTTCCAGATAGAAAGCCCCTCGTTGGGGAGGGGTGTCCCACCGTCGCCTTTACGTGAGCGCAGTTTCACAGTCAAGCGGTTGTGCAAGCATGCAGGCACAAGCGGAAAACGGCGGGCTTGTGGCCCGCCGTTCCTTGTTTCCGGTAAGATTTGGAGGTCAGGCTTACCAGATGGCGTAGCGCAGGCCGACCCTGATCTGGTGAACGCTCATGCCCTCTTCCTCGCCGATGCCGTCCGGCAGGTTCACGAGTTGGGTGACGCTGGGCGAGGACAGGTATCGGTAGCCCACATCGACCGTGGTGTTGTCGGTGATCTCGTATCCGAAGCCGGCGGCAACCGACCACAGGAATCCGAAGCGTTTGTCGTCAAACAATTCGCCTTCCTGATCAGCATCGCAATTGAAGACGGTCGTGCCGGTGACGTCGGAAGTCGTGCTGTTCTCGCAGTCGCGGTCATCGCTGGTGCCGCTGTAACTGGACATGACCAGACCGATGCCGGCGCCGACATACGGCTTGAAGCCGGCATAGTTTCCCAGGTCGACATAGCCGTTGACGAGACCGTTCCACATCTCGTTCTCGCCATGGTCGCGGCCTTCGCAGGCAATGGTCGCAGGTCCGCTGACGACCGGGCCGACGATCGGCGTGAAGGTGCTGGTTCCGTCGCAGATGGATGCACCGGTGTCGTCGAAGCTGGATGAGCCGAGATAACCGAACTCGATTTCACCGCGAAAATAGTCGCTGAACGTGTACCCGACCGCAACGCTGGCGTTTACGGGGCTTACGTCAAGATCATTGCCGCTTGTGCCGCTCGTATCGAACGGGCCGTGCGAGGAGTAGCCAAGATCGCCGCGCAGGTACCAGCCGCTGCCGAACTCGACCGGCGTCATGACCGGTTCCTCGACATAGATCGGGTCCATGTCCGCGCCGCGGGAAGCCGATGTCGCAGCGAATATTGCCAGTGCGATCACGGCTGCATGGGTTGATAGGACTTTGATTCTGTTGGCCATGAAACGCACCTCCAAACTTGCAACGTTGCATGCCGCACCGCTTGCGGCCGGTCATTGGCGGGGACCCGGCATCCGGAGCCTCGCATTGCTTGCGCCGCTACCGGCGCTAGGGGTCAATAGAGTTTGTAGCGAAGGCCGAACTTGAAATCGTGCGAGGTGATGTTCTCGAACGTTGTCGGGTTGTTGATGGCATTTGTGCCGTCGAAGGACGAAACATCGCCGGTGCGCCCGTCGCCGAGATCGAGATAGGAGTAACCGAAGTCGATCGAGGCGCGGTCGGTGATGTCCATGGCGACGCCTGCATGCAGCGCCCAGGCGAACTCCCAATGGGGATCGCTGCTTGCGTAGGCAACGCCGCCGGTGGGCGTGTTGATGTCCTGGAATCCGGAGATTGTGTTGCGCGATGCGCCGATGCCGCCGCCCACATAGGGCGTGATGCCCGCATAGGTGCCGAGGTCGATATAGCTGTTCAACATGACCAGCCACTCGGACTTTTCAGCCTCGTACTGGTTGGCGCCGTCCCAGATGCCGTCGCCTTCGATGTCGTAGCGGTCGAGCGCGTCGAAGTCCGCCTTGCCGCGATACTGCACCACGCCGTCGACGCGGAACCATTCGTTGAATTCATAGCCGACGCCGACCTGGAAGGTCGGAGCGGAGGAGAAAGTGCCCTCGTTCCGCCAGTCAAGGGTGGCGGGGCTGTCATTGAGCGCGTTATCGAGGCCGTCGATCTTCTGGTTGCTCATGCCGATGTCGCCGCGCAGGTACCACCCGCCATAAACGACCGGTACGACTTCAGGGATCGGCTCTTCGATGATGTCGGCGGCAAAGCCGGTTGCCGTTGACAGTGCCATCATGGCTGTCGCCAAACCAAGCTTGCGGATAATGCGCATGCGTTTATTCCCTTTCATCGCCCGTGATCCGGGTTTCCGTGACTTGTTGGGACGATATTGAGGGAAATTGGTTAATCGCCGCTTAACCGTAACCGTTAACCTTAGCATTATTGGTTAACGGGGTATTTTTGTGGTTATTTATACATTATTTACAATAGTTGACAGAGTATTAAGCAAAACGGCAGCCAGGCACAGCGGATATGCGAGAGCTTCGGACGGGGCGCAATGCGATCAGGCGGCGCGCGATACGGCCCCGGCGATATCCTCGACTATTCTCTCGATCAACGGCTGGTCGTCGCCCTCGGCCATGATGCGGATCAGCGGCTCGGTGCCGGAAGGGCGGATGACAAGGCGTCCCGAATTGCCGAGTTGCGACATGCCTTCGGCGATCGCCTGCTGCACCGCTACATTGTCGAGCGGTCTGCCATTGGCATAGCGCACGTTTCGAAGAATCTGCGGCACCGGGTCGAAGCAGTGACACACCTCGCTGACCGGCTTGCCGGTGGAGCGAACGACCGAAAGCACCTGTAGCGCCGCGATCAACCCGTCACCGGTGGTCGAGAAATCGGAAAGCACGACGTGGCCGGACTGTTCGCCGCCAACATTGTAGCCATGCGCGCGCATGTGTTCGACCACATAGCGGTCTCCCACCTTGGTGCGGGCAAGGTTCAGGCCGATTCCGCCAAGATACCGCTCAAGGCCGAGATTGGACATTACCGTGGCGACAATGCCGCCGCCGGCTAGCTTGTCCATCGATTTCCAGTACTGGGCGATTACGGCCATGATCTGGTCGCCGTCCACCTCGCGTGCCTGCTCGTCGACAATGATGACCCGGTCGGCATCGCCATCGAGCGCAATGCCGATATCGGCGCGCGTCTCGTGCACCTTGCGACGCAGCGCCTGCGTGTCGGTGGAACCGCAGTCGAGATTGATGTTGAAGCCGTTGGGTTCATCGCCGATGGCAATGACATCGGCGCCCAGTTCCCACAGTGCTTCCGGCGCCACCTTGTAAGCTGCTCCGTTGGCGCAGTCGACGACGACCCGCAGTCCCTCGAGCGACAGTTCGCGCGGCAGCGTCCGCTTTGCCGATTCCACATACCGGTCGCGCACACCATCAACGCGGGTGGCGCGCCCGATCTGTGACGCAGAAGCAAGTTCGCGCGAAAGATCGCGATCGATCAGCTCTTCAATATGCAGCTCTATCTCGTCCGAAAGTTTATAACCGTCCGGGCCGAACAGCTTGATGCCGTTGTCTTCGAAGGGATTGTGCGAGGCCGAGATCATGACGCCGATGTCGGCGCGCATCGAGCGCGTCAGCATTGCCACGGCTGGCGTCGGCACCGGGCCAAGCTGGAAGACATCCATGCCGGCGGCAGTGAAGCCGGCGACCAGCGCGTTCTCGATCATGTAACCGGAGAGCCGCGTATCCTTGCCGACAACCACACGATGGCGATGGTTGCCGCGCTTGAAGGCGACGCCCGCCGCCATTCCGACCTTCATGGCGATTTCCGCCGTCATCGGCGCGGTATTCGCCTTCCCCCGGATTCCATCCGTTCCAAAATAGTGCCGTGCCATGAAGACGTCCCCGTGAATTTGCCCGCCGCGAACCATTTGCCACAACCGGCGGACCCAAACGATAACATTTAGTCGCCAAGTGTTACACAACACTCAATCGCCGCGCACGAGTCACCGCATCTGCGCGATCCATTCGCGAAGCAGTTCGACGGCCTGCCTGTCTTCGAGCGCCCGGCCAAGTTCGGGCATCATGACGCCCGGCTCGACGCTTGCCACGCGCGACAGCAGTATCGACTGGTCCGGATGCCCCGCAACGATGTCGAACTCATTGTCGCCGGCGCCCCTTCCGGCCGCGACCGGACGCTTGCCGATGCCGAGCGCAACCGGTTCGCTCTCGCCGGCTGTCAGGAACAGGCCCGAATTGCTGGCCGGGCCCTCGCGGCGGTGGCAATGAGCGCAATTGACGTCGAGCCAGGTGCGGGCGCGCGCATCCACCGGCAGGGTTTCATCGGCCATGGCCGCAGCCGTTTCGACAGCGGACAAATCAGGCAGCCTTTCAAGAATTCCGGCGGACTGCCAGGCTTCAAGCTGGTTTCCGGTTTCGCCTTCGACAGGCGACGTCCTGTTGAGATTGCGCGCCTTCGGCCCGATGGGCACGACCTCGCCATTCAACGAGTGGCAGCCCTTGCACTGGTTCTTGTTCGGCACCGCATAGCTGAAGGAAACCTTTGCGCCACTTTCATCGACGAACTCGACCGGCAGCCTTTTGCCGGCAATCTTCAGTTCGGCGTCGGACTGCGCCTCGTTCCAGACATAGGCCATCGCCAGCCAGCCTTGCGCCTGCCGCAACAGCACGCGCGTTTCGATCAGGCGCACATTTCGGTCCGGCTCGCGAAAGTCTGCCGGATAGGCGAAGGTCTTTACCAGCGCAGAGCCGACCGGAAAATCAAAAGCCTCGCTCTGGCTGTATATTGCGCTTGAGCCTTGGGGAACGTGAACGTGCCGGAATTTCAGCGCCTTGTCTGAAAAGAGCGGCGTAACCAGCTCGTATGGCCGGATCCACGGCGCCGGATCGTGTACCCCTTTCGGGCCGAAGAAGCCGAATTCGCTGAGCAGCTTCGGAGGTTCGCCCGACAGAATTGCGGGAAATTCCTGCGCTGCCGCCGCCTTGGCAAGCAGCAGGCAGATCGCGATGACGAGCCAGCGCATGCCCGGGCTAGCTCGCCTTGTCCTGCGCCAGCACGACGGGTGCAGGCTCCGGCAGGCTGCCCTTGTATGCACCAATATCGCGGTCGGGGGTCGCGCCCCATGGCAGGATGAGCTGCGAGATCATCTTGAGGTTGATGAAGTTGGTGCCTTCAGCCTCGTCGACATATATCTTGTCGCTGTCGTCCACCCAGCTCAACCATTCGGGAATGCGCGTGACGCCGTCCCACACGATATCCGGCACGGGCGTGCCGGACAGGTCGGAAATGATCTTGCCGACCTCGCCTGATGGCGCGCTGCCGCCCTCTCCATATTCATTGCTGTGCACGAACACGCCTCGCGGCACGAACATGTACTTGTCGTCCTCATATTCCTCCGGATAGGCGGCGATCAACACATGCGCCGTGCCGTTGTTGGCGAGTCGGTTGCCGAACACATGCACGTTGCGGTTGGCCATCACCATGATGCCCATCCCCTTCGGCACCATTGCGACCGTGTTGCCCTTTGGCGCAAAGTTTTCCGTGTCGTTGTCCGCGACATCATTGTCGAAGACGCGGATATCGTGGCCGCCTTGCTGCGGCAGGTTCGGCAAATCGAAGATCAGTATGCCGCCGGTGTTGTGCCTGGCGGTATTGCCGTACACATCCGCCCGGAAGGAATTTTCGATCTCGATGCCGGCGACATTGTATTCGGCCAGCGAATTGCGCACGATGATGTCCTGGCTCTGGCCGACATAGATGCCCGCATCCGATGCCCCGCGCACCGTGACGCCTTCGATAAGCACGTTCTTCGACGATACCGGATAGACGCCATAGGCGCCGTTCTCGGCCTTCGGTCCGCCGGTCCATTCGACGCGCAGATTGCGGAAGGTGATCTCGTCGCTGTCCTTGGATTTCAACCCGTCGCCCTTGGGGTTTTCCACGGCGAAATCGGCAAGCACCACGCGGTTGGAGGTGACGAGCAGGCCCTCGCCGCCGCCCTGCTGCCCGTCGAATGAGAGGATCGACTGGTCCGGCCCCATGCCGCGCACCGACACGCCGTCGACATCGAGCGAAAGCCCATCCGTCAGTTCATAACGCCCGAAGCCGAGCCAGACGGTGTCGCCTTCCTTCGCCGAGATCAGCGCCTCCGCGAGCCTATCAGCGGCGCCCTTGCCCGGCGGCACGGCTATGTCGGCGGCATGGGCGGGTTGGGAAAGGAGGGCAAGGAGGACAATTGCATGGAACTTGCGCATGATCGGTTCTCGAAGACTTTTCGTTTTGCGAAAAATCCTCCCCCGCCGGCACAAAGTCAATCACACAGGCGGCAGGTCCCAACGATGATGTTGCGGCAGGCCGTCATCGATCGCGTAATAGTCGCCCTTCTGCGAAACGAAGATGTGCGATTCAGCGTTCAGGCCGGTGGGCAAGTCTATGCTCCCTGCCATGACCGATGACTTGGTGCTTCCATTCTGTTTCCATAACAATCCCGAACCGCAGATCCTGCAAAATCCGCGCTGTGCGAAATCCGATGAACGGTACCAGGTGATGTCGTCAGCGCCGGAGGTAATCGTCAGCATCGCGTCATCGACCTCGGACGAGGCGAGGAAGTGACTGGACTGGCGGCGGCACTGGTCGCAATGGCAAAAGATGACCGGCCGCAGTGCTCCGCGCAGTTCGAACCGCACTGTCCCGCAACCGCAACCGCCTTTGTGCATGTCTCCTGGCATTGCCTTTCTCCCTTTCCAACGGCGTGCTTCTTCGGTCGGCCCCAACGAAAAACCCCGGCTCTTGGCCGGGGTCTTGATCTTTTGTCCTTGAGGCTCAGCCCGGCTGCGGTTCCATGCCGCCGGTATCCGGTTCCTCACCGCGCCGTTTCTTGGCAGCACCTGCCGAGGGGACGGCAGAACCGCGCGAAGGCGGGGTGTCGTCGCCTGAATCGCGACTTGGCTTCTTGCCGGCGATGAGGTCGGTGATCTCGTGCCCGCTCAGCGTTTCATATTCGAGCAGACCCTGCGCCAACGTTTCCCAATCCTTCTTCTTGCGCGTCAGGATCTTGGTTGCGGTGTCATAGGCCTCGTCGATCAGGCGGCGGATTTCGATGTCGATCTTCTGCGCCGTGGCTTCCGAAACGTTCTTCTGCTGCGCCACCGAATGGCCCAGGAACACTTCCTGCTGGTTCTCGCCATAGGCAACGCGGCCAAGCTGGTCCGAGAAGCCCCATTGCGTGACCATGGCGCGGGCAAGCTTGGTTGCCTGCTCGATGTCGGAAGATGCGCCGGAGGTGATGTTCTCCTTGCCGAACTTGATTTCCTCGGCAACCCGTCCGCCCATCATGATGGCGAGCCGCGAGATCATCCACTTGTAGCTCATGGAGTAGCGGTCGCCTTCCGGCAACTGCATCACCATGCCCAGCGCACGGCCACGCGGAATGATTGTCGCCTTGTGCACCGGATCAGCCGACGGGACGTTGATCGCGACGATCGCATGGCCCGCTTCGTGATAGGCGGTCAGTTCCTTCTCGGCCTGCGTCATCGCCGTGTTGCGGCGTTCCGCACCCATCATAACCTTGTCCTTGGCGTCCTCGAACTCGGCCATTGTGACGAGCCGTTTGTTGCGCCGTGCGGCCAGAAGCGCCGCCTCGTTGACGAGGTTCATGAGATCGGCGCCCGAAAAACCGGGCGTGCCGCGCGCAAGCACCTTGAGATCGACATTGGGCGCCAACGGCACCTTGCGCACATGCACCTTGAGGATCTTCTCCCGCCCGATGATGTCCGGGTTCGGCACCACGACCTGGCGGTCGAAACGGCCTGGACGCAGCAGCGCCGGGTCAAGAACGTCCGGACGGTTGGTCGCGGCGATGAGAATGATGCCCTCATTGGCCTCGAAGCCGTCCATCTCGACCAGAAGCTGGTTCAGTGTCTGCTCGCGCTCGTCATTACCGCCGCCAAGGCCGGCGCCGCGATGGCGACCGACCGCGTCGATTTCGTCGATGAAGATGATGCAAGGCGCGTTTTTCTTCGCCTGTTCGAACATGTCGCGCACTCGGCTGGCGCCGACGCCCACGAACATTTCGACGAAGTCGGAGCCAGAAATCGTGAAGAACGGCACGTTGGCTTCGCCTGCGACCGAACGGGCAAGCAGCGTCTTGCCGGTGCCTGGAGGACCGACGAGCAGCACGCCGTGCGGGATCTTGCCGCCCAGCCGCTGGAATTTCTGCGGATTGCGCAGGAATTCGACGATTTCCTCGAGATCCTGCTTGGCCTCGTCCACGCCCGCCACGTCGTCAAAGGTGATGCGGCCCGAATGTTCGGTCAAAAGCTTGGCCTTGGACTTGCCGAAGCCCATGGCCTTGCCGGACGAGCCCTGCATCTGGCGCATGAAGAAGATCCACACACCAAGAATGATGAACATCGGCAGCCAGCTGATCAGGAAGGAGCCAAGCGCCGAGCCTTCCGACTGCGGCCGCGCTTCGATGGTCACGCCCTTTTCCTGCAGGCGCGGCACGAGTTGCGGGTCTTCCGGCGCGTAGGTCTCGAACCGGCCGCCCTTGTCGGCGTAAGTGCCTGAAATCTGGGGTCCGGCTATCGTCACCGAGCGCACTGCGCCGCTGTCGACATCGGCCAGGAATTTGGAATACGGCACTTCCTGGACCCCCGTGCGCTGCACCGGACTTTGAAACAGGTTGAACAGCGCTACGAGCAGGACTGCAATAATCGCCCACAATGCGAGGTTTCGGAAGTTGGAATTCATCTGATGATCCCGGGAGGACGGACCGCCTCCCCCTTGTGGCGCCTGCCGGAGGCACGATTGCCCAAAGCCGCCTTCCCACATTCACGTACGTTGTATTGAAGATAGGTCCTCATCAACACTATGCCAAGCTTGGCTTTCCCAGTTTTTTAACGCAAGGTTGCGGCAAAATGTTGCGCAAGCGCGCATCTGGTCGGCAAACCATGCCCCGGAACGGTCGTACGGCACGAAAACGCTACCTTTAACGGCCCTCGCGCATGTGGTCTGATCGGCGAATTCCGCAATCATCCTTCATCACCGGGAGCATCACCATGAGCCTGCGCATCAACGATTTGGCGCCGGATTTCACTGCACAAACCACGCAAGGTGAAATCAGGTTCCACGACTGGATAGCAGACGGCTACGCCGTCCTGTTCAGCCATCCCAAGAATTTCACCCCGGTTTGCACCACGGAACTGGGCTACATGGCCGGTCTTGCGGATGAATTCGCCAAGCGCGGCGCAAAAATCATCGGCATTTCGGTCGATCCGGTAGAGAGCCATGAGAAGTGGAAGGCCGACATCGCCAAGGCCACCGGCCACAGCGTCGATTATCCGATGATCGGGGATCCGGAGATGACCGTCGCCAAGCTCTATGACATGCTGCCGGCTTCGGCGAGCGGCGACCCGTCGATCCGCACGCCGGCAGACAACCAGACCGTCCGCTCGGTGTTCGTCATCGGCCCGGACAAGAAGATCAAGCTCGTTCTCACCTATCCGATGACGACGGGACGCAATTTTGAGGAAATCCTGCGGGCGATCGATTCCATCCAGCTCACCGCGCGTCATCAGGTGGCGACGCCAGCCGGATGGAAGCAGGGCGATGATGTCATCATTACCGCGGCGGTGAACGACGAGGATGCGCAAAAGCGCTTTGGCGGCTTCGAGCGTGTTCTGCCTTATCTGCGCAAGACCGCCCAGCCGCGCGCCTGAAATTCCGCTGGTGAAATGAAAGCCCCGGCACGCGCCGGGGCTATTTGCTACTGCCGCGGGCTGAGGCAGGCGCGCCGCGCCACCTCGATGCCGTGCAGCCACTCGATCAGCGGCCTGTCGGTCTGCGGGCAGAAATGCTCGATTGCCCGCGCCGTGAGCCGCGTGAGGACATGTGGCGGCTGTCCGCCGGCCTCGAGCATCGGCAGGAACGCCTTGCCGTCGTGGTTGCGGATGACTGCCGAAGAATGCAGCGCCGCGCGCGGGCGGCCCGTCAGGCCGGACTTGCGCACCTGCTCGATCTCCACCAGGCCCGCCCGGGTCAGCGGACCGGCATGGATGCGGTTCTTGCCGCCATTGGTGATCTCCATGCGGCCGTCCCACACGACCGTTTCGCCCGGATCGACAAAGCACGAATCGATGTTGCGCAACTCGCGATAGAAGCGGATGCCCGTTCCGTCGCGCTCGATCACGCTGCCCGCAAGGGTCATCCGGCCGGTTTCCCCGCCCGCAAAACCCTCGATCAGCCCCTCGACGCGCATGCGCGGCGCCAGATGCTCGCCGCCGCCACTGACCGCCAGCAATACCTGCACGGCATGGACCAGCACAGGCTTGGGCGCGGCGAGCGCTACCGACAGGTCGAAGCTGAGCACCGGGCCGGGCCGCACGGTCACAAGATGCTGGAGCAGTGCCGCCGTGTCACGCGACAGCAGCGCACGCCAACGGCCCATGACGTCGGCGAAATCGAGCAGGTTGCGCCGCAGCGACGGATTGGCCGCAAGGCTGCGCCGGATCCGGACCCGCTCATAGGTCGGGTCTTCGTTGGTCGGATCCTCCACCCAGCTTTGCGGGAAGGAAGCAAGATAGGTCCGCAGACGCGCCCGCGAAACGCCAAGCAGCGGCCTTGCCATGACCGTTCCGCCCGGCAGGATGATGGTGCGGCCCATGCCGGCCAGCCCGCGGCCCAGCGATTCGCGCTGGCCGCGATTGACGCGCATCCAGACCGTTTCCGCCTGGTCGTCAGCGGTATGGCCGGCCAGCACAAGGTCGGAGCCGATGTCGATCGCGAATTCCTCGATCAACGCGTAGCGCGCGCGCCGCGCGGCCTCCGCCAGGCCAGAAGGTGGCTTCACACCCTCCCAGGCAAGCGTCGTATGGTCGATGCCGAGGCCGTCGCACAGTGCTGCGACGAAAGCCGCTTCCGCGGCAGCCTCCGGGCGCAGGCCGTGATCGATGGTGACAGCGTGCAACGTGGCTTCGCGCGTCTGCGCCCAGGCATGGGCGAGCAACAGCAGCGCAAGCGAATCGCTGCCACCCGATACGGCGACAATCACGATTCCGCGCGGCTCCAGTCCGGCGAAAAGGATGCCCGGATCAAGGGGTTCGTCGATCATGCCGGGGAAATGGTTCAGTTCGTTGTGCAGCTGATGGCTTTCTGCTCGGCCTGCAGCTTGGCGCGGACCGCATTGGAGAGTTTCGGGTACTTGTTTGGTACTTCGGCAAAGGTGGCGCATGCAAGCTCGCGCTGGTTCATTCCGGCAAGCGAAACGCCAAGCTTCAACAGGTTCTGTGCGCCGAGCACGTTGTCGGGGTATTTCTTGTGGGCGTCGAGAAAGATCTTCGCCGCCTCTTCATAGCGCCGCTGCGCAAACACGCTCTCGCCAAGCCAGAAGCTTGCCTCACCCATGCGGGCATTGTCCTGGTGGCGGGTAGTGAACTGCCGGAACGCCGCCTCGGCCTGCTCGTAGTCGCCGGCTTGCACATAGCCATAGCCAAGCTCGTAAAGCTGCGCCGGATCGTCCGGCATGGCCAGCGAGGCAATCTGGTCGCCACTTTCGCCCGGCAACGCGGTCCCCGTCTCGATGCCGGGAAGCCCGGCCTCGCCGACGCCGACCGGCGGTGGCAGATCGCCGGCTTCGACCGGCACCTCGCCCACCGGCGCGCTCGGCGGCGGATTGGAAAGGTCGATCGGCTCGCCCGGAGCGGCCTCGATCACATTGCCGTTCTCATCGAAGCGCAACGTGCCGAGAATTCGCGGCTCCAGCGCGGGGGCCGGGCCGGAAGGCCCTTCATAGACCTCGACACCGTCGATCACGCGCGGCGGCTTGCCCGGAGCGGAGGGCTCGCTCTCGATCAAGCCTGCAATTTCATCGCCGTCCGAGCGCTGCGCGCCCGCGTCCTGCTCAGACGGCTGCGATTTTCCCGGCGCTGCATCGTCCGTGGCGATCTGAGGCGCGGCTGCGTCCGATGCATCCGGCGGGCGGACAGCGCCCTGCTTGCCACTTTCCAGTTCCTGGAATCGAAATTCATTGTCTTCCTGCATCTTGCGCAAGGTTTCCTGCAACTGCAGAAGCTGGAAGGTGAGATCCTCCACCTTGCCCGTCAGCGTGCGGACCTCTTCCTCGAGCTGCATGGTGCGCGAAGTCGCGTCGGCGGCTTGCGCAAGTACGTAATTGCTGCCGGTCTGCTCGCCAGACAGCGGGAGCCTCAACTCCCACGCCGCAGCCGTGGCAGCGGAAATTCCGAGGCACAAGGCCGCGGCTGTGCCGGCGACCGCTTGCCTCTTGATGTTGAAACGCATGTGGTTCTCTTGTGTTTCGAGTGGTCTTGCCCGCTCCGGACCTGCTCCGGCTGCCGGTATCCGACCTTGGGGCGGACACAAGCATCAGGAGTTCGGCCAAATTTTGATGTCAAGGCTGTGACCGGAAATAGGGTTGCGGCGCAAAAAAGCAAAAAGGGCGGCTTGGCGCCACCCTTTTCACGATAAACCGCTTTTCAATCCCGCGCGATCAGCCCGTCGGCGCGGAAAGCGTGGTCACGGCGCGCCGGTTCTGCGACCAGCACGAAATGTCGTTGCACACCGCCACCGGTCGTTCCTTGCCGTAGGAAATCGTGCGCATGCGCTTGGCCGGCACGCCGCGGGCCGAGAGATATTCGCGCGCCGCCGATGCGCGCCGTGCGCCAAGCGCGATGTTGTATTCACGCGTGCCGCGTTCGTCGGCATGGCCCTCGATCGTGACCGGGAAATTTGAGTACTTCACCAGCCAGGCGGCCTGCTTGTCGAGCGTCTGGCGCGCGATGTCCGTCAGGGCCGACGAGTCGGTCTCGAAGAAAATGCGGTCGCCGACATTGACGGTGAAGTCCTGCTGCGAGCCTGGCGTGGCCCCGTTCAGCCCCAGGCCGTCCGCATTGTTGGGAAGCTTGTTTTTCGCGCAACCGGCAAGCGCCAGTCCAACGCCCAGCATGATGATCGCCGGTGATCTGAGCAAGGACCGCGTCCCTAGCATTGCCGTCTCCTTTATCGAATTTCTAAACGCCCCAATAACCATGAAACGGTTAAGCCCGATTCAACGATCATGGTTAGCGGACGGTAAATCCTCGTGTCCGTCCGGCCCGGAGCCCGCCTTTGCGTGCGGTTGACCACGCCAATTTGGCCAAAAGGGGGCGAACCGTTTGTTGCGCCCCCGTTCATTGTGCACTGCATCAATCCAGCAAGGGCGACCATGCGGGGTCTGAAGCGAATGCCGGTGTCGGGATGCGCCGCTCGTTGTAGCCGGTGATGTCGATCGAATAGAGCTGCGGTCCGCCGCTTTCCCCGCCCGATTCGCGGAAGAACATCAGCACCCGGCCATTAGGGGCCCAGGTAGGGCCCTCATTGTGATAGCCCTCGGTGAGGATGCGCTCGCCCGAGCCGTCCGGCTTCATGATGCCGATGGCGAAATTTCCGCCGGCCTGCTTGGTAAAGGCGATGTAGTCGCCCTTTGGCGACCAAACCGGAGTGCCGTAAGAACCCTGGCCGAAGGAGATGCGGGTCTGGCCTGACCCGTCGGCATTCATCTTGTAGAGTTGCTGGCGACCGCCGCGATCGGATTCGAACACGATCTGCGAGCCGTCCGGCGAATAGGACGGAGCAGTGTCGATTGCCGCGGTGTTGGTCAGGCGCGTCATGGCGCGGGAGCGCAAATCCTGCACGAAGATGTTGGCGTTTCCATCCTGCTGCAGGCTCATGATGATCTTCTGTCCGTCCGGCGAGAATCGCGGCGAGAAGCTCATGTTTGGCAGGTTCGAGACGATCTCGCGCTGACCGGTCTCGATCTGCAGGAGATACACGCGCGGATTGCCGCCCTCGAAGGACATGTAGGTGATTTCCTGGCGCGAGGGCGAAAAGCGTGGCGTCAGCACCAGATCGCTGCCCTTGGTCAGCATGCGCACATTCGCGCCGTCCTGGTCCATGATGGCAAGGCTCTTGACCCGCTTAGCCTTGGAACCCTTTTCGTCGACGAAGACGATGCGGGTATCGAAATAACCCTTCTCGCCTGTCAGTGCCTCGTAGATGGCGTCGGCCACAAGATGCGCCACGCGACGCCAGTTCTGCGGCGTGGTGAAGAACTGCTGGCCGATGATCTGCTGTCCGGCAAAAACGTCCCACAGCCTGAATTCGGCCTTGAGCCTGCCGTCGGCCTCCTGCGTGACCGTCCCGGTAACCAGCGCCTGCGCATTGATGACGCGCCAGTCGTCAAACCGTGGCACGCCGGCCGTGCCGGTCGTCTTGTCGATGAAGGCGGCTTTCTCGATCGGACGGAAAAGCCCCGAGCTTTTCAGGTCCGCCTCCACTACGCTCGCGATATTGAGCGCAACCTCGCCGCCGTCGAAACTGGTGATGGCGATTGGAAGCGGCTCGACATTGGCCTTCGACAGGTCGATCTCGACCAGTGCCCGGGCGGGCGTGGCGAAATTGCCTGTCATGGCGATGGCAATCACGAGGGCGCAGGCAAGGCGCGTCATCAGTGCGGTGAATGCAATTTTCTTGGCGGTCATGTTCTCGTCCACGAGGCTTAAAGTTCGGAAGCGGCGAAGCGAACCCGGACATCTTTCCAGGTTTCATATTTTTCGGCAGGCAACACGTCGGAAAAGTCGCAGTTGGCGCGATCGAGATTTCGCCTCAGGCTGCTTTTCACTGCACTGGCATGGGCGGGATTTTCGACCCCGGAAACCTCGATCGTCACGATGTCCTCGAGGTAGCCTTCCGGGCTCATGCGCATGGTCAGGTCGATCCGCAAATTCTCCTGGTCGACATAGGTAGGAATGTTCCAGCACTTTCCGACCTTGCCCTTGAGGCCGTCATACTCGCCGCGGGTAAGCTCCGCGCCGGGCTTTGCGGTCGGATCGCCCACCGTCGGCGTGTTGTTGCTGGCAACGCGCTTGGCACCGCCCGCGGTATTTTCCTGCTTGTTGAGAAGTGCGCCGATCTTGTCGGTCACGTCCTTTACCTTTTCGGTGGATGTGGCCGTCTTTTCCTGCTTTCGCTCCTCGGCAGGCTGGCGCTTGGTGGTCTCCGGCGTCTGCGGCTTGGGCTTGGGCCTGTCCGACGGTGGTCGTGTCGGCACCGGTATGGCCTTGGGCGCCTCGGTTCCCTGCTCGGGATCGACGGGCGGCAAGTCTTCCTGCGGCTCGGCTTCCTCGGTCAGCGGCACCTTGGGTTCGTTCAGCGCCGCGACTTCCGTGGTTTCGACCGGGGTTTCCGTTTTCGCCGGATCGACAACTGGCGCCGGCTCCACCTTGGCTGCGGTTACGACCTTGTTGTCCTGCGGCGCTGCCTGGGTCTTTTCCGTGTCGAGCGGCCGGTCGGTTACATCACCCTTGCGGCTTTTCGAATCCTCATTGGCCTCACCGATATTCTGTGCATCGGGAACTTTTTCCGGACGCGTCGTCGGAACCGGAACGGGCTTGGCGTCCACCTCGGCCTTTTTCTCGCCGTTGGCGCTGCTTGCATCGGGCGAAAGCGCCGCGAAATCCACTTCCACCCCGCCATCTTGCATGGTCACGAGCGGCTCCGGCCCGGCGAGCGAGAAAAGCGCCCAGCCCAGGATAGCAGTATGCAGCGACGTGGAAAGGATCACACCCAGTCTCATCGCTTCAGCTTCGGCCCCCGCCTGTCCATCTGCCCGGATGGTCCATCGCTAGCCGCCGTCTTGCGGTATGCTGGACAGGGTGATCTTCTTGAATCCGGCGCTGGAAATATCTGCCAGCACGCGGGCAACAAGATCATATTCGACCGCCTTGTCGCCGCGCACGAGAATGCGCGTTTCCCCGCCATCGCTGTTGTTTGTCGCGATAGCCTTCAGTTTTGTCGCGACCTCGCCGATGTCGATCTCTGTCTCCTGCAGGAAAATCTTCCCGGATTTGTCGACCGAAATGGTGATCGGTTGCGTGTCGGTGTTCAGCGGGCCCGCGGATGTCTTGGGCATGTCGAGCGGCACGCCAACCGTCAACAGCGGCGCGGCGACCATGAAGATGATCAAGAGCACGAGCATGACGTCGACGAACGGCGTGACGTTGATCTCGCTCATCGGCGCGTGCTTGGTGCGCCCCCGGCCGCGGCGGCCCTTGGAAGCGCTCCTTCCGGTCGACATTCCCATGATTTACTGTCCCCGGTAATGGTTGCTATGCCGGCGCAACGCCGTGCCTTCAGGCATTTGTCCGTGTCCGGCTTTTTTCATCGATCTGGCGCGAAAGTATGGCAGAGAACTCGTCCGCGAATCCCTCCATCCTGCCGGTGAACTTGCCGACATCGGAGGAGAACTTGTTGTAGGCGATGACTGCCGGGATAGCGGCCAGCAGGCCCAGCGCGGTGGCGAGCAGAGCCTCGGCGATGCCAGGCGCGACGACAGCAAGGTTCGTGCTTTTCGACCCGGCGATCGCCTGGAACGAGGTCATGATTCCGACGACGGTTCCGAACAGCCCGACGAAGGGCGAGGCCGAACCCACTGTGGCCAGGAACATCAGGCGCGATTCGAGCCGCTCCGTTTCGCGCGCCAGCGCCACGTCCATGGCCTTCTCTATACGCATCTGCAGGGCGATCGGCGAAGAAGCGCCGCGCTCGAAGCTTTTTTTCCACTCGCGCATGGCCGAGACGAACAGCGCACCCATTCCTGTCGGTGTCTTGTCGGCCAGCGAACGGTAGAGTTCCTCGAGGCTTTGGCCCGACCAGAAAACCTTCTCGAACCGGTCGAGCTGGCCGCGGGTGCGCGCGAAGAGCAGCAATTTGTCGATGATGATGGCCCAGCTCCAGATCGACGCTATAAGAAGGCCGATCATCACCAGCTTCACCGTCAGACCGGCCTGCACGAAAAGCGCCCAGAGCGAAACCGAGGCGTGTGCTGCCTCCAGCGACTGCGCTTCTACTTCCTGGGCGAAAGCGGCGGTCACGCCGAAAAGGGACATGACGTCCATGCTGTGGGGCCTCTTCTGGTTCTGTGCGCGAGGATGACGGGTACCGGGGCCGGTGCCCGGCCAGGGCCGGATTATACAACCAGCCTGCCCTGCCCCCGTGACGCACGAGATACCGACAAGTTTGTTCAAAGCGTGACGCGGCACACGATCTGCACCGTGCCCGCACAGCGCAGTAAGACATTAGCAAGGTTAATGAAGCGTTAGGAATGCTGCAGGTGCGGCATGTGCTCGCGGGCAGCTGCCCCATGACTGGCGGGCGGGTGCAGGGCGCACTATGATTTCCCGTCGTTCTTGCGGGCTGTCGGGCATGAATTTCAGGCGCATTGCGGAAAACCTGATCGAGGAAGCGATGAAGCGCGGCGAATTCGACAATTTGCCCGGCGCCGGAAAGCCGCTGCCGCCCTTGCCGGAAGGCGACCCCTTCGACGTGCTGATGGCGCAGATCATGAAGCGCAACGGGGCCTCTCCGCTGGAAGTTCAGCTCAAGCGCTCCATCGCCGACAAGGCGCGGGCAATGCAGCAAATCACCGATACAAAGAAGAGGGCGGCAGAAATGAAGGAGCTGTCAGAACTGCGGCTGCGCCTCAACATCGCCATGGAAGGCAGGCGGCGTTAGTCTCCGGCGGCAGGCCCCGCCACTGGAATGCCCTCAAGTTTCGCGCGCAGGTCGTCCGGGAACCGCTTGGCGCCGCCCCCGTGATTGATGAAGGCGACTTCCACATCTGCCCCGCAAAGCATGGTCTCGCGCCCGTCCGGCTCGGTTCGCAGCACTTCCTGGCGCAGGAATGAACGCGCACCGGTCAGCTTTTCCAGCTTGGTTCGCACGGTCAGGAGATCGTCAATCTTCGCCGGGGGACCGTATTTCAGGCTCATTCGGTGGATGGCGAAGGCACTGTCGTCCTGTTCAAGGTCAGTGTGGAAAATCTTGAGGTGCCGCAGCCACTCGGTGCGCGAGCGCTCCATGTATTTCAGATAGTTCGAGTGGTAGACGACGCCGGAAAAATCGGTGTCCTCATAGTAGACGCGCACTTCCATTTCGTGCCCATGGGGGATGAGACGGTTGGCGAGCTGTGTTTTCGATCTTGGCATGGCGTTCGGTAACGTTACTTTGTCGCTTTTGTTGCACGCGCAAATACACGCGGCAAGCGTGCAGGATCATTCTTCCTCGAACAGCCGCCCTTGCACGGCGATCAGGTCGCGCGGCGCATCCAGGCCCAGATGCTTCCATGCATTGACCGTGATGATTCGCCCGCGCGGGGTACGCTGGATCAGCCCCTGCTGGATGAGATACGGCTCGATGATGTCCTCGATCGCGTCGCGCGGTTCAGAAAGTGCGGCGGCGATCGTTTCTATCCCCACCGGTCCGCCGCCGAAATTTCGCGCGATCTGGTTCAAATAGCGCCGGTCAAGCGAATCAAGTCCGGCCTGGTCCACCTCGAGGCGGGTCAGCGCGGCGTCTGCAATTTTCTGGTCGACCGTGCCCGATCCCGCCACGACGGCGAAGTCGCGAACCCGGCGCAAAAGCCGGCCGGCAATGCGCGGTGTGCCGCGGGCGCGGCGGGCGATTTCGTGGCCGCCATCCTCGGTGATCGGCAAGCCCATGATCCGCGCACCGCGGCGCACGATGTGCTCAAGTTCCTCTACGGTATAGAAATTGAGCCGAACCGGAATGCCGAACCGGTCGCGCAGCGGCGTCGTCAGCAGCCCGATCCGCGTCGTGGCTGCAACAAGGGTGAACTTGGCCAGGTCGATCTTGACCGAACGCGCAGCCGGCCCCTCTCCGATGATGAGATCAAGCTGGAAATCCTCCATCGCCGGGTAGAGGATTTCCTCGACGGCGGGCGACAGCCTGTGAATCTCGTCGATAAACAGGACATCGTTCTCCTCAAGGTTTGTCAGCAGCGCCGCAAGGTCTCCCGCCTTGGCGATCACCGGCCCCGATGTCGAGCGGAACCCGACGCCCAGTTCGCGCGCCATGATCTGCGCCAGCGTGGTCTTGCCAAGGCCCGGCGGCCCGACGAAGAGCACATGGTCCAGCGCCTCGCCGCGCTTCTTGGCCGCCTCGATGAAGACCTTGAGGTTTTCGCGCGCCTGCTTCTGGCCGACAAATTCGTCGAGGCTCTGTGGCCGCAGCGAACTGTCCAGATCCTCGCCGCGTTTTTCGGCGTCGATGATACGGTCCTCGCTCACGACAGCAGTTCCATGGAGGGGATGCTGGCTACTGCCTCCTGGTCGAAAGTAATGGTGACACGGCAGCCTGCGCGGCGTGAAACAAGGGCAATCAACTCGTCGGAGAGGTCGGTTTTTCGCCCCGATGCGACGATTGCGGAAATTGCCGCCTCATCTTCCAGAACAAACTCTTCAGTTTCGAGCATGGCGATCAGCAAGGCACGCACGCGTTCCATCGGATAGCGATAGTTTCGGCGAAGCACCCAGACCATTTCGCACAACACGATCATGCTGACAAACACCGGGTCGTCCGCTGTACGCTCCGATAACCAGCGTGTTGCAGCTTTGGTCTGCGCATCATCGTCCCTGACGAATGAGCGCAAGAGAAGATTGGTGTCGGCGGCAATCATTTTTTGCTGCCGACGCCGTAAGCGCGGATGCGCGTGTCATCCTCGGCCAGATAATCGCCGATAACCTCATCCATTTCTTTGATCGATGCACCCTTCCCTGCGGGCGGATCTCCCAAGATGCCGAACAGATCCGCCGCCCTTCGGTTTTTGGGATAAGCCACGATCTGGCCGTCCCGGACCGTGACAAAGACGCGCGTACCTGCCGAAAGCCCAAGCTGGTCTCGGACTTCCTTGGGTATGGTCAATTGGCCTTTCGATGTCATGGTCGTAAAGGCACCCATTTCCTAACTCATCCAAAAAGTATTACTTTTTTAATATAGTCGGAAGAATTCAACTAACAACCTACCCCGCCAGTTCCTTCAGACCCAGTCTTATCAGTTGTGCGCTGTCGGCGCTGTCGCCCGCCTTCTTGAGCGCCTTTGACACGGCGGCGGAAGCCTGCTGGCCGGAATAGCCCAGATTGGTGAGCGCGGAGACGGCGTCGGTCACGGCAGACGGCGCAAGGCCGGAGCCGATCGCCGATTGCAATCCGATCTCGGCGGCGGCAGAGCCGGAATAGGCCGGCGCCTTGTCGCGCAGTTCCGTGACGATGCGCTGCGCCACTTTCGGGCCGACCCCCGGGGCGCGCGCCACCATCGCCTTGTCCTGAAGGGCAATCGCGCTGGCCAGTTCACCGGCAGTCAGCACCGATTGCACAGCCAAGGCCACCTTGGCGCCGACGCCCTGCACGCTTTGCAAGAGGCGGAACCAGTCGCGGTCGAGATCGCTGGCAAAGCCGAACAACCGGATCATGTCCTCGCGCACATGGGTCTCGATGGATAGCGTCAGCGCCTCGCCGACCCCGGGCAAATTGCCGAGCGTGCGCACCGAGCAATGCACCAAATACCCGACGCCGTGAACGTCGAGGATGAGGTGATCCTCGCCAATCGAGTTCGAGTGTGCCCCTGAGTTTCCCGATCATCTGGAATGTCCGCCGCCGCTGCGTGCCTGCCTACAGGCAAAATGAGAACAAGTCAAGAACACCAACCGGCCACAATCGCGTCGAGCTGCTCCAGCAGGCGGCCGCGGATTGCCGTCACGCCCTTGTAGGAAAGCTCTTCCGCGTCGAGGCGGGTAAGGAGGTCGCGAAGGCCTGCGGCCAGCCGGGCGCTTTCGGGGTGCCGGGCGATGATCGAGGCAGGATCGAGCGAGATGCGGATGGTAAAGAGGATGTCGCCACTTTGCTCAAGCTTGCGCAGCGTCTGGTACTCCACCCGCAGGAATGTCGAGGACAGTTCGGCGCTGCGTTCGATTTCACCATCGTCGCCGTGGAAAAGCCTGTCGTCCGGATAAAGCGACCAGTTCATCCGCCACACCGGTTGGGCTGGCTGGAGATTGTCGAAAATGCGCGCAATGAGACCGGCATTGCGACTGCCCGGTCCAAAGCGGGGAACCGGCGCATGAACCGCATCGAGCGGCCTGCCGAATTTCTCCCGAAGCCGCCACGACGAGGGAAAGCAGACGCAACCGGCGGCAACGCGCCAGCCATCGGGTCCCCTTCGCATCAGAACAAGGTCTTCCTGCACCAGTCGGGCGGCTAAAACCAATGGCGCATCGGTGTCTGGCAGCACCACCCGCCCGGCCGCGCGCACCCCTTCGCCCTCACGCGCCCAGACATCGGGAAAAGCATCGGGCAAATGCCGCGCGAGCATGTCCCAGGCCTCGCGCTGCGCCGCCACCGTTTCGTTCTCGGCGGCAAACACATCGGCGCGACGGGTCGCCAGCAGACGCTCCTTTTGGGCAAGATATTCGGCGAGCCTTTCGTCCGGGACGATCCAGTCCTGCGGATCAAGCGGGGCAAGCCCGATGCGGAAAAGCGGCTGGCTGCCGTCCCATGGCGTATGACGGGGCAGATCCACGGCGCTATCTCGCCAGTGCGGCGATGGCGGCGGCTCCTCGCAAATGCGCATGGCAGATCGCGATGGCGATTGCGTCGGCGGCGTGCTCGCTGTCGAAGACCGCGCGCGGGAGAAGCGTTTTCACCATCATCTGCACTTGCATCTTGTCGCCATGTCCGGCGCCGGTGACCGATTTCTTGACGAGGTTCGGCGCATATTCTGCCACCTTGAGGCCCGCCATGGCCGGAACCAGCAGCGCGATGCCACGCGCCTGCCCAAGCTTCAGCGTCGCGCCTGCATCGCGGTTGACGAAGGTGTTTTCCACTGCCGCCTCTTGCGGCAGATGCGCGGCCATCACGGCGCAAAGCCCGTCATGCAATTGGCAAAGCCGCCGGGCAAGTTCGGCCTTTGCATCGGACTGGATGGTGCCGGCGGCGATGAAAACCAGCTTGTTGCCCGCGCTCTCGACAACACCCCAGCCCGTGTTCCGCAGGCCGGGGTCGATGCCGATGATTTGCACGGGGGCTTTTTGCATGGCCCCTGATAGCGCGAAACGCTTCAGGCCGAAAGCTTCGCCAGCACCGCTTCGTCCACCTCGAAATTGGCGTAGACGTTCTGCACGTCGTCGTCGTCCTCGAGCCGGTCGATCAGCTTGATCACCGATTGCGCCCGTTCCTCGTCCACCGGCGTCATGGTCTGCGGACGCCAGATGGTCTTGACCGATTCGGCCTCCCCTAATGACTTTTCAAGCGCCGAGGAAACCTCGCCGAGATTTTCGAAGGCGCAGATGATGGTGTGACCGTTTTCGTCGGAAGAAACATCGTCCGCGCCTGCCTCGATCGCCGCTTCCATCACGTTGTCGGCGGAGCCTGCGTCAGGTGCATAGACGATCTCGCCAACCCGGTCCCACAGGAAAGAGACGGATCCCGTTTCGCCAAGCGCCCCGCCCGCCTTTGTGAAGGCGGCGCGGACATTGGATGCGGTGCGGTTGAGATTGTCGGTCAGCGCCTCGACGATGACTGCGACGCCGCCCGGCCCATAACCCTCGTAGCGCACTTCGCGGTAGCTTTCGCCCTCGCCGCCCGCGGCCTTGTTGATGGCGCGCTGGATGTTGTCCTTGGGCATGGACTGCGCCTTGGCGTTCTGGATCGCAAGGCGAAGGCGCGCATTCATGGCCGGGTCGGGAGCGCCGGTCTTGGCTGCGACGGTAATTTCTCGCGCGAGCTTCGAGAACATTTTCGACTTGATTGCATCCTGCCGCCCCTTGCGGTGCATGATGTTCTTGAACTGTGAATGACCTGCCATGGCGCCAACTCTTGCTTCTTTTGTCCGGGCTTTATGGCCGGTCTTATAGACAAGCCAGGCGAGTTTCGTCCAGTAGAGGCGAAACGAAGCCGAATGCGGGGATCAAATGGCGCGCAAGATCATCATCGATACCGATCCGGGACAGGACGACGCGGTCGCGATCCTGCTGGCGCTGGCTAGCCCGGAACTGGAAGTCGTCGGCATCACCGCCGTTGCCGGCAACGTGCCGCTGCCGCTGACCCAGCTCAACGTGCGCAAGGTATGCGAACTGGCGGGCCGTCCTGACATTCGGGTTTTTGCCGGCGCTGACCGGCCGCTGATGCGCAAGCTCGTCACCGCCGAATATGTGCACGGCAAGACCGGCCTTGACGGCCCGGACCTGCCGGAGCCGGTCATGCCCCTTCAAAAGCAGCACGCGGTCGACTTCGTCATCGAGGCGGTGATGGCCAGCACCGAAGGCGAAATCACGCTGTGCCCGCTCGGGCCGCTCACCAACATCGCCATGGCGCTGATCCGCGAGCCGAAGATCGCGTCGAGGCTGCGCGAGATCGTGCTGATGGGCGGCGGCTTCTTTGAGGGTGGCAACACGACGCCTGCGGCCGAGTTCAACATTTATGTCGATCCGCAGGCGGCCGACATCGTGTTCCGGTCCGGCGTGCCGCTCGTCATGATGCCGCTTGACGTGACCCACAAGGCGCTGACCACGCGCGCCCGCGTCGACCGCTTCCGTGCGATGAACACGCGCGTCGGCGAAGCGACAGCAGCGCTGCTCGATTTCTTCGAGCGCTTCGACGAGCACAAATACGGCACCGATGGCGGGCCTCTGCACGACCCCTGCGTGATCGCATGGCTGCTGAAGCCGGAGCTTTTCTCAGGCCGCATGTGCAATGTCGTCATCGAGACAACGTCCGAACTCACCATGGGCATGACCGTGACCGACTGGTGGGGCGTGACCGACCGCCCGAAAAACGTTCGGGTAAATCACGGCATCGATTCAAACGGCTTCTACCAACTCCTGACGGAGCGGATAGCCAGGCTCTAGTCCGCAAGAGGAGAACCGCAATGAGTCTCAAGGGAAAGACGATCTTCATCTCGGGCGGCAGCCGCGGCATCGGCCTCGCCATCGCCCTGCGCGCCGCAGCCGACGGCGCAAACATCACCATCGCAGCCAAGACTTCCGAGCCGCATCCCAAATTGCCGGGCACCATCCACACTGCCGCGCAGGAAATAGAGGAAGCCGGCGGGCGCGCCCTGCCAGTACTTTGCGACATTCGCGACGAGGACCAGGTCGGCGAAGCGGTACGCCAGACGGTCGAGACCTTTGGCGGCATCGATATCTGCATCAACAATGCAAGCGCCATCCAGCTTTCCGGCACGCTCGCCACCGACATGAAGCGTTTCGACCTGATGCACCAGATCAACACGCGCGGTACCTATCTCGTCTCGCGCACCTGCCTGCCGCACCTGTTGAAGTCGGACCACGCGCATATCCTGAACCTGTCGCCGCCGCTCGACATGAGCCCGAAATGGTTCGCGCGCCACACCGCCTACACCATGGCGAAATACGGCATGTCGATGTGCGTTCTGGGCATGGCCGAGGAATTCCGCGATGCCGGCGTCGGCGTCAACGCGCTGTGGCCGCTGACCGCCATCGACACCGCCGCGGTGCGCAACGTGCTTGGCGGCGACGCAATGGCAAAGATGAGCCGGCTGCCCACGATCATGGCCGATGCGGCCCATGTTGTCCTGTCGCGCGACCCGCGTGGCTGCACCGGCAATTTCTACATAGACGAGGAAGTGCTGCGCGAGCAGGGCGTGAGCGATTTCTCGAAGTACCAGCATCCGCAGGCCGATGCGCTGGCTGGCGATTTCTTCGTGCCGGACGAGGTTTTCGAGCGCTCGCCGACCAAGGTGTTGCGGGGCGGATACTGAATATTTTCTGACTTTCGTCTGCCGCTGCGGTATGTTCGCGCCACTGATTCCAACGGAGGCGGTCATGAGCAATTGGGTATTCCTCGTCATTTTGGGCGTCATCTCGGTGCTGGCCGGGCTGTTCGCGCTCCTCAACCCCTTTCCGGCATCGATAGCGGTCACGCAATTCGTCGGCATTGCCTTTCTCATCATCGGCGCGGGCGAGGTGATCGAGGCTTTCCGGTCGGAAAGCTGGGGCGGCAAGATCTGGGCGCTGCTGCTGGGTGTCGTTGCCTTGCTCGTCGGCATCAACCTGCTTGGCGAACCGCTCAAGGGCATGATCACGCTGTCGATGTTCCTGGCCGCGGCGTTCATCGTCTCCGGTATCTTCAAGCTGATCGTCGGCTGGCAGATCCACTTCGCGCAACTGCGCTGGGCCGTGGTGCTTTCGGGCATCGTGTCACTGCTGATCGGCATCATCATCTTCGCCAATTTCCCGGCATCGGCGGCAACGAGCCTGGGCATACTGCTCGGCATCGAATTGCTGTCGAACGGGGTGAGCGCGATCGCGATGGGCTTTTCGCGCCGGACCGGCGGCGTGCGGTCGGCGGCCTGACCCTCAGAGCCAGTTGCGGTACTTGAAATACAGCAAAGGTAAAACGGCCGAGATCACCATCAGCCCGATCGCCAGCGGATAGCCATATCCCCATTCGAGTTCGGGCATGTGCTGGAAGTTCATACCGTAGACCGAGGCGACCAGCGTCGGTGGCAGGAACACGACCGCGGCGATCGAGAATATCTTGATGATGTTGTTCTGCTCGATGTTGATGAGACCGAGCGTCGCATCGAGCAGGAAGGTGACCTTTTGCGACAGGAAGTCGGTGTGATCGGCGAGCGAGTGAATGTCGCGCGCCAGCGTCTTGAGCCGTTCGCACAGGACCTTGTCTTTCTCCTGCGCCTGCATGGTCAGCGTGAGGAAACCCGACAGGCGGTCCAGGGTGACAAGGCTGTCGCGGATCGCAGATGACAGGTCGCCCTGTCGGCCCAGGTCGACCAACACGCCTTCATAGCCGCGGCCCTTGGCCTTGACCGCGCCGCGCAGCCCGAACACCTTTGCCGAAACGATGTCGATATCGCGCGCGGTCCGCTCCAGCGTGTCGGCAAGCCGGTCGACAATCGTCTCCAGCAGCGTCATCAGCGTCTTTGCTGCCGTGCTGCAGCCGGCGCCTTCCTTTTGCGCCCGTACCTCGAATTGCTTGAACGGTCTCGGCGTGTGATAACGCACCGTGATCAGCCGGTTCCCGCCAAGCACGAACGTCACCGGCGCAAGCGTGAAATCCTGTTCCTCGGTGTTGGAAAGCACCAGCGCGGTAAGGTAGATCGCGCCATTGTGCTCATAGAGGCGCGAGGAAATTTCGATCTCCGCCATCTCGTCGCGGGTCGGCACCTCCATGCCGGTGGCTGCCTCCACCAGCGCGTCTTCCTCCAGAGTTGGATCAATCAGGTCGATCCACATCGCCTCCGCCGGGTTTTCCAGCGGCATCTTGAGCGGCAAGAGCCGGTCCCGGTCAGAGCGATATCCGATGATCAAGCTGCCCCCCTACCAAGGCATGACATTTTGAAGGCGCGGGCCGATGCGCAACGGCGCGATACGGGTTGCAAGGCCGGTTGAAAGGTCGATGTCGATGCCGATCCCGCAGATCGTCGCCGGGCCGCCCGCTGCCTCGAAACGGCCCTTGGGCAACTTGGTCAGGAAGCGGTGAAGAGGTTCCTCCTTGTCCATGCCGAGCGATGAATTATAGTCACCGCACATGCCCGCATCGGAGATGAATGCGGTTCCGCCATTGAGGATGTGGTGATCGGCGGTCGGGCAATGTGTGTGGGTTCCGACGACCAGCGACACACGGCCATCGACGAAATGCCCGAAGCACGCTTTCTCGCTTGTCGCCTCGGCGTGAAAATCGATCACGATCGCATCTACATCGCGGCCCAGCACCGCCCCGGCCAGCAATTCCTCGCCGCATCGGAACGGGTCGTCCAGAGAAGGCGACATGAAGGCCGAGCCCATGATGTTTGCCACCATGACCCGCGCGCCGTTGCGCGCTTCATAAATATTGGCGCCGCGCCCGGGCGTGCCGGCGGGATAGTTTGCGGGACGCAGGAACCGTTCGTGCCGGTCGGCGAAGACCAGCGCCTCGCGCTGGTCCCACACATGATTGCCGGTGGTGATGACGTCGGCGCCCGCGCCGAGCGTTTCCTCGACAATGGCTTCGGTGATACCAAAGCCGCCGGCTGCATTCTCGCCATTGACAATGACGAAGTCGAGTTTCCATGCCTCGATCATGCCGGGCAATGCAGAGCAGACCGCCTCGCGTCCGCTTTTCCCAACCATGTCACCAAGGAAAAGCAAACGCATTTCCAACCCCCTCAAAACTCGCGATATCCGCTCTCGGTAAGCACCGCGTTCATTCTTATGTCATGCGGATCGGCGGGAACCAAGTCCACTTCCTGCACGGAAAATGCGCAGCCAACAAGGCGCGGATCGCGACCTTTTTCCCTCAGGCGCGCGATGGCGCGGTCGTAGTGGCCGGCACCGTAGCCGATGCGGTTTCCTGCCGCATCGAATGCCGCGAGCGGCATCAGCATGATTTGCGGTTCGAGCATTTCGGCGTCCGGCCCCGGGCCAAAGGTGCCGAAACCGGTAGGCATCAGCGCCGCTCCGGGGATGAGGGCGCGAAACATGATGGTCTGCCGGTCGATCACCACCGGAACGCAAAGCCGCGCGCCCTTGAGTCGCAAGGCGTCCATCAAGGGGCGAATGTCGATCTCGGAGCGGATGGGCATGAAGCCGGACACGATCGTGCCCGGATCGAAGCGTATATCGCTGGTCCCATGCGCGGCAGCCGCCATGGCTTTATCGATCCGGTCCTCCGGATCGATCGCATCGCGCCGCGCAAGCGCTTGCACCCGGATTGCCGACTTGTTGTTGCTGGATTTCATTTCCCATGGTCCGGGAATCGGCCGGATGGCCGGAAAGGGTGAAGGAGCGAGCCGCCTTGGCCGTCAGACGTTTCGATCCCGGGAACCTACAACGTAGGTGGGCGCCGTGTGTCCGGACCCACGGGTCCGGTCAGGGACAGCTCCCTCAAGGATCGGTAAGGCCCCGGGAATGCAGTTGTCCGGTCGAACCACGCAGCCCGCCAATCCAAGATATAAGCCGGGCCGTGCGGCTTATCCAGCGGTTTTTGGGCACCGTCCTCAGCGCTCGCGGCGAGCCGGCGACAACCGCAGCGAAAGTGTCTCGATTCGCTCGGCCGCCTCGGCAAGCTGCCGGTCGGTTTCACCGCGCCCGGCCTGCATTGCTTCAAGCTCTGCCTCCAGCCGGGCCATCCGTTTTTCCATTTCCTGCAATTCGTCGGTGACCATCACGCCGGCCATGACTGTAAGGCGTTGGTCGCCGATCTCGCCGAAGGCGCCGCGGAGTTGGTTCACATAGCCGTCGAAGCGGCCGGCCAGCGCGATGAGGTGATTTTCCTGGCCCTCGTCGCAGGCCATGCGGTAGGTCTTGCCATTGATCGTCACGCTCACATGCGACATGTCGCGGCCTTTCCGGCGGATCTGGCGACTAACCAGCTCATGCCTTTTTTTCCACCTGGCCGTCGAGCACCGCCCGGATTGCCTCCATGGCATCTACCAGCCGGCGTGAAACTTCGCGATTGGTGGCTTCAAGCCGTTGCGCACGCGCAGACGCACTATCCAGCGCTTCAGCAAGGCGTGCGCGGTCGGCGCTCATCCGCTGAACTTCGGCCTCGACATCGCCAAGCTCGGCTTCCCGCTCGAGGCGGGCGTCGATAGCTTGTTCCAGCATGTCCAGTGCACGGTTCAACCGTTCCACCCCGCCGTGCGCGCCCGAACCGTTCTCCGTCCGGGCGCCGTTTGATGCATGGGAAGCATCCATGGCCGCACTCACATTGCCACTCGTACAAGGCGCAGGCATTCAGCCTGCCGCGCTTCGGCTTTCCAGCGCGGGATAAAACAATTTCCCACGCTCGTTTTTCCGGCGCCTCCCCCAGTTGGCAATGACCGGCACAACATTTGGACTTTTGCGGGATGGAACTCCGTCCCCGCCACTTGACCCCGTAAGCAGTCGTCCGGACACGCCAGACGATTCGCCGCTGCTCCATGAGCTTACGGGCAAAACATTACGCGTTGGACGAAATGTCCGTCAACATGTACAACGCCCAATTGGACTTCCCGCATCGGGTTTTCCCCCGCGCAATGCAAAAAGGTAACCTGTCATCGCGCTGTCATGGCCATCGCGCGACGGTTGAACTGTATTTGTTGTCACATTGACTCGGTTCGTCGCGCTGCTAGAAGAGCGCTCATTCCGGCGCTGCGGAGGACAATTGGGACGGCATGTCCGTGTTTGCATGGCGCCGGCCTTGAAGGCGCGGCCAGCGCCAGGCAACCTGGGGAGATTCATGCAGGACCAGAACATTCATGCGGACATGGCGAACGCCATCCGCTTCCTCTCGGTTGACGCTGTCGAGAAAGCCAATTCCGGGCATCCCGGCCTGCCGATGGGCGCCGCCGACATCGCCACCGTTTTGTTCACCCAGGGCATGAACTACGATGCCGGCAAGCCGGGCTGGCCAGACCGCGACCGTTTCGTGCTTTCGGCCGGACACGGGTCGATGCTGCTCTATTCGCTGCTTTTCCTCACCGGCTACCCGGACATCACGCTGGATGAAATCCGCAATTTCCGGCAGATCGGCGCAAAGACCGCCGGGCATCCCGAGTATGGTCATGGCGCGGGCATCGAAACGACGACCGGCCCCCTCGGCCAGGGAATTGCCAATGCGGTGGGCATGGCGATCGCCGAGCGTCATCTCAATGCGCAGTTCGGCGACGACCTTGTCGACCACCGCACATGGGCGCTCGCCGGCGACGGCTGCCTGATGGAAGGCATCAGCCAGGAGGCGATCAGTCTTGCCGGCCATTTGAAGCTGTCGAAGCTCGCAGTTATCTGGGACGACAACAACATTTCGATCGACGGTCCGATCGGCATGGCCGACTCGACCGACCAGATCGCACGCTTCAAGGCATCGGGCTGGAACACGATTTCCATCGATGGGCATGATCGCAGCCAGATCGCATCCGCGCTGGACGCAGCGCGCAAGTCCGACCGGCCGACGCTGATCGCGGCGAAGACAACGATCGGATTCGGCGCGCCCACCAAATCTGGCACCGCCAAGGTTCATGGCTCGCCGCTCGGCGCCGAGGAAATCAAGGGCGCGCGCGAAAAGCTTGGCTGGCCGCATGCGCCCTTCGCCATTCCCGCCCCGCTGCTGAAGGCATGGCGTGAAGCCGGCAAGCGCGGCGCCGAAAAACGCAAGGCCTGGGAAAAGCGGCTCGCCGCGACCGACGCGAAAACGCGTGCCGAGTACAAGCGCCGCATCGCCGGTGAACTGCCGGCGGCGTTCGCAGAGGCCATCGCCACCTTCAAGAAGAAGCTCGCGGCCGAAAAGCCCAAGATGGCGACGCGCAAATCCTCGGAGACTGTTCTCGAGGTCATCAACGGCGTGGTGCCGGAGACGATCGGCGGCTCTGCCGACCTCACCGGCTCGAACAACACCAAGACCAGCCAGACCAAGCCGTTCTCGGCCTTGGACTATTCGGGCCGCTACGTCCACTACGGCATCCGCGAACACGGAATGGCCGGCGCGATGAACGGCATTGCGCTGCATGGCGGCGTTATCCCCTATTCGGGCACCTTCCTCGCATTTGCCGACTATGCGCGCCCCTCGATCCGGCTCGCCGCACTGATGGGCATTCGCGTCATCCATGTCATGACGCATGATTCCATCGGCCTTGGCGAGGACGGGCCGACGCACCAGCCGGTTGAGCATCTTGCCGCGCTGCGTTGCATTCCCAACCTTCTGGTCCTGCGGCCGGCAGACACGATGGAGACGGCGGAGTGCTGGCAGGTCGCGTTGGAGGCGAAATCAAGCCCGAGCGTGCTTGCCCTCACCCGCCAGAATCTTCCAGCGCTGCGGCACAAGGCCGGCCGCGAGAATTTGTGCGCGCGCGGGGCATACGAGATCAGCCCATCCAACGGCGAGGCGCAGGTGACGATCTTCGCCAGCGGCTCGGAAGTGGAAATCGCGGTCAATGCGCAGACCATGCTGCAGAAGGCGAAGATCCCTGCGCGCGTCGTCTCCGTGCCGTCCTTTGAACTCTTCGCCGCGCAGCCGGAGAAGTACCGCAAGGCGGTCATCGGATCGGCGAAAGTTCGCGTCGCGGTCGAGGCTGCCGTCGGCCAGGGATGGGAACAATTCATCGGCGATGATGGTATCTTCATCGGCATGAAAGGCTTTGGCGCGTCCGGGCCTTACGAGAAGCTATACGAACATTTCGGCATAACGCCCGAAGCCATCGTCAAGGCGGCAAGGGCAAAGCTCAGGAAAAGCGCCTGAGCGGGCAGCGGAACAAGGGACCGGAGAAAGAAAATGACCGTCAGGATCGCAATCAACGGATTTGGCCGTATCGGCCGCAATGTGGTTCGAGCCATCTATGAATCGGGCCGCAAGGACATCGACATCGTCGCCGTAAACGATCTCGGCCCGGTCGAGACCAACGCACACCTGATGCGCTTCGATTCCGTCCACGGGCGCTTCCCGCGCGAGGTCACGGTCGAAGGCGACACCATCTCGGTCGGCAGCGAGAGCTTCAAGGTTCTTGCCGAGCGCGACCCGTCTAAGCTGCCCTGGAGGGAAATGGGCGTCGACATTGCCATGGAATGTACGGGTATCTTCACCGCGAAGGACAAGGCCTCCATGCACCTTGCGGCGGGCGCCAAGCGCGTGCTCGTTTCGGCTCCTGCCGACGGCGCCGACCTCACGGTCGTCTATGGCGTCAACCATGACAGGCTGACCCGCGACCACATGGTCGTGTCGAATGCTTCGTGCACCACAAACTGCCTGGCGCCGGTTGCCAAGGTCTTGAACGACGCGATAGGCATCGAGAAGGGAATGATGACGACCATCCATTCCTATACGGGCGACCAGCCGACGCTCGACACCATGCACAAGGATCTCTATCGCGGCCGCGCGGCGGCGCTGTCGATGATCCCGACCTCCACCGGCGCCGCCAAGGCGGTCGGGCTCGTGCTGCCCGAACTCAACGGCAAGCTCGACGGCTTCGCAATGCGCGTGCCTACGCCGAACGTCTCGGTGGTGGACCTCAAGTTCATCGCCAGGCGCAAGACTTCGGTCGAGGAAATCAACGAGGCGATCAAGGCCGCCGCGCATGGCGCGCTGAAGGGCATCCTCGGCTACACAACCGAGAAGAACGTGTCGATCGACTTCAACCACGATCCGCATTCCTCGATCTTCCACATGGACCAGACCAAGGTCATGGACGGCACGCTGTGCTCGGTGCTGTCGTGGTACGACAATGAGTGGGGCTTCTCCAACCGCATGGCCGACACCGCCGTTGCCATGGGCAAGCTGCTCTGAGGCGATCGTGGAGGCTGTACCATGCAGAACGGCCTCCTCATCGCCCTCGCCTTCGCCGTTCTGATCATCGTGCTTGCAATCGTGCTGACCTGGCTTACGCGCAAGGGACGGCATGATCGCGGCCCGCGCGACGGCCGCTCCGCGGCGACCTGGGAAGGCATAAGGCAGGCGCGCAACATCGATCCTGAAGACCGCTGAACGAGGCAAGCACAATGAGCCGCTTCAAGACTCTCGACATGACCGATCTCAATGGAAAGCGCGTGCTGGTGCGCGTCGATCTCAACGTGCCGATGGAGAACGGGCGCATCACCGACACGACGCGCATCGAACGCATCCTGCCGACGATCCGCGAGATTTCGGACAAGGGCGGGCGCGTGGTGCTGCTCGCCCATTTCGACCGGCCGAAAGGCAAGGTCGTGCCAGAAATGTCGTTGGCAGGCGTGGTCTCGACCCTCGCTGAAATGCTGGGCCGGCCGGTCGCCTTCGGGACCGATTGCATCGGCCCGATGGCCGAGGCTGCGGTTTCTGCGCTGAAGGACGGCGATGTGGTGCTTCTGGAAAACACCCGCTTCCACAAGGGCGAGGAAGAGAACGACCCCGAATTTTCCAAGGCCCTGGCCGCATATGGCGACATCTACGTCAACGACGCCTTTTCGGCGGCGCACCGTGCACATTCGTCCACCGAGGGCATTGCCCGCCTCCTCCCCTCCTTTGCCGGACGCACGATGCAGGCTGAACTCGACGCGCTCGAGGCAGGCCTTGGCAATCCCCGGCGGCCGGTGATCGCGATCGTCGGCGGCGCGAAGGTTTCCACCAAGCTCGACCTGCTGGCGAACCTCGTTGAAAAGGTCGATGCGCTTGCCATTGGCGGAGGCATGGCCAACACATTCCTTGCCGCCAAGGGTATCAACGTGGGCAAGTCACTGTGCGAGCACGACCTCGCCGCGACCGCGCGCGAGATCCTCGCCAGGGCGCAAAATGCCGGCTGCACGGTAATCCTGCCCGTGGACGGGGTGGTGGCCCGCGAATTCAAGGCGAACGCCGCCAGCGAAACGGTTCCGGTCGATGCGATCCCCGCCGATGCGATGATGCTCGACGTTGGTCCCAAGACCGTCGAGGCCGTCAACGGCTGGATCGCCAAGGCAAGGACGCTGGTGTGGAACGGCCCGTTCGGCGCGTTCGAACTTACGCCCTTCGACAAGGCGACGGTTGCGGTGGCGAAGTTCGCCGCGGCACGGACCCTTGCGGGCAACCTCATATCCGTCGCGGGCGGCGGCGACACCGTCTCCGCCCTAAACCATGCCGGCGTCGCGGACAATTTCACCTATATATCGACCGCGGGCGGCGCATTCCTCGAATGGATGGAAGGCAAGGAATTGCCTGGCGTCGCCGCGCTTTCGGCCTGACTCAGTCGCCTTCTACCGGCGGCAATTGCGAGGGCGGAATGATCGGCGTTTCGCCGCCTTGTAATGGCGGCACGGCAATTTCGCTGTCAGCGCTGGCCGGCGGCGCCAGCACGGAGCCGCACTCATCGAGCTTGCTTTCCAGTGGCAGTATCGCGCTATCGCCGGTCGGCTGGTCCGCTGGTGCGGCACGGCAATCGACCGGCGGCTGAGTTGCCGGAGCATCGCCCGGGGCCTGCGCCATCGTGCTTGCCGGCGACAATGCCAACAATATTGCTGCCATGATCAATGCGGACTTTTCCACCTAGGCATCTCCCTTCCCATCGAGAGGTCAATGCAGCCGCGGCTTGCGGGTTCCTGCGGATCGGCGGAGTATTTTTGACGATTACGTAAACGAATTGTGTAATTCCGCACAGATCAATCCCGCGGCAACGTGTACCTCACAGTGACCGGCCCTCGGCAAACAGCCCCGCCTGGCCCGGATTTTCATCAGCCATTGCATGAAAAACCAAATGTGAAAGGGGCTCATCATCGCTACAAGGGAGACGATCATGAGCAGCGAGATGAGCCGTGGAAACGCGACGAAGCGCGTGCACCATGGCAAGTTCGGACCTGCGGTAGGCAGCTTCGAATTCACCGGCGAAAACGCCAAGGCGACCGATCGCAGGGCATCGGATGTTTCCGGCCTCGAGAAAGCGGCGCAGGCTTTCCTTCGCCGCGTCGGAAGCTGAGCGCGGCAGCCGTGAGCCCCCGGCACGATCGCGCGCCGGACGACGATCCGGCGCGCCGCCACGACTTCAACCGTAGCGCAGGGAAGCCTCGATCGACAGGCCCAGCCCGACGGAGCCGAACCGGTCGCCATCGACCAGTTGTGCATCGGGGAAGACCGTAGCGATGGCTCGGCGCACACTCGGCATCGAACTCGTGCCGCCAGTGAAGAAAACGGTGGCGATGTCGCCGGCATCGATCCCGGCCTGCCTGACGCACTCATTGGCTGTTTCGGTCAAGCGGCAGGACAGGCGGCTCGCCGACTCTTCAAAAGCGGCCCGCGTCGGCGCGGCAAGGAGGCCTTCCTCCATCCAGGACAGGTCGCAGTGGGCGGCTTCGTCCTGCGAGAGGTCGATCTTTGCCTTCTCGGCGGAAATCAGCGCGCTGTGCCCCCGTCTTTGTTCAACGACATGGATGAGCCTTTCGAGCAGATGCGGCTGCATGGCCGTCTGGCGTGTGTAGCGCAGGGCCGCGAGCGTTCCAGGTTCGTAGAGGTAGTGAATTCGCGACCATGTCGACATGTCCCAATAGGGTCCTGACGGCACGTCGATGTCGCCGCGCTTCTGCAGGCTGCCCTTTCCCAGCAACGGCATGATGAAGTCGAGGCTGAGCAGGCGGTCATAGTCGGTTCCGCCGAGCCTGATGCCTGCAGTTGCCAAGATGTCGGACTTGCGGTCGCTGCGACCGATCGATGCGGGACCAAGCCGCACGATCGTGAAGTCGGAAGTACCCCCGCCGATATCCGCGACGAAGGCAATCTTCTCACGGTCGATGCGGGTTTCGAAGTCGCGGGCAGCCGCGATCGGCTCGTATTGGAATGAAACCTCGCGAAAGCCGGCGGAAAGGGCAATTTCCCGCAACACCGCCTCCGCCCTCCCGTCGGCTTCCATGTCATCGTCGACGAAATGGACGGGCCGCCCGTGAACGACGCTTTCCAGTTCCCTTTCAAGATATTTCTCGGCCCGTCTCTTGAGCGTCGAAACATACATCGCGATGATCTCGGAAAACGAGATCCGCCGCCGGTGGACCTGCGTCCGCTCGTCGATCAGCGTTGTACCGAGGATGGATTTCAGCGAGCGCATCAGCCGCCCGGGCGAACCATCGACATAGGTTGCGATCGCGGCGCGCCCGATCAGGAATTCGTTTCCCGGTTCAGTGCCAAAGAAAATGGCGCTGGGAACGGCAAGGTTTTCGCCCTCAAGCGGCAGCAACCGTGCCTTTCCGCCGGACGTGATGCCAAGGGTCGAATTTGACGTGCCGAAATCAAGGCCGCAACTGGTGGCGGCATTTGAATTTGTGTGCATGGATGGGAGCTTCACAGGACAAAGTGCGTTTCGGCCGCACTTATGACGAATGCAGGGCAAATCCACAACAATGGCGGAAAAGGGTTCTTCCAACTTGAACTTGTGCCAAAATCACCGTCATGGCTTACCGTTGAGCAGGGATACGGCAAAAACGGAGGCTGACTAAATCGATTGAGTTTCCTTTCAATCGATTTTTGTCGGGAAGACCTGTTCTCTCATGCCTAAGCCTCTGTTATCAGACCGAAAATCCGAACAGACAGGAGTGCCTCATGAAGATCGAACGCATTGAAGACATTGCCATTGCAATGGTCGCCGAGGGACAGGGCATTCTTGCCGCAGACGAATCGACCGGCACGATCCAGAAGCGCTTCGACTCCATTCACGTCGAAAACACCGAACCCAACCGGCGCGATTATCGTGAGATGCTGTTCCGCTCTGACGAGGCAATGAACAACCATGTTTCCGGGGTCATCCTGTTCGAGGAAACGCTGTTCCAGAAGGCGGCGGACGGCACGCCTTTTGTCGATCTCATCCGCAAGGCCGGCGCGGTGCCGGGCATCAAGGTCGACAAGGGCGCGCAGCTTTTACCCGGTTCCGAAGTGGAGACGGTGACGGAAGGCCTCGACGGCCTGCGCGCGCGTCTCGTCAAATATTACGAGGCAGGCGCGCGCTTCGCCAAGTGGCGCGGCGTAATCACGATCACCAAGGACGCACCGAGCTGGAACTGCGTCAAGGCCAATGCCCATGCCCTCGCCCGCTATGCAGCGCTGTGCCAGGAGGCCGGCATTGTTCCGATCGTCGAACCGGAAGTCCTGATGGACGGGCCGCACAGCCACCATTCGATCCAGCGTTGCCACGAAGTCACCGAATGGGTGCTTAAGACGCAGTTCAGCGAACTTTACGACGCCGGCGTCAACCTCGAAGGCATCGTGCTGAAGCCCAACATGGTCGTGCCCGGCCAAAAGTCCGGCCAGAAATGCTCGGTCGAGGAAGTGGCCAGCCATACCGTGCGGGTGTTGAAGGCAACAGTTCCTGCAGCCGTTCCCGGCATTGCATTCCTGTCGGGCGGCCAGGATGACGAGGAAGCGACGGCGCATCTTTCGGCTATGAATGCCATGTTCGACCTGCCCTGGAAGCTGACCTTCTCCTATGGGCGCGCATTGCAGGCCGCAGCGCTGAAGGCCTGGGGCGGCAAACGCGAAAACGTCGCCGCCGGCCAGCGCGCCTTCACACACCGCGCGAAAATGAACGGACTTGCCGCGCTCGGCAAATGGCAGGCCGACCTCGAGAAGGCGGCTTGAACCAATCCGTCCGCCGCGCCGACACCCTCCCCTGGCGAGGGGAGGCGCCGGGCAGGGCGAGGCGAGGGGAGTTCATCGGCCCCTCCCCTGCAACCTTGGCAAATCGCCCCGTCACCCGCCGTGATTGTGGCCGCCGGGCTTGATGTCCATCACGTCGAACTCGATCTCGACCTCCCCGGCTTTTTCGAAGACCAGCTTCGCCTTGCGCTTTTCTCCAGGTTTCATCTGTTCCTTGAGTTGCATGAACATGACATGGAAGCCCCCGGGCTTGAGTACGACCGAGCCGCCGGCAGGAATCTCCAGCCCCCCTTCCACGGGACGCATCTTCATGACGTCGCCTTCCATCGCCATTTCGTGAATCTCAACCTTGCCGGCGAAATCGGCGCTGCCTGAAACAAGCCTGTCGCCTGCCGTCCCCGAATTGCCAATGGTCATATAGCCGCCCGAGACCGGCGCGTTGGGCGGCGTCGCCTTGATCACGGGCGTGGCGATGACGAGGTCGCCGGCTTTCACTTCCGCGGCCGCGTGGCCGCCATGGCCGCCATGACCGGAATCCGCCGCAAGGATCATGATGCCCGGAGCCGGGCGTTTCAGCGAATGCGGGTCCTGGCCCCTGGCCGGGATTTCGGTCCAGCCGACACTTCCGTCGGCGCATTCCTGTGTTACCGGAACATAGGTGGTCGCATTGGCAGGTAGCGCATCGGTCATGCGCGCCTGGAAGACAAACTGGTCGAAATGCTCGTCCTCGAGCGATCCGGTCCAAATAATTTCCTTGATGCCGGAAGTGACCGATTTACCATGCACTTCATACTCCCCTGTGTAGTCCCCCTTGACCGTCTCCAGCGTCCATCCGGGCTTGGGCATCGGCTTGACCGCGATCACGCCCTCTGGAATCTGCACTCGAACCTTCAGCGTCGCCTGGCCGTCGCAGCCATGCGGCACCTGCAGGATGGCCTTGTAGTAGTTATTCTGTTGGGCTTCGGGCTTTTCGAACGTCGCGTGCGCGAGAGCCAAGCCTGTGCTGGCGAGTGTGAGCGCAATCGCGCTCGTGATTTCGATAATGCGGTAGTTCATTGATCTTTTCCTGAAACTGGATGGAATTGCGCCTGCCGCCCGCGAAAGCGGGAGGGTCAGGCATTGCCGTGTCGATTGCTTCAGGAGATGGTCGGCGGGCCGCGAACCGAACGCGTTCCGAATTCCGGGCGCTTCCGCGACCAGGCCTCCGTCAGCGCGTCAATGGCCTCGCCTGTCAAGGGCGCAGGGATGAGTTCGGCGGCAGGAGCAGGCAGTATCGTGGCGGCGGCCAACCGGCAGTATTCGCAGCCCGTATCCTTTGCAGCGCCGCCATTTCCTTCCTCTGAAGGCAGGCAGAGGGAGGGCACCGATCCATCGGGCAGGGCATAGGCGGACAAGTCGGCCGGCATGTAGCCCGCGGCAGGGCGGTGCGCCAGCGCGACGAAAACCAACGCGAGCGCGCAGGCGATGCGGGTCGCGGTGTCGATCTGGGAAAGCCTTTGCCAAAGAATTCTCATGAGCCAGCAAAAGCGCGCGTCCCGCGCAAAGTCAACACGCCGAAAAGCATCGCGGCGTTGCGCCGCAAGAATTTTTTCAGCCCCCGCCAAGGCCTGCTAGATAATAAACCCATGACCAAACCGCACCCAACGCCCCTGGAGGCGATCGCGACCTGGCTGGCCTTGCCCGTCTATGCTTGGCAGGGCCTTGGCGTTCGCCGCCGCACCACGCGCATGCCGCCGCCCGAAAGCTCAAGCGAGCTTGAGTTTGCCGGTCGGGGCGCGCCGCTTCGCCTGCTGGTGCTGGGCGATTCCTCTGCCGCAGGTGTCGGTGTCGAGCGCATCGGGCAAAGCTTCTCGGGCATACTGCCGCAGGTGCTGGCCGAACGATCCGCTCGTCCGGTGATCGCGCGCATTGCCGGCATGAACAGCGCCACTTCGGGGCAGATTCGCGATCATGCCGTACCACATATCGAACCACGCGACTTTCATTACATTGCGCTCAACATTGGCACCAACGACGCCAAGAACTTCCATTCCGGCAGCCGTTTCAAGAAGGATTTCGGCACGCTGCTCTATGCGCTGAGGGCGCGCTTTCCTCATGCCGTGATCATCTGGTCAGGCGTTATCGACCTCGAAACCTGCCCTGCACTGCCGCAGCCGCTGGCCCGCATTCTGGGCATCCGCTCGCGCATCATCGATCACAAGGGCAAGTTGCTTTGCCGCGAGCGCGGCGCGCTGGCCCCCGTTTCCGAATGGCGCGCCATACCGGAGAATTTCTCCGAAGACGGCTTCCACGCCTCCGAGAAAGGCTACCGCGAATGGGCGGAAGCCATGGCCGGCTACATCCTCTCAATTGAAGCAGGCCATGCCGCCAACGCGCGGCAGGACGGAACGCCGCGCGCTTCTTTCGTTGGATAGACAGGCCGTTTGCACATTCCTATTGTGCGCCGCATCTGGCGGGAGGACGGAATGATGGCGTCGAAATACCACGAAACCTATGCGGCATGGCGCAAGGACCCGGAAGGCTTCTGGGCGGAAGCTGCAAAGGCCATCGACTGGATAAAGCCGGCGCACAAGGTTTTCGACGCGGATGCCGGCGTCTATGGCCGCTGGTATGCGGGAGCTACCGCAAATACCTGCTTCAATTGCGTGGATCGCCATGTCGAGGGCGGGCGCGCCGACCAACTCGCGATCATCCACGACAGCCCGATCACCGGGACGAAGCGCAGCCTCACCTATGGCGAACTGCTGACCGAGGTCCAGGCGCTGGCGCAGGTGTTGCGCGACAAGGGCGTCAACAAGGGCGACCGCGTCATCATCTACATGCCGATGGTCATGGAAGCGGCGGTCGCCATGCTCGCCTGCGCGCGGCTGGGCGCCATCCACTCGGTCGTGTTCGGCGGGTTTGCCGCGAACGAACTCGCGACCCGCATCGACGATTCGACGCCAGTGCTGATCATCTCCGCGTCCTGCGGCATCGAACCTGGCCGTGTCATTGCCTACAAGCCCCTGCTCGACAAGGCGATTGACCTTGCCGCTCACAAGGTGCCCGCGACGCTGATTCTGCAGCGCGAGCAGCAGCCTTGCGACCTCCTCGCCGGTCGCGATTTCGACTACGGCGAACTCGTGGGCAAGGCACGCGGAGCAAGCGTGCCTTGTGTCGAAGTCGCCGCGACCGATCCGCTCTACGTGCTCTATACCTCAGGCACCACCGGGCAGCCCAAGGGCGTCGTTCGTGACACAGGCGGCCACATGGTCGCGCTCGCGTGGTCGATGGGCGCCATGTACGGCATCAAGCCCGGCGAGGTTTTCTGGGCCGCTTCCGATGTCGGCTGGGTGGTGGGGCATTCCTATATCGTTTACGCCCCGCTGCTGGTCGGCTGCACCACCATTCTGTTCGAGGGCAAGCCGGTCGGCACGCCCGACGCGGGCACGTTCTGGCGGGTGATTTCCGAACATGGCGTCGTGGCGCTTTTCACCGCGCCGACCGCCTTTCGCGCCATCCGCAAGGAAGACCCGGAAGGAAACTTCATCCGCAAATACGATCTGTCGAAATTCCGCACGCTTTTCCTGGCGGGCGAGCGGGCCGATCCCGATACCATCCAGTGGGCCGAGCGCATGCTGAAGGTACCCGTGATCGACCATTGGTGGCAGACGGAAACCGGCTGGACCATCGCCGGAAATCCGGTCGGCCTCGGGCAATTGCCGGTGAAATACGGGTCACCCACCGTGCCGCTGCCGGGCTATGACGTGCAGGTGCTGGACGATGCCGGGCACCCGGTCGGTCGCAATACGCTCGGCAATGTCGTCGTGAAGCTTCCTTTGCCGCCCGGCTGCCTGCCGACCCTTTGGAATGCCGAGCAGCGTTTCCGTTCAGCCTACCTCGACGAGTTTCCCGGCTACTACAAGACCGCCGATGCCGGCTTCATGGACGAGGACGGCTACCTCTTCATCATGGCGCGCACGGACGACATCATCAACGTCGCCGGACACCGGCTTTCCACCGGCGCCATGGAGGAGGTCTGCGCCTCGCATCCCGACGTTGCCGAATGCGCGGTCATCGGCATCTCCGACAAGCTAAAGGGCCAGCGGCCGGCCGGCTTCCTAATCCTCAATTCCGGCGTGACCAGGGATCCGACCGAAATCGAGAAGGAAGTCATTGCTCTGGTGCGCGACAGGATCGGACCCGTAGCCGACTTCAAGCTGGCCATCTGCGTCAAGCGCCTGCCAAAGACGCGGTCGGGCAAAATTCTTCGCGGCACCATGCAGAAGATTGCCGACGGCGAGGAATGGAAGATGCCCGCCACGATCGACGATCCGGCAATACTCGACGAGATCGGCGTGGCGCTGGCCGAGCGCGGCATCAAGGCGGTGTGAGAGGGGCGCCTTGACCTTGCCGGGCCGATGCGCAAAGTCGCGACAGCAAGGAGAACCGACACATGACAGGCAGGCTTCACGACAGGATCGCGCTCGTCACCGGCGGCGCGCAGGGCATCGGCCGCGCGATCGCAGAACGTTACATCGCCGACGGCGCAAAGGTTGCGATCGCCGATTTCAACGCGGAAAAGGGCAATGCAGCCGCGGCGGCACTGGGCGCGTATTTCATCCAGGCAGACCTGTCGAAGCCGGAGGACGCCCGGCGCGCCGTGGAAGAGACCATTGCCCGTTTCGGCCGGCTCGACATACTCGTCAACAATGCCGGCATCGCCGTGGGCGGAGATTTCCTTGACCTGAAGCTCGAGGATTTCGACCGTGTGCTTGCAGTCAATTTGCGCGGCGCGTTCGTCGCTTCGCAGGCTGCGGCGCGCCATATGGTGGAGCGCGTTGCGGCGGGCGGGCAGCCGGGCTGCATCGTCAACATGTCGTCGGTCAACGCTGTCTTCGCCCTGCCGGCGCAGCTACCCTACTCGGTCTCGAAGGGTGGCATGTCCTCGCTCACCAAGGCGACCGCGCTTTCGCTCGCGCAATACGGCATTCGCGTCAACGCCATAGGCCCCGGCTCGATCATGACCGACATGTTGGCCTCGGTGAATTCCGATCCGGCGGCACGCGACCGGCTGCTTTCGCGCACGCCGATGGGGCGCATCGGCGAGGCTTCCGAAATCGCCTCGGTCGCGGCATTTCTTGCTTCCGACGACGCAAGCTACATGACCGGACAGACAGTCTATGTCGATGGCGGCCGCCTGCCGCTTAACTATACCGTGCCGGTGAAACCATCTTGATGGATGCCGAAGCCTCCTGACAAAATGCTGTCAGGAGGGGTATGCCAAGGTGCCTCCATCGCAATCAAGCGAAAGGAGATGCAAGATGACGCCTGCCAATGTCGTGTGCTGGTTCGAGCTCCCGGTTTCGAACCTGAAGAAGGCTTCCGCCTTCTATAACGCCGTCCTGAAGACGGAACTGATGGAACAGCAGATGGGCCCGAACGTGACGGCAGTTTTCCCGACCGCCGAACAGTCCGGTATCGGCGGACATCTCTACGAGGGCAAACCGCCCGCGAAAGGGACCGGGCCGACGATCCACCTTGTCGCTCCGGACAAGCTCGAGGATGCGATGGCCCGCGTCTTCGACAGTGGCGGCGAAGTCGTCTCCCCGGTCATTGACATACCCGCCGGCCGGTTTGCCTACTGCCTCGACCCGGACGGCAATTCCTTTGGGCTTTTCGCCGCCTGATGCGCCGCGCCGACCGCCTCTTCCAGATCGTGCAGTATCTGCGGGGCGGAAGGCTGCTAACCGCGCGCACGCTGGGCCAGCGCCTGGAGGTCTCGGAGCGGACGATATACCGCGACATCGCCGATCTCCAGGCATCCGGCGTACCGATCGATGGCGAGGCCGGCGTCGGCTACCTCATGCGCGACGGCTATGACCTGCCGCCGCTGATGTTCAACCGCGAGGAAATCGTCGCGCTGGTCGTCGGTGCGCGGATCGTCCGCGCATGGGGCGGGGCGAAGATGGCGCTGGCTGCCACCGAGGCGCTTGCCAAGATCGAAGCCATGCTTCCGGCGGACGCAAGGCGCGCCGCAGGCGAGGTTCGCGTTCACGCATTCGACCTGTCGATGAGCGCAAGGACAAGGGCCGACCTTGACCGCTGCGAAGCGGCGGTCAACGCGCGGGCGCTGCTGCACATCGACTATGCAGACGAGGAAGGCCGCCGGACAAGCCGCGATGTCGAACCGCTAGGCCTGTATTTCTGGGGGAAGGTCTGGACACTGATCGCCTGGTGCCGGCTGCGCACCGGCTTCCGCGTCTTCCGGATCGACCGGATCGAAAGACTGGAGGAAACCGGAGAAATTTTTCCGGTCACCAAGGGGCGAACATTACAGGACTATCTGGCGCAATTGGCGGCAGGCGGCGAGCACGGCCCGCCGCCGGCCTTCAACTGATCACTCGTCCTTGAGGTTCGAGAACTTCGAGAACACCTTGCTGGCGTCAACAGCCTCGTTGCGCACGTCGCGCTCCTCATCGACTTCAGCCGCGACCTGCGTGTCGCGCGCCGGCAGCAGCGTCGGACCGCCTTCCGCAATATCGTCGCGCACCTTGCCGCGATTGGCCTTTGACACTTCCATGTCGAGCGCGATCTGGGTGCACAGGCCAAGCGTCACCGGATCCATCGGCGTCAGGTTCGCCGCATTCCAGTGATGGCCCTCGCGGATCGCCTCGATCGTTGCCTTTGTGGTTCCAACGAGGCGGATGATCTGCGCATCCTTGAGTTCGGGATGGTTGCGAATCAGCCAGCGGATGGCGTTCGGCCGGTCATGGCGCTTGGAAACCGGCGTGTAACGCGGCCCCTTGCGCTTGACGGTCGGCACCTTGACCTTCGACTGCTGCAGCTTGAGCCGGTAATTCGGATCCTTCTGCGCCTTTTCCAGTTCGTCGCGCGAAAGCTGGCCGGTCGAGATCGGGTCCATGCCCTTGATTCCCTGCGCGGCCTCGCCATCGGCGATCGCCTTCACTTCCAGCGGGTGGAGGCGGCAGAAAGTGGCGATCTGCTCGAAGCTCAGCGAGGTGTTGTCGACGAGCCACACAGCAGTGGCCTTGGGCATCAACGGCGTGTCGGACATGAAAGCAAATCCTCTGGTTCGCCCGCCCGGTTTCTTCCGGAGGGGCCCCTTCGGTCGGAACCGGAAGGGAAATTGACACGATGTCAGGAGATGAGAGCGCTATAACGCGTCAAGGCGCGAAGTGCAAGGAATCCTTGTTCGTCGGAGGCCTCTCACCTAACCTCCAGCACAATCTTGCCGACATGGCTGCCTGCTTCCATGCGGGCATGGGCTGCGGCGGCCTGTTCGAGCGGGAAAGTACTGTCCATCACCGGCCGCACGATGCCTTTTTCGATCAGCGGCCAGACCGACGCCTGCAACTGGCGGGCGATCTCGGCCTTGAAGGCGATGTCGCGCACCCGCAGTGTAGACCCGGTGTGGGTGAGGCGCTTCATCATCAACCGGGCAAAATTTGCGGTCACCTTCGGGCTTTCGAGGAAGGCGATCTGGACTATGCGCCCGTCGAAGGCTGCGGCCTCCCAATTGCGCTCCACATAGCTGCCGCCGACCATGTCGAGGATGAGATCGACGCCCTTGCCGCCTGTGATCCGGGCGCATTCGGCGACGTAATCCTCGGCGCGGTAATTGATCGCGTGGTGCGCCCCGAGATCGAGGCAGGCCTCGCATTTGTCATCCGAACCAGCGGTGGCGATCACCGTCGCGCCGAACGCCCTTGCAAGCTGGATCGCCGTCGTGCCGATGCCGCTGGTTCCGCCATGCACCAGGAAGCTTTCGCCGCGCTTCAAGCCGCCGCGCTGGAAAACGTTGTGCCAGACTGTGAAAAAAGTCTCGGGAATCGCGCCGCCCTCGGCGATTGAAAGCACGGCCGGAATCGGCAAGGTGTTCGCCAATGCCGCGCAGCAATACTGCGCATAGCCGCCACCGGCGACGAGGGCCATGACCGCTCGGCCAAGATGTTCGCGTGCCACTCCCTCGCCCAGCGCAACGATTTCTCCGGCAATCTCCAGCCCCGGAATGTCGGGCGCACCGGGCGGCGGCGGATATCCACCCTGCCGCTGCAGCACGTCCGGCCGGTTGACGCCCGCCGCAGCGACCTTGATCAGCACCTCGCCTGCACTTGGCTGCGGCACCGGCCGTTCGGCAGGGACCAGCGCGTCGGGTCCTCCCGGCACGGGAATGGTGATGGCGGTCATCGTCTGCGGAATCGTCATGCGTGCCTCTTAATTTGCCCTGCGCTCCAGCCTCACTATAATCGAGGCATGTGATCGAAGGGAGGCCGCAAATGTTCGAGGAAGACCTGCCGAGGCCGAAGAAGGCGTTTATTCCTGGCCAGAAGCTCGACGAGATGTCGCTCGCCGATCTGGACGAGGCGATTTCGGGGCTGAAGGCCGAGATCGAGCGGCTTGAAACGGCAAAATCGCAAAAGGCGAGCCACTTGTCCGCCGCCGAAGCGCTTTTCGCCCGAAAGTTGACGCGTTAACCATCCATTAAGCTTTATAGCCTATTAAAGAATTTATCCGGATCTTCCGGAGTCATCTCGGTGACACCCTGTCACCTGGTATGAAGCCTCCCTGTTAACTCTTCAGAGCCGCGTTCCGCGGCTCTTTTTTTTGCCTCGCAGCAAGATCGCTTAAAGATACCTTCATGCGTTTGGGCAACACTGCCGCACCGTTGGCAGGGGGTGTCGGCGGTGACGCTTGAACTGCCGCCGGTTGAGGCGCTATGAGAACGGCGTTTTTTCGACTAGGTTTGCTGGCGGAAACGGACTGGAGCAGATGAGCAGCGACGATTCCGCGATGACCGGCAAGAGCGCACTCGAAAGTGCGATCAATTTGTCGGAACGCTTTGCCTTTTCAGGGCGCTTCAAGACGTTGTTCCGCGACGGCATGGCACTTGTCGAGGAAAGCGCGACATTTCTCGACGGGCGCGGCCGCGATGCGGCGCGCGATCTCGACCGCGGCGCAGCTATTCTTTACGGCGCCGAATCCATGCGCCTGACCACCCGCCTCATGCAACTTGCCTCATGGCTGCTCCTGCAAAGGGCTGCCAGTGATGGCGAGATGTCGCGTGAACAACTCATTGACGAGAAAAAGAAAGTGCGGCTCGACACGCTGCCGCGCTCTACGAACGGGCCGGGTTGGGAAACCCTTCCGCCCGAGTTCATCGAACTTGTCGCCCGATCGCTCGCCTTGCAGAACCGGATCCTGACGCTGGACGCGGAAATCTATGGCGATGCCCGCATTGCCGTCGACCCGGAGGACAATCCGGTCAACCAGCAGATCAACCTTTTGTCGACCGCATTAGGGGCCACCCGCAAGCGTTGAAAGGCAGCAAAAAACCCGGCTTGCGCCGGGTTCGTTGTTGCCAAATGGCAGGAATTGTCAGACGCCGAGACCGGCATATTTGCTCTTGAAGCGCGACACGCGGCCGCCGCGGTCGACGAGTTGCTGATTGCCGCCAGTCCACGCCGGATGCGACTTCGGATCAATATCGAGGTTCAGCGTGTCGCCTTCCTTGCCCCAGGTCGAACGGGTCTGGAATGTAGTGCCATCGGTCATGACCACGTTGATCATGTGATAGCCGGGATGGATCTTCTCTTTCATGGTCTTGTCCTGTCCTGATCGGTTTTCCGGCGGGCGCAATGGCGGACCCCGGAAATCAAATAGCCGCCCGTGCGCATTCGACACGCCGTGCGGCCTACCAAAAATTCTGGCGTTGGCCATACATGACTGTTAAACGGAAAACAAGTCCGGGCCCGCCAGGGCCGCAACTCGCGTTTCGGGAATCGTTAATTTGGCCGAGAATGGCAACAAGGGGGGAGGCCGGCGCGCCGGGTCAACGCTTCGACCGCTGGCGAGCCTCGTCCCCTATCTCTACCGCTATCGCATTCAGGTGTTGGCCGCAGGCTTTTTCCTGCTGCTTGCTACCGCCACGACGCTGAGCATTCCCGTTGCCGTGCGCCGCATGATCGATCACGGTTTTTCCGGCAAGGACATCAGCTTCATAAACAATTACTTTTCGATGCTGGTTATCATCGCGGCGGTGCTCGCGGTCGCCAGCGCCGCCCGGTACTACTTCGTCATCTGGCTCGGCGAGCGGGTGATTTCGGATGTTCGCGCCGACGTGTTTTCCCATGTCACCAGCCTGTCGCCCGAATTCTTCGACAAGGAGCAATCGGGCGAGATCGTGTCGCGCCTCACCGCCGATACCACGCAGGTCAAGTCCGCTGTCGGCGCCACGGCATCCATGGCGCTGCGCAACACGCTGCTCGGCATTGGCGCGGTCATCATGATGATCGCGACATCGCCGCGCCTGTCCATGGTCGTGCTTGGCGCGATCCCTTTGATCGTGCTGCCCATCGTCGCCTTTGGCCGGGCGGTGCGCCGCCGTTCGCGCGCAGCGCAGGACACGCTGGCCGATGCGACCGCCTATGCATCCGAATCGATTGGAGCGGTGCGCACCATGCTGGCCTTCGCTAATGAGGGCCTGGTGCGCGGCCACTTCAGCGCGGCCGTGGAAACCGCGTTCGGGGCGGCACGCTCGGCAATCCGTACGAGAGCGCTGCTCACCGCTTTCGCGATCTTCCTCATCTTTGCCAGTGTGGTGGTGATGCTGTGGTTCGGTGCGCGCGATGTTCTGTCGGGTGCCATGAGCGCCGGCACGCTTAGCCAGTTCCTGCTTTATGCTGTCTTTGCCGCTGGCGCGCTCGGTGCGCTGTCGGAGGTCTGGGGCGAACTTGCGCTTGCCTCGGGCGCGGCCGAGCGGCTTTCAGAACTTCTGGACGAAAAACCCGCCATTGCTGCTCCGGCAAATCCCCGGCCGCTACCGTCGCCGTCGCGCGGCGAGATCGCGTTTGACGCGGTTTCCTTCAAATACCCGGCCCGCCCGGACGTCCCTGCACTCAAGGATGTCAGCTTCACCATCGCACCGGGCGAAGCCGTCGCGATCGTCGGCCCGTCGGGCGCGGGCAAAAGCACGATCTTTTCGCTGATACTGCGCTTCTACGACCCGCAGGCCGGCACGATCCGGTTCGACGGCATCGACATTCGCATGGTTGATCCGCAGGAACTGCGCCGCCGCATCGCAATGGTGCCGCAGGACACGGCGATCTTTGCCGCCTCGGCAATGGAGAACATCCTGTTCGGCCGCCCGCAAGCGAGCCGCGATGAAGTGATCGCGGCCGCACGCGCCGCCCATGCCGATACCTTCATAAAGGCACTGCCGCAGGGCTATGACACACCCTTGGGCGAGCGGGGCGTCACACTCTCCGGCGGCCAGCGCCAGCGCATCGCGATTGCCCGCGCAATTCTGAAAGATGCACCGGTGCTCATCCTCGACGAGGCGACAAGCGCGCTCGACGCCGAAAGTGAGCGGCTTGTGCAGGATGCGTTGGAAGGCCTGATGCAGAGCCGCACCACAATCGTCATCGCGCACCGGTTGGCGACCGTGCTCAAGGCCGACCGCATACTGGTGCTCGACAATGGCGCAATCGTTGAACAGGGAACGCATGCGGCGCTGGTAAAGAAAGGCGGCGTATACGCCCGTCTCGCCCGACTGCAATTCGATGCGGGCCACGAAGCCTTCAGGGCCGCCGAGTAACTATCCCGCCGCCCGCCCAGCTGCGCGGCCTGAAAAGATGCAGCCACCCAGAAACGTGCCTTCCAGCGCATTGTAGCCGTGATACCCGCCACCGCCGAAACCTGCCGCCTCCCCCGCCGCGAACAGTCCCGGCACCGGCGCCCCGTCATCGCCGATAACGCGCGAGGCAAGATCGATCTCGATGCCGCCAAGCGTCTTGCGCGTGAGAATGTGAAGGCGCACGGCGATGAGCGGGCCGTTCGCCGGATCGAGGATCTTGTGCGGGCTGGCGGTGCGGATGAGCTTGTCACCGAGATATTGCCGCGCCTGCCGGATCGCGATGATCTGTGCGTCCTTGGCGAAGGGATTGTCGAGTTCGCGGTCCCGCGCCTCGATCTGTATCTTCAGCCGGTCGTGGTCGATGAGATTGCCGCCCGAAAGCTGGTTCATGCCCTCCACCAGCGCAGCGAGATTGTCGCGCACGATGAAATCCTCCCCCTTTTCCTTGAAGGCTTCCACCGGCGGCGGCGCAGCCTTGTTGGCGACCCGGCTCTTGAACACTTCCGACCATTTGCCGGAAGTGAAATCGGGGTTCTGCTCGGAGCCGGAAAGGGCGAATTCCTTCTTGATGATCTTCTGGGTCAGCACGAACCAGGAATAGTCGTAACCGGTTCCAAGAATGTGTTTCAAGGTCGCGAGCGTGTCGAAGCCGGGCAGGCATGGCGAAGGCAGGCGTTCGCCTTTTGCGTCGAACCACATGGACGAGGGTCCGGGCAGGATGCGGATGCCATGGGCCGGCCAGATCGGCGCCCAGTTTTTCACGCCCTCGGTATAGTGCCACATCCGGTCGGTATTGATCAGCCGCGCGCCTGCATCCCTGGCAACATCGATCATGAGCCCGTCAACGTGATGCGGTACGCCGCAGACCATTTCCTGCGGCGGCTCGCCCAGCCGATCGCGCGGCCAGTTGCGCTTCACGAGGTCGAGATTGCCGCCGATGCCACCGGACGTGACGATGACGGAACCGGCCGATAGTTCGAAATCGCCAGTTGTCTCACGGCTGCTTTGCTGGCCGCGTTCCACGTTCGAGGGCGCAAGCACCTCACCCGCAACGCCGGTCACGGCGCCGTTCTGCGTGACGATGCGCGTTACCTTGTGGCGGAACTTGAGAGTAATTAGGCCGCGCGCTGCCGCTTCGCGCACGCGCTTTTCGAACGGCGCGAGGACGCCGGGTCCCGTGCCCCAGGTAAGGTGGAAGCGAGGCACCGAATTGCCATGCTGGTGGGCCAGCGCGCCGCCGCGTTCGGCCCAGCCGACGACCGGAAACCAGCGCATGCCGAGCGAATACAGCCATGGGCGCATCTCGCCCGAGGCAAATTCGAGATAGGCTTCGGCCCAGCGGCGCGGGTTATCATCTTCCGGACGATCGAACTGCGCGGAACCGAGCCAGTCCTGCCGGGCAAGGGCAAGGCTGTCGCGGACCTTGAGGCGGCGCTGTTCGGGCGTGTCCACCATGAAAAGCCCGCCGAGAGACCAGAAGGCCTGCCCGCCCAGGGAGTTTTCCCCTTCCTGATCGAGGATGATCGCCGTCTTGCCGCGCTCCGCGAGTTCGCTAGCCGCGACCAGACCCGCCAACCCGGCACCGACGATGATCGCGTCTGCGCTTGCCGCCATGTCAGCGTTCTGTCAGCTTGAGTTCGATGCGCCGGTTCTTTGCGCGCGCTTCTTCGCTGTCACCGGGCTCAAGCGGCTGGAACTCGCCGAAACCGGCGGCGACGAGGCGTTCCGCCGGAATGCCTTGCGTTATGAAGAATTTGACGACCGCCAGCGCGCGGGCCTGGCTGAGTTCCCAGTTGTCGGCGAACCTGCCCGTGCCCGAAAGCGGCTTGTTGTCGGTGTGCCCGTCGACGCGCAACACCCACTGGATATCGTCGGGGATCTCCCGCCCGATCTGCAGGAGTGCACCTGCGACCTTGGTCATTTCTTCCCTACCCTGTTCATTGAGCTCGGCCGCGCCGGAAGCAAACAGAACCTCGGAGGAGAAAACGAACCGGTCGCCGACAATGCGGATGTCGGGCCGGTCGGACAGGATCTCGCGCAGCCGCCCGAAGAAGTCGGACCGGTAGCGGTTGAGTTCCTGCACCCGCTGCGCCAGCGCCACGTTGAGCCTTTTGCCGAGATCGGCGATCTTGGTCTGGCTCTCCCGGTCGCGATTCTCGGAAGCGTCCAGCGCATCCTCGAGCGCACCGATCTGCCGGCGTAGCGCCGATATCTGCTGGTTGAGCAATTCGACCTGCGACAGCGCCCGTTGCGAAAGCTGCTTTTCGGCGTCGAGTTCGCTTGAAAGTGCACCGATCCGCTGCTCTTGCTCGGTTGTCGCGCCGGACCCTGCCTCAAGCAGCCTTTGCAGGCGCGACCGTTCGCTTTCGGCTTCCCCGAGCGAAGCCTGCAGCGTAGCAAGGTTGTCTTCCATGTCCTGCTTGCCGGTGCGCTCCAGCGCCAGCAGCGAGGTCAGTTCGTCGATCTGAGCATTGAGGCGGTTGAGTACCTCGTCCTTGCCGGTGATCTCGCGGCTTAGGAGGAATTGCGCCAGCACGAACACCGACAGCAGGAACATCACCGCGAGCAACAGCGTCGAAAGCGCGTCGACGAAACCTGGCCAGTAATCGACCCGGTCGCGTGTGCGTCTGGTGCGGCTCAACGCCATGGAAACTCTTCCTCAGCTCTTGGAAGCGCGGTCGAAGAATGCGTCGAGGCGTTTCAGCAGGTCGAGCATCTGCTTTTGCTGCTCCGCCTGGCGCGCCATCTGCTCGCGCGCCATCTGCTGTTCGCTGCGCATGTGCTGGACGAGTCCCTGGATACCTTCGGCCAGCGTCGCCATGGCAGCTGTCGCGCGCTGCCCTCCGGCCGGTCCGCCCTGCTGGAGGCTCTGCGTCAGGTTTTCAAGCCGCAGGCGGATGTCCTCGGCGGAATTGGACGCGCCGGCCGCGCCCACCATCTGGTGCTCGAAATTCATGTCTGTGACCGACGACAGCCAGTTCTCGAGCTCCGTGTAGAAACGGTTCTGCGCACGGCCCGCCTGAAGGTCGAGGAAACCGAGGATCAGCGATCCGGAAAGGCCGAACAGCGAGGATGAAAATGCAGTGCCCATGCCCGAGAGCGGCGCCTGCAGGCCGGCTTTCAGCGAATCGAGAACATCTGCGGAATCGCCGGATGCCGGATCGAGCGACTGGATCGTGTTGCCGATGGAGCCGATCGTCTCGATCAATCCCCAGAACGTTCCGAGCAGGCCGAGAAAAACCAGCAATCCGATGAGGTAGCGCGAAATGTCGCGCGCTTCATCCAGCCGGTTGGCGATGGAATCGAGGATCGAGCGCATTGAATTCGTGGTCAGCAACATGTCCCGCCCGGACTGTCCGATGAGACCCTTCATCGGCGCAAGCAGCACGGGTTCGCGCACTGCATCGAGATCGGCATTGCCCTGACGGAAGGAATTCACCCACGCGACCTCGCGCATCAACCCGAAAACCTGGACGAAGATGAGCAGCATGCCCACGGCCAGCACGCCAAAAATCAGGCCGTTGAGGCCGGGATTGTTTACAAAGGCGCTTGAAATCTGCCGATAAAGGATGGCCGCCAGAAATCCGACGATGATCAGGAAGATCGCCATGGTCAGCAGATGCACGCTGGGGCTGGAAAGCCGGTGCGGGTCGTATGACTTGGCCAAGGATTTTTCTCCGGTCGGTCTTCGATGTCGCAAACGCGCGCGACGTTACATTGCCTCGCAGCAATGCGGAACACCATTGAGTGAAAAACAGCAGAAAATGCGGCCTGCAATCAAGCGGCGCGAATGGTGTCCAGCAACTTGCCGTGTATGATCTCGTTGCCCGCTGCGATCGTGCCGGTGTCCAGCATGTTTGGGCCGCCGTCGAGGTCGGAAATGAAACCGCCCGCCTCGCGGATCAATATGATACCCGCGGCCATGTCCCAAGCCTGAATTCCGCTTTCCCAAAACGCATCGAAACGGCCGGAAGCCACATATGCAAGGTCGAGTGCTGCAGCGCCCATGCGCCGCACGCCCGAAACCTGCAGCATGACGCGGCGCTGCTGTTCGAGAAATACCGAATGGTTCTTGCGTCCAAGGTGCGGAATGCCGGTAGCAAAAACGCAGTCGGCGAGCTCGCGCCGGCCGGCAACGCGCAGCCGCCTGTCGTTCATGAAGGCGCCGCCGCCACGTTCGGCGACGTACAGTTCATCCATCGCAGGGTTGTAGATCACGCCGGCGATGATCTGGCCTTCGCGCTCAAGCGCAATCGACACGCAGAACATCGGTATGCCGTGGAGGAAATTTGTCGTGCCATCGAGCGGATCGACGATCCATCGATGCGCCTTGTCGCGGCCTTCGAAGCTGCCAGAACTCCTCCATCAGGAAGGAATAGCCCGGACGCGCCTTTTCCAGTTCATTGCGGATCAGCTTTTCCGCATTGCGATCGGCGTTGGAGACGAAGTCGCCCGGCCCTTTTACCGAGACCTGCAGGTTCTGCACCTCTCCGAAGTCGCGCGACAGCGCCTTGCCGGCTTTTAGGGCGGCATTGACCATGACGGTGAGGAGTGCGGAACGCGCCATGTCGAACTCAGTCGGCCCGGCGCAAATAGGTGACTTCAGTCGTGTCGACGATGATGCGCTCTCCCGCCTCGATGAAGGGCGGAACCAGGACGCGCACGCCGTTTTCCAGGACCGCGGGCTTGTAGGAGGAGGCCGCCGTCTGGCCCTTCACCACCGGATCGGCCTCGGTGATCGTAAGGGTCACATATTCCGGCAGCTTGATGCCGATGGGACGTTCCTCGTGCATTTCCACCGTCACGGTCATGCCGTCCTGCAGGAAAGCCGCGCGCTCGCCAACAAAATCCTTTTCAAGCTGGAGCTGCTCGTAGCTTTCCTTGTCCATGAAGACAAGCGCGTCGCCCTCGGCGTAAAGGAACTGGAAGTCCTTCTGCTCGAGCCGCACGCGCTCCACGGTTTCCGATGAACGGAAGCGCTCGTTGAGCTTGGTGCCGTTGATGAGATTTTTCAACTCGACCTGGTTGAAGGCGCCGCCCTTGCCGGGCTTCACGGCCATGGTCTTGACCGCAACCCAAAGGCCGCCTTCGTGTTCGATGACATTGCCCGGTTTGATTTCGTTACCGTTGATTTTCATGAAGCGGGTCCGCGAATGAGCCGGGAGGGGGTCAGGCGCGCCTTGCGTCCTGCCGGTCCGGAAAGTTTGATGATGCGATATGATGGCCGTGTTGGCTGGATTTGCCCTTCAAGGGCGCGCGTCTCTTGACCACATTTGGCATTTCGAGGCAAGCCCTGCGCCAAATTCCGGGCTTCAACGCTTTGCGCCGACCTGTTTTGCGCGCTCCCGGCCTGCCTCCACCACCAGCGGGTCGAGCCCGTCGAGGTGATCGTCCAGCCACTTGTCCTCAAGCCCCGCAGCCTTGGCGAGCGTATGCCACCGCACAGCCTCGACATCGTCCCTGGCGACGCCGATACCCACGGCGAACACCCGCGCCAGCCAATTCTGCGCAACGACGTTGCCGGCTGACGCCGCCTGCGCAATCCACGCATGGGCGGCTTTCTCGTCGGCAGGACCGCCCCGGCCATTGGCGAGCCAGAATTCCAAGTTCGACCTGCGCGGAATCGAAGCCTGCCCGCGATGCCTCCACCAGCCAGCGCCGTGCCTCGGCATCGTCTTTTTCAACCCCCAACCCGCCGGCATACATCTGCGCAAGTGCATATTGCGCGTCCGGTATCCCCGCCTTCGCCGCTTCCAGATAGTATGGCATCGCTTTCGCGAAGCCGGGATCCCCGGTCTTTTCGGCAACGATCATCTGGGCAAGGTTGAACTGCGCCGTGGGCAATCCGGCGTCAGCGGCCTTTTCCATCATCTCGCGCGCCTTGGCCGGGTTCTTGTCGATGTCCTTGCCTTCCAGCAGCTTGATCGCATAGGCGAACTGGGCTTCCGGATAGTTCTTGCTCGCGGCAATGCCATACCAGGCAGCGGCTTCCTTTGGATCGCGCGGAATGCCAAGCCCCTTGTCGTAAAGCTCGGCAATCAGCGTTTGCGCCGCCGGATCGCCTTGCTCGGCGCGCGGCAAGGCCAGCTTGAACGCGGTGAGGTAATATCCGCGCTGGAATGCGCCATAAGCATCGTCCGCGCGCGGATCGAACATCGAGACGTCTGGCGTCGCGCCGGGGGGTTGCACGGTGAACCCCTGCACCTGTCCGCCGCCCAGAGCCTTGGGTTGCAGGTTCGACCGGGTCAGATCCTGCGCGCCAGCCGGTTTGGTTCCCGCCGGTTTGTCCTGCGCAGCGGCCGCAAGCAGCAAGGCGGCGCTCATGGCGACCGCGGCCGCAGCCACTTCAATCCGTTGAAAGAACCGGGGCATGGAGGTCCAGAAGTTCGTTGGCACGGCGAACCGCTTCCCGCGGCCCGTCGGTGCAAGAGACGACGGCAAGGCCAAGCGCCACAAATTCCGCGCCGCTGGCCGCGCATTCCACAACGCTTTCAATCGCGCTTCCTCCCATGACGACGCAGGGAATTTCGACGAGATGCGACCACCATTCGGCCAGCGCCAAATTCTTCGGGTGCGGCTCGGGCCGGATATCGCCATCGGTCTTGCCGAAGAACATGAATTCCGGATTGGCCTCGCCCAGTTCCAGCGCGCGGTGACGCTCCTTCGCGCCGCCAAAGCCTACTATCTTGTGTGGCGAAAAGCGGGCGACGACGTCGCGGGCGTCTTCGCGAGGCGCTTCGATGAATACACCGTCGGCGCTTGTGCGCGCCGCGATGCGCGGTTCGCACGCCATCAACGCGGCAGCGCCGGCTTCTTGCGTCAACTTCAGCAGCGGCTCGCAATGTGTCTGGTACGATGCGTCGTCCATCGAGCCTTGCGTCATGATGACGCTCGCCACATCCCCGCCGGCAAGCGCTTCGGCCAGCACGCGCGCTGCGTCGGGCAGCGGCGGCAGGATCAGGACCAGCCTGCATCGGGTCGAAGGGTCTCGTGCCATCGTGTCATTCATCTCGCGCCGCAAACCTTCCAGTTCCCGTCAATGGATGGGGCCTGCGATTGGGCCAGAAGCCAGCGCAAGTCAAGCGCGGCGACCGTCGCCGTCGCCAAGACGTCTCGCATTCCCAACCGCGATGGGCTAGAGCGGATGCCAATCTTGTCCTTTGGCCAGTGCCATGCCCGCCGATTTCTGGTTCTACTCAATCGCAATTCCGGCGGTCATCATCACCGGCATGTCGAAAGGCGGCTTCGGCGGCGGTGTCGGCATGCTCGGAACGCCGCTCCTAGCTCTCGCGGTCGATCCTGTGCGGGCAGCGGCAATCCTGCTGCCGGTTCTGGTGGCGATGGATCTTGTGGGACTCATATCCTATCGCGGCAAGGTACACTGGAGCATCGTGCGCCAGATGATGCCGGGCGCCATCGCCGGAACCGGGCTTGGCTGGGCAACCGCCGCCATGGTGCCGGACAATGCGATCCGCATGCTGGTTGGGGTGATTGCGATCGCGTTCGCCGTCAACTCCATGTTTGGCGAATGGATGCAGCGCGCCCCGAAACGCGAAAGCATTGCCGGCGCCACGTTCTGGGGAATGGTAGCCGGCTACACTTCCTTCGTGGCCCATGCCGGCGGACCGCCCTTCCAGGTCTACACGCTGCCGCTCAAACTCGACCGCATGCTATTCGCCGGAACGACCGTGGTATTCTTCTCGATCATCAATGCGTTGAAACTGGTGCCCTATTTGATGCTGGGGCAGTTCAGCAGCGAAAACCTCAGCCTTTCGGCGAGCCTGATGCCGGTGGCGATCGCGGGCGTACTGCTTGGTGTTTGGCTGGTCCGGCGCGTGTCGCAAAGAACCTTCTACATGGTCACATACGTCACCATGCTGGTCGTGGGCGCCAAGCTGGTCTGGGATAGCCTCGCGGTGTTCGTCTGAGACTGTCCCTACTTGCAGAAAACCAATTGTCCCGTCAGTGGGTGGTCTCCATTCGCAGCTTCTGAAGGCGGTCCTTGATGGCGAGTTTCTGACGCTTGATTTCTGCGATTTCGGCGTCATCCGCGCTTGGATGTGCAAGCATCTGTTCAAGCTTGAGGTCGAGCTGTTGATGCCGTTGCTCAAGTTGCCGGATGTGCGAATCAAGGGCCATTTCATATCCTCCATTGCACTTTCATGACGGCTACATGAGAACATGATTTGCCCGCGATGTCGAACATTGAAGCCATCAATTATGATTGCGCCGGCAACTTTCCCACGGGAATAATACACCTGAAAAGAGTAGTAGCCGATTCACTCTTCCAACCATGACGTACCTTTGCAAAAGCCTTATTTGCCTTGCCACGCAAGGGCGTAGCAAATAGTTTGGCGCAGCGGCTGGAGGCCGCGAAGTCATGAACATGCAAGACCAGGACTTGGCGGAAGTGCGCGTGCGGCTTGCCCGGCTGGAGCTGGAGCACGAGGATTACGATCGTGCGATCGAGGCAATGATTGCCTGCGGCGTCGATCAGTTGCGCATCCAGCGCTTCAAGAAGAAGAAGCTCGGATTGAAGGACGAGATCACCAAGCTGCGCGGCCGTATCATTCCCGACATCATCGCCTGACGCCGCGCCTGCCCGTTACTCGGCACGGCTTGTCTCGCCCGTCACGCCAAGCTATTGCCAGAGCGCGTGAGCGGAGAGCCCGACAATGAACAGTTCCAGCGCCGATGTGGCCATCATCATGGGCAGCCAGTCCGACTGGCCGACCATGCGCCATGCCGCGGGTGTGCTTGAACAACTGGGCGTGACCTTCGAATCGCGGATCGTCTCCGCACACCGCACGCCCGACAGGATGATAGCGTTCGCCAAGGGTGCGAAGGCGGCCGGTTTCAAGGTCATCATAGCCGGCGCGGGCGGGGCTGCGCATCTTCCGGGAATGGTAGCGTCGATGACGATACTTCCCGTGCTTGGCGTTCCGGTCGAATCGAAGGCTCTTCGCGGGCAGGACAGCCTGCTTTCCATCGTGCAGATGCCGGCGGGCATTCCAGTTGGTACGCTCGCAATCGGCGAGGCGGGTGCCGCCAATGCAGGGCTGCTTGCGGCGCAGGTTCTGGCCTTGTCCGATACGTCGCTGGCCGAACGCATAGAGGCCTGGCGCGCGGCTAGAACTTCCGGCGTTGCCGAAACCCCGTCGGGCGAAGGCTGACCGTGCACCTGAAGCCGGGCGACACCATCGGCATTCTTGGCGGGGGCCAGCTGGGCCGCATGCTCGCAATGGCCGCGGCCCGGTTGGGCTTTCGCACGCTGGTATTCGATCCCGACCCTTCAGCGCCCGCCGCGCAGGCCGCCAACAGGCACGTCGTGGCAAACTACGCCAATGAAGCGGCGCTGGCGGATTTCGCGGCCGCATGCGATGTCATCACCTATGAGTTCGAGAACATTCCGGTCGCGACGGCTGCGTTTCTTGCCCGTTTGAAGCCCGTCCACCCGCCGGTCGCCGCACTGGAAGCCAGCCAGGACCGGCTGTCGGAGAAGCGCTTCATCGCCGGCCTCGGCACTGCGACGGCGCCGTATTTCGATGTCGCCAGCCTCGCGGATCTCGAATCGGCATTGGCGCAATCGAACGGCAAGGGCATCTTGAAAACTCGCCGCATGGGCTATGACGGCAAGGGCCAGTTCCTGATCGAAACGCCCTCTGCCGCACGTGAAGCGTGGGAGGCGATTGGGCAAGAAGGCGTCATTCTCGAAGGCTTCGTCGGATTCGACCTCGAGATTTCGGTCGTTGCAGCGCGCGGTGCCGATGGCTCGTTCCGCGCCTATGAGCCGGCTATGAACCGCCATTCGGGGGGTATATTGCGCACATCCACTGTTCCCGCGCCCCTGCCCGGCGAGATTTTGGCGGAGGCGGTGGTAACGGCGGAGCGGATCGCTGCAGCGCTTGGCTATGTCGGCGTCATCGGTGTCGAGTTTTTCGTGACTTCCCAAGGCCTGGTCGTCAACGAGATCGCGCCGCGCGTCCACAATTCCGGCCACTGGACCGAGGCCGCATGCGCCATCTCGCAATTCGAGCAGCACATTCGCGCCGTCGCCGGACTGCCATTGGGCGAAACCACGCGGCACAGCGACTGCGTGATGGAAAACCTGATCGGCGCCGACATCGAGAAGGTTCCCTCGATTCTGGCCGAGGGGAACGCCGTGCTGCACCTTTACGGCAAGGCGGAAGCCCGTGTGGGCCGCAAGATGGGCCATGTGACCAGGATCGGCATTGCGGCCGCACGGCCATGACCGAAACAGCGGCGCGGCAGTGGACATCGCACATTGATTCTGCTAGAGCAACGCCACAGTCAGCGGCTGGCGCCGCGGGCGTGATATCAGTTTGCCGCCTTCAAGTTCGCTTGCATTGGATGGCAATTCGATTTCGAGCCTGACCGCTTGCAGCGCAATTCCATCGGAATTTCGCCCCCGCGCACCAGACAAAGCCGCCATGCGCCGTGTCAGCAAGACCAATGGTCTTTGCGCGCGGCAGACAACGAAACGATGTTCGACGAAGGAACGGATCAAACGTGCAGGTACTCGTACGCGACAACAATGTTGACCAGGCGCTTCGCGCGCTGAAAAAGAAACTGCAGCGCGAAGGCGTGTTCCGCGAAATGAAGTTGCGGAACTTCTACGAGAAGCCCTCCGAGAAGCGGGCGCGCGAAAAGGCAGAGGCGGTTCGCCGCGCTCGCAAGCTGGCCCGCAAGCGCCTGCAGCGCGAAGGCCTTGTGCCCGTAAAGCCGCGCGTCGCGAAATAGTATTTTCCCGGGCTCGCAAACCGCGAGCGCCGCGTTTTCGCCAATTTTCTGGTGTGTTTCCGGGCGGGGGTGGCATGGCCATCGGCCGCCCGTCGGCATTTCGGGCGATTTGGCCGCAGTGAAGCCCGCACTCACTAAATGGCCGCCGCCACGCCTGGACAGCCCCTGATGCGACGATCGAAAGTTACCCGGATAATCGCTGCAGCCTCCCTGCTGGCGCTTTCCGCGTGCACGGGCGTTTCCATCGAGGATGCCGTCCAGGTCGACAAGGCGCAGGGCAACGAATCGAACATTGCTTCCCTGACGGCCGTCGTCGAGCGCAATCCCAATTCAGCCGAAGCCTACAATGTGCGCGGCACCGCCTATGGACTGGCGCAGCGCCCGCGCGAGGCGATCGCCGATTTCACCAAGGCTATCGAACTCAACCCTCGCTTCTACAAGGCCTATGCCAACCGCGCGCTGGTCTATCGCTCCATCAACGAGCAGGAAGCCGCGGTGAAGGACTACAGCCGCGCGCTGCAGATCAATCCGCAATATGACGAGGCCTATATCGGTCGCGGCAATGTCTACCGGATTGCCGGGCAGGACGACCGCGCCTACCGCGATTTCGAGCGCGCCATACAGATGGGCACCACCAATCCGCGCGCCTTCCACGCCCGCGGCGTGATCCTGCAAAAGCGCGGCCAGCACAACCAGGCGATCGAGGATTTTTCCACCGCTATCTCGCTGGAGCCCGGCGCTGAGGAACCCTACAACAGCCGCGGGGTTTCCTACCTTGCCTCCGGCGATGTCGCCAACGCGCTGGAAGACATCAACCGCTCGCTCCTGATCAATGACCGTTATGCTGAAGCCTGGGCCAACCAAGGGCTGGTCTACGAACAAAAGGGCGACAAGGGCCGGGCATTCAAGGCCTATGCGCGTGCCTACCAGCTCGACAACAAGCTGGATATCGCCCGCGAGGGAATGAACCGCACGCGCGGCGGCTAGCGGTTCTCCGTCCACAGGGGGATGAAAGGCGTCGCCTCAGTCCAGCGATTTGACGATGTTTTCGACCATCTTCTTCGCGTCAGCGAACAGCATCATCGTGTTTGGCTTGTAGAACAGCGTGTTGTCGATGCCGGCATAGCCCGAGGCGAGCGAGCGTTTGACGAACAGGCACGTCGCAGCCTTGTCGACATCAAGGATCGGCATGCCATAGATCGGCGAGGACTTGTCGTCGCGTGCCGACGGGTTGGTCACGTCGTTCGCACCGATGACGAAGGCAACGTCGGCCTGCGCAAACTCCGAGTTGATGTCCTCGAGCTCGAACACTTCATCATAGGGAACATTTGCTTCGGCCAGCAGAACGTTCATGTGGCCGGGCATGCGCCCCGCGACCGGGTGGATCGCATATTTCACCTCGACGCCGTGATGCTTGAGCTTGTCGGCCATTTCGCGCAGCGCGTGCTGGGCTTGCGCCACCGCCATGCCATAGCCCGGCACGATGATGACCTTTGAGGCGTTCTTCATCAGGAATGCCGCGTCCTCTGCCGAGCCCTGCTTGACGGTGCGGTCGATGCCGTCATCGCCGCTCGCGGCAACCGCTTCGCCGCCGAAGCCGCCAAGAATGACCGAGATGAAGGAGCGGTTCATGCCCTTGCACATGATGTAGGAAAGGATCGCGCCTGAAGACCCTACCAGCGCGCCGGTGATGATCAGTGCGAGGTTGCCGAGCGTGAAGCCGATGCCTGCAGCCGCCCAACCGGAATAGGAGTTCAGCATCGACACCACGACCGGCATGTCTGCGCCGCCGATCGGGATGATGATCAGCACGCCCAACACCAGCGAAACGAGGGTGATGAGCCAGAACAGCGTGTGGCTGCCGGTGGCGAAGAACATCGCGACAAGGACCACCAGCGCGATACCGAGTCCCGCATTGATGATATGGCGCATCGGCAACATGATCGGTTTGCCGGACATGCGCCCGTCGAGCTTCAAAAATGCGATGATTGAGCCGGTGAAGGTGATCGCGCCGATTGCGACGCCAAGCGACATTTCGATGAGGCTGGCCCCGTGGATTTCTTCCGCCGTGCCGATGCCGAAGGACTCGGGCGCATAGAGCGCCGCCGCCGCGACCATCACCGCCGCAAGGCCCACGAGGCTGTGGAAGGCGGCGACAAGCTGCGGCATTGCGGTCATAGGAATTTGGCGCGCGATGTAGGCGCCGGCGCCGCCGCCGACCGCAAGGCCGATGACGATGAGGCCAAGCGCCCCGAATGTCGGCGAAGCCCAGGCCAGCGTCGTTACCATGGCAATGGCCATGCCTGTCATGCCAAAGAAGTTGCCCTGTCGCGAGGTTTCAGGATGCGACAGGCCGCGCAGCGCCAGGATGAAGAGGACGCCGGAAGCGAGGTAGAGGAGTGCGGTTATGTTCTGCATGGCCCCCGCCTATCGCTGCTTTTTCTTGTACATCGCCAGCATTCGCTGGGTGACCAGGAAGCCGCCGAAAATGTTGACCGATGCCAGCACCAGCGCGATGAAGCCGAAGGCCGTCGCCATGCCGCTCGCCGCCGAAATGCCGACCGCCAGCAAGGCGCCGACGACGATTACCGAAGATATCGCATTGGTGACCGACATCAGCGGCGTGTGCAACGCCGGCGTCACCGACCAAACGACATAGTAGCCCACGAAAATCGCGAGCACGAATGCCGCGAACTGGAAGACGAACGGATCGATCGCCCCGCCGCTTACGCCGTGGGCCGCCGCACCCAGCGCTTCCGCGCCGCCCTGCTGTGACGCCGCCTCCAGTGCCTTGCGGGTAGCTTCCTGCGCGGTCTCGGCAGCTTGCGCCGCAAGCGCGCTTGCCTGCTCGGCAAACTCGCGGGACTTGGCGGCAAGCGCCTTTGCCGCCTCAAGCGTCTCGTTCATAGTCTCGGCCATCATTGCGCTCCTTGCGAAGGGGCTGGTTCCTTCGGCGCGAAGGCGGGATGGACCACCTTGCCGCCATGGGTCAGCAGCGTCGCCTTGACCAGTTCATCGTCCGGATTGACCGCCAGCGCCTTGGCTTCCTTGTCTACCAAAGTCTCCAGGAAGGCGAGCAGGTTCTTGGCGTATAGCAGCGATGCGGTAGCCGCGATGCGACCGGCCATGTTGGGATAACCGACAATGGATACGCCGCCGACCTTGGCGATTTCGCCCGGTTTGGCGCCTTCGACATTGCCGCCGCGTTCGACCGCAAGATCCACCACTACCGAGCCCGGCGCCATCGACTCCAGCATTTCCTTGCTGACGAGCCGCGGTGCTGGCCTGCCGGGAATAAGCGCCGTGGTGATCACGATGTCCTGCTTGGCGATGTGCGAAGCAACAAGCGCAGCCTGCTTGTCGCGATATTCCTTTGACATTTCCTTGGCGTAGCCGCCCGCGGTTTCCGCCTGCCTGAATTCGTCGTCCTCGACCGCAATGAACTTTGCGCCGAGCGATTCGACCTGTTCCTTGGCGGCGGGGCGCACGTCGGTCGCGGTGACCACGGCGCCAAGGCGCTTGGCGGTAGCAATCGCCTGCAGCCCGGCTACGCCGGCGCCCATGACGAACACACGCGCGGCCGGAACCGTGCCGGCTGCGGTCATCATCATCGGCAGGGCGCGGTCATAGGTGGCGGCCGCCTCTACCACTGCCTGGTAGCCGGCGAGATTGGCCTGCGAGGAAAGCACGTCCATGACCTGCGCGCGGGTGATGCGCGGCATGAATTCCATCGCGAATGCCGAAATCCCGGCATTGGCCATGGCTTCCACATCCTTCTCGTGCCCGTAGGGATCCATGCTGGCGATGACGAGCGCACCCGACTTGTAGCCCTTGCTTTCCTTTGGCGTCGGGCGGCGCACCTTCAGCACGACATCGGCATCCGCACCGTGTGCGGCCTTGCCTATCCTGGCGCCTGCCGCTTCAAACTGGCTGTCGGGAATGCGCGACATCTCGCCTGCCCCGCTTTCGACGACAACGTCGAAACCGAGCGCGGCAAGCTTCTTCGCGGTGTCCGGGGACAACGCCACACGCGTTTCGCCGTCCGACCGTTCGACGGGAACGAAGAGCTTCATTCCGGATAACCTCCCCCACAGGCGGCGCGCGGCATTGGCCGGCACCGGACAATTGCAGCAAAGGGGTGGCGTGGCAATACGCAACCCCGGCTCAGGCAATCAGCATGTCAGAAGACGAAGATTGAAACGGCCATCAGGACGATCAGCAGAAGCGTTCCGCCCACCCAGCCAGCGCTGGTGAAAAAGCCGGCGGCCATTGCAAGCATAAGCGCCACCAGGAAGATCACCGACCACTTCGTGAGCCAGATGAACCAGTCATAGGTCCGTTCATGCTCGGAATAATCCATTGCGCTTCCATGCGCGTTGCCGTGTTCTTCGTGCTTTGCAGCCTTGGCCATTTCAGCCTCCCGGTAAGCGATTGAACCTTTGACCGGCACTTACACAATGCGGCGCTGCTCGGCAATGCCGCCGCAGCCATCGGGCAAGTGACGAATTGTCCCTTTTTCGCCTACGTAGCGGCCCGGCGCAATATGAAGGACTTGCCGCCGCCATCGGTGCAGTTGAGCGTGTTGAGATCGGGCCGTGCGCAGCTCGCCGTGTTTTGCGTGCCGGTGACATTGCTGGTCCAGCTCAGATCGACCTGCTTTTCCGAGATCACCAGATAACCGCCCTGGGAAATCACGTTGCCCGTGTCGCTTGCGACCGTGGTAAAGCGGCCATTGTCGAACTGCGCCGAATAGCCGCCTGTATCGGGGTTCCAGTTACCGGCAAGTCCGCCGCCGCCGGCGGTCGGGTTTACCTTGTCCCGCTGGCACGCGGAAAGCGCCATGGCTGCGAGCACGAGCGCAACACCTGATGCGCGATGCAAATTATTCATATTCAAACCTCCCCGATTTGCCGATCGAGCGCCTCAAGCTCGTCGATCAGGCCCTCGATCATGGAAAGACCCTTATTCCAGAACGCGGGCTCGGTCGCGTCAAGCCCGAAAGGACGCAAGAGCTCGCTGTGATGCCTCGTTCCACCAGCTTTCAGCAGCTCGAAGTAACGGTCCTGAAAGCCTTCGTCCGCCTGCTGATAGACCGCATACAGCGAATTGACGAGGCAATCACCGAAAGCATAGGCATAGACGTAGAACGGTGAATGGATGAAGTGTGGAACATAGCTCCACCAGATATTGTAGGAATCGTCGAATTCGAACGCGTCGCCAAGGCTGTCCTTTTGCACTTCCAGCCATAACTCGCCGAGGCGTTGCTGCGTGAGTTCGCCCTCAAGCCTTTCGGTATGGACTTTTCGCTCAAAAATATAGAAGGCGATCTGCCGCACGACCGTGTTGATCATGTCCTCGACCTTCTGGGCCAGCATTGCCCTTCGCCCGGACAGGTTTTCCGACCGGTCCAGCATGTGGCGGAAGGTCAGCATCTCGCCGAAAACCGACGCTGTCTCCGCCAGTGTCAGTGGCGTTTGCGACATCAAGGGCCCCTGCCCCGCCGCGAGCACCTGATGCACGCCATGGCCCAGCTCGTGCGCCAGCGTCATCACGTCGCGCGGCTTGCCCATGTAGTTGAGCATGACATAGGGATGGACCGAGGGCACCGTGGGATGGGCGAATGCGCCCGGCGATTTGCCCGGCCTCACCGGCGCATCGATCCAGCCGCGCTCGAAGAAGCGGCCGGCGATTTCCGCCATGTCCGGTGAAAATCCGCCATAAGCTTCAAGGACGATGGCCTGTGCCTCGTTCCAGGAATAGATGCGGTCCACCGACTTCGGCAAGGGCGCATTTCGGTCCCAATACTGCATCTTGTCGAGGCCGAGCCATTTAGCCTTCATGGCATAGTAACGGTGGGACGTGCGCGGAAAGGCTTCCTCCACCGCGTTCGCAAGCGCGTCCACGACCTCCCTTTCGACACGGTTCGACAGATGGCGGGCATCGGCGACGTCCTTGAATCCGCGCCACTGGTCGGAAATCTGCTTGTCCTTGGCCAGCGTGTTGGTGAGGAGCGTGAAAAGCCGGCCGTTGTGTGAAAGCACGCGGCTGATTTCGTGCGCGGCTTCCTCGCGCCTCGCCCGGTTCGGGTCCTGCAACAGGTTGAGCGCCGGTTCCAGCGACAGGCTTTCGCCAGCGATATCGAACTTCAGCGCCGTCATCGTCTCGTCGAAAAGCCGGTTCCATGCAGCACGGCCTACGACCGACTTGTCGTGGAAAAGCTGCTCTATGCGGTCCTCGAGTTGGTAGGGCTTGTCCTTGCGAAGATCCTCCAACCACGGCCGGTAATGGCCAAGTTCGGGGAAGGCCGCCATCGCCGCGTCGATCTTCGCATCATCCAGCCGGTTGAGTTCGAGCTCGAAGAACAGGAGGTGCGAACTGGCCGCGGTGATCTTTTCCTGTGCATCGCCAAACACCTTGGCGAGCGCCGGATCGGCGGTGTTCGCGGCATAGGCGAGGCCTGCATGCGACAGGATCCGGCCCATGGTCTCCTGGATGCCCTCATACTCACGGATGGCCAGCGCAAGCTTGCCGGCATCGCCATCAAGAAGTTCGGCAAGCTTGCCCTTGAAGCGGACCTCGAACGCCTGCGAGCGCTCGGCGCAGCCGGCCAGGTCGTCGCGATAGGCCTTGCTCTGCGGCCCCGCGTAAAGATCCGTCAGGTTCCATTCGGGCATGGCGCCCAGCATGTCGCTCCGCCGTGCTGCCTGGTTCGTGCTTGTCATCCGGTCTCCTGTTGCCTGGCGCACAGACGCGCGCCGATTACTTAAAACCATAACGTGTCCGGTGAGGTCCCGTTCACCTTTCCACTTAAGCCCATCTTTATGAGACTGCTTTAGAAACGTCCAGAAATGAAACAGCCCGCGGAGCCCTTCCGCAGGGACTGCGCCGCACACGCGAACAACAATAACAAAAGGGCATGGAGGCGGACAGGGTTTACCATGACCGAGACGGTTCTGATCGTTGACGATGATCCGGTCCAGCGCCGGCTGCTAGAGGCGGCCACGGCGCGTGCCGGCCTTGCGACACTCACCGCAGCCGGCGGCGAGGAAGCGCTCGCCCTCCTTGCCGATGGCAAAGTGAGGCCCTCCGTCATTATTCTTGATCTTGTGATGCCGGGCCTTGGCGGACTGGGCGTGCTCGCCGAACTTCGCGAGCGCCAGATCAATATTCCTGTCATCGTCCAAACCGCCCAGGGCGGCATCGAAACAGTTGTCGGCGCCATGCGGGCGGGAGCTTTCGACTTCGTAGTCAAGCCGGTTTCGCCCGAACGCCTGCAGACCGCCATCGGCAACGCGTTGAAGGTCGGCGCGCTGGCGACGGACGTCAAGCGCCAGAAGAAGCGGCAGGCAGGCAGCCTCACCTTCCTCGACATCGTCAGCGCCAGCCCGCGAATGGAGCGGGTGCTGCGGATTGGCGACAGGGCAGCACGCTCACAGATACCGGTGCTGATCGAGGGCGAATCAGGCGTCGGCAAGGAACTGATCGCACGCGCCATCCAGGGTTCGTCCGACCGGCGCGACAAGCCCTTCATCACTGTCAATTGCGGTGCGCTGCCGGAAAACCTCGTCGAAAGCATCCTGTTCGGTCACGAGAAGGGCGCATTCACCGGCGCATCCGAAAAGCATGTCGGCAAGTTTGAGGAGGCAAATGGCGGCACGCTCTTCCTCGACGAGGTCGGCGAACTTCCGCTGGACATCCAGGTCAAGCTGCTGCGCGCTATCCAGGAGGGCGAGATCGACCCTGTCGGCGCCCGCAAGCCGGTCAAGGTCGATATTCGCCTCATTTCGGCGACGAACCGGGAATTGCTGGCCGAAGTGAAAGCCGGTCGCTTCCGCGAGGATCTGTTCTACCGCCTCAACGTTCTGCCGTTAACCGTGCCGCCGCTGCGCGAGCGGCAAGAGGACATTCCGGTGCTCGCCCGTCATTTCATGAAGCGCTTTGCAAGTGAGGAAAACCGCCCCGCGCTGACACGAATGACCCGCGAAGCCGAAGCATTGCTGTGCGCCTACGACTGGCCCGGAAACATACGCCAACTCGAAAACGCCATGTTCAGGGCCGTCGTGCTGGCCGAGGGCGACGAACTGACGATGGACGAATTTCCGCAGATCGCGGCGCAATTGGATGGCTTCGCGCTCAATCCGGTCGATACCGGCTCGGATACGGCCCCGCTGGCGCCCGAAGTCGGCACCCGTGCGCCTGTCGCAACCCATAACCCGTTCCGGCAGGAGGCAATGGCAGTCCCGGCCAGCACCTACGGATGGCTGAAGCTTGTCGGGGAAAACGGCCAAGTAAGGCCGGTCGACGAACTTGAAGCGGAGATCATCCGGTTCGCCATCGAGATCTACAACGGCCGGATGAGCGAGGTCGCGCGCAGGCTCGGCATCGGCCGCTCGACGCTTTACCGTAAGCTCAAGGATTACGGACTTGAGGAGCCTTCGGAGCGGACCGGCGCCTGACCGGGACGTTTTCCACAGGCCTGGCGCCCAGGAACCGGCGCGGCCTGCTCCAATGCTCGCCAACCAACCCGTCGTTTGTTAGCGTTTGCGGCGTTCATCGAGCCGCGACCGCCATGCTATCACCGCATTTGACCGGTTTGATAAGGCTCAAGGTTCAGGTGGACATTCTTTGTTAACCACAAATGCGCCTAATGGGGTCTGACCCCAAAAGGGCCGGGAAACAAAAAACAGGCTAGCTGCAGTTGGTTCAATTCCTGAAATGGATTGCGCGCCCTGGGACGGGCCGCGTCAAATCCCTGGCAAGTGCGATCTGTCTGTCGGCGGTCTTGGGCCTGCTGTCGGGCAATGCCTTTGCCGAGACGCGCACGCTGAAGCTGCACTTCACGCATACCGGCGAGAAAGCCGTCATCACTTACAAGCGCAACGGCAAATATATCGATGCGGGCCTGAAGCAGGCCAACCAGATATTGCGCGATTTCCGCCGCAACGAACCCACGAAGATGGATCCCAAGCTCCTTGACCTTGTCTGGGAAGTCTACCAGAAAACCGGGTCCAAGGACTACATCCACGTCATTTCCGCCTACCGCTCGCCGGCAACCAACGGCATGCTGCGCTCGCGCGGCCGTGGCGTCGCCAAGAACAGCCAGCATATGCTGGGCAAGGCAATGGACTTTTTCCTGACCGACGTGAAGCTGTCGAAGCTGCGCGAGGTCGGCCTCAAGATGGGGATCGGCGGCGTCGGCTTCTATCCGACCTCCGGTTCGCCCTTCGTGCATCTCGACACCGGAAATGTCCGTCACTGGCCGAAGATGTCGCGCCAGGAACTGGCGCGCCTGTTCCCCGACGGAAAGACGCTGCACATTCCATCTGACGGAAAGCCGCTGCCGAAGTACAACCAGGCATTGGCCGAGTACAAGTCCAAGGGCCGCACGTCGCCCATAACGGTCGCCTCCGTCGAAGCAGAAACCAAGAAGCCCGGCTTCTTTGCCCGTCTCGCAGCGAAGGCGCAGGAAGACCAGGCGGACGACGAGGGCGCAAACGATGCACCTGAGGCCGCGGCGCCCAAGCAGACAATTGTGACCGCCGCCAGAACCGCTGTGCCGGCCGCTACGCTGGAAGCAGGCGTGAACGCCCCCGCACCGCCCAAGCCTGTCTTTGCCGGCGGCCCCGTGCCGGCGGCCGGGATCGGCACTGCGCCGCAAACCGCGCCGCAGCAGCAGGATCCGCAGCTCCCCGCCGAGGCTGAAAGCGTACCGTTCGAGGTAGCCTCGGTCGAGCCGGATGGCGCAATACCGTTCGAAAAGGTTCCAGTGCCGTCGCGCAGGCCGCAAGCCCCTGTCCTCTCCTTCGCGGCCACGCCCTCGCCGCGCCCGCTCGACGGCACGCTCGTGGTCGCCGCGCTGTCGCCTGAAGAGATCGAGAATATGCGGCGCACAGCCATACCCAACCCCGAAACAACAACGGCGTCAGTCGCGGTCGCATCCATCGCACCGGCAAGCGATGCCCCAGCCGGAAAACTGGCGTTTGCGCAAGCCACCCCGGCGCAGGGCGCAAGTGCGGTTAAGGCGCTCGACACCATCACCTCGGCTTCTGCTCATAAGGCCGGGATCGCGGCCATGCCCGCGGAGTCGGCTGCCGGGCCATCGCGCCGCACGCTTGAGCTCGCCCTCGCCGCCACCGAACAAGGCAACACTGAAGCCGCTCAGGCGATCCGGGACCTCATCGAGACCGACAGTAAACGCGACGTGACCGATACCGCGCCAGCCTTGGCTGCGATTCCGGTGCCGCAGCCCAATCCGCGCAAGAAATCCACAGCACAGGCGAAGGCTTCGCCTG
>CAVOVL010000012.1:52500-126286 GCA_963699855.1 uncultured Alphaproteobacteria bacterium | reverse complement strand
CACCCGTAGTGGCTGCAACGGCCAGCACTGCCAAGGTCGGGCGCTATGCGCTTTCTTCGGCTGGCATTCTCGGCGCGGTGACGGAAATCAGTGCGCCGGGCTATGCCGCCGGGATCGACAAGGAACTGGTGGTTGCCGGCATCCGTGCGCCGCAGGCAGCGCCGGTTGTCGGAAAGTTCGCTCCGGCCGGCAAGTCTCCCCGCCCTGACGCTTCGCACGAATTGAACCGGCAGTGACCTACCCCCGTACGGGTTCGGGTATCATTCCGAGTGCGTGCATGTAGAGATCGAGCACCGTTTCCTGCTCCTGCCGCTCGGCCAGATCCTGCTTGCGGATGCGCAGCACCTGGCGCAGCACCTTGGTGTCGAAGCCATTTGCCTTCGCCTCGGCGAACACGTCGCGGATATCGTCCGAAATGGTCTTCTTCTCTTCCTCGAGCCGTTCGATCCGCTCCACGATGGCCTTGAGCTGCTCGCGCGCAAATGTGCTTTCCGACATGGTATCTCCGTAAGCTTTCTGTGAAATTGCCCGCCTTGCCACGATCAGTGGCCTGGCTTGTTCTTTTCGAACGCCGCTTTCTTTTCCGCGTCCGCCTCGCTCTGGTACCGCGCGGTCCATTCGGCATAGGGCATGCCGTAGATGATCTCGCGCGCCGCCGCCTTGTCCATTGCAATGCCCCGCTCGGCTGCAGCCTCCTCATACCACCGCGACAGGCAGTTGCGGCAAAAACCGGCCAGATTCATCATGTCGATGTTCTGCACGTCGGTGCGCTGGCGAAGATGCGCGACAAGCTGCCGGAACGCAGCCGCTTCAAGCTCGATTCGGGTTTGCTCGTCCATGCCTCATGCCTCCTCGCCGGCTGCGGTCGGGATATGCTCCACCGGTCCGGTCCTCGAACCGAAATGGCGGATCGTATGCAATTGTGCAAGGCCGTTGATCTCCTCGACCATCGGCGCCAGAAGATCGCACCATTCTTGCGCGCCGCTTTCATGGCCGATGAGGTCCTGCCGGATCTCGATGAGCGTGTGGGCAAGCCCGCGCCGCGTGCAGTGGCGATACATGGTGTCGTTGCGCAGCGCCCCGTCATAGGGTTCATTGTCACCGACGGTAAGGTCCCCGCGCGCGCGCAAGCGCTTCGAGCAATGGCCGCGTGAACCTTGGGTCGCTGTCCCAAAGCAGCGCCACCTGCCATGGCCTGCGGAAAGCCTTCCAACTCGGCGTGAAGCTGTGGATGGAAAGCACCGCGGGTATGACGCCGTGGCGAAGGGCCTGCCTGATCGCGGCGTCTATGGCTTCGTGATAGGGCCGGTGAAAATGCTCGATCCGCCTTGCGATTTCCGCTTCGCTGATCGGGTGGTTTCCCGGAATGACCGTGCCGTCCGACAGCCGCATGACGATGGTCGGGTCGTCCTCGCCGCGATTGGGATCGATGAGCAGTCGCGAGAATGTGGAAAGCACAGCCGGAACGCCTAGCCGGCGCGCCAGGCCGAGCGTCACGTCGCGTGCGCCGATGTCATAGGCGATGTGGCGCACGAACTCCTTCGGCGGCACGCCCAGCGTTCCATATTGCGCCGGCAGTGCGTTGCGGGCGTGGTCGCAAAGCAGCAGCAGGCCTTTCGACCAGTCGCCGCCGACCACTTCAACCGGGGAAAACGCCTCTTCCATCATATTTTCCGCAAATGACCTGCCGGGTCTTGTCACAACGGCGCGAAGCGATCAATGGTCCCCGCCGCAAGGTCTCGGGGATTGATGTCGATGGCGGAAATTGCCGCGGAAAGACGAGCGCGAGGCGCGATAACGGCGCCTGTCGCCTTTGCCGCGCTTCTTGCCGGCGCGATGGCGATGGGCGTGTCGCCGGTTTTCGTGCGAACCGCCGAAATCGGCCCCTTCGCCTCCGCCTTCTGGCGCGTCTTCACCGCGCTTCCCGTGCTTTTCCTGTGGGCGTTCCTTGAAGTGCGCCGCCAATCCGCCAAAGCAGGCGCGCGCCCGGCGCTTCTGACATTTGCGCCGCCGATCCTGCTTTCGGGTCTCTTTTTCGCCGGTGACCTGGTTTTCTGGCACCTTGCAGTCATGAACACGACGATGGCGAATGCGACGATGATGTCGTGCCTTGCCCCGGTCTGGGTGCTGCTGCTTTCCGGCGCCTTCATCGGCGAACCTGTGCCCAAGGGCTCCTTCGCCGGTCTGGCATTGTGCCTGGCCGGAGCGGCGCTGCTGGTCGGTTCGAGCTACTCGATCGACCAATCCCGCATTGTCGGGGACATCTACGGCCTCGTCACATCGGTGTTTTTCGGCCTCTATTTTCTTGCTATCCGAGTGGGCAGGCGGCAAGCGGGAGGGGGAGTGCTTACGCTGTCCTCCACAATCGTGACATCCTGCGCGCTCCTCATCGTGGCGCTCATATCAGGAAACGAAATGCTGCCGCAGACCGCGCAGGGCTACGCCTCGCTCGCCGCGCTCGGCCTCGTCAGCCATGCCGGTGGACAAGGCCTGCTCACTTTGGCGCTGGGCGTGCTCTCGGCCGCGTTCTCCTCGCTGGTGATATTCCTCGAAGCCTTTGCCGCAGCGCTCTTCGGCTGGCTGTTCTTCGGCGAGACCCTTGGCGTTTTGCAAGTGTCGGGAAGCGCACTGATCCTTGCGGGCGTATGGGTGGCGCGCCCGCGCACTGCCGGTTGACCGGCGCGGCGTTGACACTCCCGCCACGCTGCGCCACAAGTGCCATGTTCGCCCGGATGTTAAAGAACAGGGGTTCCGTGCCGCGAGACGCCGTTGATATCGTGAAGGGATTTGCAGGCCGCGCTACCCGTTCGCAGCGGCACCGCCTGTTCGCGCGGTCGCTTGCCGCCGTTTCTTTTCTTGGCTGCCTTGTAGCGTCGATCACATCGGCGAACGCCGATTTTCGCATCTGCAACGACACCAAGAGCCTGGTTGGCGTTGCGCTCGGCTATTTCGAGAAGGGTAAGTGGGTCACCGAAGGTTGGTGGCAGGTGCCCGGCGAAACCTGCGAATCGCTCATTGAAGGCGACCTCGACAGCCGGTTCTACTATCTATACGCGGAAGATGCCGACCGCGGCGGCCAGTGGGGCGGCGAGATGACCATGTGCACCTCGGACCGCGAATTTCGCATCGAAGGCGTTGAGGAATGCTATCAGCGCGGGTTCCGCAAGACCGGCTTCTTCGAAATCGACACATCGAACAAGGAAAGCTGGATGGTGCGGCTGACCGAACAAGGTCAGAGCGAGCCGGCTCCCGCCCAATAAACCCGGCGGGATTCTCCTGCCCGACAGAAAGTCACCGCCAATGCGCCGTAACCGCCGCGTCAAGATACTCGCCACGCTTGGACCCGCCTCCAACACAAGAGAGATGATCAACAAGCTCTTTCTCGCCGGCGCCGACGTGTTCCGCATCAACATGAGCCATACCGATCACGACACGATGCGTTCGCTGGTCGCGATCATTCGCGAAGTCGAAACCGACAACGGCCGGCCGATCGGCATCTTGTGCGACCTGCAGGGACCAAAGCACCGCCTTGGGAAGTTTGCCGAAGGCAAGATCGCGGTGAAGGCAGGCGACCGGATCACGCTCGACAGCAATCCAGCGCCGGGCGACCAGACCCGCGTGCAACTGCCGCACCCGCAAATCCTGGCGGCGCTTAAGCCCGGCGACCGGATTCTGGTCGATGACGGCCGGGTCAGCTTGACGGCGATCAAATGCACGCCGACCTCGGTGCTTGCCGAGGTGGTCAACGGCACAAAGCTCTCGGACCGCAAGGGCGTGAGCCTGCCCGATACCGAGCTTTCCGAAAGCGCCATGACCGAAAAGGACCGCAAGGACCTTGAAGCCGCGATTGCAGCGGAAGTCGATTGGGTGGCGCTATCCTTCGTGCAGCGGCCGGAAGATCTGGCGGAAGTGCGCAAGATCGCGCGCGGACGGGTTGCCGTAATGGCAAAGATCGAAAAGCCGCAGGCGCTTGCCCGCATCGACGACATCATCGACCTTGCCGAGGCGATCATGGTGGCGCGCGGCGATCTTGGCGTCGAGATGCCGCTCGAGGCCGTGCCGGGTATCCAGAAGCAGATCGTGCGCCGCTGCCGCAGGGCCGGCAAGCCGGTAATCGTCGCGACGCAGATGCTGGAATCGATGATTTCATCGCCGGTGCCGACCAGAGCCGAGGTGTCCGATGTTGCCGGAGCGGTGTTCGAGGGCGCCGACGCAATCATGCTGTCGGCCGAATCGGCTGCGGGCGACTATCCGGTCGAGGCGGTCTCCACCATGAATTCCATCGCCGAACATGTCGAAAAGGACATGCACTACCGCGGCATCATCACCGCACAGCGGCCCGAGGCAGAGGCGACCGGCGCTGACGCCGTATCGCTGGCTGCGCGCGAAATCGCCGAGACTCTGAACCTTTCGGCAATCATCTGCTACACGGCCTCGGGTGCGACCGGGCTTCGCGCCGCCCGCGAGCGCCCTTCCCGACCGATCGTGACGCTATCGCCCGTGGCTCGCACCGCCCGCCGCCTGGCGCTTGCCTGGGGCTTGCACTGCGTCGTGACCGAGGACGCGGTAGATCTGGACGACATGGTGAACCGCGCCTGCCGCATTGCCGTGGACGAGGATTTCGCTGCGCCCGGCGACCGGGTCATCATCACCGCCGGCGTTCCGCTGCGCACGCCGGGATCGACCAACATGCTGCGCATCGCCTTCGTCTCCAGCGACGGGCGCGCCGGCATCTAGCGGGTAGCTGCCAGCATCCTAGCATTGAGCATTTCCATTTCGGCGACGATCCTGCCGGTGGCGGTATAAGTCGGCGTGTGGCCGGTCCGCTCCAGCCAGACGAGTTTCGATCCCGAAATATCGCGCGCAAGGCCTTCCGAATGGATATCCGCCAGCACCACCGCGTCGCTGTCGCCGGTCACGATGACCGTTGGCGCCTTTATCTCACGGTAGCGCGGCGCAAGCCGGGCAACATGCTGGTACAGCCCCGCGACATCGCGCGCATTGTGGAGGAAATTGTCCGGGCGAAGCACCAGATGCGTGCCCGAGCGCTGGTCGAAATCCGCGACAACGGGTTGTGGCGCGAAAACCGACTTTACCGCACGGGGATAGAGAAGATGGCCGAAAGGCACCGCCAGCGTCTCGGCGAAGGCGCGACCCAGAACCGGAAAACTGGCGATGGTGTAGTACCAGGTCACCGCCCCGCCCGGCCAGGGATGCGTGGCGGGCGAAGTCAGCACCAGCCCGGCGACGCGCCGCGGATGATCCACTGCCAGCGCCACCGCTATTGAAGCACCCAGCGAATGGCCGACAATGACCGCCCGGCCGATCTTCAGATGCTCCATCAGGCCTGCGACGAGCCTTGCCTGCGCGTCGGGCGCCTCCATCCCCGCCCCGCCGCGCTGCGAATAGCCGGCGCCGGGGCGGTCGACGAAGACAAGCCGCGCACGCCCGGCCAGCGCCTGCGCATAGGCCCCTTGCGGGTCGCGCGCATTGCCGCTGGCCCCGTGCAGGAAAATCATCGGCATCAGGTCGGCGTCCGGCCCGCCCGGAACGTCGATATAGTGCAGTTTCACGCCGTCGATCGTGGCGAATTGCCCGTTGGCAGGGAAGCGATGCTCTGCTTGCCAGGCAAGCCAGCGCGTGGCAACGACCAGGATGATGATCGCGGTCAGGAGAAGCATTGCGATCCGCTTGGCCAAGGGAGAGTTCAGGCGCGCTCGCCGGCGAGTTTTTCCTCAAGTTCGGTTACTGCTTCCTGCGCCTCGCGCAAGGCAGGATACACCGCCAGCAGCCGATACCAGACCTCCAGGGCCTTGCGATCCTTGCCGGTCTTCTGCAGGATCGCGGCAAGCCCTGAAAGCGCGCCGAAATGGCGAGGTTCGATAGCCAGCACCTTCTGGATGTCGGCAAGGGACTGGCCGATATCGCCCTGCGAAAACTTGAGCGTCGCGCGCCGGTTCCAGCCCTCGGCGAAATCGGGAGCCAGCACGATGACTTGCGTCAGCATGTCTTCGGCCAATGCGTTCTTTTCCGCCGACATCGCGGTCGCGGCACGGCCCATCAACATGTTGACGGTGGCCGAACCGGAATCGTTCAGCTTCGTAACGATTTGCTGTGCGGTACGGCGGGCGACGACCGGTTTGGTTTCGCGCTTCAGCCGCGCAAAGAGTTCATCGAGCGTCGGTTCGGGAGCGGTCTTGGTGTCACCGGCAGCCGGCGGGGCCGCGTTATCGCCTATTTGCGCGGGAGCAGGTCCCTGTTGCGCCAGCGCACCGGACGGAGCAGCGGCCAACATGGGAAGTATCAGGGCGAGGACAAACGGCAAAAAGCGCATGCGGGGAACTTAGTCCCGCAATGCGCTGCGTCAAACCTAAAATTTCAGGAGCAGACGAAAATCAGCCCTGGCGCGCCTTGTAGCGCGGGTTGACCTTGTTGATGATGTAAACGCGGCCCTTGCGGCGTACGAGCCGGTTGGCGCGATGGCGGCCCTTGAGGGACTTGAGCGAGTTCTTGATCTTCATGTCACTAACCGGAATTTTGAGGCGGCTCCGCCGCCGAAAAAGATACAGCGCGCCACACGTTTGTTAACGGGCGCGCCGCAAGCCGCCGGTTCCATAGACCAAGCCTGCATCAGCGTCAAGGCGAACCGCACGACGCCACGTGACGCGCAATGCGTCGCATCCGTCATCCGCGCCATCACGGGTCGCTAACCGGCAATTGACATGCTGCGGTCTGTTTATGGTATCGCAGGCTCAAACGGGCACCCCTGCGGCGAGAGGCGCTTTTCATGCGGAAATTTTCCGGTTTCCAGATCGTGCGCGAGGCTTTGCGCGGCAATTCCGGCTGGGAAAAGCAGTGGGACAACCCTGAGCCCCGCGCGCAATACGACGTCATCATCGTCGGCGCTGGCGGGCATGGCCTTGCCACCGCCTATTACCTCGCCAAGGAGCACGGCATCACCAATGTGGCGGTTCTGGAAAAGGGCTGGCTCGGCGGCGGCAATACCGGGCGCAACACCACCATCATCCGCTCCAACTATCTCTACGACGAATCTGCCGGCATCTACGACCATTCGGTCAAGCTGTGGGAAGGGCTGTCGCAGGAGTTGAACTACAACGTCATGTATTCGCCGCGCGGCGTCATGATGCTGGCCCACAATGTCCATGACATCCAGGTGCTGAAGCGCCACGTCCACGCCAACCGGCTCAACGGCGTCGACAATGAATTCCTGACGCCGGAAGAGGCGAAGGCGTTCTGCCCGCCGCTGAACATTTCGAAGGATGCCCGCTATCCGGTGGTTGGCGCGGCATTGCAGCGGCGCGGCGGCACTGCCCGCCACGATGCGGTTGCGTGGGGCTATGCGCGCGGCGCATCGGCGCGCGGCGTCCACATCATCCAGAACTGCGAGGTCACCGGCATCAATCGCGGGCCGGACGGCGCGGTCACCGGTGTCGAGACAACGCGCGGCACCATCGGAGCGAAGAAGATCGGCGTCGTCGCTGCCGGTCACACATCGGTGCTGATGCAGATGGCAGGCGTGCGCATGCCGCTGGAGAGCTACCCGCTGCAGGCGCTGGTGTCCGAACCGGTAAAGCCGTGCTTTCCCTGCGTCGTCATGTCCAACACGGTGCATGCCTATATCTCGCAGTCCGACAAGGGCGAACTCGTCATCGGCGCCGGCACGGACCAGTACACCTCCTATTCGCAGACCGGCGGGCTGCACATCATCAACCACACGCTCGACGCGATCTGCGAGATGTTCCCGATGTTCGGGCGCATGCGCATGCTGCGCTCCTGGGGCGGCATCGTCGACGTCACGCCGGACCGCTCGCCGATCCTTGCGAAGACGCCGGTCAAGGGCCTCTACGTCAATTGCGGCTGGGGCACCGGCGGCTTCAAGGCGACGCCGGGTTCGGGCCATGTCTTTGCCCACACCATCGCCAGCGACGAACCGCACGCGATCAACGCCGGCTTCACGCTGGAACGCTTCCGCACCGGCCGCCTGATCGACGAAGCGGCTGCCGCCGCCGTCGCGCACTAGGAAACGCCCATGCTCCTCATCCACTGCCCCTATTGCGAACGCGAATTGCCGGAACTCGAATTCCGCCAGTCGGGCGAGGCGCATATCGCCCGCCCGGCCGACTGGAACGCGGTTTCCGACGATGATTTCGAGAAGTTCTTCTTCATCCGCGACAACCCCAAGGGCGTCGTCTTCGAGCGCTGGCGCCATGTCCATGGCTGCGGCCGGTTCTTCAACGCGGCGCGGCATTCGGTATCCGACAAGTTCATCCGCACCTACAAGGCCGGCGAGCCGAAGCCCGAGCTGTCTGCGGAGAAGATCGCAGCCGGCGATCGCCGAAGGGCCGCGGCACGCCGGCAAACGAGCCGGTCCGCCAGAACGGGGAAGGCAACGCCGCATGAGCGCACCTTCCGCCAATACCGGACAGAACCGGATTCCCGGCAAGGGCCGGCTGAGCCCGGCGCGTACCGTGAGCTTCACTTGGGACGGCAAGCGCGCTCGGCGCGATGGAAGGCGACACGCTTGCCTCCGCGCTGCTCGCCAACGGCATCCACCTTGCCGGGCGCTCGTTCAAGTATCACCGGCCGCGCGGCATCCTTTCGGGCGGGCGCGGAAGAGCCGAATGCGCTTGCGACGATTGCGCGCGACGCGGTGCGCATGCAGCCAAACATCCGCGCGCCGATGCAGGAAGTCTTCGACGGCATGATCGCGACGAGCCAGAACCGCTGGCCCTCGCTCGCCTTCGACATCGGCGCGGTCAACGACTGGATGGGCCGGTTCCTTTCGGCCGGCTTCTACTACAAGACCTTCATGTGGCCGAAGAGCTTCTGGAAGAACGTCTACGAGCCGTTCATCCGTCAGGCTGCCGGCCTCGGCTCCGCGCCGAAGGAAGCCGATCCGGATCGCTACGCCAACCGCTTCGCCCATTGCGACGTGCTCGTGGTCGGCGCCGGTCCCGCCGGTCTTGCGGCGGCGCTGGGCGCTGCCCGTTCCGGCCAGCGGGTGATCATCTGCGACGAAAACGCGCAGGCCGGCGGTCATTTGCGTGCGGACGCGACGGCCCGCATTTCCGGCAAGCCGGGACATGACTGGGTGCAATCGGTTGTCGCCGAGCTTTCGGCAAACGCCAACGTCACCGTGCTGCCGCGCACGACCGCTTTCGGCTACTACAGCCACAACATGGTGGCGCTGGTCGAGCAGGTCACGGACCACCTCGCCCGGCCCGCCGCCGACCAGCCGCGCGAGCGGCTGTGGCAGGTGCGCGCCGGCAAGGTCGTGCTCGCCACCGGCGCGATCGAACGCCAGCTCGTTTTCGCCGACAACGACCGGCCCGGCATCATGCTGGCATCCGCGGCGCAGCTCCTGCTCAACCAGTTATGGCGTTATCCCCGGCCGCAAGATCGGCGTCTACACCGCATGCGATTCGGCCTGGCACGCGGCCTTCGATTTCCGGCAGGCGGGCGTCGATATCGTCGCCATTGTCGATTGCCGCAAGGATGTTCCCTCAGCGTTGCTGGCGAAGGCCAACGACCTCGGCATCACGGTCAAGACCGGCCATGCGGTTGTGAAGACATCGGGTCGGCTGCGCATCAAATCCATGACGGTCGAACCGGTGGATGGCACGGCAAGCACGAAGTTCGAGATCGACAGCCTGTTGATGTCTGGCGGCTGGACGCCATCCGTGCATCTCTTCTCGCAGTCGCGCGGCAAGCTTGACTGGGACGAGGCCGGCGGTCGCTTCCTGCCCGGCATCGGCGCGGAGGATTGCGTGAGCGTCGGCGCCTGCAACGGCACATTGACGCTTGCAGACGCCATCCGCGAGGGCGCGCTGGCGACCGGCGGTCCCGGCCCCGAGGTCGAGGAAGAGGCGACGATGAACGGCTTCATGCTCGGCGCGGCCAAAGGCGCCGGACCGGACGATTTCGTCAAGGCTTTCGTCGATTTCCAGAACGACGTCACCGCCAAGGACATCCGCCTCGCGGTCAAGGAGGGCTTCCGCTCCATCGAGCACGTCAAGCGCTACACGACGACCGGCATGGCGACCGACCAGGGCAAGATGTCGAACCTGCACGGCCTCGCCATTGCCGCCCATGCGCTCGGCAACGACATTCCCGCGGTCGGGCACACGACGTTCCGCTCTCCCTATACGCCGGTGACCTTCGGCACCATCGTCAACCATGCCAAGGGGGATCTGTTCGACCCCACACGCCGCACGCCGATGCATGGCTGGGCGGAAAGCAGGGGCGCGATGTTCGAGGATGTCGGCCAGTGGAAGCGCGCCTGGTACTTCCCGCGCGGCGGCGAGACGATGAAGCAAGCCGTGGACCGCGAATGCCTGGCGGTGCGCAATGCGGCCGGCATTTTCGACGCCTCGACGCTCGGCAAGATCGAGGTCGTCGGCCCGGATGCGGTCAAGTTCATGAACCTCATGTACACGAACCCGTGGGACAAGCTCGAACCTGGCCGCTGCCGCTACGGCATCATGTTGCGCGAGGACGGGTTCATCTACGATGACGGCGTGATCGGCCGCCTCGCCGACGACCGCTTCCATGTCACCACGACGACGGGCGGCGCGGCCCGCGTGATGAACATGATGGAGGACTATCTCCAGACCGAATTCCCGCAATGGAATGTCTGGCTGACCTCGATTTCCGAGCAATGGGCGGTGATCGCCGTGCAGGGGCCGAAGGCGCGCGAAATCATCGAGCCATTCGTCGAAGGCATCGACCTTGACGCCATGCCGCACATGTCGATCCGCGAGGGCCGTTTCTGCGGGGTCCCGACCCGGCTGATGCGCGTCTCCTTCACCGGCGAGGCCGGCTATGAAATCAACGTGCCGGCCGACCATGGCCGCGCCGTCTGGGAAGCGATCTGGGAGCGGGGCGAGCCGATGGGCCTGACGCCCTATGGCACCGAGGCGATGCACGTGCTGCGCGCCGAGAAGGGCTTCATCATCGTCGGCCAGGACACCGACGGCACGGTGACGCCGGACGACGCTGGCGTTGCCTGGGCCATCGGCAAGAACAAGACCGACTTCGTCGGCATTCGTGGCCTGAAGCGGCCCGACCTAGTCGCCACGGGGCGCAAGCAGCTTGTCGGGTTGAAGACCGCCGACCCGAAAGTGGTGCTGGAGGAAGGCGCGCAGATCGTTGAGACGCCCGGCGCGTCCATTCCCGCACCGATGATCGGCCATGTGACCTCGTCCTACTGGTCGGCCAATTGCGGCCGGTCGATTGCGATGGCGCTGGTCAAGGACGGGCGCGCCAAGGCAGGCCAGACCCTGTACGTGCCGATGGCGAATGAAACGATCGCGGTCGAAGTCACCGGCACCGTGTTCTTCGACGAAGAAGGAGTCCGCGTGAATGGCTGAGGCTGCGCGCATCCACCCGCTGGAAACCTACGCATTCGCCCTGTCGGGACTGTCACTGCTGCCGGCGCCCTTTGCCGAGCGCATCAGCCTGCGGGCAAGGCCGGACGCGGTCGGCACCCTTGGCGAGGCGGCCGGACTGGCGCTTCCGCATGCACCACGCACAAGCGCCTCCAACAATGGCGTCGCCGCACTCTGGCTCGGCCCGGACGAATGGCTGCTTATCGCCAAGGAAGGAACCGGCCTTGCAGCGCGGTTCGCAAGCCTTTCCGGCACCCTCTGCAGCGCCGTCGACATTTCCCACCGCAACACCGCCATCATCGTCGAGGGCGCCAAGGCGGCGGTGGCGCTCAATTCCGGTTGCCCGCAGGACTTGTCGCTGGAAGCCTTTCCATCCGGCGCATGCGCACGCACCATACTCGGCAAGGCGGAAGTGATCCTTTACAGGCAAGGTCCGGACAAATTCCGTGTGGAATGCTGGCGGTCCTTCTCCAATTACGTTTGGCAATACCTCACCGATGCGGCTAAATCGGCCTGAGCCGGAATAGTCGGTTATCTCGCGGGGGTAGACCATGATCCGTTCACGACTGGTGCTGGTCTTCCCGGGCTTTGAAAAAACCACGGCCAAAAGCCAGCTCGACCGCATCCGCCATTGCGCCCAGAAGACCGGCGAAGTCTGGAAGTTCGGGTTCGAGCGCGTTTCGGCAGATGCGCCGGACGGCGCCATCAACGCCGTCAGCGAGAGCATCGCAAAGGGCGCCAACTGGGAAACGCACACGCGGATCGTGCTGTTTTCCTGGAACGACATCATCGAGGAATATGAGAGCGAGCCGCACCCCAACGGCTTCCTCCACAACATGCCGAAATTCCTTGCCTTTTTTGCCGACGGCACGGTCTGGCGCTATTGGAGGTCGAGCCTTCGCTACTTTCTCTTCACCATTTTCCCGCTGCTGCTGATCGCGCTCTTCGCTGCTGCGAGCGGAATTCTTTCCTGGTACGTCGCGGGCCTGGCCCTCGACGGCGCGAACCGGGCCGTCGCAGCCGCCGGCATGACCATCCTCCTGACGCTGGTGCTGTGCAAATGGCCGGGCGAGCGCATGTATCTGTTGCTTACCATCAACGACTGGGGCTTTGCCCGCGACATGGTGAACCGCGTCAACGAGCGGATCGAGCAACGCTATGACGAGTTCGCAAGCGTGGTCGCGCAGGAGATCTCGGCCTCCGATCACGACGAGATCATCATATCCGGCCATTCCTTCGGCTCCGTCTGGGCCGTCGCCGCGCTGGCCAAGGCGCTCGACGCCAATCCCGGCCTTGTTGACGCAAAGCGGGTCGTGTTCCTGGCGCTGGGGTCGAGCCTTCTCAAGATCGCGCTTGCCCCGCGCGCGAAGTTCCTGCGCGACTGGACGGCCCGAATCGCCGCTGAGCCCTCGATTTTCTGGCACGAGATCCAGACGAAGGACGACATCATTGCCTTCTACAAGGCCGATCCGTTCGAGGAACTCGAAATCAAGGGCAACAAGGCGCGCCTGCGCATCGACCGCGTCCGTTACAAGAACGCCATGACACGCCAGCGCTACCGCAAGATGCGACGCTCGCAATACGAAACCCACCGCCAATATATCCTCTACCAGGATGTGCGCGTGCCGTTCGACTACATGCTGCGCCTTGCCGGCCCGCTGGACACGCGCGAGCTGGCGCTCAACCCGGAACTGACCGGCAAGATTGATGCAGACGGACGTCTCGTATAGGTATCGCCGCAAACGCGATGAGGATTTGACTGATGAACATCGACTGGGAACTCGCCGGCAAGGTGATCTGGTGCCTCTTCCTCATAGGCTGGGCGCTCATTCGCTGGGTCCCCAACAAGCGTTCGCGCAAGGTCAAGATCGCCAAGACCTCGCGCACGCCGATCGAGCGATTCTCGATGGCGGCGTCGACAACCGGCCTTGGCATCATCCCTGCGATCTGGGTTTTCACGGGTTTTCCGCAGGCGCTGGACCACTCCGCGCATCCTTTGCTGATCCTCATCGGAGTTCTGGTTTTCGCGCTGTCGCTGCGGCTGTTCCGCATCACCCACAAGGCGCTCGGCGCCATGTGGTCGCACAGCCTCGATCTTCGGGAGAACCACAAGCTGGTGACGAGCGGCATCTATGAGCGGTTGCGGCACCCCATGTATTCGGCCTTCTGGCTCTGGGCGCTGGCGCAGCCGTTCCTTCTGTCGAACTGGCTGGCGGGGCTTTCGGGCATCGTCGGCTTCGGGACGCTCTATTTCCTGCGGGTAGGACAGGAAGAGGCGATGATGGTCGAGCGATTCGGCGACGAATACCGCGCCTACGAGAAGCGCACGCACCGTATCATTCCGGGCATTTACTGAGCAGGCGCTGCCGCAGATTACAGCAACCGGCCTCCGGTTGCCGGCTTGATTGCAGCCTTTGTGCAACAGTGGCGCTCAAACAGCATCGGCTTGCTTTCTTGCCGCTTTACGACGCAACCTTCGCCTGCGAATTAGATTTTCATTAACCGCTTTGCGCCGACATTGCGGAAACTTCCAGACTGATTCCGGGGCCATCCATGATTCGCCAAACTGCTGTTTTGAGAACGCTTTCCATCGCAGCGCTGGTTGGCGCCCTCGCCCTTTCGGGCTGCTCCTCCACCGGCTCGTCGAGCAGCGGCGGCGCAGCAAAGGCAGACGCGCCCAACGAGACAGAACTCAAGTCGCTCGATACGCCGAAGGTCGCGCCTACGCGAACCGGCGAAGTCTACCTGATGCGCGGCCTGATGGACATCTTCTCGCGCGGAATGGACGTGATCGCGGTCAAGATCAATCGGTCGGGTGTGTACGCGGTCTCGACCAGCTACACGCAGTGGCAGGAACTTGCCGACAACATCATCGCGCGCGACAAGGCCGGAAAGGTTTCCTATCCGCTCATCATCATGGGCCATTCGCTGGGCGCCAACGACGCTTCGAAGATGGCGAGTTATCTGGGCAATCGTGGCGTCAAGGTCTCCTATGTCGTGATGTTCGACCCGACCGAGCCCGGCTATGTCGGCAAGAATGTCGGCAAGGTGGTCAACTACTACATCCCGAACGGCGACAACCGCGTCTACAAGGGTTCGGGTTTCTCCGGTTCGCTGCAGAACGTCTCGATGAGCAACCGCGAGGACATCACCCACACAACGATCGAGAAGAACCCCGGCCTGCAGGCGCGGGTCATCGGCGAAGTAATGGCGCTGACCAAGAAGAAGACCCCGAAAAAGGTCGCGAAGAAGCCAGCCAGGAAGGAAGCGGCGGTCGAGGGCTGATCCCTCCCGCTCCTGTCCGGAGACCCTTCGAAAGGCGCGCCGCAAGCGCGCCTTTTTCATTTTCTCACTTGCCAGGAATGACAGGTCCCGAGGTGCGCCCGCGCTTTCCCGCGCGCGGTGTTGCGATGATCTTGTCGATGCGCCGACCGTCCATGTCCACGACCTCGAAGTGCCAGTGGCCGACATTGACATGGTCGCCAACTTCGGGCAGCCGTCCGAATGCCTCGATCAGCATGCCGGCGGCCGTCTCATAGGGCGGGTTTTGCGGTAGTTTGAGGCCAAGCGAATCGGCCATCGCCCGCGCCGGCATCCACCCGGAAATGAACAGTGAGCCGTCCACCCGCGCGACCATGGCTTCTTCCGGCGGGCCTTCCTCGTCGGCGAATACGCCGACAATTGCTTCCAGCAGGTCCGCTGTCGTGACCACCCCAAGGAAGTGGCCATACTCGTCGTGGACGAGCCCGATATGGACGCTGGACTGCCTGAGCGTGTTGATGACATCGAGCGCGTCGGCCGGGGCAGGTATGACCGGCGCCTGCCGTACGAGAGCGCGAAGCTCGGCCTGGCGCGTGACTTTCTTGCCGATGATATCCTTGACCCAGATGATGCCAACCGGATCGTCGGGATCGCCATCATGGACTGGAAACCGGGAATGCGGGCTTTCGCGGATGACTTTCATGTTGTGCGCGACGCTTTGAGAAAGGTCCAGCATGTCGACTTCGACCCGGGGCGTCATCACCAGGCGGACCGAACTATCGCCCAGCCGCATGACGCGCGTGATCATCTGCCCCTCGCCCGGCTCCAGCACGCCTGAGCTCTCCGCCTCTGCCACGATCGTTCGGATTTCCTCCTCGGTGACCTTCTGGCTGTCTTCCTCCCTCTGCCCCATCAGCGACAGGACGAACCTGCCCGAATGGTCGAGCACGAAGACGAGCGGCCAGGCAATGCGCGACAACAACACCATTCCCGGCGCAACCATCGCGGCAATGCGCTCCGGATTGCGCAGGGCCAGCCGCTTGGGCACCAGTTCGCCGATGATCAGCGAAAGGTAGGTGACGAGGGTCACCACCACCGTGACGCCGGCGATATCGGCCCATAACTGGGGCAGCCCGGACTGGGCCAAAAATACCGCCAGCCGCGCGCCCAGCGTTGCGCCGGAAAATGCGCCGGACAGCACGCCGACCAGGGTGATGCCGATTTGCACCGTTGAGAGGAACGCACCGGGATCGGATGCCAGCTTGAGCGCTTGCCGCGCACCCTTCGAACCCTCATTCTCCAGCATCTGCAGCCGTGCCGGACGCGAAGAAACCACCGCCAGTTCCGACATTGCAAGCAGGCCGTTGAGAAACGTCAGCAGGAATACGAGGCCGATTTCAACATAAACCATGCCATTTAATAGCACGGTCCGCGCTTGTGGCCAGTCGCAAAGGCAGGTGTCTAGACGCCATATCCAAGCGCGGTGAAGTCGGCCTCGTAGATACGGGCAACCCGCAGGCGGGTATCGCCATCGTAGAATGCCGCCAGTTTTTCATCCGCACCGGTGGCATGGCGTGCGCCATGCGTCACGAGACCGCTGAATGCGAGCTTTTCTTCCGGCACGCCCAGTTCAAGCAGGAATTCCAGCATGCGTTGGCCATACTGCTCGAAGCGGACGACATCCGTATATCGGCCCAGAGGAAGAAGCATCTGCTTGGTTTGCAGGTCCCAATGTCCGTTCTTCTCCAATCCGCCTTCTTCAAGCCAGGCCACGAAACGGGCAAATCCGGCCGGGGCAAGATCAAAATCGCCATGCGCCCGGCGGATGGCCGGTCGGCGAAACTTGTCGAGGAACGCCGACAGCACCCTCGAATAGGGATCGCGTATCACCAGAAGGGACCGGCTGCCGCCAAGGCGCGACAGTGCGGCAGAACCCAGATCGTGAAGATGTGCGATATTTTTGCGGGACTTGATGACCCGGTCCATGCGCGCATTCACGAGATAATTCCACAGAACCATGGTGTTGGAGTTCGCGTTTTTCTGGATGCGATTGTAGAGGAGGTCGTACTGCGCGATGTAGCAGACCCGCGGTATCGCATCCTTGGCCAGGGGAACGTCCGCGAAGACGGCCTGCAAACGCGCATGGCACGTTTCAATGTTCCAACCAGCTGCCAGCGGGCTGACCCGGTTCAAGTAGTATCTTGCATTCTGCATTCAGCCGAACCTGTGACCTGCCCACGTTCCGGCGGGCGAAACAGCACCGGGTTAGGTCAATGTTTGAATGTCGGCAATACTATATTTTCCCAACAGAGGCCGAATTACGGTTGCCCGTTGGACAAACACGGCGATAGACAAATTCCGCACGCACCCGAAAGCTGGACCATGTATTCCCCGCAGCATCGCACGATCTTCGTCCACGTTCCCAAATGCGCCGGGCAGAGCGTGGAGACCGCCTTCCTGACCGATCTGGGCCTGGACTGGGAAAGCCGCGCGCCGCTGCTTCTGCGCTTGAATCCCGATCCGGCGCTGGGTCCGCCGCGGCTTGCCCATCTGCTGGCAAGCGATTATGTGCGTCGCGGCCATGTGGATCAGGCGACTTTCGACGCCTGTTACAAATTCGCGATCGTGCGCGATCCCTGGTCGCGGGCAGTCTCGCTCTACCGGCACCTCAATCTCAACATGCCGTTCGCACAATTCGTGAAGCACTGGCTGCCCGCGCAGTTCGCAGGTCCGGGTGACGAGTTCTGGTTCGTGCGCCCGCAAACCGACTTTCTGTATGAAGACGGCAGGCTGCTGGTGGACGAGATCGTACGTTTCGAGCAACTCGCCGAAGAATTTCCCGCCGCTGCCGCCCGCGCCGGGCTGAAGACGCCGCTGCCGCGCGTCAACACCGCCGGATCGGAAAGGCGCAAGATGCCCGGCTTGCTGGCGAAGCTGTGGAACCGGCATGAAAAACACCCTGACTGGCGGTCATTCTACGGCAACGATATCGCGGCGCGGATCGGGGAGATGTATAGGAGCGATGTGGAGGCGTGGGGGTATCAGAATAAGGCGAATGGTGGGCGTGACAGGGATTGAACCTGTGACCCCTACGATGTCAACGTAGTGCTCTCCCGCTGAGCTACACGCCCATTCGAGGGTGGGGCATAGACCATCACGGTTCGCCCCGTCAACAGAAAGTCTTCAGGCCGCGTTCAGCATCTTCTCGACCTCGTTGACGAGGTCGCGCAGGTGGAACGGCTTGGACAGCACCTTGGCGTCCTTGGGCGCGTGCGAATCGGGATTGAGCGCCACGGCGGCAAAGCCGGTGATGAACATCACCTTGAGGTCGGGGTCGATTTCGGTGGCGCGGCGCGCCAGCTCGATCCCGTCCATCTCGGGCATCACGATGTCGGTCAGGAGCAGCGAGAACGGCTCCTCGCGCAGCCGGTCATAGGCGCTGGCGCCATTGTCGAATGCCACCACGGAATAGCCCGCCTTCTCCAGCGCCTTTTCGAGGAAGCGGCGCATGTCGTTGTCGTCTTCGGCAAGCAGTATCTTGTTCATGACCAATCCTGGCGCATGCCATGCGGGTTGCGATTTGATCGACCTCGGCATCGAGATCAAGACCATGATTTGGGTAAACAGATGATGAATTCGCAGCCGTTCGCGGCATTTTTGCTGTCAAGCTTGCGAATCCTGCGTCCACGGGTTATCTTTTGGCATGGATCGGCTCCCACCGGCCGGAAACAAGAAAAGCGGCATGACCACCGGATACGACACGAACCTCAACCCGCCCTTCACGCTCATCGAGCCGTCGCAGCAGCGGGTTCCGTTCGTCTTCAACTCACCCCACAGCGGGCGCAACTACCGGCCGCAATTCCTCGACGCTGATCCGGCTCGACCGCGCCGCCATCCGAAAGTCCGAGGACTTCCGGGTGGACGAATTGTTCGCCGGCGCGGTGATTCTAGGGCTGCCCGCTTCTTGCGGCGAATTTTCCCCGCGCTTTCCTCGATGTCAACCGCGAACCATACGAACTTGATCCGGCCATGTTCGACGGCGCGCTGCCGGGCTTTTGCAACACGCGCTCGGTGCGCGTGGCCGGCGGCCTCGGCACCATAGCGCGAATCGTTTCGGAAACCGAGGAGATCTACGCGCGAAGGCTTGGCATCGAAGAGGGGCTGGAGCGGATCGAGACGATCTACAAGCCCTACCATGCTGCATTGCGCTCGCTGGTTTCGCGAACCCATTCGCGTTTCGGCCATGCCGTGCTGATAGACTGCCACTCCATGCCGTCGACGCGCGACGGCGCGGCGCGGCGCATGCGGCCCGGACTTCGTGCTGGGCGACCGATACGGCACCGCCTGTGCGGCGCAGATCACCTGGGCGGCGGCGCAGTTCCTGTCCGAACTCGGCTACGAGGTGGAGATCAACAAGCCCTATGCCGGCGGCTTCATCACCGAGCATTACGGCCGGCCGCACAGCGGCTATCATGCGCTGCAGATCGAGGTCAACCGCGGCCTCTACATGGACGAAGCCGCGCTTGCCAAGGGTTCGGCGTTCGAAAAGGTGGCGCACGACATTACCCGTTTCATCGGCAGGCTCGTCGCCATTCCCGAGGCGGGCCTCGGCGGCGCTAGCAGCCTGGCGGCGGAATAGATGCGCATAAAAAAGACCGCACCAAGTGCGGTCTTGAAGTCTGGGAGGAAACGCCCGAAAGGGCATTGCGATATTCGCATACCGCACTGCACAATGTATAGTGCAATGCACAAAATGCAAGAGGGCCGGAAACGTTTCCGGCCCGCACGCCTGCATCGCCAGCCTTCCAGAACCGGATTCCGCGCAAATGAACGATGTCGAACCCTTCCTTCACGCCTTGTGCGATGCGGCCGCTGCACAGACGTTGCCGCGCTTTCGCCTGGCCATGTCGGTCGAGAACAAGGAGGCCGCCGGTTTCGATCCCGTGACCGAGGCCGACCGCGCAGCCGAGGCGGCGATCCGCGCGCTGATCATCGAGCGCTATCCCGACCATGGCATCATCGGCGAGGAGGAGGACGCCGTCCGCCCGGACGCCGAATATTGCTGGATCATCGACCCGATCGACGGCACGCGGTCCTTCATCTGCGGCCTGCCGTCCTGGGGCACGCTGATCGGCCTGCAGCACCGCGGCAACCCGATTGCCGGCGTCATGTCGCAACCCTTCACCGGCGAGCGCTATATCGGCCACGAGGGTGGCGCATTCCTCGTCCACAACGGCGCCCGCTCGCGCATTTCCACGCGGCGGACCGCAAGACTCGCCGACGCGATGCTGATGACGACGACGCCCTTCCTGTTCGACGAGGGCGACATCGACCGCTACCGCGCGGTGGAAGCGTCCTGCCGGCTGACGCGCTATGGCTACGACTGCTACGCCTACGCCATGGTCGCGGCGGGCCAGATCGACCTTGTCGTCGAAAGCAGCCTCAAATCCTACGACATCGCCCCGCTCATTCCGGTGATCGAAGCGGCAGGCGGCATCGTCACGACCTGGGATGGCGGACCTGCCAATGAAGGCGGGCGCATTCTCGCCGCTGCAAATCGCGCCTTGCACGCTGAAGCCATGCGGCTCTTGGCCGGCTAAAGCACATCCGTGCCGGGTACGAAGGCCAGGAAAGCCGCAAGCAGCTGTTCGCGGTAGACATCGCGCTCCTGCAGCAATTCGTGACGTGCGCCGGCAATGACCAGCGCCCTTCCCGAACGCATCTTGAAGCCCATCTCCTCGATCGCCCGCACGGAAACGACCGTGTCGGCGCCGGCCGCGATCAGCAGCGTCGGGACCGGAATGCTGCCGATGAAATCCGGGTCCCACACTCGCGCCATCGCCTGCCCCGCGGCGAATAGCCAAGCCGCCGTCGGCCCGCCTACCGCCAGTTCCGGATGGCCGATGGCAAGCGCCGAATTGCGCTCGAACCGGCGCATGTCGGAAGTCAGCGGGTTGCCCGCGTAACGCCGGTTCTCGTGAAGCCGCGGCCCGGGGCCCAGATACATGGCGCCGAGGCCGATCGCGCAAAGGAAGCCGGTGAAGAATGTCAGCCGGCTCTGCGAGACCGGGAGTGCCGCCATAGGCGAGCAGCGGGCTGGCAAGCACCATGCGCTGCACCCTGTTGGCCAGTTTCGGCGCCGCGGCCAGCGCCACCAGCCCGCCGAGCGAATGGCCCAGGATGAAATAGGGCGGGCGGCAGTCGGGCAGCGCGACATTGCCGATCACCGCCTCCAGATCCGCGACATACTGGCTGAAATTGTCGATGTACCCCTTCTTGGGATCGCGAACGAGGCGGGTGGAGCCGCCCTGCCCGCGCCAGTCGAAGGTGCACACGTCGAAGCCTTCCTCGCGCAGGCCGGCGACCGTCTCGAAATACTTCTCGATGAACTCGGCGCGCCCCTGCAGCACGATCACGGTGCCCTTGCACGGCGGGTTGACCGTGCGCCAATAGGCGTGGCGCAGGCTCGCGCCATCCGCCGTCACCGTCACCCCGGCATGAACGCCGGGCGGCAGGGGATTGTCGTCGGTCGAGACCAGTTCCATGCCAGTTCCAGTGGGCGACTCGCGGCGTTTGCAGTCATTCCCCATAAGCAAAGGCAAGGTTCGCCACAAGCACATTGGCGCGAGGCAGGCAGGCGCCGACACCCTTGAAAAGCAGGGCAACAGATTACCAAATCGGGGTCGAGGCGCCAAAAGGGCCTCGAATGAACGGCCTGTCCGCCGCCCTTGACGGGGGTGGAAAACGCCACAACGCACAACTGTCGCTTCAAGGAGGACTACCATGCGTGCAATAGACTTTGCCCCGCTTTATCGCTCGACCGTCGGCTTCGACCGTCTTTTCTCGATGCTGGACAACATGGGCCAGCCCGAATCGGCCCCGACCTATCCGCCCTACAACATCGAACGCACCGGCGAGAATGCCTACCGCATTTCCATGGCGGTTGCCGGTTTCTGCCGACAGCGAACTGTCGATCGAGTCGCGCGAAAACACGCTGACCGTGAAGGGCGAAAAGACCGAGAACACGGAAGACGCGCAGAAGGAATTTCTCTTCCGCGGCATTGCCGCGCGCAGCTTCGAGCGCCGCTTCCAGCTTGCCGACCATGTTGAAGTGAAGTCCGCGAGCCTCGAGAACGGTCTCCTTCACATCGAACTCGTGCGCGAGATTCCCGAAGCGATGAAGCCGCGCAAGATCGAGATCGCCAAGGCGCCCAAGCGCGTCAAGCAGATCGAGGGACAGCAGGCCGCCTGATCCCCCGCTGACGGCCTGTAATGGAAAAGGGCGCAGACATGCGCCCTTTTTCGTTGCTTCAGGCCGTGACCGGCGCCGGAACGCTCCCCTGCCAGAGCCGGCCAAGCAATTGATCGAGCGAAAGCGCGCCTGCACCCTTGATGACGATCATCGTCAGCACGAACAGCCACAACAACCGCTGGTCGGCGATAACCGAATCGGGGAAACGGTCGAACAGCGCGCCGGTCGTCTCCGGCCCGACCTGGTGGAAGCGGATGTCGACGAAGGACTGCACCGCGACGAACGCGATCATCCCCAGGGCCGCAGCCCGCGCGAACAGGCCGGCGACGATCATCAGCGGCAGCAGCAATTCGGCATAGGTTCCGGCATGGACGATCAGGTTGTCGAGCGAAGCCGACCTGTGACAACATCACCGCCCGCCGGCTCCACGGCCCACGGCACGATCTGGTACCAGGCGTTATCGCGCACCAGGAACGCCCCGAGCGGGCCCTCGCCCGCCTTCGTTGTCCAGGAATTGAAGAAGTAGCCGAAAAGGACCGCCAGGAAAGTGAACCGTGCGAACAGCCCGTGAACCAATCGCCGGCCGCCTTTTCAACCGCGCCAAAGACATTCGCGTATAACCGCGCGAGCGCGCCGATCGCATTCATTTCATTGCTCCCTGGGTGTGTGCATGAACATGCCGGCCGCCATGGCAAGCGCGATTGTTCCAGGCAAATCGAAATCCGGCGCCGCTTCCAGCGCAGTTCCCGCCGCTTCGCCGAGGCTCGCGCCGCGCATGAGCTGCGCGAAGAAGTCGTATTGCGCCTGCTCCACGATCCGCAGTTCAACCGAGTATTGCGGGCGCGTCACCAGCGCGCATTGCGCCTGGGCTATGTCCGCGCCGCCTTCCGGCCTCCCGTACCGCCAGCCGAACAGGTCGGCGATGGGGTACCGCGAGGCGATCAGGAAGGTTGCCGGATGCGGCTCGAATACCAGCGCCAGCGTTTCCTCGGGTGTCAGGCCGCCTAGCGCATCGGCGCAAAGGCACGGCTCGTCCGCCGCGTGCCACGCATCGAGGTACGCTCGTTCCAGCCGCGCTACATCGCCCAGGAACGGTGCGGAGCGCAGTGGCGGAAAAGCGTCGAGGAAATCGCGGAAGTCGCCGCCAAAATGCTGCATCATGGGCGAGCGCGGCGGATGGGCCAGGATGAAATTGCGGGCAGCGCGGGCGAAATTCTCCTCGCCCATGATGGCCATCACCGAAGGATAGGCGCTTCTCAGCGCGTCCAGCAGGCTTACCACCACATTGTTGCGGTAGACGCCGTACCGCCTTGGCGCGGCTTTGCCATCGGGGCCGGTAACGTCATCCGGGAATGGCGATGTCCGGGTCGAGCAGCGCTGCGGCGAAGCGCTCGTTCACGCCCTCGCCTTGAACAGGAGTATTCATTGCAAGGCCGCCCGCTCGCGATTGCTGCCAAGGATCGCATCGGCGCGCCGCGCCTCGTCCATCAGCACCGGCCAGTCCGGCACGTCATTGTCCCACTCGACAAGGCTCGGCAGCGGACCGGTCTTGGACAGCACCAGGCGATAGAGTTCCCACACATCGCCGCAGACAGCGCGGTCATGCGCATCGATCAGCAGCGGCCGGCCTTCGTCGTCGCTGTCGCCGGCATGACCGGCGAGGTGGATTTCCCGGACCAGATGCAGCGGATAGGAAAGAACGTAGTCGCGCGGGCTGTAGCCGTGGTTGGTCGCCGAAACGAAGACATTGTTGACGTCGAAAAGCAGGCCGCACCCGGACCGCGCCGCGATCTCGGCCATGAAATCGACCTCCGACCAGTCCGACTGCGCGAAGACGAGGTAGGTCGAAGGATTTTCAATGAGGATCTGCCGGCCGATCGCATCCTGCACGGCGCCGACATGCTCGACAACGCGGCGCATGGTGTCGCCCGTGTAGGGAACCGGCAGCAGGTCATTGTAGAACACATCGTCATGTGTCGACCATGCCAGATGCTCGGACACGAGCCCCGGCTGGTAGTGATCGACCACCGCCTTGAAGCGGGCGAGGTGCTGCGGATCGATGCCGCGCTCCCCGCCGATCGACATGCCGACGCCGTGTACGCTCAACGGGTATTGATCGCGAATGGCGCGCAATTGCGCATGTGGCATGCCGCCGGCGCCCATGTAGTTTTCGGCATGGACCTCGAAGAAGCCGATATCGGCCCGGCTTGCGAGTATATCGTCCACATGCTGCGGCTTGAGGCCCACCCCGGCTCGCGCCGGGATGGGCTGGTGTACGAACGAGGGCGCTGGCAGCTTCGATTGCAGGATTGTTTGCAACGTCATACGGGCGCTCCCCTGCAACTTCGTCGATTACGACGGCATGTTGCGGTCGAGCGGCTTGTCGGAACCCTTCAGTTCCTTGCCATCGACCGTGATCGCCGCTTCTTCGCAGGAGTTGGCTTCCACATATTTCCAGGCATTGCCCTGGCCGTCGACCTTGGACGTGCCGGCGCATGTTGTCCCCGGGCCGGCTGCGCAGTCGTTCTGACCTGCCGCTGCCACGCCAAAGCACTTCAGCTTTGCTGCATGTGCCGGTTCCGGGCTTGCCATCATTACCAGTGCGGCGCTCAGCGCCCCTGCAACGATTGCCGCAGATGCCACAGTCTTGCTCATCGTGATCTCCTTGAATTGTTCCCCTCCGCTCCCATTGCCCGGAAGGACGCAAGCGATGTTGCGCAGGGACTTGTTGCCGCACCCTCTTTTCAAATGGAAATCAACTAAGCGTATGCAACCTTCACGCTGCGGTAACGGAAGAGCGATTACGCTTGGCATAGTCTCGCGAAGGCGTCGACCTCGTCGGCCTTGGTAGCGAAGCTCGTTACGAAGCGCGTCAGGATTTCTCCGTGCGCCAGCTTGCCCTCGAAGAAGCGCGGCGCGGACCAGGGATAGAATCTGGCCCCGGCAGCTTCCAGTTGGCTGGCCGTTTCCCGGCCCATGGCGATGAAAACCTCGTTCGCCTCCGGCTCCCAGCCCAGCCGGAGATTAGGCGATGCCCGCACATGCCCGGCAAGGCGCTGCGCCATGGAATTGGCGTGCTCGGCCATCCTCAGCCACAGATCATCGTGGAGGTAGGCGTCAAACTGCGCGGCGATGAAGCGCGATTTTGAAAACAGCTGCGCCCCGCGTTTGCGCAGGAAAGGCACCTGCCCAGCCTTTTGCGGATCAAGAACGACCAGCGCCTCGGCACACCAGCAGCCATTCTTGGTACCGCCGAACGAAACCATGTCGACGCCTGCATCGACTGTCATCTGCGCGGCTGTCACGCCAAGCGAAACCAGCGCATTGGCAAAGCGCGCGCCATCCATGTGCAAGGGAATGCCGGTCTCTCGGCACACAGCCGCAATCGTCCGGATTTCATCGAGTGAATAGACCGTACCAGCTTCGGTGGCCTGGGTGATCGTCACCGCCATCGGCTGGCCGTGGTGAACGAAATCCGCAGGAAATTTCGCGATTGCCTTACGCAGCAGATCCGGATCGATCTTGCCGAGCGGGCCGTCTACTGGATGGAGACGCGCGCCGCCTGTGAAGAACTCCGGCGCACCGCATTCGTCCTCGATCACATGCGCTTCGCGGGCGCAGAAACTGACGCCGCCCGGCCGGTTGACGCTCGACAGCGCCAGCGCGTTCGCCGCGGTCCCGGTACCCACGAAGAACACGGCGACTTCGCGGCCGAACACCGCGTTGAATTTTTCGCTCGCCGCCTTGTCTATTTCGCTCGCGCCATAGGCTGGGACGAAGCCGCCCGAATTTGCCGCCAGCGCGGCGGAAATCGCCTCATGTGCGCCGGCCCAGTTGTCGCTGCCAAAATGCATGTGATGCTCCATGGGATGCCCTGCGTCCGTAAGACCATTTTTGGAGCGTTGTTGGAAGCGGGGCATTGCGTTTTGGCGACTGAAAAACTGACCCGGTCCCGGGGTTAGCCGGGACCGGGCCCTTTCGACGCCGGAATGACAAAGTCGTTCGTCTGCCCCTTTGTCCCCGCTCTGGGGGCGACAGAAGCGGGAGGTTCAGTCAAACCATTCCACACCGGACATCGAAGAGGGATCCGTTTTTGGCAATCGATGCATCACGGACGCCCGAAATCCGGAACCAATCCGGTCACAGCACGGCCATGCATCGAAAAATGTCGGAAAAAGCCCCCTCCAACTGCATTGCTATCGCGCGCACTCGCCGACTGCAATTCCAATTTGTTATAAACAAAACATATTTTCGGTCGCGGTTCAATCTGCCACACAAGTTTTGCTTGCCCTTGAAACGCAATTCTGGCAGCTTTTCGTGATAGGACAGGAATGCTGTCCTTTTTTGCGTGCCATAATGAATTTGCGCATCCCTGCTCCATGTGCAGGGGTTCGAAACGCCGCGCCGGCGACAATGGCGGGCGAATGGAGGAAACGGCGATGAGCTCATCAATGACGCAGCGGACAGGTCTTTACGATCCGCGCAACGAACATGATGCCTGTGGCGTCGGCTTCATCGCAGACATGAAAGGCCGCAAGTCGCACCAGATCGTGGTTGACGGCCTTGCCATGCTCGAAAACCTCACGCATCGCGGCGCGGTTGGCGCCGATCCGCTGATGGGCGACGGCGCGGGCGTGCTCGCCCAGATTCCCGACAGGCTGTTCCGCGAGGAAATGGGCAAGCTCGGCATAGACCTGCCGCAGCCCGGCCACTATGCCGTCGGCCATCTGTTCATGCCGCACGAACCGGAACTGCAGGCCCATATCGAGGAGATCATTGCGCGAAGTCGCGCAGGCAGAGGGACAGCCGTTCATCGGCTTCCGCGATGTGCCGGTCGACAATTCCTCGCTTTCCAAGGCGCCGCACATTGCCGCCTCCGAACCCGTGCACCGCCAGGTCTTCATCGGGCGCGCCGCGAACATCGAGAATGACGACGACTACGAGCGCCGCCTCTACGTGCTGCGCAAGGTGATCTCGAACCGCATTTTCAAGGAGACGGACGGGCGCGACAACGGCTTCTACATCGTGTCGATGTCGGCGCGGACCATCGTCTACAAGGGCATGTTCCTCGCCTATCAGGTTGGCAACTACTACAAGGACCTGACCGACCCGCGTTTCGAGATCGGCGCTTGCCCTCGTCCACCAGCGGTTTTCGACCAACACCTTCCCGTCCTGGAAGCTGGCGCATCCCTACCGCATGGTCGCGCACAACGGCGAGATCAACACGCTGCGCGGCAACGTCAACTGGATGGCGGCGCGCCAGGCCTCGGTCGATTCGGAGCTCTTCGGCAACGACATCGCGAAGCTGTGGCCGATCTCCTATGAAGGCCAGTCCGACACCGCCTGTTTCGACAATGCGCTCGAATTCCTGTGGCAGGGCGGCTACTCGCTGCCGCACGCGATGATGATGCTGATCCCGGAGGCCTGGGCCGGCAACAAGATGATGGCACGCCGACCGCAAGGCTTTCTACGAGTACCACGCCGCCCTGATGGAGCCGTGGGACGGTCCGGCCGCCGTTGCCTTCACCGACGGCCGGCAGATCGGCGCGACGCTCGACCGCAACGGCCTGCGTCCGGCGCGCTATATCGTGACCGACGACGACCGGGTCATCATGGCCTCGGAAGCCGGCGTGCTTCCGGTGCCCGAAGAGCGGATCATCACGCAAGTGGCGGCTGCAGCCGGGCCGGATGCTGCTGATCGACCTGGAACAGGGCCGCATCGTCTCCGACGAAGAGATCAAGTCGGAGATCGCCGGCAAGCACCCCTATGCGAAGTGGCTGCACAACACGCAGCTCATCCTCGAGGACCTGAAGCCGGTCGAGCCGCGCGCGCTGCGCCGCGACGTCTCGCTGCTCGACCGCCAGCAGGCCTTCGGCTACACGCAGGAAGACACCAAGCTGCTGATGGCGCCGATGGCGACCACCGGCCAGGAAGCCATCGGCTCGATGGGCACCGACACGCCGATCTCGGCGATGTCGTCGACAGCTCGAAGCTGCTCTACACCTATTTCAAGCAGAACTTCGCGCAGGTCACCAACCCGCCGATCGACCCGATCCGCGAGGAACTGGTGATGAGCCTGGTCTCGTTCATCGGGCCGCGGCCGAACATCTTCGACCTCGTCGGTTCGTCGCGCCGCAAGCGCCTGGAAGTGCGCCAGCCGATCCTCACCAATGCCGACCTCGAGAAGATCCGCTCGATCGGCCACACCGAGGACCGCTTCGACACCAAGACGATCGACATCACCTATTCCGCGCTGGAAGGCGCGGAGGGCATGGACGGCGCGCTGCGAGCGGCTTTGCGAACGCGCCGAGGCCGCGGTCGCCGGCGGCTACAACATCATCATCCTGTCGGACCGGCAGGTCGGGCCGGACCGCATTCCGATCCCGGCGCTGCTGGCGACTGCCGCGGTCCACCACCATCTGATCCGCAAGGGTCTGCGCACGTCGGTCGGGCCTGGTGGTCGAATCGGGCGAACCGCGCGAAGTGCATCATTTCTGCTGCCTCGCCGGCTATGGCGCCGAGGCGATCAACCCCTATCTTGCCTTCGAAACGCTGCTCGACATGCACAAGCGCGGCGACTTCCCGCAAGGAAGTCGATGCCGACGAAGTGGTCGAGCGCTACATCAAGGCGATCGACAAGGGCATCCTCAAGGTCATGTCCAAGATGGGCATCTCGACCTACCAGTCCTATTGCGGAGCGCAGATCTTCGATGCCGTCGGCCTGTCGCCGCGAATTCGTGGCGAAATATTTCACCGGCACCGCGACCACAGATCGAGGGCGTCGGCCTTGGCGAAATCGCCCGCGAGACATGCGAGCGGCATCCGGCGGCTTTCGGCGACGATCCGGTGCTGGCACGCGCACTCGAAGTCGGCGGCGAATACGCCTTCCGCATGCGCGGCGAAGCGCCATGCCTGGACGCCGGCAACATTGCCGCGCTGCAGCACGCGGTTCGCGGCAATTCCTTCGAGAAGTACCAGGACTTCGCCGACGCCGTGAACGCCGACTCGCGCGCAGGCCGCGACCATTCGTGGCCTGTTCGAGATCAAGACTGGCCGAAGATGGCGGCCGCGAGCCGGTGCCGCTCGACGAGGTCGAACCGGCGGCCGAGATCGTCAAGCGGTTCTCGACCGGCGCGATGTCGCTTCGGCTCGATCAGCGCGCGAGGCGCACACGACGCTGGCGCGCGCGATGAACAGGATCGGCGGCAAGTCGAACACCGGCGAAGGCGGCGAGGAGCCGGACCGCTTCCGGCCGCTGCCGGACGGCATCGGCCAAACCCCGAACGCTCGGCGATCAAGCAGGTCGCCTCGGGCCGCTTCGGCGTGACGGCGGAATATCTCGTCAATTCCGACATGATCCAGATCAAGATCGCGCAGGGCGCAAAGCCCGGCGAAGGCGGCCAGTTGCCCGGCCACAAGGTCGACGCGGTCATCGCCAAGACCCGGCATTCGACGCCGGGCGTCGGCCTGATCTCGCCGCCGCCGCACCACGACATCTATTCGATCGAGGATCTGGCGCAGCTGATCTTCGACCTGAAGAACGTCAACCCGCAAGCCGACGTCTCGGTCAAGCTCGTCTCGGAAGTGGGCGTCGGCACGGTCGCGGCGGGCGTCGCCAAGGCGCGCGCCGACCACATCACCATTTCCGGCTATGACGGCGGCACCGGCGCATCGCCGCTGACCTCGCTCAAGCATGCCGGTTCGCCCGTGGGAAATGGGCCTTGCCGAAACCCACCAGACGCTGGTGCTGAACGGCTTGCGCTCGCGCATTGCCCTGCAGGTCGATGGCGGGCTGAAGACCGGCCGCGACGTGATCATCGGCGCACTGCTCGGCGCGGACGAATTCGGCTTCTCGACCGCGCCGCTGATCGCGGCCGGCTGCCTGATGATGCGCAAGTGCCATCTCAACACCTGCCCGGTCGGCATCGCCACGCAGGACCCGGTGCTGCGCAAGCGCTTCCGCGGCACGCCCGAACACGTCATCAACTACTTCTTCTTCGTTGCCGAGGAAGTGCGCGAGACTCATGGCGCAGATGGGCTTTCGCAAGTTCGAGGAGCTGATCGGCGAAAGCCAGTTGCTGGCCAAGGCGCGAGATGATCGACCACTGGAAGGCCAAGGGCCTCGACTTCTCCGGCATCTTCTACAAGCCGGAGGCCGACCGGGCGCAGATCCACTGGACCCAGCGCCAGAAGCATCCGATCGACGACGTGCTCGACCGCAAGCTGATCGCCAAGGCGAAGCCCGCGATCGAGACCGGCGAACCGGTGCGCATCGAAATGCCGATCGGCAACGTCGACCGTTCGGTCGGCGCCATGCTTTCGGGCGAGGTGGCGAAGCGCCATGGCCATGGCGGCTTGCAGGACGACACCATCGCCGTCTCGCTTCACCGGAACGGCAGGGCAGAGCTTCGGCGCGTTCCTGGCGCACGGCATTTCCTTCGACCTGAAGGGCGACGGCAACGACTATGTCGGCAAGGGCCTGTCGGGCGGGCGCATCGTCGTGCGCCCGCCGGAGAATGCGCGGATCAAGGCCGCATGAATCGATCATCGTCGGCAACACGGTGATGTATGGCGCGATTGCCGGCGAATGCTATTTCAGCGGCGTTGCCGGCGAACGCTTCGCCGTGCGCAATTCCGGCGCCATCGCCGTCGTCGAGGGCGTCGGCGACCATGGCTGCGAATACATGACCGGCGGCATCGTCGTCATCATCGGCTAGACCGGGCCGCAACTTCGCGGCCGGCATGTCCGGCGGCATTGCCTATGTGCTGGACGAGGCCGGCGATTTCGCCCAGCGCTGCAACATGGCGATGGTCGAACTCGAGCCGGTGCCGGAGGAAGACGACCTGCTGGAGAAACTGCACCACCATGGCGGCGACCTTGCCCACAAGGGCCGGGTCGATGTCTCCTCCGACATGAACCATCACGACGAGGAGCGGCTGTACCAGCTCATCTCGAACCACATGCACTACACCGGGTCGGAAAGGGCGAAGGAGATCCTCGACAACTGGGAAAGCTTCCGGCCGAAATTCGTGAAGGTGATGCCGGTCGAATACCGCCGCGCATTGCAGGAAATGGAAGACATGCGCTACGGCGCGCAAGCGGCCGAGTAGCAAGGCTGCACGGGGGCTGTCGCCGCGGGCATTTCGCCCGCGGCGGCGAGAAACTGCAATTGATTGGTTGGATAGCTTGAATGGGCAAGGTAACAGGTTTTCTCGAGATCGACCGGCAGACGGCGAAGTACCAGCCGGCATCCGACCGTATCCGCCATTGGCGCGAATTCACGCTGCCGATGTCCGACGGCGAAGTGGCGCGACAGGCCGCGCGCTGCATGGATTGCGGCATTCCCTATTGCCATGGCGATACCGGCTGCCCGGTCCACAACCAGATCCCGGACTGGAACGACCTCATCTACAATGGCGACTGGGAAGAGGCGTCGCGCAACCTGCATTCGACCAACAACTTCCCCGAATTCACCGGCCGCATCTGCCCCGCGCCCTGCGAGGAAGCCTGCACGCTCAACATCGAGGATGCGCCGGTCGCCATCAAGACGGTCGAGCAGGCAATCGCCGACAAGGCCTTTGAACTCGGCTACATCCGCCCGCAGCCGCCGGAAGCGAAGACCGGCAAGCGCGTCGCCATCGTCGGCTCCGGTCCGGCCGGCCTTGCCGCCGCGCAGCAATTGGCGCGCGCCGGCCATGACGTGCACGTTTTCGAGCGCGAGACGCGTCCGGGCGGCCTGCTGCGCTACGGCATCCCCGACTTCAAGATGGAAAAGCACCATATCGACCGGCGCATCGGCCAGATGGCGGCGGAGGGCGTCTCCTTCCTTTGCGGCGTCGAGATCGGCAAGGACAAGACCGCGCAGGAACTCATCGACGGATACGACGCCGTGCTGCTCGCCAATGGCTGCGAAGTGCCGCGCGATCCGGGCATTCCGGGCGCGCGAACTGGCGGGCGTTCATGATGCCATGGCCTTCCTCGTCCAGCAGAACCGGCGCATCGGCCGCGAGAACATCTTGAGCGCCGGCTGGCCGGCGGACGAAATCTGGGCCGGCGGCAAGCATGTCGTCGTCGTCGGCGGCGGCGATACCGCATCGGACTGCATCGGAACCTCGTTCCGCCAGGGCGCGGTCGAGGTCACGCAGCTCGACATCCGCCCCGAGCCTCCCGAAAAGGAGGACAAGATGAGCGTGTGGCCTTTCTGGGCGACGAAGATGCGCACATCGTCCTCACAGGCCGAAGGCGCACGCCGGGAATTCGCTGCCGCGACGCTTGAATTCGTGGGCAAGAACGGCAGGCTGACCGGCGTCAAATGCGCCCGTGTCGACGACAACCGCCATCCGATCGCCGGCACCGAGTTCATCCTGCGGGCCGACCTCGCCTTCATCGCGATCGGCTTTGCGGGGCCGTTCGAAAGCCCGCTGATGCAACAATTTGCACCGAATACGCGCAAGGACCGCCGCGGCAATGTCCATATCGAGGCTGACGACCGGTCGTACCGGACGTCGGTCGGGAAGGTTTATGCAGCGGGCGACAACCGGCGCGGCCAATCGCTGGTCGTCTGGGCAATCCGTGAAGGCCGCCAGGCGGCGCGGGCAATCGACCTGGACCTGATGGGCGCGACCACGCTTCCCGAATAGGCGTGCAGCACCGCGCCTATTGCGGTGCGGGGATATTCTCGAACACGGTCGGCTTCCTCGCCGATGTGCCCGGGGCCGCGTCAGCCGTGGCGGCAGGCTTCAGTGCCGCTGCCCTAGGCGGTCCCCAGCCTGCATCGATGCGCCCGGGCCTTGGCTCATGGGCCGCGCCCTCTACCACGAGCGCGTGGCTCATGCTCGAACCGGAATCCGTTGTCCGTCGAGAAATCCTTCCGCGCCTTCAAGCTCGTCGCCGCCGTCCGCCTGCGGGCTGTCGAGCCCGATGACGATGGTACGGCCCGTAGCGGCCGGATCGTATTGCGGCTCTGGAATCGCCAGCGATCCGTCGGGCGAAAGCGAGGCGATCTCGCTTTCGGCGCTGAGGCCAAGCGTCCGGCGCAATTCCCTTTCGGCGTAGAAGGCGAGCTTGCTCATGCCGGAGCGGGTCATGTTGATGCCGTCGGAATTGCGCAGGCGCACGATCTGGCCGTTGATGTCCGGTCCGGCGCTGACGAACTGTCCTTCGGCGTTGGTGAAACCGTCCCAAACATCGACGAAGCGCCCGCCTCCGGCTTCCACCTTCGTGCGGTAGACCTCGTTGAAAACGAGATAGTCTGTATTCATGGCGCCGGATTTGACCGGCGGCAGGCCCAGCCAGATCAGCGGCACGTTGCGCGAACGCACGGCCTTGACCGCTGCATCCACCCGCTGGTCGTATTCGCCGCTTCCAGGGGTCGCTCAGCTTGGCGACACGTCCCGATGCAAGCCGTATCTGCTGGCGATCGTTCATGCCGACCAGCATCACGACGGCGACAGGCTTCGACTTCATCGATTAACTGGCCAAGCGACTCGGGCCAGTTGACGACATCGTCGCGAACCAGGCCTGAAAGGCCGGAAGCCTTGTTGACGAAAACCGCGTTCGGGTTGGAGGCGAAGGCCTGCTCCAGTCCCCAATGCAGCCCATCGGCCATGAAATCGCCGGTGACGAGAATCTGCGCCGCATCCGGCGACTTGACGACGATCTGTTTTGGCGCAGCCGGCGGCAGGCGCGCCGTTCCGGAGGCCTCGCCAGAACGTTTTTTTGGTTGCGGCGAGACGATGACGCGTTGCGTATCGGGCTTTTTCTGCTTCCTGCCGAACAGGCCCTGACCCTGCTTTCGCAATCCGCCGCCAAACAGCAATTGCAGGAAGTTCGGCCGCTTTTGGCGCTCGCCTTGCTGTTCCTGCTTTTTCTGCTGGGCGAACGCAATCAAGCCGGTGCCGGCCTGCTGTTGCGGCAGCCCGGCGGCCAGAAAGGCCAAGGCAAGAAGTAACACGATGCTGCGTTTCAAAACTTCTGCCCGACCTTTGCTTTGTGCGTTAGCGCGATTTCAAGTCTCTTGAGCAATTCCTTGGAAGGATGCCCGTCCGGGGTCAAGCCCGCGCTGGCCTGATAAGCCATGATCGACGCCTTTGAGCCTGACCCGATAGCGCCGTCGATCTCTCCTTCATAATAACCCAGTTTGGACAGAATTTGTTGCACCTGCTTGCGCTCCGTCTCGTTCAGCGGCTCGTAGCCGCGTGGCCAGGAGCCGATGAATTCCTTGCCGCCGGCTATCCTGTCGGCGAGATGGCCCACCGCCAGCGCATAGAAATCAGAATTGTTGTAGCGCTTGATGACGTAGAAATTCTTCAAGACGAGGAACGCCGCTCCATTGGCGCCGCCGGGTTGCTTGAGTACGGCCTTGTCGCCGGCGCGCGGAAACGGCGCGCCGGAAGCGCGCTTGACGCCCATTTTTTGCCACTCGCCGATCGTTACGCCATCCTTGCCGACCAGCTTGCGATTGAAGCCCTTGGGAAGCGCGACTTCATAGCCCCAGGCCTCGCCGGTTCGCCAGCCATGATCGGCGAGGTAATTTGCGGTCGAAGCCAGCGCATCGGGAATATTGGTCCAGATGTCGCGCTTGCCGTCGCCCTCGTAGTCAGCGGCGTAGCCTTTCCAGCTCGACGGCATGAACTGCGTGTGGCCCATTGCGCCCGCCCACGAGCCGATCATCTTTTTGGGCGCGATATGCCCCGCCTGGACGATCTTCAGCGCGTTGATGAGTTCGCGCGTCCAGAACTCCTTGCGCCGGGGCGCGGCATAGGCAAGCGTCGCCAGCGCATGGATGACATTGTGGTCGCCCATTTTCGCGCCATAGCGGGTCTCGATCCCCCAGACCGCGAGAACGACATCGGCATCGACGCCGTAGCGCTTTTCGATGTTCGCAAGCTGCGCTGCGTATTTGCGGCGCATTTCCTGGCCGTTTCGCACCTGCGTTTCGCTGACGGCGGCGTCGAGATATTCCCAGACCTTCTTCGTGAACTCGGCCTGCCGTCCCATCTTTTCGATGGTTTCGGCATCCGGCGCGGTCACGCCGGCAAAAGCTGCATTGTACGTTGCCCTCGAGACTCCGGCCTTGGCAGCCACGGGGCGAAACGAATTCGAGCCACTTCCTGAAAGCCGGCGTCGGCCATCGCGGTTTCCGGACCGGCCACGGCCAGAACAAGAAGAAACAACAACGTGAATAGGCGCAAGGTCTGCCGGGCCATTTAGCTCTCCGAACGCTGGCTGGATCATAGCCGCACAATTTACCGGAAAAACTTTAGAAACCCTTTACCATCGCCGGTTCGGCATTTTTGTGGCGAACCGCACCCTGCGGCAGGCCAGACCCGGCATTCAGTCCGGATGCCGCCTGCCTGCCATCCATCAGACAGCCAGTTTCAGATCCTTTTCGGTCAGCTTCTCTTCCCAGGCCAGGGCAGTGCCGATGATGAAGTCGAGATCGTCGTGCCGCGGCTTCCAGCCAAGGCGCGACTGGATACGGTGCGAATTCGCGACCATGAACGGTATGTCCCCCGGCCGACGCCCGTCCAGCACCACGCGGAAGTCGCGGCCAGATACGCGCTTCACCGAATCGACCACTTCCATCACCGAATAGCCTCGGGAGTAGCCGCAATTGGCAGTGAACTTGCGTCCGCCCTGGCGCAGGAACACGAGCGCACTGTAATGGGCTGCGGCAAGGTCGCTGACATGGATGAAATCGCGGATGCAGCTTCCATCGGGCGTGTCGTAGTCCGTGCCGAAGACCTTCATGAAGCTGCGCTTGCCGAGCGCGGCTTCGCAAGCGACCTTGATGACATGCGTGGCGCCCAGCGTGGAATGGCCCGTGCGCAGCGCCGGATCGCTTCCCGCAACGTTGAAATAGCGCAGCATCACATAGCGCATGCCATAGGCTTCGGCGGTGTCGCGCAGCATGATTTCGCTCATCAACTTCGAGGAGCCATAGGGCGACATCGGGTTGAGGATGGCGTCCTCGCGGATCGGCCCTGCATGCATAGGTGCGCCATAGACCGCGGCGGTGGAGGAAAAGATGAAGTTCTCGACGCCGTTCCTGACAGCGGCTTCAACGAGGTTGCGCGTCGTGCCGGTGTTGTTTTCATAATAGCGCAGCGGATCCTCGACCGATTCGGGCACCACGACGGAACCGGCGAAATGAATGATCGTGTCGATCTTGTGCTCGCGGATGATCTCGGCGACGAGCGCGCGATCTCCCGCATCACCCGGGATGAGCAGCGCGCCTTCCGGCGCCGCCCAGTCGAAGCCGGTGGTCAAATTGTCAACCACGACGACCTTCTCCCCATGGTCGAGCAATTCCCAAACCATGTGGCTTCCGATATATCCGGCTCCACCTGTTACCAGAACTGCCATTATCAGCTTCCCCTGAATTGCATCTGAACGCGCCTGAATGCGTTGTCAGGCCGGGCGGAACCTAGCAAGCAATGGTTGGGATTGGCTCAAGGAGCCACATAGGCTTTGATGCATTGCGGTAACGACGCATTAACCTTGGAGGAAACATGTCGAGTATTCGCCCTGTTCGAAAAGCGGTGCTGCCGGTGGCCGGCCTTGGCACGCGGTTCCTTCCCGCCACGAAGTCCGTCCCCAAGGAAATGCAGACCGTCCTCGACCGACCGGTGATCCAGCACGTGGTCGACGAGGCGAAGGCAGCGGGCATCGAGCATTTCGTTTTCGTTACCGGGCGCAACAAGGGCGCGATCGAGGATTATTTCGACATCGAACTACGAACTGCAGGCAACGCTTTCGGCGCGCAACAAGAAGGAGGCGCTTGAGATCCTCGCGGCATGCCAGCCGGCGGCGGGCGCAACCTCTTTCACCCGTCAGCAGGCGCCGCTCGGCCTTGGCCACGCCGTCTGGTGCGCGCGCGACATTGTGGGCGACGAGCCGTTTGCGCTGCTACTGCCGGACATGCTGATGCCCGATTTCGGCGGAAGCCTTTCGGGCATGATGGAACTCTACAACCGGACCGGCGGCAACATCATCGCCACCGAGGAAGTGCCTTGGGAGGAGACGCACAAATACGGCATCGTGGTAAGGGGCGCCGAAGTGAAGGGCGGCTTCGAGATCAAGGGCATGGTCGAAAAGCCTGCCCCCGGCACAGCGCCTTCAAACCTCTACATCAATGGCCGCTATATCCTGCAGCCGGAGATTTTCTCCATACTGGCGAAGCAGGAGCCCGGCGCTGGCGGCGAAATCCAGCTCACGGACGGCATGTTGAAACTCGCCGGACAGCAGCCCTTTTTCGGCTACACCTATCCGGGTCGAACCTACGATACCGGCTCGAAAGACGGCTATGTGCTTGCCAACATAGCCTATGCGATGCGCGACAAGGCGCTGGTGGAGATGATTGGCGAGGAGATGAAGTCACTCGTCAATGGCTAGCGCTGCAAGGCGACGCCCACCGTCACCGTCGTTGCGTCCCATGACCCGGACTCGACGGCGGAATTGAATTGCTCGTGCCCGATATCGGCGGTCAGTGCGAGAGACCGGCTGATCGCATACTCGATGCCCGCGCCGATATTCCAAGACGTGTCGCTCGTGCCGTTTTCGTAATTGTCGAGGTCCAGGCTTCCTTCGCTGACGATCGCCAGCCGGTGCGTGACCGCGGTACGGGTCGTAAAGCCCAGCGATTGCGAAACGCTGCCGCTCTGGCCTGCCGCCGAGGCGCTGTCGAGCCCCGTCGCCGCCGAAACCGTCACTTCCGTCCCGCGAACGGGCGACCAGAGAAGATTCGCATTGAGTGTCGGTGAGCGGGCGGTCTCGACGCCAGCGTCGTCGTAGTCCTCGGTCAGATAGCCGATAGCGGCTTCACCACGCAATTTTTCGCCCAGATCGACCGCAACGCCCGCACGCAATTCATAGAGCGTTCCATCGCTTTGCAGGCTATTGCTGTCATAGAGCCGCCGGCCGATTGCGGACTGAACATAAGGCTTCAGCGCCGGGCTGATTTCGTAACCGGCCCGGGCAGTGAATTGAAAAAGCGTGTTGTTGCGATCGTCCTGCGCACCGGAGCCCGGCAGATCGCCGTAAATCGTGCGGTCGGCAGAACCCTTGATGCTCAGTTCCAGCTTGCGCGCGCCGCGCAGCAGTTCGGCAGAGCCGCCGAATTCCTGCACGTCATAGCGTTCACCGGAACCGGTACTCCCGCCGTCTTCCGTGTTGAAGCCATATACTGCGCGCATGTTTACGGCATAACCATCGACAAGGTCGAGCCGCAGCCTGCCCTCGACATCGGCTTCGGGTATGGCCTGATCGCCTTCGTTGAAGCCCTGCTCAAGCGAGCCGCTTGCCTCTACCGAGGCCTCATGCGCCGACCAATCGGACTGCGCGCGCACATTGGCGGATGTCACGGAAATGCCGCCCGCCTTGCCGCCGGGTTGTCGCGCGGTGTTCGAGGAATAGCCCAGCGACTGCTCGACGCGAAGGAACAAATTCGAAGTTCCAGCGCGAAACCCGGTGGCAGAAAACGGATCGGTTTCCTCCTGCCGCGGCACGCCGGTTTCCAGCGGCGCGGCCGCGGCATTCACGAGCGTTTCCCCATCCTCTTCAGGAAGGCCTGCAAGCGGCTCCACCGGCGGTTCGGGTTGCACCCGGCCCCGCGGCGGTTCTTCTACGCGCGGCGGCCTTGGAACCGGCACCGGCGTGATTGTCGAGGTGTCGCCGTCAAACTCCTCGGCTACGCCGCCTTGCACCGGATCGATTGCGCCGGCCGTTCCGCGCAACTGGTGGATAGGGTCGCCCGGTTGAAGTTGCGTGGCTTGCTGCGCGTGGGCAGCGCTTGAAAGGCCAAGGAGGACAAATAGGGATGCCGAAGCAATTCTGCGGCCCGCGCTGCCCGGGCGCTGACAGCGCCACCTCGAACAGCCCTGATCAACATTTTTCCGCAATTTTTTGCATGCGCCCCGCACGAATTCCTGCCGAATTGTAAACGAGCATGGTTAACGCAAGGTTTCCACAGCGCTTTTGCCGTGCGTTACACGCAAGGCGAAATCGTGTACAGGGAGCCTTTGCCAAAGCCGGAATTCGCCTTGATGAATCAGAAGACGCTGGAGATCGCTTCCGCAATCCGCACCATCGAGACCGAGAAGAATGGTCTGGGTGCGCTGGCTGAGGCTTTCTCGAACGGGCTTGCAGAGCCTTTCAGCCGCGCCGTCGACACGCTTTCGAAGCTATCAGGAAGGGTGATCGTCACCGGCATGGGCAAGAGCGGCCATATCGGCGCGAAAATCGCTGCAACGCTCGCGTCCACCGGAACGCCCGCCTATTTCGTGCATCCGGCGGAGGCCAATCATGGCGATCTCGGCATGATCACCCGCCAGGATGCCGTCATCGCCATTTCCTGGTCGGGCGAATCGGCCGAACTGAAAGGCATCGTCGCCTATACCCGCCGGTTTTCCATTCCGCTGGTGGCGATAACCGCCAACCCGGCATCAACGCTCGGCCGCGAGAGCGACATCTGCCTGACCCTGCCCAAAGGTGCCGGAAGCCTGCCCGCATCAGCTCGCGCCGACGACTTCGACCCTGATGCAGCTTGCCATGGGCGACGCGCTGGCGATTGCGCTTCTTGAAAGCCGCGATTTTTCCGCCAGCGATTTCAAGACCTTGCATCCGGGCGGTTCGCTCGGCGCCAGCCTCACCCATATTTCGGAAGTGATGCATGCAGGCGACGCCGTGCCCTTGGTGCCGTTGGGAACAGCGCATGGGCGAAGCAGTGCGGTGCATCTCGCAAAAGGGCTTCGGCTGCGTCGGCGTGACCGGACCGGATGGCCGTCTTGCCGGCATCGTCACGGACGGCGATTTGCGGCGCAACATCACGCGCAACGTCGTCGATCTGAAGGTGGAGGACGTGATGACCGTCCGCCCGCTGACCGTCGCTCCCGAAACGCTGGCCAGCAAGGCGATGGCGATCCTCAACGAGCGATCGATCACCGCGCTGATGGTAACCGTAGACGGCAAGCCGGTCGGCATCGTCCACATGCACGATTTGCTGCGGATCGGGGTCGCCTGAACCGGGTTCAGCCGAGGTCAGGCTCAACCATCAACGTGTTGGACTTTGCATCGACAATGCGCACGCGCGTGCCCGCAGGCAGGTCCGGGCCGCTGACCCGCCAGAACGTCTCGCCCATCCGCACCCGGCCCTGGCCTTCGAGGATGGGCTCGCTCAGGACCGCGGTGCGCCCGACGAGCTGGCGTCCGCGTTCGTTCAGCAGCGGATCGTCGACCTCGCTGTAACCGTGCTGGCTGAGATATCTGCGGCCGGCAAGCGCCGCCACCAGCGACAGGACGACGAAGCCGACCATCTGCGTCTGCCAGACCCAGAACGTCGATTCCGGCCCGACCGCAAGCGAGATCGTGCCGATGACGAAGGCCGAAATTCCGAACCAGAGAAAGAACGTGCCGGGCGCGATGATCTCGAGCCCGAGCAGGACGAGCGCCAGAACCCACCAGTTCCATGCACCCAGGCTGCTGATGGCGTTCATGATCATCGCGGCTCTCCGTCGCCCGGCAGCCGCGGCTGGGGCGCGATGACCGGCGTGGCGGAGCATGGCCGCGCAGCCGGCCGAGGGATTTTGCTTCGGATGCCTCAGCGGGCCGTCGCCGCCGAATGTCTCGCGCGCGATTTCACCGATACCGGCCAGCGATCCGATCACCGAGCTCGCATCGAGCGGCATCAGGATGACCTTCTGGTTGTTCGCGGATGCGATCTGGCCGAGGGCCTCGACATATTTCTGCGCGACGAAGTAGTTGATCGCCTGTACGTCGCCGTTTGCAATTGCATCGGACACCAGGCGCGTCGCATTCGCCTCGGCCTCGGCAAGGCGCTCGCGCGCTTCGGCGGCGCGATAGGCGGCTTCCTTCTCGCCTTCGGCCTTGAGGATCTGGCTCTGCTTGTCGCCCTCCGCGCGCAGGATTTCCGCCTGCCTGCGGCCCTCCGCCTCAAGGATCTGCGCGCGCTTGTCGCGCTCGGCCTTCATCTGCCGGCCCATCGCCTGCACCAGATCGGCCGGCGGGGCGATGTCCTTGATCTCGATGCGCGTCATCTTGATGCCCCAGGAATTGGCGGCCTCGTCGACGACGCGCAGCAGCTTTTCGTTGATTTCGTCGCGCTTCGACAACACCTCGTCGAGGTCCATCGAACCAAGCACCGAACGGATATTGGTCATGGTGAGGTTCAGGATGGCGTTCTGCAGCCCCTGCACTTCATAGGCCGCGCGCGCTGCATCCAGCACCTGGTAGAAGGCGACCCCGTCGGCGCTGACAGACGCGTTGTCGCGTGTGATGACTTCCTGCGTCGGCACGTCGAGCACCTGCTCCATCACGCTCATCTTGACGCCGATCCGGTCGATGAACGGGATGATGATGTTGAGCCCGGGCCGCAATGAGCGGATATACTTGCCGAAGCGCTCCACCGTATAGCTGTAACCCTGAGGCACCTGCTTGACGCCGGCGATCAGCACCAGGATCAGCAGCAGGACGAAAAGGCCTACGACGACATCGAAACCGGAAAGTGGTGGCATGCGCGGATCCCCTTGGCTGAGCCGTTTCGGCTGCACCCCTGCAGCACTACCAAGGATATAGCTGCACCGGCATTGCAAGACAATCAAGGCAGGGCGCACTGGCCGCTTTTGTCAGGCCTCGATCCAGCCGGCGGCTTCGCGTCGGATGATCGCCTCTATCACCATCATGCCTTCTTCGCTGTCGTTGAGACAGGGAATATGGGTGAAGTTCTCGCCGCCTGCCTCATGGAAGAGTCTCGCCGGCTTCGCCGGCGATTTCCTCGAGCGTCTCGAGGCAGTCGGCCACGAAGCCCGGATTGAACACGGCGATATCCTTGACGCCATCGCGCGCAAGCTGCTCGACGGTCTTGTCGGTATAGGGCTGCAGCCACTCCTCCGGTCCGAAACGCGACTGGAAGGTGGTGATGAGCCGTTCGGCGGACCACCCAAGCCGCTCGCGCAGCAGGCGCGTCGTCTTCATGCAATGGCAGTGATAGGGATCGCCCTTGCGGAAATAGCTCTGCGGAATGCCGTGATAGGAGGCGATGACCTTTTCCGGCACGAAGTCGAGGCCGGCCAGATGCTTTTCGATCGAACGCGCCAGCGCGTCGATATAGACCGGATCGTCGTGGTATGGCGGCACGGTGCGGATCGCCGGCATCCAGCGCATCTTCATCAGCGCCTCGAACGCCTTGTCGTTCACGGTCGCTGTCGTTGCTGCCGAATATTGCGGATAGAGCGGGAAGATCACGATCTTCTCGCAGCCCTTTTCCTTGCAGCGCGTCAAGACGGCTGGCGATCGACGGATTGCCGTATCGCATGCCCCAATCGACGACCAGGTTGTCGATGCCCGACAGCGCGGCGGCGAGCTTGTCCGACTGCGAGCGCGTGAAGGTGCGCAGCGGCGATTCGTCGAGTTCGTTGTTCCAGATCGAGGCATAGGCTTCGCCCGATTTCCTGGGCCGGGTATTGAGAACGATGCCGTAGAGGATCGGATACCAGATCGCCTTTGGCCATTCGATCACGCGCTTGTCGGTGAGGAACTCCGCAAGGTATTTGCGCATGTTGCGCTTGTCGTGACCGTCGGGCGTGCCGAGATTGACCAGCAAAACGCCCACCTTTCCGAAGGCAACCTTGGGATGATCCTGCGGGAAGGTGCGAAACCTTGCTGTCGGCGATGATGCGATCGATCTTGTTCATGGCAGTTCCCATAGACGCAATGCGCCGGTTTGCAAATATTATTGCCTGTAAAAACCGGAAATCCAGCACCTGCGGCAATTGATTCTTGCGGCTCGGGCCGACATGGGAAATTCATCTTGAACATGCACGCCTTGCATGCGAGTTTCACGCACCGCTCGCCGGCAAGGGCAGCGCTCACACCAAAAACAACTGAGGAGGAACTTTTAATGGATCGTCGCCTGTTTCTCAAACGCGCAGCGACCGCCGGCGCAGGCGCAACGGCAGCAACCGCGCTGGCCGCGCCTGCAATCGCGCAGAGCAATCCCAAGATCACCTGGCGCCTGACCTCGTCGTTCCCCAAGGCGCTCGACACCATCTACGGCGCGGCGGAAACCATGGCGGCCTTCGTGAAGGGCGCAACCGACGGCAATTTCGAAATCCAGACCTTCCCGGCGGGCGAAATCATTCCGGGCCTCGAAGCCGCCAAGGCGGCGGCAGCAGGCACCGTGGAAATGGCGCACACCGCGTCCTACTACTATTGGGGCCAGGATCCGACATACGCGTTCGGCACCGGCATCCCGTTCGGCCTCAACGCCCGCCAGCACAATGCCTGGTTCTACTATGGCGGCGGCAACGACCTCATGAACGAGTTCTATGCGACGCAGGGCCTCTACGGCATGATCTGCGGCAACACCGGCGCGCAGATGGGCGGCTGGTTCCGCAAGGAAATCAACACGGTCGCCGACCTCAACGGCGTCAAGATGCGCATCGGCGGCTTCGCCGGCTCCATCGCCAGCAAGCTCGGCGTCGTGCCGCAGGCAATCCCGGGCGGCGACATCTATCCGGCGCTCGAGAAGGGCACGATCGACGCCACCGAATGGGTCGGCCCGTATGACGACGAGAAGCTCGGCTTCGTGAAGGTCGCCCCGTACTACTACTATCCCGGCTGGTGGGAAGGCGGTTCGGTTCTGCACACCATGGTGAACCTTGCCAAGTGGAACGAACTTCCGGCCAACTACAAGCAGATCCTCGAAGCGGCCTGCCGCGCGGCAAATGCCGACATGATGGCCAGCTACGACTACAAGAACCCGCAGGCGATCAAGCGCCTCGTGGCGGCCGGCGCGCAGTTGCGTCCGTTCAGCCAGGAAATCCTCGACGCCTCCTACAAGGCGGCGCTGGAAGTCTACGCTGAAATCAACGCCAAGAACGCGATGTTCAAGAAGATCTACGACAACCAGCTGGAGTACAAGCGGGACGCGTATCTGTGGGCGCAGATCTCCGAGTACACCTACGACACCTTCATGATGGTCCAGCAGCGCAACGGAACGCTCTGACCTCGCCAGCGCATAGGCTGAATGCAAGAACCCCGGGGCGACGGCCCCGGGGTTTTTTGTTGCGCCGGAATTGCGCATGGCAGCTGAAAGGACGCTGCGCGGCTGGGCATGCAGCCGCCGAAGCGTTTTTGGCATGAGATTCCGTGCGGCGCCGGTCAGAACTTGGGCGGCTGCGAAAGGTCCGGTCCGGCGGGCGCGGCAGGCTGCGATCCCGGAAGCCCGTTTTGCGGCTGCAAGCCGCCGCCAAGCGGCGGCAACCCGAACCCTGAACCGCCGGGAGCGGGAAGGTTGAAGCCTTCCACCGGCACGTTGTAGTCCGTGCCCCTTGTAGTGCATCACCATTTGCGGAAACGCGATCGTCAGCCCCACCATGATGAGCTGGATGCACACGAACGGCACCGCCCCCCAATAGATCTGCCCGGTCGTGACCGGCTCGATGTTCTTGCCCGTGATCTTGTCGAGATACGGCACTCTCGGCCGCGACCGAGCGCAGATAGAACAGCGCAAACCCGAACGGGGGATGCATGAAGCTGGTCTGCATGTTGATCGCCGAGCAGCACGCCGAACCAGATCAGGTCGATGCCGAGCTTCTCCGCTGCCGGCGCCAGCAGTGGCACGATGATGAAGGCGAGTTCGAAGAAGTCGAGGAAGAACGCCAGGAAGAAGACCAGCAGCGTTGACGACGATCAGGAAGCCCATCTCGTCCGCCGGGCAGCGAGATCAGCAGGTGCTCCACCCACAGATGGCCGTTGACGCCGTAGAAGGTCAGCGAGAAGACGCGCGCGCCGATCAGGATGAACAACACGAAGGAGGACAGCCGGGTTGTCGAAAGTCACCGCCTGCGACAAGAGGTCGAAGCTCAGGCGGCGCTTTGCCATCGCCATGACGATGCGCGCCGACCGCGCCCATCGCGCCGCCTTCGGTCGGCGTGGCGATGCCAAGGAAGATCGTGCCGAGCACGAGGAAGATCAGCGCCAGCGGCGGCACCAGCACGATCACGACCTGCTGGGCCAGCCGCGACGACAGGTTCATGCCCGAATGATTTGTCGAACACGGCCAGGAAGTAGACCACGATGGTTGCGATCGTCGCGCCCCAGATGTTGCCGTTGGTGATGCCTTCGTAGCTCAGGAAGGCTGAAGCGCCCCAGGCCAGACAGCATGGCGAGCACCGCATAGGCGATCGAGCGAGTAGACGCCGTGCCCGAGCGTGCGCGCTTCCAGCGGCAGCGCCGGCATCGAGTTGCGCCGGAAGATCGCCATCAGGACGATGTAGCCGACATAAAGGCCGGTCAGCACCAGGCCGGGAATGAGCGCGCCCTTGTACATGTCGCCGACCGAACGGCCGAGCTGGTCGGCCATGACGATCAGCACCAGCGACGGCGGAATGATCTGCGCCAGCGTGCCGGAAGCGGCGATCACGCCGGATGCGACGCGGCGGTCATAGCCGTAGCGCAGCATGATCGGCAGCGAGATCAGGCCCATCGCGATGACCGAAGCGGCGACGACGCCGGTGGTCGCGGCAAGCAGCGCGCCGACGAAGATGACGGCAAAGGCGAGGCCGCCGCGCATCGGCCCGAAAAGCTGGCCGATCGTGTCGAGCAGATCCTCGGCCATGCCCGATCGCTCGAGCACCATCCCCATGAAGGTGAAGAACGGGATGGCCAGCAGCGTGTCGTTCGACATCACGCCCCAGACCCGCTCCGGCAGTGCATAGAGCAGCGGCCAGGAAAGCGTGATCTCGCCGTTCGAGTAGGGCGAAAGCTCGACGCCGATGAAGAAGAACAGCAGGCCGTTGGCCGCAGAGCGAGAATGCGACCGGATAGCCGAGCAGCAAGAACACGATGAGGCTCATGAACATGATCGGCGCCATGTTCTGCGCGATGAACTCAATCATTGCGGGCTCCCTCGGCGAGCGCGGTCTGTTCGGCTGCGGCCGGAGGAGTGTGGCTCGAAGCATAGGGCGTCGGGTCGTCGATGTCGCCGCGCATGATCGCGATCTTCTTGATGATCTCGGAGACGCCCTGGAAGGCGAGCATAACGAAGCCGATCAGCAGCAAGGCCTGGCCGGGCCAGATCAACAGGCCGCCGGCGCTCGCGGAAACCTCGCCACTCCTGAAGGAGGTACCGACGTAGCGGCACGAAATAGAAGCTCATCAGAAGCACGAAAGGCATCAGGAAGAACACGTGCCCGAAAAGGTCGATCCAGTGCTGTTTGCGCCGGGACAACTGGCCGTAAAAGATGTCGATTCGGATATGCTCGTTCTGGCGCAGCGTATAGGCGGCGGCGAGCATGAAGACGGCGCCGAAGAGGTACCATTGCAGTTCCAGCCAGGCATTCGACGATGCATCGAACACCTTGCGGACGATAGCATTGCCGGCGCTTACCATGACAGCCACGAGGACCAGCCAGGCAACGGATCTGCCAATGAACGTGTTGATCCAGTCGATTGTCCGACTGAGTGCCAGCGCAGCCGCCATGCTCCTCCCCTCCAGTTCTTTTTCTGGTTAAGGCAACGTAAACGGTTATCGCGGGCGCGAGTCAAGCCGCGCCGGTGACGCGACTCGCAATTGCACGGAATTCGAAAAGTTGCAACGATGGCGTGACAGCCGGCTCAGCCGGTCAAGGCTGCCGCCAGCAGGGTTGCACCAAAGAGGAACACCATTGCAGCGCCGCCGATCTCGATGGCCCGCTGCACCGCCGCACCGCGTTCTGCGGCGCCGCCAACGCGGATTGCCGCGTCCTTCGCCCATACGGCCATCGCCGCAAGAGTCGCCACCGTCAGCCCGGTTCCAAGCGCCATAGCAAATGTCGAGGCGATGCCGGCAAGCCAAAGCCCGTTGATGAACGCAAAGGTAAGCACGATCAGCGCGCCGGAACAGGGACGCAGGCCAACCGCCAGGATCGCCGTCCATGCATCCCGCAAACTGAAATCCGTGCGGGAAAGCATTTTCGGGTCCGGGGCGTGCAAATGCCCGCACGACGAATCATGCACATGCCCCGGCTCGCCATGGCCCGGATTGCCCGCACCTTGGTGGGCATGGCCGTGATGGCCATGGTGATCGTGATGATGACCGGCATGCGCGTGTGCGGGCTGCAGTTGCGCGTGGCCATGCGCATGGGCGTGCTCAAGAATGCGCGGGGCTGCGGCAACGGCGATATGGGCATGGTCGTGCCCGTGCGAAGGTCCGTGATGATGGTGGCCGCCGCCAAAGATCTTGCGCCACAGCAGCCATGCACCCAGCGCGGTCACGCCTGCGAAACTGGCGATCTCCAGCCATTTCGTCGCATCGGCCATCTTGATGCCGACACCGCGCAAGGCAACGGAAAGAAGGGCGATCACCGCAATGGCCGTCAGCGCCTGCATGAATGCCGAGGCAAAGGCAAGCACTATGCCGCGGCGGGCCGCGATCTCGTTGGCGACCATGTACGAGGAAATGACTGCCTTGCCATGGCCAGGTCCGGCCGCGTGGAAAACCCCGTAGGCGAATGAAAGGCCGGTCAGCATGAAGATGTGCGAACCGTCCTCGCGCATGCCCTTCAATTCGGTGGTCATCAGCCTGTAGAAATCCTGCTGCTGCTGCTGGATCCACATCAGCACCGTGGCAAAAAAACCCTCCGGCCTGATCGCCTGTTCCGGCGCGCCGAGCCCGAGCGAATTCGCCGCCTCGGCGCCCGCAGCAAGTGTTCCCATGCAGGTGGCGGCAAGGACCGCGATCACCGCGATATTTCGTGCTGTCAGGCGCATTTGAGCGTGATCCAGCTCATCCACTGGTCGTTCAACGACGCTTTCTGCGGGTCGTTGAAGAAGTCTTCCGTCAGCGCAGCCGGATTTTCCGCAAGCAGCTTGTCATAGTCGGGCCGGTAGATCTCAGCCTTGCACGATGCGCCATTGCCTGTGACCTGCACCGCAGCCTCGTCGGCGATTTCCATCGCCACGTAGTAGGTCGGGTCTGAAACCGAGACGCGAAACGGCCCTGTAGCCGTGCTGACGGGCTCTTTGAAGCGGGCTGGAAAGAACATCAGCAACTGGCCGTCCTGGTAGTCGACCATGATCTTTTCCGGTCCGATGATCTCTACCGGTTCATTGCCGGAGCGTACTTCGGTAAACCATTCCTGTTCGCCAATCGACTGGGTCACGGTTTTCGAAACCTCGTCCAGTTCCTCCGGCTGCAGCGCATTGTCAGCGTTGGCGTCGAAGTCCATTAGCACGGTCGTGGAAAACAGCTCGTCGAACCGCCAGACATGGCGCAGTTCGGTCACCAAGCCGGCTTCGTTGCGGACAATCTCGAGATTGGCCTCAACGAAGACATGCGGATGCGCAAATGCCGCGGCTGGAAAAACCAGCGCGGATGCGAAAACAAGCGATGCAGCTCTTTTCATCGGCAAATCAACCCCGGAGACGTTTTCCTGTCTGCTTTGCCATTCAGGCGGAATGTTGGCGAATGCCTGACAACCATTCAGACTAGCCCGTTTTCGCGGAACCAGCGGGCCATGAAGTCTACAAACACTCGCACCTTGGCAGGCACGTGGCGCCGATGCGGATAAACAGCATAGACACCGCTGTTGGCGGGAATCCGGTTCTCCAGAAGGCTCACAAGCGCGCCGGACTTTATCTCCCTTTCGACCGAAAAGTACGGCGCCATCGTCAGGCCAAGCCCAGCCAGCGCCGCGCGCTTGGCGACTTCCGGACTGTTTACCTCGAAGGGCGAATTCACCGTGACGGTCATCTCCCGCCCGTCATCGTCCAGCAAAGGCCAATTGTTCTTACCCTTCCAGTTCGTGTCGACAATCGCCGGAAACTGTAAAAGGTCTCGTGGTTTTTCGGGCCGCCCCCGTTTTTCGATGAACTCTGGCGAGGCGCAAAGCACCAGGCGGAAGTCGGCAAGTTTCTTGGCGATCAGTGTTGAATCGGTAAGTTTGGAAATACGGATGGCGACGTCATAGCCATCTTCGACAAGATCCACGATGCGGTCGTCGAGATTGAGCTCAAGCGTGATCTCGGGATACTCCGCGGCGAATTCCACGATCGGCAATCCGATCTCCAGATCGGTAAGCGAACGCGGCGCCGACACTCTCAGTCTGCCGCGAAGGCCGGAGCCGGTCTCCCGAACGCTTTCCTGCAGATCGCCGATCCGGCGCAATATGTCGCTGGCCTGGTCGTAGTATTGCTGCCCCGCTTCCGTGAGCGAAAACTGGCGAGTGGTGCGATTGAGGAGAAGGATGCCCAGATCGTCCTCCAGTTCGCGCACATATTTGGACATCAGTGCCTTGGAGCGCCCGAGCTTGCGGGCGGCCGCCGAGAACCCCTCGGCATCGACCACTTCTATGAATGCCTGCATTCGGGTGAGTGTGTCCAATTTTCCCCCTTGCCGCGCCGCCCCGCGTTTCCCCGCGAGGCATACATGGCTTTCTATCCTGCAATGTCCACCGCGCCCGCCTCTCCGCTTTCGCAGCCGAATGCAAGCCTGCGCCCTGCCCGGTCCCATCCGAGCGCGCTGATCGCTCCCGTGCCGCCGCGCCGAAGCACCGCATCCTTGCCGTCGTCGATCCGCACGGCGAGGATCATCCCGTTCTGGTAGCCGATCGCAACGATATCCTCGACCGGGTGGCAGGCGACCTGCGTAACGAGTGTCTGCCCCATGGAACCCAGTTCCTTGGGCGCCTTGCCCATCGGGCCACCCTTGCCGGAAAACGGCCAAACGATTGCCGCCGGCGCACCGGATGAGGCAAGCCACTTGCCCTTGGCAGACCATGATACCGACTTCACCTTGGCGGGATAACCGGTCATGCGCATGTTGCGGTTGTCGGCGAGCCGCCAGCCATGCAGCGCGTTCTCCTGCATCGAGGACACCAGAAACCGGCCGTCCGGCGAAAAGGTGACGCCAATATGCGCGCCCTTCCATTCAAGGAAAAGCGGCGGGCTTTGCGTGCCAACGAACCGCAATTCAACCCCGTTGTAGCGGGCGATCGCGATGCGCAGACCCTTGGGCGCGAAGGCAATCGCCTCGATGGTGCGCTCGCATGTAAAATCACCCGGAGCCCCGCCATGCGGAATAACGGTTCCGTTCTTGCCGGCAGCAACAGCAATGGCGCCGGATGGTCCGCAGGCGAGCGCATTGATCCACTTGCCGGTGCCTTCGCGAACCACCCGCGTCGCGCCATCGGCGGCAATGCTGTTGACCGCGCCATTCTCGCCGCCGGTCACCAAAGCAGAGCCGTCCAGCGACAGCGTCGCGCAGGTGATGCCACCGGTGATCTCGATCCGCTTTTCACCGCCTGAGACAAGAACCACTGCCCCGTCCGTCATGGCGAAAGCGGGAGTGTCTCCGACAAATCCCGCCCATTCGACATGGGCACCGGTGTCGATTGGCGCAATTGTCGGCATCGGTCAGGCGGCGCAGGCGGCGAAGGTTCGCTCGAGCTTTTCGCGGTCGAGGTTGCGCCCGATGAAGACGAGACGGCTTTGCCGCTTCTCGGTTTCGCGCCATGGGCGCTGGTGGTCGCCCTCGATCAGCATGTGAATGCCCTGGATCACATAACGCTCTTCATCGTCCGCGAAGGCGATAATGCCCTTGAGGCGCAAGGATGTCGGGCCCGTCGGCCTGCGTGATCTTCTGTATCCACGGAAAGAACCGGTCAGGGTTCATTTCGCCGCCGACCAGCGATACCGTACCTATGGTCGTGTCGTGGATGCGGGCGTCCAGCCCCTTGTGGCCGCCATGCCCGTGATCGTGATGATCATGGCCGTGGTGTTCATGATGATCGTGGCCATGGTGATCGTGATGGTGATGTTCATGGTCGCAATCCGGCCCGCATTCATGATCGTGGTCATGGTCCTGCGCTTCAAGGAAATGCGGGTCGTTGTCGAGAATGCGTTGCAGGTCGAAGGCGTTGCGGTTCAACACCTTGCCCAGATCGACATTGGCCCGCTCGGTGCGGTGGATTTCCGCGGTCGGGTTGATCTGGCGGATCACCTGCTCCACGCGGGACAGTTCATCCGCATCGACGAGATCGGTCTTGTTGAGAAGCACGACGTCGGCGAAGGCGATCTGGTCCTCTGCCTCGGGGCTGTCCTTGAGGCGCATCAGCAGATGGCGCGCGTCGGCAAGCGCCACGACCGCGTCCAGCACCGTGCCTTCGCGTACCGCGTCGTCCATGAAGAAGGTCTGGGCAACGGGAGCGGGATCGGCCAGTCCGGTTGTTTCGACAACGATCGCGTCGAAGCGGCCTTTGCGCTTCATCAGGCCCTCGACCACGCGGATAAGGTCGCCGCGCACGGTGCAGCAGACGCAGCCATTGTTCATTTCATAGATTTCCTCGTCGGATTCGACGATGAGGTCGTTGTCGATGCCGACTTCGCCGAATTCGTTGACGATCACGGCATAGCGCTTTCCGTGATTGCCGGTCAGGATGCGGTTGAGCAGCGTTGTCTTGCCTGCGCCCAGATAGCCGGTCAGCACCGTAACCGGCACACGTTCGCCGGCCGCGGCAGTGGTCTGTTCGCTCATCTTGTTTTCCATTCCTTCAGGCGGCAAAGCGCCACTTCATCGGTTCTTGCCGATAAATAAACCCTGGCTGCGCGCATTGCCAGTCAAAATGGTCATTCGTCCAGCGCGGCGCGCGCGGCCATGCCATGAGCCTCGCGCAACTTTGCCAGATCGACGCCCGGCGGCACACCGTCGATGATCCTCCATTTGCCGGCGATCATGACACGATCGGCCCGGTGCGCCCCGCACAGGACCAGCGCCGCCAACGGATCGCCCGCGCCCGAAAAGCGCAACTCGTTCAGCGTGTAGAGCGCCAGGTCGGCCTCCATGCCGGGCGCGATCACGCCTATGTCGTTGCGGCCGAGCAGCCGCGCCGAGCCTTGCGTCGCCCAGCGCAGCGCGTCGAGATGGGTTACGCCCGCCGCGCCGTAGGAAAGGCGCCCGATCATCAGGGCATGGCGCACGCCCTCCATCAAATTGGAGCTGTCGTTGGACGCCGATCCGTCGACGCCTAACCCTACGGGCGCACCGGCCTTTTCCAGTTCCACCGTGCGGCAGCGACCCGAGGCAAGCACCATGTTCGAAGTCGGGCAATGGCACACGCCAACTCCGTGCCGGCCGAGTCTCGCCACCTCGCCATCGTCGAAATGAATGCCGTGCGCGAGCCAGGTCTGCTCGTCAAGCCAGCCGCATTCCTCCAGATAGTCGACAGGCCGGCAGCCGAAGCGCTCGATGCAATAATTCTCTTCATCGATCGTCTCGCCAAGATGCGTATGAAGCCGGCAATTGCAGCGCGCGGCAAGCGCGGCGCTTTCCTTCATCAACCGCGTCGAGACCGAAAAAGGCGAACAGGGCGCCAGCGCCACCTGCCGCATCGAGCCGTGCGTGGCGTCATGATAGCGCGAGATCACCCGTTCGCTGTCGGCAAGGATGACATCGATATCCTGCACAACGCTGTCCGGCGGCAGGCCGCCATCCTTTTGCGACAGGTCCATGGAGCCGCGCGTCAGCGTGATGCGCATGCCGAGCGCCTCAGCCTCCTGCGCCTGGATGTCCATCGCGTCGTCGATTCCAGCAGGATAGAGGTAATGATGGTCGCTCGCCGTGGTGCAGCCGTTCATGAGGAGTTCTGTCAGCGCGAGCCGCGTCGCCAGCCGGAACGAGTCGCGGTTGACGGTCTTTGCCCAGACCGGATAGAGCGCGATCAGCCAGTCGAACAGTTCCTTGTTGATTGCGGCGGGATGGGCGCGCGTCAGCGTCTGGTAGAAATGATGGTGCGTGTTGACAAGGCCGGGAATGACAACGTGCCGCGAGCTGTCGAAGACTTCGTCCACCGGCGCCGAAGGCTTGCCCCCGGCTGGCACCAGTTCGGCTATCCGCGAGCCGTCGGTGACGACGCCGCCGCCAGCACCTTCCGCCATGATTGCCAGCGGCTGCCTGAGCCAGATTCTCCTGCCGTCCATCTTCCCGTCCTCGGTGTGCAGCCGGTTTGATCGCCCGCTGTCTACACCGCTTTGACATTTGCCGGCAAACAACAATAGTTATTCCCGCAGGCGGCGGTCGCAGGGAGGAGCACTGCATGGCACCGGAGCACGATCTTGCAGGCAAGCTGATCTATGCGGCGCGGCTATGCCGCTCGCTGCGCGCCAGCCTGCTGCTCGATCTCGGCGTCTACGCCGGGCAGGATGCATTGTTGAAATCGCTGGCGCGCAAGAACGGTCAGACCATGGGCTCGCTGGCAGCCGACCTGGATGTGCGTCCGCCAACCGTCACCAAGATGGTGACGCGGATGGAAAGCCAGGGCCTTGTGCAGCGCCAGGCATCGCAGAACGATAGCCGGCTCAATCTGGTCCACCTGACGCCGGCAGGCTCTGCATTGCTGGCGCAGATCGATACGGCCTGGCGCCACGCGGAGACTGCCGCGTTCGACCGCTTGCGCGAAAAAGACGCCAAGCGCCTGCACAAGATACTTGACCGAATCCTCGCCAGCCTCGACGGAAGGGCCGGACATCGACATGCGCGACCGGGGATACATGAAACCAATCGACAGGGCCCGGTGACAATGCGCGAGACCGGCAAGCTGGCCAAGACAACCCTTTCCACCATCGCCGACCATCTCGGCGTATCGACCGCGACCGTCTCGCTGGCGCTGCGCGACAGCCCGCTCGTGGCCGGTTTGACGCGCGAGAAGATCAAGAAGACGGCCATCGAGCTCGGCTACATCTACAACCGCCGTGCAGCCAGCCTGCGTACGTCGCGTTCGGGCATTATCGGCGTCGTCGTCCACGACATCATGAACCCCTTCTTCGCCGAGATCCTGAAGGCGATCGAAGAGGAGCTGGGCAATTCGCGGCGCACCTTCCTGCTGTGCAACCACCATGACGACATCGCGATCCAGACCGACTTCATCGACACGCTGTTGCAGTTCGGCGCGGACGGGGTGATCCTGTCGCCGGCCATCGGCACGACCGCCGCCAACATCGAGAGCATCGAGAAGAACGGCCTGCCCGTCGTGATGATCGCCCGCTGGGTCGAAGGCAGCCACGCCCCTGTCTTTCGCGGCGACGACCGCCAGGGCATCTACATGGCAACGAAATATCTGGTCGAACTCGGCCACCGGAAAATCGCTTTCATCGGCGGCAAGCGCGAGACCTCGACCGGACGAGACCGGCGCGAAGGCTATCTCGCGGCCATGCGCGAGGCCGGGATCGAACCGGACCTTGCCTGGCAGGTGGGTTCCTCAGCAACGCGCAAGGCCGGATATGACAGCGTGCGGGCGCTGTTCGCACGGGCGCGCGGCCAACCGGCATCGTCTGCTTCAACGATCTTGTGGCGATTGGCGTCATGAGCGGGCTGCGCTCGATCGGCCTTGAACCCGGGCGTGACATCGCCGTCACCGGCTATGACGACATATCGGAAGCAGAAATCGCAGCCCCGGCACTGACCACCGTCTGGAACGGCCAGCAGGAAGTCGGCCGGCTTGCCGCGCGCGCCATGATCGCCACGATCTCGGGCGAGGAGGCCCCGCGCGACAAGGTGCTGATCGCCCCGCAACTGCGCGTTCGCGATTCGACCTGTCCGCCGCCGCACGAGTAACCATCCATTAACCATGCCAGGCACAGACTTGACCTAGCGGCAATCAACGCCGCCGGGGACAAGGGGCAAACGTCCATGCGAAGCATCATCCTATTGACTGCCGTAACGGGCGCAATCTGGTACACCGGTCCGCAAGAGCGCGAAGCAGCCACGGAACTGCAATCTCAATCACACCGCGAAGCGCCGGCAACACGCTGGCGCGCCGCGGGCACTGGCATCGAAATAACGGGCTGCTATCTGACCATCGCGCAAAGCGACGGCGCCGGGCCATTGGCGAAAACACCGGGCTGCGAAGGCGCCTTGTTCTCGCAAGCGGAGCGCTGGTGGGAAGACGGGTACGGCAACATCGTTCTCGCCTCCGAATCCGGCGAGCGCGTCGCCGAATTCGCAACCGACGAATCCGAGGGCCTCGTCTCGGTCTGGCCGAACCATGCCATCCTGACGCTGACGCCGGCGCGCTAGCCTTCGCGCGCGGTCAACTCGGCAAGTTTTCGCTTCTGCACGCCGCTCGTATCGAAGTTCGACGGGTCGAGCCAGGCCTCGTAGGCTGCGCGCAGGTGCGGCCATTCCTTGTCGATGATCGAGAACCACGCCGTGTCGCGGTTGCTGCCCTTCGTCACCATGTGCTGGCGGAACAGGCCCTCGTAAGTGAAACCGAATCGCGCCGCCGCCAGCTTGGAAGGCTCGTTTTCATTGTGGCACTTCCACTCGAACCGCCGGTAGCCCAGATCGTCGAAAACGTGGCGGGCATGCAGGAACAGCGCCTCGGTCGATCTGGGGCTCTGCTGCATGCGCGGTCCCCAATGAATGTTGCCAGTCTCGATGACGCCGTGAACCGGATCGATACGCATCAACGTCTGGCGGCCGACAGCCATTCCGGTCGCCTTGTCGATGACCACGAAGAACAGCGGATCCTCGCTGGCGGCCGCTTTCTCCAGCCATGCCTGGAATTCTTCGCGCGATTCCGGCACCGTCTCGAACAGGTAACGGAATCGCGCCTGCGCATCGCCCTCGGTCGCGGCAAGAAAGAGATCGTCGCCGTGGCGGGCCGGATCGAGCGGTTCGAGCCGCACATACCGGCCTTCCAGCACCGTCCGCTGCGGGCGCGGACAACCTTTCCAATTCTTCAGATCCATCGCCCAACCCTCGCGGCATTGCCAAAACCGTTGGGGCTTGCCAGAGATTTGCATGTCGAACAACCGGAAGGCAGGGCAATGTTGCGCACGATCGAAGGATTCAGTCGTATTGGCGAGGAAAACGCCTTCGCGGTTCTGGCGCGGGCGACCGCCCTTGCCAGTCAGGGGCGCGACATCATCAACCTCGGCATCGGCCAACCGGACTTCAAGACGCCGCCGCACATCGTGGAAGCAGCCATAAAGGCGCTGCGCGACGGCCATCACGGCTACACGCCCGCCAATGGCATCCTTGCGGCCCGCGAGGCCGTGGCGCGCCGCACGCTGGCGACGACCGGCGTCGAGGTTTCGCCGGAGCGCATCATCATCGTGCCGGGCGGCAAGGTCACGATGTTCGCCGCAATTTTGATGTTCGGCGAACCGGGTGCGGAAATCCTCTACCCGGATCCCGGTTTCCCGATCTACCGCTCGATGATCGAATTCACCGGGCGCGACGCCGGTGCCGGTGCCGGTCCGCGAGGCGAACGGCTTCGCCTTTTCGGCTGAAGAAACACTGTCGCTGATCACCCCGCGCACGCGATTGCTGATCCTCAATTCGCCTGCAAACCCGACCGGCGGCGTGACGCCGCGCGCCGAGATCGAAGCGCTCGTCGCCGGCCTCGAGAAGCATCCGGACGTCGCGATCATGTCGGACGAGATCTACGACGCCATGACCTATGACGGCGAGGAGCATGTCTCGCTGTTGAATTACCCGCAGCTTCACGACCGGCTGATCGTGCTCAATGGCTGGTCGAAGACCTGGGCGATGACCGGCTGGCGCATGGGCTGGTCGATCTGGCCCGCACCGCTTTACGACAATGTGCGCAAGCTCGCGGTCAATTGCTGGTCCTGTGTCAACGCACCGGCACAGTTCGCGGGAATCGCGGCGATCGACGGCCCGCAGGACGCGGTCACGGATATGATGACGGCCTTTGACCGGCGCCGCAAAATGGTCGTTGAAAAGGTCAATGCGCTGCCTGGCGTTTCCTGCATCACCCCCAAGGGGGCGTTCTATGCCTTCCCCAACGTGGCGAAGACCGGCTGGAAGGCCAAGAAGCTCGCATCCGCGCTGCTGGAGGAAACCGGAGTTGCGACCATAGGCGGGCCGGACTTCGGTATCCTGGGTGAAGGGTATTTGCGCCTCTCCTATGCGAATTCCGATGAAAACATCGAACGCGCGATTGCAAGAATTGGCACATTTCCTTCAAGAAAGGGCAACCCAAGGGGAGTTCCCGACATGAAGAACCAATTCATAGCAGCCATTGCGGCCATCGCCTTGTCCGTGTTTGCCTTGCCCGCGCTTGCCGACGAGCCGGGATCGGGCGAGCCGCCCGCAGCTGCGGTAACTGAACCGGCGCAGCCCGCCGAACAGCCTGCCACGGCGGCGGAACAACCCGCGACCGAGGCCGCTCCGGCGCAAACGACCGCGACTGAACCGGCTGCAACGCCGGCGGCGCCGGCCTGCAGCGGCCAGAACCTGACCGCTTGCGGCGAAGGAAACTTCTGCGAGATCGCCGGCGGATCCTGCGGCGCGGCAAACGAAGCTGGCACCTGCGAGCCGATGCCGGAAGTGTGCACTGAGGAATATGTGCCCGTCTGCGGCTGCAACGGCTTCACCTATCCCAATGACTGCTTCCGCAAGAAGGCAGGCACGTCGAAGGTCAAGGACGGTACCTGCTCGAGCTGACCGACCTCTTTTTCTGAAAATCAAAAGGCCGGATGGGAAACCATCCGGCCTTTTGTTTTTTAGCCCCTGCCAACGAACGGCATCTTCGTCGCCATCACGGTCATGAACAGCACATTGGCGTCCAGCGGCAGGCCAGCCATGTGCAGCAGCGCGTTGGCGACGTGGCGAACGTCCATGGTCGCTTCAACCGCGATCTCGCCATTGGCCTGGCGCACGCCCTTGGTCATCGGCATGGCCATCTCGGTCAGCGCATTGCCGATATCCAATTGGCCGCAGGCGATGTCGAAGGGTCGCCCGTCGAGCGCCAGCGTCTTGGTCAGGCCGGTGATCGCGTGCTTCGTTGCGGTGTACGGCGCGGAGCCGGGCCGCGGCGCGTAAGCTGACACCGAGCCGTTGTTGATGATGCGCCCGCCTTGCGGCTTCTGCTTGCGCATCTGCGCGAAGGCCGCCCGCGCGCACAGGAACGAACCGGTGAGATTGACCGCGACGATCCGTTCCCAGTCGGCCGGGTCGATCTCGTCGATGGACTTGCCCGGCAAAGACGCCCCAGCATTGTTGAACAGGAGATCGACGCGCCCGAAGGCTTCCACGGTGCGCGCAAACAAGGCGTCCACATCCGCGGCCCTGGTGATGTCGCAGGCAATCGCGAGCGCCTTGCCGCCGGACGCTTGTGCAGCGGCCGTTTCAAGAAGGTCCTGCCTCCGGCCGGTCAGGACGACGTTCCATCCAGCCTGGGCAAGTGCCAATGCGCAAGCCTTGCCTATGCCGGTTCCGGCCCCGGTGATGATTGCGGTCTGCGCCATGAAAGTTCCTCCCGTTTCAGCGATGAACTCATCAAGGAAAAATCGCGGGGATTCAAGCCAAAGGCGGCGCTGAACCGACACGCCGCCTTTAGACCGGATCGCACGGGAGAGAAGCGATCCTCTCAAGACCGCGCCCCGGGGAGGACTTCGAGGCTGCGGGATTTCGTAAATTTGCGCTCAATTTCCTAACGGATCGTTAACGATGCGTTTAGAGGAAAGAAAGAAATGGCCTGCCCGCGACTGCCTGGAAAAGAGTGAATGCGATGAAGACCATATAGGCGATACTTGCAATCCAAACGGCGGCTCTGGCGGCATCCGGCCTGAGCGTGGACGCCGCGACGAACCCTACCGCCGGAATGAAATGCAGCGCATGGGTCGCGAAGAAGTGCGCCACGCGCAAATCGCCGCCATCGCGCGCCCAACCCATGAAGGCTAGTGCCTCGGCGTCGGATGCATTTCCGCCAACCCAGTGGCCTGTACCCGAGACCATGTAGCCGGTCGTGACGAGGGTCATGACGAATGTGAGCACCAGCCCCAGGCCCAGCGACAGGCGGAACGCCGGGTCGAGCGCGCTGTCGCGATCGCGCAGGAACGCGATGCCGTAGACAAGGCTCGCCGATGTCAGCGTGATGGCGATGATGCCCATGACCGGATAGAGCGCGCTCATCAACGGGCTGGTGTTGTTGAAATGCGATGCGATGCCGTTGGCGGCGGCGCCGCCGATCCACACCATTTCGGCGATGACCGCAGCACAAACGACGCCTGAAAAGATGCGGTAGGTTAGCCGACCGGTCATTCCCTTCGGCAGCCAGCCCGCGAACAGCGCCAGCGTGCCAAGATAGACCGCCAAGCGCCACCTGGAACTTCAGTGGCTTCTCCCAGATGTCGATGCCCTGGAACTGGCGCGGATCCACCGCCATGGCAAACAGCGTCGGCGCCATCGCGATCACCATCAGGCTCGCGACCGCCGCAAAGAACGGCTCGCGGCGGAACAGCTCGGCAAGGCCGAAGCCGGGCCGTACGCGAATGCGCGCGCGACCGGTTGATGGCGATGCTGTTCATGCTGCGTCTCCTTGATGAGCCGTCGCGGGCATGTTGGCGCGAATGAACCGCACCGCCTGGAATGCAAGGAAGCCGGCCGGACCGAAGAGGAAAGTGAGCGGCAGGCAGGGGACGACGGCCAGGAACGGGATTTTCTCCGCCCTTGCGGTCCGCACCACCCACGCGCCGACGAAAAGGTCGAAGGCAAGAAAATGTATCCAGCCGGCCAACACGATCTCGCGTGTTTGGAACAGCTTCTCGACATTGACGAGGCTGTCGAAGCCGCCTTGCGCGCCTGACCAGAAGGCCAGGACAAGGCCGGTATAGGCTATCGAAAGCAGCAAGGGTATCGCCATGCCCGCGATGCGATCGGCCCATTTGCCGATGCAATGGGCTGGCCAGCAACGCCAGCCATCCAGGCAGCACCATCGTGTTGGCAATCTGGAAAAGGCTGTCCGGATTCATCTGCGGCCTTTCATGTTTACACTGTCAAGATAATTGCCCGTCGGATGTTGACATTGTCAAGACCGGCTCGAAGATTTATGGATGAAGCATGGATAGTTCCGGACAAACTGCAGCCGAGCCCCGCGCGCACTATCACCACGGCGACCTGAGGGCGGCCCTTCTCGCAGCCGCGGAGGCAGAACTCGCCCGCACCGGCATTGAGGGCTTTTCACTGAGGGCAGTGGCCAAGCGCGCCGGCGTCAGCCACGCCGCGCCGGCGCATCATTTCGGCGATGTCAAAGGATTGCTGACTGCCCTGGCGGCGGAAGGATTCCGGCGCTTCCTTGCCACCCAGAAGGCGGCAATGACCGAAGCGGATGCCGATCCGCGGGCGCAGTTGCAAGCGGCGGGGCTGGGCTATGTGCGGTTCGCCAGCGCGTCGCCGGCATTGTTCCGGCTGATCTTCTCGTCCGACAGGCCCGACTTCGACAATCCCGAACTTTCAGTCGCATCGAGCGACAGCTATGAAATGTTGCGGCGGCAGGTGATGGAAGTCACCGGCCGCGATCCGGCCACCGATCCCGAAGCCTTGATTGATTTGCAGGGCACATGGGCCATCGCGCACGGCCTTGCGGACCTGCTTGCCGCGGGCCGGCTCAAGACCCTGTCCGCGCTGCCCGTTGCGGAACGCGAGGCCCAGATCCTCCGGATCATAGGCCGCGCGCTCTGACGCATCAGGCGGTGGCGCGATCGCGCGTGACCGACTGCTCGATTTCCTCCGTCAGCGCCGGATCGAGGCCAAGCCGCCCCGCGAGATTGTCGAGCCAGGCGCGCTCCTCGGCATGGTCCAGATCGATCGCCAGACACGAGGCGGCGTAGATTTCCATTGCCATTTCAGGCGAGTTCGCCATGGAGGCAACCCGATCGAGATCGCTTGGCGCCATCATTTCGTCCATGAGGAACGCCTTGGCTTCGGCATCGACAAGACCGTCCATGCGGCCGTGAATGCGCTTCTGCTCTTCCATGTCGATATGCCCGTCGGCCTTGGCAGCCGCGATCATGGCGACGAGGAATGCCTTGGCGCGATCCTGCTCCGTTCCGCCGGCGGTCGAAAATACCGAGTCTGACGGGGGCGGCGAAAGTTCAGAGGGCTGCGTGCCGGCGTCGATGCCCTGCTTGCGCTGCCAGTTCTGGTATGCTTGGTAGGCAAGCCCGCCTACAACGGCAAGGCCACCAAGCTTCACCGCGCTGCCGCCAAGCTTGCGCCCGGACTTCGTACCCATCAAAACAGCGGCGAGGCCAACGCCAGCGGCCTTGGCCATGCCCGGATTGGCCGCGATCGCCGCCTTCACCTTGTCGACATTTTCCTTGCCGGCATAGGTTTCGGCAGCGCCCATGAACTGGTCGAGCAGCTTCTTTGCATCAAACATCGCGGTGTCCCTTCCAAGGCGAAAACTTTTGCAGCCGATAGCATGGGAACATGACCACGGCATTTCAAGGCAGGTCGGCTGTTCTGCCTCAGCCCGCGCGCAACGAAACTGCCTGCCGGGCCAGTTCCTCGATGGCGGCGCTGTCGCCCTTTTCCACCGCTTCGGCCGGCGCCACCCATGACCCCCCGACGCAAAGCACATTGGGCAAGGCAAGATATTCGCGCGCATTGCCAAGCGAGATCCCGCCGGTCGGGCAGAAGCGGAATTGCGGCAGGGGCGACGACAATGCCTTGAGATAAGGCGCGCCGCCCGCGACCGATGCCGGGAAAAACTTTAGATGCCGGTAGCCGCGCTCGCCCAGCGCCATGATCTCGCTGGCAGTCGCGGTGCCGGGAAGCAGCGGCACGGAACTGTCGTCGGCAGCATCAAGCAGCTTGCGGTGATGTCCCGGGGCTGACCATGAACTGCGCGCCCGCCGCGGCGACTGCCTGTATCTGCGCCGGTTCCAGCACCGTGCCTGCGCCCGGTATCGCGCCTTCGACCTCCGCCGCGATTGCCGCCAGGCATTCCAGCGCGCGCGACGTGCGAAGCGTGACTTCGATTGCCGGAAGGCCGCCCGCGACCAGCGCGCGCGCCATGATCACGGCCTTGCGCGGATCGTCGATGATGACCACCGGAATGACCGGCGCGGCCTTCATCATGGCTTCGAGGATTTTCTGCTTGTCGTTCTGGCTGCTGCTCATGCGTTTCGCTTACACCACGCATGCCTTGCGTGAAAAGCCGGAGCGCGCCTGTCACGCAACGCCGCGCCGGCGGCAGCGCCCTCGCCACGGCCTCGAGGGAGCGCGCGCCGAAGACGCCATCAGCGGCAAGTCCTGCCGACCGCTGGAAGGCTTTCAGCGCCCGCTCTGTCGCCGGTCCGAAATCCCCGTCGGCAATCAGCGGATGACCGAGCCGGCGCAGGTCGCGCTGCAACGCTTCGACCGGCGCGCCGCGCGAGCCGAGCCGCAGCACTGCCAGCGCATGCCTTGGCCGGGCGGCTTGCGCGCCCGTGATGCGCGCATGCGCCGCCGCCATTTTGGTGTGATAGCCATGCCGCGCGAAGGCCGGACCATTATAGGCGCGGGCAAAACCGGCCCAGTCATGGGCGTTGAGCCTGTCCTTCAATTTCGCGGCGCCGATGAAGCGGGCGAACAGCCTCACTTGCCCTTCCACGCCCGACCGCGCCTCGTCGGCGAGCGCCTCGACATCGCGATAGTCGAGCCATCGCCAATGCGCGCCCATGACCTGGCCGACACCCCAGGAGACCGAGCACAGCGCGGCCTCGCGATCGATCGCGCATGCGCGGGCAAGCATCTTCCACCGTCCCGCCTGCGTCATCGCGTTGCGCACCTTGCCGGCAACCGGATTGGCAAGGCCGGCGACGATTGCAAGGTTGCGCCTTGCCGCCGGCAGCAGGCGGTGAAAATAATGCCCCTCGAAGCGGATCAGCGGCTCGTCGCGCCCGTCGATCCGCGCATGGAGCCTGCCGCCGCTTTCAACTTCGACCACCGCCAGCAACGCCGCGGCCTCCACGCCCAGATCCGCCGCCACCCTGGCGACGGCGTCCTGCAATTGCTCTTGCGCCTGCTGCGCCATTGCCTGCTCCTGCACTGTTTTGCGTTGACGCGATCATGCCGAAGCTTTGGCGGGCGGGGACAAGTTGTTGCACAAGCATGGCAGGCGGACTTTTTTCCGGGCCGCAATCCTGCTACCGCATGGAACGACATTCAGGGAGAAACAGCCTTGGCCGCCAAAGTGCTCATCATCAACGGTCCGAACCTCAACCTTCTGGGGCTGCGCGAGCCGCACATCTATGGCAGCAAGACGCTCGCCGACCTTGAGGCGGCCTGCACCGCGCACGGCACAGTCGCTCGGCCTCGATGTCGAGTGCTTCCAGAGCAACCATGAAGGCGCGATGATCGACGCCATCCACGGCGCACGCGGCCGTTGTGCCGCGATCATCATCAATGCCGGCGGCTACACCCACACCTCCGTGGCGATCCGCGACGCCCTTTCGGGCGCGGAACTGCCGGTCTACGAGGTGCATCTTTCCAACGTCCATGCGCGCGACGAATTCCGCCACCACTCCTTCATCTCGGGCATCGCGCGCGGCGTGATCGTCGGCCTCGGCTTCCGCGGCTATTTCGCAGCGCTTGACGCCGTTGCGGACCCCGGATGATGGAAAGCACGGACGCGCCGGAAAACTGGCCGGAGGTTTCCGCCCGCATTGCCGCCCTGATCGAGGGCGAAGACGATGACATTGCCAAGATGGCGACCATCGCCTGCGAACTGTTCCACGGTTTCGAGCGCTTTCACTGGGTCGGCTTCTACCGCGTCGTCGCACCGGAACTTTTGAAGATCGGCCCCTACCAAGGCGGGCATGGCTGTCTAGTCATCCCGTTTGCGCGCGGCGTTTGCGGCGCCTGCGCAAGGGCGCGCGAAACGATCATCGTGCCCGATGTCGATGCATTCGCGGACCACATCGCCTGCTCGTCGACGACCCGGTCCGAACTCGTCGCACCGGTCTTGCGCAACGGGCAGCTGATCGCCGTGCTGGACCTGGATTCCAACTACGCCGACGCCTTCGACGAGGCCGACAAGGCGGCGGTCGAGCAAATCCTTTCCGCCGCCTTCAACTGACCGTTCCTTCATTCCGCCGGTTTTACCAAAGGCTCGTTGCGGGTCTTCCACAGCGAGTAGAACACGCCGGCCTGCCAGCAGCCCGAAAGTGATCACCAGCGATACGACCGGCGGGATCTTGTCGATACCGACAAGGTCGGCCGCAAAGATCTTGCCGCCGATGAAGATCAGCACTGCCGCCAGCGCGAACTTGAGATAGTGGAAGCGGTTCACCATCGCTGCCAGCGCGAAATACAGGGCGCGCAGGCCAAGGATCGCGAAGATGTTCGACGTGTAGACGATGAACGGATCCGTCGTGATCGCGAAGATCGCCGGCACCGAATCCACCGCGAAGATCACGTCTGCGATCTCGATCATCACCAGCGCCACGAAAAGCGGCGTCATGAACGTGACGATCTTGCCGGTCTTCGGATCGGGCTGCTTGACGAAGAACTTGTCGCCATGCAGCTTGTCGGCAACGTTGAAATGCTTGCGCATGAAACGCAGCACCGGGTTGTTTGCGACATCATATTCCTTGTCGGCAAACAGGATCATCTTGATGCCGGTGAAGATCAGGAAGGCCGCGAAGAGGTAAAGCACCCAGCTGAATTGCGTAACGATCGCCGCGCCGACGCCGATCATGATCGCGCGCAGGACGATGACGCCCAGAATGCCCCAGAACAGCACCCGGTACTGGTAGGCGCGCGGAATGGCGAAGTAGCCGAAAATCATCGCGATGACGAAGACATTGTCCATCGCCAGCGATTTTTCGACCGCGAAACCGGTGAAATAGTTCATGCCGGCCGTGGCGCCGAGATACCACCACACCCAAATGCCGAAAATCATGGCGAGGCCGATATAGCCGGCAGAAAGCAAGAGACTTTCCTTGACCTCGATTTCCTTCGAATTCTTGTGGAGAACGCCAAGGTCGAATACCAGAAGCGCAATGACGATGCCGATGAATGCGAGCCACATCCATACGGGTTTCGACATCCATTCAATGGACATCGAGGCGACCAGGAAATCCATGCCGGGATCCTCTTCTCTTCGTACAAAAACGGGAGTCGTTCCGACATCACAGGGTTTGGACCTGCCAGAGGGGCCCGGAACTGCGTTGATTTGGGAAGCCGGGCGCCATCTGACAAGGGTGGCGGCAAAGTTTTATTACAGGGTTGTAATCTTCCCGCCTCCAGGACTTGCGGCTAACAGGCAGCTATGGCCAATCTCGTGCGGGAAAAAAGCAGGCAGGACAGGCACATGAGCGAACAGGGCAAGGTCTCGACCCATGACGCGGATCCGGACGAGCGCAACAAGCACATCAGCATCTATGTCAACGGCAGGATCGTGCCGCGCGCCGAGGCGGTGGTCTCCGTCTATGATTCAGGCTTCCTGCTTGGCGATGGCGTATGGGAAGGCATCCGCCTTTACGACGGCAAATGGGCCTTTCTTGACGCCCATCTCGACCGGTTGTTCGAGGCCGCAAGGGCTGTTGACCTTGACATCGGCATGGACCGGGCCGGCCTGAAGCAGGCGCTGGACGACACCGCCGCCGCCAACGGCATGCGCGAGAACGTCCATGCCCGGCTGATGGTGACGCGCGGCGTCAAGGCCAAGCCCTTCCAGGATCCGCGCCTGTCGCGTGAGGGCCCCACCATCGTCATCATCATGGAGCATTCGCGGCCGTCGCAGGAAAGCTTCGATCGCGGCGTGCGGCTTGCCACCGTGCCGATCCATCGCGGATTGCCGCTGACGCAGGACCCCAAGCTCAACTCGCATTCCAAGCTCAATTGCGTGCTCGCCGCCGTCGCCGCGCAAAAGGCCGGCGCCGACGAGGGGCTGATGCTGGACCCGCACGGCTTCGTCAACACCACCAATTCCTGCAACTTCTTCATCGTGCGGCGCGGCGAGGTCTGGACCTCGACCGGCGACTACTGCATGCCGGGCATCACCCGGGCCAATGTCATCCGCATCTGCCGCGATAACGGGATTCCGGTTTTCGAGAAGAACTATTCGCTGGTCGAAACCTACGGCGCGGACGAGGCCTTCATTACCGGCACCTTTGGCGCGCAGACGCCGGTTAACGATATCGACGGCCGAAAGTTCGCAGCCCCCGGCCCCATGACGATCCGCATCCGCCAGCTCTACAAGGAACTGGTCGCGCGGGAGGCGGGGTAGGTCACCCCCTCCGCCACAGGGCCACGGCGAAGGCGGGGAACCAGAGCAGGGCGAGCGGCGGGAGCACGGCCTGCAGTATATCCAGCGCCGGGAAGATCGTGCGCAGCGCGGCCAGCATGAAGAGCGCACCGATTACTGCCGCATAGGGGCCTGTCACCCGAAAGCCAAGGCGGAACAGCACGATGCCGGTGAGCAGCAGCCACATGCCGGAGAAGAGTTGCACGCCGAGCAACTCGCCGACGCTGCCGGCATAGCCGTTGAGCGCACGGTAACTGACCTCGACTGCGGTGCGCACGACCGGATCGGTGCTCGATTCGTAAAGGCTGGCGAGCGAGGGCATGGCAATGAGCCAGCGCACGATACCGAGTGTCTTGAGCACACCGGAGGCAATCCCGATGGCGGCAGTGCTGTCGACCAGCAGGCCGCTCATGCCGGAGCGCATCGCGAATTGGCGCATCGCCAGCGCCAGCGGTACCAGGGCAATGGAAGTGACGAGGTATCCCCAATAGCCGACCTGCACCGCAAGCGCTTCGCGGGCAATGAGCGGCAGCGCCTCGGCAGCGGGCAGGCGCAGGCTGGCGGGCCAGCCGATCGCGTTGCCGAGCACGATCAGCGGGATGAGGAAGATCAGGAGTTGCGCCATCACGAGCGAGATGAGGACAAGATTTTCGGCGCGCGACAGCGGCGCCGCAAGCTTTGCGGATGTCATGTTCAGGCTCCTCGTTTCAGGTTCTAAAGTCAGTCTTTGGCGTTGATCGCCACGCCAACGGCCTCGTCGAGCGGGGTATGCGGTTCCGCGCCAAGCAGGGCGACAAGCTTGCTATTGTCGAGCCGCAGCGGATGTTTCCACAGCCAGAGCATTTCCAGCGTCTCGCGCAGGAACGGCATGAAGGGCGCGCCAAGCCAGACCTGAATCCACCGAAAGGGCTTGATCGGCAGGTCAGGCCGCCCGGCCGCACGGCGAACGGCTTCGGCGAGTTCGCGGCCCGTGGCGTCGTAGTGCCCGGCAAAGTGCACGAGTTCGAATGGCGCCAGCGTGTCGCGCCGCGCCACAAGGCGGACGAAAGTCTCGGCGACGTCAGGCACAAAGGCCCATGCGTGGCCAACGGAGGTGAGCGAGCGCAGGACCTTGGCTTCTTTCCCACCCTTGGCGAGCGCTTGCGTGAACCACGAACTTTGGGCGCCGGGGCCGAAGAAGTCGCCGGCCCGCACGGCAATCGTTCGCACGTCCTCGCGGCTTGCCGCCTCCAGCATCTGTTCCATCTCGAGGCGCACTTGCCCCTTGCGGGTCTGCGGCGATTTCGGCGTCCTCTGGTCTACCATCTCTGGCGACTGCGATGAAAACACATACACATTCGCCGGGAAAACGATCGTCGCGCCGCACTGGCGAGCCGCCTCGATGGTGTTTTGCAGCATCGGCAAGCCGTCCTCGCGCCATCTGGCATAGCCCGGCGGATTGACGGCGTGGACGATGATCGAGACGCCATCGGCGGCCGCGACGACGGCGTCGCGGTCGAGCGAGTCGCCTTCGCGCCAGTCCACCGGGAAAGCCATGGCTGGCCGCGCTTCCGGCTTGCGGCGGGTGAGCGCGCGTATTGTCCAGCCCCTGCCCGCCAGCGCCTTCGCAACGGCCCCGCCAATGCCCCCGGTTATTCCCAGGACGAGCGCGGTACCGACCTTGCCTGTGCCGTTCATCAATGCCTCCCTTAACTGCACCAAATATAAAGCGAAGATGGAAAAACGTGAATTGATGAACTCCGTTGGATCGCTATACATTTTTGTATGACTGAATTTACGGACTGGACCTTGCTTCGTTCCTTCCTGGCAGCTGTGCGGCGCGGCAGCCTGTCAGCTGCGGCGCGATCGCTGAACATGACGCAGCCGACACTCGGCCGGCATATTGGTGAACTGGAGAAGGGGCTCGGAGTCGCATTGTTTACCCGTTCGCCTGGCGGGCTCGCACCGACCGAGGCGGCTTTGCAACTCGTGCCGCATGCGCAAGCGATGGAGTCGGCGTTTGCCTCGCTGACGCGCATGGCAAAGGCGGGCGGCGACAGCAGTGACCCGCGCGGCACCGTTCGCATAACCGCCAGCGAAATCATGGGGACTTTCGTGCTGCCGCCGATCATGGCGGAGCTTCGCCAACGCCATCCGGAAATTGTACAGGAGCTGTCGCTCAACAACCAGACGGACGACCTTTTGCGGCGCGAGGCCGACATCGCGGTGCGAATGGTGCGCCCGGCACAGCAAGGCCTTGCCGCACGGCGGATCGGGCAGGTCCCGCTACGCCTCTTCGCCCACCGTAAATACGTGGAACGCTTTGGCCTCCCCGCTACAATAGGTGAACTGGGCCGCTACCATGTCATTGGTTTCGATCGCGATGACCACTCGGCGCGCGCGGTCGCCGGTTCCAAACTGCCGATCAACCGCGACATCTTCGCCTTCCGGGTCGATAGCGACGTGGCGCAGGTCGAAGCGATTCGCGCCGGCCTCGGTATCGGCATGATGCAAGCTGCCATGGCCCGGCGCAACGCGGACCTCGTTCCCGTGTTGGCCGACGCGGTAAAGATCGACCTTGAATGTTGGCTCGCAATGCATGAGGACCAGAAAAACCTGCCACCTGTGCGCGCCGCTTTCGATGTGCTGGCCGAGGGACTGGTGCACTGGATTTCCGGGCATTGAAGCCTGGCAGGGCGTCCTGTTGACGCGGTGCGACCGGCAGCTAAAGTTTGATGTCAGTATGCGGAATCATTTGCGGGAATGCTCTATGCCAATTGACGAAAGCGGCAGGGAAGAAATCATCGTCAATGGCGTCTTCAGGTCTGGCACCAATCTGTTGAAGCACCTGTTCCAGGAGAATTCGGACCTGACTGTGCGCTTCAACAAGTATTGGTGGAAACATCTTCCACCGCCATACACCGCTGCAACGCGCGAAGCGCTGGCGCAAGCCCGGTTTTTCATTGCTATACGAAACCCGGTTTCGTGGTCGAATTCGATCTACAATTTCTTTCTGCAAAAACGCAGCGAGCTTTATCCAGCCTCGCTGCTTTACTCTGATTTCATTGATTTAAAAGCAGTCATATTTGATTCGTCTAGAGGAAACATGGCATCGCCACGCTATGTCTATCGGAATATTTTTGAATACTACAACAACTTCTACCTTACTTGGCTATCGCTTGAATCCGAGTTGAACGTCCAGTTTGTAAACATTGACCAACTGAAACAGGAGCCGGGCATATTCGCGCGGCTGGTTCCGGAAACCCGGATGGCAAATCGTAGCATCCTCCTTCCGGAAATGCCGGTGCTTCCTTCATCGGATGAGAGGCGAACCGAACTCGGCAAATCCTTGTCGGATAACAAGTCTCCTGATTTCGTAGCTTTTGACAAGTCGGTTGTCGTGAGCAAGGTCGCGCCAGAAATCATCCAACGGTTTTCATATCACCTGGATCAGTCCATTTGAATTGATGCAGTGCAACACGACCTCCTCATCAATCGGGTATTTCTCATGCAGCATGTGCTCGAGCTGCCGATCGAAATTTGACTGGAGAACAGGCCATTTCGCAGACGGGCCCATCATGTATGAGGCATTGAATTTTATCTGCTCTCCCAGATAGGCCATAGACGATGGGTACATTCGCAAAACATCGGATTTCGCGAGATCTATCATTCCTTTCATCGACCTTGTTGGGCAAAAGCGGGCCACCGACGCATCAATCCAGCTGTAGTGACCCGCACCTGCCGCAACCTGCTCGCAAACCAGATCGATTTTTGAAAGCCAGACTGCAAGCATGTTGGCATATACATCCGGCCCGCCGAACATGTATTCTCGAGCGTAGTGCGCCAATCCCTTTTCTCTCGAGCGAAATGAAAATCCCGCGTAGTCGAATTCGGCGGTATTGCAGGCCACTTTCCAAGCCTGTTCATATTTTGGCAATTCCAGGAGCGCTCGCCTTACAGTTTTGATATTATTGAAATGAAATTTCTTTACGATCCGCAACACTTCATCGTCGTCGTAGTAAATAACCACATTCTGGTCTTGAAGAAACCTCAAGGTCCTTGGCAACAACGCCAGGTATTCTTCTCTGGATCGCTTTACATTACCATCCACCAGCCAAAGACCAGTAACATACGTCTTCGCGGTATCGGTCAACGGCCTGTAGAAGACCGATTGTCGCCAATAATGAAATTTTTTGTCCAAAGGCTGGCTACCCCTGTTGCTGCTGCCCTGCACGGCGCGAACGGCGAACCCGTAACGGCGCAATTGTACAAGATTCGGGTCAGAATTGATGGATGCTAAAGAACTGGGTCCAGTTTTTCTGTGAAATTGGTTCCCGTCCCGCTGCCCGTGGAGAACCATGCTGGCGGGCCCCTGAGGAGGTTCAAATCCGCATAGAGCAAACACAAAAAAACCGCCCAAAGGGCGGTTTTCTGTCTGGTTGCGGGGGCAGGATTTGAACCTGCGGCCTTCAGGTTATGAGCCTGACGAGCTACCGGGCTGCTCCACCCCGCGTTATCCAAAATGTCCGGTCTTGCTAGAAGTTCCGTCTGGCGGAACGACCAAGGCCGCCGGCCATCGCTGGCTGACGGCCCTGAAATGTACATCGAAAAGAGAAGTCTCGTAAAACCATGCATTTGGCAGACCTGGCAGCGACCTACTCTCCCGTGCCTTAAGACAAAGTACCATTGGCGCTGAGGCGTTTCACTTCCGAGTTCGGTATGGGATCGGGTGCAGCCACCTCGCTAGAACCACCAGGTCGGCGAAATGCATGGTGAAACTGGTCTTTGTATAAGCACCGGCCGCCGCCTTGTCAGGCGATGGCCATAGCCAATGAGAACGATCAAGCCAATCGAGCTATTAGTACCGGTAAGCTTCACGCATTGCTGCGCTTCCACACCCGGCCTATCAACGTGGTAGTCTTCCACGACTCTCAGGGAATACTAGTTTTCAGGTGGGTTTCCCGCTTAGATGCCTTCAGCGGTTATCCCGTCCGTACGTAGCTACTCTGCTATGCCGCTGGCGCGACAACAGATCCACCAGTGGTACGTCCATCCCGGTCCTCTCGTACTAGGGACAGATCCTGTCAATATTCCTACACCCACGGCAGATAGGGACCGAACTGTCTCACGACGTTCTGAACCCAACTCACGTACCGCTTTAAATGGCGAACAGCCATACCCTTGGGACCTGCTCCAGCCCCAGGATGCGATGAGTCGACATCGAGGTGCCAAACAACCCCGTCGATATGGACTCTTGGGGGTCATCAGCCTGTTATCCCCGGCGTACCTTTTATCCGTTGAGCGATGGCCCTTCCACGCGGGACCACCGGATCACTATGACCGTCTTTCGACTCTGCTCGACTTGTCAGTCTCGCAGTCAGGCTGGCTTATGCCATTGCACTCAACGAGCGATTTCCGACCGCTCTGAGCCAACCATTGCGCGCCTCCGTTACTCTTTGGGAGGCGACCGCCCCAGTCAAACTACCCGCCACACAATGTCCCGGATCCGGATAACGGACCGCGGTTAGATATCCATATTGATAAGGGTGGTATTTCAAGGATGACTCCACGCGAGCTGGCGCCCACGCTTCAAAGTCTACCACCTATCCTACACATGCCAATACGAATACCAGTGTGAAGCTGTAGTAAAGGTGCACGGGGTCTTTCCGTCTGACCGCAGGAACCCCGCATCTTCACGGGGAATTCAATTTCACTGAGTTTATGCTGGAGACAGCGGGGAAGTCGTTACGCCATTCGTGCAGGTCGGAACTTACCCGACAAGGAATTTCGCTACCTTAGGACCGTTATAGTTACGGCCGCCGTTTACCGGGGCTTCAATTCAAAGCTTGCACCTCTCCTCTTAACCTTCCGGCACCGGGCAGGCGTCAGACCCTATACGTCGCCTTGCGGCTTCGCAGAGCCCTGTGTTTTTGATAAACAGTCGCCACCCCCTGGTCTGTGCCACCCCGCAAAGGTTGCCCTCTGCGTGGTCACGCTTATCCCGAAGTTACGCGTGTAATTTGCCGAGTTCCTTCAGCATAGTTCTCTCAAGCGCCTTGGTATACTCTACCAGTCCACCAGTGTCGGTTTAGGGTACGGTCTATACGGAGGAGCTATTTCCTGGAACACCTTCGCAGCCCATCCAATCCAATAAGGACAGACAACTTACGGTATTCGTCACTTCCTCCAGGCCCACGAATATTAACGTGGTTCCCATCGTCTACGCATTTCTGCCTCGACTTAGGGGCCGGCTAACCCTGCTCAGATTAACTTTAAGCAGGAACCCTTGGACTTTCGGCGAGGGAGTCTCTCACTCCCTTTGTCGTTACTCATGTCAGCATTCGCACTTCCCATACCTCCACGAGCCCTCGCGGGTCTCGCTTCATCAGCTTAGGGAACGCTCCGCTACCGCTCTTTCGAGCCCACAGCTTCGGTGTATGGCTTTAGCCCCGTTACATTTTCGGCGCAAAGACCCTTATTTAGACCAGTGAGCTGTTACGCTTTCTTTAAATGATGGCTGCTTCTAAGCCAACATCCTGGTTGTTTTGGGATCTTCACTTCCTTTCCCACTTAGCCATAACTTGGGGACCTTAACTGGTGGTCAGGGTTGTTTCCCTCTCCACGACGGACGTTAGCACCCGCCGTGTGTCTGCCGGATAGTACTTCCAGGTATTCGGAGTTTGGTTAGGTTTGGTAAGACGGTGAGTCCCCCTAGCCCATCCAGTGCTCTACCCCCTGGAGTATTCGTCCGACGCTCTACCTAAATAGATTTCGCGGAGAACCAGCTATTTCCGAGTTTGATTGGCCTTTCACCCCTAGCCACAAGTCATCCCCGTCTATTGCAACAGACGTGGGTTCGGTCCTCCAGTAGGTGTTACCCTACCTTCAACCTGCTCATGGCTAGATCACTCGGTTTCGGGTCTAATTCGACGAACTGAACGCCCTGTTCAGACTCGCTTTCGCTGCGCCTACACCTATCGGTTTAAGCTTGCTCGTCAAACTAAGTCGCTGACCCATTATACAAAAGGTACGCCGTCACCCTTGCGGGCTCCGACTGTTTGTAGGCATCCGGTTTCAGGTTCTATTTCACTCCCCTTGTCGGGGTGCTTTTCACCTTTCCCTCACGGTACTGGTTCGCTATCGGTCATGCACGAGTACTTAGGCTTGGAGGGTGGTCCCCCCACGTTCAGACAGGATTTCACGTGTCCCGCCCTACTCTAGGACATTGGTTCGCATTACGTGTACGGGGCTGTCACCCGCTAAGGCCCGACTTTCCAGACGGTTCCACTTCTCTTACCAATGCCACTGGCCTGGTCCGCGTTCGCTCGCCACTACTAGGGGAGTATCGTTTGATATCCTTTCCTGAGGGTACTTAGATGTTTCAGTTCCCCTCGTTCGCCTCTTGTCCCTATTTTATTCGAAGACAAGATACCCTTATGACGACCACTGCAATTCCCATGCCGGAATTGCTTCCGGCATCGAAATTACAGTGGTCAAGGGTGGGTTTCCCCATTCGGAAATCTCCGGATCAAAGCTTATTCGCAGCTCCCCGAAGCTTATCGCAGCGTATCACGTCCTTCATCGCCTGTGCATGCCAAGGCATCCACCAAATGCCCTTACGACACTTGATCGTTCTCATTGCCAATGGCCATCCTTGCAGACAGCCACCGGCGTTATTCCGGTCCCAGGCAACTTGGCAAGCCTGGGAACCGGGAAAGACCAGTTTCACGAGATCTGCCCGGTTGTGTGCGATCAGGCAACACAAACATATGGCCGCAGGGTGGCGCCCCGCGACCGCGTAGCGGTTGTTACCGCTACCCGGACAAATCTTCTCTTTACGATGTC
>CAVOVL010000012.1:0-50000 GCA_963699855.1 uncultured Alphaproteobacteria bacterium | reverse complement strand
ATTTCCGGCCACATCGACAACTGCATTTTATGTCCGGAATTGATTCATCGCAAACATGCGGCATGAACTACAGTTGCCGGCATCGATCCTGGAGAAACGATGATATGGGTAGCCGGCGGTTCCCGATCAAGGATCGGGCGCCCGGCATGCAAGGCAAGGCCCGCGGACTGGACACCGTCACCGGCCCGCGGTTAAAGGACTCTTCTACATGCAACCGGGAAGTTGATGTCGAGAAGCGAAAACCATGTGGAAACCCTGTTCCTGGGCGACCACCCACCCCTGAAGCAGAATAGCAGGCGCCAGCCCGACAAAAGGCGGGTCAGCTTTCGCTGGCTTTCGGGCGCCGTGCTTGCCGGTCTGGTATCCGTTGTCCTGATGGGCGGCGCGCTTGTTGCAGCGCTCGATGGCCGCGATATCCTTGCCGTGCAAGGCCAGGTCAGCTCCGGTAGGAATAACGGGGACACGGATGTCGTTGCGATCAAGGGCGACCGCCCCGGTGTAACGGTTGCCGCGGACACATCCACCTCGCGCGTCATGATGGTTTCAACAATCACGCGCGATGGCGAGCGCGAAGTCGTCAAGGTCCGGCCATTCCTGAAAGTATCGACGCCCCTCGCCGTGCCGCCGAAGCAGGACGCCAGCTATCCAGGTTTCGATGCGCTTGCTGTTTTCTCTGATTCGGGAAAGTCTGAGCCGGCGCAGCTTGAGGCCGATGCAAGCAACCAGATCTACGGTGCGCAGGTAGAGTTGGAAGTCACGATAACGGTGGTTGACTTCGATCCGGCCAGTCCGGGCATTGCAAAGGGCCCGGCACAACGCGAGAGCGACATCGAGGAAATAGTGCGCCGCGCCGCGCCCGGTCTCGACACCGGCGCAACGACGGTTGCATCGCTCGCATATTTCGATCCTTCGCGATTCTCCCTGCAAGATGCGGGCTTCCTGACCTCTCCAGGCGTGACGATCACGGAGGAAAACGTCTCGCTGGCCGTCAAGAAGCCGGTCGAGGACCGAAACTGGCGCCGCCACGAGGAACGCGTCATCCGCGTACGCAGCGAAGCGGCGATTTCGGTGATCCTGGAAGCCGAAGGCATGTCAAAGGAAATGGCCGCCACTTTTGAGAAAGTGCTTTCGTCGGACATGGGCTCAACCAAGCTGTTGCCGGAAGACCGCCTTCGCGTGGCGCATGAAGTGCTGCCCGGAGAGGCGGAGGGAGCGATCACCCGGCCCGGACGGGTAAGCGTCTACCGCGGCAGCCAGCACCTCGTATCGATCGCCCGCACCGAGGACGAGCGATATGTCTATTGTTCCGAGCCGGTATTGCTGCCGCAAAACACCGCTTCGAGCGCGCCGGTGACATTGGCGCCTTCCGCAAGGCTGCCGACCGTCTACGACGCAATCTACCGGGCAGCGCTTTCGGAGGGCCTTGATGTCGAGATGGCCAGCCGCCTGATCCGGATATTCGCATTTGATGTCGACTATAATTCGACGATCACGCCCAATGACGAACTGTCGTTCTTCATGTCGCTTGAAGAGGGCAAGGACAAGCCGACGGAAAAATCGGAAGTGCTGTTCGCTTCGATCAAGACCGGTTCGCTCGAGCGTAAATACTACCGGTTCCGCGATCCCGAGACGGGGCAGGTCGACTATTACGACGAGACGGGCAAGAGTGCGAAGAAGTTCCTGTTGCGCCAGCCGGTTCCCAACGGAAAGTTCCGTTCGCCCTATGGCATGCGTACGCATCCCATTCTTCGGTATCGCAAGATGCATTGGGGCGTCGACTGGGCAGCCCCGCGCGGCACGCCGATCATCGCCGCCGGAAACGGCGTCGTGCAATCGGCCGGTTGGGAATCGGGCTACGGCAAGCAGACCGTGATCCGGCATGCCAACGGCTATGTCACTTCCTATTCCCACCAGAGCAAGATCGCCGATTTCGTCAAGAAGGGAGTCCGGGTCCGTCAGGGCCAGGTGATCGGACTGGTCGGATCGACCGGACTTTCGACCGGTCCGCACCTTCACTACGAGGTGTCGGTAAACGGCTCGAAGGTCGATCCAATGCGCATCCGCCTGCCAAAGGGACAAGAGTTGAAGGGCAAGGAACTGGCCGCCTTCAATGCCGAACGCGAGCGGCTCGAGGAGCTGCTGAACGAGGGCGAGGACAGCGAAGCCCCGCAGCTCGCCCAGTTCTAGCGTCAATACATCACGCCTGATACTTCGGAACGTGCCGCCTCCCGCTGCGTTGACGCTAGGACCGTTCGTAGCGTCCGTGCGGGAGAGACCGGGTGAACTTCAGGCAGATAGAACGAAACATCATCGTGGCATCGCGCTTCTTCACCGTCCTTGCGGCGATAGGCGCGCTTGCCGGTTCGCTGCTGATGTTCGTGCTCGGACTTGTCAGCATCTACCATGCCTACCAGCCCGGCGCGTTGCAGAATGGCGTTGAACCGCGCGATTTCAGCATCGGCGCGGTTATCAACGTAATCGAGGCGCTCGACCGTTTCCTGATCGGCATGGTCCTGCTCTACTTCGCCTATGGCGTCTATTCGCTTTTCATCCACCCCGGCGAGCCGAAGGAACGAATTGCCATTCCCGATTGGCTGCGCGTTCGAGAGATCGGCCAACTCAAGCAGGTGGTTGCCGAACTCATTTTGGTGATCATCTTCGTGCTGTTCCTGCGCGCGGTACTGGAGACCTTTTCGCATCCACGGTTTGCAGGCGACTGGTTGACGCTTGCGTCGCTGGCCCTGCTTCCGCTCAGCGGCCTTCTCCTGGCGCTGGCGTTGAGGCTGGTCGAACTGCACCCCAAGCCGGAAAGGCCGCGCAAGGAGGACATGGATGTTGACCTAGCGCCGGAGAAATCCGCAGGCGCCAAGGAAGGCTAGGCCTCCGCGCTGGCTGGCCTGTTGTCGAGGGATACCCATGAGACCACGGCGGCGACTGCGCACATGGCTGCGGCAATGAATGCAAGGACGGAGAATGCCGCATTGCTGGCGCTGCGCCACGCCGCAACAGCCTCCGCAGTCGCGCCGGCGGGCGGCGTCTGGCCGAAGGCGGGCAAAGGATCGGCTCCGGGAAAGGCAAGGGACACCGCTGAAATCACACCGCCCAGCGAGGCAACGGCGAAAAGGCCCGAAAGCCGCGCCACCGTGTTGTTGATGGCCGACGCCATGCCGGTCTGGCTGTCGGGTACGGCGGTCATCACGGCCGCAGAGAGCGGCGAGACAAGTACGCCCATGCCGAAACCCATCAGGGTCATCGCCGGCATCAGCGCACCCCAGAACTGCTTCTGGTCCATGGTCAGTGCCACCCACGCATAGGCCAGCGCGCAGATCAGGCTGCCCGTCGCCATGAAGATTCGTGGTCCAAGCCTTGCCGAGGCCGTGCCCATGGGGCCCGACATCAGCCCAACCAACAGCGTTATCGGCACGAAGGTCAGCGCCGCCTGCGCCTCGTTGGTCTCCCAGGCCGTGATCAATGTCATCGGAAGGAAAAACAGCACCGCAGACAGCGCGAAGTAGATGAGAAACGTGGCGATGTTGGCGCCAGCAAAGGCGTGGTCCGCAAAAAGGGACAGCGGCATCATCGGCTGGCGCGCCCGCTTTTCCCACCAAAGGAAGGCGGTGATGATGACGAACCCTGCCGCGATCATCGGCCAGTCCGGCGCCGGCGCGCCCGGAACACTGCTGGAAAACGCCGCCCGCCCGCCGGAAAGGCCAAGGGCCATGGTGCCGAGCGCCAGCGTGGCGAGCACAACGCCCGCCGGATCGAGCCGTCGCCCGCCCTCCGGCCGGTCTGCGGGAACCTTGAACAGCAATATGAGCGCGGCAAGCCCGAGCGGCAGGTTGATGGCGAAAATCAACCGCCAGCCCCAATCGCCGGTCGCCCCGATGATCAACCCCCCGCCCACCGGCCCAAGTCCCGAGGTCGCGGCCGAGGCCGCCGCCCATATGCCGATCGCCCTGCCCCGGTCCTTCGGTGGATAGGCCTTTGCGATGATGGCGAGGCTGCCGGGAATCATGATCGCCGCGCCCAGCCCCTGCAGGGCCCGGACTGCTATGAGGAAGGGCGCATCCGGCGCTGCCGCGCAAAGCAGCGAAGCGATCAGGAAGAACACGATTCCCCCGCCGAATACGTTGCGCAGGCCGTAGCGGTCGCCGAGCGCCCCGCCCGCCATCACCAGCGCCGAGACCATGAGAAGATAGGCACTGGATATCCACTGCACCTGTGGCAGCGAGGCGCCGATATCGGCGCGTATTGCCGGAATGGCGATCGGAACCACTGAACTGTCGATGAACCCGAGGCTGGAAGCAAGGATTGCCGCCACGAGTACATGCACCCGCAGATGCGGCGGACAAAATGTCTGGCTGGAGGGACGGATCGGTACCGGAGGCGCGTTGTTCATGCGCGCCACATTAGTGCAGCGCAGTGACAACTGAAATGGCGGGCATTGCTGCCCGCCAACGCTTTCCAGCTGGTTACGCCGCCTTGGCTGCCTTGGCTGTCCGCGACAGTTCCACCGGCTCGAAGACCAGCCTGTCGGAGCCCGCATGGATGCGTACCATCATGCCGTCATGGATCTCACCGGAAAGGATCTTTTCCGCCAGCGGGTCCTGCAGCGCCTGCTGGATCACGCGCTTCAATGGCCGCGCGCCATAAGCCGGATCATATCCTTTTTCGGCGAGCCATTTCACGGCGTCCTCGCCCAGTTCGAGCTCGATGCGCCGGTCGGCAAGCAAGGCTTCCAGCCGCTTGAGCTGGATCGCGACGATGCCCGCCATGTCGGCCCGCTTCAACCGGTGAAAGAGGATGATCTCGTCCACGCGGTTGAGGAACTCCGGACGGAACGAGGCGCGCACAACCGCCATAACTTCCTCGCGGGCGGCTGACGGCTTCCTGGTCTTCCTTGAGGTTCACCAGGTATTCGGAACCGAGGTTTGAGGTCATGATGACCAGCGTGTTGCGGAAGTCGACCGTGCGGCCCTGCCCGTCTGTCAGGCGGCCGTCGTCGAGCACCTGCAGCAGCACGTTGAAGACGTCGGGATGCGCCTTTTCGATCTCGTCGAAAAGCACGACCTGGTAAGGCCTGCGCCGCACCGCCTCGGTCAACGCGCCGCCCTCGTCATAGCCGACATAGCCCGGAGGCGCGCCGATCAACCGCGATACCGAGTGCTTCTCCATGTATTCCGACATGTCGAGCCGCACGAGCGCGGTGTCGTCGTCGAACAGGAAGCCGGCCAGCGCCTTGGTAAGCTCGGTCTTGCCGACGCCTGTCGGGCCGAGGAAGATGAACGAGCCAAGCGGACGGCTCGGATCATTGAGGCCTGCGCGCGCACGCCGCACGGCGCGGGAAACGGCCTGCACGGCCTCGCCCTGCCCGACGACGCGCTTGGCAAGCGCGTCTTCCATGCGAAGCAGCTTGTCCTTCTCGCCCTCCAGCATCTTGTCGACCGGAATGCCGGTCCAGCGCGAAACGACCTGGGCGATGTGCTCGGGCGTCACGGCTTCCTCCACCATGGTGTCGCGCGCCGTCATCGTTCTCGGCCTCGGCCAGTTTCTGCTCGAGTTGCGGGATCACGCCATAGGCCAGCTCGCCCGCCCGCGCCAGGTCGCCCTTGCGGCGCGCCTGCTCGAGTTCGATGCGGGCTTCTTCCAGCTTCTCCTTGATGTCGCGCGCGCCGGAAAGCTTCTGCTTCTCGTTCTCCCAGCGCACGGTCAGGGCATCGGCCTTTTCCTGCAGATTCGGATAGGTCGGCTTCCAGCGCTTCAAGCCGCGCCTGGCTTCCCTTGTCATTTTCCTTCTTCAGCGCTTCGCGCTCGATCTTGAGCTGGATGATGCGCCGGTCGAGCTCGTCCAGTTCCTCCGGCTTGCTGTCGACCTGCATGCGCAAGCGCGATGCGGCCTCGTCCATGAGGTCGATCGCCTTGTCGGGCAGGAAGCGGTCGGTGATGTAGCGGTTCGAAAGGTTGGCCGCGGCAACCAGCGAGGAATCGGTGATCCGCACGCCGTGATGCAACTCGTATTTCTCCTTGATGCCGCGAAGGATCGAGACGGTGTCCTCGACGGTCGGCTCGGAGACGAATACCGGCTGGAAACGGCGCGCGAGCGCCGCGTCCTTTTCGACATGCTTGCGGTATTCGTCCAGCGTGGTCGCGCCAACGCAGTGCAGTTCGCCGCGCGCCAGCGCAGGCTTCAACAGGTTCGAGGCATCCATCGCGCCCTCGGCCTTGCCCGCGCCGACCAGCGTGTGCATCTCGTCGATGAACAGGATGATCTCGCCGGCAGCCGACGTGACCTCGTTGAGCACGGCCTTCAGCCGCTCCTCGAACTCGCCTCGATACTTCGCGCCCGCGATCAACGAGCCCATGTCGAGCGCAAGCAGGCGCTTGTTCTTGAGCGATTCGGGCACATCGCCATTGACGATGCGCAGCGCCAGCCCTTCCGCGATGGCGGTCTTGCCGACGCCCGGCTCGCCGATCAGCACCGGATTGTTCTTGGTGCGGCGCGACAGCACCTGGATTGCACGGCGGATTTCCTCGTCGCGGCCGATGACCGGATCGAGCTTGCCGTCACGCGCATCCTTGGTGAGGTCGCGCGAATATTTCTTCAGCGCCTCGTACGATGCTTCCGCATTGGCGCTGTCGGCCGCCCGGCCCTGCCGCAATTCGTTGATGGCAGTGTTGAGGCCATTGGCGGTGAGGCCGGCCTTGGCGAGAATTTCGGACGTCTTGGCGGATTTTTCGATGGCAAGCGCCAGCAGCAACCGCTCAACGGTCACGAAGCTGTCGCCGGCCTTGGTCGCCGCCTTCTCCGCGGTGTCGAAGACACGCGCCAGTGGCTGCGACATGTAAAGCTGGCCATTGCCGCCGCGAAACGGCAGGCATTGCCTGCAGCGCGGCGTCAAGCGCGAGCCTGGCGTCCCGCGGACGCCCTCCGGCGCGCTCGATCAGATTGCTCGCCATCCCCTCGGGATCGTCGAGCAGCACCTTGAGGATGTGTTCGGGTGAAAACTGCTGGTGACCGGCGGAAAGCGCCTGCGTCTGTGCCGACTGAATGAAGCCCTTCACCCGGTCGGAATATTTTTCGATGTTCATATGCCTTGCTCCCTCTGCTTCGTCCACCCGCATTGCGGCATGGTTGAAACGGTTGTGGATAGGCCCCCGCGAAGGCGAGCCCGTTGTCTGCCCTGATATGGGAATTGCCGGGCGCAACGAAAAGAGGGCAACAAAAAACCCGGCATCTCTGCCGGGTTTTTCTCGGATCGCTGATATGCACCTCAGTCTTCGCCTGGTACCGGCACGGTCTCGGGACCAACGCCGAACAGGCTGCCGGGCAACTTGGCCGCATCGCTGGAAATGCCCGGCAATGCAGGCGCACCTGCCGCCGCCTTGGCCGCGTGGCCATTGGCTTCCTCGGTGACGCGAGGGCGGCGGGTCCGCGGCTCGCGGCGCGGACGCTCGACAACCGCGGCGTTTTCCTGGGTTTCGCGCGCTTCCTGCGGCACCGGGCGCGGTTCGCGACGCTCTCGACTCGGGGAGCCCGTTCCGCACGTTCCTGCCGTTCAGGGCGATCCTGACGTTCAGGGCGATCCTGGCGATCAGTGCGTTCCGGCCGGAAATCCTGCCGGTCACGATCACGGTTTTCCGGACGCGGGCCATCCTGACGGTCGCGCGCCTCCAGGCGGTCGCGATTGTCCTGCCGTTCCGGCCTGTCGCGATTGTCGTTTCGATCACGCCCGTCATTGCGGTCGTTGCGATCGCGGAAATCGTTACGACTACCGTCATTGCGATTGCCGTCATTGCGGCGGCCATCATTGCGGTTGCCGTCAAAATTGCGGCTACGCCCCTCGTCACGACGATTGTCGTCTCGGCGCCCGTCATCGCGGCGACCATCATCTCGCTGGCGGTCGTCTTGCTGCATCGTGCGAAGATCGGAAGGCCGGCGCTCGCCTGCGCCGCGAAGATCGTCGCCGTCCTCGTCATCTTCGTCGTCATAGCTGCCGGCAAACTCGGGCTGGGAGCGTTGCTGTCCCTGCTCCAATTCGCGCACCGCATTGGCTGCCGCGATGATGCGGTTGTAATGCTCGGCGTGCTGGAGATAGTTCTCAGCCATGACCGTATCGCCGGCTGAAAGCGCGTCGCGAGCCAACTGCGTGTATTTTTCGGCAATGTGGCTGGGGTTGCCGCGGATCTTCACGTCCGGGCCATTGCTTTCGAAGCTCCGGCTCATCGGGTTGGGCTGCTTGCGCCCGCGGCCCCGCATGCGATTCTTCTGTTGTTGTTGCTGCCTCATGAGCTTCTCGTTCTGTCCAGTCTTCGATTGTTTCGCGGTTCTACATGTCCAAAGGGATTGGCTTCCGGCCTTGGCGGCCGGCCATAACCAGCTTTCGGTCTCTGGTCTTCGCAAGCAAAGGCACGCGCGCGTGCACAGTCCTGCGGAACCGCCTTTCTCAAGGACAAATCCTGACAAACAGATTGGCCTGACCGGAACGTTCCTGAGTGCCCCCGCAAACCGGCCAGTTTTCACACAATCTTTGAAATGGCAGGGAACGTTCCCGGCAATGAGCGCGACTCATTCGCGCCGCCATTGCACTCACACAAACTAGCCATTTCGTCTGCCATTTCCAAGCTTTTTCTGCAACAGCGAGATTCAGAGATGGTTTACATCGCGCTGCAGCACCATGACCCGTTCTATCGCGGCAAGGTCTTGGTAAACGCCGCAAACCACCCAATGGTTCTCCCGTGCAAGTGCCGCTACCTGTCCGCACTGCCCGGAGCCAAGCTCCAGATACAGCCGTCCGCTATCCGCCAGACGGCTCGGCCGCCTGCGTCAGGATCGCGCGATACGCATCCAGGCCGTCGCTCGCCCCGGAAAGGGCGGCAAACGGATCATGTTCTCGAACCTCGCGGGAAAGGCCCCCTATCTCGTTCGCCGGAATGTAAGGCGGATTTGAGACAATAAAGTGAAATTCGCCTGTGGCGCCCGCAAGATAATCCGAGTGGATCGCCTCGAACCGGTTGGCAAGCCCCAGCGCCTGCGCGTTTTCCAAGGCCACTTCCAGCGCCTGCGATGGAAATGTCGAGCGCTACGCAGGTCGCTGCCGGCAGGTTGGCGAGCAGTGCCAACGCAATTGCCCCGCTGCCCGTACCGATATCGGCAAACCGGTATCGAGCTTTCCGCTCCGGATGGTCGGCAAGAACCCGGTCGACAAGGAGCTCGGTCTCCGGCCTCGGATCCAGCACTGCCGGGCTGATCTTGAGCGGCAATCCGTAAAACTCGCGCTCGCCGCGAATGCGCGACACCGGCTCGCCGCCCGACCGCCGGGCAATCGACGCCTCGAAAAATGCCGCGGCCGTGCCGCCTGCCGCACGGTCGAGCCTTGAGATAAGACCGGCATGGTCAACGCCCAGCGCATGTTGCAGCAGCAGGCGGGCGTCGAGCCGTGGCTGTGCGATGCCGGCCTGCGCCAGTACCGCCTCGCCCCTGGCCAGCAGGTCCGCTACCGTGGTCAATTCTCGTCCATCTGCGCCAGCAGGCCGGCCTGGTAATCGGCCGTCAGCGCGTCGATCAGTTCGTCCAGCCCCTCGCCCTCGATGATCCGGTCGAGCTTGTAGAGCGTCAGGTTGATGCGGTGATCGGTCACGCGGCCCTGCGGAAAATTATAGGTGCGGATGCGCTCGGAACGGTCGCCCGACCCGACCTGGCCGTTTCGGGCGGAGGCCCGGGCCTCGTCGGCGCGCTGGCGTTCCATGTCGTAGAGCCGCGCCCGCAGCGTCTTCATCGCATTTGCCCGGTTCTGGTGCTGCGACTTTTCCGACGAGGTCACGACGATGCCCGATGGCAGATGCGTGATGCGCACTGCCGAAGTCGGTGGTGTTGACGTGCTGCCCGCCGGCGCCCGACGAGCGCATCGTGTCGATGCGGATGTCCTTGTCGAGTATCTCGATATCGATGTCCTCCGCCTCCGGAAGCACCGCCACCGTCGCGGCAGAAGTGTGGATGCGCCCGCTTGCCTCGGTCTCGGGAACACGCTGCACCCGGTGGACGCCCAATTCGAACTTCAGCCGCGCGAAGGCGCCCTTGCCGGTAATCGAGGCGATGATTTCCTTGTAGCCGCCCATTTCGCCGGGGCTTTCGGAAAGCACCTCGACCTTCCACCGCTTCGAGGACGCATAGCGTTCATACATGCGAAACAGCGCGCCGGCGAAAAGCGCCGCTTCCGAGCCGCCTGTGCCGGCGCGCAATTCCAGTATCGCGCTCTTGTCGTCGGCGCTGTCGCGCGGCAGCAGCAGCAACTGGATCTCGCGGTTGAGGGCTTCGATCTTTTCCTCGGTTTCGGGCAGCTCCAGTTCCGCAAGCATGCGCATGTCGCCATCCGTCGCCTTGTCGGCGAGCAGTTCCTCAAGTCCCGACAGCGCCTTTTCCTGGTCGCGCAGTTCCCGGATCTTCGCCACCACCTCGCCCAGCGACGCATATTCGGAAGCGAGCTTCACATAGGTTTCGGGATCGGGATTGGCCGACATCTCGCGTTCGATGCCGGTGTGCCGCTTCACGAGCTGGTCGAGTTTTTCGTTGTTGAGCATCTTGGGTTCCGGCGCGCCGGGCGCGCATCAGGGATCGGCGGCTGTTTCGTGCTGCCGCTAATAGTGAATTCCGTGGCTGTCGGCAAAGTCGGTGAGCAGTTCGCGGATCGTCTGCCCGCCGATCGGCTCTTCAAGTGCCGGAATGAGCACGCGCTGGAGCTTGCCGACATCGAGTTCGCGCAGCATCGCCTTGACCGGGCCGATGGAGGACGGCGCCATCGAAAGCGCACGCAGCCCGATGCCCGCCAGCGCCATCGCCGGCAGGGGCCGTCCGGCAAGTTCGCCGCACAGCGTCAGCGGCTTTCCATACTGCTCCGCCTTGACGACGATCTGTCGAAGCACGCGCAGGAATGGCCGCGAAAGCGGGTCGAAGCGGCTCGACATGCGCGGATTGCCCCGGTCCACCGCCATGACGAACTGGAACAGGTCGTTCGAGCCGATCGAGGCAAAGTCGACCTCGGCCATCAACTCGTCGAGCTGCCACAAAAGCGAAGGCACTTCGATCATCGCCCCCAGCTCGAACTGAGCAGGCATCTGATGGCCGAAGCCGGACAGGATCGCGATCTCGCGCTCGACGATCGCCTTGATCTTGCGATATTCGCGCACCTCGGTGACCATCGGCAGCATCACCTTGAGCCTGCCGCCGCCCGATGCCTTCAGCAGCGCCCGGATCTGCATGCGGATGAGGCCCGGCCGGTCGATGGAAAGCCGGATCGCGCGCCAGCCCAGCGCCGGGTTCTCCTCATGCGTCGCATCGCCATAGGGCAGCACCTTGTCGCCGCCGATATCGAGCGTGCGGAAGGTGACGATCTTGTCGCCCGCCGCTTTCATGACGCTTCGATAGAGCTCTTCCTGTTCCTTGGGCCGCGGAAAGCGCGAAGCCACCATGTATTGCAGCTCGGTCCGGAACAGACCGATGCCGGCGGCGCCCGACTGCTGCAATTGCGGCAGGTCCATCGCCAGCCCGGCATTGATCAGCAAGTCGAAATCGACGCCATCGAGCGTGCGTGACGGCTTGTCGCGCAGCTCGGCATAGGCCGCCTGCCTGCGCGCGCGGAACTTCACCTTTTCCGCATAGGCGGTTTCCACGTCGCTCGCCGGCCGCAAATGCGCGATGCCGTCGTCACCGTCGATGATGACGGCATGGCCGTTCTCCGCCAGCGACAGGATGTTGGGCAATTGCCCGACGACGGGAATTCCGAGCGCGCGGGCGATGATCACCACATGGCTTGTCGCCGCGCCCTCCTCCAAGCAGCAGGCCGCGCAGCTTGTCCTTGGAATAGTCGAGCAGTTCCGCCGCGCCCATGTTGCGCGCGACAACGACGTAGTCATGCGTGATGCGCTCCTCGATCGGCCCGTGCGGCTTGCCGACGAGTTCGCGCAGCAGCCGGTAGGCAAGATCGTCGAAATCGTGAAGTCGGTCGCGCAGATACGGGTCCTGCTGGCGCATCATCCGCGCGCGGTTGTCGCTCTGCACCTTCTCGACCGCCGCCTCGGCGGTAAGGCCGTTGGCGATCGCCTCTTCCATGCGGCGCACCCAGCCGCGGTCATTGGCGAACATGCGATAGGCTTCCAGCACCTCGCGATGCTCGCCGTCGCTGGCAACCTCGCGCCGGCCGAGCAGGTCGTCGATGGAGATGCGCAGCCGTCCGAGCGCCTCGCGCAGGCGCAGCACCTCGCTTTCGACATCCTCGTTGAAAAGGTTGGTGACGACCACGCGCGGCTCGTGCAGCACGACATAGCCAAGGCCGATGCCTTCCGCGAGCGCGGAACCCGAAAGCTGCACCGGCCGCGACAGGTCGAGCCCGGTTCCCTGCTTGTTGAGGCCTTCCAGTTCGCCGGCGGCAATGAGCTCGGCAAGAACCATGGCGGTCGTCTCGAGCGCCTCGACCTCGTCGTCGGCATAGGTGCGCTTCGCCTGGTTCTGCACCACGAGGACGCCAAGCGCGCGCCCGGAACGCAGGATCGGCACGCCGAGGAAGGACTGGAAGATTTCCTCGCCCGTCTCGGGCAGGTAGGCGAAGGACGGATGGCTCTGGGCGTCGTCGAGGTTGAGCGGCTGCGCCGTTGCGGCGATCGTGCCGACAAGGCCCTGGCCGACCTTCAGCGATGCTTCATGCACCGCGCCTGGATTGAGGCCCTGGGTAGCGAAAAGCTCCAGCACGTTGTCGGCGCGCAGCACATAGACCGAGCAGACCTCCGCCACCATGTTGGCGGCGATGTGCCTGACAATCTTGTCGAGCCGCGCCTGTGCGCCGAGCGGTTCCGCCATGACCTCGCGGAGCCGCTTGAGTAGCACGCGCGGGCCTGTCGCTGCGCCTCTCATACTGCCCTTCTTCCGGCGGTGCCGGAAAATCCAATGGATCGCGCGCCGGGGATTCCGGCCCGCTTTCCGAGTGATAGCACCGAAACCGGCGCTTTTTCAGGAAATTTATTTCTTGTCCAGGCCGTAAACGGAATGAAGCGTACGGACCGCGAGTTCGGCGTAGTCGGCGTCGATCAACACCGAAAACTTTATCTCGGATGTGGTGATCGCCCGGATGTTGATGCCCTTCGAGGCGAGCGCGGCAAATGCCGTCGCGGCCACACCGGCATGGCTGCGCATGCCGATGCCGATCACCGAGACCTTGACCAGCCCCTTGTCGCTTTGCAGCACCTCGAAACCGATGCGTTCATGTTCTGCTTCAAGAATCTTGATTGCCTTTTCGACATCGCTATCCGGCACCGTGAAGGTCATGTCGGTGCGCGAGCCGTCCTCCGAGACGTTCTGCACGATCATGTCGACATTGATGTGCCCGGTAGCAAGCGGCCCGAATATGGCCGCCGAAACGCCCGGCTTGTCGGGAACGCGGCGCAGCGAAATCTGCGCCTCGTCGCGGGCATAGGCAATTCCGGTGACGACATGCTTTTCCACGATATCATCCTCGCTGCAGATCAGCGTTCCGGGCGGATTGGCGCCCTCGCTGGAATCGATCGAGTCCGGCTCGTCGAAGCTGGAACGCACGAACGTCTTCACGCCGTGCACCATGGCAAGCTCGACCGAGCGCACTTGCAATACCTTGGCGCCAAGCGACGCCATTTCGAGCATTTCCTCGAACGATACCCGCTCGAGGCGCCGCGCCTTTGGCTCGATCCGCGGATCGGTGGTGTAGACGCCGTCGACATCGGTGTAGATGTCGCAGCGGTCGGCCTTGATCGCGGCGGCAATCGCCACCGCGCTGGTATCCGATCCGCCGCGCCCGAGCGTCGAAATCCGGTTGTCGGGGCCGATGCCCTGGAAGCCGGCGATCACCGCGACCTGGCCGATCTTGAATCGCTCGATCAGCATCCGCCCGTCAATGTCCTCGATGCGGGCGGCGCCATGCGCATTGTTGGTCAGGATCGGCAACTGCCAGCCCATCCATGAACGCGCCTCGACCCCGATGTTCTGCAGCGCGATCGCAAGCAGGCCCGCCGTGACCTGTTCGCCCGAGGCGACGACAACATCGTATTCGCGCGCGTCGTGCATGGGCGAGGCTTCCCGCGTCCACGAAACCAGTTCGTTGGTCTTGCCAGCCATGGCCGAGACGACCACCGCGACCTCGTGCCCGGCATCGGTCTCGCGCTTGACGTGCCTCGCCACATTGCGGATGCGGCCGATATCGGCAACGGAAGTTCCGCCGAATTTCATGACCAGCCGAGCCATCGGGCCGATATCCTGTGTCGCGCCTTGCCAAACAAAATCGCTCCGGGAAAGCCACGGAGCGAGCGGCGTCTCCATAGACAAAAAGCGCCCGCCCCGCAATATCCGCCATCGTCAGGGCAAACAATTGCCGTAACTTGCGCTCAGGATTATGATCAGGCTGCACTTGACGACAAGGGTGCGAAGCCCACCTGTCAGGATGCAGCCGAGGGAGGACGAAAAGCCGTGGAAAACGCAGTACGCACCACGATCGACGCTACCGAGGTCGCGCGCTTTTCCGCGCTCGCCGCACAATGGTGGAACCCGGCCGGCAAGTTCAAGCCGCTGCACAAGTTCAACCCGGTCCGGCTGGAATACATCAAGCGGCATTGTTGTTCCGCCTTTTGCCTCGACCATCGCAGCGCCAAGCCGTTCAAGGGGCTGCGCCTGCTCGATATCGGCTGCGGCGGCGGCCTGCTGTCCGAGCCGATGGCGCGCCTGGGCGCCAGTGTCGTGGGCGCCGATCCCTCGCCGACCAACATCGAGGTCGCAAGGATCCACGCGGCCCAGAGCGGGCTCGACATCGATTATCGCGCCGTCACGGCAGAAGAACTCAACGCGGCCGGCGAGAAGTTCGACATCATCCTCAACATGGAGGTGGTCGAGCATGTCTCCGACCCGTCGCTGTTCATCCGCGAATGCGCGGCGATGCTGCGGCCGGGCGGGCTGATGTTCGTCGCCACGATCAACCGCACCATGAAAGCCTGGGCGCTCGCCATCGTCGCGGCTGAAAACGTGTTGCGCTGGCTGCCAAAGGGCACGCATTCCTACGAGAAACTGGTGCGTCCGGAAGAGCTCGAGCGCCCGCTCGCCGATGCCGGACTGACCGTCATCGACCGGACGGGCGTTTTCTACAATGTCTTCGCGGATCGTTGGGATCTCTCGCGCGACATGGACGTCAACTACATGCTGCTTGCCCGCCGCGAGCAGATGTAGAATGCGAGCCTAGTTGCTGTCTTCGGGAAGGTCGGGGATCGGCATGACCTCGATGCCTTCTTCGGCAAGGCGAAGCGGCGTCCTCGATGCTCGCCTTGCCGTAGATTCCGCGCGCGTCGGCCTCGCCGTAGTGCATCTTGCGCGCCTCCTCGACGAAATTTTCGCCGACATTCTCGGCATCCGCCAGAACCTTGTCGCGCAATTCCTTCAATTGCCGAAGCATCTCCCGCTTCTGCGCATCGGCGCCTGCCGGCTTCATGACCGCCGTTTGCTGCGCGGCCGCAATTTCAGCGCGGGCTTCCTTCTTGCGTGCTGTCGCAACCGACGGCGCCATCAACGCCTTGTCGACCTTGCGCGAACCGCAGACCGGGCATTCGACGAGACCAGCCTCCTTCTGGCGGTCATGATCGGCGGAAGAAGAAAACCAGCCCTCGAAGCCGTGCTCCTTTTCGCATTGAAGCGAATAGCGGATCACGACGCAGCCGCCGCACGCTTGCCCGGCTCGTGCACCGCACTCTGGCCCTCGACACTGATCGAGAAATCGCGGCCATGCGACAGGTTCGGAATTTTCGCCCGCACGGTACCCGGCAGCGCCGGATCGATCTCGCACACCAGCACGCCCGGTTCGTCATGGGCAAGTTCGGCCGCCAGCCTGCCCCACGGATCGTAGACAAGGGAATGGCCGAAGGTCTGGCGGCCGTCTTCATGGGTGCCGCCCTGCGCAGCGGCCGCGACATAGGCGCCATTCTCGATAGCCCGGGCCCGCAGCAGCGCATGCCAGTGCGCCTCGCCGGTCTGGCGGGTAAAGCAGGCGGGGCAGGTCAGCATCTCGGCTCCGGCAAGCGCTTCGCTGCGGAAGAGATCGGCAAAGCGCAAATCGTAACAGATCGCCATTCCCGTGGGCAGCAGCGGACCGTGCACGACGATGCCGGTATCGCCCGCATCATAGGTTGCCGATTCGCGCCAGCTTTCGCCATTGTCGAGATCGACGTCGAACATGTGGATCTTGTCGTAGCTGGCGATACGCTCTCCGTTTGGTGCAAACATCGCACCGCGATTGGCAGCCCGGCCTTCCGACGCAAGAACAGCCGTGGAGCCGACATGCAGCCATATCGACAGATCGCGCGCCAGCTCGGCGGCAGCCGCAAAAACCGGATTGTTCCGGTCCGGCGAAATCTGGCCGAAGAGGTCGCGCGATCGTGTGACCAACCCGGTCATTTCCGGCGTCTGGACATAGGCCGCGCCCAGTCCGGCGGCTTCTCGGACCAGATCGCGCATTGTTGAAATGTTCGCGCGCTCGTTCAAGCCGGAACGCATCTGCACGCATGCAATCTTGTCAGGCACACCCATCGTTCAGCCACCCTTTGTGACAAGAAGCGGATCGAGCTTGCCGGCGCGGTCCAGCGCATGCAGGTCGTCGCTGCCGCCAACATGCCTGCCGTCGATGAATATCTGCGGAAAAGTGCGCCCGCCATTCGAGCGTTCCACCATTTCTGCGCGCACCGACGGATCGAACGTCCCGTCATGTTCGACATAGCGCACGCCCTTGGAATTCAAGCAGCCGCTTGGCGGCGGAGCAATAGCCGCAGAACTGGCGCGTATAGATGACGACCTCTGCCATTTTTCCCGTGTCGTTCGAAGCAATGCGCTACGTTGTCAAACCTTCATATATCGCCGCCGGGAACGCTTGCAAAGGTCAGTACGTCCACCCGGGCAGCACCGGCGCGTTTCAATGCCCTTGCACAGGCCTTGACCGTGGCGCCGGTCGTGTAGACGTCATCGACGACCAGAACGCCCCTGCCCTCGACAAGGGGACGGCACTCTGCCGGTACGCGAAAGGCCCCTTGCACGTTGCGCGCCCGCGCGTTTGCCGACAGTCCAACCTGCCGTTCCGTCGGCCTGTGACGGACAAGCGCCATCGGCGCGAAATCGAGGCCGGCATTGCGCGCGATGATGCGGCCAGGTTCGGCCGACTGGTTGTAGCGTCGCTCGTGCAGTCGGCGCCAATGCAGCGGAACGGGAACGAGCAAGCGGCAATCGGCGAACAGTTCGCGGCCAGCCCTTGCCATCATTCCCGCCATCCATGGCGCGAGATCGCCCCTGTCGGCAAATTTCAGTCCCGAAACAAGCCCCCGCGCGATATCGTCATAGATCACGCAGGAGCGCAGTCGGTCGAATGGCGGCGGGTCGGCGATCGCCTGCACCGACACTGCCCCCTCGCCCATGTCATGCGCGAAGGGCATGCCCATGACTTCGCAGAACGGCCTGTCGATGAACCGCATTTGCGGCCAGCAGCGCTGGCAAAGACCGCCCTGGCGGACAACCCGCGCTTCGCACGAAAGGCAGGTCGGCGGCACCACGGTATCGCGCACGACGCCGGCAATTGCCGCGGCGAGGGCGGGAAGCTTGAAATTGCCAAAACGCATGATACCGCCATATGAGGTGGACACGCCCACGATAGGGAAGAATGCGCAATGACGCGAGTTTCTTTTTTCCTGCAACCCAAAGGTTCAGACCCGCGAGGCAATCGATGACCGACTCTTCCGGCCCTCAGGAGTTGTTTGACTATGGCCGCCTGCGCGCACATCGCACCCGCTCGCAGCGGATGGCTGTTCCCGGGGCGGACTTTCTCGTCGAACATGCCGCCGCGGAGATCTGCTCGCGGCTTGCGGTGACCAACCGGACCTTCACGCGTGCGCTCGACCTTTTCAGCCTGTCTCCCGCAATGGCCAATGGCGTTGCGCAGACAAGGCCGGGGATCGAAATCGTCAGCATCGGCGAGGATGCCTCGCGAGACCACTTGCCGGTCGCGCCGCAATCCTTCGATCTTGCATTCTCCGCATTTGGCCTGCATTGGAGCAACGACTTGCCCGGAACCCTCCTGCAGATCAGGCGGGCCTTGAAGCCGGACGGGCTTTTCATGGCGGCCCTGCCCGGCGAAGGCACCCTCGCCGAGTTGCGGACCGCATTGATTGCCGCGGAAACGAGATTGTCGGGCGGCGCCGCCATGCGCGTGGATCCGTTCGTGGAAATCCGCCAGGCGGGAGCCCTGCTGCAGCGAACAGGATTCGCGCTTCCGGTCGCCGACGTCAGAATCGCTGACGCTGCGCTACAAGGATGTTGGCGGCCTGGTACGCGACCTTCGTTCCATGGGGGCAACCAGCGCGCTGAAGGGAAACACGCCTGTCTTGCCAGGTGGCATGAAACAGGCATTGCTCGATGAATATTCCGCCCGGGCCGGCTCTGCTGACGGAAAAATATCCGCAAGCTTGAACATCATCTACCTGACGGCGTGGACACCTCATGAGAGCCAGCAAAAACCGCTCAAGCCGGGTTCCGCGACAGCGCGCCTCTCGGATTTCCTGAAACCGCGATGACGGGTCAGAGTTTGTCGGCGATGTTGGCTAGCGTCAGTACCGACGCGTTGCCAACAGCGGTGATGCCGCCAATGACCGCCACCACGATCAGCGAACAGATGAGGCCGTACTCGATAGCGGTCGCGCCGTTGGTATCCTTGGCGAACTTTAATAGGATTTTAGACATTGTCGATCCACTGTCCTGATACATTGATTGAGATGTACACGGCAAATGACAAACGGAGGTTAACTGGAAGGATTAATGATCGTGTAATGCGATCAAGAAACTTATTGTTTCAAACAGTTGGCGGTTCCGCCACACACTACTTCCTCGCCCCCGTGAAGTACGCTGCGCCGAACCGTGTACCGGTTTGTGGTCGTGATCGCGCCGGTGGTCGTGCGATCAACGGAAGCGCCTGAAGCGAAGCGGTTTCCCGCGCCCTGCATCAACGGAGCGCCGACAAGCGCCAGAGCAATTCCCGCGGCGCCGAAAACCAGCGCAACTTGCACGCTTGCAGAGCCGCATTCATTGCGCAGGAAGCGGTGCGTCAGCGGCTTTGAGGCCGTGCCGGGATTGCGGGACATAAGGAAAAACTGGTTGCGCATACTGAAACTCCACGAACGTGACAAGGCTGCACGTACCGGCGCGCAGGCACAGGTGAATCGGGTGAATTCGAGTAAAAATGCGCTAAAGCTATAAAAGATCGATTAACGGGGGGATGAGGGGCTCATCCGCGGGCGGCATCGGATAGTCGCGCAACTGCAGTGGCCGAACCCATTTCAGCGCCGCATGCTCGTGATTTATCACCGCCCCTTCCCACTTGCGGCAGACATATAGCGGCATCAGCAGGTGGAAATCCTCATAGGTATGCGAAGCAAAGCTGAGCGGGGCAAGGCAGCTTCGCCAGGTCGTAATTCCGAGTTCTTCGTCGAGTTCCCGGATCAGGCAGTCCTCCGGAGTTTCGCCCGGCTCGACCTTGCCGCCCGGAAACTCCCACAGCCCGGCAAGCGCCTTGCCAAGAGGGCGCTGCGCGATCAACACGCGGTTGTCCGGATCGACCAGCGCCACGGCCGCGACAAGCACGATCTTCATTGCGGCGCCTTGCGGTATTCGTACCGGTAAAGCTCGAAGAACCCGAAACGCTCATAGAGCGCGATGGCCGACCCATTGTCCGATACGACCTGCAGCCAGGCGTTAGCCGCTCCGCGCGAAGCCGCCCATTTCAATGTGCTTCCAAGGACATTGGCTGCGTGCCCGCGGCGGCGGCTGGCCGGCCCGGTTGCCATTTCGAAGATTCCGGCAAGTTCCCCGTCGCGCACGCAGCGCACGGCGGAGGCAGGCGTTCCGGCAGGTTCTTCCACCAGGAACAGGCCCGATTCCGCCTTGATCGCCGAAATGACCTCAACCATTCCCGCCTTGCGCGAGGGATCGGCGCCCGAAAGCGAAATCCACGCATCTACCCAGCGGCCGATGTTTTGCAGCGGCAATTGGTCGACCGCGCCCACAAACATTTCCCTGTCGATCGGCCCTGCCATGACAACCGTTTCGTCGAACCGCTCCCAGCCATCGGCATCGAGCATTGCCGAAAGCGCCGGCGGCGCCAGCGGCGTCAGCCGCATCACCAGCGGACGGCCGAAAGCCTCGAATCGCTGGCGGGCAAGTTCGAGACGTCGCGCCATGTCCGCCGTATCGCTAGGGTCGAGCGGCGTCACGCTGTTGAGGCGCTTCGAGGGATGGGCTGCCGTCTGCCGGATTGCCCAGGTTCCGTCGTAATGCGTTGCGGTGGCCGGAAAGGACCGGAAACCGACGGCCTCTATCCGGCGCACAATCGCCAGGTCGGCATGGGGCATGCGGTGCTCAGCTTCGATAGTCGCCATTGATGGCAACATATTCCTTTGTGAGGTCGCAGGTCCATACACGGGCCTTGCCCTTGCCCAGACCAAGGTCGACGCGAATGGGAACGTATTGGCCGCGCATGACGTTGGTCGCGGCCTCCTCGCTGTAGTTGGGATCGCGCGCGCCATTGTGCGCCACGCGCACATCGCCGAAGGAAATCGACAAAAGGTCGCGGTCGGCAGGTTCGCCGGCCTTGCCAACGGCCATGACCACGCGCCCCCAATTGGCGTCCTCGCCGGCGATGGCGGTCTTGACCAGCGGGGAGTTGGCGATCGAAAGCGCAATGCGCCGCGCCGAGCCGGATGAAACCGCGCCCGTCACCGAAACCTCGACATGTTTGGTCGCCCCTTCACCGTCACGAACCACCATCATGGCAAGATCGTGTAAAACCTTTGCAAGGGCTTTTCGGAAGGCCGGAATGCGCGGATCCTTGGCATCCTTCACGGGCTTGACGCCCTCGGCACCGGCCGAAAACAACATCAGCGTGTCACTGGTGGAGGTGTCGCTGTCGACCGTGATGGCGTTGAAGGTCGGCTTGACCGCCTTGGCCAACAGCGTCTGCAGCAGCGGCGCTGAAACGGGAAGGTCGGTCACCACGAAAGAGAGCATTGTCGCCATGTCCGGAGCGATCATGCCCGCGCCCTTGGCGATGCCATTGATAACGAAACCGCGCCCGCCCGCCTCAAAACTTGCCGTCGCAAGCTTGGGATAGGTGTCCGTGGTCATGATGGCCCGGGCCGTGTCGGCCCAGCCATCTTCACGCGCCGAGGCCGAGATCGCCTTCAGATGCGCCGCAAAGCCGGAAACATTAAGCGGTTCGCCGATCACGCCGGTCGATGCGATGAACACCTCGCTCTTCTTGCAGCCGAAGGCTTCGACCGCGGCTTCCGCGGTGAGACGCACCGTTTCAACGCCCTTCTGACCGGTGAATGCGTTGGAATTGCCGGAATTGACCACGACGCAGCGCGCCTTGCCCTTTTCAAGCTGCCTGCGGCACCACTCCACCGGAGCCGACGAGCATTTCGAGCGGGTGAAGACGCCGGCAACCGTAGCCGGCCGGTCGAAGACGATCGCTGTCAGGTCCTTGCGGTTCTTGTACTTGATTCCCGCCTCGACACTGCCGAGGCGCACGCCGTCGATCGGCGGCACCTCGGCAATCGTTTCCGGCGCAAGCGGCGAAACCTTGACGCTCATGCACTTCCCCCGGCCAAGCCTTCAGATCACTGCGGCTTTTGCATCTCGTCGATCTGCGACTTCAACTTCGGATCCGTCACCTCGATGGTGACTTCCTTGCGCGCTTCCTCGACGAGCTTTGCGTATTTCTCGCGCACCACGATCTGGCGCACCTGGGCTTCGACGTCCTTGAACTCCGGCGGCTGGACGGCGCGTTCTTCCTCCTTGCGGATCACATGGAAGCCGAACTGGGTCTGAACCGGCGTCTTGGTATATTCGCCCACCTTCAACGCCATCACCGCAGCCTCGAATTCCGGCACCATCTGGCCCTTGCCGAAGAAGCCGAGGTCTCCGCCGTTGCTGGCTGCCGAGGGATCGGTCGATTTTTCCTTGGCGAGCGCAGCGAAATCCTTGCCGGCCTCGATCTCCTTGATGACCGCTTCGGCTTCTTCCTTCGTCTTCACGAGAATGTGCATGGCGCGCATCTCCTGCTCGACGGGCATGGCCGCGATTTCCTTGTCGTACCGCGCCTTGACTTCCTCATCGGTCACCTTGTTGAGGGCGTTCTCCTGGAAGTACTGGTTGTGAAGCGCCCGTTCGCGCAGGAAATTCATCCGCGCGATGAAACTGGCGTCTTTTTCCAGGCCTGCCGCCTCGCCCTTCAGGGCCAGAAGCTTGACATCGATCAGCGCATTCAGAATTGCAGCTTTGCGCTGTTCTTCAGGCACTTGCGCGAATTGTTCGGCCAGATCCGCCGTTGCCATGGCGAGGTCTCGCTCCGTTACGGCCTTGTCGCCGATCTTCGCGACAACGCTTTCCTCGGTCTGCGCAAAAGCAGGAATGCCGGATGCCAGGCAGAGGGTCAGGGCCGTGGCAGCGATCAATCGCAAGGGGCGATACGCGCCTGCGCGCGGAATTATCGTCTTCATTTCAAATCCTTCTCCGGAATTTCCGACAGCGCACTTGCGCGGTCGTGATCATGATGCCGTGACAGGATGGCCCCGGCGCGAGGCGCACCCGGCGTTGACAAGCCAATTGCCCCCTCTTATCTGTCCGCAATCCCGGCGTCCAGAACTGTTGCGCCCGCAGGCGGAACTTTAAGGTCACTTCGAACCGCAGATTTCCGGGCCCGCGCCGAGCCGACCGGCGGCGCGCGGCGCCACATCAGAGAGGCCTCATGGGCATTTTCACCAGCATTGCACGCAGGGTTTTCGGCTCCACGAACGACCGGCTGGTCCGCGGCCTGCAGCCAAAGGTTCTGGCGATCAATGCGCTGGAAGACGAACTCAAGGCCCTCAGCGACGAGGCGTTGGCAGCACGGACCTCCGAGTTCAAGGAAAAGCTGGCGGCCGGCGCCACGCTGGACGATCTGCTCGTACCCGCATTCGCCACGGTTCGCGAGGCGTCGCGGCGCACGCTCGGCCTGCGTCATTTCGACGTGCAGCTCGTCGGCGGCATGATCCTCCATGATGGCAAGATCGCCGAGATGCGGACCGGCGAAGGCAAGACACTGGTGGCCACGCTCGCGGTCTACCTCAATGCGCTTGAAGGCAAGGGCGTCCACGTCGTCACCGTCAACGACTATCTGGCCCGGCGCGATGCCGAGTGGATGGGGCGGATCTACAATTTCCTCGGCATGAGCGTGGGCGTGATCGTGCACGGCCTTGACGACCGCGAGCGCGCCGCCGCCTATGCCAGCGACATCACCTACGGCACCAACAACGAATACGGCTTCGACTACCTTCGCGACAACATGAAGTACGAACTGGCCGCGATGGTGCAGCGCGGCCACCGCTATGCGATCGTCGACGAGGTGGACTCGATCCTGGTCGACGAAGCACGCACGCCGCTCATCATTTCTGGACCGCTCGATGACAAATCGGACCTTTATACCGCCGTCAACGGTTTCATTCCGCACCTCGACGCCAACGATTTCGAACTCGACGAGAAGCAGCGCACGGTTACATTCACCGAAGGGGGAACCGAAAAGCTGGAGGGGCTGCTGCGAGAAGCGGAGTTGCTGAAAAGCGAATCCCTCTACGACATCGAGAATGTCGCGATCGTGCACCATGTGAACAACGCGCTGAAGGCGCACAAGCTGTTCCAGAAGGACAAGGACTACATTGTCCGCAACAACGAGATCGTCATCATCGACGAGTTCACCGGTCGCATGATGCCAGGCCGCCGCTACTCCGAAGGCCAGCACCAGGCGCTTGAAGCCAAGGAAGGCGTGCCGATCCAGCCTGAAAACCAGACGCTCGCCTCGGTGACCTTCCAGAACTATTTCCGCCTTTACGACAAGCTGGCCGGCATGACCGGCACGGCCATGACGGAGGCCGAAGAATTTCAGGACATTTACGGCCTTGAGGTCGTGGACGTGCCGACCAACCTGCCGGTCGCCCGCATCGACGACGATGATGAGGTATACCGCACCACCGAGGAGAAGTACCGGGCGATTGTCCACCTGATCCGTGATGCGCAGGAACGCAAGCAGCCCGTGCTTGTCGGCACCACGTCCATCGAGAAGTCGGAATTGCTGGCCGAACGGCTGCGCCAGGAAGGCGTAAAGGACTTCAAGGTTCTCAACGCCCGTTACCATGAGCAGGAAGCCTTCATCGTGGCGCAGGCCGGCGTGCCCGGCGCGGTGACGATTGCCACCAACATGGCTGGCCGCGGCACGGACATCCAGCTTGGCGGCAACCCGGACATGCGCATCCAGCATGAACTGGGAGACATGCCGGCGGGTGACGAACGCAATGCTGCCGAACAGAAGATCCGCGCCGAGATCGGCGAATTGAAGCGGCAGGCGCTGGAAGCGGGCGGCCTCTTCGTGGTCGGCACCGAGCGCCATGAAAGCCGGCGCATCGACAACCAGCTTCGCGGCCGCTCGGGCCGACAGGGCGACCCGGGACGCTCGAAATTCTTCCTGTCGCTGCAGGATGACCTGATGCGCATCTTCGGGTCTGACCGCATGGATTCCATGCTCCAGCGCCTTGGCCTCAAGGAAGACGAGGCTATCACGCACCCCTGGATCAACAAGGCTCTTGAAAAGGCGCAGAAAAAGGTCGAGGCCCGCAACTTCGACATCCGCAAGAACCTCTTGAAGTTCGACGACGTGATGAACGACCAGCGCAAGGTGGTGTTCGAGCAGCGAATCGATCTGATGAAGGGCGAGGATGTTTCCGATACGGTGCGCGACATGCGCCACGAGGTTGTCGAGGAACTCGTTGCCAAGCACATTCCCGAGCGCGCCTATGCCGAGCAATGGGACGTCGCGGGCCTCCAGCAGGCCGTACGCGAACAGCTGAACCTCGATCTGCCCGTCGTGGAATGGGCAGCCGAGGAAGGCATGGACGACGAGGGCATGCGCGAGCGCATAATGGAGGCCGCAGACAAGCTCGCCGACGAGAAGGCGGAGCGCTTCGGCCCGGAAATCACCAAATACATCGAGAAGTCCGTCGTGCTCCAGACGCTGGACCATTTGTGGCGCGAACACCTCGTCAACCTCGATCATCTGCGCTCGGTGATCGGGTTCCGCGGCTATGCACAGCGCGATCCGCTCAACGAATACAAGTCGGAGAGCTTCGAACTTTTCCAGAGCCTGCTGAACAATCTGCGCCAGGCGGTGACATCGCAGATGATGCGGGTCGAACTTGTGCAGCAGCCCCCGGAAGAGCCCGAGCCGCTGGAAATGCACGAACTGCATCCCTCGCTGTCACCCATGGCCGATTCGGAGGTGTTGGTCGGCGAACCTTCACAAATCGTGGCGAGCGAGAACCGCGACCCGAACAACCCCGCGACCTGGGGCAAGATCGGACGCAACGAAGCCTGCCCTTGCGGTTCCGGCAAGAAATTCAAGCATTGCCACGGAGCATTGGTCTGAAAAAAGCGGTAGCGGGCGTTACGCGCCCGCCCGCCTGGCGATGACCGTGACTGCCAGCAAGGCTGCGGCGGAAAAAAGCGCTGCCGCAAGGATCGCCTCGACCGCGAAGGCGGCGCCCGCGCGTTCGAAAAGAAACGCGGTGATGAACGGGCCGGTCGCGGAAATCACCAGTCGCACCGAATTGATCTTGCCGGTCAGCGCGCCGTAGCCGCGGCGACCGAAAAGCTCAAGCGGCAGCACGCCGCGGATGATGAAGCTCAAGCCCTGCCCCGCCCCGAAAACCACCGCGAAAATCAGCGCCGCGGTTAGCATGGGCGCGCCGGCAACCAGCACGGCAAGGGCAAGCGGCAGCGCGACCGCCGATGCGATGGAAGCGGCGTGAATGGACGTTCGTCCCGATGCGGCGAACTCGATAATTCGGGCGGCAACCTGCGAAGGCCCTATCATCGCGCCGATGAGTGCTGCCGATGCGCCAAGTCCCAATCCCCCCAGTATCCCGATGAGATGGAGGTGAACCGACGAGATGACGAAGGCGTTGGCGGCGAAACCGGCCAGCAGCAGCATGAATACGCGGCCCCTCAGTGCCTGCGGCAGCGTTCCGTCCTCGATGGCTGTGGGTGTTGATTCATCGACCGTCCCCCTTCGACCCGGCCTTGAATTGCTGCCATAGCCAGAAGTGAATGGGGAAATTGATGAAAAGATGCAAGGCGGCATACACCAGATACACGCCCCGCCAGTCCATCTGCGTGGCGAGGTACTGCGTCAGCGGCCAGAATATGGTCGACGCAAATCCCGCCAGAAAGGTAATGCCCGTGATCGTGCGGCGCGCCTGGCCCAAGGGCGCCAAATGCGCGGCAACGACAAAGGCCGCTTCGTAAAGCGCCAGTACCGACGCAACTTCCACAACAACAAGCAACACGGCGAATGCGGCGCTACCTGGCGTCAGCGCCCAAAGGACGAGGGCCGCGGCACAGACCAACGAACCGGCCGCCATGACCTTTGCAGGCTCGTGGCGGTCGAAAAGCCGCCCTGCAAACGGTGCAGCAAGCCCGCCGGCAAGCAATGCAATCGAGAAAAGGGCGTAGACCGCGGTCAGGCTCAAGCTTGTATCGGAGGCCATTTTCGGCGCGAGCACGCCGAATGCATAGTAGAGTGTTCCGTAGCCGATCGTCTGTGTGACGCCCAGCGCTGCGGCCACGGCGAACACGCGCGCGCCGGAACCAGTCCCAGATGACTGCACGCTCATTTCCTGCTGCGCCGCCATCGGCCATCGAGATGAGATTCTCGAGCGCTATCACGCCTTGCGCATTGATGTGCCGATACCCGAGCTCGATATTGATTCGCATTGCAATTTCGCGTGCGTCAGCGCCGCGGAGGTCATCCAACCGCTCGATTCCGATACGTTCAAGGAAGGATATCATTTTGGGCCCGATGGAGTGCGCGCGCATCATGCGCATTCGCTCGCCGGGCGCAATACCCATTGCGATTCAAAGTCCGTTGGCGGTAGCCAGCGGTTTTTGCGGGGGTGCGGCAACGTCCTGCGCTGCCGCATCGGTCGCATTGTGCACGGGCGCAGGCGTTGGCACCGGAACCAGTAGCGGCGCGGCAATTACGGCCTGCGCGGCAGCCGGAGCCGGTTGGCCGGGAACGGAGGCGGTCGTGACCGGAAGCGCCGGAGTGACCGGAACCGGCATCTCCGCGGGCTTGAGCGAAGCATTGAGCGGCGCTTCAAACTTGCGCCCCGCGAAGGCTTCCTTGACTGCCTTGTTCTTCAGCGCTTTCTGGAAAACCTCATCTTCCTTGGTGATCAGCTTGCCATAGGCGAGCGCAAGCGAAGAAGGAACTGTCGGGGCGGGACATGCCTCGGCAGGCTTGAACGCTTTTTCTTCCTCGGAGAGACGGTTGAACACATAGCGCTTGTCGCAGACATCCACCTTGGGCGGCACGCGCGTGATCTCGAAATGATCGTAGCCTTCCTTGAGCATTTTCCAGAAATCGAAATGCTCGTCGCCCTGGTGCTCGGCCATGTTCTGTGCCGTCATGCGGAACGGAAATGCCTGGACCTGGAACGATTTCTGGCCGCCCTTGAACGCTTCGCGGGCAAGCGCGAAGATTTCGGCAATGCGCTCATCGGTCATCGAATAGCATCCCGCGGAAGAACACGCGCCATGAACCATAAGATGCGTGCCCGTACGGCCATGCGCCCGGTCAAAGCTGTTCGGGAAACCGAGGTTGAAGGCGAGATAGTACTCGGACCTCGGATTCATCTGCCACGGATTGATGGTGTAGAAACCTTCCGGCGCCTGGCGGTCGCCTTCCTTGAACTTCGGCCCGAGCTTGCCTGACCACTTGCAGATTTCGTATTCCTTGAGGAGGTCGTAGCGCCCGGTATTGGTCGCCTTCCAGACCTCGACAACGTTCTCCTGCTTGAAGATGCGCACCATGATCGGAGAGGCCGAAGTCATGGCCTTGGCCTTCATGGTCTTGACGACATCGGGCGGCAGCGGCTTTTCCGCCTTCGGAAAGAAATCGTCGATGCCGCCCTGTCCCTGGCAAGCCGCAAGCGCCAGCGCGCCCGCCAAGGCGGCGGCCGACAATAAAGCGCGAAGATTGCCGAACAAGAAGCGCATGTTTCCCGCAATATGCCGCATGGCTTTCTTAACGCCTAGCGGAGGCACATTTACAAGCCGTTACCTATAAAGTCACCGCTTCGTGTATCGACGCAAAAGCGGCGGAATTTCGGCTCAAGCCAGATTTCGCCCAATTGCCAGGAACTTGTCGCGCCGGCTCCGCCTCAGGCTGTCGCGGTCCATCCCGGACATTTCGGCCAGCGACTGGCGGATAGTTGCCGCTGCCGCCGCCACGACGACGCCCGGCTCGCGGTGCGCCCCGCCTACCGGCTCCTCGATGATGCCGTCGATGATTCCCAACTGCAAAAGGTCCTGCGCCGTGATCTTCATGGCTGTTGCCACATCCTTTGCGCGGGTCGAATCGCGCCACAGGATCGACGCCCCTGCCTCGGGCGAAATCACGCTGTAGATCGCATGCTCGAGCATGAATACCTTGTTGGCGGTGGCAATCGCGATCGCGCCACCCGACCCGCCCTCGCCGATGATCACGGATATCAGCGGCACGCCGATTTTCAGGCACACCTCGGTCGAACGCGCAATCGCCTCGGCCTGGCCGCGCTCCTCGGCGCCGACGCCGGGATAGGCTCCCGCCGTGTCCACCAGCGTCAGGACCGGAATGCCGAACCGGTCCGCCAGTTCCATGATTCGCACCGCCTTGCGATAGCCCTCCGGGCGCGCCATGCCGAAATTGTGCTTGAGCCGCGACTGTGTGTCGGACCCCTTTTCATGCCCGATCACGGCGATCGCCTGACCGTCGAAACGGCCGAAACCGGCGAGCACCGCGTGATCCTCGCCGAAATACCGGTCACCGGCCAGCGGCGTATACTCGGTGATGAAGGCCGATACGTAGTCCTTGAAATGCGGCCGGTCGGGATGGCGCGCGACCTGCGTCTTGTGCCACGGCGTCAGCTTGGAATAGAGGTCCGACAGTGTGTCGCGGGCCTTGGTCTCAAGCTTGTCGATCTCGACCGTCAGGTCGAGATTGTCGTCTGACTGCGCCAAGGAACGCAATTCGTGGATACGGCCTTCAAGATCGGCGACCGGTTTTTCAAACTCGAGATAGCTGCGCATGAATATCCTGGAAAGCTGGGAGCCCGGGCATGTTCACCCCTCCCGCAAAATGCGGGGCACACTGGCTTTTGCCTGCTGCCATGTCAAGATTTTGCGTTGCACCATCACTACTGGTCTGATTTCGGCCAATAACGCCCAGAAAATCGCTCAACGCTCAGTCTTTCGCTGGAAAAGCCTTGGCAAGCGGATGATTCTCCTCGACCAGCGCGCGCAGTCTTTCGTCGAGGACATGCGTGTAGATCTGCGTGGTCGAAATGTCCGAATGGCCCAGCAATTGCTGGACGACGCGCAAATCCGCGCCATTTTGCAGCAAATGGCTGGCGAAGGCGTGGCGCAACACATGCGGGGACAGCCGCGCTGATGCAATGCCGGCACGACCGCCAAGCGCCTTGAGATCGCGGGCGAAAACCTGCCTTGAGAGATGACCGCTCGCCGAATCCGCCGGAAAGAGCCATGGAGACGGCGCCAGCCCCGCCGCCTTGCGCGCGGCAATCCAGTTGCCCAACGCCTCGCGGGCGGGCGGGGACAGCGGCGTCAGCCTTTCCTTGTTGCCTTTGCCGGTGACCGTCAGGAAACGCTCGGCACGCGCCGCCGAAGCGGGCAGCGAAACCAGCTCGCTGACCCGCATTCCGGTCGCGTAGATCGTTTCGAGCAGCGCCAGCAGGCGGATGGCCGCGAGTTCCCCCCGGCGCGTGTTTGCTTCGAGCGCATCGGCGCGCGCCTGCGCGATCAAGCGGTCGACTTCCCCGACAGACATGATCTTCGGCAACGGACGTCCCTGTTTCGGGCTCGCCACCGGGCTCGAAGGATCATCGCCTCGAAGCCCCTCGGAAAAGAGAAAGCGGTGGAACTGGCGCACGGCCGAAAGATGCCGGGCCTGGGTCGATGCCGCCATTCCCGCGCCGGCGAGCTTTTCCATGAAGCCGCGGACATGATCGGGCGAAGCGCGCAGGAAATCGCGATCCGGCGCCGCCAAGATGCGCGCCCCAGGCATTGAGATCGCGCTGGTAGGCAGACAACGTGTTTGCGGCAGCGCCGCGCTCGGCGCTCATCATCTCGAGGAAGGATTCGACCAAATGACCTTGGCGCAATTTTCAGTCCGCCATCAGGCGCGCTATTGCGGATTGAGTTTGTTGGCCGGAATGCGAACGGTCATTTCGCGCTGATTGGGCTCGACGAAGGTCGCCAGCGCAAACATGCCAGCGAATACGAGACCGGCAAGTATCGCGATCGTCACCAGAAATCGGATGAGACTGGGCACTTTTGGCAACCTCCGCAGTGGTTGCCTACCCTTATGAAAAAAGCCCGCCCGATTGACAAGCGGTTTGGCAGCCTTGCCTTCCGGCCTATTGACGAAATCCTGCCCATGGTGTGCAACGCCCTTTCGCCGCAATACCGTCCGGTAGGCCGAAAGGATTGAACGCTGCCGATGAGTGAATCCGACCTGACCAGATCGATTCGCGAAATGCTGGGTAACCGGCCGGTCGTGTTCGTCGGCATGATGGGCAGCGGCAAATCGGCTATCGGGCGCATGGTGGCGGACGAACTGAAGCTGCGGTTCGTCGATTCCGATGCCGAGATCGTCGCGGCCGCCGGCATGTCGATAACGGAGATCTTCGAGAAATTCGGCGAAGAGCATTTCCGAAGCGGCGAGAAGCGCGTCGTGCACCGCCTGCTGGCGGAAGGTCCGCTGGTCTTGTCGCTGGGCGGCGGGGCCTTCATTCCGCAGGAAACGCGCGACGAAATCGCGGCGCTGGGCATTTCGGTCTGGCTCAAGGCCGATATCGACCTGCTGATGTCGCGCGTCCTGCGCCGGCCCAAAGCGCGGCCATTGCTGCAAACGCCGGACCCGAAGGCGACCCTTGCCGACCTGCTGGCAAGGCGTGAGCCGGTCTACCAACTCGCCGACATTCACGTCGAATCGTCACGCCTTTCCAAGCGCGAGACACGCGACGACGTGCTGCTGGCGCTTCACGATTGGCTAGGGAGCCATCCGATCGACGACAAGCCGGCGACAGCCGGAGAGGGGGAGAGCCTTGCGAACCGTCAAGGTTGAACTCGGCGCACGCGCCTATGAAATCCGCATCGGGCGCGGACTTCTTGCACAGGCCGGCGCGATGATAGCGCAGCTTCGTCCGGGCGCGCGCGTGGCGATCGTCACAGACCGCAATGTCGGTTCCCTGCACGGCGCGACGCTTGGCGCGTTCGCTCGACGAAGCCGGCATCGGCCACGTCACCATCACGCTCGAGCCGGGCGAGGCGACGAAATCCATGCCGGTATTCGCCTCGCTCGTGGACCGTCTGCTTTCCGAAAAGCTGGAGCGAAACGATCTTGTCATCGCCTTTGGCGGCGGCGTCATCGGCGACCTTGCCGGCTTTGCGGCTGCAGTCACGCGGCGCGGCATGGACTTCGTCCAGATCCCGACCTCGCTGCTGGCGCAAGTCGACAGCTCGGTCGGCGGCAAGACCGGCATCAACGCCCCGCAAGGCAAGAATCTCGTTGGAGCCTTTCACCAGCCGGTGCTGGTGATCGCCGACACCGGACTGCTGGAGACGCTTTCGCCGCGCGAATTTCGCGCCGGTTATGCCGAAGTGGTGAAGTACGGTCTCATCGACCGGCCGGAATTCTTCCATTGGCTGGAGGCGAACCGCGAGGAAATCTTCGCCTTCGGTCCGGCGCTGGAGGAGGCCGTGGCGGCTTCCTGCCGCGCCAAGGCAGAGGTCGTGGCCGCCGACGAAACCGAGACCGGCGCCCGCGCGCTGCTCAACCTGGGCCACACGTTCGGCCATGCGCTGGAAGCCGCGACGCGCTATGACAGCACGCGGCTCGTGCATGGCGAAGGGGTTTCCCTCGGCATGGTGCTGGCGCACGAATTTTCCAACAGGCTCAATCTGTGCGATGCCGATACGGTCGCAAACGGTGCGGGCGCATCTTGCGAAGGCAGGGCTGCCCGTCGCCTTGTCGCAAGTGCCGGGCGGCTTGCCGCCTGCAGCCGAGCTTCTCGGCTTCATCACCCAGGACAAGAAGGTCAAGCGCGGCAAGCTGACCTTCATCCTGACGAAGGGGCTCGGCAGATCCTATATAGCAGATGACGTTCCACCCGCCGAAGTGGTGGCCTTTCTTTCAGGGAAACTCGACTGATGACGACCGAATACTGGATCTATGCCGGCATTCTCCTGGTGCTCATCGTGATGTCCGCCTTCTTCTCGGGTTCCGAGACGGCGCTCACGGCATCTTCGCGCGGACGCATGCACTCGCTGGAGAAGCAGGGCGACGAGCGGGCGCGCACGGTCAACGCGCTGCTGGACAAGCGCGACCGGCTGATCGGTACGCTGCTCATCGGCAACAATCTGGTCAACATCTCGGCATCCGCGATTGCCACGGCGCTGTTCCTGTCGCTTTTCGGCGAAAGCGGAATTGCCTGGGCGACCGCTGATGATGACCGTCATCGTGGTGATCTTTGGCGAGATCATGCCGAAATCCTGGGCTTTCTCTCAATGCCGAGCGTTTCGCGCTCGCCGTTGCGCCGGTCATCCAGATCATTGTCTTCGTTTTCGCGCCCTTTGCCGCGGTTGCGGCATGGATCGTACGCGCCATCCTTCGCGTTTTCGGAATCTATCTGGATGCCGGCGAATCGATGCTCTCGGCCCATGAGGAGATCCGGGGCGCGGTCGAAGTGCTTGCCCGCGAAGGCTCGGTGATCAAGGACGACCGCTACCGTCTTGGCGGCATTCTCGATCTGCACGAACTTGAAGTCTCGGACGTCATGATCCATCGCACGCAGATGCTGTCGATCAATGGCGGCGATGCGCCCGAGGCGATCATCAAGCAGGTTACCGCGAGCCCGTATACCCGCATGCCGGTCTGGCGCGACGATCCGGAGAACATCGTCGGCGTGGTCCATGCCCGCGACGTCCTGCGCTTCATCGCCGCGCAGGAGGACATCTCGAAGTTCGACGTCATGAAGATCGCCTCCAAGCCCTGGTTCGTGCCGGAGAACACGCCGCTCAAGGACCAGCTCAACGCGTTCCTGCGGCGCAAGGCGCATATCGCCGTGGTCGTCGACGAGTATGGCGAAGTGCGCGGCCTCGTGACGCTCGAGGACATCCTGGAGGAGATCGTCGGCGAGATCTCGGACGAGCACGACATCGACGTCGCTGGCGTGCAGACACAGGCCGACGGCTCGGTCATCGTCGAAGGAGGGGTGCCGATCCGCGACATCAACCGCGCGCTTGACTGGGAACTTGCCCGATGACGAGGCCACCACCGTCGCGGGACTGGTCATCCACGAGGCACAGATGATCCCGGAGGAGAAGCAGGCCTTCACCTTCTACGGCAAGCGTTTCGTGGTGCATGCGCCGCGAGAAGAACCGGATCACCAAGTTGCGAATCCGCAACCTGCAGACCTAGCGGCCCGGAGCCTCGCCGGGCGCGCGCGCCTCTATCGCCAGCGCGTGCAGGCCGTCCTTGATCGCGCCGGCGGCTGCCGCGTTGATCGCACGGTGCCGCTCCACGCGGCTCATCGGAGCGAACGCTTTGGAAACGATGCGGATGCGAAGATGTGATTCGCCCGTGCCGTCATGATGCCCATGTCCGGCATGCAAATGGCTTTCGTTGACGATCTCGAGGTATTCGGGATCGAAGGCGTCGCGCAGGCTGGCTTCCAGTTCGGCCGAACGGTTCATCGCGCGTTACTCCGGTGTCTCGTGAATCGTTTTGTTATAGGCACTCAACCGGTCCTTTTGGGGAGCAGCCGCGTTGAATGTCAATTCTTGTTCGTATCCCCCGCAGGCACCATAATTCCAACGATGAATCTCAACTCGAAATATTTCGATCGCATCCGCGTCCGCAAGGGCAAGGCCGCCAAGGCCGCGCCGGAACCCCAGGGCAACAAGTGCCAATGGGAGGGCTGCGCCAACCCGGCCACCCACAAGGCGCCCATGGGCCGCAACTTTGAGGGCCAGTACCTCAATTTCTGCTTTCCCCATGTCACCGAGTACAACAAGACCTACAATTACTTCTCGGGGCTGGACGATGAATCGGTGGCGCGTTTCCAGAAGGACGCCCTGACCGGACATCGCCCGACCTGGACGATGGGCGTCAACAAGTGGAGCAGCGAGAGCCCGATCGCCAGCGCTCCCCCCGGGCCGGGCGCCGGCGCGGAAGCGCGTATCCGGGCCCGCATCAACGGCGCGCGCCAGCAGCCCGCCTCGGCGGGCAGAAAGCTGCGAACGCTGGAGCGGAAGGCGTTCGATGACCTCGGTCTGCCGCATTCGGCGCCGCCCGAGGCGATAAAGTCGCGGTACAAGGAACTTGTCAAACGGCACCATCCCGATGCAAATGGGGGTGACCGCAGTAGCGAAGACCGTCTGCGACAGATTATTCATGCATACAAGTACCTGAAACAAAGCGGTTTCTGCTGACGGGCGCAGCGCCTTGCAATCGGCTTTCCGGGCAACTTCCAGGAAGTGACGGTCGCGCCGAGTGGTTCCGGCAGCAGAAACATTCTTGAACAGAGCGCATCACCGGAGGAAATCGGGATGACAGAGGCCATGCCGGACACGAGGGTATCCGTCCGGAAATTGTTCGGGATCGACAGCGACCTGATGGTCCCGGCTTACACAGACCGCACCGAGCATGTGCCTGAAGTCGACGGGGATTACCTCTTCGACAAGATGACGACGCTCGCCATTCTAGCGGGCTTTGCGCACAATCGCCGCGTGCTTGTTTCGGGCTATCACGGCACGGGCAAGTCGACCCATATCGAGCAGGTGGCCGCGCGGCTGAACTGGCCCTGCGTGCGCATCAACCTCGACAGCCATGTCTCGCGCATCGATCTCGTCGGCAAGGATGCGATCGTCGTCAAGGACGGCATGCAGATCACCGAATTCCGCGACGGCATCCTGCCCTGGGCCTACCAGCACAACGTTGCGCTCGTCTTCGACGAATACGACGCGGGCCGCCCGGACGTGATGTTCGTGATCCAGCGCGTGCTCGAATCATCGGGACGCCTGACGCTGCTCGACCAGAGCCGCGTCATCCGGCCGCACCCGGCGTTCCGGCTGTTCGCGACCGCGAACACCATCGGCCTCGGCGACACGACCGGCCTCTACCACGGCACGCAGCAGATCAACCAGGCCCAGATGGACCGCTGGTCGATGGTCGTGACGCTCAACTATCTGCCGCACGACAACGAAGTCGACATCGTGGTGGCCAAGGTCAAGAGCCTCAACACCAAGGAAGGCCGCGAGCGCGCCTCCAAGATGGTGCGGATCGCCGACATGACGCGTAACGCCTTCATGAACGGCGACATCTCCACCGTCATGAGCCCGCGCACGGTCATCACCTGGGCGCGAGAACGCCGAGATATTCGGCGACCTGGGCTATGCGTTCCGCGTCACCTTCCTCAACAAGTGCGACGAATTGGAGCGCCCGACCGTGGCCGAATTCTACCAGCGCGCTTTCGGCGAGGAACTGAAGGAATCGGGCGCCAATCTTGTGGTGGCCTGACGGGCTTTGACGCATGAGCGGACCTGGCAGCAACAGCAGGAAACGTGAAACCCGCGCACCGGACTTCGAGCCGCTGAAGCGGGCCGTGACGGCGTGCGTGCGCGCCATCGCGGGCGATCCCTTGCTGGAGGTCAGCTTTTCGAACGACAAGCCCGGCATGGCTGGCAACGCCATACGCCTGCCGGAGCCCGGCAAGCGGCTGACCAGCGAGCAGCTTGCGGTCACGCGCGGCACTGGCGACGCCTTCGCCCTGCGCAAGGCCTGCCACGATTCGGCGATCCATGCCCGCTATTTGCCGCAGGGGCGAAATGCCCGCGCGGTGTTCGATGCGATGGAGCAGGCGCGCGTCGAGGCGATCGGCTCGCGCGCCATGCCCGGCGTCGCCCGCAACATTTCCTCCATGCTCGAGGACCGCTATTCCAAGGCGAATTACCAGAACGCGCTCGACCGCGCCGAGGCGCCGCTCGAGGAGGCGGTGGCGATGCTGGTGCGCGAGCGGCTGACCGGAATGCCCATTCCCAAGAGCGCCGAGAGCTTCGTCAATCTGTGGCGCGGCTTCATCGAACAAAAGGGTGCCGAAACGCTTACCGCGCTGGACGGCGATCTTGCCGACCAGGCCGCGTTCGCCCGCGCCACCCGCTCGCTGATCGCCTCGCTCGACATGGCCGACGAACTCGGCGAGCAGGACCCCGACGAGAGCGAGGACGAGAGCGACAACGACCAGACCCGCGACGAGGGGCAGGAACGAGGACAGCGAAAGCGAGGATTCCTCCGGCCAGGACGAAGCCCGCCCGAAGATACCGAAGACAGCGCGGACGAAAACCAGCAAGGCGAAATGGAAGCGGCGGACGCCACGTCCGAGGATGCCAGCGAGGAAGATGACGAGGACGCCGAAACGCCGGGCGAATCCTACCGGCCCGAACTGCCGTTTTCCAACCTGCCGCCCGAGAGCGACTACCGCGTCTTCACCAACGAATTCGACGAAATCGTCAACGCCGAGGATCTGTGCGACGAGGCCGAACTGGACCGGCTGCGCGCCTTCCTCGACAAGCAGCTCGCGCATCTGCAGGGCGTCGTCGGCAGGCTGGCGAACCGGCTGCAGCGCCGCCTGATGGCGCAGCAGAACCGCGGCTGGGATTTCGATCTCGAGGAAGGCGTGCTCGACACCGCCCGCCTGACGCGCATCGTCATCGACCCGATGACGCCGCTGTCGTTCAAGATGGAGCGCGACACGGTTTTCCGCGACACCGTCGTGACGCTGCTGCTCGACAATTCCGGCTCGATGCGCGGACGGCCCATCACGGTGGCCGCAACCTGCGCCGACATTCTTGCGCGCACGCTGGAGCGCTGCGGCGTCAAGGTCGAGATCCTCGGCTTCACCACCAAGGCCTGGAAGGGCGGCCAGTCGCGCGAGGCCTGGCTGCGGGCGAACAAGCCGCCCTCGCCCGGCCGGCTCAACGATTTGCGCCACATCGTCTACAAGAGCGCCGATGCGCCCTGGCGCCGTTCGCGCCGCAATCTCGGCCTGATGATGCGCGAGGGGCTGCTCAAGGAGAACATCGACGGCGAGGCGCTGCTGTGGGCGCACCAGCGCCTGATGGGCCGGCCCGAACAGCGCCGCATCCTGATGATGATTTCCGACGGCGCGCCGGTCGACGATTCGACGCTGTCGGTCAATCCGGGCAATTATCTGGAGCGGCACCTGCGGCATGTCATCGCCGACATCGAGACCCATTCGCCGATCGAACTGCTGGCGATCGGCATCGGACATGATGTGACGCGCTACTATCGCCGGGCCGTGACGATCGTCGATGCGGAAGAACTTGCCGGCGCGATGACCGAGCAGCTTGCCGGACTTGTTCGAAGAGAACCACGGTTTCCCGTTCGCCGAAGCGGACCGGCGCGCCCCGTTCGGCCGCGGCCAGATGAGCCGTACGCGCAGCTAGGCGGCGCATCCTCATTGCCGGTGCCATCGCATGTGTCGCTGCCGCAGCAATGATGCTGGCCGCCGGCCACGCCCAGCCGGAACAGGCGCCGGTGATTGCTTCCAAGATCCTGAATTTCGAGATCGGCTCGAACGCAAAGCGGTTCGGCAAGCTCGAATTCGTCGGCGGGCTTCAACTGGAATCGGAAGCAAGCGGCTTTGGCGGATTTTCCGGCTTGCGGCTTTACCCGGACCGCAATGCCCTGATGGCCGTGAGCGACCGCTGCATGGGTACTGACCGCAACGCTGGAGCGGGACGTGACCGGCGCGCTCCACGACATTCGCGATCGCGATGTTGCGCCGCCTGCCTCTGGGCAGACCAGGGCAAGCCGCTGGCCAAAAGCCGCCATACCGACTGCGAAGCCCTGGAAATCGATGACGGTGACGCGCTCATTGCATTCGAACGAAACAGCCAGACGGGCCGCTTCGAAATCGGGTCGGATGGCGCGCTCGACTTCATTCCGCGCGGTCTGGCCCAAGCCGGGCATCGGAGCCGCTTGACCGCAATCGCGGCGTTGAAGCGATGGCGGTATTTCCGCCGCAATCGCGATTTGCGGGATCCATCCTTTCCATCTCGGAATCCACTTTGAACGGCGAAGGCAATCACCGCGCCTTCATCACCGGCCCGGACGGGGTCAGGGAGTTTGCAATCGTCAGGCGGGACGGTTACTCCGTGACGGATGCCGATTTCCTGCCGGGCGGCGATCTCGTCATTCTGGAGCGCCGCTTCGGCCTCAACGTTGCGCCCGGCATGCGCTTGCGGCGAATTGCGGCCACGGCGATCGGAGGCGGTCTGTCACTGGACGGCGAGGTGTTGCTGGAAGCCGGTCTTGCCTACCGCATCGACAACATGGAGGGGCTGGATATCAGCATCGGCGAGGACGGGCAGGTCTATCTGATGTTGATTTCAGACGACAATTTCTTCTACTTCCAAAGCACCTTGCTGCTGGAATTCAAGCTGGTCGGCGAATTCGCGCCTGTCAACGGGCCGACGGAAGCGGAAGCATTGCCCAAGCCCTGAGAATGGCGCCATATGGCGCAAGCATTGCCAGTCCGACCAACATCTTGACCGCGAAGTCGCCTACGGCAAGCGACACCCACAGTGGTGCCTCGGTTCCAAACACGGCCACCGGAAACGCCAGCGATCCGTCGGGCCAACCAAATGCCGTGTCGAGGAAGGCGAAACGCGCGGCAAATGCCAGCGAGAAGAAGATCGCGGTGTCGAGCACCGATCCGATCACGGTGGAAAGCAGAGGCGCGCGCCACCATGCGGAACGGCGCAGCGCGTTGAACACGGTCGCATCCAGCATCTGTGCTGCAAGAAACGCAGTCCCGGAGGCTATGGCAATGCGCGGCGTGGCCAGCCAGACCGAGAGCACGACCGCAATCACGAAACCCGCAAGTACAGCCTTGCGCGCGGCAGCAATGCCGTAACGCCGGTTTGTGAGGTCGTTGACCAGGAAAGCAACGGGATAGGTGAAGGCGCCCCAGGTGAGGATCTCGCCAAGGCCGAAATGGTCGAACGGGAACTGAACGAGATAATTCGAGGCAGCAACAACCGCCGACATGGCCAGGATGAAGGGGAACAGCGAATGGTTGCGACTCATTTTTTTATCCTGGGTAATGGAACCAGCAAAACAAAAGGCGTGCGGCAAGCCGCACGCCTGCGAATGGATTACCTGGCGGTCAGGCAGCTGCGGCAGTTGCCGCTTCGCCGGCCTTCTTGGCGATCTGGCGCTTGATGAGCCTTGCCTTCGGCGAAAGCTCGGTATCGGCCGCCTTGGTCAGGAATGCATCGAGACCGCCGCGATGTTCCACCGAACGCAGCGCCGCTGCGGAAATCCGCAGGCGGATGCGCTGGTTGAGCGAGTCGCTCATCAGCGTCACATTGACGAGATTCGGAAGGAAGCGCCGGCGAGTCTTGTTGTTCGCGTGGCTCACATTGTTTCCGGACATGACAGCCTTGCCGGTCAGTTCACAGCGCCTGGACATGATACGATCCCTGGTTTCTTCAAATACCCGTGCTTGGTCTGTGCCGCCCTTGCGGGGCCGCGACTGGCCGGAAAAACCGTTTGCGGCCGGTAAATCGGCGCGCGTCCTTGCCAGACCTTCGGGAAAAGTCGGGCTTCTATAGTGACTGGGGGCTTGCGCGTCAAGCGAAAGCTCTTTCCCGTGGACGGGCGGTTCATGGCAGGTTCATCCATGACGAGCTATTTCACATTCGAAACGCAAGGGTATGGCCATCAATTTGCCATTCGGGGAAGTAAAAGGGGAGCCATGAACAAGAAGCTAGCACTCGCAGCGGCGGCAATCGCGCTCGCAATTTCCGCAATGCCGGCCGCCGCCGGCATGCAGCACAAATCGGCCTTCGACATCAAGTTTGCGGGATTGACGGTCGGACAAGCGACTTTCAACATCGAATATGACGAGACCAGCTATTCGGTCGACGCACGCGGCAAGACCGCCGGCATTGTCGATGTATTTTCTCCCGGCAAGGGCAAGGCGCTGAGCCAGGGCGTGCTCGAGCCTTCGAAAGTCGTGGCGCAAAAGCACTTCGTCGAGTACGCCGAAACGAAAAAGACGAACGCGCTCGAAATTGCTTTCACGGGCGGCGACGTCGAGAAGGTCAACGTCGTTGCGGGCAAATTGCGCAACAAGAAGGGGCGCCGCTGGATCAAGATCGAGCCGGAGCAGCTCAAGGCGGTTATCGATCCGGTCAGCACGCTGGTAATTCCGGTTGCCGCCCAGTCGACGGGCGACGGGGCCGCGATCTGCAACCGCACCTTCAACCTTTACGATGGCGATACCCGCTATGACGTCGCCTTGAAATACAAGGGCTCCCGCCAGATCGCCACCGAGGGGTTCAAGGGGACAGCTTTCGTATGCAAGCTGCGCTATATCCCGGTGTCCGGCCACCGCCGCAACGAAAAGAACATTGAATACATGGCTTCGAACGAGGGAATGGAAGTCTGGCTCGCGCCGATCGCCGGCACCGCCCTGTTCACGCCGATCCGGTTCGACGTGCCTACCTGGGTCGGCACCGTGGTTGCTTACCCGACCTATTTCGGTGCGGCACGATAGACGCGCGCCATGCCGGGGTTTGAACCGCGGTCAAAAAAAGCTACATGAGGGGTAGTGGCGGCCTGACGCCCTTCGTAGAAGAAGCGAGACCCCTCCCCCAAATGGCAATTTCTTCCCAATCGGGAGCCGGCAGGAGCGGGCGCGGCGTGTTGGCGGTGCTCGGACCCACGAACACCGGCAAGACGCATCTCGCAATCGAGCGCATGGTGAGCCACGAGAGCGGCCTCATCGGCCTGCCACTGCGCCTGCTTGCGCGCGAGGTCTACGGCCGCGTTTGTGAAAAGGTCGGCGCTGCCAATGTCGCGCTCATCACCGGCGAGGAAAAGATCAACGCGGCCGGCAAGGCACGTTTCCAGGTCTGCACGGTCGAGGCCATGCCGGACGAGACCGACGCCGCCTTCGTCGCCATCGACGAAGTGCAGATTGCCGCAGACATGGAGCGCGGCCACATCTTCACCGACCGGTTGATGAATTTGCGCGGCCGGCACGAGACGATGCTGCTGGGCGCCGCCACCGTTCAGCGCGTGCTGCAGGAGTTGCTGCCCGGCATCAGTGTCGTCACCCGTGCCCGCATGTCCATGCTCGCCTACGCCGGATCGAAAAAGATAACGCGCCTGCCCGCGCGCTCGGCGATCGTCGCTTTCTCCGCCGACGAGGTCTACGCAATTGCCGAATTGATCCGCAGGCAACGCGGCGGCGCTGCCGTGGTGCTGGGATCACTTTCGCCGCGCACGCGCAATGCGCAGGTTGCCCTCTACCAGTCGGGCGACGTGGATTTCCTCGTCGCAACCGACGCCATAGGCATGGGCCTCAATCTCGATGTCGACCATGTCGCCTTCGCCCAGGAGCACAAGTTCGACGGGTTCAGCCACCGCCGCCTGACACCGGCAGAAATGGGCCAGATCGCCGGGCGCGCGGGAAGGCATGTGCGCAACGGCACGTTCGGGGTGACCGGACAGGTTAATCCGTTTGACGACGAACTGGTGGAACGGCTGGAAACGCACCAGTTCGATCCGGTCAAGGTGCTGATCTGGCGCAACCGCGACCTCGATTTCGGATCGATCGAGGCGCTGAAGGCCTCGCTCGAAATGCCCTCGCCGACTCGGCTGCTGATGAAATCATTTCCGGCGCCCGACGCCGTTGCGCTCGATCATCTTTCGCGCGTCAGCGAAATCGCCGATATCTGCCGCACGCCTTCGATGATCCGCCTGCTGTGGGATGTTTGCCAGATACCCGACTTTCGAAAGATTTCGCCGGGCGAGCATGCGGAACTTTTGCGTTCAGTATTCCTTGATCTTTCGGGCAAGGGCAAGATCGATCCGGACTGGTTTGCCGCGCAGGTCAAGCTGACCGATCGCACCGATGGCGACATCGATGCATTGTCGCAACGAATCGCCCATGTGCGCACATGGACGTATCTGTCGCACCGGCAGGGCTGGATGGCGGACCCGGTGCATTGGCAGGACACGACGCGCGATATAGAGGATCGTCTGTCGGACGCCTTGCACGAAAGCTTGACGAAACGATTTATTGATCGCAGGACAAGCGTCCTGATGAAACGCCTCAGGGAAAATGCGATGCTTGAAGCAGAGATAGCCGCCGGCGGCGAAGTTACCGTGGAAGGCCACCATGTCGGCCGCCTCCAGGGCTTCCGCTTCACGCCCGACGCCTCGGCCACCGGACCCGACGCCAAGGCAGCTTCCGGAGCGGCCATGAAGGCGCTGGCGACGGAAATCACGCGGCGGGCAGAGCGTCTCGCCGCTTCCCCCAATGGCGACATCGCGTTGGGATCGGATGCAACCTTGCGCTGGCTCGGCGATCCGGTAGGAAAAATCGTTTCCGGCGAGGATGTGCTCAAGCCGCGCATCGTCATTCTGGCGGACGAACAACTGACCGGCCCGGCGCGCGACCTTGTAGCCAACCGGCTGGACCGTTGGCTTAACAACCACGTCTCGACGCTGCTGAAGCCGCTGATCGATCTTTCGGCGGACGAAACCCTCACCGGCATGGCGCGGGGCGTGGCATTCCGGCTGGTCGAAAATCTCGGCGTGATCGATCGGCGCGATATCGCTTCGGAAATCCAGGGGCTGGACCAGCAGATGCGGGCAGGTTTGCGCCGCCACGGCGTGCGGTTCGGCGCCTACCACATATTCGTTCCCGCGCTTTTGAAGCCCGCTCCGGCCGGCCTCGTCTGCATGCTGTGGGGAATGAAAAACGACAGGCTCGACGATCCCGGCCTCACAGGACTACCGAACATGCTTGCTTCGGGCCGCACATCGTTTCCGGCCGATGCCACCATCGATCAGGCGATCTACCGTATTTGCGGCTACAAGGTGCTTGGGCCCAAGGCGGTACGCATCGACATCCTCGAGCGGCTTGCCGACCTCATCCGCCCTGCCCTTTCGTGGAAACCCGCAACCGGCGCGAAGGCACCGGACGGGGCGGTGGACGGGCGCGCTTTCACCGTCGCGCCTTCCATGCTGTCCATCCTCGGGGCCACGCATGAGGACATGGAGGCGGTGCTGAAAGGCCTTGGCTATCGCGCCGAACCAAAGAAGGAATCCGAAGTCGAGGCGATTCGCGCCAGGACGGCGGCACTTGCCGTACCGGCATCGCCGGACACGGAAACAGCGCCGGCGGAAAGCGGGGGAGAATCTGTCGTCGTTTCCGGCGAAAATGATATCGCGACGCCCGGCGCTGAAGCCAACGAAGCGCTCGAACAAGCCGCCGAACCGGTGACCGAAGCCGCCGCCGCGGATGAACCGGCTGTGACCACCGTGAAAAGCGTCGAGGCGGGTGAAGCTGCCGAAGACGTGGTTGCAGGTGAAGCGTCGCCCGGACAGACCTCGCAAGGCGATGCCGCATCCGAACCCGTTGTTGAGAAGATGGTGCTGCTGTGGCGTCCCGGCAGGGCCGATCGCGGCGGCAAGGACAATCGGCATCAGGGACGCCATGCGGGTAACCGCCATCGTCAGGGCGCCCCGGAGGCCAAGACGGAAACGGCATCCGGCGAGCGCGCCGGACAAGGCCGGCCGGGCGGCAATCGCCATGATGGCCAGCGGTTCGAAAGGGGCGGCGAACGCCACGGCAAGGGCGGCGGCTCAAGGGACGGCGAACGCGGCAACGGGTACAAGGGCGGCTTCAAGGGCAAGGCCGGCGACGGGCGCAAGGGCGATTTTCGCAAGGACGGGCCGGGCGGCACGCCAGCACGCAAGCCCGAACGCCCGGTGGATCCCGACTCACCGTTCGCCAAGCTGCTGGCATTGAAGGCGCAACTGGAAAAGCCCAATGGCTGACGACGCCCAGCGCGTCGACAAATGGCTTTTTCATGCAAGGATAGTCAGGACGCGCACGTTGGCGCAAAAGCTGGTCACGGCTGGTCACGTGCGCTTGAACCGCGACAAGGTGCGCGACCCTGCCCGCCTGGTGAAAATCGGCGATACGCTGACGATCCGCCGCGAACGCGACGTGCTTGTCTGCCGCATCGAGGCGATTGCAGTGCGCCGCGGTCCATACGCAGAGGCGCGTCAGCTCTACAGTGATCCAGGCGGAGGAACGTAATGAGTGTCAGCCGTCGGAGCGGGTCGTCCGACAACGCTGCTAGGGGAAAAACTTTGCGGATATCAAGGCCTCCGCGCTAGATTTCATTCTTGAAGCACAAATCCAAACGCTGTACCTCAAGTCGAAATTCGCCTGGCAGGCCCCCTCCGGAGCACTGAATGACCTACATCGTCAACGATAGCTGTATCAAATGCAAATACATGGACTGCGTCGAGGTTTGCCCGGTCGACTGCTTCTATGAAGGCGAGAACATGCTCGTCATTCATCCCGATGAATGCATCGACTGTGGCGTTTGCGAGCCGGAGTGCCCCGCCGAGGCGATCAAGCCGGACACGGAGCCGGGTCTCGACAAATGGCTCAAGCTGAATGCGGAATATGCCGTGAAATGGCCGAACATCACCATCAAGCGCGAGCCGCCAGCCGATGCGAAGGAATTCGACGGCATGGAAGGCAAGTTTGAGAAATTCTTCTCGCCGAACCCCGGCGAGGGCGATTGAAATACAGCGCCCCGGCGACCGTTTCGTTAACTCTTTCCACTATCCCCTTGTCCGCGCTGGTTCGCAGGTGCGGGAAAACATTGATTTTTGTCCAATTGTGGCGTATATTCATTTTTAATGGATATTAACGCGCTGCGACGTTTCACCCCGTTGCACGTTTTTGCAAGGAAATCACCTGTCCGGTCAGGCCCGATTGGAATACGGGAACAAGGCGTCTGAAGCCTCTGTGCCCGTTCCTGGAGTATTGGAGCCGCGTGACGACCGGGAAATTCGAAACCGCAGCTTTCAGCCAGTGCCTTTCCGCCGGTGATTCCGGCCTTGGCACCGGTAAAAGCCGTCCTGAGAGACGGTTCTCCCGAAAGGGAGCCAAAAAAGGCGAACATGGAGTGACTGCAAACATGGCTACCACAAAGAAGACGACCCAGCGCCAAGGCTTCAAGACGGGCGAATACATCGTTTACCCGGCCCATGGCGTTGGCGTGATCACTGCCATCGAAGAGCAGGAAGTGGCCGGTCACAAGCTTGAACTGTTCGTTATCAGTTTCGAACAGGACAAGCTGACGCTGCGCGTACCCGTCGCGAAGATCGTTTCCGCCGGAATGCGAAAGCTTGCGGAACCCGAGACCATCGAGAAGTCGCTCAAGACGGTACAGGGCCGCGCTCGTGTGAAGCGCACCATGTGGAGCCGCCGCGCGCAGGAATACGAGGCAAAAATCAATTCCGGCGACCTGATTTCGATTTCCGAAGTTGTTCGTGACCTTTTCAGGTCGGAAAACCAGCCCGAACAGTCCTACAGCGAACGCCAGCTTTACGAAGCGGCGCTTGACCGGATGGCCCGCGAGATTTCCGCGGTGAACAAGATCAGCACGACGGAATCGGTGGTTCTCATCGAGAAGAACCTGGCAAAGGGCCCAAAGCGCGGCGCGAAAGCCGAGGAAGCCGAGCATGACGAGGCCGCCTGACCACTTGTTTTCGCATCGTCGAATTCGCGAAAAGGCCGGGCCAGCAGCCCGGCCTTTTTCGTTTCACGAAACCGTTACCCGGATTGTTTTGCCGAAACCGATCCGCAACCCGCAAGTTGTCGTAGACGGATCAGGAGGGTGAAAACATGACTTCCGACCAGCATGCCGAGCACAAGATGATCCGCGCGGCCGTCAGTGCGCCCTATCTGGAGCGCGAGGAAGAACATGAACTCGCCGTCCGGTGGGCCGAAAACCGCGATCAGCAGGCGCTGCACAAGCTCGCCTCGGCGCATATGCGCCTTGTCATTTCCGTGGCCGCCCGCTTCCGCAAATACGGCTTGTCGATGGGCGACCTTGTACAAGAAGGGCATATAGGCTTGCTCGAAGCTGCGGCAAGGTTCGATCCGCATCGCGGCGTCAGGTTCTCGACCTATGCCACATGGTGGATCAGGGCATCGATCCAGGACTTCATCCTGCGCAACTGGTCCATCGTGCGCGGCGGAACGAGTTCCAACCAGAAATCGCTGTTTTTCAATCTCGCCGCCTTCGCGCCCGCATTTCGCGCTCGGGCGAACCGGCCAACTCTCACGACCTGTACAAGGAGCTTTCCGCGGCCATCGGGGTGTCTGTGGCCGATGTCGCCAACATGGATTCGCGCCTCTCCGGACCCGACATGTCCTTGAACATGACGTTTTCGGACGAGGAAAACGGTGCAGAACGCATGGACTTCCTCAAGGATGAGGGTCCGCTGCCGGACGAGGCCGTCGAGACCATGATCGATGGCGAACGCCGTTCGGCATGGCTGGCCCAGGCTCTTACCGTGCTTAGCGATCGCGAAAAGCGGATCATCGCCAGCCGCCGCCTTTCCGACGACACCGCAACACTGGAACAGCTCGGGGACGAACTGGGCATTTCCAAGGAACGCGTGCGCCAGATCGAGAACCGGGCGCTTGAAAAGCTGCGAAAGGCTTTGAGCGGTCCGCAATTCGGCGGAGCGATCTGACCGGGCTTTAGCTGTCGGTTACGATCTTTACCTTGGTGCCGGGCAAGGGTTTTTCGCCCGGCATGAGCCCGTTTATGATCCGGAACAGCGACAACGAATCCTCCCCGTTCCGCATCTGTTCGGTGAGTTCGCCCAGGCTTTCCCCCGGCTTGACGTCAACAACCCGCACTTTCAGTGGCGACAGCGCCTTGCGTTCGGAACGGTACAGTTCGCGGAATGTCGACGTGATCTCGTCGGAAACCGCAGCGATGCGCGGCGCGCCGCTCGGCAGTGCGGTGATGAAGCGGTAGACCTGCTGGTCGATGCGGATGACCTTGACCCGGAACTGCCAGCCATCGGCCTGCGCGTCAGCCGCGGCCATTGCCAGTCCTGACGGCGCCTTGCCCTCCACGATCGATTCCTCGATGAGACCGTTGATCCAGCCGCTGCGCAAATATTCCGGCAAGGTGTCGCGCTTGCCGATCACGGCGGCATCGAACCGCGTAGCGGCATCGCCGGGCCCGGTGATGATCACTGCCTTTGGCTGGTTCTCGATCCGTGCGCCCTCTGGAACCGTGAACGTGATGCCGAGCTTGGAATGCGAGAAAATACGCCCGCGCACAAAGCCTTCCTCCGCAGTGTCGCCGAACAGAAGGCCGTCAATGCCTTCGAGATACCGGTCGCGCTCGCGGTCGCCAATACCGGGTGCGCCGAAAAGGCGGGCATGCCGCTTGGCCAGTTCGACGCGCTGCGGCGTCGTAGGGTGGCTCGCCAGGAAGGTTACGTCGTCCAGCGGATCCGAGTTGCCGGCCATGAAGGTCTGGTAGGCCCGCATCGTCTCGAGAAACCGTGCGGCGGCATAGGGATCGAAGCCCGCCTGGCCGATCATGCGGATGCCGACGGCATCGGCTTGCAGTTCCTGTTCCCGCGAGAAATCGGCGAGCTTGATCTGGTTGGCGGCAAGCGCGAGCCGCGCTGCAATGCTGTCGCCCAGGACCTCGCTCACGACCTGCTGCCCGACCTGGGCGGAGGAAACCTTTTCCTGCCGCAATATGGCGTGGTTGGAGGCGACATGCGCCATTTCATGGGCGATCACCGCGGCAATTTCGCTGGAATCATTGGCAAGCGCCAAGAGCCCGCGCGTCAGGTAGAGATAGCCGCCCGGGAGCGCAAAGGCATTGACCTTGGGCGTGTCGAGGATCGTGACCTTGTAGATGCGCGATGGATCGTCCGAGACCGAAACCAGCCGGCCGACTATGAGAGCCAGCGCCTCTTCCGCCTTTTCGTTGCGATACTCGCCGCCATATTTCGCCAGCACAAGCGGATGCTCGCGCTGGCCGAGCGCTTCCTGCGGATCATCCGGCCGAACGAAACTGGACGTGAGTGAAGGCTCTTCCGTTACCGATTCAAGCCCGCTGACAATGCAGCCCTGCAGTGCAGCGCCGCAGGCGAGCACCAGCGCCAGACGGCGCACAAGCGCAGACGGCCCCGTCCGGTCCGGACAGGTGCTTGCGGCAAAATTCGACTTCTCCGCTCCCAATTCCAAGGAAATCGCACCCCATGCGAGCCGCCGGCTGCAGCGGCGCAACCGGCTTGACTTTAACCGCTAGCAGCTTTTTCCGCCCAAATTAAGGACCGGAAACCGTTAGCTAGTGTTTTCTCTGCGGCCTTCCAAGGGAGTGATAGGCAAGTCCGCTGTCGTTGATTTCTTCCAGCGGATAGATGTTGCGCAAATCGACAAGCGTCTTTGCCTTGAGCATGCGCGCCAGCCTTTCAAGGTCGAGCGCGCGGAACTGGTCCCATTCGGTCAGGATAACCGCCAGATCAGCGCCGTCGATGCAATCATAGGCGCCGGTACGGAAATCGACGTCCTTGAGCATTTTCGCCGCTTCCTTCATGCCTTCAGGGTCGAACGCCCGAACATGCGCACCCTTGGCCTGCAGGCCCGGAACGATGACGAGGCTTGGCGCATCGCGCATGTCATCGGTGTTGGGCTTGAAGGTGAGGCCCAAAATGGCAATCGTCTTGCCCTCGACGCTGCCGCCTGCGGCTGCCACGATCCGGTCGACCATATTGTGCTTGCGCTGGTCGTTTGAGCGGATGACGGAATCGACGATCGTGACCGGCGTTCCGGCATCGTTGGCGGTCTTGGTCAGCGCCAGCGTGTCCTTGGGGAAGCACGAGCCGCCATAGCCCGGACCCGTATGCAGGAACTTCGAGCCGATACGGTTGTCGAGGCCGATGCCGCGCGCGACCTGCTGCACATTGGCGCCGACCGCATCGCACAGATCGGAAATCTCGTTGATGAAGCCGATCTTCACCGCCAGGAACGCATTGGCGGCATATTTGGTCAGTTCGGCCGTGCGCCGGTCGGTGACGACCATCGGCGTCTCGTTGAGATAGAGCGGCCGGTAAAGTTCGCGCAGCGCCGCGATCGCGGCCTCTGACTGGGCGCCGACGACGATGCGGTCAGGCCGCTTGAAATCGCCGATCGCCGCGCCTTCGCGCAGGAATTCCGGATTGGAGGCGACATCGAAGTTCGCCGAAGGCCGCACCCGCCGGATGATCGCTTCCACCTCGTCGCCCGTCCCGACCGGAACCGTCGACTTGGTCACGATCACCGTATAGTCCTCGATGAGGCCCGCCAGCTCTTCCGCAGCCGCGTAGACATAGGAGAGGTCGGCATGGCCGTCGCCGCGCCGTGCCGGTGTTCCCACGGCGATGAAGACGATATCGGCCTTGCCGACGGTCTGGCCCGGATCGGTGGTGAAGGAAAGCCTTCCCTCCCGCACGTTCTTCTCGACCAGACTTTCCAGCCCCGGCTCGAAGATCGGGATCCTGCCCGACAGCAGCGCATCGATCTTCGACGCATCCTTGTCGATGCAAGTGACCTCATGGCCGAAATCGGCGAAGCAGGCTCCAGACACCAGGCCGACATAGCCCGTTCCGATCATCACGACGCGCATCGCGCTCATCTCCAGTGCAATTTCAGGAAAGAAGAAATGTTGCCAATCGCAACCCCGCCCGATCCTCACCTACAAAAACCGTGCTCTCCGCGCAACCGGAATGCTTTGGCGCTGTTAACGCGAAGTATCGATGAGGCTTGGCGCAAACCCGCGCATCGGCTATGTGTGCCGGATGGTCCCGTAGCTCAGCAGGATAGAGCATCAGATTCCT
>CAVOVL010000011.1:0-212184 GCA_963699855.1 uncultured Alphaproteobacteria bacterium | reverse complement strand
GGTAAGAGTGCATCGCCTCGGTATCGGCGAAGGGCAGCGCAAGCCCGGCACCGGTTCCGCGCGCCGGGCAAATGGCGCCGAAGAGGTAGGCGCTCTCGTAGCGCTGGTCGGCCGGTTGGCGGGGTCGGGTGCCGCGCCGCCGCCCATTGCCGCACGATGCCGTTCTTCTGTCCTATGCGGGCTTCGTCCTGGAACCAGATCTCGACCGGCTTTCCCTTCGGCAGACCGGCCAGATGAGCGTTCAGCGTGCGCGGGAAGTTTTTTTGAAAGCCTCGACGATCCCGCCGTCCTGTGCGCGATGGCGCGGCCGGGCGCTCATGTGGGCGAAGCCGAGTTCCTTCAGCAGCGTCGATACATACCGTTCATGGTAGTCGACGCCGAAGCGTTCCTGGATGACCTTTTGCAGATCGATCCGCCGCCAGCGTACTACACCGTCAACGGCCAGATCGGGCCCAGCCTCGACGATTCCTGCCAGTTCGGCTTTCTGGGCTGGTGACAACCGCGGCTGGGGTCCACCATGCCAGGCGTCCTTGAGCCCGTCGGGGCCGGCCTGGTTGAACCGATGCACCCAGTCGCGAAGTGTCTGGCGGTCCATGTCGCCGACCTTGGCGGCGTCTTCCCGGCTCATGCCATCGAGCACCGCTGCCAGGGACAACAAGCGGCTGCTTTGACGCATGTCCTTTGAAACCCGCGCCAGCCGGCGCAACGCGATGCCGAATAGTCTGTCCGCAACGCGACCGCTGATCCCATGGCCCGAAGCTCCTCGTGCCACAGAATTAGTCAATCGAGGCAGACGGAATCCCCAGTGAAGTTCAGGCGTCACAGCCACTGGTATTACTTCTGCCGCAGTCCCAATCCGCGCCTTGCGCTGGCCGTCGCGCGTTATCTCGATGTGCCCGTCGAATTCGAGTTTACCGCTCAATCCGATTTGCGGCTTCCGATCCTGCAGGACGGCGCCAATTCCTTGTGGGAGGAGGACGCGATCGCCTGTCGCGTTTCCAGCTGTCGCCCGCTGGTATGCGCGGCTGGACGCAATCGCGGCCTGGCGCGATCCGTTCAAGGGGCTCGAATGCGCCAGAATTGCCGCCGGTATCGTGACCGGCGGCGGGCCCGTTCATGCCCCGTTCATGCCCGGTTGACGGTTCGTTGCCCGCGCCGCACTTTGACGGCGGGCAATGAGCCGCCATATGCGGCGTCAAGTTCACACGAGGGTTTCACAATGTCGATCAGACCCGCCAACCGCATCATCAAGGCCCAGCCCACCATGGAAGGGGCCGGCGTGCATCTGCACCGCGCCTTCGGCTTTTCCGAGCCGGAAATGGCCGATCCGTTCCTGCTGTTCGATGATTTCCGCAACGACCAGCCGGCGCATTTCCAGCGCGGCTTTCCCTGGCACCCGCATCGCGGCATCGAGACGATCACCTATGTGCTCGCCGGGCAGGTGGAGCATGGCGACAGCCTTGGCAATCGCGGCATTCTCGGGCCGGGCGACGTGCAGTGGATGACTGCCGGGCGCGGCATCATGCACCAGGAAATGCCGCAGGGCGACGTGTTCGGGCGCATGCACGGCTTCCAGCTCTGGGCGAACCTGCCGTCGGGACTGAAAATGACCGAGCCGCGCTATCAGGACGTGAAGTCGGACCAGATCACCACGCTGTCGGACGATGACGAAGGCACGGCGATCCGCGTCATCTGCGGCGACTACAAGGGCGTTGGCGGGCCGGTCGACGGCATCGCGGCGGAGCCGAACTATTTCGACATCTCGATACCGGCCGGAAAGCGCAAGCGCTTCAAGGTCGACACGCACCGCAAGGCCTTCGCCTATATCTTCGAGGGGTCGGCCCGCTTTGCCGGCGCTTCGCAGCCGCGCGGCGTGTTGACGGAAAAGGAATTCGAGGGCGAGGAAATCCTGCTGCGCGACGAGACCGGCAACCGCCACATGGTGCTGTTCGGCTCCGGCGACGAGGTCGTGGTGGAGGCAGGGGACGAGGGCGTGCGGTTCCTGCTCGTCTCCGGCGCGCCGATCCGCGAACCCATTGCCTGGCACGGCCCGATCGTGATGAACACGCGCGAGGAACTGATGCAGGCCGTGCGGGAACTGCAATCGGGTACCTTCATCCGGGCGGCCTGATCACAGGGCAAACGATGAAAATGCCCGGCTGTGCGCCGGGCATTTTTTATTTACCCGGCTAATGAAAGTTGCGGCCCTTCGGCATTACTTTGCCGGCGGTCTTGGCGATCCGCTCGAAATCGTGGCGCAGTTCCGGCGAATCTGCGAGCAGTCGCTTCACTCCGGCTTTCAGCTTGCCCCTTGCCCGCGATTCCATCACCGGGCGGCGCATCTCGTCGGCATTGGCGATCCCGCCGATTTCCATGATCGCGGCAACGCCGCAGATAGCCGGCAAAGCCGGGTCTGCCTGCGTCTCCTCCAGCAATTGCGCCAGCATCGGTGTCGCGTCCTCCAGATGACGCGCCACCACATGGGTGACGCCATCGGCCTTTTGCACCTCGCCCCAAAGCCGCACCAGCCGCGCGCCCAGCACCACGGCGCGGTATTTCTCCATCATCTTCGGCCAGATGATCGTGTTGACGATGCCGGTCTCGTCCTCCAGCGTCATGAAGACCACGCCCTTGGCCGAGCCGGGGCGCTGGCGCACCACGATCAGACCGGCGACGGACACGCGGCTGCCATGCGACATTCCATCGATCGCGCCGGCTGTCTTGACCCCGGCGCGCGACAGGGCCTGGCGCAGGAAGCCGACGGGGTGGCCTTTCAGCGACAGCGACAGGGCGCGGTAGTCCTGGACAACCTCCTCGCCCTGCGGCATTTGCGGCAGCACCGTCTCAACCTCGCGGACCGGATCGGCGGGGCCTGCGGCATCGAAGAGCGGCATGGCGCCGGCGGCGCCTTCGCCATCGAGCGCACGCACCTGCCAAAGCGCCTGGCGGCGGCTCAGCCCGATGGAGCGGAAGGCGTCGGCGTCGGCGAGGCGTTCCATCGCACCGCGTGAAAGCCCGGCCCGCCGCCAAAGCGTCGCGCACGCTTTCATAGCCTGCCCCGCGCGCGGCGACGATGCGCGCGGCATCCTCCTCGCCGATGCCCTTGGCGTGGCGCAATCCGAGGCGCACCGCATGGCGCGTGCGGATGTCGCGCGCCATTTCGCGGTGGCGCGAATGCAGGCCGCCATCGGTGCGCCGCTGCGGCGCAGGCGTTTCGAGCGTGCAGTCATAGCCGGCAAGATTGACATCGGGCGGGCGGATCTCGACCCCATGCTCGCGCGCGTCGCGCACCAAGCTGGGAGGGCGAATAAAACCCCATGGGCTGGGAATTGAGGATCGCGGCGGTGAAGACATCGGGATAGTGGCATTTCAGCCAGCAGGAGGCATAGACCAGCAGCGCGAAGCTGGCGGCATGGCTTTCGGGAAAGCCGTATTCGCCGAAGCCCTCGATCTGCCGGAAGCAGCGCTCGGCGAAATCGGCCTCATAGCCGCGCGCCACCATGCCGTCGATCATCTTGTGCTGGAAGGTGTGGATGGTGCCGACGCGCCGGAAGGTCGCCATGGCCCGGCGCAACTTGTCGGCTTCGCCCGGCGAAAAGCCGGCGGCGACGATGGCGATCTTCATCGCCTGTTCCTGGAACAGCGGCACGCCGAGGGTGCGGCCAAGCACGGCTTCGAGCTCGGCGCTGGGGAAGGAAACCTTCTCCTTGCCCTGCCGGCGGCGCAGATAGGGATGCACCATGTCGCCCTGGATCGGGCCGGGGCGCACGATCGCGACCTCGATGACGAGGTCGTAGAACTCGCGTGGCTTGAGCCGCGGCAGCATCGACATCTGCGCCCGGCTCTCGATCTGGAAGACGCCGACCGTGTCGGCGCGCTGGATCATCGCATAGGTGCGCCTGTCCTCCTTCTCCATGCGTCGCAAGCGTCAGGGCTTGTCCCGTAATGGCGCTCCAGAAGATCGAAGGCCTTGCGCAGGCAGGTCAGCATGCCGAGCGCCAGGATGTCGATCTTGAGGATGCCGAGCGATTCAAGATCGTCCTTGTCCCACTCCACCATGGTGCGGCCCTCCATGGCGGTGTTCATCACCGGGATGATGGCGTCGAGCCGGTCGCGGGTGATGACGAAGCCGCCGACATGCTGCGACAGATGCCGCGGGAAAGCCGTTGATCTCGCTGGCAAGCTCGAGCACCTGCGCCACCGCCGGATCGGCCATGTCGAGCCCGCTTTCACGCGCCTCGCGCTCGCCGAGTTCGCCGATGCCGAATGGCCCCAGACCGTGCCGGAAAGCGCCGACAATCGCATCCTGCGAAAGGCCGAAGACCTTGCCGACCTCGCGCGCCGCCGAGCGGGCGCGGTAGGTGATGACGGTGGCGGCAAGCCCGGCATGTTCGCGGCCGTATTTTTCGTAGATGTACTGGATCACCTCCTCGCGCCGCTCATGCTCGAAATCGACATCGATATCGGGCGGCTCGCGGCGCTCCGGCGAGATGAAGCGCTCGAACAGCAGATCCGTCAGCGCCGGGTCGACATCGGTGATGCCGATGCAATAGCAGACCGTGGAATTGGCGGCCGAGCCGCGCCCCTGGCACAAGATGCCTTTCGAGCGGGCAAAGCGGACGATGTCGTCGACGGTGAGGAAATAGGGGGCGTAGCCAAGCTCCTCGATCAGCTTCAATTCATGGGCGATCTGGTCAAGCACGCGCTGCGGGCGGACCATTGGGATAGCGCTTTGCCGCGCCTTCATGAGCCAGCCGCGCCAGTTCCTGCTGGCACGAAAGCCCGCTCGCGCGGAGCCTCGTCGGGATATTGGTAGCGCAGTTCGTCGAGCGAGAAGGAAAGGCTTGCAAAGAGCCGCCCGGCCTCGGCGACCGCCTCGGGATAATCGCGCAACAACCGTGCCATTTCCGCGCCGTCCTTGAGATGGCGCTCGGCATTGGCCTCGAGCCGCCTTCCCGCCTCGGCCAGCGTCACGTGCTCGCGGATGCAGGTGAGCACGTCCTGCAGCCTGCGGCGCTGCGGGCGGTGATAGAGCACGTCATTGGTGGCGAGGAAGGCGGCGCCCGCCCGGCGCGCCATTGCGGCACGCGCGGCAAGTTCGCGCGATGTGCGCGGCCCGTGCAGCCCTGCCCCGGCAAGGCGCACTTGCGAACCGAATGCAGCGAAGAGCCTTGCCAGCGCCGCCTCGGCCCTGTCGTGCCCCGCCGGATCGAGCACGGTTGCCGGCAGCAGCGCCAGCGCAAGGCCATGCGCCATGGGCGAGGAGGTCGTCGAGCGTCAGGTGGCATTCGCCCTTTTGCGCGCGTCGGTTTCCGAGCGTCAGCAGGCGGCACAGATTGTTCCAGCCGGAGATGTCGCGCGGCCAGGCCAGGCAGTCCGGTGTGCCGTCGGCAAAGACGAGGCGGCAGCCCGGCTGGTAGCGCAGGCCCGCCTCCTTCGCCGCCATGTGGGCGCGCACAACGCCGGCGACGGTGTTGCGGTCGGTGAGCGCCAGCCCGGCCAGAGCCGAGGCGCTGCGCCGTCACCACCAGTTCCTCGGGATGCGAGGCCCCGCGCAGGAAGGAAAAATTGCTGGCAACCGCCAGTTCGACATAAGGCGCATTCATGCGAAAAGCCCGTGCAGGAACCAGCGCGGCGGCGTAGCTTCGCCGTGCAGGCCCTCGCGGAAGAGCCAGAAACGGCGGCCGCCATCATCCTCGATCCGGTAATAATCGCGGGGCGGCAGGCCATCCCGCCACCATTCGCCGGCAATGCGCTCCGGGCCCTCGGCCCTGATGACGTCGTGCAGCACGCGGCGCCAGCGAAAACGCAGCGGCGCGCCGTCCGGCACCTCGGCAAGTGCTTCCACCGGCTCGGGCCGCGGGAAGAGCCGCAGCGGCCTTTCGGGCGGCAGGCCGGGAGGAACGGGCGGGCGCGAGGACCCCCCGCCGGCGTCCTTGAAGGGCGGGACGAGAACCTCCGCCCTTTCGGGAATGTGCGTGTCGCGCGGTGCGGCGGCGAGCACATTGCCCATGCCGAGCCTTGCGGCGAGCCGGTCGGTCAAATCGACCACTTCCTGCGCACGGCCGGATCCGCCGCCGAAGGAAGGCTCGGCCGGATCGAAGCGGTCGCAGGCGCTAACCGACAGGCGGACAAGATCGTAACCGCAGCCGGCATCGAGATCGTCATGGAGCGCGGCGAGCCGTTCATGGAAAAGCCGGGCGATCGCGAGCGGATCGCGCAGCGGGCGCGAGGTGCCGACGCCGGCGCGGCTGACCGCGCCATCGACGCGGAACAGGGCAAGGTCGATGACCCGCGCACCCTCGCCTCGCCGCTCCATCGCCTCGCACAGATTGGTGGCGAGCCGTTTCACCAGCGCCTCGACGTCCTCGATCGCGGTGACCGGCGTTGCCAGCCGACGCTCGGCCATGCGCACGGGGGCGGGCAGGCGCGGCGAGATCGCCTCCTCGACCGCACCCAGCGCCTGGTCGAGCCGCAAAAGCAGCGCCTTGCCGAAACGGCGCGCGAGCGGCGCGCGTGGGCGGGCCATCACCTGCCCGGCGGTGCGAAGGCCGAGACGGGCGAGGGCCGTGACCGTTTGCGGCTCTAGACGCAATGCGGCAAGGGGCAAGGGCGCGACGGCACGGGCGGTTTGCGCACGCGGCACGACGACCGATCCGGCGGGGGTTCCGGCAGGGCGATGGCGCGCCAGCCCGTGGGCCGCGCCGGGGGTCGAGGCAATCGCGCCGGTGGCGGCAAAGCCCTGGTGAAAGAGCCGCGCCAGCATGTCGGCAAGCATCGCCTCCTCGCCGCCGAAAAGGCCGGAGCAGCCGGTGATGTCGAGCATGAGGCCGAAATCGCCGCAGGCGCCGGCAAGATCGCGGGGCGCACCTTGCGGCGAGGGATCGAGCGCCACAAGCGGCGTATAGCGGTCGGCCCAGTCCGCGATCGCCTCCAGCAATTGCCGGTCGGCCTGCGGGTCTTCGTCCGCCACCTCGATGGCGGGCGCGATGGCGCGGGCATCGGTCAGGCTCATGCCGCGCGAAAGCCCTGCGCGCGCTGCCTTTTCATCCAGCGCGACGACGGCGAGCGCATTGCCGCGGCGGCCGGCGATGACGAGCGGCGGGCCTTCAGGAGGCGCGGCGAGCCGCCAGCCCGGACCGTGCCGCAGCCTCGCCAGACGGTCGGTCGAAAGCGCGGGAAGGGCGAGCGAGAGATAGCGGCGATCCGGCTGCGCCAAAGCGGACCGGGAAACCGGCTGGATGCATTGCTGGGAGGTTGCCGGATCCGGCAGGGGCAAACAGGCGTTCATCGCTTTTCCACTCCATGAGCCATTCGCCGGGACGGCCACCCCGGCATTTTTCAAGCGTCACGGCAAAGGCGGGCGGGCCCAGCCATTTGCGGCCTGCGGCGATGCCGGGATCAGATGGCGCGGGCGCGACCCGCCAGCGGGTGAGGGCGGCGCTCGCCTCCTCGCCGCCGCCCTGCCGCAGAACGATGACCGGAACGCCCGCCTCGCGGGCGCGCAACGCCAGCCGCCTTGAAAAGGCAAGGTCGGCGCGGGCCGGATTGGCGCGCAATCTCCAGCAGGCACAGCCCTGCGCCCTTGTGGGCCGCGACCTCGCCGGCGGCCCAGAGCGCGTCGGCGACGCCGTTTGCGAAGACGCGGACGAGTTCGATGCCGCCAAGGCCGAAATCCTCAAGACCCGGCCCGTAGATGAGGCCGGCCTCGTTGCGCGCGTCATGGCCGGCGATCCAGAACATCGCCGCCCGAGACCGCCCGGTGCAGGCGATCGCCCTTTGCCCAAGCGCCAGGGCAAAACCGGTCGCGGCAGCGGCGTCCAGCGACGTTTCGGCGCGCACTTCGTGCAGGGCGGTGGCGGGAACCGGCGCAGTGCCGGCCTCGCGCCCCGCCAGCATGGCATCGATTTCAGCCATGCCGAGCGAAAGGACGGGCCCGGTGGCCGTTGCCGTTTCATGCGCGGGGTCGAAGGCGGGCGGACAGTTCTCGATGCGGGCGATGCGCGCGCCAAGCGCGGCGATGAGGTCCGCCCGTGCGAGAGCGGAGCCTTGCGGCTGTCCCTTCGCCGCACTTGCCTGCATGACCCCGGCCTGCATGACCCCGGCCTGCATGGCTCCGGCTTGTGCCGCTGCCTGCGTTGCCTTGTCCCGCAACTTCATTGCGTCTGTCGTCATGGCAAAATGCCTCCTGCGACGGAAAGCGCGGCAACGCCATTCCATCTGCATGGTTCAACCGCCCATGGCGGTAAATGTTCCTGTTATGTTCCTATAGATTCCGGAACCGCACCGGCGAGTCAAGCGGAGTCTTCGCCAGCTTGAGAGAATTTTTTCCTATGGGGCAAGTGCGCCTATTGGCCAATCCGCCGACCCTCGCAATGCCAGTCATGCCGGTCTATATCAGTGAAAAATGTTTGGGCATTGAATGGTAAACATATCCGATCCCGCAAAGCTGCGCTCATGGCACGACAGGCTGTCGCCTTCGCTGGCCGATTTCGAGAAGCTGGCGGCCGAAGCCTATCGCACGCTGCCGGACGAGTTCCTCGCCTTGACCGGTGACGTGATGATCAAGGTGGCGGACTTCCCCGAGGACGATGTCCTCGAAGAGTTGGGTCTCGAGACGCCGTTCGACCTTCTCGGCCTCTTCGAGGGGCGCGGCATCGCCGACAAGTGGAATCCGCACACGGGGGAATGGCCGAACCGGATCACGCTCTACCGCCGCGCAATCCTCGACTACTGGGCCGAGAACGAGGAGACGTTGGGCGACATCGTCACCCATGTCCTGATCCATGAGATCGGCCACCATTTCGGCATGTCTGACGAGGACATGGAGCGGATCGAAGCGGCTGCCGAATAGTTAGCCAGCTCAGTATTCCCCCAGCTTGCGCTCCGGATCGTAAGGCTCGTCCGTTTCCTTTACAACGGCCTGTCCACACCGCATCTGTCCGGACGCCGCGTCGAAGGCATAGGCCGGCGCGCCATGCAGCAGCCAGCCCTGCGACAGGGCCTTTGAGACCTTGTGGCAGAAAGCCGAATCGTCCGGACCTGTTAAAAACCGGTACATGGTTGGCATCCCAGCCCTCCCTTCAATAGTTAACATTTCAATACGCATCCGTAACATGCCTTGCCATGCATGGCAGTTGATAATGCCCAATCCATTCGACAGCCAGTCGATGGGCGCGCAATCATTCGCGATGATGCCACCCGCTTGCAAGCCCCGCGAAACCCGATAGCGTCGCGCCATGGCCGACTCAGCATACGATATCATCATCATCGGCGGTGCGATCATGGGCGCGTCGACAGCATTCTTCCTGCGCGAGGAGGGCTTTGACGGCACGATCGCCGTCATCGAGCGCGATACCGGGTTTTCCCGGTCGGCGACGGCGCTGTCGGCGGCCGGGCATCCGCCAGCAATTTTCGATCGCGCAGAACATCGCATTGTCGCAAGCCTCGCTCGAATTCTACCAAGGCTTCGAGGCGCGCTTCGGCGTCTCGGCAGGTTTCCAGCAACATGGTTATCTTCTGCTGGCACCCCCTTCCGGACTCGCATATCCTCAAGGAGAACCACGCAATCCAGATCGCCAATGGCGCCGATATCGTGCTGGAAACCCCCGAAGCGCTACAGCGGCGACACCCCTGGCTTGCGATGGGCGGCATCGCGGCGGGGACGACCGGCCTTTCGGGTGAAGGCTGGTTCGACCCGTGGACCGTGCTTGGCGCGTTGCGGGCGGAAAACCGCAAGCTTGGCATCACAGAAATCCGGGGCGAGGTCACCGGCATCGAGCGCAACGCGGAGCAGGTAACCAGCGTCAGCCTCGCGGGTGGAGAGCGTCTTCGTTGCGGCATTCTGGTCAATGCCGGCGGCACGAACTCGGGCCAAGTGGCGGCCATGGCGGGTATCGAACTTCCGGTAGAGCCGCGCAAGCGCACCGTGTTTCGCTTCAAATGCGCCAATCCGCCGCTCAACATGCCGTTGACGGTGGACATCACCGGCATCTGGGTCCGGCCCGAGGGCGCTGGTTTCATAACCGGATTTTCACCGCCGCAAGCCGAGGACGGCCCGGCCGATCCGAACGATTTCGAGCCGGACCACCATTTCTTCGAGGAGGTGATCTGGCCGGTGCTGGCAGAACGCATTCCGGCCTTCGAGGCGGTCAAGGGGGAAGGGGCGTGGGCGGGGCACTACGATTACAACAGCTTCGACCAGAACGCCTTTATCGGCGCGCATGCGGACGCCGGGAATTTCTTCTGTGTCACCGGCTTTTCGGGCCACGGCGTGCAGCAGGCGCCCGCCGCCGGCAGGGCGCTGGCCGAGCGCATCGTTCACGGACAGTATGTCACAATCGATTGCACAGCCTTCGCGCCGCAGCGGGTACGCGAGAACCGGCCCTTCGCCGAGCGCAACGTGATCTGAGGGCTTGTCCGTTTAGTCGTCCCGGGCACTCGACCGGAACGGCGGTTTGGTGTAAGTGCCCGCCCAAACCCAAGCACGGATGGCGCGTCTTACATGCTCAAGTTCACCACGCTCACGGCCGTGGCAGCCCCGCTGCCGATCATCAATGTCGATACCGACATGATCATCCCGAAGGATTACCTCAAGACGATCCGGCGAACCGGTCTCGGCAAGGGCCTGTTCTCGGACATGCGCTACACCGAAGCAGGCGGCGAAAATCCCGATTTCGTCCTGAACCAGCCGGCACTGGCGCAAGGCGCAGATCCTTGTCGCGGGCGACAATTTCGGCTGCGGGTCGAGCCGCGAGCATGCGCCATGGGCGCTGCTCGACTTCGGCATACGCTGCGTGATCTCCACGAGCTTCGCCGACATCTTCTACAACAACTGCTTCAAGAACGGCATCCTGCCGGTGATCGTCAGCCAGGAAGACCTCGACAAGCTGATGGACGATGCACGGCGTGGCGCCAATGCGACGCTGACGGTCGACCTTGCGAGCCAGACGATCACCGGGCCGGATGGCGGCACGGTTCATTTCGACATCGACGAGGGCCGCAAGCACCGCCTGCTCAACGGCATCGACGACATCGGCGAGACGCTCCAAAAGGCGCCGGCCATCGAATCGTTCGAAAAGCAGATGTCGCAAGACCGTCCCTGGATCTGAGAGAGCAGTCGGAACGATGAAACCGTTCATTCCAAGGCGGCTTGAACATGTCGTTTTCGGCCTGCTGCTGTCGGGCATGATGTCCTTTCTGGTTTCGGGCATCTCGACCATGCTGGCTGCGGGCATCGGCGCAGACTTGCCGCTGAAATGGCTGGCCGCGTGGCTGCCGTCCTGGGCGGTCGCCTTTCCGGCCGTGCTGGTGGTAGCGCCGCTCGTGCGCCGCATCCTGCACCGCCTCGTCCTGCCCGCCTGAACCGGCAGACATTCTTTCCAATCGCAAGGATCCACCAACATGAGCGCCAAGAAACTCCTTCTCCTGCCCGGCGACGGGATCGGACCGGAAGCCATGGGAGAGGTCGAGAAGATCATCGCCTGGATGAATTCGGCGCTCGGCAGCGGTTTCGAAACCGAAAAGGGCCTGGTCGGCGGCTGCGCTTATGATGCGCATGGCGCGGCGATCTCCGAAGGCGACATGGCAAAGGCCATGGCGGCCGATGCGGTGCTGTTCGGCGCTGTCGGCGGCCCGCAATGGGCAGATGTTCCCTACGAGGTGCGCCCGGAGGCGGGACTGCTGCGCCTGCGCAAGGACATGCAGCTTTTCGCCAATCTGCGCCCGGCGATCTGCTATCCGGCGCTTGGCGGCGCTTCCTCGCTCAAGCCGGAGGTGGTGGAAGGCCTCGACATCCTCATCATCCGCGAACTCACCGGCGGCGTCTATTTCGGCGAACCAAAGACGATCACCGACCTTGGCAACGGCCAGAAGCGGGCAATCGACACGCAGGTCTACGATACCTTCGAGATCGAGCGGATTTCCGCCGTCGCCTTCGAAATGGCGCGCACCCGCAACAACAAGGTGTGCTCGATGGAAAAGCACAATGTGATGAAATCGGGCGTGCTCTGGAAAGAGGTCGTAACGGCCACGCACAAGGCGAAATATTCCGATGTCGAACTCTCGCACATGCTGGCGGATGCCGGCGGCATGCAGCTCGTGCGCTGGCCCAAGCAGTTCGACGTCATCGTCACCGACAATCTCTTCGGCGACATGCTTTCCGACGTTGCGGCAATGCTCACCGGCTCGCTCGGCATGCTGCCTTCAGCTTCGCTGGGTGCGCCCGACGCGCTTTCGGGCAAGCGCAAGGCGCTCTACGAGCCGGTACACGGCTCGGCTCCGGACATTGCCGGAACGGGCGTTGCAAACCCGATCGCCATGATTGCCTCCTTCGCCATGTGCCTGCGTTATTCGTTCAACATGGTGCGCGAAGCGGACATGCTGGAAAAAGCGATCGCGGCAGTGCTCGACAAGGGCATCCGCACCGCCGACATCATGAGCGATGGCGCAACGCGCGTCGGCACCGTCGAGATGGGCGAGGCGATCCTCGGCGAATTCAAGGCACTGATGGCATGAACGGACGGGCGGCCGGACTGATCTCGCCCGCCCACGCATTCGAACAGGTATTTGCTGCCCTTGGCGGTGAATGGCGACTTGACAAGGACTTTTCCGATGGCGCGCGCTTTCGCGGCGCGGCCCGCTTCATTGCCTTTGGCGCCAACGCATTGCGGCTCCAGGAGGAGGGGGTGCTTGCGCTTGCCACCGGTGACAGTCTCACGGCGCTCCGGCAATGGGACTGGGTGCTGGAGGAAGGCAATGCCCTGGCAATAAGCTATCCGACCGAAAGCGGAGGCGGGATCTATCACCGGTTCGAGCCGCAATATTCAGGCGGTCGAATGGACCGGTGCAGCCAGCCACCATTGCGCCGCAGACACATACGAAGCCGGCTACATTTTTCGACCCGGGCACATAGGCGTGGCGCACCGCGTGACCGGTCCCAAGAAAGACTACCGGATCGAGGCGCGATTCAGCCGCTGAGGCGTCATTCCTTTGCGGCGAACATCATGTTGCGCATGAGTTCCGGGATGACCTGGATGCGCTTCAATCCTTCGCGAAGATCGGCCTTGCGCTCGCGCGGGAGCGAATCCACCTCCACGAGCGTTCCCGGCCTCAGGCCCGCCTCGATATCCGCGCTTTGCTGGGCAAGCACCAGTTCAAGGGCGAGACGGTGGACATCGGCCAGCGCCGCCAGATCCTGCGTCGAACCGATTTCGCCGAGGCCGTCGAGCCGGTCGCGGGTGGCGCGTTGCCGCACGTCGTGGCGGATCGCCAGTGCCCGTGCCATCGCCGAGACCGGGAAGAGCACGTGCTTCTTGAGATCGAGCCGGTTGCCGTCGGTCTTGAAGCCGCCGAACATCGTCAACGCGCTGCCGATGCTGGAAACATTCTCGCCCAGAAGCTTTGCGAAAGCTCGCATTCGCGTGGCCGGCGGCATAGCCGAGGTCGAAGATCTCCTGGCCAAGGGCGTAGTCGCCCTGGACCGGGAATCGCGTCGAAGAAGATGTCCACGTTGAGCAGGTCCTCGGGGTGCGACTTGGCCACCCAGCCCTTGATGCGTTCCTGCCACTCGTCGAGCGATCCGCGCCATTGCGGATTTTTCGCCATGACACCGCCCTTGCAATAGGGAATGCCCGGCCTTGTCCAGGATTTCCGACATGTGGCCGGCCATTTCGGCAAACCAATTGTCCACCGGGCCGCCCGGCTCGCCGGCTTCGAAAACGACCGCGTTGTCCTGGTCGGGTACGAGCATGCTTTCGCCGCGCCCGCCCGAACCCAGCACCAGTACAGAATAACGGCAGGGCGGCGGCCCGCGCCCGCTATCCTCCATGCGCCGGACCGCGAGGACGGCGGCACGACGCGTCATCGAACGGATTTCCTCGCTGACAATCCGGCATACGATGCGGGCATCGACCTCGTCGGACAGCAGAGAGTTCACGACAGCGGGAAGGGTCGCCCATGCGGCGGCGAGTTCCTCGTGGTTTTCAGCCGTCTCGATGCCGTCGTCGAGAACGAGCGCCGCCCCGGCGCGGACCTTCAACAGGTCGCGCGCGGAAACGATGCCGGTCAGCATGCCATTGTCGTCGCGAACGCCGAGATGGCGGTAGCGAAGGCGGGTCATTCTTCCGATCGCTCGATACACGAAGGCGTTTTCGCGGATGGTCTCGATGGGCCCCGACGCACTTTCGCCCACCGGCGCGCCAAATGCCGCCGGGCCGTCCAGCGATATGCGCCGCATGACGTCGCGCTCGGTGAGGATGCGATAGGCGCCGACAGGCTGGCCAGGCTCGGGGATGTCGGCAACGAAAACGGACGATATTGCCCGTTGCACCATCAGGTCGAGCGCCGCCTTCAGCGGCATGTCCGAGGCAACGACACATACCGGGTGCGCCATGACCTCGCCGAACCGTGTGACGGTAGGAGGCGCTGTCGATCCTCGAAGTCGCGTTGCGTCCGGCGGTCGGCGGCTCGAGCGATACCGACCAGCCGGAATTTTCCTGGCTCTGCAATTGCGGGGAAAGCCGCAGCAATGCCCTTTCGGCCTCTGCAAGCGTGGTGATGCCGATCTGGCGCAGTTTCGGGATCAGGCCGATGAAAATGCGGGCGGCAACTTCCGCATCGCCCAGCGCGCGGTGGCGGTTCTTCACGTCGATGCCGAGCCAGCCGGCCATGGCGTCCAGCGAATGGCTGGCGATACCGGGCGCGGCGAGCGTTCCGAGCATGCGCACGCACAGGAAGCGCGGGCGCTTCCACCGCAGCGCGTTGCGGCGCGCTTCCGCCTCCAGTATCGGCGAGGTCAAAGCCGATATTGTGGCCGATCACGACGCGGGTCGCCGATGAGGCCGAGGATGCGCGGATAAACCTTGGCGAAAGTTTGTGCTCCAGCGACATCCCCGTCCCTTATCCCGTGAACGTCACTGGAAACCGGCGGGATCGCCACTGCCGGATTGATCAGGAAATCAACCGCCCATTCCTCGACGATCGATCCGCGCGAAACCGGCAGCGACCCGAACTCGATGATGCGGGCATTCGCCGGATCCAGCCCGGTCGTCTCGGTGTCGAGCGCAATGGCCTCGATAGCGCCCAAGGGCATCGCGCCGGTCGGCGTTTTCACGCGGTCCTCCCTTTCCGGTATCTCCGCGCCCATCAAATGCCCTCGGCCAGTCCTGCCGCATTGACTGAAATCAAGCTTCCGCCTTGCCGAGCAATTCCGCGACGAGTTCGGCCGGCCTTGCAATCGCCAGGAAATCCTCATGCGTGCGAACAAGGTTCATCCGCAGATTGTTGCGGATGTAGTCGTAGTCGTGCCGGACGATATCCTTGTGGATCGGCAAGCGCTCGAACACCTTGCGCGCCATCGGCGCCGCCATCTTCTCGATCGGCCGGGCGGGCTCGCCCGTGATGACCCTCATCCGCTCTGCAATGATTTCGAGCTCGTGGTCCCAGAAGCCGGCGGGCGCACCTTGCGGAACCGGGTGCCTCGCGATGACCTGCCTCGCCACCGCCTCCAGTGCCGCAGGAAGACTGGCGCTGGCGCAGGCCTGCCGCCTCGCGCAGGTCCGCATCGACGACCTCGAGGATCATCGCCAGGACCGGCGCGAAACTCTCCCAGCAGGACTGGTGGAGCTTGTCCTTGAACTCCTCCTCCTCGAACAGCTTCTGCCAATAGATGCCGGCCCGCACCCGGCAAAACTCGATGACGCATTTCTGCGCCATGAATGAGGTGTGGCGGTCGAGGAAGTCGGCAAGCTCCGCGACGGAACCGACCGGCGGATCCTTGGTGAAGAGCTTTCTGGCGTAGGACAAGGACGTCCGAAAGAGGCATGGCGATGGTGTTTCCCTGGCTTGCCGCCATCCTAGCGTGGCGCACGGCGGCGATCCAAGCGCAAAACGGCGGATCAAGCGCATATGGGCGGTGGATTGGCCGAAAGTTCTATGGGTGAAGCGTCGCGCAGATGTTACCAATGTATTAATACCCGGAGGTGCGTCTTTCGTCCGGGTATCGGGGATCCGTGCCGCAAGTCAGGCTTGCGTTGCGGAAGAGGTTCAAACCGGCCGCCTTCGGGTGGCCCTTGTTCAGGAGGAGGGCACGATGGCCGAGCCAGATCGTGTGGGCTATTGGAACAGGACGCGCAATCTCATGTTCGTCATGATGGCGCTGTGGCTGTTCTTTTCATTTCATCATCCACTTGTTCGCCGTTTCACTCAACAAAATCGTAATCCTCGGCTTCCCGTTCGGCTTCTACATGGCCGCGCAGGGTTCGCTGATCGCCTTCGTCATCATGCTCTTCTGGTTTGCCCGCAAGCAGAACAGCATCGATGAGGAATGCGGCATGGCTGAAGACTGATCGGGAGGATCGGCATCATGGCTACATCTACCGCAAACCGCGGCGACTTCCTCAACAATCTGGGTCGTGTCTACACGATCTATACGGGTGGATTCATCGCCTTCGTCCTTCTGATGGCCGATCCTCAGCGCGCTTGGCGTGCCGAACCGCGTCATCGGCTATCTCTTCATGGGCTTCACCATCGTCATCTACGCGGTGATCGGCATCCTGAGCCGCACCACGGAGGTCGGCGAATACTATGTCGCGGGCCGCAAGGTTCCGGCCTTCTACAACGGCATGGCGACAGGCGCGGACTGGATGTCCGGCGCTTCGTTCGTCGGCATGGCCGGCACGCTCTACGCGCTGGGCTATGACGGCCTTGCCTTCGTGCTCGGCTGGACCGGTGGCTACGTGCTGGTCGCGGTGCTCGTCGCACCGTTCCTGCGCAAGTTCGGCGCCTACACGGTTCCCGACTTCCTGTCGGCGCGCTATGGCGGCAACTTCGCCCGCCTTCTCGGCGTGATCGTGCTGATGTCCTGCTCGTTCACCTATGTCGTCGCGCAGATCTTCGCGACCGGCATCATCTCGGCCCGCTTCCTCGGCATCGACTTCTCGGTCGCCGTCTATGTGGGCCTCGCCGGCATCCTGGTCTGCTCCATGCTCGGCGGCATGCGCGCGGTCACCTGGACGCAGGTCGCACAGTACATCGTCCTGATCATCGCATACCTGGTTCCGGCCATCTGGATGTCGACCGCAAAGACCGGCATTCCGATACCGCAGCTCATGTATGGCGAAGCGCTGCAGGGGATCACAGCCCTCGAGCAGGCCCAAGGCATCGCCAACGGTCACGTCACGCCGTTCGTGCGCGGTGGAATTCCGCTCGGCTACAACGAACTGAACTTCTTCCTGCTCATCATCTGCCTGATGGTCGGCACGGCATCCCTGCCGCACGTCCTGATGCGCTACTTCACGACCCCCTCGGTCCGTGATGCGCGCGCCTCGGTCGCGTGGTCGCTGCTGTTCATCTTCATCCTCTACTTCACGGCGCCCGCCTATGCGGCCTTCGCGAAGTGGACCATGCTCGATCTGGTGGCTGGCGGGCTCACCCCCGACAACATCGCGGAGAAGGCCGGCTGGATGGTTCGCTGGGCCCAGGCCGACAACTCGCTCGTGCAGATCTGCGGCAAGACTGCCGCCGACCTCGCGGCCGTTGCGGCAGCCTGCGCCGAGAGGGGTGTCACCGGTACGCTCGCCTTCAAGGACATCACGCTCAACGCCGACATGATCGTTCTGGCAACACCGGAAATGGCCGGCATGCCCTACGTCATTTCGGGCCTCGTTGCCGCGGGCGGCCTTGCGGCGGCGCTTTCGACCGCCGACGGCCTGCTGCTGGCGATCGCAAACGCCCTCAGCCACGACGTCTACTACCGCATGATCGACCGGAACGCGCCGACCAGCCGTCGCCTGATGATCTCGCGCATCCTGCTCGTCGTCGTTGCGGTACTCGCCGCATGGACCGCATCCACAAAGCCTGCCGACATCCTGTCGATGGTCTCGTGGGCGTTCTCGCTGGCCGCTGCCGGCCTCTTCCCCGCGCTCGTCCTGGGCGTCTGGTGGAAGCGCGCCAACACGGCAGGCGCGATCGCGGGCATCATCGCCGGCTTCGGCGTGACGCTCTACTACCTGATCGCCACGCGCTACTATGCGGTCGGCTTCTACGAGACGTGGAATGCGATCTCGGCGGCGCCGCTCGACATGGGCCTCATCGGCCAGTATCGCGAACTGGCGGCAGCGGTCGCTGCGGCTGCCGACGAAACAGCTAAGACCGCCGCACAGGGCGCACTTGCCGAGTTCACCAAGGCAAACGGCGCAGCGGTAGCGGCTGCGGCCAAGTTCGTCGAGCTCAAGGAAGCCTTCGCGGCTGCCACGGGCGATGCGGTCGGGCCGGCGTTCAAGGCGCTCGACACGCATGCACAGGGCCTGGCCAACTGGTGGGGTGTGAAGAACATCTCGTCGGCGGCATTCGGCCTGCCGGTCGGCTTCGGCGTCATGTATGTCGTCAGCCTGCTTACGCCGGCGCCTTCGAAGGCCATGCAGGATCTGATCGACGATGTGCGCATGCCGCGCGGCAAGGCGATCATGGAAGAAAAGACCGCCTGATCAAAAAGGCGACCATGGAAGCGGGGCCTTGCGAGGCCCCGCTTTCTTTTTTGCGCAATTGCGGGCATGAGCTTTGCAGGCATGAGGTTGCCACATCCATGCACGAGACCTGGCAGGCGAAATGAACGATTTCTGGTCCCATCTGCCCTTTCACATACCGAATTTCGTGATGGCCGCCGTCATGTACACGATGATCGGCCGGCTGGTGCTGAGCCTCTTCGTGCCCGCCGGCTGGGACAACTACATCTTCCGCGCCTTCGTGCGGATCACCGACCCGGTGCTGAAGGTAGTGCGGCTGGTTACGCCGCAGGCCTTGCCGGACCTTCTCGCGATGATGTTTTCGGTGCTCTGGCTGCTGGTCATCCGAATCGTCTTCTTCATCGTGATGAACAATCTGGGCCTTGCGCCCGTGATGGGAGCTCAGGGCTGATGCGCAACGAGCTGATCTTCGTCGCAATCGGCGCGGCCATCCTCAACGGCATCTTCTCGGCCGACCAGTTCGTGGTCAGCGCCTTCTCGCCCTTCTGGTATCCTTGGCTGTTCCCGCGCTCGCCGCGAACTCATCCAGTTCCTGAGTTCGCTTGATCCTTTCGACGCTTACCGTCATGGTGGCGGGCGTTCCAGCCGCGATCTACGAGCGGGTGAAGGGCCTTTCCGACACCAATTCCGTTTCGGCCGCGCATCTGGGCGGTTGCAAGCTTCGTGCTGCTGTTTCCCTCGCTGCCGGTCATCTTCCGCGCGCTTGCCGGTTGAGGCATCGAAGCGCCAGAACTCCCGATGTCCGTCGCCGGCGGGACCTTCGTCACGGTTGACTCCTTGCAAAAAGGCCTTATGAGCGTCCTGCAAAGGAAGTCATCCATGCGCGCCTTGAGCCTTGTTTCCCTCGCATCTGCCGCCGCGGTCTGTGCCGCTGCGCGCGCGGGATATCATTGCGGCCGCGGCTCCCGCCAAAAAAACCAAACCCTGACCTCCCCTCTTCCCCAGGCTCTCCCGGGGACGAGACGGGGGGCATTTCGGCTTGGCCGGGCGGTTTCCGGCCGGTGCCGGCGGGGGAGCAAAACGGGCAGGACCCACAGGGATTTCGGAGATCAAGTCATGGGATACAAGATTGCAATCGTCGGTGCCACTGGCAATGTGGGCCGCGAAATGTTGTCGATACTGGACGAGCGGGGCTTTCCCGCCGACACCGTGGTTGCGCTCGCTTCGCGCCGCAGCCAGGGGACGGAAGTGACCTTCGGCGACAAGACGCTGAAGGTGCAGGCGCTCGACAATCATGATTTCACCGGCACCGACATCGCGCTTGATGTCGGCCGGTGGCGAAATCTCGAAGGTCTGGTCGCCGAAGATCGCGGCGCAGGGCTGCGTCGTCATCGACAACTCATCGGCCTGGCGCTACGACGCCGACGTTCCGCTGATCGTGCCGGAGGTCAATGCCGACGCGGTCGAAGGCTTTTCCAAGCGCAACATCATTGCCAATCCGAACTGCTCGACAGCACAGCTCGTCGTCGCGCTGAAGCCCCTGCATGACCGCGCCAGGATCAAGCGCGTGGTCGTGTCGACCTACCAGTCGGTTTCCGGCGCCGGCAAGGACGGCATGGACGAACTCTTCAACCAGACGCGGGCGATCTTCGTCGCCGATCCGCTGGAAGCGAAGAAGTTCACAAAGCGCATCGCCTTCAATGTCATCCCGCATATCGACGTCTTCCTGGACGACGGCTCGACCAAGGAAGAATGGAAGGTCGTCGCCGAAACCAAGAAGATCCTCGACAAGAAGATCAAGGTTACCTGCACGGCGGTGCGCGTGCCGGTCTTCATCGGCCACAGCGAGGCGGTCAACATCGAGTTCGAAGATCCGATCACGGCCGATGAGGCGCGCGAAATCCTGCGCGAGGCGCCCGGCTGCCTCGTCGTCGACAAGCGCGAGAACGGCGGCTATGTGACGCCGCTCGAATGCGCGGGCGAAGACGCGACCTATATTTCGCGCATCCGCGAAGACCCGACCGTCGAGAACGGCCTGAATATCTGGGTGGTTTCCGACAATCTGCGCAAGGGTGCAGCGCTCAACGCCATCCAGATTGCGGAACTTCTCGTCAACCGGGGACTTTTGCGAAAGCAGAAGGCCGCGTAAGCGGCCTTCATTGCGCCGTCATTTTTCAAGATTACTGCGCGGTCACGAAAAATTTGCCGCCGGCAAGTGGAATTTTCGTCGATGGCGGGCAATAAAGGCGCGCGATTCTCAAACACACCGGAGATGCGCAAATGCATGCGGCAAGGGAAACAGGCATGATTGCTGGAAAATCGAAACTGTTGATTGCCGCCGTGGCGTATCTGGCGATTGCAGGCCAGGCGATGGCGGGCCAATGCGGCGACAATGCAGCCGGCTTTCCGGCCTGGCTTGAAAGCTTCAGGGCAGGAAGCTGCTGCCAACGGGCGTCAGCAAGCGCACCATCGCCGAAGCGCTGGACGGCGTTTCCTACGCCACCAAGACAATCTCGCTCGACCGCAACCAGAAGAGCTTCAAGCTCACCTTCGACCAGTTCATGCAGAAGCGCGGCGCGTCGACCATCGTTTCCAAGGGCCGCACGCTGAAGAAGCAGAATGAGGCGCTGTTCCGCAAGATCGAGGCCAAGTACGGCGTGCCTGCCGGCCCGTTGCTGGCGATCTGGGGCATGGAAACCGGCTTCGGCAGCTTCCAGGGCAACCAGGACGCCTTTGCGGCCCTCGCCACGCTCGCCTATGACTGCCGTCGCTCGGAATTCTTCGAGGAACAGCTCTACGCCGCGTTGCAGATCTTGCAGACCGGACAGCTCAAGCGCAGCCAGATGAAGGGCGCCGGCCATGGCGAGATCGGCCAGATGCAGTTCCTGCCGGCCAACTATGTCAAGTTCGGCGCCGACGGCGACGGAAACGGCAAGGTGGACATGATCACGCTCGCGCGCCGATGCGCTTGCTTCCACTGCCAATTACCTTCGTGGCTATGGCTGGCAGCCGGGCCAGGGCTATCAGGAAGGCGAGCCCAACTTCGCGGCGATCCAGGCCTGGAACAAGGCGGGCGTCTACCAGAAGGCAATCGCCGCCATCGGCCTGGCCATCGACGGGGGCTGATCCGGTTCAGAAGCCGGGGCAGCCCGCTCCGGCCTCTTCCTGCACGAGTCGGGTGACCTTGCCGTCCGCCAGCGAGAAGGTTTCGCGGTTCATCCGCTCCGCGCCCGGAAAGCGGTAGCAAACCTCCGCCACGGCTTCGTTCTGCGTTGCGGAAACCGGCCGTACCAATATTTGCCCTTGCGTCGCCAGTTGCGCCCAATCGTCCAGCGACGCGATGAACTCGTCGCGCGTCTGGACGATGCCGGACGCCTTCAATTCGATCGAGGCGGCGTCGGCGACAAGTTCGCCGAATGCGGCGCTGTCGCCGGTTCGCAGGGCATCGTACCAGCGCGACACGATTTGCGGCAGTTCCTGCGCTTGCGCAGGCACGGCCAGCAGGCATGCGAGCGCAAGAAGCGCGATCCTGGTTTTCATGATCATTCCCTCTCTTTCAGAAGCGTTCCGGGCGGACGACCTCGACATCCGCAATGGTGATGATGCCGATCTGGTTGGCGATCACGGCATAAAGATCCGTCCAAGACCGCCTCCAGTTCGGATGCGTCGAGAACGATCAGGAAAACAACCATCTGTCCTGCATCGCCGACAAGGCCCTCGCGCGACCATGCGCCTTCCGATCCCTTGCCGCCGATCGCAGGCAGCATCGTGTAGCCGCTGATCGGCGCGCGGTCGAGATGGGCCCGCATGCGCCCGGAAAGCGGCAGTTCGCAGATGATGCGGATTTCCTTCTTGGGATGGGTTTTCATGGCAGTATCCACCGGGCGAGCGCGAGATAGACGGGAATGCCGATCACGAGGTTGATCGGAAAGGTTATGCCGAGCGAAAGCGTCAGGTAGATGGCCGGATTTGCCTCCGGCAAGGCAAGTCGCATGGCCGCCGGCACGGCAATGTAGGAAGCGCTGGCTGCCAGCGTCATCAGGATCGCCGCATTGCCTGCGGACATTCCCGTCACCCATGCAATCGCCAGCGCCGCGCTTGCCGAAAGCGCGGGCATCAAGGCGCCGAATGCGACGAGGCCGGGATTGAGGAACCGCGAACCATTGGCGATGCCCCGTGCCGCGACGGCCCCCATGTCGAGCAGAAACAGGCAAAGCACACCCTTGAACGGATCGACGATGAACGGCGAAATCTCCGCCATGCCCTTCTCGCCGGTGATCGCGCCGATGAAGAAAGCGCCGGTGAGAACCACCACCGACGAATTGAGAAGCACCTCGCCGAAAAGGCTTTCGCCCTCCTGCCTGCGGCCTTTTCGCCCCCGCAAGGTAAAGTGCCACGAGGATGGCTGGCGTTTCCATGATCGCGGCGATCGCAACCATGTAGCCGTCGAAGGCGACGCCCAGGCCCCGCAAGGTCTCGGACGCCGCGACGAAGGTGACGATGGATATCGAGCCATAGTGCGCGGCCACCGCTGCCCGGTCGATCCGCGCGAGCGGCGACATCAGGCCCAGCAGCGCGAAGGCCGCGACCGGCAACAGCGCGGAAAGCACGATGCCGGCGCCGATTGTCGACGAACATTTCGCCGGTAAGCCCGTGGCTGGCAACCGCAACGCCGCCCTTGAAACCGATCGAAAGCATCAGATAGAGCGACAACGTCTTCGCCACCGCTTCCGGCAGGGTCAGCTTCGACCCCGCGAGCGAGCCGGCAAAGCCCAGCACGAAGAACAGCACGGGCGGGGAAAGCAGGTTGGCGGCGGCCAGTTCGAGCAAGGCGGGAACCTGTGTCAGGGTTTGGAGGCGAGCACGGGAAAAAGTCGCCGCTTGACGGTTCCATGAGCCACAACTCGCCCGTTCCGATATCGAACCAGGCGCCGTGGATCGCGATGCGACCCTTCTGAAGCAATATGTTCACGCAGGGGAATGTTGCAAGGTTTGCGATACCTTGCCGCACCGAGGCTTCCTCAAGTGCGCGCTGGCGCGCAGTTGCGAGCGATACATCCTCGCAGCGTATGTCTTTCGTTGCGGGTTCGAGCAGGGAAATCCATTTGCCGATGAAATCGCCCGGCGAAAGCGGCTCCGCGGCAAGGCCTTCATACTGCTCGCGGAAGGCATGCACGCCGCCGCAGCGGCCATGACCCATGACCACGATGTGCTTGACCTTCAGCACCTGCACTGCGAATTCGAGCGCGGCGGAGGTGCCGTGATACTCGCCGTCCGGCGCATAGGGCGGAACAAGGTTGGCGACGTTGCGCAGGACGAAGATCTCGCCCGGCGCTGCATCGAATATCGTCTCCGGCGCGGCGCGCGAATCGCAGCAGGAAATCACCATGATCTCCGGTTTCTGGCCGGCTGCGGCGAGCTGCTCGTACCGCTCCCGCTCCTGCCGCAGGCGGCCGGTGTGGAACGTCTCGTAGCCCTGTCGCGAGACGAGCCGGAAAACCGGGTTCGACTTGTTCCCTTGGCAAATGCTTATCTCCCTGCTAACGGCTGCCAGGCCCTGACTATTACGCCCAGATCGCGATTTGAAGCCCTTTTGAATCCGTAACCGGATTTGCCGGAAAGGAACGCGCCTCGCCCCGGGCTACGCGACCGGCGACAACAGCGCAGACGCAGGCGTCGAGAAAATCGTCTGCAGCGGCCCCCGCGCGGCGGAAGTTGCGAAAGAAATGCCGGATCGTAGCCATGGCGGGCAAGCAGGTCGCGCCGCTCGGCCATGCCGGCGGATTGATCGCGCCCTTGACCTTCTTCGGCGTAACGCATTCGGCTCGCCGCCGTTCAGGACGCAAAACGCCACCTCGGGATGGGCTTCGCGAATACGGTGACTGCAATCTGGGCAATCATCGCCGCATCGATTTGCACGGATCTTGCGGAACAGGAAGAATGCCTGCTTCGCAATCTTTCGCGGCGGTTCGGAGGTCTGCCTCGCAACAGCTTGCGCTCGGCAGCAGCCTGCTTCCCGAGTCAGTTTTCTCGGTGCACAGTAAACGGCTGCTCGCGACGCGATTGAAAAAACGCTGGACGGCGCTCGCGCCCAGAAGCGGGCGCACGGCCTGTTCCGGTCCGCGCCCGCCGCGCGCGATGAAATCCGGCAGGCCGATCGGCATGTCCACGGCGATGAATGCCTCTTCGCCCGCCTTTGCCAGGAGGGCAGCGAAACTTGCATATACCGAGACCGAAGGCGGCGCATCGGCTCGCAGGGTCACGGCGATCCAGCCGGCCCTGCATCCGTCGACGCCGACATGGGCAGCGCCGTCGCTCATTTCGAAAGGCCGGAGGCCGGCGCGGGCGATGGCGCGCAATGTCACGGTCGAGACCGGGTTCAACAGGCTTTGCGGATCGGCCTGCGGCATCAATTCATCGCTTCCCCTTCGCGCCGCGCGGGACATGATCTCGAAGATCGAGGCGCTTGCCTTTTCCAGCGCTTCAACTGGCGCGGACCCCGAAAGCAACAGCGCCAGGAACAGGCCGGCGACAAGATCGCCGCTGCCGTTCCCCGGCCCGTTGACGAGCCGGTGTTCGGCCAGCGTGGCGCTTTCGCACTCGACCAGCAGGTTTGCCGTGTTGCCGCGCATAAAGGCCGGCGCGGAGGTGACGAGCACCATCGAGGGGCCGAGCCTGCGCGCAGCAGCGACAGCCTCGACCGCGTCGCCGGGGCGCTCGCACCGCGCAAGCCAGCCAAGCTCGAACAGGTTCGGCGTGGCGATATCGGCCTGCGGCAGCAGGTGGTCGCGGATGGCCGCGGCGGTCGCCTCACCGACATATAGTCCGTTGGTGTCGCCGATCACGGGATCGCACAGATAGACAAGGCGCGGGTTGGTCTTTCGCGCCGCGGCAACGAACTCGCCGACCTTTACCGCCTGCGCCGCATTGGCCATATAGCCGGTGATGATGGCGCCGGTCTCGGCCGAACCATTTAGACGCCAGCAAATCGTCGAGGAATGGCCCGAACAAGGCGGGATCAGGCTCGATCCGCGTCGCGGGGCCGTGGCCCGGGTGATAGGGCAGCAGAACGGTGGGAACCGCCCATACGGGAAATCCGAAAGTTTCCAGCGCATTGACGATGGAACGGTTGCCGACTGCGCCGCGCGCGACATGGCTGGAAATGGCAATGACGGCAGGACGCATGCCGGACTGCAAGGTTTCCCGCTGCATCATGGCTGCATGACCGCGCGCACGAACACGATCACCAGCGCGACAAAAATGACGAAGCCGATGGCGCGTCCGATCCGCGTTCCCCACAGCTCAATCGGGTCGTCCTCCTGCTTGTCCGCGCCTGAGAAATGCCCGCGGGCGCGCGTCGCGGTCCGCATGAACCAGTTTGCACCCATCGAAATGTTCTCATGCTCGATGCGTTCGAGGATGCGGCGCGATTCCCGCGCGCTTGCATCGCCTCCGTTCGCTTCGCCGCCCTTGTCCTTGCGCGCTGCCATTTCCGCTCCTTTTCTCTGCTGTCTTACCGGCGCGCGGCGCGCATTTCCAGTGGATGAACCACGCCGACCAAAGCCGAGATCGCGCCGGTGAGGCGCGCCATGACCCCTTTGCGCGAATCGTCAACCGTGACATTGTCCGGGAAACGATGGGGAGAGTGCGATGAGCGTCTTGGCAGCGCCTGAAGTGGTCAACAGGGCGAATCGCAAGGGGATCTGGGGCTGGATGCTCTTCGATTGGGCGGCCCAGCCCTTCTTCACCGTCGTCACCACATTCATTTTCGGTCCCTATTTCGTGGCCAGGTTGGCCGAAAACGATACCGTCGGACAGGCATGGTGGGCCTATGGCGTCGCCGCCTCCGGCTTCATCATCGCAATCCTTTCGCCCGTACTTGGCGCGATCGCCGACAAGACCGGGCCGCGCAAGCCGTGGATCGCCACCTTCGCGGTACTGAAGATCCTGGCGCTGTTCGCGCTGTGGTGGGCGACGCCCGGCTCGAGCCTCTTGTGGGTGATCACCGCCTTCACCATCGCCACCGTCGCGGCGGAGTTTTCCACGGTCTTCAACGATTCCATGATGTCGCGGCTGGTCTCCAACAAGGACATCGGCAAGGTTTCGAACATTGCCTGGGGTCTTGGCTATCTCGGCGGCATGATCGTCCTCATCTTCGTCGTCGCAGTGCTTGCCGCCTCGCCCGAGACCGGCAAGACCATCGTCGGGATTTCACCCGGCATCGACATAGCGAGCGGAGAGGATGCCCGTCTGACGGGTCCGATCGCGGCGATCTGGTATCTCGTCTTCGTGCTGCCGATGTTCATGTTCACGCCGGACAGCGGCCCCGGCGAAAGGCCTGCATCGGCCGTGCGCGCGGGTCTTGCCGATCTCAAGGATACGGTGAAGGAAATACGCCGCCAGCCGGGCATTTTCCGTTTTCTGCTGGCGCGCATGGTCTATCAGGACGGCGTCAATGCCTTGCTGGCGCTGGGCGCGCCCGTTTGCGGCGGGTATGTTCGCCTGGCAGACGACCGAAATGGGCCTGTACGGTATCATGCTGAACATCGTCGCGATCTTCGGCTGCATCACGGCAGGCTATCTGGATACCCATTACGGCTCGAAGCGGATCGTCATGGCATCGGTCTTCGTGCTGCTGCTGGCAACCCTCGGCATCATTTCGACCGGTCCGGGCTTCACGCTGTTCGGCCTTGTGCAACTTGTCGACGGCCGACAGCGGCGGATTGTTCGGAACCCCCGCGGAACTTGCCTATATCGGCTACGGCCTGCTGATCGGGATTGCCTTCGGCCCCGTGCAGGCATCGTCGCGCTCCTACATGGCGCGTAGTGTGCCGCCGCCGGAGACCGGGCGCTATTTCGGCATCTATGCGCTTGCCGGGCGGGCGACGAGTTTCCTTGCGCCCTTCCTCGTCGCCACCGTTACCGTCTGGAGCGGATCGAACCGGCTCGGCATGGCGATGATCGTGCCGTTCTTCCTTGTCGGCGGCTATATCCTGTGGCGCACGCCCTATCCGGCCGGGCCGTCGTCGCGATAAGTGCGCATCAATGCCGGAAATGCCGCATGCCGGTGAACACCATCGCGATGCCGGCGGCGTCCGCTGCCGCGATCACCTCATCGTCGCGCATCGAGCCTCCGGGCTGGATCACGGCGGTGGCGCCGGCCTCCACGGCCGAGAGCAGGCCGTCGGCAAAGGGGAAGAACGCGTCGGATGCGACGACGCTTCCGCGTGTTGCGGGTTCGGCGTGGCCGGCAGCCTGCGCGGCGTCCAGCGCCTTGCGGGCGGCGATGCGCGATGAATCCACCCGGCTCATCTGACCCGCGCCAATGCCGACCGTCGCGCCGTCGCGCGCATAGACGATAGCGTTCGATTTCACATGCTTGGCGACCGTGAAGGCAAAGAGCAGGTCCGAGAGTTCTCGCGGATCCGGCGCGCGCTTGGTCACGAGTTTGAGCCCGTCCACTTCGATGCCGCCATTGTCGCGCGATTGCACCAGCAGGCCGCCGGCGACGGTCCGGACAGTGACCCCGGCAGCGCGGGGATCGGCAAGACCGCCCGTCACCAGCACGCGAAGGTTTTTCTTCGTCGACAGGATCGCCAGCGCATCGTCATCGACCGAAGGCGCGATGATGACTTCGGAGAAGATGGAGGAAATTCCCGCCGCCGCCGATCGCGTCGAGCGGCCGGTTGAGCGCGATGATGCCGCCGAAGGCTGAAACGGGATCGCAGGCTAGCGCGGCGGCAAAAGCCTGCGCCAGCGTCGGCGCGGTGGCGACGCCGCAGGGGTTTGCGTGCTTGATGATCGCGACCGCGGCGGAATCCATCGGCGAAAATTCGCTGACAAGTTCGAAGGCCGCGTCGGTGTCGTTCAGATTGTTCCAGGACAATTGCTTGCCCTGGATCTGCGTCGCGGTTGCAACGCCGGGTCTTTGTTCCGGCGTGCGGTAAAGCGAAGCCGACTGGTGCGGGTTCTCGCCATATCGAAGCTGTTCGAGGAGTTTTCCACCGATCGCGAAATGGCGTGGCGCGGCGATTTCCGGCTGTCGCGAAAACCAGCTGGCGATCGCCGCATCATAGGCGGCGGTGCGGGCGAAGGCCCTGGCGGCGAGCGTCATGCGCAGCGAAAGCGCCGTCGCACCGTGATTGGCGTCGAGCGAATCAAGGATTTCGCGGTAATCAGCAGGGTCGGTCGCGACCGCCACCCATGCATGGTTCTTCGCCGCGGCACGGATCATGGCCGGGCCGCCGATATCGATGTTCTCGACCGCCTCGGCATAGCCGGAGCCGGAAGCCGATACCTGCTCGAACGGGTAAAGGTTGATCACCGCAAGGTCGATCGGCTGGATCGAGTGTGCGGCAAGTGCGGCGATGTGTTCTTCATCGGCGCGCACCGCCAGCAGGCCGCCATGAATCGCGGGATGTAGTGTCTTAACCCTGCCGTCCATGATCTCGGGAAATCCGGTCAGCTCGCTGACGTCGCGCACGGCAAGTCCGGCACCCTTCAGCGCTGCGGCGGTGCCCCCGGTCGAGACGAGTTCGATGCCGCGTTCGGCAAGCGCGAAAGCGAAATCGACTATTGCCGGTCTTGTCCGAAACTGAGATCAGCGCGCGGCGTAACGGCACCAGGTCCGGGGCTGGCAGGTTCTTCGACTTCACGGCCATGGCGGCACCCTTGCACGCTAACGAATTCGCACGCTCACTAGCATGGTGCGGCAACCGGCGAAAACGGTAGCTGATCTTTATCCCGTGCGCCGTTCTATCATCGCCTGACGAATGACCAGCGGACTTCAGGCGTTTCGCCAACGCCGCCACGAAGCACGATCTGCCGGCTACGTCTTCCTCCTGCCGCGACGGCAAAATAGATGCTCTCTTCGATTTGCGGCTCGACGGCTTCGCAAAGGAAGCTCCAAAGCGTTCCATCGGGAGAGCGCAGCGCCAGCCCGTTGTCGACTGTCCGCGCTTCGACAGAAGGGTGCAGATGGAAGCGGATCGCGAAGGCATTCGGCTTTGCGGTCTTGGTCTTCTTGGCGGCCGGTTCGTGGAACCTGTCGATACCGGCAAGTGTTCGCCCGTCGGAGGAAAGATGTAGCTGGCGTTCGTGCACGACGCCGAACTGGCGGGCATAGCCGTCATGGCTCGCCGCAACGGTGTCCCCGCCTTCGCCGCTACGCCGCTGTGTCTCTACCCTCAGCGGTCCCGCGGCAATGTAGACCGGGGATGCCGGATCCCTGCGGTTTTCCGCAACGAAGCGGCATGACGAGGTGTCGTTCAAGGTCGCGGTCGAATGGGCCGCCGTCGACCGCGCGGCAAGCCTTGCTGCAGGATTGGCAAGCGCTGGAATCCCGCAATTGACGACAAGCGGCATCACCCCGGAAGACATCTCGAACGACAGCGCACCGGCATGGGCGTCAGCCGACAATTCGGCCGGTGGCGGTTTGCCCGTGTCGACCAGAACGACGGTACCACCGGCATCGAGGCGCTGGTAGCCGCTGTAGGGCTCACTTGCGGGAACCACGCCCATGACGTCGTCATAGCGCAGCACGGTCGACATCAGGCTATGCGGCGTGTGACCTGCTCCGTTGAACCGCCCGATAGATCCGTCGCCGAGGCGATGGAAACGAAGCGCCGGCATCATCCGGTCGATAGCGGAAACCAGTTCGACGGATGGCGCCTGTCCGATACGCACGAAGGATTGTCGCAGCGGCAGGAGCAACGCCAGAAGGTCTGCCAGCACCGCTGGATTGCGCGAGACATGGCCGCCATCTGCGAGGATCTGGCGCGACAATTCTGCGTCGAGGTTTTTCTGCGCCGTTCCCGCCGTTCCGCGTGATGCGACGCAGATTTCGGCATAGGCAACCGCCGCCAGGCACATCAGCCGCGGCATTCCCTCCGGCGCCAGCGGCGCAACGCCGCGAAGGTAGCGGATATGATAGCCGACCGATTTGAGAAAGCGGCGATAGGAGGCAAGGTCTGCCTTCTCGACGATCAGCACCGAGTGGCATAGCCAGGTGATCAGCCGTTCTGCCGTAGTCTCCGCATCCCATGGCAGGGTGTCGCGCGGGCGCGGGTTCGAATCGATCCAGTCCTTCACCAGCGCCTGCGCATTGGTAGCCGAAAGCGGATCGCCGGATGCGCCAAGATGCCTCAGCCAGCCGAAGGCGTGAAGTTCGCGCGCGAATTCCGGCGATGGCGCAGGCAGCACGAAGGGGTTCGAGCCCGCCGCATCCAGCGTCTTGCCGGCAAGGTGGAATGTCCCGGCATAGATTTCATGCGCCACGGTCGGATCGGGGGTATGAAGATCGGGCGGGGCCAGCAGCAGCCGCTCTGGCGCTGCACCGGAAACCTGCATCCGGCCCCTGCCACTGCCCATCATTCCGCGGCGTAGCCGGCGCCATACGCTCGAAAGCGTGCCGCCTAGCGATCCGGACTGGTCGGACAGCGCCATCTCTTTTGTTTCTCCTCCAGGAAATGCGACGGGCAAGCCTGCCGGGACACCCTTGCGGCACGCCGCAGGATTGTCCAATGGCGCACAATGCCAGTTTGCGAAGGCATCAGGCAATTTCGAAGCGGCAGGCAAAGAATCCATCCATGCCGCCTGTGGATGAATCCGCGCCTTCGTCGACCGGCATGTGAAAGGGAAGCGTGCGCAAGGCGCCCTGGCCATTGACTAGTTCCGCCGGCAGGCCGGGTTCGCCAGCCACAAGCGGCTGGTGATTGAGTCCATCGGGAGCCTTGAGGATGGCGGCCAGGAGGTTTTCGCCCTCGCGCTTCAACATGGAGCAATTGGCGTAGACGAGAATGCCGCCCGGCTTGACGAAGCAGGCGGCCCTGCGGATCAGCCGCATCTGCAGATCGGCGAGCGCCGCGACGTCCCCGGTCGATTTCGTCCACATCACGTCCGGGTGGCGGCGGATTGTGCCGGTCGAAGAACAGGGCGCATCAAGCAGCACCGCGTCGAACTTCTCGGCAGGCTGCCAATCGAGGATGTCCGCGGCGACGACCTCAGCCGTCAGCCGCAGGCGTGCAAGGTTTTCCCTGAGGCGATCGAGCCGGTCCGGGGAGATGTCGACCGCGGTCACGTCCGCGCCCAACGCCGCCAGTTGCGCGGTCTTGCCGCCCGGCGCAGCGCACAGATCGGCGACCTTTCGGCCCGCGACATCGCCCAGAAGGCGCACGGGAAGCGCAGACGCCGCGTCCTGTACCCACCACGTTCCGTCGCCATAGCCCGGCAGTTCGCGTACCGGCATGGCCGAGGACAGCCTGAGCGATCCGGTCGGCAGTATCGCGGCGTCCATCGACGCCGCAAGGCCGGCCACTTGCGCCTGCGACAGATGCGGTGACGGCGTGATGTCGATGACGGGTTCGAAAAGGATGGCGCGGGCTATCGCATCGGCATTGTCGCGGCCATGGTCGCGGCGCAGTTCCGCGGCCAGCCATTGCGGAAACACAGTGGCCGCGTCGGACGGCAGTGCGAGGATGGCATCCTTCTCGCGCGCAAGACGCCTCAGCACGGCATTCGCCATGCTGGAGAAGCGCTGAGTGCGCGAATCGGCGGAAATCGAGGTTACCGCGAGATCGACCGCAGCGCTCTGCGGCACATCCATGAAGAGGATCTGTGCGGCTGCGATGTCGAGGGTGTGCAGTAGATGGCGTGCCTTTTGCGGCGGGCGCCGGTCGAGCATCCGTGCCAATGCCCGACCGATCTCGCCCCGGTGGCGAAGCGTGGTGACGGCAATGGCGCGGGCGAGCGAGCGGTCGCGCGGGTCGAGTGCGCGGTAGGCGGCAATGCCGGTGGAATCGTCGGTGAGGGTTTCGAGGCTGCGCCGGTCATCGACCACCCGGCCGACAATGGCCGCGGCTGCCTGCCTTGCGGCAAGACCGGGCTTTGCAGGGGCGGGCCTGCCATGGCTGCCGGTTCGGATTGGCCGGTTCAAGGCATTGCCACGCATACAGCGAAAGACCGCAACCGCGCCATCGCCCTCACGACCAGGGGCCGCGTGGTTCGTCGTCCGGCTTGCGCCCCCATTGGCCGGCTGATCCGGCGGGCGGGACAGCGGAACGCCCGGCAGGGCGGGCCTTGGCCGCGGGTGCGGCGGGCGCCTGCCGCGGCGTGTCGCGCGGTTCGGCCGCTTCCATCTGGCGCATCTCCCCATCCAGTTGCTCGAGTGCGCGAATCCGGTTTTCCGTGTTCGGATGGGTTGAAAAGAGGCTGTCGCGGGCATGCTGTCCCAGCGGATTGATGATGAACATGTGAGCTGTTCCCGGGTTGCGCTCGGCATCGGCGTTCGGAATGCGCCCAGCTGCGACGGCGATCTTGCGAAGCGCCGAAGCCAGCCACAGCGGGCGGCCGCAAATCTGCGCGCCGAGTTTGTCGGCCGAATATTCACGGGTGCGGCTGACGGCCATCTGCACGATCATCGCGGCAAAGGGCGCCAGCAGCACGGCCAGCAGGGTCGCGATGGCGTTGCCGCCGCCATTCTCGCTGTTGCGGTTGCCGCCCAGGAAAAACGCGAAATTGCCAAGCATGGAAATCGCGCCGGCAAGTGTCGCGGTGATCGTCATGGTCAGCGTGTCGCGGTTGGCAATATGGGCAAGTTCATGCGCCATCACGCCCGCGACTTCCTCGGGGGTTAGCGTCTCCAGCAGGCCTGTGGATGCGGCGACAGCGGCATTTTGCGGATTGCGGCCGGTGGCGAAGGCATTGGGCTGCGGCGAGTTGATGATGTAGGTCTTTGGCATCGGCATGTTGGCGGCCTCCGCCAACCGGCGCACGATCTCGTAGAATTCGGGTGCGTTCTGGGGACCTACCTCGACCGCATGGTGCATGCGCAGCACCATCTTGTCGGAGTTCCAGTAGCTGAAGAAATTCATCGCGGCAGCAATGCCAAACGCCATGAGCATTCCGGACTGCCCGCCAATCGCATAGCCGACCGCCATGAAAAGCGCCGTCATCGCGGCAAGCAGCATTGCTGTACGCAAGATGTTCATGGACACCGGCTCCGCTCTCTCTTTGCAAAGACACGGCACGGCCTATATCACAAGGCGGCATGCGCGCGCACCGGTTTCATTGCGACCGGCGAGCACGAGAATGGTGTTCAACCAGTGCGCTCTTCAAGAATGCTGGAGGAAAAATGGACGGTGGCGGCGAAGATCGTGGTGCTGATGGCGAAACCGGGCGCGAACTGCCTGCGGCCGCCATTCGCGCGCTCGCCGAAGCCGACGAGCGCCGGCGTGCGATGGATGCGCGCCCGTCCCTGCCGCCCGAGGTGAATGGCCGCGACGGACCCGGAGCCGGTGCGCTATGGGGATTGGGAACGCAAGGGAATCGCGGTCGACTTCTGAGCGCGACATGGCTTGACCCTGTGAATTCTTTCCTATAGGAAAATTTACCCATAGGAAACTATTCACATGAGACATCCGTGCCACGCTTGATTTCCCTGCTCGCGACATGCCAATTCCTGCTGGCGGCGACGGCGGCGCCAGTTTCTGCGGGACAGCCGATTGCAGGTCCCGTGCAGGCGCGGGTCGTCAAGGTCCATGACGGCGACAGTTTTTCCGTGGATGCACAGGTGTGGCCCGGCACCGTCGTTTCCGTATCCATAAGGGTTCGCGGCATAGATGCGCCGGAGATGCGGGCAAAGTGCCCGCTCGAGCGCTATCTGGCGCAGCAGGCGCGCGATACGCTGGCGGGCCATGTGTCGCAAGGCAGCATCAGCCTTTCGAATGTCGGCGGCGACAAATATTACGGGCGGGTGCTGGCCGACGTGACGCTCAGCGACGGAACCGACCTTGCGCAGGCGCTGCTCGACAGCCGGTCTGTCCGTCCCTATGCCGGCAAGAAGCGAAAGGGTTGGTGTGCGACGCTGCTCCGCTGAGCACGGTTGCGCGGGCAATTAAGTGGCTTTGTGCGAAGAAAACCGGCGGCGACTGGCGCAAGACGCGGCAAAGCTTGTAGCAAACCGGCCCAAAGCCCGCTTTTTTGCATGGCAGCATTGAATATTTTGCACTGCACAATAAATTCGGGCGGGATATATTGGTTTTATCAGATCGGCCCGGACATATCCTCCTCCCATGTCCCGGCTGAGTTCCGGCAAATCCTCCTCCCTTGCCGGGACAACGTACCGAAGCCCGCCGGATCCTCCTCCCCCGGCGGGCTTCGCCGTATCTGGCGGCGGCGTTGCCCAGACAGTTCCACTCGAGTCTTCAAAGCGAAACGCCGCCCCGTTCTTCCGGTTTCCCGGCGGGACGGCGTCGCGATTTTACACGGAAGACGGACTCAGATGGGCAGGATCGAACCTGAACCTGTCCGCGCTTCACTTCATTCGATCAGAGGCTGCTCCGAAGGAATGAGGATCCGCTCAAGCCCGCACAGTTCCGGAAATCACTCGACATCGGATCACCTCCTTTCGATTGGTTGACGACGCAGCCAATGTGGGGCGCAAAACGGCGCTTGGCAAGAACCGTTTAACCAGCACGAAAAAGGGGGCCGAAGCCCCCTCGACATCTTCTCCTGGATAGCGTCCGTCTACTGCGCCGGAACCGCCTTCTTGTTCTGGCGGTTGGCGATGAGATCGTCGACCACGGCCGGATCGGCCAGCGTCGAAGTGTCGCCCAGCGCGCCGAAATCGTCCTCGGCGATCTTGCGCAGGATGCGGCGCATGATCTTGCCGGAGCGCGTCTTGGGCAGGCCCGGCGAGAACTGGATCTTGTCGGGAGAGGCGATCGGGCCGATCTCCTTGCGCACGTGGTTGACCAGTTCCTTGCGCAGTTCGTCATCGCCCTTCACGCCCGACATCAGCGTGACATAGCAATAGATGCCCTGGCCCTTGATGTCGTGCGGATAGCCGACGACCGCCGCTTCCGAGACCTTCTCGTGGCTGACCAGCGCGCTTTCGACTTCCGCCGTTCCCATGCGGTGGCCGGAGACGTTGATGACGTCGTCGACGCGTCCGGTGATCCAGTAGTAGCCGTCGCCGTCGCGGCGGCAGCCGTCGCCGGTGAAGTACTTGCCCTTGTAGGTGGAGAAGTAGGTCTGGATGAAGCGCTCGTGGTCGCCATAGACCGTGCGCATCTGGCCCGGCCAGGAATCGGTGATGCAGAGGTTTCCGTCGGCCGCGCCTTCCAGCACCTTGCCGTCATTGTCGACGAGCTGCGGCTGGATGCCGAAGAAAGGCCGCGTCGCCGAACCGGGCTTGAGGTCGGTCGCGCCCGGCAGCGGGGTGATCAGGATGCCGCCGGTTTCGGTCTGCCACCAGGTATCGACGATCGGGCAGCGCTTGTCGCCGACGACGTTGAAATACCACTCCCAGGCTTCCGGATTGATCGGCTCGCCGACCGAGCCCAGAACGCGAAGGCTCTTGCGCGAGGTCTTCGTCACATGCTGGTCGCCGGCGCCCATCAGCGCGCGGATCGCCGTCGGCGCGGTGTAGAAGATGTTGACCTGGTGCTTGTCCACCACGTCCCAGAACCGCGAGGCGCTGGGATAGTTCGGCACGCCCTCGAACATCAGCGTCGTCGCGCCATTGGCGAGCGGGCCGTAGACGATGTAGCTGTGGCCGGTGACCCAGCCGACATCGGCGGTGCACCAGTAGATGTCGCCCTCATGGTAGTCGAAGACATACTGGTGCGTCATCGAGGCATAGACGAGATAGCCGCCGGTGGTGTGCAGCACGCCCTTCGGTTTGCCGGTCGAGCCGGAGGTGTAGAGGATGAAGAGCGGGTCCTCGGCCTTCATCGGCTCCGGCTTGCAGTCGGGCTTCGCCGCAGCCATCGCGTCGTGGTACCAGATGTCGCGGCCCGGCGCCCAGCCGGTCTTGCCGCCGGTACGGCGCACGACCAGCACGTTCTTGACCATCACGCCCTGCCTGGCGGCGATGTCGATGGCGCGGTCGGTGTTTTCCTTCAGAGGTACGGGCTTGCCGCCGCGCAGGCCCTCGTCGGCGGTGATGACGAAGGTCGATTCGCAGTCGACGATGCGCCCGGCGAGCGCGTCCGGCGAGAAGCCGCCGAAGACGATCGAATGGATCGCGCCGATGCGCGTGCAGGCGAGCATCGCATAGGCCGCCTCGGGGATCATCGGCATGTAGATGGTGACGCGGTCGCCCTTCTTGACGCCGTGGTCCTTGAGCACATTGGCGAGGCGGTTCACGTGCCGCGACAGTTCGCGATAGGTGATCTTCTTGTCGTCGTAGGGGTTGTCGCCTTCCCAGATGATGGCGACCTGGTCGCCGCGCTTCTTCAGATGGCGGTCGATGCAATTGTACGAGACGTTGGTGAGGCCGTCCTCAAACCACTTGATCGCCACCTTGCCCTTGAAGCTGGTGTTCTTGACCTTGGTGTAGGGCTTGAACCAGTCGATGCGCTTGCCATGCCTGCCCCAGAACTTGTCGGGGTTCTTGATGCTTTCGGCATGCCATTTGAGATAGGTATCGTTGTCGATCAGCGCGCCCTTCTTCCAGGATGCCTTGACCTTGTGAACCTTCACGTCCATGCGCAATTCCTCCCGCGAAACAATCCGCGCGGCTCCCTGTCGCATCGAATTGCGATCACCCGCGCCGCCGCGCGACCGCCGTGTTTCTATTCCTTCACGGCAGCGCGCGTCCATTAGACAATCGCCTCAACCGGCCGCCGGTTCAAGGGCAGGCGGTGAACGAAAACGGCCGGCTGCTTGCGCGGCCGGCCGTGCGTCATTCAGTGCAAGGCAATTGCTCAGTAGGCGGCGGTGCGTTCCGGACGGCGGTTCTGCCGGTGCGGGCGCTGCGGACGCGAACTGGCGTTGCGCTGGTTGCCATTGCCGCCATTGCCACCATTGGCGTGATGGCCGTGCGAGTGACCATTTCCGCCGGGCTTTGCACCTTCCGCCGGCTTGCCGGCTCGGCGCTGGAAATTGCCTTCGCTGACGCGCGCATGGGCGACTTCCGCATCGCGCGGCTTGCCGCCGAAGCCCTGCGGCTTGACGCGTTGCCACGGCCGTTGCCGTGGCCACCGTTGCCGCCCTCTTCACGACGGCGGGCGTCGCGCGCGCCGTCGGTATCGGCCGGGGAATGTGCCGCAGGTGCATTTACCCGGTGGATCACGATGCCCGTCAACTTTTCAACCGCGCGCAGCAGATGGTTCTCGTCCGGCGCGCAAAGGCTCACCGCCTCCCCGCTCGCTCCGGCGCGCCCCGTGCGGCCGATGCGGTGGACATAGGATTCAGGCACTTCCGGCAGATCGTGGTTGTAGACATGGCTGACGCCGGGAATGTCGATGCCGCGCGCCGCGACATCGGTCGCGACCAAGACGCGAATCTCGCCGTCGCGGAACTGCCGAATTGCCCGCTCGCGCTGGCTCTGGCTCTTGTTGCCGTGGATAGACGCAGCATCGATGCCGGCGGCGACAAGGTTCTTCATCAGCTTCTCTGTGCCATGCTTTGTGCGGGCAAATACCAGCGACAGATGCGCCGGATCGCGCAGCAGCAATTCCTTCAGCAGGTCGCCCTTGCGGGCCTGCGAAACGAAATGCACCGACTGGACGATCTTGTCGACAGGTTTGCCGGGAGCCGCTGTTTCAACGCGGACCGGATTCAGCAGGAAGGTACGCGAAAGCTGTTCGATCGCCTTCGGCATGGTGGCCGAAAACAGCATCGTCTGGCGCGGCGAACCGACCATGGAAGCGATCTTGCGCAGCGCATGGATGAAACCGAGGTCGAGCATCTGGTCGGCCTCGTCCAGCACCAGATAGCGTGCGCTTGCGATCTTGACCGCGCCGCGCTCGGCGAGGTCAAGCAACCGGCCCGGCGTCGCTATCAGGATATCCGCGCCCTTTTCAAGGTTGCGAACCTGGGCATTGATCGACGCGCCGCCGACAACGGTCACGACGCGAAGTGGCGTACGCTTGACGAACTGGCGCATGTTGTCGCCGATCTGGTTGGCGAGTTCACGCGTGGGCGCAAGCACCAGCGCACGCACCGAGCGTGGCTCGGGGCGAACTTTTTCTTCCATCAGGCGCTGCGCCAGCGGCAAGCCGAAGGCAGCGGTCTTGCCGGTGCCGGTCTGGGCAAGGCCCATGATGTCGCGGCCCGCAAGCACGTGCGGGATTGCGGATTTCTGGATCGGGGTCGGCGTGTCGTAGCCGAGTGCCTCGATCGCGGGCATGAGGTTGTTGGCCAGCCCGAGTTCTTCAAAGGGATTCAAGTCAGTGTTCCTTCCAGCGCCGGCCGGCTTCCTGCCGTGCGGGCGCAATAATGCACCGGGCAGGGTCCGCGCTGCCGGTATGGCGCGCGAAATGCCCGAGTCGTTGCGGTTGCGCCCGTGGCGATGAAACCAGGGCTCCAGCACCCCGCGTGAATTGGGAACCAGGAAAATCCATGCCTCGAACGGGCATGGCGGGAAGCGTCTTTTGCGCCGGCACGGCTCCGGGAAGAGCCTTCAAACAAAACGGCGCCGGCTGCTCACGCGGCAGCAGAGGCTTTCGGTCATATCGGCTGCGACGCGCCCAATGTCAAGCTGCAATTGCTGCAGCGCAAAAACAGGCGCCGCCGCGGCGAAGGGCCGGTAACAGGAATGACTAAAGTTTTAACCTTTGCCCCCGACAATGCATGCGCTCTGGTTCCAGTGTGTTTTGCGTATGGAGCGGCAATGCCTGTCATCTTGCGTGGGGTAAAACCCTCCACTTTCCTGTGTTCGCTCTTTCCGCTGGTTTTCGCGGCGACTGTGCTTACGGGCTGCGCCAGCCTGCCGGGCCAGTCGAGTTACCGAACCAGCGTCACGTGGAACGATTCAAGCTGGTGCGTGCCATGGAGCCTCAAGCGCGTGCTCAAGCGCGTTTCGCGCGAATACGGCCCGGTGACGGTATACTCCACGCATCGCTGGCCGATGGAAAACAAGCTCAAGGGCGGCAAGCCGAAATCCTACCATCTGCGTTGCCGGGCTGTGGACTTCGCGGTCAGCACGCATGACGGTGATTTGACCAGCTACCTCAAGGCGCAGCCGGAAGTTGGCGGTTACAGCCGCTATCCGCAGGGCTTCTACCACATCGACAACGGCCCGCGCCGGACCTGGTAGGCTATATTGCGCCGAACGCGCCGATGACCGCGCCCATGACCAGAAGCACCGCCAGCCAGTGGCCGGCGTCGATCAGCGTGAGGTCCCAGCCGAATCCGCCATAGCGGTGGTTCACCACCAGCGTTGTCGCAACGAAGCCGAACCAGACGAAAAGGGCCGAGATCAACCCGTTGCGGATGGTTATCTGATCGACGCCCAGATGGCCGATCAGGCCTGCGAGTGTCCAGGCCATGATGATTTCGGCGATGAAGGTGACGAGGAACGTTACCGGCGTCATGTTGGCCGAGCCGGGCGCGATCCGCGCGGCCCTCATCCAGGGCTTGCTCAAGACACCGTACCAGAGTGCGCCGACGATGAAGCCGGCCACGGCCGCCACGAAAACCGCGAAGTAGCTGATGCCCCCGAACGCCATGCGAGCCTCCCCAGGAATCCGAGTTGAGACTCTACCGCATCGCCGGAAAGAAGGAAGCCGGATCAGCCTGTAAATTCCCAAACCGTCGTGCGCTTGACCTCGCTGTCCTCAAGCGCGCGGGTGACCGGCACTTCATAGACGGCCAAGGGGTTCAGTTTCGATTTCGGCAAGTAGGACCGGCCCGGATCGCCTGCCAGGATCAGGCAACCGGCAAGGCGGGCAGCCTCGAACCAGCGCACGGTGCGTTGTGTCATGGCGCAGTCGTAGAAAACGTCGCCCGCAACGATGATGTCGAAAGCATCCTCCGAGAACGGCCGCGAAATCAGATCGTCTGCCGTGAATGCGATCGAGACGCCATTGGCAGCGGCATTGAGTTCGACGGCGGCGCGGCAGAACGTATCGATATCACAGGCCGTGACTTCGCTTGCCCCGGCAAGAGCCGCGGCAATCGCGACGATGCCGGAGCCGCAGGCAAAATCGAGCACGCGCCTGCCGCGGACGATTTCGCGGTGGTCGAGGACATGGCGGGCGAGGCCCTGGCCGCCCGCCCATGCAAATGCCCAGAAGGGCGGTTCAAGGCCGATTTCGTCGAGTTCTTTCTCGGTGCGCAGCCAAAGTTGGTGGGCCTCATGCGCGAGATGCAGGCGGATCTCCGGCACGTGCGGCGGCGCGATCAACGATGTGTTTGCGAGGATGAACTCGCGGCGCGCTGCATGGTCCGGCGCGATAGTCACAGCCGCTTGAGGCTCTTGCCGTCGATGCCGCCCATTCGGCAGACCTCCATCCATTCGGCCTCGCGTCACCGGCTGGACCGAAAGGCGCGAATTCTTGACCAGCACCATGTCGGCAAGCACCGGATTGGCCTTGATCGCTTCGAGGCCGACCGGCGCGGGGATGGGCGCCAGCGCGCGAATATCGACGCACTCCCAGCGCTCGTCGTCGCTCGTGTCGTCATGGTGGGCAAGCGCGCAAACTTCGACGATCCCGACCGCCGCGAGTCCCTCGTTCGAGTGGTAGAAGAAGCCGCGGTCGCCAAGCTGCATGGCGCGCATGTTGTTGCGCGCCTGGTAATTGCGAACGCCGTCCCATTGCTGGCCGGCCTTTCCCTTGGCCACCTGATGGTCCCATGACCATTTGAACGGTTCCGACTTGAACAGCCAGTATTGCATCTTCACCCCTTGCGCATTTCCGGTTTGAGCGGTCTTTCCATGAGCATCGACACAGCCTGGGCGGCTGCGATCCTGCCTTCCAGCACGCCGTTGACCGCGTCGATCACCGGCACGTCGATATCGTGCCGGCGGGCGATCTGCGCGGCGATCGAGGCGGTGAACACCCCCTCCGCCAGCGGCAGGCCTTGCGGGGTCGCAGCACTGGCCATCGCCACGCCATAGGCGAAATTGCGAGATTGCGGCCCGGAGCATGTCAGCACCAGGTCGCCCAGTCCCGACAGGCCGGTCAGCGTGCGCGGATCGGCGCCGAGCGTGGTGGCGAGGCGCACCAGTTCCGCAAATCCGCGCGCGAACAGCGCGGCCTCGGCGCTGGCCCCGAGCTTGAGGCCGCGCGCCGCGCCGACCGCAAGCGCCATGACATTCTTGAGCGCACCGCCCAGTTCCACGCCCTTGAGGTCATCGCTGGCATAGCAGCGGAAGCGTGCCGAGGACAGGCGGGCGGCAAGGTTTTCTGCGGTGGCCATGTCCGCCGCGGCAACGGTGACGGCGGTGGGCAGTGCGCGGGCGACATCGCTGGCAAAGCTGGGTCCGGAAAGCGCTGCGACCGGGCAGCCGGGCAAATTGTCACCGGCGATCTCTGCAGGAAGCAGGCCGGTCTCGCGATCGATACCCTTGGCGCAACATACGATCATCGTTGCGGGCCGGACCAGCTCGCCCAGGGCCTCTGTGATTTCCCGCATGGATTGCGCGGGCGTCGTCAGCAGAACAATGTCTGCATCCTCCAGCGCTTCGAATATGTCCGCAGTCGCCGACATGCCCTCGTCCAGATTGATGTCCGGCAAATAGCGCGAATTGATCCGCTTCGCGTTGACGGCGGCAATCACCGCCTCGTCGCGGCCCCACAGCACCACCTCGTTGCCCGCGCGCAGGGCAACCAGCGCCAGCGCCGTTCCCCATGCTCCCGCACCGATGACCGCGACTTTGCCAGGCTTGCGCGTCACGCCTTTGCCTCCGCGTTTGCCGGCGCCGATGGCGATGGCGGCATCCGCGTCCAGCGGCCAGCGCGGACGTGACGGCGAAGTCGAGCGCCGAGGCATGGCCGGCCTCGCGGTGTTCCAGGCCCGCCCAGGCGATCATCGCGGCGTTGTCGCCGCAAAGCGAAAGCGGCGGGGCGACGAACCGCCAACCCTGTTCGACGCAGGCCGCCTCGAGCGATGCCCTGATCAGCGTGTTGGCTGCCACCCCGCCGGCGGCGACAAACACGCGCTGTCCGCCATATTGCGGCGCTCCCTGCGACGAGCGACATTGTCTTGCGGGCCCTGTCGGTGACGCTCAGCGCGACCGTTTGCTGGAAGGCCGCGCAGATGTCGGCAATGTCGCGGTCCGTCAACGGTTGCAAGCTTCTCGGCCTCCAGGCGAACCGCCGTCTTGAGGCCGGAGAAGGAGAAATTCAGCGTCTTCTGCCCCTTCAGTGGCTGTGAGAAAGCGAAGCGGGACGGATCGCCGTCGAGCGCAGCCTTGCTCGACCGCCGGTCCGCCGGGAAATCCGAGGCCGAGCAGCTTTGCCGTCTTGTCGAAGGCTTCGCCCAGCGCATCGTCGATGGTGGTCGCAAGCCGTTCATATCGTCCCAGTCCCTCGACGCTGAGGATCTGCGTGTGCCCGCCGGAGACGAGCAGCAGGAGATACGGGAAGTCGAGGCCGTGCGTCAGCCGGGCGGTGAGCGCGTGGCCTTCGAGATGGTTGACCGCCAGGAAAGGCTTGCCGAGACTGGCCGCTAGCGCCTTGCCGGTCATCGTGCCGACGAGCAGGCCGCCGACGAGGCCGGGACCTGCAGTTGCGGCGATGGCGTCGATGTCCTGCCAGGCCAACTTCGCATCCTTGCATCGCCGCTTCGACGACTTGGTCTGTGTGCGACAGGTGGGCGCGTGCCGCGATCTCCGGCACGACGCCGCCAAATCGGGCGTGTTCCTCCATCTGCGACAGCACGATGGAGGAAAGGATTTCGGCGCGATCGTCCAGCCCGCGGGTCACGATCGCCGCGGCGGTTTCGTCGCAACTCGTCTCGATCCCGAGAACCCGCATTGTCTCAATGGTCCAAAAACGCTAGTCACATTCGCAAGGCGCTCTAACAGATGGGTCGCCAAAAGGAAATGGCGCGGACGGGCGACATGGCTTCGAGCGGAACTTGAGAATCGGCACGCGCGGCAGCGAATTGGCGCTTGCGCAGGCGCACGAATTGAAGGGTCGCATCCTCGATGCGAACCCCGGCAACGAGCCGCAGGTCGAGATCGTGGTCATCAGCACCGCGGGCGACCGGGTGCAGGACCGTCCGCTGTCGGAGATCGGCGGCAAGGGCCTCTTCACGATGGAGATCGAGGAGCAGCTCGCCGACGGACGCATCGATCTTGCGGTACATTCCTCGAAAGACATGCCAACTGCGCTGCCGGAGGGTCTGGAGCTTTCCTGCTTCCTGCCGCGCGAGGGCGTTGCCGATGCCTTTCTTTCGCACGCAAGGCCGGCTCGATCCGCGATCTTGCCGCAAGGCGCGGTGGTCGGCTCTTCCTCGCTGCGGCGGCAGGCGCTGATCCGGCGCATCCGGCCCGATCTTCAGGTCGTCGGATTTCGCGGCAATGTCGGGACAAGGCTGCGCAAGCTGTCCGAGGGCGTTGCCGATGCGACGCTGCTGGCCGAGGCGGGACTGCGCCGTCTGGGGCTTGCCCACCACATAACCGCGCTCTTGCCGGTCGACGAATTCCCGCCCGCGCCGGGCCAGGGCGCGATCTGCGTCGAGACGCGGATTGGCGATGCATGGTGACCGGCCGCCTATCTGGCCGGCGTCAACCACGCGCCGACCAAGACCATGCTTCACTGCGAGCGGGCATTTCTTGCGCGGGCTCGACGGTTCCTGCCGTACGCCGATCGCGGGCAATGCCCGCATCGAAGACGGCCGGATCGCGTTCCACGGCATGATCATCACGCCTGACGGGCGCGAGGCGCATGAAACCCGCCTCGAGGGTGCGCGAAGCGGATGCGGTTGCCATCGGCATTGAAGCGGCAGAGCGGCTGAAGACGTGCGGCGGGGCCGGGTTTCTTCGAAAGCTGGGCGTGACCGCGCCATGCGGGTGCTGCTGACCCGGGCGCGCGAGCGCAGCGAAAAGACCGCGCGCAAGCTCGCGGCGGCAGGCCACCAGGCAATCATACTGCCGCTCATGCGCTATCGCGATACCGATGAAACCCTGCCCGACGGGCCGATTCGACGCCATCGCCTTTACCTCGGCCGAGGCGGTTGCCAGCCTGGCGCGGCGCATCGACGCGGATCCGTCGCTTAGTGGCCTGCGCGAGCTTGCGGCCTTCTGTGTGGGGGCGACAACGGCGCAGGCATGCTCAGCTGCGGGATTTGGCGATGTGCGCAGCGCGGATGGCGATGCCGTCGCGCTGGCGGACTTGATGGCGAAGTCCGCTTTCGCGTCTAAAAGTCCGATCGTGCTCTACCCGGCGCAGCCGAACCGCTCGAACGATCTTGGCGCACTGCTGCCCGGCTTCGATGTCCGCGAATTCACGGCATATGTCGCAGAACCCTTCGATCCCGGGCGAAAGCCTTTTCTTGAAGCCGTTTCGAGTTGCGATGCGGTTTTTCTGTACTCACAGCGTAGCGCAAGTCACTTTGCCGACTTGTTGTTGATGCATGTCGAAGCAGCGTCTTGCCAAGCGTTTGACTTTGATTGCCATTTCGGAAAAGACTGCCCGCGCCATCACGGACGGCCGGTCACTGGTGGCGAAAGAAGCCGGATTGCGCGTTGCCTTGGCGGCTTCGCCGGATGAAAATGCGATGATTTCGCTTCTGGCCGGGGGAGCCGGAGGCAATACGGCCTGATTCCCGAAACGGGCTTCAAATCGAGTGAAGTTGACGAGATGAGCGACAGAAAAGGCGCCCCGCGCCGCCCCCAAAAAAGCAAGACCATTGATCTTGAGGCCAGCGAAGTGAAGCGAGCCGAAGCCGAGGCGGCGCAGGAGTCCGATGCCGCGCCGCAAGCCGACGATCGGGAAATGTCGCAGGCGCGCGAAAGCGCGGGCGAGGCTGTGCCGGTCGACGCTGCGGCACCCGAAGCGGGCGTACATGAAACGTCCCCGGTCGATGCGGCGAGGTGATATCGAGCCACATATGACAACGCCGCTGAAACGGGCGAACCGCCGGACAACCCGGCAGCGGAGCCGCAAAAGCATGGCACAGGCGCCATCGGCCTCGTTGCATCGGCAGTAGTCGGCGGGCTGGTGGCGCTGGCAGGCTATGGTGCGCTGAATGCTTCGGGCCTCGTCGGGCCGGGTTCAGCGGACCGCCCGCGGCGGAACTGAGTGCCATGGAAGGCGAGATCGCTGCCGTGCGAGAGAAAGTCGCCGCTCTGGAAACGGCTCCTGCCGCAACAGGGGCAGCCGACCCGGCGCGGATCGAATCGCTGGAGGCGCGCATCGGGGCCGTCGAGGCTGAGGCGGCAAGCCTGCGCGAGAGCCTTGCAACAGCTTCGCCCGGACGGACAGGCGGAGGGCAGCGCGCTTGCGGCGCGTGTCGAAACGCTGGAGACGCGGCTTGCGGAACTGCCTGCCGGCGGCGGCGGAACGGACAGCGCGGTAATCTCGCAACTGAGCGGCAAGGTCGATGCCGGCCTCGAAGGCGTCAATGCCGCCATAGCCGCGACGGGCGACGAAGATAGCTCGTCCGTCGAAAATCGCGTTGGTGCGCTGGAGCAAACCGTTGCCAGCTGTCCGTGAAGAAGTTGCAGCCGATGCCGACAGCGGCAAGGACGCCGCCCGCCTCATCGCAGCAAATGCGCTGCGGACAGCGGCGGCCGAAGGGCGTCCCTTCGCCGACGTCATGGCTCCTGTCGAGGCTCTCGCCGGCGAGGGGCCGCAGATCGAAATCCTGAAGGCGCAGGCGGCCGCGGGACTTGCCCGCCCTGCCGATCTTGCTGGCCGCTTTCGAACCGGCAGCGAGTGCAATCCTTGCGCTTGACGCGCCCAAGCCCCAGGGCATGCTGGACGGGCTGCTTGCCAATGCCCGGTCGCTGGTGAAGGTCGAACCCGCCGGGCCGCTGGAAGGCAATAGCAACGAGGCGATCGTTTCGCGCATCCGCGCCGCGCTGCAGGCGGGCGATCTTGCGGCTGCGCTGACACAATGGGAATCGCTGCCGGAAGCCGCGCGCAATGTCTCTGCCGATTGGGGCGGCAAGCTCAAGGCGCGGGTCGAAGCGGGCGCGGCTCTCGACAGCGTGCTCGACACGCTCGGACAAGGCTAGCAGGAGGTTGGGTACCAACACATGATTCGCTTGATATTCTTCCTCCTTCTGGTCGTTCTGCTCGGCTTCGGGTTTTCATGGTTCGCCGACCGGCCCGGCGACGTGACGCTGGTATGGGAAAACACGCGCTACGAGACCAGCCTGATGGTTGTCCTGACCGGTATCGTGGCGCTCGTGGCGGCCATCATGATCGTGTGGTGGATCGTTTCCGTCATCCTGCGCTCGCCTGCGCTGATGCGCCGGTTCTGGCGCAACCGGCGCCGGGACCGCGGCTATCATGCGCTGTCGCAGGGCCTGATCGCGGCGTCGACCGGCGACGCCGGAACGGCCCGCAAATTGTCGCGCGACAGCCGCAGCCTGCTCGGCGACGAGCCGCTGGTGCAGCTTCTCGATGCACAGACGCTGCTGCTGGAAGGAAACCGCCAAGCCGCGCGCGAACGGTTCAATCGCATGCTCGACGACGACGACACGCGCCTGGTCGGCTTGCGCGGGCTGTATCTGGAGGCCGAGCGAGAGGGCGAGAAGGAAGCCTCGCTGCACTATGCCGAACAGGCCGCCAAGCTATCGCCCGCCCTGCCATGGGCCGGCAGCGCGCTGCTGCGCTACCAGTCGTCGAGCGGCGACTATGAGGCGGCGCTGCGCACGCTGGAGACCAACCGCGCCGCCGGGCTCGTCGGCAAGGAAGAGGCCGAGCGCAAGCGCGCCGTGCTGCTGACCGCGCTGGCGCTTGGCGAAGAAGACGGCGCGCCCGACAAGGCGCTGAAGCACGCGCTTGCCGCGGTGAAGCTTGCGCCTTCGCTCATTCCCGCCTCCATCGCCGCCGCGACCGCCTATTCGCGCAAGGGCGACACACGCAGGGCCGGCAAGACGCTGGAGGCGATCTGGGCAAAAGATCCGCATCCGGAAATCGCCGAGGCCTATGTGGGCTCCGCATCGGCGATTCGGTGCTGGACCGGCTGGAACGGGCAAGAAAGCTTGCCAGCCTGAAGCCCGGCCATCCCGAAGGCGCCATTGCAGTTGCCGAGGCCGCCATAGCGGCAAAGACAGTTCGATCTGGCCCGCGATGCGCTGAAGCCGCTAGTGGCGGCGGGACCGACGCAGCGCATCTGCCTCATCATGGCCGATCTGGAGCAAGGCCAGCACGGCGACCGCGGCCGCATGCGCGACTGGCTTGCGCGGGCGGTGCGCGCGCCGCGCGACGCCGCATGGACGGCAGACGGCCATGTCAGCGATCGTTGGCTACCCGTTTCGCCGATGACCGGCGAAATCGACGCCTTCGAGTGGAAGGTACCGGTTGCAAGGCTGGGCGCGCCGCTGGAAATGGACGATCTCAACGATCTGGCCGAGCCCTTGCCGGAACCGGAACCCGTTTCGGAAGCAACGGACTTTACCGCCGAACCGGAGCGCGATGCCGCCGCGGAAGTGCCGACAATTGACGCCGAGGCCGGTACCTGCGCCCGTTGAAGCGGCTGCAGAAACCCCGTCCATGCCGCATGTGCCCGACGATCCGGGCGTGGAACCGGAACCGGCGGCGGCGGAACGAAAAGCCTTCCGGCTGTTTTAGGGACTGACGTTCCAAGCGAGGCAGGCAATGACGAAGAAGATGAATGGCGGCACGCTGCTGGCGCGGTGCCTTGAGGCGCAGGGCGTGAGCCGCGCCTTCTGCGTGCCGGGCGAAAGCTATCTGGCGCTGCTCGACGGATTGCATGGCGGCACGGTCGACGTGGTGGCGGCGCGCCATGAAGGCGGCGCGACGATGATGGCCGAGGCCGACGGCAAGATGACCGGCCGCCCCGGCATCGCCATGGTGACGCGCGGCCCCGGCGCAACCAACGCGGCCAGCGGAATTCACGTTGCGCAGCAGGATTCGACGCCGTTGCTTTTGCTCGTCGGCCAGATCGGCCGCGACATGGGTGGCCGAGACGCCTTCCAGGAAATGGATTTTCGCGCCTTTTTTGGCGGCATGGCCAAGTGGGTTGAGGAAATCCGCGACCCTTCGCGCATTCCCGAAATCGTTTCGCATGCCTTTCACGTTGCGATGTCGGGAAGGCCGGGACCGGTGGTGCTGGCCTTGCCGGAGGACATGCTGCGCGCCGAAACATCGGCGCAACCCGGCCCGCAAGTCGTGGTGGAAGGTCCGCTTTGCGGTCCGTCGCAGGCCAGGCAAGCTGCAGCACTTGATCGCCGCCGCCCGCAATCCGCTGCTTGTCGCCGCCGGTTCGCGCTGGGACGATGCCGGCATCGCGGCCTTGCAGCAGGTTTCGGAGCGGTTCGGCCTGCCCGTTGCGGCGACATTCCGCACGGCAGGGCCTCTTCCCCGGTGATCATCGCAATTTCGCCGGCGACATCGGCATCAACGTCAATCCGAAACTGGCGCAGCGCGTGCGCGACGCCGATCTGCTGCTGCTGGTCGGCAGCCGCTTTTCCGAAATTCCCAGCCAGGGGTTCGAACTGCTCGACATCCCCGCGCCGCGGCAGACGCTGGTCCACGTGCATCCCGGCGCCGAGGAGATCGGACGGATCTACACGCCGCACCTTGGCATCAATGCCGTGCCGGGCAGCTTCCTCGAGGCCTTGCTGGAAACCGGCGCCGCCGCCGATTTTTCCGCACTCGCTTAGTGCGGCGCATGCCGAGTACGAGGCCTGGAGCGGGCAGCCGCCCAAGGGCGTCGGCAAGGTGACGATGTCGGCGGCGGTGGCGCATTTGCGCGACGCCCTCGACGGCAGCGAAATCATCACCAATGGCGCGGGCAATTACGCAAGCTGGCTGCACCGCTTCATGCGCTACCGGCCGGGCATGCAGCTTGCGCCCGACCTCCGGTTCGATGGGCTACGGCCTTCCGGCGGCTATCGCGGCGGCGCTTCGCCATCGCGGGCGCGAGGTCTTTGCCTTCGCGGGCGACGGCTGCTTCCAGATGACCGGCATGGAATTTGGCGTTGCCGTTGAACACGGGCTGAAGATCCGTTCCGTGGTCTGCGACAACGGCATCTATGGCACGATCCGCATGCACCAGGAACGTGAGTTTCCAGGACGCGTCGAGGCGACGAACATGCGCAATCCCGACTTCGCCGCCTGGGCCCGCAGCTATGGCGCGCAAGCCTTCACGGTGGAAAGCGACGCGGAGTTTCCCGAATGCGCTCGCGGCGGCGCGCGGCGGTGGAAGGTCCCGCGCTCATCCACCTCAAGCTCGATCCGCGGGACATCGCCCCGGGGCGGACGATCGACGCGTAGCGTAAAAAAACCGGATGATTTGCCGCCGCGCCTCCTGTATAAGCGCGCTCGCGCGCATTACCGCGCCGGGCCGCTTTAGCTCAGTTGGTAGAGCACATCATTCGTAATGATGGGGTCAGGTGTTCGAGTCACCTAAGCGGCACCATCAAAACCGTTCCGGGCTTGCGTATCGCTGAAGATATCGGATGCGCCCAGCCCTGCGAAAAGATAGAGAGTTCGCAATATATTTTGCGCCGATGCGGTTCGCGAACATCGTCCCATCGCACGGGGCATGCTAAAATCACTGCCGACTCAAACAAGGAGAGAGGCCGTGGCCGTTCCTGCTTCCTACACCCGAAGCCAGATTGCCCTGCATTGGCTGATCGCAGCACTGGTGTTGTTCCAGATCTTCTTCCATGATGCCATCGAGGAGCTTTGGCGAGCGCGCATGAACGGCTCGGTGCCCAACGAGCCGACGCCGACCGCGCACACGATCGTCGGGATTCTCATCTTCGTGCTGATGATCTGGCGGTTGGCATTGCGGCTTCGCCTTGGCGCCCCGCCGCCGCCGGCCGACGAGCATCCGGCGCTGCGTTTCATCGCCGCCGCGGTACACGTTCTCTTCTACGTCCTCCTCCTGGGCATGCCCGTTTCGGGCGCGGTCGCCTGGTTCGGCGGTCTTGCACTCCCGGCGGAAGCGCATGGCGTTGCGGCGAAACTCCTGATCGCGCTGGTGATCCTGCATGTTGTTGCGGCGGTGGCGCACCGCTTCTGGTTCCGCAGCGGCGTGATGGAGCGGATGGTACGGCCCGGCTGAGGCCGCGCGTCCTTACCGCCAGAACGGCTTTGCCCGCTTGAATTTTTTCCAGGCACGAACGAGACGCGCGGATGCGGCTTCGTCGGTGCGCCTGTAGATTTCCAGAATTTCGCGCCGTGCCTGTGCCGTTTCCACGCGTGGGCACCCGGCAGGTTTTCAAAAAATGCGCCGGCGCCGACGTGGTCATTATGCGCGCCGAGCAGGTCCTGCAGTTCCACGGTCGCACGAAGCAATCTTGCGTATCGCCGCTTGCCTCCGAAATTTTCCCGGAAGAACTCGGTCCCGTATCGCAGTTTCTTGAGCGCGATACGCAGTTCGTGCCTGCCTTCGTCGCCGAGCCGCGTGAACTGCCGGCCACGCTTGCGCGCCCGCTTGTAAAGGCGGCCGAGCACCTTGCGCGGCCCGGGCGGCGAAATCGGGGCCGGGGATTGGCGAGGAAAGCCTTGATGTTTCGGATGCAAGCCTGCGTATGGGCGCCTGCGAGGAAGGCGCGCGCATCGCCATGGCACGAGCGGCGGTGCGCTTCGACAATTTCCAGCAGCGTTCCCGCATTTGCCGGTGAGCCGTTTTCAGGCCTGTCGCGCCTGATGCGGGCCGCGACGACGTCGCACTCGCGGGCAGGTCCCGTGGCGGCGAATACCCGGCGCGCCTGCGCCGCGAGTTCTGCGATGCGCGCATCGCCTCCATGATCCTTCAGGATGGAAAGCGACGTGCGTATGCGGCGCAAGGCGACCCGCAACTGGTGGAGCGCTTCGGAATTGGCGATGGCGAGATAGGTCTTCCGGCTCGATGCGAATTCGCGCAAGCCATCCGCCAGCCCCGTAAGAACCGGGTTTCGTTTCCGTCCGGCGAAGGCCGGTCCGGCCATCTGATCCATCGCCTGTTTTCTCCCCGTTTGCGCCACAAGATATGGCGCAACTGCCCATGCGGCAAATAAAAGCGCCTTGATGTCGTTGCGGAAAGCCACGGCAACGATGGACTTTCGCGCCCGGCGATGCAATTTTAAGGGTGATTCCCGCGATACTGACGGCAAAAACCATCGCAACGGGTGCGAGGAGAGAGGCCAGCGTGTTCGACGAATTGAAGGCACTGATCTTCGGCAAGGGCCAAGACCGCGAAGGCAGGCGAAGGCTTTCGCGCCGATGATCTGCAACTGGCCGAGGCCGCGTTGATGTTCCATGTAATCGCCGCCGACGGGACCGTCACCAGCAGACGAGCGCAAGCGGCTTTCCGCCCAGCTTTCCGAGAAAGTTCGGACTGTCGGCGGACGACACCAAGGCGCTTGATCGAAGAGGCCACGGCAAGCGGACAGCGAGGCTGTCGATCTCTACACCTTTACCCGCACGCTGAAGCGCGAGCTCGATCCGGCAGCCCGGCTGGCGATCGTGCGCGACCTTTGGCAGATGGTCTATGCCGATGGCGAGGTGCACGAGTTCGAGGACAACATCGTGTGGCGCGTCGCCGAACTGCTCGACGTGGAAGCGCGCGACCGGCTGGCGCTGAAGCAGTCGGTACGGGGCGACCCGGGTACGGAAGACTGAGGCTGCAGTGATCACCGAGAAGCGCAGGCCGGGCCAGCCACAGATCCTCATCGTGCTCCACCAGGAGGCGTCGTCTCCCGGCCGTGTCGGCATGATACTGCAGCAAATGGGCTATGCGCTCGACATCCGGCGTCCGCCGATGGGGCAGGAATTGCCCGCGACCATGGAGGACCATGCCGGGGCGGTGATCTTCGGCGGGCCGATGAGCGCCAATGATCCGGACGAATACATCAAGCGGGAAATCGACTGGATTTCCGTGCCGCTGAAAGAAAACAAGCCCTTCTACGGCATCTGCCTCGGCGCGCAGATGATGGTCAAGCAACTGGGCGGCAAGGTGTGCTGCAACGAGCGCGAGTTCGCGGAGATCGGCTATTACCCGATAACGCCCACCGAGCACGGCAGCGCGCTGATGGACTGGCCGTCGATGATCTACCAATGGCACCGCGAGGGCTTCTCGATGCCGTCGGGTGCGACGCTGCTGGCGACGGGCGACGAATATCCGCACCAGGCGATCCGCGTCGGCGAAAAGGCCTTTGGTGTGCAATTCCATGCCGAGCTGACCTTCGCCATGCTGAACCGCTGGACGATACGCGGCGCGCACCGCTTCGTGCTCAATGGCGCGCAGGACCGCGACCGACATATCGAAGGGCGCTACATGTACGATCCCGCGGTGCGCCGCTGGCTGCATGATTTCCTGCATCTTTGGGTAGGCCCGGCGCAGCCTCCCGAAAGCGTGGCGGGGTCCCGTGATGCCGCAAGCGCGCAAGCGGGTTGAAGATCGGCTTCCGCAAGGCTAGATGATGGGTTCCCTCGGCCGGTTCCCGGAGAATTGAATGCGCGCGCTTCTCGACGTCGTCCTCGTCGTCCTCGACATCTACGTCTACATCATCATCGCGATGGCGGTCTTTTCCTGGCTGGTGGCCTTCAACGTCGTCAACCAGCGCAACCAGGTGGTGGCGATGATCGGCGATGTGCTCTACCGCCTGACTGAACCGCTGCTGCGGCCGATCCGGCGCTATATGCCGAACATGGGCGGCATCGACCTTTCACCGCTTGCCCTGCTGCTCGGCATTTTCCTGATCCAACGCATCATCGCCTATTACATCTATCCCAACGTGTTCTGACCCGGTTGCCGGATTTTATCGAACCTGTGAGTGGTGGCGCGCGTCTCAAGGTCCGGCTGACGCCCAATGCACGCAGGGAAGGCTTTGGCGACGTTCACGTGGACAGCGCCGGAGAAACCTGGCTGAAGGCCTCCGTGCGCGCCGTGCCGGAAGACGGCAAGGCCAATGAAGCGCTGGTGGCGCTGGTCGCCAAATCCGCACGGATCGCCAAGGGCCGCATAGCGGTAGCCTCCGGGACAACGAACCGGGCCAAGGTACTGTTCGTTAGCGGGGCAGACGAAGCGGAAATTGCGGCGCTGGCGGCGCTGGGCGGCGGCTGATCAGGTCTTTGCGTATTTTGCCCGCTCGATCGCCTCGGTGATCATGCGGCGGGCATCCGCCGCGCCCATCCATTCACCGATCTTAACCCATTTGCCGGGCTCCAGATCCTTGTAGTGCTCGAAGAAATGCTGGATCTGCTGCAGCGTTATGTCGGGCATGTCCGAAAATTCGTGCACATTCTCATAGCGCTTGGTGAGCTTGGGCGAGGGCACGGCCAGCACCTTCTCGTCCTTGCCGGCATTGTCTTCCATCACGAGCACGCCGATGGGGCGCACATTGATCACGCAGCCGGGCACCAGCGGCCGTGTATTTGCGATCAGCACATCGATCGGATCGCCGTCTTCCGAAAGCGTGTGCGGCACGAAGCCGTAATTTCCCGGATATGACATCGGCGTGTAGAGGAAGCGATCCACCACGAGGGTTCCGGCCTCCTTGTCCATCTCGTACTTGATCGGCTGGCCGCCGACCGGGACCTCGACGATCACGTTCACGTCGTGGGGGGGATTGCTTCCGATGGAAATCGCGTCGATGCGCATGGGGTATCCCGTGGCTGGAGAACTCTGGCAGGAAAACGCTAGATACCGTTCCCGACTGTTCACCGCAATCCGACGTTGGGAGATTCAATGAAGCAGTTGGCCTTGCGGTAAACTCAAAAAAGCGACAAATTTCGTGTGGGAGGGGGATCAGCCATGCACAGCAAAACCAGACATGCGGCCAAAGCCGGTATCGCTGCAGCCATTCTCCTCGTCGCCCAGAGCATTGCGAACGCCGGCGAAATCGTCAGCGACTACACCGACCTTGATCCGGAAGGCGGATGCAAATGGGATTCCCTCGACCATCTGAGCGAGGCCGAAAAGGAAGAGATGCTCGGCAACTCGGCGATCTGCCGCGGCCTGCCCGGTTATCCTGTGCATTTTTCCGAGTTCGACCTGCGGCAATATGTGGCTTTTGGCGAAGTCGATGAAGAAGGCCGCATTCCCGGCGGGTTCGCCCAATTCAATCGTACCGGCGCCAAGATCGAGTGGCGCATCGAGGACGGCGAACCGGTTGCGGCCATCCTGCGCTGGTATATCGAAAACGCGGATCCGAAAACCGGCGAAACCGAGCAAGGCGCTGGAGGGGCAGGTGCTGGTCGTGTCGAGCGTCGCGCAACCGGGCGACGGTCGCGGATCATGCCCGATTGCCTATGTCGATGCGCGTGAAAACGCCAATGCCAACGAACTGGCGCGTGAACTGGCCGACAGCCTCGCGCGTGATTTCGTATGCGGCAAGGACAAGCCGGCATGGCACGGCAAACGCGGTCCGCTGTCAGGCAGTCCCGTCGATCAGGTGGAGTAAGGTTCAGTCCCAGGCGAAGGCGTATTTCGCGAGGCGCTTGCCGTCGAAGAACTCGGCACCTTCGGCAACCGCCTTGCCGCCGGCATTTTCGTAGAACGAAATCGCCCGCAGATTGTCGGCGAGCACCCAGACGACCGAGCCCTTGAGGCTGCGACGCTTCAATTCGCTGCGCGCTGCCAGGAAAAGCCGCGTGCCGAGACCCACGCCCTGATATTCCGGCAGCAGGTAAAGCTCATAGACCTCGCCGTCATAGGGCAGCGTCTTTACGCGGTTGCGGCCGAGCGTGGCGTAGCCGACGACATTGCCGGCAATCTCGAGCACGAGCACGATGGTCGAGCGGCGAATGGCGTCCGCCCACCATTTCTCGCCGCGCCGGCGCACCATCTTGGTCAGCGCGCCATGCGGCACCATGCCGTTGTAGGCATTGGTCCAGGCGGCATCATGGACGCTGGCGATAGCGCCTGCATCCCGCGGTCCGGCCCGCCTTGTCTCTATCGCCAACGTACCCATGCGATGGATGATAAGTTAACAATGCATTACCGGACAAGGGGCTTCACGGCTTTTTCAACCACCCATGCGCAGGCTCGAAAAAATAAGGGCGCGGCCATGCCGCGCCCCTTGCAATCATGGTTAAATCAAGCCTCAGCCGGCCATGCTGGCCGCGCGGCTCTTCTCGAACCGCTTGCGGTCGTTCGGATCGAGATAGAGCTTGCGCAGGCGGATGGATTTCGGCGTCACCTCGACCAGTTCGTCGTCCTGGATCCAGGCAAGCGCGCGTTCCAGCGTCATGCGGATCGGCGGGGTCAGGCGCACCGCCTCGTCCTTGCCGGCGGCGCGGATGTTGGTGAGCTTCTTGCCCTTCAGCACGTTGACCTCAAGATCGTTGTCGCGCGTGTGGATGCCGATGATCATGCCCTGATAGACCTTGACGCCGGCATCGATGATCATCGGGCCGCGATCTTCGAGGTTCCACAGCGCGTAGGCGACCGATTCGCCCGATTCGTTGGAAATCAGCACGCCGTTGATGCGGCCGGGCAGTTCGCCCTTGTACGGCTCGTAGGCGTGGAACAGGCGGTTCATCACCGCCGTGCCGCGCGTGTCGGTCAGAAGTTCGGACTGGTAGCCGATCAGGCCGCGCGTCGGCGCGTGGAACACCAGCCGCTGGCGATTGCCGCCGGAGGGGCGCATCTCGACCATCTCGGCCTTGCGCTCCGACATCTTCTGCACGACGATGCCGGCATGTTCCTCGTCGACGTCGATGACGACTTCCTCGACCGGCTCCAGCAGGCGGCCGTTCTCGTCCTTCTGCATCACCACGCGCGGGCGCGAGACGGCCAGTTCGAAGCCTTCGCGGCGCATGGTCTCGATCAGGACGGCGAGCTGCAATTCGCCGCGGCCCGACACGAAGAAGCTGTCCTTGTCGGCCGATTCCTCGATCTTGAGCGCGACATTGCCTTCGGCCTCGCGCAGCAGCCGGTCGCGGATGACGCGGCTCGTGACCTTGTCGCCCTCGGTGCCGGCAAGCGGGGAATCGTTGACGATGAAGGACATCGTCACGGTCGGCGGGTCGATCGGCTGCGCCGGCAGCGGCTCGTGTCACGGACGGGTCGCAGAAGGTGTCGGCGACGGTGCCCTTGGACAGGCCGGCGATGGCGACGATGTCGCCGGCATGGGCTTCCTCGATCGGCTGGCGCTCGAGGCCGCGGAAGGCGAGGATCTTCGAGATGCGGCCGGTTTCCAGCAGCGCGCCGTCATGGGAAAGCACCTTCACCGCCTGGTTCGGCTTGATCGAGCCTGATTCGATGCGGCCGGTGATGATGCGGCCGAGGAACGGGTTGGCCTCGAGGATCGTGCCGATCATGCGGAACGGGCCCTCATGAACGGTCGGCGGCGGCACATGGCGCAGCACCAGTTCGAACAGCGGCGCGAGGCCGTCTTCCTTCGGGCCTTCCGGCTTGTCCGCCATCCAGCCGTCGCGGCCCGAACCGTAGAGGATCGGGAAATCGAGCTGCTCGTCGGTGGCGTCGAGCGCGGCGAAGAGGTCGAACACCTCGTTGACCACCTCGACATGGCGCGCGTCGGGCCGGTCGATCTTGTTGATCGCGACGATCGGCTTCAGGCCGACCTTCAGCGCCTTGCCGACCACGAACTTGGTCTGCGGCATCGGGCCTTCGGCAGCGTCGACCAGCACGATGGCGCCATCGACCATGTTGAGGATGCGCTCCACCTCGCCGCCGAAATCGGCGTGGCCGGGCGTGTCGACGATGTTGATGCGCATGTCCTTCCAGTCGACCGAGGTCGCCTTGGCAAGGATGGTGATGCCGCGCTCCTTTTCGAGGTCGTTGCTGTCCATCGCGCGTTCGGCGACGCGCTGGTTCTCGCGGAACGAGCCGGACTGTTTGAGCAATTGGTCGACAAGCGTGGTCTTGCCATGGTCGACGTGGGCGATGATCGCGATGTTGCGCATTTTCATGGGGTTCACCAAAAGCAAAAAGCCGGCCACGGATGCGGCGGCCGGCGGGATTTGGCGTGCTCATACAGGTTTTTTCGCAAGTGCGAAAGGGCGGTTTGGGCAATCGCGAATTTGCGTCAGGCAAGGCCGCGTTTTCGCATCATCGCCTCCGCGCGTCGGCAGGCTGCCGCGAAAGGCCTTGTAAAGCTCTTCCGGGTCGCGCGAGCCGCCCGCGGAATAGATATGCTCGCGCAGCCGTGCCGCTACCTGCGGGTTGAACGGATCGCCCGTTTCCTCGAAGGCCGCGAAGGCGTCCGCGTCCAGCACCTCCGACCACATGTAGGAATAATAGCCGGCTGAATAACCATCGCCCGAAAAGACATGCTGGAAATGCGGCGTGCGGTGCCGCATGACGATTTGCGAAGGCATGTCGATCTCCGCAAGCTTTGCCGCCTCGAACGCCATCGGATCGACGATTTCGCCGGCCGTGTGGAAAGCCATGTCGACCAAGCGCAGACGACGTGAACTCGACCGTGTTGAAGCCGGCATTGAAATTGCGGGCGGCGATCACCTTGTCGAGCAGGGCCTGCGGCATCGCTTCGCCCGTTTCATGATGGCGGGCAAATTCGGAGAGGATCTGCGGCGTCGTCAGCCAATGTTCGTAAAGCTGCGAGGGCAATTCCACGAAATCGCGCGCAACCCCGGTTCCCGAAACGGAAGGGTAGGTCACATCCGACAGCAGGCCGTGCAAGCGCATGGCCGAATTCGTGGAACAGCGTCCTTGCCTCGTCCAGCGACAGCAGCGCCGGCTTGCCGGCGGGCGCCTTGGCGAAGTTCATGATGTTGTAGATGACCGGAATGCGTCCGCCATCGAGGCGATGCTGCGACTGGAACGCGCTCATCCAGGCGCCGGACCGCTTTGACGGCCGGTTGAAATAGTCGCCGAAGAACATGCCCGCCACATTGCCGTCGCGATCCAGCACCTCGAAGACGCGCACGTCGGGGTGCCAGGCCGGCGATGTCGGGTCGCGGCCGGAAGGAAATGCCGAACAGGCGGTTCGCGACCGCGAAGGACGCATCGATGATGCGTTCGAGTTGAAGGTACGGCTTCAGTTCGGACTCGGAGAAGGCAAACTTTTGCTGGCGAAGCTTTTCGGCGTAATGGCGCCAATCCCATGGCTCCACGGCGTGGTTGCGGCCCTCGGCGGCGATAATGGCGGAAAGTTCCGCCGTCTCGGCTTCGGCCCGCTCCAGCGCCTTTTCCCATACCGGCTTCAGCAATCCTTCGACGGCTGACGAAGTCTTTGCCATGGTGTCGTCGAGTTTCAGCGCGGCGTAATTTTCGTAGCCCAGCATGCGGGCTTTCTCGTTGCGCAGCTTGAGGATCTTCGGCGACGACCGGGCGGTTGTCGTTCGCGCCTTCGCCGCGCGCGATCCAGGCGCGGAAGGCGGCCTCGCGCAGGTCGCGGCGCTGCGAGAAGGTGAGGAACGGCTCGATGATCGAGCGCGAAAGCGTGACGGCCCAACCTTGCATCGGCGCCATGGGCGCGCGCGGCTTCGGCCATTGCCGAAAGCAGGAATTCCGGCAGGCCTGCAATCTCGTCCTGCCCGGTCAGGATCATGCGCCCATGTCGATTCGTCGGCGAGCACGTTTTGCCCGAACTGTGGTGCCGAGGCTGGCAAGCTCCTCGTTGATCTGCGCAAGCCGCTTCTGCCCGGCCTCGTCGAGTTTGGCGCCGGCCTTGACGAAGCCCTTCCAGTGATCCTCAAGGACGCGGAAGGCCTCTTCGCCCAGCGCCCTGCGGTCATGGCCCTGCCATACGGCGTCGATGCGCTCGAACAGCTTGCGGTTCTGCGCAATCGTCGACCAGTGGCGCGACAAGCCGGCGAAATCTCGCGTTCCAGCGCCTTGATCGCGTCGTTGGTGTCGGCGCCGGCACGGTTCCAGAACAGGGCGTTGACGCGCGACAGCGGTTCGCCCGCCAGTTCCAGCGGCACGATGACGCTTTCGAAGGTCGCCGGAGCCGTGCTTCGCGCGATTGCGTCAATGTCGGCGAGGTGAGCCTGCATGGCGTGATCGAACGCGGCGCGGAAATCCTCGTCGCGGATTGCCTCGAAACGCGGCAGGCCGTGCTGGCCATCCCATTCGGTGATGGCCTTGTTCAATGCTGTCATGGCTGGCTCCCTATGGACCAGCCTCATCTAGGTGACGTGGCGCGGCGCGGCAAGGCCGCGCCGGATGAGTCTAGCGCTTGAGCCGGTCGCGCATGCCCAGCGTGCGCAGGCGCAGCGCGTTGAGGCGGATGAAGCCGTTGGCGTCGCGCTGGTCATAGGCGCCCTTGTCGTCCTCGAAGGTGACGAGCGTCGGCGAATAGAGCGACTTTTCGCTCTCGCGGCCGGTGACGATGACATTGCCCTTGTAGAGTTCGAGCGTGACTTCGCCCTCGACATGCTCCTGGCTCTTGTCGATCAGCGCCTGCAGCATCTCGCGCTCGGGCGCGAACCAGAAACCATTGTAGATGAGTTCGGCATAGCGCGGCATGATGTCGTCCTTGAGGTGCGCCGCGCCGCGGTCGAGCGTGACCGATTCGATCGCCCGGTGCGCCGCGAGCAGGATCGTGCCGCCGGGCGTCTCGTAGACGCCGCGCGATTTCATGCCGACGAAGCGGTTCTCGACGAGGTCGATGCGGCCGATGCCGTTGTCGCGGCCAAGATCGTTGAGTGCCGTCAGCAGCGTCGCCGGCGAGAGCTTCCTGCCGTCGATCGAAACGGCGTCGCCCTTCATGAAGCCGATCTTGACGGTCGTCACCTTGTCCGGCGCGTCCATCGGCGAAATGGTGCGCTGGTAGACCATTTCGGGCGCCTTCACCGCCGGGTTTTCCAGCACCTTTCCTTCCGAGGAGGAGTGGAGCAGATTGGCGTCGACCGAGTAGGGCGCATCGCCTTCCTTGTCCTTGGCGACCGGGATCTGGTTGGCGCGGGCGAATTCGAGCAGTTCCTCGCGGCCCTTGAATGTCCATTCCCGCCAGGGCGCGATGATCTTGATGCCGGGTTCGAGTGCGTAGTAGCCGAGCTCGAAACGGACCTGGTCGTTGCCCTTGCCGGTCGCGCCGTGGCAGACGGCATCGGCGCCGACCGCCCTTGCGATCTCGATCTGCTTCTTGGCGATCAGCGGCCGGGCGATGGAGGTGCCGAGGAGATAGACGCCCTTCATAGACGGCGTTGGCGCGGAACATCGGGAAAACGAAGTCGCGCACGAATTCCTCGCGCAAATCCTCGATGAAGATGTTCTCTTCCTTGATGCCCAGCATCAGCGCCTTGGCGCGGGCGGGTCCCAGTTCCTCGCCCTGGCCGAGATCGGCGGTGAAGGTTACGACTTCGGCCTGGTACTCGGTCTGCAGCCATTTGAGGATGATCGAGGTATCGAGCCCGCCGGAATAAGCCAGCACCACCTTCTTGACGCCTGATTGCCTGGTCATGTCACGCCTTCAACGATTGGGGGAGTTGGCGGCACATAGACCGGTGCAACGCGGGGCGCAACAAAAAAGCCGGATATTGCATGTCCTGCCTCTGGTGCAGCCGGCTTTGAGCGATTATCACTTCATGCCCGCAACGAGGACGTCACATCGCATGCAGTTCGTGCCGGAGATGCCGATTCTTCTGGCCTATGCCGTCGGCGTGATCATCCTCACCTTCACGCCGGGGCCGGACATGACCTTCTTCCTCGGCCGGACGCTGACGCAGGGCGTCAGCGGCGGGTTTGCCGCGATGGCGGGCGCATCGACCGGGCTGCTGGTGCATTCGCTGCTGGTCGCGTTCGGATTGTCGGCGCTGATTCTCGCCTCGCCGACCGCGTTCCTGATCCTGAAGCTCGCCGGCGCACTCTACCTGCTGTGGCTGGCGGTGGACGCGATCCGGAACGGGTCGGCGCTGCGCCTGCAGGGCAAAACAGGGGCAAAGCCGCTGACGCAGGTCTTCGCGCAAGGGCTGGCGATCAACCTGCTCAATCCGAAGATCATCATCTTCTTCATGACCTTCCTGCCGCAATTCGTGCAGCCAAGTGATCCGCACGCATCGGGCAAGCTGCTGTTCCTCGGCGTGATGTTCGTGGTCATCGCGCTGCCCTTCACGGTGCCGATGATCCTTGCCGCCAGCCGCCTGACGAACTGGCTGAGTGCGAAATCCGCGCGTCACCCGCGTCATCGACTGGTCGTTTGCCAGCGTTTTCGGTGCATTCGCCGTAACCATCCTGATGACGCAGCGCGGCTAACCCCGCCAACCGCCCGCGCCGCGCCCGGCGATCAGCCAGTAGAAAAACGCGCCGACAAAACCGGCCGACAGCAGCACCAGCGCCGCGCCGCCGCTGATCGTGCCTGGTTGTGCGCCACCGGTGAGCATCCAGCCCACCGCAAGTCCCACGAGGCCGCCAAGCACCAGGTTGACGGTCAGGCCGCGCCAGCCGGCAAGCTCGGCGACGAGAACTGCGAGCGCCGAGGGGGCAAAGGCAAGGCTGGCGATCTGGAAGCTCGAAACCAGGCCGAGCACGAGAACCGCAAAGGTTGTGATCGGTCCCTGTTCACCGGGCGGGATTTGTGAGCCGGCAAACAGATCTGACAGCATGTCGCCGAACAGTCCGATGGACAGGAAGATGCCCGCGGCGAGATAGGCTGCGGCAAGGCCGGCGAAGATCAGCACAAGCCGCACGACGATGTGCCCTGCCATGGTCAAAGCTCCCGTTGCGGACTTTCAGTCGCCGCCGTGACCGGCGATCATCATGGCCTCGAGCGCCAGCCGGTCGGTCTTGCGCAAGCGTTCCGATTCGCTCTTGAGCTGCCCGCAGGCGGCGAGGATGTCGCGTCCGCGCGGCGTGCGGATTGGGGACGCATAACCGTTGTCGTTTATGAAGTCGGCGAACTTCTCGATCGTTTCCCAGTCCGAACATTCATAGTTGGAGCCCGGCCAGGGATTGAAGGGGATGAGGTTGATCTTCGCCGGGACGCCTTTCAAGAGGCGAACCAGTTCCTTCGCATCGGCCAGCGAATCGTTGACGCCCTTGAGCATTACGTACTCGAAGGTGATGCGGCGGGCATTGGAGAGGCCTGGATAGTCGCGGCAAGCCTGCATCAGTTCCTTCAGGGGATGCTTATTGTTGATCGGCACCAGTTCGTCGCGCAATTCGTCGGTGACGGCGTGCAGCGAGATCGCCAGCATGCAGCCGATTTCCGAACCGGTGCGCGCGATGAATGGCACGACGCCGGAGGTCGAGAGCGTCACGCGCCGCTTCGATAGGGAAAGGCCGTCGCCGTCGGTCGCGATCAGCAGCGCGTCCTTGACCGCATCGAAATTGTAGAGGGGCTCGCCCATCCCCATCATGACGACATTGGAGACCTTGCGTCCCTCGGCCGGCACGATGGCGCCCTGTGGCGTCTGGGCATCGGGGAAATCGCCGAGCCGGTCGCGCGCCACGAGGATCTGCGCAAGGATTTCCCCAGCCGTCAGGTTACGTACGAGCTTTTGCGTGCCGGTATGGCAGAAGGAGCAGGTCAGCGTGCAGCCGACCTGGCTGGAAACGCACAGCGTCCCGCGTCCTTCCTCGGGAATGTAGACCGTCTCGACCTCGACCGGCTTGCCTGCGCCGCGGCTAGGGAAGCGGATCAGCCATTTGCGGGTGCCGTCCTGCGACACCTGCTCCGCCGCGATTTCCGGCCGGGCGATCGTGAACTTTTCGGAAAGCCCGGCGCGCAGGTCCTTGGAAATGTTGGCCATCGCTGAAAAATCGGAGACGCCCCGCACATAGAGCCAGTGCCATAACTGCGAAGCGCGCATGCGCGCCTGGTTCGCCGGAATTCCGGCACCGGCCAGCACCTCGGCGAGCGCGTCCCGCGGCAAGCCGATCAGCGACTGGCGCGGCCCGGCGGGCGCCGGACGAAGGGCGTCGCGCACCGAAGGATCGCCTGCATGAATGGTGTGGACCATGACCGTTCCATATCGTGAAAAACAAACGGCCGGGCGCATATGCGCCCGGCGCAAGCCTCAGATAGCATCTGGAGGCCGGTTTTTCACCTGCGAAGTTTGCGGCAGGTTACTTGCAGGCCGAGATATCCTTGAGCGAGGCCGTCACGCCCGACAGGGAATATCTGTAGCTCGTCTGCGTTCCGCGGCGCGAATAGGCGGTAAGCGACATGGCCTTGCCGCTGCGCATGGATTCGACCACCGCGTTTTCCTCGGCGGCATTTTCGAGCCAGGCGCTGTCGCCGCGCGTGAACATCACGTATTTCTTGCCATCGATTTCCAGCGTGACCTTGGAATCGTCCTTGAATGGATAGCCGACCTTGAATTGCGGCTGAAGGCTGGCTTCACCGGAATGACTGGCAAGCATGAAGAAGACCTCGCCATGGTCGCGGTCGGTCGGCTGCTTTTCCGTCGGCACGGAGACGATGTAGCAGGTCTTGCTGCCATCGACGACGGCGCTGAACGCGCTCCATGCCTGGTTTTCGCTGATGCGCGTCGGTGCTTGCGCCATCGCCGGGCCTGCGGCCATGCCAGCCGCCATGGCCATCGCCAAAGTCGCAAGCCAGAATTTTCCGCGTCTGTTCATCTTTGTTCCCGTCAAGTCTGTCGAGCGGAAATATTCCGCAGCGATCTTCCTCAATTTGCGCCGCGGCTGCCGCGCTCCGGCCACCATTCCGGCTTTGAAACAGCGCCTCCAGAATGCTTTAGAATGTCTTACCAAACCGTATACGATTCGATACAAAGCCGCCTGTGCCACAAATGGCCACGTGCTCGCGAAACTGGGGCGAAGTTTGCTTCCCCTGCAACACAAGTTTGGCAAATCTTTGGCTGACGGCTTGCCCAACCCGCCCTGGAAAATGCTAAAGCAGGGCCGGGTACCGGCGTAAATGGCAATCTATGGGTAATTTGACCGCGGACGAAATGACAGGGCTTGCAGGGCGCGTCGCGCAGGAGCGCGACAGGCAGGCCTTTGAAATCCTGTTCGATTTCTTTGCACCCCGAATCAATGCCTATCTGAGGCGCCTTGGCCTCGATCCGGCGGGCGCCGAAGAGATTTGCCAGGAAGTCATGGTCACGCTCTGGCACAAGGCCGGCCAGTTCGATCCGGCCAAATCGACGCTTTCGACCTGGCTGTTCCGGATCGCGCGCAACCGCAGGATCGACCTTGCGCGCCGCGACAAGAGCGACGCGTTCGACCAGGACGATCCGACGCTGTTGCCGGAGGGCGATCCATCGCCCGATTCGGGAATCGATTCGGCATTGCGCGAAATGAAGGTTCGCGAGGCCATGTCGCAATTGCCGCCCGAACAGTATGACGTGATTCGCTTTGCCTTCTTCATGGGCTATCCGCACAGCCAGATCGCCGAGGAAACGGGCCTGCCGATCGGAACGGTCAAATCGCGGATCCGGCTGGCCTTCGCACGGCTAAAGGTAATCCTGGAACAGGATCGCGCGATCGACACGAACTGAGTTGCGCGTTCAAGGCTGGCGGTTGCGGCCCTTGCGCCCCGGCATGCGCACTCCGGCGCTGTAGAGCGGCTTGCCGTGCAGATGCGGCTTGGAAGGGGCAAGGGGGCCTCCCGCCTTCACCGGCCGCTCGGCGAAACGCCCGAGGCTGCACATGCGGTCATACATCACCACCGCGCCCGCCATTGCGACGTTGATGCAAAAACGGATCGGGATCTTCACCACGAATTCGCAGCAATCCGCCATTTGCGGCGAAAGCGAACCGTGTTCGGGGCCCAGCACATAGGCAGCGCGCGTCGGATGCCGGAAGGAGGGCAGGTCGATTGCCTCGTCCGTCAGTTCGACGCCTACAAGGCGGCAATCGTCCGGCAGGTGCATCTCGGCGACCGAGGGGTATGTGTACCAGGGCAGGTGAAAATCGGACCGGTTGGTGTCGGAACCCGGTTTGCCGACGGCTTTTGCCGGCGACACGGTGAAGACGAAACTCGCGCCGAAGCCGTGCGCCGACCTAGCCAGATTGCCGAAATTCATAGGCTTCGAGATACCCTCCACCCCGATGCCGAAATAGCCCCGCTGGACCAAACTCATGCCCCGGTGGCGTTGCCAGAGGCGTTGTAGGTCTTGCCGGAGGGTTCCTCGGCCTGACCCTCGCTGGCAAGCGCCTTGCGAGCGGCATTGTAATGCGAATCCTTCAGGTTCGAACGGATTGCGGTCATCGCGGCGGCCAGAACCGCGATATCGTCGGTAAAGCCGAAGCCAATGAGGATATCTGGCACCCAGTCGAGCGGCAGGACGAAATAGGCCAGCGCGCCGAACAGGATGTAGCGGGCGCGCGATGGCGTGGCCGGATCGAGCGCACAGAAATAACCGGCGACCACATCCTCGATGAAGGGAATGCGGCCAGCAGCCGTGCGAACCTTGTTCCAGAAGCCTGCGCGCACACGCTTTTCATCGGCGCGCGCCTTTTCCGGGCTTGGCTCGGGATCGAGTATTTCGCCATAAAGCACTTTGCGCATTCGCCCCTCCGTCGTGGCGGGAACACCCGCACGGTATGGAAATGGTGCAGCCGGGCATGGGTTGCAAGAAAAACCGGTACCCTCAGCCGCCCGCCGCCTTGTCAATGAAGCGCGCCAGCTTGAAATCCAGTTCCGTCAATCCGCCGGCATCATGCGTCGTCAGCGTGATTTCGACATTCTTGTAAACGTTGGACCATTCGGGATGGTGATCGAGCTTCTCGGCCTGCATCGCCACACGCGTCATGAAGCCGAACGCCTCGTTGAAATTGGCGAAGACAAGCTTTCGCATGATGGCGTCGCGGCCCTCGACCAGGGACCATTCCGGCACGGAAGTTAGTGCGCGATCCCTTTCCCCACCATCCAGCCGGACTGCCATGCGATCCCCCTACCAGCCGGCCTGCCGCATCGCGGCGTGTTGAGGTCTGGCATCGCGCTTGCCGGTCAGCGGAAAGCGTTCCTCGACAATGTATGGACCGCCGCCAACCGAATCCTTGGAGGAATAGAGAACGAAGCTCGTCGCCATGAAAGGCGGTGCGGAATAAAGCCCGCGAAGAGACAAATAGTGCCCGACATCGGGGCCCTTGGCCCCGCGCAGGCGCGCGATCGTGACATGCGGCACGAACTTTCGGCTCTCCGGTTTCAGTCCCACCCGCTGGGCAATACGCTCATGCTCGGCCTGCAATTCCGAAAGTCCGGAATTTCGCTCGACACAGGCGTGCAGCGAATGCGGCTTGTTGCCGCCGAACGCGTCGAGGCCGGAAAGGCGGATGGAGACGGGGTTTCGCTCCACCCTTGCAAGTGCGTTTACAAGCTCGTCGGCGGTGCGGAAATCTGTGTCGCCGATGAAGCGCAGGGTGATGTGATAGTTTTCGGCGTCTATCCATCGCGCTCCCGGCAGGCCTCCGCGCAGGAAGGAAAGGGAGAGGGCGACTTCGCCGGGCACTTCGAGGGCGGTAAAGAGTTCTGGGCATCTCACACTCCTCGAATCAGCTTTGCCATGTTGATCGAATCACGGCCCGCACCGGGCGGCAAGCCGTTAATTTGCGCTGGCCTGCCTGACGGAACGGGCGAGGAATTCCTCCATGGCCGGCAGGAAGCGATCGACGATCACTTCCACTCCCGCGCTGTTGGGATGCATGCCGTCGTCCTGGTTGAGACCGCCCTGCGCAGCAACGCCGTCAAGGAAGAACGGATAGAGCGCCGCGCCGTGCTTTTGCGCCAGATCGGCAAAGATCGCATCGAACTCGCGCCGCATAGTCGCTGCCCAGATTGGGCGAGGCGCGCATGCCGGCGACGAGCACCGGAATGCCGCGTTCCTTCAGGCGGGACAGCATGGCATCGAGATTCTTGCGGGTTTGCGCAGGATCGATGCCGCGCAGCATGTCGTTGGCGCCAAGTTCCAAGATCACGCCGTCGGTTCCGTCCGGCACCGACCAGTCAAGCCGCCCGAGGCCGCCGGCCGTGGTGTCTCCCGAAACGCCGGCATTGACGATGCTCACGTCATGCCCGCGGGCGCGCAAGCGCCGCCTCCAGCCGGGCCGGAAACGCATCTTCCTGCGGCAGGCCCAATCCGGCGACGAGACTGTCGCCAAGTGCGACGATGGTCGCTTGCGCCGGCTGTTGCGGGGCCGGAGATCAAGCAAAATGACATCATGGCGACAATGCCTGCCGCCCGAGCCATGTTTAGAATCATCGTGATATGCCGTGACATTGCCAGCCGCGTTCCCGGTGCCTATGTGTCACATATCTAGGGCCATTGATGGTCCGCTTCCAGCTTGCCGGCGTAATGCAACACAATCGGCCCGTTTCGACAGGTCTTCCAGGGGATTTCCATTTGCCCGACAGCATCATACGCCTCGAAAATGTGCACCTGACGCTTGGCGAGGGCGCGTCGCGCGTCCACGTCCTCAACGGGGCGAGCCTCAACGTTTCGCGCGGCGAATCGGTTGCCGTGCTCGGGCCGTCCGGGTCCGGCAAATCGACGCTGCTGATGGTGATGGCCGGTCTCGAGCGGGCTGACAGCGGCATGGTCAAGGTCGGCGACAGCGAATTGACCGGGCTGAGCGAAGACATGCTCGCCAGCTTCCGTGGCCGCAATGTCGGCATTGTCTTCCAGTCCTTCCATCTGATCGCGAACATGACGGCGCTGGAAAATGTCGCCGTGCCGCTGGAACTGGCGGGCGACCGCGACGCCTTCGACAAGGCCGCACATGGAATTGACGGCGGTCGGGCTTGGCGGGCGCGAGAGCCACTATCCCGGCCAACTGTCCGGCGGTGAACAGCAGCGCGTGGCGATTGCCCGCGCGCTCGCGCCCGATCCCGCTCATCCTGGTCGCGGACGAGCCGACCGGCAATCTCGACGGCGAGACCGGGCGGCAGGTGGCCGACCTGCTTTTCGCCAAGCAGCAGGAGCGCGGCACGACGCTGGTTCTCGTCACCCATGACACTCGGCTCGCGGAACGGTGCGGGCGCATCGTGCGGGTGCGCAACGGCGCGGTCGAACGCGAAGCGGAACCCAGGCAGCCAGCGCGCGCGGCGGCAGGCGAATGATGCGCGAAGGCCCGGGTCCGGCGCTCGCCTTCCGCTTCGCCTTGCGCGAAATGCGCGGCGGCCTTGCGCGGGTTCTACATCCTCGTCGCCTGCATCGCACTTGGGCGTGGCGGCAATCGCCGGCGTCAATTCGGTCGCGGCCTCGATCACCGGCGGCATCGCCGCGGAGGGACGCTCCATCCTTGGCGGCGACGTCTCGATTTCGCAGGTCCAGCAGCCACTGCCCGATGACGTGGTGAAATTCGCGCAAGGCACGCGGCGAAATCGCGCAAACCGATCACTCTGCGGGCGATGGCGCGGCGCATCGATGGCGCCGACCAGTCACTGGTCGAACTCAAGGCGGTGGACGCGGCCTATCCGCTGCACGGAAGCCTGCAGGGCGTGGCGGGACCGATCGTCATGGCTGATGCGGCGCCGGCGGAAGTCTGGGTCGACCAGTTGCTGCTGGAACGGCTGGCGCTGGCGGTTGGTCAGAAGATCGCCATCGGTGAAGCGCAGTTCGACATTCTTGGCACGATCTCGGCTGAACCCGACCGGCTGTCGGACGGCACGATTTTCGGCCCGCGCGTGATGATGACGCGAGCGGGCCTCGAGCGCGCCGGACTGATCCGGCCCGGTTCGCTCTACACCGGCCGCATGGCGATTCGCCTCGACGATGCTTCCGATGCGGGCGTGTCGCGCTTCATGGAGGATATGAAGCAGGCATTCCCCGACAATGGCTGGCGCATCCAGTCGCGCGACAATGCCGCGCCGGCGCTGGCGCGCAACATCGAACGTTTTTCGCAGTTTCTGACGCTGGTCGGCCTGACGGCGCTGATTGTCGGCGGCGTCGGCGTCGGCAATTCGGCGCGGGCCTTCCTCGATACCAAGCGCGGCGTGATCGCGACGCTAAAGTCGGTCGGCGCGCCGTCACGGTTCATTTTCCAGGTCTATGTGATCCAGATCATGATGCTTGCGGGCCTTGGCATCATTGCCGGGCTGGCGCTGGGCGCGGCGATGCCGATGATTGCCCGCGAAGCGCTGCGCGGATTGCTGCCGGTGGCCGAAGGCGGCGTGCTGCATCCCTCGGCTCTTGCGCTGGCGACGGCATACGGCCTGCTGACCGCGTTCGTCTTCACGGTCTGGCCCTTGTCGCAGGCGCAAGAAACCCCGGCGGCGACGCTCTTCCGATCGGCGGGATTTTCCAACCGTCAGTGGCCGAAGCCGCTTTACCTGCTGATGGTGGCCGCCGGGCTCGCGGCGCTCGCGGGTCTTGCGCTCGCCTTTTCGCAGCGAACGCACCATCGCCCTCATCTTCCTCGGCGCGATGGCTTTTGCGTTCGTGGCGCTGCGGCTGGTCGCCATGGGCATCGAATGGGTGGCACGCCATGCGCCGAAGCCCCGCTCCACCGAAATCCGCATGGCGCTCGGCAATATTCACCGGCCCGGATCGCTGACCGCGTCGGTCGTGCTTTCGCTGGGCCTCGGCCTCGCGCTGATCGTTGCGCTGACGCTGATCGACGGCAGCCTGCGCAAACAGGTGACGTCGAACCTGCCGAAGCAGGCGCCTTCATTCTTCTTCCTCGACATCCAGAGCACCGAGTATGAGGGTTTCCGCAAACTGCTTGGCGAAGTGGCAGGCGAAGGCGAAGTCAATGCCGTGCCGATGCTGCGCGGCCGCATCACGCATCTGAAGGGCCGTCCCGCCGCCGAGTTTCGCGGCCAGGAAGGCAGCTGGGTGCTGCAGGGCGACCGCGGCATCACCTATGCGATCGACAAGCCGGCCGGCTCAACGGTCGTGGAGGGCGCAGTGGTGGGCGCCGGATCATCAGGGCGAGCCGCTCGTCAGTTTCGCCGAGGAGGAGGCGCGCGAACTCGGCCTCAATGTCGGCGACACGATCGAGGTCAATGTGCTCGGACGGCCGGTCAAGGCGACCATCGCCAATCTGCGAGCGGTCGAATGGGAAACCCTTTCGATCAATTTCGTCATGGTGTTTTCGCCCAACACCTTTGCCGGCGCGCCGCATGGCTGGCTGGCGACGCTCTCGCTGGCGGGCGGGGCGAGCGACGACATCGCGCGCGACGGCCGCATCCTGCGCGCCGTGACCAATGCCTTTCCGGCGGTCACCAGCGTGCGGGTTCGCGACGCGATCGAGACGGTCAACACCCTCATCGGCCAGCTGGCGAACGCGATAAGGGCGGCATCGTCGGTGGCGCTGATTGCCTCCCTGCTGGTGCTGGCGGGCGCGCTCGCCGCCGGAAACGGCAAGCGGACGCATGATTCGGTGGTGCTGAAGACGCTTGGCGCACGGCGCGGCGTGATCATGCGCTCGTTCGTTTGGGAATACGCCCTGCTCGGCCTTGCCACGGCGCTGTTCGGGCTTGCCGCAGGCGGCGTGGCGGCATGGTTCGTGATCACCCGGATCATGGAATTCAATGCGGTTTTCGATCCTTGGGTTGCATTGATAGTGATTGCCGGGGCGCTGGCCGTTACCGTCGGCCTCGGCCTTGCCGGAACCTGGCGGGTGCTCGGCCAGAAGGCCGCGCCGGTGCTGCGCGAGCTTTGAAACGCCGCATTCGGCAGGTGCCAGTGCGGAATAATTTGACGCAGAGGCGTGCAGGTCTTGTCTGACGCGGGGAAAGCACACATATTCTTCGCAAATCCGGGGTAGAACGCCCCGGGTATGTGCTGTCCGGGATCCCGGACGAACCTCAAGCGGGAGAACACTTGAATGGCTGACTATCGCAACTTGAATGGCCGCCTCGCCACAACGGGCGTCCGCCCGGAAGCGGACATTGACGAAGGCCTGCGCGCCTACATGCTGCGGGTATACAACTACATGACCCTTGCGCTGGCCATCACCGGCCTTGCGGCGCTGGGCACGAACGTGCTTGCCACGTCCAATCCGGCATTCGCGCAGCTCATCTATGTCAGCCCGCTCAAATGGGTGATCATGTTCGCGCCGCTGGCGCTGGTCTTCTTCCTTTCGTTCAAGGTGCAGACCATGAGCGTTGGCGCCGCGCAGCTTACCTTCTGGATCTATTCCGCGCTGGTGGGCTTGTCGCTGTCGTCGATCTTCCTGGTGTTCACAGCCGAAAGCATCACGCAGACCTTCTTCGTGACGGCTGCCGCATTCGGTGCGCTCAGCCTCTACGGCTACACCACCAAGCGTGACCTGACGGCGATGGGCTCGTTCCTCATCATGGGCGTGTTCGGCCTCATCCTCGCGATGATCGTCAACATCTTCCTGCAGTCTTCGGCGCTCGGCTTCGCCATCTCGGCGATCGGCGTGCTGATCTTCGCCGGCCTGACCGCCTACGACACGCAGAAGATCAAGGACGATGTACGACTATGTCGCGCATGACGAGACGATCATGGGCCGCGCCGCGATCATGGGCGCGCTGACGCTCTACCTCGACTTCATCAACATGTTCATGTTCCTGCTGCAGTTCCTGGGCAACCGCGAATAAGGCCGGAATTCACGAAATGCAAAAAGGGCGGCTTCGGCCGCCCTTTTCTTTTGCGCCGCGGCACTGGCATGAGAGCCGCCGTGCCCGCCAAGGAACTCCGATGACCTTGATGCTTCGCCCCGCGACACTCGCCGACATCCCCGCCATCCAGGAAATCTACGCCGAAAGCGTTCTCAACGGTGTCGCCACCTATGAGCTGGTTCCGCCAGACAGGGCCGAGATGGAGGCGCGGTTCCGCACGATAACCGGTCTTGGCTATCCCTATATCGTCGGCGAGGAAGACGGGAAGATAGCCGGCTATGCCTACGCCTCGGCCTTCCGGACCCGTGCCGCCTACCGCTTTCTGGTCGAGGATTCGATCTACATCGCGCCGCAGTTCCGCGGGCGGGGCCTCGGGCGCATGCTGCTCGACCGGCTGGTGGCGGATTGCACCGCGCTTGGCTTCCGGCAGATGGTGGCGGTGATCGGCGGGGCGCATCCGGCCTCGATCGGCAGTGCACCGCGCGGCAGGGTTTCGAAGCACCGGCAGGATGCAGGCGACGGGCTGGAAATTCGGCCGCTGGCTCGATACGGAACTGATGCAGCTGGCGCTGGGCGACGGCGCGAACGCCGCCCCAGCCGCGGGTGAATATCCCGACACGCTTTACCGCGACTGAAGTTCAGACCTGGCGCAGGCGGGGCCGCGCCTCGAACATGCGCAGTACGGCGCCGCAGTTCGTGACCGCGCTTGAGGATCTGCCCGCCTGCATTGGTCACGCACCATGCGCCCTGCTTGCGGGCCAGCTTCGGGTTCTTCTCGATCCGGTAGAGCGGTACCTCGGCGGCGCGCTTGAACACGGAAAACACCGCCCGGTCGCGCAGCATGTCGATGGCGTAGTCGCGCCATTCGCCGTCGGCGACCTTGTTTCCGTAGATGCGAAGGATCTGGTCGAGTTCGCGCCGGTTGAAGGAAACGATTTCCGGGATCTTGCTGTCGCTGGCCGCATGAAGCCGGACAACATTTCCGGCAGGAGCGGCCATCCGTTCCGGTTCGGCATCGTCAGCGAAGTCCGCCATACCCTCCAAGGCTCCCATGTTCAAATATCGGGCAGTCATCATGCGGCTGGCTTGCGGATTTGGCAAGACCGCCGCTAACAGCGCATGCGCCGGCCATGGCGCGGCTAAAAAACACCAAATTGCCTAGATTCGAACATTTGAGCGGCCAAGTTCGATGGGAACTTGCGGTCGTTGCCTCAGACGGTCCGACCCGGACGCCTTGGTTTTCAGCCCCCCAGCCCCCGGGGCGTAAGGGTCGGACCACCTGTTTGAGTGTGGTTCAATCCCCAAACTCAAAAGCCGGCTCTTGAGCCGGCTTTTTTTCTATTGGCTGGCGAAATCGCTCACCATTGCTGCGCCGACGATAGGGCCCGGCGTGCCGTGGTCGGTGACCTTCTGCAGGACAAGCGCGCAGGATTCGTAGCCGCGCTGCGCCATGTCCTTCAGCGGGAATTCGGCCACAAGCGGCTTGTCACCGACCATGCCGATCATTTCGACGTTGGTGACGACATTGGTATAGTCGAGCGTCTGGCCGGCAAGTTCGCCGCGCTTGACCTCTACCTGCGCATGGTCGCGGAAATAGACCATCCAAAGCGTGGTGCCTGCCGAGTGGGCGTTGGCCGGGATCTCCACATGCAGCACCTTGCCGGAAACGCTGGCGTTGATCGGAACCGTGAGGCCGCCGGGCGTTCCCGCCAGCTTTTCCAGTGCCTCCTTGACATCCTTGCCGCGCGAACCGACGACATCCATGTGGCCGTTGATGATGGCCTGCGGCGTGTAGACGCCGCTCGCGCCCAAGCGAAACCGCATAGGCCCGCTGGCGCTTGGTATTGTCCGGGCTGGCGAAGGTGTCCTTCCAGCCGATATAGTCCCAGTAGTCGACGTGCCAGGCCAGCGCCAGGGTATCGCCGGCTTCGGCAAGCTTGGCGAGGACTGCGTCGGCTGGCGGACAGGACGAGCAGCCCTGGCTGGTGAAGAGCTCCAGAACGCCCTTGGGGTGCACGATTTCCACGCCGCCTGCGACGCCTGGCATGGCGCAAGCGCAAAAAGCGGCGATCGCGGCACCCTTCACTTTCAGCATCATGGCGGGAGTACTTTCGATGGCGGCCATTCACGCTCTCTTCTTGCCGGAGTTTCGGCCAAGTTGCCGAAATTGGTTTTCGGCCTCGTGGCTTGGCCGGAAAATACGGTGCAGCAGCTTCACTTGCGAATAACTAAAGGGTGAGAGAGCCGGCGGCGCACATCGCGCCGCCGGCAGACAGGTCAGGCAGCGGTGCGGTTCAGGTTGCGCAGAACATAGCGCAGGATGCCGCCATGGCGGAAATAGTCCATCTCGTCCAGCGTATCGATGCGGGTGAGCAGCGCGCACTTCCTTGAGCGATCCATCGGCGAACCTGATGATCGCCCCCAGTTCCTGACGCGGCACGAGGCCGGCAATGCCGCGACAGCGAAACGGTCTCGTCGCCCGTCAGGCCCAGCGATTGCCAGGACTGGCCGCCGGTGAACACCAGCGGCAGCACGCCCATGCCGACGAGGTTCGAGCGGTGGATGCGCTCGAAGCTTTCGGCGATGACGGCGCGCACGCCCAGAAGGTTGGTGCCCTTCGCCGCCCAGTCGCGGGAAGAACCGGTGCCGTATTCCTTGCCGGCGAAGATCACCAGCGGCACGCCCTCCTCCTTGTAGCGCATGGCCGCGTCGTAGATCGACATCTGCTCGCCGGAGGGATAGTGGCGGGTATAGCCGCCTTCCACGCCCTGCAGCATCTGGTTCTTGATGCGGATGTTGGCGAAGGTGCCGCGCATCATCACTTCATGGTTGCCGCGCCGCGAGCCGTAGGAGTTGAAGTCCACCGGGCGCACCTGGTGTTCGATGAGGTACTGGCCCGGCGGGTGTAGCCGCCTTGAACGATCCGGCGGGCGAAATGTGGTCGGTGGTGATCGAATCGAGGAAGAGGCCGAGAATGCGCGCGTCGGTGATGTCCTCGATCTTTTCCGGCTCCATGGTCATGCCCTCGAAATAGGGAGGGTTCTGCACATAGGTGGAGCTGTCCTTCCAGGCATAGGTCTCGCCGCCGGTGACCTCGATCTTCTGCCAGCCCGCATCGCCCTTGAAGACGTTGGAATAGCGGCTGCGGAACATCTGCTCGTTGATCGAGGTGCGGATGAGTTCGGCGATTTCCTTCGAGGTCGGCCAGATGTCCTTGAGGAACACATCCTTGCCGTCGCGGTCCTGGCCGATGCGGCTGGGTGGTGAGGTTGATGTGCAGCGAGCCGGCGATCGCATAGGCGACGACCAGCGGCGGCGAGGCGAGATAGTTCGCGCGCACGTCCGGGATTGACGCGGCCCTCGAAATTGCGGTTGCCGGAAAGCACCGAGCAGGCGACCAGATTGTTCTGGTTGACCGCTTCGGAAATTTCCTCGGGCAGCGGGCCGGAATTGCCGATGCAGGTGGTGCAGCCATAGCCGACGAGATTGAAGCCGAGCGCATCGAGATCGCCCATCAGGCCGGCCTTCTCGAGATAGTCGGTCACGACCTGGGAACCCGGCGCCAGCGATGTCTTGACCCAGGGCTTTACGGTCAGGCCGCGCTCGCGCGCCTTGCGGGCAAGCAGGCCCGCGCCGATCAGCACCGAGGGGTTGGACGTGTTGGTGCAAGAGGTGATCGCCGCGATGACGACGTCGCCATCATCGATGTGGAAGTTCTGGCCGCGCACGGCATAGCGCTTCTGCGCGCCGGCCTTGCCCGGCTCGTCGCCGCCCTTGCCGGCGCCCTTGAGGTCCGGCAGGGAACGGGCGAACTCGACATCGGCATCCGTCAGCGCGACGCGGTCCTGCGGGCGCTTGGGGCCGGCCAGCGAGGGAACGACGCTTGCCAGATCGAGCTCGAGCGTATCGGTAAAGACCGGATCGGGGGTCTTTTCCGAATGCCACATGCCTTGCGCCTTGGCGTATTCCTCGACCAGTGCAATGCGCGACGGGTCGCGGCCGGTCGACTTCAGATAGGCGATCGTGTCCTTGCCGATCGGGAAGAAGCCGCAGGTCGCGCCGTATTCGGGCGCCATGTTGGCGATGGTCGCCGCGTCCTCGAGGGTGAGGTGCGACAGGCCGGGGCCGTAGAATTCGACGAACTTGCCGACGACGCCCTTCTTGCGCAGCATCTGCGTGACGGTAAGCACGAGGTCGGTCGCCGTGGTGCCTTCGGGCAGGCGGCCGTCAAGGCGGAAGCCGATGACTTCGGGGATCAGCATGGTCACCGGCTGGCCGAGCATGGCCGCCTCGGCCTCGATGCCGCCGACGCCCCAGCCCAGCACGGAAAGGCCGTTGACCATGGTGGTGTGCGAATCGGTGCCGACCAGCGTGTCCGGATAGGCGACGGTCTCGCCGTCGATCTCGCGGGTCCACACGGTCTGGGCGAGATATTCGAGATTCACCTGGTGGCAGATGCCGGTTCCGGGCGGAACGACGCGGAAGTTCTCGAAGGCGTTCTGGCCCCATTTCAGGAAGGTGTAGCGCTCGCCGTTGCGCTCATATTCCAGCGACACGTTGCGCGAGAAGGAGTCGGGCTTGCCGAAATAGTCGACCATCACGGAGTGGTCGATGACGAGATCGACGGGTACCTGCGGATTGATGACGGAGGCGTTGCCGCCGAGGCTCAGCGTCGCGTCGCGCATGGCGGCGAGATCAACGACCGCCGGGACGCCGGTAAAGTCCTGCATCAGCACGCGGGCGGGACGGTATGCGATCTCGCGTTCTTCCTTGCCGCGGTTGTCGAGCCATTTGACGATTGCGCGGATGTCGTCGGCGGTCACCGAACGGCCGTCTTCGAAGCGCAGCAGGTTTTCCAGCAGCACTTTCAGCGAAAAGGGCAGCCGCGAAGCGCCTTCAAGGCCGTTCTTCTCGGCCTCGGCAAGCGAATAGTAGACGTAGGTTTTTCCGCCCGCTTCAAGGGTGCGGCGGCATTTGAACGTGTCGAGGGAATTCAGCATGGTGCGTGTTCCAGTTTCGTGAGCGCGCCGGAAAGGGCAAACACTGGCGTCATAGGAACACGCCGATCAGCGGGTGCGGCCATTTCCGCATGTTTGCCCGGGGTCAAATGTCCGCGAGGGACATTGTCTTCCAGTGCAAATTGAGTTCGTGACCAGCCGGCCGCTGGCGAAGTCGTGCGCTCTATAGAGGGTTTTTTTCGCTGCGGAAATAGGCTGAAAGGGTAATAATTCGTCGCGCCGCCCATCACTGCTATCCCCTTCCGCATCCGGTCTTTTGCAATTACACAAGGCCGTATGCGACTGGTGGGCGAAAAGGTGGAAGTGTGCAGGGGCGAGCGGGCCATTTTCAGTGGCCTGGCCTTCGACGTGCCGTCGGGAAATGCACTCGTCATCACCGGTCCGAACGGCTCGGGCAAATCGACGTTGCTGAAGGCAATCGCAGGTTTTCTGAAGCCATCGGCAGGATCCATCCGGCTGGACGGCGGCGAGCGGGAAAAAGCCCTTGCACGAGCATTGCCACTACCTCGCCCATGCCAATGCGCTGAAATCGCAACTGACGGTCGCCGAAAACCTTGCCTTCTGGCAGGGCTATCTCGGTCCGGGAATGGCAATCGGCGAGGCGCTGGATACGGTAGGCCTGCCCGGGATAGACGACATTCCCGCCGGATATCTTTCGGCCGGGCAGAAGCGGCGCGTCGCGATTGCCCGTCTGCTCGTCACGACACGCCCGGTCTGGCTGGTGGACGAACCGACCGCGGCGCTCGACGCGCAGTCGGAAATCCGGTTTGCCGACATCGTGTCGCGCCATCTTGCCGCGGGCGGCATCGTTCTCGCCGCCACGCACCAGCCGCTCGGCCTTGATACGCCGCTTCGGCTCGACATGGCTGCCCAAAAAGCAGGACAACCGGCATGAAGGCGCTTTTCCTGCGCGAATTGCGGCTTGCGGCGCGTGTCGGCGGCGGCGCGCTTACCGGCCTGCTGTTCTTCCTGGCGGTCGTCACCATCGTACCCTTTGCGGTCGGTCCGGACCTCAATTTGCTGGCCCGCATCGGTCCTGCCATGCTGTGGACCGGAGCGCTGCTAGCGAGCCTGCTCGGGCTGGACAGGCTGTTCCAGGCGGACCGCGAGGATGGTTCGCTCGAACTTCTGCTGATGTCGGAGCACCCGCCGGCGCTGATGGTCTTCGTCAAATGCCTTGCGCACTGGGTGGCGACCGGGTTGCCGCTCGTGCTGGCGACGCCGGTTTTCGGCATCTTCATGAACATGGAGGCCAATGCCATACTTGCGGTGATGGCGACGCTGGCCGCCGGAACGCCGGCAATCACCTTCATCGGAGCGATGGGCGCGGCGGTGACCGTGACGCTTGCCCGCGGCGGCCTGCTGATCGCCATCCTGATCCTGCCGCTGGTGATCCCGCTGCTCGTCTTCGGCGTGTCGGCGGCCTATGGCGCGGTGGAGGATCCTGCGCCCTTCTGGGCGCCTTTCCTGTTCCTGTGCGCCATCACCCTGCTCTTTTCGGTGCTGGGCCCGCTGGCCGCCGGGCATGTGTTGCGGCATGCGGCAGACTGACCGGCTTGAGGCATTTGCCAATGAAAGGGCGGGGCGCTAAAACCTCGACCATGACCGACGCAGCCGCCCGCCCATCCAGCATCTGGGACCTTGCCAATCCCAGCCGTTTCCTTGCCCTTGCCGGGCCCGTTATACCGTGGCTTGCCGGGCCTGACCGCGCTCATGTTCGCGCTGGGCCTGTGGCTGGCGCTGCTCGCGCCCGAAGACTACCAGCAGGGCCGCAGCGTCCTCATCATGTTCGTGCATGTCCCGGCGGCGTGGCTTGCCATGCTTTGCTACTCGGTGATGAGCGCTCTCGGCGCTCGGCACGCTGGTCTGGCGGCATCCGCTAGCCGATGTCTCGATCCGCGCGGCGCTGCCGGTCGGGGCGGCGTTCACCTTGCTGGCGCTGGTGACCGGCTCGCTTTGGGGCAAGCCGATGTGGGGCACGTGGTGGGTATGGGACGCGCGCCTGACCTCGGTGCTGGTGCTCTTCATCGTTTATCTCGGCCTGATGGCGCTTGCCCGCGCGATCGAGGATCCCGTCATGTCGGCGCGGGCGCTTGCGGTGGTAACGCTCGTCGGCTTCATCAACATTCCGATCATCAAGTTCTCGGTCGACTGGTGGAACACGCTGCACCAGCCGGCCTCGGTGTCGCGGTTCGGCCGGCCGGCGATGGACGCGGCCTTCCTGTATCCGCTGTTTGCGATGGCCATCGCCTTCACGCTGCTGTTCACGACGCTGCAATTGATGAACATGCGCAACGAGATCCTGCGTCGCCGCATCCGGACGATGCGCATGAATGCGGCGCGCGAATCGGGAGGCGCATGATGTTCGGCCCGTATACCGCTTTCATCGTGCCTTCATACCTTGTTACCGCAGCCGTGATCGCGGGACTGGTCATCTGGACGAACATCTCCTACCGGCAGCGGCTGCGCGAACTTGCCGAACTCGAGCGGCAAGGTGTCCAGCGCCGCTCGCAAGGCCGCGTTGATGGCTGACGAAGCACAGGCAAATCCTGCCGCTGGCCGCCGCCGGGCGCTGATATTCGCCGCGCTGCCGCTGGTGGTGTTCCTTTTGCTGGCAGGCGTATTCCTCAAGCAGTTGCTTTGGGGCGGCGACACCAATGAGATCCCTTCCGCGCTGATCGGCCAACAGGTTCCGCAATTTGCCCTGGAGCCGTTGCCGGGGCTGAACAACCCGCAAGGCGCGGTGCCGGGGCTTTCAAGCGAAATGCTCAAGGGCAAGGTCAGCATCGTCAATGTCTGGGCCAGCTGGTGCGCGCCATGCCGGATCGAGCATCCGGTCCTGCTGGATCTTTCGCAGCGATCCGGCTTCCAGGTCACGGGCATCAACTACAAGGACAAGCCGGAAAACGCGCTGCGCTTCCTCGGCCAGCTCGGCAATCCGTTCTCTGCGGTCGGGATCGATCCCAAGGGCAGTGCCGTCATCGACTGGGGCGTCTACGGCGTGCCGGAGACCTTCATCGTCAATGCGGACGGCACCATCGCCCACAAGCATGTCGGGCCGTTGATGCCGGAGAGCCTCGAAAAGCGTTTCCTTCCCGCGCTCGAGGCGGCAATCGCGAGGGCCGGCGGCTGATGTCCGGCGAGGATTTGCGCAGGCTGCAGCCTTCCTTCGCGCGCCGGCAGCCGCCCGGCGACACCAATGAGCGCCATGTCTGCGACCATTGCGGCTTCATCAACTACCAGAACCCCAAGATCGTGGTCGGCTCGGTGGTGCGCCATCACGGCTTGTTCCTGTTGTGCCGCCGCGCGATAGAGCCGCGCCGCGGCTTTTGGACGATTCCGGCCGGCTATCTTGAAATGCACGAGACGCCGGAGGACGGCGCGCGCCGCGAAGCGTTCGAGGAGGCCGGCGCGGAACTGGTGCTCAAGGGCTTGCTAGCGGTCTATACCGTGCCGAGGCTGAGCCAGGTGCAGCTCATCTACCGGGCCGATCTTGCCTCGGCGGAATTTGCCGCGGGCGAGGAAAGCCTCGAAGCCAGGCTCTTTGCCTTCGACGACATACCGTGGGGCGAAATCGCCTTCCCGACGGTGCACTGGGCCTTGCGGCACGAGAAAATGGTGGAGGTTGGCGAAGCGACCGGCCCGTTCATCAATCCGCCAGGCAGTTCTACCGAGGATCACCTTTAGCCGGCTTTGTTTCAGTCGCATCGGGCAGCGTGTGACGCTGGATCAGCGAAAGCTGCGTCATCATGAAGATCATGGTGAGCGGCATGACCGCCCAGGTCTTGAAGCCAACCCAGAAATCAGTCGAGAAATTGCGCCAGACAATCTCGTTGAGCAGGGCCAGCACGAAGAAAAGCAGGCCGAAACGCAGGGTCAGCTTGCGCCAGCCTTCCTCATCCAGCTTGAAGGCGGCATCGAAGACATAGGCGAGCAGGGACTTGCCGAACAGCAGGCCACCAAGCAGCGCCGTTCCGAAGATGCAGTTGACGATGGTCGGCTTCATCTTGATGAAAAGGTCGTCCTGCAGCCAGAGAGTCAAGCCGCCAAAAACAAGCACGAAGAACAGCGTGACGAGCGGCATCACCGCGATGTGTCGCAGCAGCACCAGCGAAACCGCCTGGCTGATCAGCATCGCCACCATGAAGAAGGCGGTGCCGATGAAAATCTTGCCGCCAAGCGATTCCAGGACGGGAAAGGATTGCGCCAGGCTATCGCCATAGGAATTGGCCAAGAAGAACACAACCAGCGGGCCGAGTTCCAGCACCAGTTTCAGGACCGGCGATACGTCTTTTCGTGTCGCGCTCATGCGCTCTCCCTTGCGGGCAATCCCGCGATCGATCGGGCGAAATCGGCTGCCTCGAATGGTTCGAGGTCATCCACCGATTCGCCGACGCCGAGAAAATACACCGGCAAATTGTGCCTTGCCGATATCGCTACGAGGATACCGCCCCTTGCCGTACCGTCGAGTTTCGTCATGACGAGGCCATTGACGCCGGCGACCTTGCCGAAAATCTCGACTTGCGCAAGCGCGTTCTGGCCCGTGGTAGCATCGAGCGTCAACAAGACGGTATGAGGCGCGGACGGATCCTGCTTGCGCAGCACGCGGATGATCTTCTCGAGTTCGGCCATCAGTTCGGCCTTGTTCTGCAGGCGGCCGGCCGTGTCCATCAGCATGATGTCGTGACCGCCGGCCTTCGCCCCAACAAATGCGTCGAAGGCGAGCCCCGCGGCGTCCGCGCCGATTTCGCGCGCAATGACGGGCGAACCGGTGCGCTCGCCCCAGATCTTCAATTGTTCAATCGCCGCAGCACGAAATGTGTCGCCGGCCACCAGCAATGTGGAGAGGCCGGCAGCTGCGCAGTTTTGCTGCGAGCTTGCCGATTGTGGTCGTCTTGCCGGAGCCGTTGACGCCAACCACGAGAATGACATGCGGCTTGTGCGACAGGTCCAGTTCCAGGGGCTGCGCGACCGGATCGAGTACCTTTTCGATCTCGTCAGCCATCACCTGCCGCACTTCCTCATCCGAGACATCGCGGCCATAGCGCTGGGCCGAGAGCGCTTCAGTGATGCGGGTCGCTGTTTCAAGGCCGAGATCGGCCTGGATCAACACGTCCTCGAGTTCCTGCAGCGTGTCGTCGTCGAGTCGGCGCTTGGTGAAGACCGAAGCGACATTCTGCGTGAGTGCGGTGGAACTGCGCGAAAGACCCTTGGCGAGGCGTCCGAACCAGCCTTCGCGCGCGGCCGGCTGCGGCTCGGTCAAGGCCTTCTTTCGCGGGCCGCCAATGGCGACCTTGCCGCTGGCGGGCGTTTGGCGAACCGGTGCTGGCTCGACCGCGATTTCCACGGTCGGGGCAGGTTGCGGTTCCGGCTCAAGTTCGACGGGGAATTCGTCTTCCGGCTCCAATTCCCGTTCGGTTTTGGCGGGGCGCTTCTTTACCGGGGCCTTTTTCGCTGCGGGCTTCGGCTTGCGCGGAAGATCGGAAACCTGCTCTTGCGGGGCTTGGGGCGGCTCCGGCTCGCGCTCCGGTTCCGGTTGCGCGACCTCCGCGACAATTTCCGGCTCTGGTTGTGGTGCGGTGATCTCCCCGACCGGCTCGGGCGTCTCCTCTGGCTTGGGTTTGCCGAAGGAAAACAACCGCTTGAAAAAACCCGGTTTGCTATCAGCCATTGCGCTTTCCTAGGCCGCGCCCTTGAGGCGGGCGTAAGCCGGTTCGCCGGTCAGCACCGCGCCGTCATGGCCGGTGATGACCATTTCGGCCATGCCGCTGTCCGCGCCGCCGGCAAACTTGACCGGCGAGAACTGGGGTATGCGTCCCATGCCCTTACGCTCGATGAGTACCGGCATTGTTTTTCCCGTCATCGCGCGCAGATGATGGGCCCACGCCCTGTCGCCCGCGGCGCGAAGGCGCGCGGCGCGCTCCTTGATCAGGGCGCGGTCGAGTTGCGGCATCTTCGCTGCCGGGGTACCGGGCCGCGGCGAGAACGGGAAGACATGCAGATGCGTCAGGCCGCATTCTTCCACGATCGCCAGCGAGTTGGCGAACATCGCCTCGTCCTCGGTCGGAAAGCCGGCGATGAGATCCGCGCCGAAAACGATGTCCGGCCGCGCCTTGCGCGCCTCCTCGCAGAAACGGATCGAATCGTCGCGCAGGTGCCGGCGCTTCATTCGCTTGAGGATCAGGTCGTCGCCATGCTGCAGCGACAGATGCAGGTGCGGCATGAACCTTTCTTCAGTGGCGATGATCTCCATCAGCTTGTCGTCGGCCTCGATGGAATCGATCGAGGAAAGCCGCAGCCGCGCCAATTCTGGCACTTCGTGCAGGATCGCCGCCACCAGCCGGCCAAGCTTCGGCGCGCCGGGCAGGTCTGCCGCCCCACGAGGTGAGGTCGACGCCGGTCATCACGATTTCGAGATAGCCATTGTCGACGAGGCGGCGGACCTGTGCCACGACTTCGCCCGCGGGAACCGAACGCGAATTGCCGCGTCCATAAGGGATGATGCAGAAAGTGCAGCGGTGGTCGCAGCCATTCTGCACCTGCACGAAGGCGCGTGCGCGGCCGTCGATCGAATCGACCATGTGCGAGGCCGTCTCGCGCACGCTCATGATGTCGTTGACGCGCACTTTCTCGGTGTCGTTGACGCCGAAATCGGGCAGCGCGCGGTAGGCCTGCGCGGTGCAGCTTCTCCGCATTGCCGATCACGAGATCGACTTCTTCCATCGCCGCCGAAGGCGGCCGGATCGGTCTGCGCCGCGCAGCCGGTAACGATGATGCGGGCCTGCGGGTTGTTGCGCCGCGCCCTGCGGATGGCCTGCTTCGCCTGGCGCACCGCTTCGCCGGTCACGGCGCAAGTGTTGACGAGGATTGCGCCGCCGGAAAGCTCGCCGAGCCCGGCCTCGCCCGCCTTGGCGCGCATCACTTCCAATTCATAGGCATTGAGGCGGCAGCCGAAGGTCATTATCTCGATGCCGCTCCCGCGGTCGCCGGCAGTCATCGCACGTCCTTTTCAGCGGGGAAGAACGCGCCGGTGACCGGGTCCATTTCGCCGGCAAACTCGAACGCTGCCGGCCCGGTCATGCGGACATTGCCGCTTTCTTCCCATTCGATGATGAGATCGCCGCCCGGAACGGTGACGAGCGCGCGGCGGTTGGCGAGACCCTTGCGCGCTGCGGCCACAAGCGTTGCGCAGGCAGCAGAGCCGCAGGCACGGGTGAGGCCCGTGCCGCGCTCCCAGGTGCGGATCATGATGTGCGACGGCGACTTGACATGCGCGATGGTGATGTTGGCACGCTCGGGGAAAATCGGATGGTTTTCAAGCAGCGGGCCAAAACGCTCCAGTGCGTAGTTCCAGATATCGTCCTCGACCCAGAAGATCGCGTGCGGGTTGCCCATGTTGACAACGCTGGGCGTGTGAAGCACCGGCGCATCGATCGGCCCGACCTGCAGCTCGATCCCGCGCGTATCGGCGAATTCCTCGGCCAGCGGGATTTCCTGCCAGCCGAAGCGGGGCCGGCCCATGTCCACCGTGATCATGCCATCCGGTTCGATTTGCGCGCCGATGACGCCGGCGGCAGTGCGGAACTTCCATTGCCTGCGTTCATCAATGCCTTGCAGCCACTGGGCAACGCAGCGCGTGCCGTTGCCGCAAGCCTGCGCCAGCGAGCCGTCGATATTGAAAATACGGACGTCGTAGTCCCGCCCGGAGCCGGCAGCGTCTGAAACTTCCATGAGCTGGTCGAATGGAACCGTGCTCGCCAGCGCAACGGCTGCCGAAGCCGAAATTTTTTGCGCGCGCCCGCGCAAGTCGGCAACGACTATCTCGTTGCCAAGCCCGTTCATCTTCACGATGGGAATGGGTGCGTCGCTCATGTTGCCGTTAGCCCGTTGAATCCGGGCTTATATGGCCGAAAGGGCCGGCAATTGAAAGGGGCGGAGGCCAGCCGGCCCGTCAGGCGATGGCGATGATGCCCAGGATCACCAACAGGAAGACGACCAGAGCAACGCCGATCAGGATTTTGGCGCCTGTCGCGGCGGCGCCCGCCAGGCTGTTGAAACCGAGCAGGCTGGCGACCGCTGCGACCACCAGCAAAATCAGGATCCACTTGACCATCCGCTTGCCTCCTGGCGCCTTTGTTGATTGGCAACAGGGAGACAACGTCCCGGACGCACGGTGGTTCCGGAAGGTCAGGCGGTTTAGGCGAGCGGGGGCACTTCCACTTTCTCGCCGGGCCGCAAGGCAGGAAACCGTCCCTCGTCGATTCCGCTCGCCGCCAGCGCCTCGGCAAGCGTCTTTCGCGGCGCATCGATGGCCTCGTCGGTCAGGCGGAACGTACCCCAGTGATGGCCGACCGCGAAGGCCGCGTTGCATAATTGCATGCCCATCACCGCTTCGTGCGGGTCCATGTGTTGGCCGCGCATGAACCATCGCGGCTCATAGGCGCCAACGGGGAGTATCGCGAGCCGGAATGGCCCGTGATTTCGGCCCGCTTCCTCGAAGTTGATGCCGTCGTGAAATCCGGTGTCGCCGATGTGATAGATCGGTCCGCCCGGCGTTTCGATGACAAAGGCCGCCCACAGCGCCATGCGCCGGTCGGCAATGCCGCGCGCCGACCAGTGATGCGCTGGCGTGAAGCGGATCGGCGGCAGGCCGGGAAGCGCGAGGGTCTCGCCCCAATCGCCGGAAAAGGTGCGGGCGGAGGGAATGGCGGCCTTCACGATGGTATCGTTGCCGAGCGGCGTCACTATCAACGGGTCGTCGCGACCAACCAGCGCCGTCAAGGTGGTTATATCGAGATGGTCGTAGTGATTATGCGACAACAGCACCGCGTCGATGTCTGGCAGGTCGGCGAAGGCGACACCCGGCGGGTTGACGCGCTTGGGTCCAGCGAATGTCACCGGGCTGACGCGTTCCGACCAGACCGGATCGGTGAGGTAATTGACGCCGCCGGTCTGGATGAGAAGCGTGGCATGCCCGACCATGGTCACAACCAGCCTTTCGCCTTCGACGCGCGATTCGGGCTTCTCGCCATGCCAGGGGCTTGGCCAGGCCGCTGGCCATTTTTCCCGGGTATTGGAAAAGCGCCAGCGCAGCAACTGTGCTATCCGCCCGGGCGGCGTGCCCTGCGGGTTGAAGAAGGTGACGCCGTCGAAATGATCGCTGGCAGGTCCTTGATAGTACGGGTTCGCCGGGCGGCGCGAAATTTCCGTGCTGCCGCGCCGAGAATGGGTCTGGTTTTCATTTCTGATCCGGAAGCTGTGTTGTTCAACCTTTAATGTAGTGCGCCGTTAACCAAGCTACAAAAGGAGATCGTGCGGAACGGGAATCTGCGCCTGAAAAATATCCGGAATTTACAGTTTCTCCGCCCAACTGTGCGAAATTACGTTTTCGAACAGGAGCCCCGAACATGCGCGACATCGCCACCGGCCATATCATGACCGACTGGAATGAGCACCACGCCAGCCAGTTCGGCCGGCAAACATTGCATCTGCGGCATTCGTTGCACAATTCGCAGCTCTTCACCGATGAAGCGCTGGCCTCCCTTATCGAGAAGGCCGGGCGCGACGACTACCACGTCAACACGCGCTCGTCCGGGACCGGACGGAAAGCTGCGCCGTCGCGAAGGCGAATTCGGCAAGCTCTCCGGCATGGAGATCCTGGAAGCTGCACGCAAAGGCGACATCTGGATCAATCTGCGCGCGCCGCACAAGGCCGACAAGGCGTATGGCGAGTTGCTGCGCGACATCTATGCCGAGTTCGAGGCGCGCGTGCCCGGTCTCCAGACCTTCAACCACAAGGTGACGATCCTCATCTCCTCGCCGCATGTCTATGTGCCCTACCATGCCGATGTTCCGGGCCAGATGTTGTGGCAGTTGCGCGGACGCAAGCGGGTCTGGGTCTATCCGGGCCGCGAACCTTATCTTCCACAGGCCGCGATTGAAAAACTCATACTCGGCGAAATGCACGAGACCGACATGCCCTACCATCCGCAGTTCGACAAGGCGGCTGAGGTCATCGATCTCGAACCCGGCTACATGTTGCACTGGCCGCTCAACTTTCCGCACCGGGTGGAGAACCACGACAGCCTGAACGTGTCGCTGACGACCGAGCATTATACGCGCGCAATTCGCAACGCCTATGCCGTGAACTACGCCAACGGCCTGCTGCGCAAGGCAGGCTTCAAGACCCTGCAAAGGCAGCAAGCGGGTCCGGTCATGGCTGCAAAGCTGGCGCTGGCGGGAGCGGTCAAGTTTTCAGGCCTGCGCGGCAAGGCCGCGAAACCCTACACGGTGGATTTCGCGGTCGATCCGGCAAGCCCGGGCGGATACCGCGACATCGCGGCCTATTCGATGCGCAAATGATGCGGGCGCAGCCCGCCATCGGATCCTTGCGTCCGCTTTTGCGCGATAGCGCCCAAGCGGCCAGCGAAAACGCTGTTGCCGAACTTGTCCGCAGCCGCGAGACGTTCGACGCCCTGGAAGCGGATTGGCGGGCGCTGGAGAAGCGGAGCGAAGGCGCGGTCTTTTTCCAGTGCTACGACTGGTGCCGCAATTTTCTGGACCATGCCGCGGACGAAGGCGGCTGCGACATCTTCATTGCCGTCGTTCGCGAACGCGGGCGGACCGTTGCAATACTGCCGCTGGCGCTGCAGGAGTTGAACGGCTTGAAGATCCTCACCGGCCTGTCGGAGCCGTTCCAGCAATACACCGAAATGCTGGCCGATCCGCATTTGCGACCGCAAGGCGGCGTTTGCGGCAATGCTTCCGCTGATCCGCGCGTCGCGCGCCGACTTCCTGCATCTGGGACAGGTTCGCAGCGATGGAAATCTGCACCTTGCCATCACCGGGACGGTGCCGCCATCCGGCGAGAGGATGCCGCGCCCTTCGTGCCTGTCGGCGATTTTCCTGACTTTGCAGCGTTCCAGCAAACCATAAATGCCAAGACGCGCAAGAACATGCGCAATGCCCGCAACCGGCTCGAACGCGACGCCCCGGTTACTCATGAGGCCGTACGGTCGGGCGACATGCTGGCCGAGGTCATCGACCGGTCCTTCCATGGCCGGGAAGCCTGGCTGGAGAGGCAGGGGCTGACGTCCCGGGCCTTTCGCAAGACGGACTTCGGCGCATTCCTCGAACGGTTCAAGAACCCTGAAAAGACCGGCATCGACACGATTGCTTTCTCGTTGAAGCATGGTTCCGTGCCCATGGCGGACCAATGGGGCTTCGTACACAAGAGGCGGTACTATGCCTTCATGGCAGGATGGGACGAGGGTTACGAGGAAGCGAGCCCGGGCAAGATGCAGCTCGGCGCCATCCTCGAGGCCTGCCACGGCGAGGGTATCGACGTGGCAGACTTCCTGATCCCCGCCGCGCGCTACAAATTCACCTGGGCGCGCGATGCGGTCCCGGTGCAGGATCACGTGCTGGCGCTGACGATACGCGGCTGGGTGCACAATACCTTGTGGCTGCAATGGGCGCGGCCGCTGGCGAAAAAGACGCTGGAAGTCATGCCGGCAAGGCTGCGTGCCGGCATATTGAAGGTGGTGATGCGTTGAGCGGCAAGGCTCGCACTCCGCCCGGAACTTGACTTGCGCCACCTTTTGCGCTTGAAGGCTGGCAACTTCCGGCAGGAACGACTGACAAAAGGCCGACCAGGGCAACGCCAAGTGGCGGAGGTACCGATCCTGGAGGCCAACACCCGACAGCGCGATGCGCCCTCGGGTGCGATACTGCTTTTTGCGACCGGGCCAGCGGCTTTTCCTTGGTCCGGGCGCGAGCGGACACTACCTTGCGATGTACTGATCATCGCAGGGATGAGGAAGAGAATGTTTGAATCGCTTTCCGACCGCCTTGGCGGCATTTTCGAAGGACTGACGCGGCGCGGCGCGCTGTGCGACAAGGACGTGTCGGCGGCGCTGCGCGAGGTTCGCCGCGCGCTGATCGAGGCCGACGTCGTCGCTCGATGTGGTCCGCGACTTCACCGACCGGGTCCGCGAAAAGGCGGTCGGCGCCGAAGTCGTGCGCTCGATCAAGCCGGGCCAGATGGTCGTCAAGATCGTCCATGACGAACTCGTCGCCATGCTCGGCTCGGATGCCCAGCCGATCGACCTCAACGCGCCGTCGCCGGTCGTGATCATGATGGTCGGCCTGCAGGGTTCGGGCAAGACGACCACCTCGGCCAAGATCGCCAAGCGCCTGTTCGAGCGGCAGCGCAAGAAGGTGCTGATGGCCTCGCTCGACACGCGCAGGCCGGCGGCGCAGGAGCAGCTGCGCCAGCTCGGCGAACAGACCGGCATCGACACGCTGCCGATGATCGCCGGACAGAAGCCGGTCGACATTGCCGCGCGCGCGGTCCAGGCCGGCAGGCTCGGCGGCTATGACGTCGTCATCCTCGACACGGCAGGCCGCACGCATATCGACGAGCCGCTGATGATCGAGATGGCCGATATCCGGTCCAAGGCGAACCCGCACGAGATCCTGCTGGTCGCCGATTCGCTGACCGGCCAGGACGCGGTGAACCTTGCGCGCAATTTCGACAGCCGCGTCGGCATCACCGGCATCGTGCTGACCCGCATCGACGGCGACGGGCGCGGCGGCGCGGCGCTTTCCATGCGCGCGGTCACCGGCAAGCCGATCAAGCTGATCGGCACCGGCGAGAAGATGGATGCGCTGGAGGATTTCCACCCGCAGCGCATCGCCGACCGCATCCTCGGCATGGGCGACATCGTCTGCCTGGTCGAGAAGGCGGCGGAGAACATCGACGCGGAAAAGGCCGCGGCGATGGCCAAGCGCATGCAGAAGGGCGAGTTCGACCTCAACGATCTGTCGGACCAGCTGAAGCAGATGCAGAACCTTGGCGGCATGGGCGGCATCATGGGAATGCTGCCCGGCGTCGGCAAGATGAAGAAGCAGATCGACGCCGCCGGCCTCGACGATTCCATCTTCAAGCGCCAGCAGGCGATCATCTCCTCGATGACGCGGCAGGAGCGCAAGAGCCCCAAGATCCTCAACGCCAACCGCAAGAAGCGTGTCGCCGCCGGCTCCGGCACTTCGGTGCAGGAAATCAACAAGCTGCTGAAGATGCATCGTCAGATGGCCGACATGATGAAGAAGATGGGCAAGGGCGGCATGAAGGGCCTCATGGGCAGCCTCGGCGGCATGATGGGCGGCGGAGGCGGCATGATGGGCCGGATGATGGGCGGCGGCGGCATGCCGCCGGGAATGCCGGACCTGTCGAAGATGGACCCGAAGGAAATCGAGCGCATGGCCCGCGAAATGGGCATGGGCGGTGGTGGGCCTGGCGGCGGCATGCCGAAGCTGCCAGGTGCCTTTCAAGGCGGCGGACTGCCAGGCTTGCCTTTCGGGGGCAAGAAAAAATGAGTTTTCGCCCCGCCGTCTTCCCGGTGCTTGAAACCGCCCGCCTCGTCCTGCGCGAATTTCGCGAGAGCGATTTCGATGCGTTCTGCTCGATCTACGCCGACGAAACGAACGCCCGCTTCATCGGTGGACGCAAGACGCGGTTTGCGTGCTGGGAAAAAATGACGGCTCTCATCGGTCATTGGCAGATGCGCGGCTTTGGCCGTTTCGCCATCGAGGAAAAGGCGACCGGCGCATTCCTCGGTCATTGCGGTCCGTCCCAGACCGGTTTCTGGCCCGAACCCGAGATCAACTATTCGCTCGTGCCCTCGGCAAGCGGCCGGGGCGTCGCCAGCGAGGCGGTAACCCGCGTGCTTCGCCACGTGTTCCAGGACCTTGGGTGGAATTCAGCCGTTTCGCTAATCGAGCCGGACAATTTTGCTTCGCGCCGTGTCGCCGAGAAGGCCGGCGCGCGGTGCGAGGCGACCGCCATGCGCGAAGACGGCGTTCTGGTTGAAATCTGGCGTCACACTGATCCTGCCCTGCATATGAGAGCTTCCGCATGAGCGACGCAACCGAACAACTGCGCAAATTCCGCGCCTCGATCGACAATCTCGATGCGGCGCTGATCCACATACTCGCCGAACGATTCCGCATCACCAAGGCGGTGGGCGAATACAAGGCGAAACACGCATTGCCGCCAGCCGATCCGGCGCGCGAGCAGCAACAGGTCGAGCGGCTTCGCGCCAAGGCGGCGGAGGCCGAGCTCGATCCCGACTTCGCGGAAAAGCTTCTCAACTTCATCATCAGGGAAGTGATCCGGCACCACGAACAGGCAGCGGCAAAGCCGTCCTGACAACGCACCAAGGAGAATTGAAATGGCATTGAAACTTCGTCTCGCACGCGGCGGCTCCAAGAAGCGCCCGTTCTATTCCATCGTCGTGTCGGACGTGCGCTCGCCGCGCGACGGCCGCTTCATCGAGAAGCTCGGCACCTACAATCCGCTGCTGACCGACGAAAGCGCCCGCGTCGTGCTCGACGCCGAACGCGCCAAGCATTGGCTCTCCGTCGGCGCGCTGCCGACCGACCGCGTCCACCGCTTCCTCGACGCCGCCGGCCTGATGAAGCGCGACCCGCGCAACAATCCGGACAAGGCAAAGCCCGGCAAGAAGGCGCTGGAGCGCGTCGCCGAGCAGAAGCAGAAGGCCGAAGATGCAGCCGCCAAGGCAGCAGAAGCCGCCGAGGCGCCGGCTGCGGAATAATTCACGCATCCGCCCTTTCAGGGAACCGGAAAGGGCGGCGCTTTGCCGCCTTTTTTCGTTGAGGGAGCAGGAATGGCCAGAACAAACATCCTCGTCGGCAAGTTCGGAGCAGCCGTGGGGCTGAAGGGCGAGGTGCGGCTGCAAAGCTTCACCGCGGACCCGGAGGCGATCGGCGGCTACCGTTCGCTGGCGCTGGAGGACGGCGTGCCAGTGCGAATCGTCTCGCTGCGCCCGCAGGGAAAGGTGCTGGTAGCGCGGATCGAGGGTGTCAGTGACAGCGCAATGCCGCCGAGAAGCTGACCGGGCGCGAGCTCTTCATCGACCGGGCGGAATTGCCGCGAGACACGAAGACGAAGACGAATTCTACCTCGCCGATCTCGTGGGCCTTGAGGTTCGTGACGAGACCGGGGCGAAGACGGGAACGGTCAGCGCCGTGCACAATTTCGGCGCGGGCGACATACTCGAGATACGGCCGCTCTTCGGGGCCGGCCTTCATGGCGCCGTTCACAAAGGCGGCCGTGCCGGTCGTCGATATCGGCGACGGCTTCCTCGTCTTCGTGCCGCCGCCGGAAGTCTCGGAGCGCGAGGACGGATGACGGGTTTTCGCGCCAGCGTCATCACGCTCTACCCGGAGATGTTTCCCGGCCCGCTTGGCGTGTCGCTCGCCGGCAAGGCGCTGGAGGCGGGAAGCTGGTCGCTGGAAACCGTCGCACTTCGTGAATTCGGCGTCGGCCGCCACCGGATGGTCGACGACACGCCGGCGGGCGGCGGGGCGGGCATGGTGCTGCGCGCCGACGTGCTGGCGGCCGCGATCGACAGCGCTTCGCCGGCTGGCGATCCGCGCCCGCGCCTGCTGATGAGCCCGCGAGGGCGGCTGCTCGACCAGGCATTCGTGCGCGAACTTGCCGCCGGGTCCGGGCGCGGTCATTGTCTGCGGGCGGTTCGAGGGCGTCGACGAGCGGGTGATCGAGGCGCGCGGGCTCGACGAAGTTTCCATCGGCGACTATGTGCTTTCGGGCGGTGAGCCGGCGGCGATCGTGCTGCTCGACGCGATCGTCCGGCTGCTGCCGGGCGTCATGGGCAATGCGCGAATCCGGCCTCCACGAGAGCCATGAGAGCGGCCTGCTGGAACATCCGCACTACACGCGGCCGGCGGAATTCGAGGGACGGACGATCCCCGGAAGTGCTGACCTCCGGCGACCACGGCAAGGTCGCCAGATGGCGGCGCGAGGAGGCGCGAAAGCTGACGGCGCGAGCGGCGGCCGGATCTTTCGGCGGCAAGGATCAGCGGTGAAGTAATACCAGGTCAGCGCCAGTCCCACGACCACGACCAGCGCGCGCATGATCCATTGCGGCACGCGCCGCGCCGCCCACACGCCGGCATAGCCGCCAAGCGCGCCGGCGGGGATCATCACCAGCGCCGGTCCCCAGGCGATGACGCCGCCGGTCGCGAACACGGCGATGGCGATTGCGGCGATCAGCACGGAAACGAAATTCTTGATCGCGTTGAGCCGGTGATAGTCGCCGCCCTTGGAAAGGCCGAGGACGGCCAGCATCATGATGCCCATGCCCGCGCCGAAGAAGCCGCCATAGATGGCGACGGCGAATTGCGCGGCGAAGCCGGAGGGCTTCATCGGGTGGTCGGGCTCCAGCGATTTCGGCTTCAGCCACGGCCCTGCCGCAAAGATCAGGGTTGCCGAAAGCAGCAGCCAGGGCACGATCTGGCGAAATTGCGGATTGGACAGCGACAAGAGGATCAGCGCCCCGGCAAGGCCGCCGGCGATGGACAGGCCGCCGATCAGCAGCGCTTCGCGAAGGTCCTTGCGGATCTCGTCGCGATAGGCGAGCGCGGAAGTGATGTAGCCCGGCAATTGCGTGACCGAGGAGGTGGCGTTGGCCATCACCGGCGGGATGCCCGCCAGCGTCATCGCGCCGAACGTAAGGAACGTGCCGCCGCCGGCAATGGCGTTGGCGACGCTCGACACGAAGCCGGCGGCGAAGAGAAAGATGATTTGGTCAATCGGCATCATGGCCCGCACCCCACTTGGAGCCGACGCTTAGAGCGGAGCCGGCAGCGGCTTGCAAGCGCCGATTTCGGGAAGCAGGCCGCGTGCGGGAAAGCAGTCGACAACCCTGCGCAATTGCGCTATAGGCCGCGCAACTTTTTCCTGAACCGGAAGAAGTGAGGTGAATTCGTCCCGGAAACGCGCATGCCTTGCGTTTCCCGCCAAAGCCGACGGCCCCCAAAGCCCGAAGCCAAGGACCAGCGGACGCTCTGGCCATCACGCAATCAAAGACATGCGGCCTGATCCCGGCTTGAACCGGGGGCGGTGCATGCGAGAAAAGGTTTGGAAACATGAACATCATCCAGCAGCTCGAGGCCGAGCAGGCCGCCAAGATCGCCGCAAAGCGCACCTTCCCCGAATTCGAGGCCGGCGACACCGTTCGCGTCCTCGTGCGCGTGACGGAAGGCAGCCGTACCCGCGTGCAGGCCTATGAAGGCGTTTGCATCGGACGTTCCGGCGGCGGCCTCAACGAGAATTTCACGGTCCGCAAGATTTCCTACGGCGAAGGCGTGGAGCGCGTGTTCCCGGTCTATTCGCCGATGGTCGAGGGCGTCGAAGTGGTGCGCCGCGGCTCGGTCCGCCGCGCCAAGCTCTATTACCTGCGCAACCTGCGCGGCAAGTCGGCGCGCATTTCCGAAAATACCGGCGTCCGCGCCAAGCGCCTCAATGACAGCGAGCGCCAGGCGTTCCTGACCGAGAAGAACCGCATCGAGGCCGAGAAGATCGCGGCAGCCGAGGCGCTGGCGGCCGAAAAGGCAGCGGCGGAAGCGGCCGAGAAGGCTGCAGCGCAGGCAGCGGAAAAGGCGGCAGCGGAAGCGGCCGCCGCATCGGAACAGGCAGAAGCCAAGGCCGAGTGATATTTGCCTTCAAGGCAGACATGAAAGGCGGCTTCACGGCCGCCTTTTTCATTTTGGGTGATTGCACCGCCCGGCGCGCCGGATTGATCCATGTCAATCCAGCCTTACAAACTGAAGTGTAAACTTTCCTTGTCACATTGCTGGCGCGGGAGGTTTGTCATGAAAATCGTCTTCGTCCACCCGAACTATCATTCCGGCGGCGCCGAGATTGCCGGCAACTGGCCCCCGGCCTGGGTGGCGTATCTCTCCGGCTCGCTGAAAAAGGCCGGCTTCACCGACATCACCTTCATCGACGCGATGACCAACCACATCGCCGATGAGGATCTGGCCAGGCGGCTTGCCGCGCTGAAGCCGGACGTCATCGGCGTCACGGCGATCACGCCATCGATCTACAAGGCCGAGAAGGTGCTGGAGATCGCCCGCGATGCCTGCCCGCAATGCGGTGCGCGTGCTGGGCGGGGTGCACGCCACCTTCATGTACAAGCAGGTGCTTTCCGAAGCGCCGTGGATCGACGTGATCGTGCGCGGCGAGGGCGAGGAGATTTTCGCCAATCTCGTCACGGCGATCGCCGAGGGGCGCTGGCCCGCCGACCGGGCGAAGATCAAGGGCCTGGCCTGGCGCGAGGACGACAAGATCGTGGCGTCGCAGGCCGCGCCGACCGTCAAGGATTTCGATGCGGTCGAGGCCGACTGGTCGATGCTGGAATGGGAGAAATACATCTACGTGCCGCTGGGCGTGCGCGTCGCCATTCCGAACATGGCGCGGGGCTGCCCCTTCACCTGCTCATTCTGCTCGCAGTGGAAATTCTGGCGCGACTACCGCGTCCGCGATCCGAAGAAGGTGGTCGACGAGATCGAGAAGCTGGTCAACGAGCACCAGGTCGGCTTCTTCATCCTCGCCGACGAGGAGCCGACCATCAACCGCAAGAAGTTCATCCAGTTCTGCGAGGAACTGATCGCGCGCGGCCTGCCCGACAAGGTGAAATGGGGCATCAACACCCGCGTCACCGACATCCTGCGCGATGAAAAGCTGCTGCCGCTCTACCGCAAGGCGGGGCTGGTGCATGTCAGCCTCGGCACCGAGGCGGCGGCGCAATTGAAGCTCGACCAGTTCAACAAGGAAACCAAGGTCGAGGACAACCGCCGGGCGATCAAGCTGCTGCGCGACGCCGACATCTTCACCGAGGCGCAGTTCATCGTCGGGCTGGACAACGAGACGGCGGAGACGCTGGAAGAAACCTACCGCATGGCGTGGGAATGGCAGCCCGACCTTGCCAACTGGTCGATGTACACGCCCTGGCCGTTCACGCCGCTGTTCCAGGAACTGGCCGACAAGGTCGAGGTCTTCGATTTCGAGAAGTACAATTTCGTCACGCCGATCATGAAGCCGGCGGCCATGGACCGGGCCGAGCTGCTCGACCGGGTGATGAACAATTACCGCCGCTTCTACATGAAGAAGGCGCTGTTCCATTACCCCTGGCGCGGCACCGGCTTCCGGCGGCGCTATCTGCTGGGTTGCCTGAAGGCGTTCCTGAAGGCCGGGTTCCAGCGCACGTTCTACGACCTCGGCAAGGTCAACTACTGGGGTCCGCAATCCAAGGGCAATGTCGAGTTCAACTTCGACCGCAGCCGCAAGATCGCGCCGGCCCAGATGGAAGACTGGCAGGCCGCCGCCGACCGGACGCGCAAGGCCAAGGCGCGCGGCGACAGAAGGCCGGCATGGCGGAGGTCATGGCCTGCGGCGGCGGGCCCGGCAACCGGGGACAGCCTGCCGGAACCTGTGCCCGCCTCGACGCCTGAGCGACGCCATGCGACGCGGGCAGCATCAGGTGCAGCCAATCCCGCCGCTGCCACGCAACGGCGAGCGCAGCTACGCCATCGCGTCGGCCCGAACGCCATCCTGCAGACCGCCGAGGCGATCGACGGAACTTCACGGTGCATGCGATGCGCGCGGATATCCTGCGCGCCGCCGGCTTGCCGCCGCATGGCGCAGGCCCGAGGGGCTTGTCGATGCGGCGCTGGTGCGCCGGCTCAACCGGGCAGTCGGCAACAGGCTTGCGCCCGATGCGGCACTTGCGCTATGCGGCGCGCGGGCGAGCTGACGGGCGACTACATACTGGCGAACCGCATTCCGGGGCCGGCCATGGAAGCGCTGAAGCGCCTGCCCGCGCCGGTTTCGGTGAACCTGCTGCTGAAAGCCATTGGCCGACATTCCTGGACCTTCGCCGGCAACGCCACGGTGACGATCCGCCATGGCTGGCGGCGCGCTGGCGTAGAGATCGCCCGCAACCCGATCGCCTATGGTCCCTGCGTCTGGCACGAGGCGGTGTTCGACGCGTCTGCTTTCGCCTTTGGCGGGAAACCGGCTCGAGGTGCGCGAAACGCATGTTGCCGGAGTGGTTCGTCCGCGTGCCGGTTTCGAAATCCTTTTCTGATCCCTGACAAAAAATTGCAGCTTCGCCGTGCTTGCCAGAAGGTGCAGTCCGGATAATGTCCCAGGTCAGCCGCCGCGCATGGCGGGACAACGAAGGGGTTCAGCATGAAGAAAATCATCGCCGCGCTCGGCGTACTGGCCGTTGCAACGCGTCAGCGACCTTCGCTGCAATCGCCGCCGAACTGCCCGATCTCCAGGGGCGCAAGGTGGTCGTGGTCACCGAGAATGCCTATCCGCCGCTGCAGTTCATCGACCCCAAGTCCGGCCAGCAGGTCGGCTGGGAATATGACGCCATGGCCGAGATCGCCAAGCGGCTCAACGTCACGGTCGAGTACCAGAACACCGCATGGGACGCGATGATCGAGGCCGTTTCCGGCGGCCAGTACGACATCGGCATGACCGGCATTACCATCAAGGAAGAGCGCAAGGAGAAGGTCGATTTCTCCGAACCCTACATGCGCTCGGAAATGTTCATGCTGGTGCGGGGCGACGAAAGCCGCTTCACCGACGCGGCCACTTTCGCGGCTGTCAACGAGGGCTTGTCGGCGCGCAGGCCGGCACGACGCCATTCTACGTCGCGGTCTACAACGTGCTGGACGGCAACGAGCAGAACCCGCGCATCAAGCTGTTCGAGACCTTCGGCGCGAGCGTGCAGGCGCTGAAGGTCCGGCGATGTCGACGTGGTGCTGACCGACGGCACCGCCGGCAAGGGCTATGTCGATGCCTCCAATGGCGGGCTGAAGCTGGTCGGCGGCCCGCTCGGCACCGAGGATTTCGGCTTCATCTTCCCGAAGGGGTCGGATCTCGTCGCGCCAATCAACGCGGCCATCGCCTCCATGAAGGCGGACGGCACCATCGATGCGCTGAACAAGAAGTGGTTCCTCGACTACAAGTTCGGCGAATGATCGCCCGGACAGGCGGGCGCCGGTCGCGGCCGCCTCCACCGGGCAATCAACGCATGAACGGCAGTGGCGGCGCAGGGAGTGGCGATTTTCCGTGGTGGCTTGTCGCCGCCGCAACGATTGGCGTCGGTGCTCGGCGTGGTCATCGCCACCAACGGCATCTATGCCCAGATCTTCCGGGCCGTCTCGCAGGGCATCACCACCACGATCTTCGTCACGCTGGCCGCATTCGCGTTCGCCTGCGCGATCGGCCTTCTCCTCGCCGTCATGGCGCTGTCGCGGTCTGTGGTGCTGCGGCAGGTGGCGCGGTTCTATGTCGAAATCATCCGCGGCGTGCCGGTCCTGGTGCTGCTGTTCTACATCGCCTTTGTCGGGGCGCCGGCCGTTGTCGCGTTGTGGAACTGGGCGAGCGCGCCGCTGCAGGCCATGGGCATTGCCGGCGAGATGGCGGTCCGCGATTTTCCGCTGCTGTGGCGGGCGGTGATGGCGCTGACAATAGGCTATTCCGCGTTCATCGCCGAGGTGTTCCGGGCCGGCATCCAGTCGGTGGACACGGGGCAGATCGAGGCGGCCAAGGCGCTCGGCCTGACGCCGCTGCCAGCGTTTCCGGCTGGTCGTGCTGCCGCAGGCGATCCGCACCATCCTGCCGCCGCTCGGCAACGATTTCGTGGCGATGGTGAAGGATTCATCGCTCGTCTCCGTGCTTGGCGTCGCCGACCTCACGCAGATGGGCAAGGTCTATGCATCCGGTTCGTTCCGGTTCTTCGAGACCTATTCGATCGTCGCCTATATCTACCTGATCCTGACCATCAGCCTGTCGATTGCGCTTGCGGCAGCTTGAAAAGCGCTTGCGCCGGGCAGAGGAGGCGCGACGCGCGGTCGACTGAACGCCGCACTTTTTCGACGAGCCAACTTGCTGGTAGAAGAATCGTGCAGTTCGCTCAGCGGGGAGAAGCGCCATGCGCCAGCATCTTTGGAATTTTCGTGGCACGGTCCTTGCCATCGTCCTGTGCGCCTTGGCGGCTATTGCCGTGCCGGGGGCTGCAATGGCGCAGGCCCTGCCGATCCAGCAGGTGCTCCAGCAGTTCATTGCAGAGGCGCGCAACGAGGCGGTGTCGAACCGGCTCAAGGAAATCGACGCGCATTATGCGCTCAACGAATACACGCCGATCTGGATCAGCAATGGCGAGGTCAGCGACAAGGCCTTGCAGGTAATCGATGCGCTGAACCTTGCATACGAAGACGGGCTTGACCCTGCCGATTACCACGCGCTCGACCTGCTGGAAGAGTCGGCTGCCGAAACGCCGGAGGAAATGGCACAGTTCGAGATCGACCTCACCGCCTCGGTCGTCGCCTTCGCCCAGCATCTCAATGCCGGTCGGGTCAATCCGCGCGCCATCAACCGCGAGCAGGTCCGTTTTCCGGTGGCGGTCGCGCCCGATACTGTCCTCACGAGCTTGCGCAAGACCGCGCAGCCGAAAGTCTATCTGCGCCTGCTGGCGCCGCACACGCCGCGCTACGAGCGCCTGCGGCAGGCGCTTGCCGGTTTTCGCGCCATCTCGGCCAATGGCGGCTATTCGACCGTTCCCGACGGTCCGGTGATCAAGCCCGGTGCGACCGACCCGCGCGTTCCCGCGATCCGCAAGCGCATGATCGAGGCCGGTTCGCTCAAGGAAACGGACCTGGCACAAGGCGATGTCTATGACGCGGCGCTGGCCAATGCCGTGATCGCATTCCAGGAAACCATGGGGCTTGAGGCGCTCGGCACCATTGGCAAGCAGACACTGACGGCGATGAACACGCCGGTCGAAAGGCGCATCTTCGAGATCGAGCTCAATCTCGAGCGCAACCGCTGGCTCCAGAACGAGTTCGCGCCGTACCACATCTTCGCCAATCTCGCCGACCAGGTCGTGAAGGTTGTGCGCGACGACAAGACCCTCCATGCGGAGGTCATCCAGGTGGGTCTGCCCTATCACCGCACGCCCGAATTCACTGACGAAATGGAATATGTGGAGTTCAACCCCTATTGGGGCGTGCCGTCGTCGATTGCCGTCAACGAATACCTGCCCAAGCTGCGCAAGAACCCCGGCGTGCTGGCGGCGCAAAACATCGCGGTGTTTTCAGGCGGCAAGAAGGTGAGCGCGGGCGCGATCAACTGGTCGGCCTACGGCAAGGGCAATTTCCCGTTCACGCTACGGCAGGAACCGGGCAAGGACAATGCGCTCGGCCGGGTCAAGTTCATGTTCCCGAACGATTTCAACGTCTACATGCACGACACGCCGTCGAAGTCGAAATTCGACGCCGCGAGCCGCTACTTCAGCCATGGCTGCCTGCGGCTGAAGGATCCGCTCAAGATGGCCGAAGTGCTGCTGGAACAGGAGGGCTGGGACCGCAAGCGCATCGACGCGGTGGTCGCTGGCGGCAAGAACACCATCGTCAAGCTCGAGCAGAAGATCCCAGTCTACATCGTCTATCTCACAGCCTTCGCAAACAAGGACGGCACGGTGCAGTTCCGCGAGGACGTCTACGGCCGCGACAAGATCCTGGCCGACGCGCTGGCCGAGGCAATGGGGCGGTCGAGCTGACCCGATTTCCTTGACCGGCGGGCTGCCTGTGTGCTTATCAGGCGCTTGATTGCGGCCCGTTGGCCGCGCACTCATGGATGCGAGCGATGGCAAGAACCCTTTACGACAAGATCTGGGACGATCACGTGGTTGCCGACAATGGCGACGGCTCGGCGATCCTCTATATCGACCGGCACCTCGTGCATGAAGTGACGAGCCCGCAGGCCTTCGAGGGGCTGCGCATGACGAACCGCAAGGTGCGCGCGCCGCTGAAGACGCTGGCCGTCGTCGACCACAACGTTCCGACCTCGCCCGACCGGGCGCTGGGCATCAAGAACGAGGAAAGCCGCATCCAGGTCGATGCGCTGGCGCAGAACGCCGCCGATTTCGGCATCGAATATTATTCCGCAGACCGACAAGCGGCAGGGCATCGTCCACATCATCGGGCCGGAGCAGGGCTTCACCCTGCCGGGCATGACGATCGTGTGCGGCGACAGCCACACCTCGACGCATGGCGCGTTCGGCGCGCTGGCGCACGGCATCGGCACGTCTGAGGTCGAGCATGTGCTCGCCACGCAGACGCTGATCCAGCGCAAGGCGAAGAACATGCTGGTGCGCGTCGATGGCAAGCTGCCGGCAGGCGTCACCGCCAAGGACATCATCCTTGCCATCATCGGCGAGATCGGCACGGCGGGCGGCACCGGCCATGTGATCGAATATGCCGGCGAAGCCATTCGCGAGCTTTCGATGGAAGGCCGCATGACCGTCTGCAACATGTCGATCGAGGGCGGCGCGCGCGCCGGCCTGATCGCGCCGGACGAGAAGACCTTCGAATACATCAAGGGCCGCCCAAAGGCGCCGTCGGGCAAGGCCTACGACATGGCGATGGAATACTGGAAGAGCCTCTACTCCGACGAGGGCGCGCACTACGACAAGGTCGTGGTGCTCGACGCCGGCCAATCTGCCGCCGATCGTCTCGTGGGGCTCCTCGCCCGAGGACGTCGTCGCCGTCACCGGCACGGTTCCCGATCCGGCGCAGATCGCCGACGAGACCAAGCGCGCCTCCAAGCAGCGCGCGCTCGAATATATGGGCCTGACGCCGGGCACGAAGATGACCGACATCAAGATCGACCGGGTCTTCATCGGTTCATGCACCAATGGCCGGATCGAGGATCTGCGCGCCGCCGCCAAGGTGGTCGAAGGGCGCAAGGTGTCGCCGCATGTGAGCGCGATGATCGTTCCGGGCTCGGGCGTGGTGAAGGAGCAGGCCGAGGCGGAGGGTCTCGACAAGATCTTCCGCGAAGCCGGCTTCGACTGGCGCGAGCCGGGCTGTTCCATGTGTCTTGCGATGAACGAGGACCGGCTGGCCCCGGAAGAACGCTGCGCCTCCACCTCGAACCGCAATTTCGAGGGACGCCAGGGCTTCAAGGGCCGCACGCATCTCGTGTCGCCGCAAATGGCTGCCGCTGCCGCGATCGCCGGACAATTCGTCGATATCCGCGAGTGGAAATAGGCACCAGGCCAATGTTGCGTGAGAAGGCGGGCACGTGCCCGCCTTTTTTGTTCGCGTTTTGCGCGGTGGCCAATTTTCCCCGATACATTACCATCATGCTTGGGCTGGAGCGGAGGAGAACCATGAAGACCGACAACATGGCGGCGCAACGCGCGGGACGCATCTATCGTCGCGCCGATGATTGCCGGCTCGAGGACCTTGCGGCGCTGACGCGGCAGGAGACGCGGCTGCTCGATTATCCCTACGCGGCTTCTGTCGAAAAGAACGTGCTCATTTATGATTGCGACGCCGTGCGGGGCGCGATCATGGACGAGGATGCGCGGCGCGGCATCATGGCCGAATGGGTGGATGCTTTCTCCACGGGACCTGGCGTCATCGTGCTCAAGCGCGCCGAACCCGATCATGGCGTGATCGAGGCGGCGAGCGATGTCTTCCGCACGATGATCGACGAGCAGCACCGCACCGGCAGCGGCGGCGGCGACCATTTTGCCAAGCCCGGCGCCAATGACCGGATCTGGAATTCGCTGGAAAAGCACTGCCTGGCGGATCCGGAGAATTTCGCGCGCTATTACGGAAACGAGATCCTGGCGCTGGTGAGCGAAGCCTGGCTCGGGCCGTTCTACCAGATGACGGCGCAACTCAACGTGGTCAATCCGGGCGGGGCAGCGCAATCGGCGCACCGCGACTATCACCTCGGCTTCCAGAGTGCCGGCCGACATCGAGCGCTATCCGCTGCATGTCCAGCTCTTCTCACCGATGCTGACGCTGCAGGGCGCCATCGCGCATGTCGATGCGCCGATCGAGACCGGCCCGACGCTACTGCTGCCCTTCAGCCAGGCTTATGACGCAGGCTACCTCGCGATGAACCGGCCCGACTTCAAGGCGTTCTTCGATGCCAACCATGTCCAATTGCCGCTGGACATGGGCGACATGCTGTTCTTCTCGCCGGCACTGCTGCATGCGGCGGGCGCCAACCGGTCGAAGGACGTGAAGCGGATGGTCAACCTCTTCCAGGTGTCGTCGGCCTATGGCCGCGCCATGGAAAGCATCGACCGGGTCCGCATGTCGAGGGCGCTTTTCCCGGTGCTTGCAGCAGCGAGGGCGAACGGATCGCTTGCCGCCGGCGAGATCGCCGCCGCGATTGCGTCCTGTGCGGAAGGCTATCCCTTCCCGACCAATCTCGACAGCGATCCGCCGCTTGGCGGGCTTGCGCCGAAGTCGCAGGCCAGGCTTGTTCCATGAAGCCCTTGAGGGCGGCTGGAACAGCGAGCGCTTCAACGCGGCGCTTGACGCGCAGGCGGCCAGGAAGCTGCCCTAGGTCAGCACCGCTTCGAGCACCAGCAGCCAGGCGCTGATGGTGGCGATGGACAGCGTGGTGGCGATGAGAACGGCGGACGCCGACAAGGCCACCGCGCGATCATACATCAGCGCGAAGATATAGACGTTCATGCCGGGCGGCATGGCGGCGATCACCACCGCCGCGCGCACATATTCATGCGGCAGGTCCATCACGTGATGGGTCAGCACCAGCGCGATCAGCGGGTGGGCGATGAGCGACAGCAGCGAGACGACGAGGCTCTCGGCGACTTCAGCTCGCACCGCATAGCGCGTAAGCGCGGCCCCCATGCCGACCAGCGCCACGGGAATGGCCGAATTGGCGATCATTTCCGCCGCGGCGGTGGCGAATTCGGGCAGCGGGCGTCCGGCAAAATTGAGTGCAGCACCCGAGACGACGCCGATCATCAGCGGGTTGGCGAGGATCGACTTCGCCGCCGCCGCCAGTGCCTGCGACAGCGTCCGGCCGTCGCGCCGCGACAACTCCATCGTCAGCATGCCGACTGCGTAGAGACAGGGCGCGTGCAGCGAGATGATGCCGAAGGCAGGGGTCAGCACGTCCTCGCCCATAGGCGCGCGAGACGATCGGAACGCCGAGAAGGACGGTGTTGGAAAACATGGCGCAAAAGCCGACCGCAACCGCCTCGCCTGGCCGCCGCTTCCACACCTTGCGGGCAAGCACGATGCCGACTGCGAAAGCCGCCAGCGCGCCGGCGTAAAAACCCGCCAGCATGGGCGGATAGAAGGGCGGTGGAGAAATCGAGCCCGTACATGGCGCGAAAGAGCAGCACCGGCACCGCGAGCCGGACCGCATAGGCGTTGAGATACTCCGACATCTCCGCCTTCAGCCATCCGATCCGGACGGAGGCGTAGCCCGCGCCAAGCACGAGGAAGACCGGAATGACGGTAAGGAGGACGGAGAACAAGGATGCGCCGACGGTTCAAGGGGTCGGCCGCTTAATGAACCGGCTGCCGCGCCATGGCAAGTGTCGCGGCGGTTGGCGCTGTTGACGGCGTGCGCGGCTTTCGAATAGGCATGGCATGCAGGGAGCATCAAGATGAACGAACCGCACAGGATCGAAATTGAGCAGCTTCGCCTCTCGCATTCGCTGGCGCTGGCGCCGCTGATTGCGGCCTATGCCCAGGCGCTCAAGCGCGGGGCGCCGCGCCAGCCGGACCAGTATTACGCCGAGCAATTGCTTGCAGGACCGCTCGGCGGAGTTCCTTGGGGCATTCATCGACGGCGTGCTTGTCGGCTTCGTGATGTTCTACGATCTGCCCGAACCGGTGAGCGGGCTGAGATGCGGCCAGGCCGATCACATCTATGTCCATCACGATCACCGGGGCAAAGGCATCGCCAAGGCGCTGGTCGACGTGCTGGCCGATCAGGCGCCGAGCGCGGGGCTGGTCGAAACTGATGCTCAACGCGCCGAGATTCCCCGACACTGGCCGAAAGGTGTTCGAATCGGTCGCGGTCCCCGCCGACTGGCACTCCTACGTGCTGCGTTTCGACCGCTAGGCGCGTCACAACAGCTTGGGTTCGAAACGCGGGTTGACTGTTGTAACAGGCCCGCCGGGTTGCGGCGTTTTGGCATGGCGGCAAAATCTAATCGATTTTTGCGCCCATACGACGTTTGTTGGTTTTGACCTTCCCCGCAGCAAGCACTAGAACAAGCGCGTTCGCACATGCGAACGGCTGTGGCCGATCGGCCAAGTCCTTGATTTCCGGCATGTTCGATTTTGCTGCCGGGGGTTCTTCCGCAGGCGTGGGGATGGTTTGGAATGGCCAATGACAGCATCAGGGCAAAGCGGCCGCTCTCGCCGCATCTGACCATCCACAAGCCGATCCCGACCATGGTGATGTCGATCTTCCATCGCATCACCGGCATGGGGCTTTATTTCGGCACATTGCTGCTGGCCTGGTGGCTGATGGCGGCGGCGTCAGGCCCCGCCTATTTCGACTGGGTCAACGGCTTCTTCGGCTCCTGGTTCGGCATTCTCCTGCTCATCGGTTTTTCCTGGGCGCTGATCCACCACATGCTCGGCGGTATCCGCCACCTCATCTGGGATACCGGCGTATGGATGGAAAAGCACAATTCCACCCGGCTCGCCTGGGCAACCATCATCGGCTCGCTGGCGCTGACGCTTGTCGTCTGGCTGGCCGGCTATCGCATTGCGCTAGGAGGCGGTCATGGGGCTGAGGACGCCATTTTCGAAGGTGCACGGGCTTGGCTCGGCGCATGAGGGCACGGAGCATTTCTGGCGGCAGCGCCTGACCGCCGTGTCCAACATTCCGCTGATTCTCTTCCTGATCGTGCTGGTCGCGATGCTGGCGGGCAAACCGCATGGCGAGGTCATCGCCACGCTTTCATCGCCGCTCGTGGCGGTGGTGCTGCTGCTGGCGCTGGTTTCCGTGCTTTATCACATGCGCCTCGGCATGCAGGCGGTGATCGAGGACTATGTCCACGATGAGCTTGCTGAAGGTCGCGCTGCTGATGCTCAACGTCTTCTATCCACTGGCCATCGGCCTGATCAGCGCCTTCGCCATCCTGAAGCTTGCATTCGGAGCCTGAACCTCATGGCCAATGGCCGCGCCTACCAGATTGTCGATCACTACCATGACGTCGTCGTCGTCGGCGCGGGCGGCGCCGGGTCTGCGCGCCACGCTCGGCATGGCCGAACAGGGGCTGAAGACGGCTTGCGTCACCAAGGTCTTTCCGACCCGCAGCCACACCGTCGCGGCACAGGGCGGCATTGCCGCCTCGCTGAAGAACATGACGCCCGACAGCTGGCAGTGGCATCTCTACGACACCGTCAAGGGTTCGGACTGGCTCGGCGATGTCGACGCCATGCAGTACATGTGCATGGAAGCGCCGGCAGCGGTCTACGAGCTGGAGCATTACGGCGTGCCGTTCTCGCGCACCGAGGACGGGCGCATCTACCAGCGGCCCTTCGGCGGCCACATGCAGAATTACGGCGATGGCCCGCCGGTGCAGCGCACCTGCGCCGTCGCCGACCGGACCGGGCACGCGATCCTGCACACGCTCTATGGCCAGTCGCTGCGGCACAATGCCGAGTTCTACATCGAGTATTTCGCCATCGACCTGATGATGGGCGAGGACGGCGCCTGCACCGGCGTCATGGCCTGGAACCTCGACGACGGCACCATCCACCGCTTCAACGCCAAGATGGTGGTGCTGGCGACGGGCGGCTATGGCCGCGCCTATTTCTCGGCGACCAGCGCGCATACCTGCACGGGCGACGGCAACGGCATGATCGCGCGCGCCGGCCTGCCGCTGCAGGACATGGAGTTCGTCCAGTTCCACCCGACCGGCATCTATGGTGCGGGCTGCCTCATCACCGAGGGCGCGCGCGGCGAAGGCGGCTACCTCGTCAATTCGCGAAGGCGAGCGCTTCATGGAGCGCTACGCGCCCAACGCCAAGGACCTTGCCTCGCGCGATGTCGTCTCGCGCTGCATGACGATGGAAATCCGCGAGGGACGCGGCGTCGGGCCGAAGAAGGACCACATCTTCCTGCATCTCGACCATCTCGACCCGGCGGTGCTGGCCGAGCGGCTGCCGGGCATCTCGGAGAGCGCCAAGATCTTCGCGGGCGTCGATGTCACGCGCCAGCCGATCCCGGTGCTGCCGACCGTGCACTACAACATGGGCGGCATGCCGACCAACTACTGGGGCGAGGTGCTGAATCCGGTGCCCGGCAATCCCGACAACATCGCGCCCGGCCTGATGGCGGTGGGCGAAGCAAGCTGCGCCTCGGTGCATGGCGCCAACCGCCTCGGCTCCAACAGCCTGATCGACCTCGTCGTATTCGGCCGGGCCGCGGCAATCCGGGCCGGACAGGTGATCGACCGCGACAGCCCGGTTCCGCATTCCAGCGAAGCGGCCACCGACAAGATCCTCGACCGCTTCGACCGGCTGCGCAACGCCAATGGCGGCACGCCGACGGCGAAGCTTCGCGACCGCATGCAGCGCGCCATGCAGGAAGATGCAGCCGTGTTCCGCACCGAAGAGACGCTGCAGTCCGGCGTGCGGCGCATCGGTGAAATCTGGAACGCGCTTTCCGACATCAAGGTGTTCGACCGCTCGATGATCTGGAACTCCGACCTCGTCGAGACGCTGGAACTCGAAAACCTGATGGCCTGCGCGATCACCACCGTTGTTTCGGCCGAAGCGCGCAAGGAAAGCCGCGGCGCGCATGCGCGGGAGGATTTCGCCAACCGCGACGACACGAACTGGCGCAAGCACACGCTGGCCTGGATGAATGGCGACGGATCGGTGCGCCTTGACTACCGCCCGGTGCACACCGAACTCATCGCCGAAGGCATCGATATTGGCAAGATCGCGCCGAAGGCGCGGGTGTATTGAGAGGACGCCAGGATGGTTGAACTCACGCTCCCACGCAATTCGCAGGTCAAGGTCGGCAAGACCTGGCCGAAGCCGGAAGGCGCGACGAACCTGCGCGAATTCCGCATCTATCGCTGGAACCCGGACGACGATGCGAACCCGGCCATGGACACCTATTTCGTCGATACCGACGATTGCGGACCGATGGTGCTCGACGCGCTGCTTGTGGATCAAGAACAACATCGATCCGACGCTGACGCTGCGCCGCTCGTGCCGCGAAGGCATTTGCGGCTCCTGCGCCATGAACATCGGCGGCATGAACACGCTGGCCTGCACCAAGGGCATGGCTGACTATGCCGGCGTGATATCGATCTATCCGCTGCCGCACATGCCGGTGGTGAAGGATCTCGTGCCGGACCTGACCAATTTCTATGCACAGCACCGCTTCATCGAGCCGTGGCTCAAGACGGTTTCGCCCGAGCCGGCGCAAGAGTGGAAGCAGAGCCATGCCGACCGCGAGAAGCTGGACGGCCTCTACGAGTGCATCCTTTGCGCCTGCTGCTCCACCTCCTGCCCGTCCTACTGGTGGAATTCCGACCGCTATCTCGGCCCGGCGGCCTTGCTGCAGGCCTGGCGCTGGATCGAGGATTCGCGCGACGAGGCGACCGGCGAGCGGCTGGATGCGCTGGAGGATCCGTTCCGGCTCTATCGCTGCCACACGATCATGAACTGCGCGCAGTCCTGCCCCAAGGGCCTCAACCCGGCCAAGGCGATCGCCGGCATCAAGAAGAAGATGGTCGAGCGGCGGATGTAGGAGCCGGCGCCCGCCTTTTCCTGTCCCGGTCGCGCTTCGCGCTCCTCGCCTCTTGCGCCGGCATCAAGAAGAAGATGGTCGAGCGGCGGATGTAATTAGCCCCGCGGCTCCTGCTTGCGCTATGCACCAAAGCGTCTCCCTCTTGCTGGGGAGGGGTATCTGGACCCGACCTCGCTATTGACCAAAGTCAACGCGTGCAGCCAGAGCCGGCCATATTCCTTTCGGAAACCCGTACAACGAAAGGAACCACGCAATGGCAGCAACCGACTGGAATGAATTCACCGACCAGACCAATGCGCGCATGGGCGCGTTGCGCAAGGCGCTCCCGGCAGTGGCCAAGGAGTTCGGCGGACTGGCGCGCGAGGCAATCGCTCCCGGCGCTCTCGATTCCAAGACCAAGGAACTGATCGCGCTTGCGATCGGCATCACCGCGCGCTGCGACGGGTGCCTTGCCTTCCACGCAAAGGCGGCCGCAAAGTATGGCGCGACGCGCGAAGAAGTCGTCGAGGCGATCGGCGTTGCGATCTACATGGGCGGCGGGCCGTCGATGATCTACGGCGCCGAAGCGCTGTCAGCCTTCGACGCCCTGGCCCCGAAGACTGCCGGCGCCACCGCGCAATAGCCGTCAGACCAGTTCGGCGCTCATGGTGACCTCGATCGCGCCGAGCGCGCGCGAGACGGGGCACTCTGCCTTTGCCTTTTCCGCCAGTTCCTGGAATTTCGACTTGGTGATTCCAGGCACTTCGGCCTTCAGCGACAGGGCAGAACCGGTGATCCCGTTTCCGGGAATGAGCTCGACATTTGCCGTCGCCTCCACACGCTTCGCAGGCGTGCCGTTCTCGGCGAGAAAGTGCGAGAGCTGCATGGCGAAGCAGCCGGCATGAGCGGCCGCGATCAGTTCCTCGGGATTGGTGCCGCTCTTGCCTTCCTCGTCCTGAAAACGGGACTTGAAGGAGTAGGCCTGCCCCTTGAACGCACTCGATTGCATGTCGAGCGTGCCTTTGCCCTCCTGCAGATTGCCTTGCCAGATCGCTGTCGCATGCCTTTTCATCGGTTTCTCCTCGCCGCTCGCCGCTGCTGTTGCGCGGCATCGCTTCAATTATGGGGCCGGGCTGCCCGCAGGCAAGCAGCAGCGCCAGCCAAATGATCCAAGGTTGCGTGCGTGTACCAAGGCTCGAATCACGCTATTGTCCGCGAGAAGTCAAATTTGGCTGTTTAACATGGTCATTCGGTAACCTGACCGTGTTTGCGGCGCGATACATGCTGGAACAATGTCGGCTTCATTCGATTGTCAACCACGGAGACTACACGGGCTGGGCGAATCACATCATCTGACCGCGCAAAATGCGCCGGATCGCAAGTGCATGAGGAAAACCTTATGAAAATCAAATCGGTTCTGTTCGTTGGCCGTCGCAACGCGGCGCGCAGCGTCATGGCTGAAACCTGCTTCAACGCCGCCGGCATTCCCGGTTGGCGGGCATTCTCGGCTGGCTGGCAAACGCAAAACAGCATCGATACGCAAGCAATACGCACGCTCGCCGCGAACGGCTTCGAGACCGACACGCTTTCATCCAAGCCGGTTGCGATCTTCCTGCAGGAAGGGGCGCCGGAAATCGATCTTTGCGTATTCCTGGACGAAGACCTGCCGCCGGACGTGCAGAATTACCCGGCAGCGCGCGAATCCTGGAAGATACCCGATCCCTCGAGGGAAACCGAATCAACGGCCTTCCTATCAAATGGCGCTCGATGCGATCATGGCGCGAATTTCGACGCTGGTAATTTCGGGGAAACTCGCCATGCCGCTTGCAAAGGCGAGTTGAAACTGCCTTTAGGTAATCAGGTTTAACACCCCGTTAACCATTGCAATGGAAACTCCCGCCCAAATGTGGGCACATAGTGCGGGTACGGCGGACGCGACCTGTGTATCTGGAGGGCGTGGCATGAAGAATTTCCGGCTGGCCGCATTCGTGGCTGTCGGGGTGGTGGCGCTGACCTTTCTCGGCGGCTGCCAGCGGTCGGTATCCAGCCTCGACACGCGCGCGCAATCGCTGCCGCCGGCGCCCGTCGGGGTCGTGGAGGCAACGCCGCTCGATACCGCGCCCCCAACCCAGATCACGCCCGACCAGCAAGTCGCTTCGCTTGAGCCGCTTCCTCCGGCCTCGGCGGTGGAAACGCCGCTGCCCGGCGCGCCGCAAACCGTTGCGCCGGTTGCCTCCGCACCGGTTACCCGCGAAGCAATGGCGGGTACCTGGACGGTTGCCACCGACAATCCGGAGTGCCGCATCATTCTCGCCTTCACCAAGTGGTCGGGCGGATACCGCGCCGCCACGCGCCGTTGCAACGCGCCGGAAATCGCGGCGGTATCGGCGTGGGACGTTCGCGACAACCGGGTCGTCCTGGTCGATGCGAACGGCAACCAGGTAGCAAGCCTTGCTTCCACAGGGCCGGAAAGCTACGACGGTACGACCGCTGGCGGTACGCCGGTGCGATTCTCCCGCTGAACCGGACTGCCGGCGGCCCAGCACCGGCCGGCAGGGCATGACCGCTTTGCAAGATACATTTCCGCAAGACAAGAAAAGCCCCGCGAGCGTCGCCACGGCGTATGCGAGCCTTGTGCAAAGCGGTGCAATCGAGAGCGATCCCGAACAACGCAAGCTGGTGGAAAGGCTCGACAGGCTGCTTGACGAGCTTGAGGCGCGGCCGGCCTTGCACAAATCAAGCGCCCTCGGCTGGCTCCTGAACAAGCGCCGGATCCGGGAAAGCCCGCAGGGCGTCTATATCCACGGCGCCGTCGGCAGGGGCAAATCCATGCTCATGGATATTTTCTTCAGCCTCGTACCGGGACACAAGCGGCGGGCGCATTTCCACCAGTTCATGGCGGACGCGCATGAGCGCATCGCCCGCCAACGCAAGGACTTCGCCGAAGGCCGGACGCGGGAGAGAGATCCGATCGGGCCGGTCGGCCGTGCCATGGCGCATGAGGCAAGGCTGCTTTGCTTCGACGAATTCTCGATCAACGACATCGCCGACGCGATGATCATCGGGCGTCTTTTCACCGTTCTTTTCCAGCATGGCACAGTCATCGTCGCGACATCGAACGTGGCGCCGGACAATCTTTACCGCGACGGGCTGAACCGGCAGCTTTTCCTGCCCTTCATCGACATGCTCAAAGCGCATTGCGATGTGTTCGAACTCGATGCCCGCGCAGATTTCCGGCTCGAGAAGATCGGGCGCGGTGAAGCCTACCTGTCGCCGCCGGGCGAAAAGGCCGATGGCGACGATGCACCGCCTGTGGGACCGCCTGACCGAAGGCGAGGCGCCGCGGCATGCGGTCCTGACCGTCAAGGGGCGCAGTTTCTCGCCCAGGCTGGCGGCCGGGACCTGCGCCTGGTTCACCTTCGACCAGCTTTGCCGGGAAGCGCGGGGCGCAAGCGACTATCTTGCCATCGTCGCGGAGTTCGACACGGTTTTCATCGAAGGCGTGCCGATGATGGGCAGCGCCATGCGCAACGAGGCCAAGCGCTTCATCACGCTGATCGACACGCTATACGACCATAATACGAGAACCGTGGTTTCCGCCCAAGCCAACCCGCACGGGCTTTACCAAGGTACATCTGGCGCTGAATCGTTCGAATTCCAGCGAACTGCGTCGCGTCTCATCGAGATGCAGTCGGGGGAATATCTCAACCGCTTCAACAGCTTGTCGCAAACAAGAAGTAACGTAACGTTGCCGCCGGATGCAACGGAGACCATAATCATCGATTAGTTTGACGTTTACGTAAATGCACCGAAGTTTAACCGTTTGAAATTCCGATACTTTCAACGGCTGCTTGAAATGACCTTCATTTTTCTATACAGCCGCTTCGACGCCGGGGCGCGCGGTTCCGGAAGGGGACAGTTCACGTCAAAGGATGTTTCGCATGGCTCGCAACAAGATTGCGCTCATCGGCTCGGGAATGATCGGCGGCACGCTGGCGCATCTCGCCGGCCTCAAGGAACTGGGCGACATCGTCATGTTCGACATCGCCGAGGGAATTCCCGACGGCAAGGCGCTCGACATCGCGCAATCCTCGCCGATCGACGGGTTTCGACGCGCGCCTTTCCGGCACGCAGAGCTACGAGGCGATCAAGGGCGCCGATGTGTGCATCGTCACCGCCGGCGTGGCGCGCAAGCCGGGCATGAGCCGCGACGACCTGCTCGGCATCAACCTCAAGGTGATGGAGCAGGTCGGCGCGGGCATCAAGAAATATGCACCCAAGAGCCTTCGTCATCTGCATCACCAACCCGCTCGACGCGATGGTCTGGGCGCTGCAGAAATTCTCCGGCCTGCCGAAGAACATGGTGGTCGGCATGGCCGGCGTGCTCGACTCGGCCCGCTTCCGCTATTTCCTCGCCGACGAGTTCAAGGTGTCGGTCGAGGACGTGACCGCCTTCGTGCTGGGCGGCCATGGCGACTCGATGGTGCCGCTGACGCGCTACTCGACCGTCGCCGGCATTCCGCTGCCCGACCTCGTCAAGATGGGCTGGACGACCAAGGACCGGATCGACGAGATCGTCGACCGCACGCGCAAGGGCGGCGGCGAAATCGTCGCGCTGCTGAAGACCGGCTCGGCCTACTATGCGCCGGCCTCCTCGGCGATTGCGATGGCGGAAAGCTATCTCAAGGACAAGAAGCGCGTGCTGCCATGCGCGGTGCATCTCAAGGGCGAATACGGCGTCAAGGACATGTATGTCGGCGTGCCGGTGGTGATCGGCGCCGACGGCGTGGAACGCGTCATCGAGATCGACCTCAACAAGGCCGAACAGAAGATGTTCGACGCGTCGGTGAATTCGGTGGCCGAATTGTGCGACGCCTGCATCAAGCTGTCGCCGGCCCTGGCGTGACCCCACTGATCCCGCAAGCAGCATCAACGGAGCGGACATGAACATTCACGAATACCAGGCCAAGGCGCTGCTGAAGGAATTCGGCGCGCCGGTCGCAAAGGGCGTGCCGGTCATGTCCGCCGCCGAGGTCGAAGCGCGATCGCGCAACTGCCCGGGCCGCTTTACGTCGTGAAGAGCCAGATCCATGCCGGCGGGCGCGGCAAGGGCAAGTTCAAGGAACTGCCGGCGGACGCCAAGGGCGGCGTGCGGCTCGCCTTCTCGCCGGACGAGGCGAAGGCGCATGTCGCCGAAATGCTGGGCAACACGCTCGTCACCAAGCAGACCGGCCCGGCGGGCAAGCAGGTCAACCGCCTCTATATCGAGGACGGCGCCGACATTGCGCGCGAACTCTATCTGTCGATCCTGGTCGACCGCGAAACCGGACGCGTTTCCTTCGTCGCCTCCACCGAGGGCGGCATGGACATCGAGGCCGTGGCCGAAGAGACGCCGGAAAAGATCCACACGATCGGGATCGATCCGGAAAAGGGCGTGACCGCGGCGGACATCGCCAAGCTCAACGAGGCGTTCGAGCTTTCCGGCGATGCGGCGAAGGATGGCGAGAAGCTGTTTCCGATCCTCTACAAGGCGTTCACCGACAAGGACATGAGCCTTCTGGAGGTCAATCCGCTGATCGTGATGAAGGACGGTCAGCCTGCGCGTGCTCGACGCCAAGGTGTCCTTCGACAACAACGCGCTCTTCCGCCACCCCGAACTGATGGAGCTTCGCGACAAGACCGAGGAGGACGAGAAGGAAATCGAGGCCTCGAAGTATGACCTCGCCTATGTGGCGCTCGACGGCGACATCGGCTGCATGGTCAACGGCGCGGGCCTTGCCATGGCGACGATGGACATCATCAAGCTCTACGGCGCGGAACCGGCGAACTTCCTCGATGTCGGCGGCGGCGCGAGCAAGGAAAAGGTGACGGCGGCGTTCAAGATCATCACTGCCGACCCGAATGTGAAGGGCATCCTCGTCAACATCTTCGGCGGCATCATGCGCTGCGACGTCATCGCGGAAGGCGTGATCGCGGCGGTGAAGGAAGTCGGGCTCAAGGTGCCGCTGGTCGTGCGCCTCGAAGGCACCAATGTCGAACTCGGCAAGAAGATCATCAACGAGAGCGGCCTCAACGTCATCTCGGCCGACGATCTCGACGACGCGGCCAGGAAGATCGTCAAGGCCGTCAAGGGCTGACGCCTGCCCGCAAGGGTGAATTCGAAGTTTCGTTGAGACAGGAAACCGCATGTCCATTCTCGTCAACAAAAACACCAAGGTTCTGGTCCAGGGCCTGACCGGCAAGACCGGCACTTTCCATACCGAGCAGGCGCTTGCCTATTACGGCACGAAGATGGTCGGCGGCATCCACCCCAAGAAGGGCGGCGAAAGCTGGACCAGCGGCATCGACGCGTCCGCGACGCTGCCGATCTTCGCCTCGGTCGCCGAGGGCGAGAAAAGACCGGCGCCAATGCATCGGTGATCTATGTGCCGCCCGCGGGCGCTGCAGAGGCGATCATCGAGGCGATCGAAGCGGAAATCCCGCTCATCGTCTGCATCACGGAAGGCATTCCGGTGCTCGACATGGTGCGGGTCAAGGCGAGGCTCGACAAGTCGAAGTCGCGGCTGATCGGCCCGAACTGCCCGGGCGTGCTGACGCCAGAGGAATGCAAGATCGGCATCATGCCGGGCTCGATCTTCAGCAAGGGCTCGGTCGGCGTGGTCTCGCGCTCCGGCACGCTGACCTACGAGGCGGTGTTCCAGACCACCGAATGCCGGGCTCGGCCAGACAACCGCCGTCGGCATCGGCGGCGATCCGGTCAAGGGCACCGAATTCATCGACGTGCTGGAGATGTTCCTCGCCGACCACGAAACCAAATCGATCATCATGATCGGCGAGATCGGCGGTTCGGCCGAAGAAGATGCGGCGCAATTCCTCAAGGACGAGGCAAAGCGCGGGCGCAGCAAGCCGATGGCCGGCTTCATCGCCGGGCGCACGGCGCCGAAGGGCCGCACCATGGGCCATGCCGGCGCGGTGATTTCCGGCGGCAAGGGCGGGGCGGAAGACAAGATCGAGGCGATGGAATCGGCCGGCATCAAGGTGTCGCCATCGCCGGCGCGTCTCGGCGAGACGCTGGTGGAAGTGTTGAAGGGTTGAACCGGCGAGCGCGGGCCAACCGCGCCGCGGATGTGCGTGACGCACGGTTCGCCGTGCGGGGGAAATGCTTGAAGCCGCATTTGCGGCCCCAACCAGGGAGGGCGGGCTTGGCGCCCGCTGCATGCCATGGCGCGTGAAGCGCAGAACGACGAATTCGAACGCACGTCATTCCTGTATGGCGGCAATGCCGCCTACATCGAAGAACTGCATGCGCGCTACAAGGACGACCCCGGTTCGGTCGGCGAGGACTGGCGCCAGTTCTTCAGCGAGTTGAAGGACGCGAAGGAGGACGTCGACAAGTCCGCCCGCGGCGCGTCCTGGCAGCGCAAGGGCTGGCCGGTCAGCGCCAATGGCGAACTGGTCTCGGCGCTGGACGGCGACTGGGGCATTGTCGAGAAGCACGTTACCGGAAAGCTGCAGGAGAAGGCGGTCGCCGCCGGTACCGCGCTGACGGCCGAGGCGATCCACCAGGCGACGCGCGATTCGGTGCGCGCCATCATGATGATCCGCGCCTACCGGATGCGCGGGCACCTGCATGCAGACCTCGATCCGCTCGGACTTGCCGAGATCAAGGAAGACTACAACGAACTGTCGCCGCAATCCTACGGGTTCACGCCGGCGGACTATGACCGCAAGATCTTCATCGACCACGTGCTGGGCCTGGAATACGCCACCATCAACGAGATGCTGGAGATCCTCAAGCGCACCTATTGCTCGACGCTCGGCGTCGAGTTCATGCACATCTCCAATCCGGAGGAGAAGTCCTGGATCCAGGAGCGCATCGAAGGTCCGGACAAGGGCGTCGACTTCACCGACATGGGCAAGAAGGCGATCCTTGCCAAGCTGATCGAGGCCGAAGGCTTCGAGCAGTTCATCGACGTCAAGTACAAGGGCACAAAGCGCTTCGGCCTTGACGGCGGCGAGGCGCTGATCCCGGCGCTGGAGCAGATCATCAAGCGCGGCGGCAATCTGGGCCTGAAGGAAATCGTGCTCGGCATGGCCCATCGCGGCCGGCTCAACGTGCTGACGCAGGTCATGGGCAAGCCGCACCGGGCCGTGTTCCACGAGTTCAAGGGCGGTTCCTACGCGCCCGACGATGTCGAGGGTTCCGGCGACGTGAAGTACCATCTGGGCGCTTCCTCGGACCGCGAATTCGACGGCAACAAGGTGCATCTGTCGCTGACCGCCAACCCGTCGCACCTCGAAATCGTCAATCCGGTGGTGATGGGCAAGGCCCGCGCCAAGCAGGACCAGAGCGCCACCGTCTGGGAAGGCGACATCATTCCGCTGCGCGAGCGCGTCAAGGTCATGCCGCTGCTGCTGCATGGCGACGCCGCCTTTGCCGGCCAGGGCGTGGTCGCGGAAATCCTCGGCCTTTCGGGCCTGCGCGGCCACCGCGTCGGCGGCACGGTGCATTTCATCATCAACAACCAGATCGGCTTCACCACCAATCCGCGCTATCTCGCGTTCCTCGCCCTATCCGTCCGACGTCGCCAAGATGATCGAGGCGCCGATCTTCCACTGCAACGGCGATGATCCCGAAGCGGTGGTTTTCGCCACGAAGATCGCGATCGAATACCGCATGAAGTTCCACAAGCCGGTAGTCATCGACATGTTCTGCTACCGCCGCTTCGGCCACAACGAAGGCGACGAGCCGGCGTTCACGCAGCCGATGATGTACCGCACGATCCGCGCGCATCCGACGACCACGCAGATCTATGCGAAGAAGCTGATCGCGGAAGGCCTTGTCACGCGAGGCCGATGTCGAGAAGATGAAGTCCGATTTCCGCGCCCAGCTGGAAGCCGAATACGAGAGCCGGCCAGAACTACAAGCCGAACAAGGCCGACTGGCTGGACGGCGAGTGGTCGGGCCTGCGCACCGCCGACAGCGCCGACGAACAGCGCCGCGGCAAGACGGCGGTGCCGGTGAAGCAACTCAAGGAACTCGGCAAGAAGCTTTCCGAAATTCCGGCAGGGTTCAACGCGCACAAGACCATCCAGCGCTTCATGGAAAACCGCGCCAAGATGATCGAGACCGGCGACGGCATCGACTGGGCCATGGCCGAAGCGCTGGCCTTCGGTTCGCTGTGCCTCGACGGCCACAAGATCCGGCTGTCGGGACAGGATTGCGAACGCGGCACGTTCTCGCAGCGCCATTCGGTGCTCTACGATCAGGAAACCGAAGAGCGCTACATCCCGCTGGCCAATCTTTCGCCCGACCAGGCCCGGTTCGAGGTGATCAACTCGATGCTGTCGGAAGAAGCGGTGCTCGGCTTCGAGTACGGCTATTCGCTGGCGCGCCCGAACGCGCTGACGCTGTGGGAAGCGCAGTTCGGCGATTTCGCCAATGGCGCGCAGGTCGTGTTCGACCAGTTCATATCGTCGGGCGAGCGCAAATGGCTGCGCATGTCGGGCCTCGTGTGCCTGCTGCCGCATGGCTATGAGGGGCAGGGGCCGGAGCATTCCTCGGCCCGGCTCGAGCGCTTCCTGCAGCTTTGCGCCGAAGACAACATGCAGGTCGCCAATGTCACGACGCCGGCCAACTATTTCCACATCCTGCGCCGGCAGATGAAGCGCGATTTCCGCAAGCCGCTGATCCTGATGACGCCGAAATCGCTGCTGCGCCACAAGCGGGCGGTTTCGACGCTGGCGGAAATGTCGGGCACTTCCGCCTTCCACCGGCTGCTGTGGGACGATGCGGAATATCTCAAGGACCAGCCGGTCAAGCTCGTCGAAGGATTCGAAGATCCGCCGCGTCGTGCTGTGCTCGGGCAAGGTCTATTACGATCTGTACGAGGAGCGCGAAAAGCGCGGCATCAACGACGTCTATCTGCTGCGCGTGGAACAGCTCTATCCGTTCCCGGCGAAGGCGCTGATCACCGAACTGTCGCGTTTCAAGCATGCCGAATGGGTGTGGTGCCAGGAAGAGCCGAAGAACATGGGCGCCTGGTCCTTCATCGAGCCCTATCTGGAATGGGTGTTCGACCATATCGGCGCCAAGCACCGGCAGGCCGCGCTATGCCGGCCGTCCGGCGGCGGCATCGCCCGCCACCGGCCTGATGTCGAGGCACCTCGACCAACTTGCAGGCATTCCTCGAAGATGCGCTGGGCGGCTGACGTCCGCGTTGCAGGACACCGGCTTGAAACAAAGGAAAGAGACAAGATCAATGGCTACCGAAATTCGCGTTCCCACGCTGGGTGAATCGGTTTCAGAGGCAACGATCGGCCACTGGCTCAAGAAGCCGGGCGAAGCCGTCAAGGCCGATGAACCGCTGGTCGAACTGGAAACCGACAAGGTGTCGGTCGAGGTGCCTGCGCCCTCCGACGGCGTGCTTGCCGAGATCGTCGCCAAGGAAGGCGACACCGTCGCGGTCGGCGGATTGCTTGCGCTCCTTCGACGCAGGTGCGCAGCGGCGCGGCAAAGCCGGACGCAATTGGCCAGGCTGCCGGAAGGCCGGTGCGGCATCCATGCAGGAAGCGGCGGAGAAGACCGAAAAGATGGCCGGCGACGTCGGCGACGTCGAGCCCGGTCCATGCCGCCCGCGCCATCGGCCGCCAAGCTGCTGGCCGAAAAGAACATTGTCGGTCGACGAGGTCGCCGGCAGCGGCAAGCGCGGCCAGGTGCTGAAAGCCGATGTCGTCGGCCGCATCCACGGCGCGCAGCCCGGCGCCGGCGCCGACCGCTCCGGCAGGCGCCGCGCGCGCCTTCGAGCGACGCCGATGGCGCGCGCGAGGAACGCGTGAAGATGACGCGCCTGCGCCAGACCATCGCGCGCCGCCTCAAGGACGCGCAGAACGCCGCCGCGATGCTGACCACCTTCAACGAGGTGGACATGAGCGCGGTGATGGAGCTGCGCAACCGCTACAAGGACCTGTTCGAGAAGAAGCACGGCGTGAAGCTCGGCTTCATGGGCTTCTTCACCAAGGCGGTGTGCCATGCGCTGAAGGAGATCCCGGCGGTCAATGCCGAGATCGACGGCACCGACATCGTCTACAAGAACTACTGCCATGTCGGCGTCGCTGTCGGCACGGACAAGGGCCTCGTCGTTCCGGTCGTGCGCGACGCGGACCAGATGTCGATCGCCGAAATCGAGAAGGAAATCGGCCGTCTGGGCAAGCGCGCGCGCGACGGACAGCTCGACCTGGCCGACATGCAGGGCGGCACCTTCACCATCTCCAATGGCGGCGTCTACGGCTCGCTGATGTCGACGCCGATCCTCAACGCGCCGCAATCGGGCATTCTGGGCATGCACAAGATCCAGGAACGGCCGATGGCGGTCGGCGGGCAGGTGGTCATCCGCCCGATGATGTACCTGGCGCTTTCCTACGATCACCGCATCGTCGACGGCAAGGAAGCGGTCACGTTCCTGGTGCGCGTCAAGGAGAGCCTCGAGGATCCCGAGCGTCTGGTACTTGATTTGTAATCGGCTATAGTCGGCGCGATTTGGGCTCAAAAGGGGAGGCATTTCCATGTCTGTCGAACTGAAGATGCTGCTGTTCACGGTGGCGTTGTTCTTCGTGCAACTGATTGCGCAAGTGGTCGCCGAAATAATGCAGCACGGGTTGAAATATGCGGTCAGCCCGCGTGACACCTGGCTGAACCCGACCGGTACGCCGGTCGCATTGAGCGTTCCTATTTCAACCTGCTGGAGACGCTCGGACCTTTCGCCGCGCTGGTGCTGGTGGTGCTGTACACCGGCAACGCAAACGCCAATACGGCGCTGGGCGCACAGATCTATTTCTGGGGGCGGGTGCTTTATTTCCCGGCCTACATCGCCGGCATTCCGTATCTGCGCACCATCATCTGGACCATCTCCACCGCTCGGCCTTGCCCTCATCTTGTGGGAAATGCTGAAGCTGGCATTTTGAACGGGGCGTACCGGCCCCATTTAATGGAGCGCCGCGGCCCATGCCGCGGCGTTCGACCGAATGCGCCACCGACCAAGGGATAGAAAATGAGCTATGATGTCGTCGTGATCGGATCGGGACCGGGCGGTTATGTTTGCGCCATCAAGGCGGCGCAACTCGGCCTCAAGACCGCGATCGTCGAGAAATGGGCGACGCTTGGCGGGACCTGCCTCAATATCGGCTGCATTCCCTCCAAGGCCCTGCTGCATGCTTCCGAGATGTATCGAGCAGGCCGGACACGGGTTCGCGGCGCTGGGCGTCAAGGTCGGCAAGGTCGAACTCGACCTCAAGGCGATGATGGCGCACAAGGACGCGACGGTGAAGTCAAATGTCGATGGCGTCGCCTTCCTGATGAAGAAGAACAAGGTCGACATTCACCACGGCACGGGATCGATCGTCGCGGCGGGCAAGGTCAAGGTCGCGGACGCCAAGGGCGGTGAGACCGATGCTGGAGGCGCGCAACATCGTCATCGCCACCGGTTCCGACGTAGCCGGCATTCCGGGCGTTGCGGTGGATATCGACGAGAAAGTCATCGTTTCGTCCACCGGAGCGCTGGCGTTGGAGAAAGTCCCGGCGAGCATGATCGTGGTCGGCGGCGGCGTCATCGGCCTCGAACTCGGATCGGTCTGGAACCGTCTTGGCGCGAAGGTCACGGTCGTCGAATATCTCGACAAGTTGCTGGGCGGCATGGACGGCGAGGTCTCGAAGCAGTTCCAGCGCATCATCGCCAAGCAGGGTATGGATATCCGCCTGTCGTCCAAGGTGACGGGCGTCGAAAAGACAGCAAAGGGCGCAAAGGTCACGTTCGAGCCGGTCAAGGGCGGGGATGCCGAAACGCTTGTCGCCGACATCGTGCTGATCGCGACAGGCCGGCGGCCCTACACCGAGGGGCTTGGACCTTGAGGCCACCGGCGTCGAACTCGATCGCGGACGGGTGAAGATCGATGCGCATTGGCGCACGAATGTCCCCGGCATTTACGCCATCGGCGACGTCGTGGCCGGTCCGATGCTCGCGCACAAGGCCGAGGATGAGGGCGTTGCCGTTGCCGAGACCATTGCCGGGCAGGCAGGGCACGTGAACTACAACGTGATCCCGAGCGTCGTCTATACGGAGCCTGAAGTCGCCTCGGTCGGCAAGACCGAGGAAGAACTGAAGGCGGCCGGAATAGAATATTTCGCAGGCAAGTTCCCGTTCTCGGCCAACGGAAGGGCGCGCGCGATGAACGCCACCGACGGTTTCGTCAAGTTCCTGGCCGACAAGGCCACCGACACGGTCCTGGGTGTACACATCATTGGCCGCGGCGCTGGCGATCTCATCCACGAGGCCGCGGTGCTGATGGAATTCGGCGGTTCTTCGGAAGACCTCGGCCGCACCTGCCACGCCCATCCGACCTTGTCGGAAGCGGTACGCGAAGCCGCGCTCGCGACCTTCGGCAAGCCCCTGCACATGTGATCGAATTGCGGAATATAAAAGCCGGTGACCGCGAGGGACACCGGCTTCTACGCGACTGGAGGTCTGCGCTGGCTTGAGGCTATTGCGCTACCGTTTCAGCTGCCGCTTCAACGGGCTTCTTGATTGCTTCAGGGTCGTATGTGCTTGCGGCTTCCTCGTCGGTCGCCGGTACAGCCGGGGCACTCGCTATGGTCTGCTTGATAGCGGCGCTTTCGTGGCCGCAGGCCGCGTAAGCGGAACCGGCGGAAACCACCATGGCCGAAGCAGCGAGAATGGAAAGCATTCTGGTCATCTGCAATCCTTTCGGGCCTTCATCGGGAAACATATCCCGATACGAAACTAGCACGGACGTCGCGCGGGGCCATACCGTTGCACTCACAGTTTCGTGAGTGCAACGCACGATGTCAGCGCGCGACCGGCTCCAAAGTATAGCCCGCGTTTTCGAGCAAGGCGACGATTCCATTTTCGCCCGGCAGGTGAAGGGCGCCCACCGCCATGAAAACATTGCCTTTTTCAAGAAAGGGAATTGCGCGTTCCGCCATGACGGCGTTTCGCTGCCGGATCAGGAGGTCCTGGAATTCCGCGTAGCCCTTGCCCTCATAGACCTTCGGTGAAAAAAACCGTACCAGCGGCAGGACAAGGCCGATTTCTCCATTCAGGTAGAGCAGCTTGGTGGTTTCCGTAACATCATCGGATATTGCGCCAAGTTCCGCGAGGTCGGCCAACGCGTTGATGTGAAATTCCTGCGGGATGGAAGCGACCGCCTTGAATTGCTCGGAAACGGTTTCAAGGCCGGCAACCTCAATTCCCGATTTCAGCGCGGTCCTTGCGATGAGTTCGTCCAGCACCGGCTCGCCGGTACTGGCTGCCCGCAACTCGCACATCGGCCGGGCGATCGCGGCCGCCACCATCCAGGGCTGCATCTGGTTCGCAACCGGCCATGGCATGCCGTGGGCCTCGGCCTCGCGCTGCAAGGGCGCGATCGCCGCTTGCGGCATAAGGCTTTCAAGGCTCGTGCCCTTGGGCAGATAGGCGATATGCTTGAGTTCCTGCATTGCCGCGCGCATTTTATCGGCATCCAGGGCGTCGGTGCTTTCAACCAGCACAACAGCAGAGGCATCGATCGCCTCGCGCACCGCACCATCGATACGGGCGATGCGCGGGTCCGGCGAATGCATGGTTCCCAGCAGCCATGAGGGAGCGACGCCCGGCTTCGTCACCTTCCAGAAGATACCGCTTGAGTTCGGTATGTCAGTCGCTTCCGCGCGTGCAGTCTCCAGCGCGGCGGGATTTTCCAGCGCCAGTTTCGCCACGAGGTCGGCGCCGGTGCAAAACATGCTCTCTTGCGCCAGCGAACGTGAGGCAAAAGAAGCCGTCAGCAGGAAGACCACCAGCGCGATCAGGTGGAGGCCGGCCAGCGCGCCGACAGCGGCCTTGCCGAAATCAATCCTGAAACGGAAAAGATGCCATTGTTCGATCATGGCGCGGATTATCGCCGGCAAGTCTGGATATCCGGTTAAGCGGGAGGTGAAAACCCGCTCAACCTGCTGCACGCGGATGGGCCTTGGCATAGACGTCGAGCAGGCGCTGCGTATCAACCGCGGTGTAGATCTGCGTGGTGGAAAGGCTTGCATGGCCGAGCAGTTCCTGGATGGTCCTCAGATCGCCGCCGCCGGCCAGAAGGTGCGTGGCGAAGGAGTGGCGCAGGGCATGGGGCGTCGCCGAATCAGGCAGGCCGAGCGCGCCGCGCAGCCGCGCCACCGATTTTTCGATAATGGCGCGGTGCAGGATGCCACCCTTGGCGCCGCGAAACAACGGTTCGTCGGCCTCAAGGTGAAACGGAATCAGCGCCCGATATTGCGTGATCGCGCCGGCAACCACAGAAAGCATCGGCACCATGCGGGTCTTGCCACCCTTGCCAGTGACCATCAACGAGCCTTCCGCGGTCTTTTCGAGCGCGGCGGGCGTGAGCGCCAGCGCCTCGCCGATGCGCAGGCCGCAGCCGTAAAGCAGAGAAATGACCGCGGCGTCGCGTGCGGCAATCCATGGCTCGGCTTGCATTTGCTCCACGGCGGCTGTCATGCGGATCGCTTGTGAAGCGGGCAGTGGCTTGGGCAGTGTCTTCGGCTGTCGCGGCGCGCGCGTGATCTTCAAGCCGGCGCTGCTTGCAATTCCTTCCTGCTCCAGGAAGCGGACGAACGACCTTATCCCGGCTAGCGAGCGGCCTAGCGTGCGCGCGCCGGCGCCTTCACGGCGGCGGTCGGCGAGAAAGCCTCGCATGTCCATCGGCTTGAGATTTGCAATGTCCAAGATGCGGGCCGGATGGCCGGCATGAGCGGTAAGGAAGGCAAGGAACTGCCGCAGGTCGCGCTCATATGCCTCGACCGTGTTGGCCGCGACCCGGCGTTCGGAAGCAAGATGCGTCAGCCAGGCACGGCGATGGTCGGCAAGCTCATCCGTGCAGTTGACGAGAATCGAATCACCCATGTGCGAATCCTTATCCGCACAGGGTTATCGTCCCGTTATCAGCCGATTTTTTGGCCGGTCTTCGCCCAGTCGGCGAGGAAAGCATCGATGCCCTTGTCGGTCATCGGGTGCTTGTAGAGCTGGTGGAGGATCGCGGGCGGGACTGTCGCCACGTCCGAGCCGATCAGCGCGGCCTGCTTCACATGGTTGACCGTGCGCACCGAGGCCGTGAGAATCTGCGTCTCGAAGCCGAAATTGTCGTAGATCGTGCGGATTTCCCCGATCAGTTCCATGCCGTCGATGCCCTGGTCGTCCAGCCTGCCGACAAAAGGCGAAATGAAGGTCGCGCCGGCCTTGGCGGCAAGCAGCGCCTGGTTTGCCGAAAAGCACAGCGTGACATTGACCATGCGGCCTTCGCCGGTAAGTGCCTTGCAGGCCTTTAGGCCGTGCGGGGTGAGCGGAACCTTGATGCAGATATTGTCGGCGATCTTCGCCAGCACCGCCGCTTCACGCATCATGCCGTCATAGTCGAGCGCGGTGACCTCGGCCGAGACCGGCCCCGATACGATGCCGCAGATCTCGCGCGTCACCTCGATGATGTCGCGACCCGACTTGGCGATAAGCGAGGGATTGGTCGTCACCCCGTCGAGCATGCCCAGATCGTTGAGTTCGCGGATGTCCTTGGTCTCTGCCGTATCGACAAAGAATTTCATGGGGTGCAGCTCCTCACTTGCGGCGTCACGGCGCGCTCTTTACCAAGGCAATTACATGGAAGCCGGTGCATTGGCAAATGCGCGCGACATGCTTGCCGCCGCGCTTCACTTTGGGTCAAGGCTTGGAAAAACCGACAAAAACCGTCTGCGTGCTTTTACCGATTCCGGCCGACAAGCCCTACAGCTACGCGGTGCCGGACGGCATGGCGCTCGCCCCCGGCGACGTCGTGCAGGTGCCTCTTGGGCCAAGGCAGGTCGCGGGGATCGTCTGGGATGGCGCAGGCGACGGGGTCGATCCGAAAAAACTGCGTGAAGTTACGGTGAGATTTGATTGCCCGCCGGTCGGCAAGGACATGCGGGACTTCGTCGATTGGGTCGCGCAATACACGCTTTCGCCGCCGGGAATGGTGGCGCGGATGGTCCTGCGCGCGCCCGGCGCATTCGATCCGCCGCCGCCGATGGAAGGGCTACGCTTTTGCGGCCATGAGCCCGATCGGATTACGCCGGCACGAAAATCGGTGCTGGAGCTGGCCCGCGACGGCCAGGCCTGGACGAAATCCGGCCTTGCCCACGCGGCGGGAGTGACGGCTTCCGTCATCGACGGGCTGATGAAGCAGGGCTGTTTCGAAACGGTGAAGGTGGCGCAGCCGCCCATGGTGGCGCGTCCGGATCCAGGCCACGGAGAGGGCGCATTGACCGCCGACCAGGGCGATGCCGCTGCGGCGCTGACAAGGGCTGTCGGCGCGGGCAAATTCTCAGTGACCCTGATCGACGGGGTAACCGGCTCGGGCAAGACCGAGGTCTATTTCGAGGCGGTGGCCGAGGCGTTGCGGCAGGGCAGACAGGTGCTGATCCTGCTTCCCGAAATCGCGCTGACGGCCTCCTTTCTCGAACGGTTCGAGGACCGGTTCGGGGTCCGTCCGGCCGAATGGCACTCCGAGGTGCCGCCGCGAAGGCGCGAGCTTGCCTGGCGGCAGGTGTCGACCGGTGAAGTGCGCGTGGTAGCCGGCGCCCGCTCCGCGCTTTTCCTGCCGTTCCGCGAACTTGGCCTCATCGTCGTCGACGAGGAGCACGACCCTGCCTACAAGCAGGAGGACCGTGTCTTCTACAATGCGCGCGACATGGCGGTCGTGCGGGCGCAAATCGGCGGTTTTCCAGTAGTCCTGGCCTCCGCCACGCCGTCAATCGAAAGCCAGGTGAATGCGCAGGCGGGGCGTTACGGGTTGATCCGCCTCGACAAGCGCTTCGCCGATGCTGCCTTGCCCGACATTCGGGTAATCGACCTCAAGCGCGATCCGCCACCCTCCGGCCGCTTCCTTTCGCCGCTACTCGTCTCGGCGGTGAAGGCGACACTTGCGCGCCGCGAGCAGTCGCTGCTGTTCCTCAACCGGCGCGGCTATGCGCCGCTGACGCTGTGCCGGGCCTGCGGCCACCGGTTCCAGTGCTCGGATTGTTCCGCCTGGCTGGTGGAACACCGCTTTCGCAGGCAGCTCGTCTGCCATCATTGCGGCCACAACGAACCGGTGCCGGAAGCATGCCCGAACTGCGGTACGCTTGATCACCTTGTGCCGTGCGGGCCGGGCGTGGAACGGCTCGCTGAAGAAGTCGTGACGCTTTTCCCCGATGCGCGAACCGTGGTGCTTTCCTCCGACATGCTGGGCGGGGTCAGCCGGTTGCGGCTCGAACTCGACGCGATTGCGAACGGCGAAGCGGACATTGTCATCGGCACGCAATTGGTGGCCAAGGGCCATAATTTCCCGATGATGACCTGTGTCGGCGTGGTCGATGCCGATCTCGGGCTGTCGAACGGCGATCCGCGTGCGGCGGAACGGACTTTCCAGTTGCTGTCACAGGTGACGGGGCGCGCGGGCCGCGCCGGGCGCAAGAGCATTGGCTACCTGCAGACCTGGCAGCCGCGCCATCCGGTGATCGCGGCGCTGGCAAGCGCCGACCGCGAAGCCTTCTACGAGCGCGAGATCGATGCGCGCCGCAGCGCCGGCTTGCCGCCCTTCGGCAGGCTGGCTAGCATAATCGTGTCTGCGGCGAGCCGCGCGGAAGCGGAAGGCCACGCGAAGGGCCTGCGCCGCGCCGCGCCGTCAAACGGCGAAATCAGCGTGCTTGGACCCGCCGAGGCGCCGCTGGCGCTGGTGCGCGGCAGGCACCGTTTCCGGTTGCTGGTGCATGGTGCGCGGCGGGCCGACATGCAAGGGTTCATCCGGGCGATGCTGGCCGAGGGGCCGAAGGAGCGCGGCAGCGTGCGCGTGCAGGTCGACATCGACCCGCAGAGTTTCCTTTGAGGCGGTCAGTTGAAATGTGCCGCGCGGCGCGGCACAACACGGCGGGCTGATTCCGGATCCAGAAAAGGGCCGAACCTTGATCGATTTCTACGCACCCCAGACAGCTGGCGAGTGGCTTGCCTTCACCAGCGCGGTGATAACCATCCTTTTCGGCGTGTTTTGCCTCGTCTTTCCGCGCAGTACGCTTTCGATCCTGCGCCTGCAGACGAAGCCGGAAAACCCGGAGGCGGTGTCGGAAAGCCGTGGCACCATGGCCGGCTTCTACCTTGGCGTCGGAATTGTCGCGATCCTGTTCGCGCAGCCATTCCTGTGGATGGCGCTCGGCGCGGGCTGGGCCTTCACCGCGGCCGGGCGGCTCGTCTCGATGATTTTCGATCGCGGATTCACCTCGTTCAACGCAATGTCGCTGCTTCTTGAAATGGCGCTGGCGGCGGGTCCGCTGCTCTATGTTTTCGGCTATGTCGCGTGAAGCGGCGCGCTGTGAAGCGCGGTAACGCGCAAGTGGTGCGCGGCCTGCGACAAAAGGCTGACCGGTTCGTATTGCGACTTGGCGATGCCTGTGCTAGACGGCCAACAAATTCGGCTTGAACCACTGCGCGACAATGGGGCCTGCCGCTAAAACATCCACAAGGTCAAAGGCTTACCGGAGTGCCTGGCGCATCCGGCGGGGATTGCCTGAAGACCCCTACCGAAAGAGCCTCCATCCGTGGCTACATCCAACTCGATCACGTCCGGAATTGCGGCACGTTACGCCTCCTCGCTGTTCGAGCTGGCGCTTGAGTCCAAGGCGCTCGACGCGGTCGAAAAGGACCTTGCCAGCTTCGATGCCTTGATGCGCGGCAGCGAAGACCTGATGCGGCTAGTTCGTTCACCGGTGTTTTCGACAAGCGACCAGGTAAAGGCCGTCGGCGCCGTTCTCGCCAAGGCAAAGATCGGCGGTTTGACCGGCAATTTCATCCGTGTCGTCGCCCAAAACCGGCGCCTTTTCACCATGCCGGACATGCTGGCGCATTTCCGCCGGCTGGCGGCCGCCCATCGCGGCGAGGTTTCGGCCGACGTAACCGTGGCGGCGCCGCTTGGCACGGCACATTCCAACGAATTGAAGGCGGCGCTCAAGGGCGCTGTCGGCAAGGATGTGACGGTCAACGAGATCGTCGATCCCTCGATCCTGGGCGGCATGATCGTCAAGATCGGTTCCCGCCAGATCGACACTTCCCTTCGCACGAAACTTTCCTCGCTCAAGCTTGCGCTCAAAGAGGTCGGATAATGGACATTCGCGCCGCGGAAATTTCCGCAATCCTCAAGGACCAGATCAAGAATTTCGGCAAGGAGGCGCAAGTCTCCGAGATCGGACAGGTGCTCGCCGTCGGCGACGGCATCGCCCGTGTCTATGGCCTCGACAATGTGCAGGCCGGCGAGCTGGTCGAATTCCCGGGCGGCATTGCCGGGATGGCGCTGAACCTTGAAACCGACAATGTCGGCGTCGTCATCTTCGGCGACGACCGCGAGATCAAGGAAGGCGACACGGTCAAGCGGACCGGTTCCATCGTAGACGTTCCGGTCGGCAAGGGCCTTCTCGGGCGCGTCGTTGACGGCCTTGGCAATCCGATCGACGGCAAGGGCCCGATCAAGTACGACCGAACGGCGCCGCGTCGACGTCAAGGCGCCAGGCATCATCCCGCGCAAATCGGTGCACGAGCCGATGTCGACCGGCCTCAAGGCGATCGATGCGCTGATCCCGATCGGCCGCGGCCAGCGCGAACTGGTCATCGGCGACCGCCAGACCGGCAAGACCGCGATCCTGCTCGACACCTTCCTGAACCAGAAGTCGATCAACGCCAGCGGCGATGAATCGAAGAAGCTCTATTGCGTCTATGTCGCGGTCGGCCAGAAGCGCTCGACCGTGGCGCAGTTCGTCAAGATCCTCGAGGAACGCGGCGCGCTCGAATATTCGATCGTCGTTGCGGCCACTGCTTCCGACCCGGCGCCGATGCAGTTCCTGGCGCCGTTCGCCGGTTGCGCGATGGGCGAATATTTCCGCGACAACGGCATGCATGCCCTGATCGCCTATGACGACCTTTCCAAGCAGGCCGTCGCCTACCGCCAGATGTCGCTGCTGCTGCGCCGTCCGCCGGGCCGCGAAGCCTATCCGGGCGACGTCTTCTACCTGCACTCGCGCCTTCTCGAGCGCGCGGCGAAGATGAACGAGGACAATGGCTCGGGCTCGCTGACGGCGCTGCCGGTCATCGAAACGCAGGCCAACGACGTGTCGGCCTACATTCCGACCAACGTGATCTCGATCACCGACGGCCAGATCTTCCTCGAAACCAACCTGTTCTACCAGGGCATCCGCCCGGCGGTGAACGTCGGCCTGTCGGTCTCGCGCGTCGGTTCGTCGGCCCAGATCAAGGCGATGAAGCAGGTTGCCGGCTCGATCAAGGGCGAGCTTGCGCAGTACCGCGAAATGGCGGCCTTCGCGCAGTTCGGCTCCGACCTTGATGCTGCGACGCAGCGTCTTCTCAACCGCGGCGCACGCCTGACCGAACTTCTCAAGCAGCCGCAATTCTCGCCGCTGCAGCACGGAAGAGCAGGTCTGCGTGATCTTTGCGGGCGTGAACGGATATCTCGACAAGCTGCCGGTCAACAAGGTCGGCGAGTTCGAGCGCGGCCTGCTCGCGGCGCTGCGGTCCGACTACAAGGACATTCTCGACGACATCCGCACCGAACAGCAGATCACGGACGCCATCCGTGAACGCCTCAAGAAGGCGCTCGACGCCTTCGTCGAAGAATTTCGCCTGATCGCCGCGCCAACAGGCAATAGCCAGGGGTATTCATGCCCAGTTTGAAGGACCTTAAAGTCCGCATCGCCTCGGTCAAGGCGACGCAGAAGATCACCAAGGCGATGCAGATGGTCGCCGCGGCGAAGCTTCGGCGTGCGCAGGAAAAGGCAGAGGCGGCGCGTCCCTATTCCGAGCGCATGGCGGCGGTGCTTGCCAATGTCGCGCAGAATGTCAGCGGCGAGGAAGCCCCGCGCCTGATGACCGGGCACCGGGAAAGACGACACGCACCTCATCGTGGTGTGCACCTCCGACCGCGGCCTTTGCGGCGGCTTCAACACCAACATCGTGCGCATGGCGCGCGACCATGTGCGCAAGCTCGTCGGCGCGGGCAAGGACGTCAAGATCATCACGGTCGGCGCGCAAGGGCAATGACCAGATGCGCCGCGAATTCGGCAAGCTGATCATCGAGCGCATCGAACTGCGCGACGTAAAGGAGATCCGCTTCGAGAATGCGCAGGACATCGCGCGGCGGATCATGACGCGGTTCGACAATTTCGAGTTCGACATCTGCACGCTGTTCTATGCCCGCTTCCGCTCGGTGATCGCGCAGATCCCGACGGCGCAGCAGCTGATCCCGGCGACCGGCGGCGATGCGCCGGCGGCAAGCCAGGCGGCCTATGAATACGAACCGGAAATCTCGGTTCTGCTCGACGACCTTATCCCGCGCAACATCACGGTGCAGATCTTCCGGGCGCTGCTCGAGAACGTCGCCGGCGAGATGGGCGCGAAAATGTCCGCGATGGACAATGCAACACGCAATGCCGGTGAGATGATCAACAAGCTGACGCTCAGCTACAACCGCCAGCGTCAGGCGCAGATCACCAAGGAACTGATCGAAATCATTTCGGGCGCCGAAGCGCTCTAAGGGTCCCAGGAGAACAGTGATGGCCAAAGCTCCAACCAACAAGACGCCGGCAGCAGCGTCGAAGGCCGCAAAGCCCGCGGCCAAGCCCGCCAAGGCAGCAGCAGCAGCAAGGCCGTGGCCAAGGCCGTGGCGAAGCCCGCAGCCAAAGCAGCGGCAAAGCCGGCTGCCGTGAAGGCTGAAACCACCAAGGCTGCGGTAAAGTCCGCGCCGGTCAAGACCGCCGCCAAGCCGGCTCAAGGCGCCGACCAAGGTTGTCCTGGCAAGGGCAACCGGGCAAGGTGACGCAGGTCATCGGCGCGGTCGTGGACGTGCAGTTCGCCGGCGACCTGCCGCAGATCCTGAACGCGCTCGAAACCATCAACAACGGCCAGCGCCTCGTGCTGGAAGTGGCGCAGCACCTGGGTGAAAACACCGTGCGCACCATCGCCATGGACTCGACCGAAGGTCTCGTGCGCGGCCAGGACGTGGTCGATACCGGCCAGCCCATCGCGGTTCCGGTCGGCGACGAGACGCTCGGGCGCATCATCAACGTGATCGGCGAGCCGATCGACGAAGCCGGCCCGGTTCGCACCTCGGCCCGCCGCGCCATCCACCAGCCCGCCCCGTCATTCGTCGAGCAGTCGACGGAAGCGCAGATCCTCGTCACCGGCATCAAGGTCGTCGACCTGCTCGCGCCTTACGCGCGCGGCGGCAAGATCGGCCTGTTCGGCGGCGCGGGCGTCGGCAAGACGGTTCTCATCCAGGAACTGATCAACAACATCGCGAAGGCGCATGGCGGTTATTCGGTGTTCGCCGGCGTCGGCGAGCGCACCCGCGAGGGCAACGACCTTTATCACGAAATGATCGAATTGGGCGTCAACAAGGACCCGCACGAGCACGGCTCGACCGAAGGTTCCAAGTGCGCCCTCGTGTTCGGCCAGATGAACGAGCCGCCGGGAGCGCGCGCCCGCGTCGCCCTGACCGGCCTCACCATCGCGGAACATTTCCGCGACCAGGGCCAGGACGTTCTGTTCTTCGTCGACAACATCTTCCGCTTCACGCAGGCCGGCTCGGAAATGTCGGCGCTGCTGGGCCGCATTCCTTCGGCGGTGGGCTACCAGCCGACGCTCGGCACCGACATGGGCGCCATGCAGGAGCGCATCACCACCACCAACAAGGGTTCGATCACCTCGGTGCAGGCCGTCTACGTTCCTGCCGACGACTTGACCGACCCGGCGCCGGCATCGACCTTCGCGCACCTTGACGCGACGACCGTTCTGTCGCGCTCGATCGCGGAAAAGGGCATCTATCCGGCCGTCGATCCGCTCGATTCGACCTCGCGCATCCTCGACCCGCAGGTCGTTGGCGAAGAACACTACCAGGTCGCACGCCGGGTGCAGGAAGTGCTGCAGCGCTACAAGGCCCTGCAGGACATCATCGCGATCCTGGGCATGGACGAACTGTCCGAAGAGGACAAGCTGGTCGTCGCCCGCGCCCGCAAGATCGAACGCTTCCTGTCGCAGCCGTTCTTCGTGGCGGAAGTCTTTACCGGCACGCCGGGCAAGCTCGTCGCGCTGGAAGACACGATCAAGGGCTTCAGGGATCTGGTCAGCGGCCAGTACGATCATCTGCCGGAAGCGGCCTTCTACATGGTCGGCACCATCGCCGAAGCGGTCGAGAAGGCGCAGCGCCTGGCGGCAGAAGCAGCCTGAGCCTGAATACAACGGCGGGCGCTTGGCGCCCGTCATTTCCATGCGGTGAGGCGAAATGGCCCAAGAATTCAAGTTCGACCTGGTATCGCCCGAGCGGCTGCTGCTTTCCGAGCACGTCGAAGCGGTCGTCGTTCCGGGAACCGATGGCGACATGACCGTGATGGCGCTGCATGCGCCGACGATGACCACCGTGCGGCCCGGCGTCGTGACGGTGATGCGCCAGGGCGGGTCCGGAGAAATTCGTGGTCTTCGGCGGATTTGCCGACATCACGCCGGAAGGATGCACGCTGCTTGCCGAATCGGCGGTGCGAGTGGCCGACCTTGATCGTGCCGACCTTGAGCGCAACGTGCAGATGGCCCGCGAGGATGTTCGCGACGCCAAGGACGACATGACCCGCTCCAAGGCGCAGGAATATCTCGATCACCTGCTGACGATGCAGGCCGCGCTTTAGAAAACCGAATGTTTCGTGAATTGCAAGATCGGGCCTTCGAGCCCGGTTTTTCATTGCGCCGGACTGTCGAAGAAGGCTTCGGGATAGGCGAGCTTGCCGGACTTGCCGGCAAGGCATCCTTCCACAAGTTCCAGCGCCATGAAATTGCGGCCCTGCCAGCCGACCTCGAACGGGTCGGCGAGGCGGCTCGAAAAGCCGAACCGCTCGTAATAAAGATTGTCGCCGAGCACGAACACGGCCTGGAAGCCGTGCCTGCGCGGCTGCCGCGATTCCTGCGCGCACGAGGCTCGTGCCTACCTGCATTTCGCGATATTCCGGCAGGACGGCCAGCGGCGCGAGCGCGGCCGAGGGCACCGGTGCCTCGATGGCGGACAGCAATATGTGTCCGACGATCCGCCCGTCGCATTCGCGCAACCAGCGAAATGGTCCTGTCGGGCGCTTCGATCAGGCTCAGCGCAAGCCAGGCCTCGTAGGGCCGGCCGAATGCCTCGGTCTGGACGACGGCTATCGCCGTCTCGTCGCCGGGGCCGGAGGGGCGGATGGTCAATTGCCTGCAGCGCATGGCTCACCATTTTTCGTGAAGTCGGCAGAACTTACCGTCAGCGGTCCAAGACCGCCAGATGTGCGAACTCGCTTACCACTGCTTCATAAACCGGACGCTTGAACGGAACGATCAGGCCGGGCAATTCCTCGATTGGCCGCCATGCCCATGCGTCGAACTCGGCCTTGTGACCGTCCGGCGGAGGGTCGATCGCGATCTCGCCATCCTCGCCCTCGAACCGGTAGGCGAACCATTTCTGCTCCTGGCCCCTGTACTTGCCCTTCAATGCAATGCCGACCAACTGCGGCGGCAGGTCATATCGCAGCCAGCCCGCCGTTTCCGCCAGCAGCGAAACGGACTTGATTCCGGTCTCTTCGAACAGTTCGCGCCTTGCCGCCGGCTCGGGATCCTCGCCCTTGTCGATACCGCCTTGCGGCATCTGCCAAAGGTGGCCGGAACCTGATTCCTCCTCGTTCGGCTTTGCCTTGCGCTTGCCGGTAAAGACCAGGCCTTCGCGGTTCAGCACCATCACGCCGACGCATCTGCGGTAGGGCAGTTCCTTCATTGCCGCTTCCTCTCGGGGTCCGTAACAATGGCCGAAACGGGGGTGATCTCTATACCCTTCGCGCTTGCCGCCGCCGCGAACTTGGCGATCAACTCGATGGAATCGGGAAAGGCATTGGCAACGCCGATGGCGATGCCGGTGCGCTTGGCCTCTTCCGCCAGAAGGTTCAACTGCCGGGCAATGTCCGCACGTGTGCGCACGGTATCGATCTGGATCGTGGCGCGGGCATGCGGCAGCAAGGCTTGCGTTGCCACGTCGCGCGTCACCGAATTGCGAACCGAGCCGTCATCCACGAAGAGCAGACCGCGCGAGGCGATATCGTCGAAAACGGGTTTCAGCGCCTGCGGGTCCGTGACAAACTTGCCCCCGAGAAAATTGATGATGCCGACATAATTGGTGATCCGGCTCATCGACCAGTGAAGGTCGGCGACATTCGCTGCGCCGTCAGCCGCCGTGTTCAAGGTGTGCGGTCCCGGGCGTGTTCTCCGGATAGCCGAACGGCTCCATGGGAACCTGCAGCAGCAGTTCATGGCCCTTGCGGCGCGCGTCCTGCATCCATCGCAGCAGGTGAATTTCCATAGGGCGCGAAAGCGAGCGTGACCGAAGGCGGGAGTTGTTTCAGCGCCTGGCTGGAACCCGACTGCGAAATGCCCATGCCGCCGACGATGAGCACGACGCGCGCGACGCCGAAATTTCCTTCCGTGGCGGGCGGGCGGGAATAGACATCCATGGGACGCCGCCCGTCCGAGCCACGCTTGGGGAGAGGTCCGTCCTCGGCGCGCTCGGTCAGCTCGGGATCAGGAAGGTGGGCGAGCGCCTTTTCCTGGCGCACCGGCTCCGCCGGCTGCAGTTCGGTCAATTCACCCTGCGGTTCGGGCTCCGAAAGGGCAGGCCCTGCCGGGTCTTCGGCGGCTTCGGCTTCGTAGCGGTGCTCCGCCTTGGCTTGCAGGCGGTGCTCTGCTGCCGGCTTCTCCGGTTGCGCGGCGGCTTGCCGGCGCTTGGGCGGTGACTGCCGGAGGCCTTGGAAACAGGGCGCCCGAAGCAAGCAATCCACCTGCGGCAAAGACAAGAACCAGAGAGCACCGCCAAAGCCAGTTTCGGCCGTCCGGACGGCTTCTGCGGCTTCAAGCCGAGCGGTTTTCTCAATTCATCGTTCATGTCGCCACTATGGCCGCCTCAGGAATCAAAACCGGGAGAAGCAAGCTCCTCCCGGCAGGATCCATATCTGATTCGTTCATCGAACGGCTTTACGGATGCAATCCGCAGGGCCGGCCGGTCAGTTGGGCACCGCCTTGCCCGGATTTGGCGGGAACGCCTCGCTCACCTTCACCTTGCGGATCAGGTCGAGCGCTTCCTTGAGCTGCAGGTCGTCCTTGGCCTCCGGCGGCACATAGGCCGTCGATCCCGAGCCTTCCTTGTCTTCCTCCGCGCCGGTGATGTGGCCGCGAAGCTCCGACTCGCCGCGGGTTTCGATCTTGCCCTGCAGTTCGGGCGGCAACGGCTGCTCCACCTTGATGTCGGGCTCGATACCCTTGGCCTGGATGGAGCGTCCCGACGGCGTGTAGTACAGCGCGGTCGTCAGGCGCAGCGCGCCGTTCGAGCCGAGCGGGATGATCGTCTGGACCGAACCCTTGCCGAAGGAACGTGTGCCAAGCACGGTGGCGCGCTTGTGATCCTGCAGCGCACCGGCAACGATTTCCGAGGCGCTGGCCGATCCGCCATTGATGAGCACGATCAGCGGCTTGCCGCCGATGAGGTCGCCTGCGCGGGCAGAGTAGCGCCGGGTCTCGTCGTCGTTGCGGCCGCGTGTCGATACGATCTCGCCGCGATCGAGGAAGGTGTCGGACACATTGACCGCCTGGTCGAGCAGGCCGCCCGGATTGAGGCGCAGGTCAAGGACATAGCCCTTTGCCTTGTCGCCAAGCTGTGTCTCGATCTTCTTGATCGCGTCCTCGAGGTTTTCGTAGGTCTGCTCGGTGAAGCTCGTCACCTTCAGATAGCCGACATCGTCGCCCTCGACGCGGTACTTCACCGCCTTCACCTGGATGACGTCGCGGATCAGCGTGATGTCGATCGGCTTGTCGGCGCCTTCGCGGATGATGGTCAGCACGATCGGCGTGTTGACCGGGCCGCGCATCTTTTCGACGGCGTCCTGCAGGGACAGGCCGCGAACGTTCTCGCCGTCGATCTTAGAGATCTTGTCGCCGGCAAGAACGCCGGCCTTGGAGGCAGGCGTGTCGTCGATCGGCGAGACGACCTTCACCAGTTCGTCTTCCATCGTCACCTCGATGCCAAGGCCGCCGAACTCGCCGCGCGTCTGGACGCGCATGTCGGAGAAATCCTTGGGATTGAGGTAGGACGAGTGCGGATCGAGCGCCGAAAGCATGCCGTTGATGGCATTTTCGATCAGCTTCTCGTCCTCGGGCTCGGTCACATATTGCGAGCGCACGCGCTCGAAGATGTCGCCGAAAATGCCGAGTTGCTGATAGGTCGAGGTACCGGCGGCAATGGCCGCGCCCGGATAGCCGAGCCCCGAAGTGACGGCGATGACAGAGGTCGCGCCCAACAGCGCGCCGGCGAGGAGGAGTGAGAACTTACGAATCATCGGCGACTCTCTTCAAGGTAGTGTCCGCCCACCAAGGGGACGGATCGATTGACTTGCCATCCTTGCGAAATTCCACATAGAGCACGGGACGCAATGATTCCACGCCTATCGCCTCCACGCTGGCAATTCTTCGTGAACCCATTGCGGCAACCGGTTCGCCTGCGAGCACGAACTGGCCCAACTGGACATCAATGCGTTCCATTCCAGCCAATACCACATGATAGCCGTTGCCGGCGTTCAGGATCAATAGTTGTCCGTAAGAACGGAACGGACCGGCATAGGCAACCCAGCCATCGGCCGGAGATGCGACGCGGGCATTGGCGCTGGTTGCGATCGAAACGCCCGGGCGAAGGCTTGCCAAGGGCATCGACCTTTCCGAAGGCATTGACTTCCACGCCCTCCACCGGCTTCGGCAGCAGGCCGACGGCCTTCTCGAACGCCATGGCCGGTGCAATGCGCCCGGTGTCGGAGAAATCGGCAGGCGGAACCGCGCGCGCGTTCTTCAGCATTTCCTGTTCGCGCGCGGCGCGTTCGTCCTCGGCCTTCTTTGCCGCAAGCGCTGCTTCGCGCACGGCCGTAATCTCGTTCTCGATCCTGCCGATGAGTTTGGAAAGGTCGGTTTCGCGGGCCGCAAGTTCCGCAGCCTTGCTGCCCTGCTGGGCAAGTTCCTGCCGCGCCTCGTTCGTCAGCTTCTTCTTTTCCTCGAGGATCAGCGCCATGCGTTCCTCGTCCTCGGCCTGCCGCGCCAGCGCGACGCTGAGGGAGGAGCGCTCGATGTCGATGTCCTTCCCGATGCGGGCGAGTTCCGCAAGTTCGGTGGCCAGCACTTCGGTTTCCGCGCGCATCTCGGGCACGACGGCGCCAAGCGCGATGGCGGACCGCACCGCCGACAGGGCGTCCTGCGGCTTTACGAGAATTGCCGGCGGCGGGTGCGCGCCCATGCGCAAGAGGCTGCCCAGCACTTCGGCAAGGACTGCCCTGCGGCTCGCAAGCGAGGCGCGGATGCCCGCCTGCTCGCCGTTCAACTCGTCCAGACCGCTTGCCGGAAGCCTCGATGTCGGCCTGAAGGGAGCGGCTGCGGGCGGCGGCATCGATCAGTGCCTTGTTGATCGAGGCGCGATCTTTCTCGAGGCGGCCGATCTCGGTCGGATAGTTCCGCCCGGCGCTTGTCGCCAAGCGCGATCTGCTGGCGGATTTCTTCCAGTTCGCGGACCGTGTCGGCGCGGCGCGAATCCAGATCCAGCGCATGAGCCAAGGACATGCCGCCAGCCAACGCGCAAAGCGCGGCGGCGGCGACGCGTGCCAGCAACCATGCCTTGCGCCCTGCGGATGTCACTTTGGCCAAGCCTTCGCCCATCAATGCGGTCGCGACACGCTATTTCGCGCCCGTTAACAATCTCTCAACCATCGCGCCTTTGCGCCGGGAAAGTGTTCCGTTGATGGCGGTAAAATTACAATGCGTCCATGATCGGCCCGGGCCACCTCACTCGCGATGGTAGGGGTGCCCGGTCAGGATCGTGATGGCGCGGTAGATTTGCTCGGCAAGCAGGATGCGCACGATCTGGTGCGGCCAGGTAAGCCGCCCGAAGCGGATCGTCTTGCGCGCAACCTTGAGCGCTGCCTCGCCATGCCCGTCCGGTCCGCCAATCAGGAAGGCGAGTTCGCTTGTGCCGCCATCGAGATGGGACCGCAGCAAGGCGGCAAAAGCAGGCGCTGTCGATGTCCTCGCCTCGTTCGTCGAGTGCAATGGCGACCGCGCCCGGGCTTAGCGCGCACCAGCAGCGCCGAGGCTTCCTCGTCGCGCCGTGCCTGCGCCCGCGGCAAGCGCGATTCGGCAAATTCTCGGCGCGAGACGGCGCTCAAGCCCAATTGCCGGCCGGCCTTCGACGCCCGGTCTTCATATCTGGCGAAAAGTTCCGTTTCGGGCCCGGACTTCATCCGCCCGACGGCAACGATCTGGAGGCGCATTGCCCTGCCTTCAGGAAATCAATGGATTTCCTGAAGCTCCGGCACCTGCCACATCTTCTCGATCCCGTAGAACTCGCGAACTTCGGGACGGAAAAGGTGAATGATGATGTCGCCGGTGTCGATCAGCACCCAGTCGCAACCCGGCAGGCCCTCGATGCGCGGAGCGCCGAAGCCCTTGTCCTTGAGATCGCGAAGCAAGATGATCCGCAATGGCGCCGACATGGCGGTGCGACCTTCCGGAAGCAATGACCATGTAATCGCCGAGTGCGGATTTTCCGTGGATGTCGATGGTGATGACGTTTTCGGCCTTGGAATCGTCAAGGCTGGCGATCACCGCGTTCAGGGAGGCGTCGACCGCTTCAATCGCAGTCTGTGCCGCCCGGTTGGCAGCGCCTTGTGCGGCGCCCCTCGTCTGCATGGCAGTAGTCAGCGTAAGTCCTCTTTCCTTGTGCCATCGGCACGTTGGGAGCTTATCTAGCGGCTGTGCCGCGTGTGCGAACCCCGAAGATGTATACCGAAATCCGCTTTTGCAACAGTACCCGCGCAAGCTAACGGGAAAATGACGCCATATGTTCCGTCAAATTGGCTTGCCCGCGGACGATTTTCGCGCTGCGCGGATGGCCGATGATGACAGCGGCGATCGCGGGCCGTGCAGGAATGTCCATGCGGGCGGGCGATACCTTGCAATCAACCCGGCATCCGCCTCGTCGATGCGGTAGCGCGCCAAGGCGATTGCTGCAGGGGCGGATCGGTAGGAAAGCGTCGATCCCGGGCGGTCGATGACCAGGATCGGCATCATGGCGGCGATGCGGCGCCAGTTCTGCCAGCGATGAAATCCCGCCAGATTGTCGGCGCCCATCATCCAGACGAAGTCGAGGCGGGGGCGGATCTTGGTGAGCAGCGACAGCGTATCCTCGGTATAGCGCACCTTGTGGCGCGCCTCGAAGGCGGTGATGTCGATATGCGGGTGCCCTTCCGTCATCTGGCGGCAAAGCTCGATCCGGCGCTCCAGGCTCTCGAGTTCGTCATGGTCCTTGAGCGGATTGCCCGGCGTAACCAGCCACCAGACGCCGGTCGAGGCCGGCGCGCTTCAGCGCCAGAAGCGTGATCGCCAGATGTCCCTCATGCGGCGGGTTGAAGGACCCGCCCAGCAGTCCGATCCGCATGCCGGGTTCGGCGTAGGGAATTTCGAGAGCCCGCCGCAGCGCGGGCGTTGCATCGCGTATGTCCACGCTCCCCCCTCATGCCCCTCAGGGGCGCGTCTGCCCGCTACCGCGAACACGGTAATTGAAGGAGGTCAGTTGTTCGACGCCGACCGGCCCGCGCGCATGCATCTTGCCGGTCGCGATGCCGATCTCCGCACCCATGCCGAATTCGCCGCCATCGGCGAACTGGGTCGAGGCATTGTGCAGGAGGATGGCCGAATCGACCTCGTTGAAGAAGCGCTCCGCGACCGCCGGATTCTCGGTGATGACCGCCTCGGTGTGGTGCGACGAATAGCCGCCGATGTGTTCGATCGCCTCGCCGACGCCGTCGACCAGTCTTGCCGCAATGATCGCGTCGAGAAACTCCCTGCCGAAATCCTCAGGCGTGGCAGGCACGGTCCCGGCCACCTTGCGCAGTTCGCCCTCTGCACGCACTTCGCAGCCCGCCGCGATGAGGTCTGCGATCATCGGCGCGCCGTGCTGCGTGTAGAAGCGCCAGTCGATCAGCAAGGCACTCGGCGGCACCGCATATGCCGGTGCGGCGCATCTTGGCGTTCACGACGATCTTGCGCGGCCATCTCAAGGTCGGCATCCTTGTCGACATAGACGTGGCAGATGCCTTCGAGATGCGCGAATACGGGCACGCGCGCCTCGGCCTGCACGCGCGCAACGAGGCTCTTGCCGCCGCGCGGCACGATCACGTCGATAGTGCCGCCAAGGCCCGAAAGCATCTCGCCAACGGCAGCCCGGTCGGTGGTCGGAACCAGCTGGATGATGTCTTGCGGAAGGCCGGCGCTACGCAATCCTTCCGCCAGGCAGGCATGGATCGCGCGCGAGGACTGCATGGCGTCGGAGCCGCCGCGCAGGATCACGGCATTGCCCGCCTTGAGGCAAAGCCCGCCTGCATCGGCAGTCACATTGGGCCGGCTTTCGAAGATCACGCCGATGACGCCGAGCGGCGTGCGGACGCGCTCGATGTGAAGTCCGTTCGGACGATCCCACTGCGCAATCACTTCGCCCACCGGATCGCGCAGTTCGGCGATTGCCCGAAGGCCGTCGGCCATTGCGCGGACGCGCATTCGTCGAGCGTGAGCCGGTCCAGCATGGCGCCGGAAATACCCGCTGCCTCTGCCCCCGCCACGTCGAACGCGTTCGCCGACGAGGATCTTCCCGGTTGAATTTTCAATGGCCTGCGCCGCCCCGACGAGCGCCGCGTGCTTGCGCTCGGCGCTTGCCAGCGCCGCTGCGCGCGCCGCCTTTTTTGCGCGCTCGCCGATGCCGCCCATCAGGGCCGCGACATCTTCGGCGCCTTGAGGATTCCTGTTCTCAGACATCGTCCTGTGCCGCCTCCGCCTTCTCGCGGGCCGTCCCGGCAAAGCCGGGGCTGACGACCAGGTCGTCGCGGTGGATCATTTCGCTGCGGCCGGCATGGCCCAGTATTTCCGTGATCCTGCCGGACTTGCAACCGGCAATGCGGGCAGCGTCCTCGAAGTCATAGGCGATGATGCCGCGCGCAGCCTCCATGCCGTCGGGGCCGCGCACGATCACGATGTCGCCGCGCGAGAACCGCCCGTCGACCCGGCGTACGCCGGCCGGGAGCAGGCTCTTGCCGTTGAAAAGAGCCTTCAGCGCGCCCTCGTCGACGCTCACCGAACCGGCGGATTGAAGCTGGCCCGAAATCCATTTCTTGCGGGCGGTCACGGGATTGCCGGACGCCGCGAACCAGCGTTGCGCGTGCACCTGCTCCCAGCGCCGCAACCGGGTTGAGCCGCTTGCCGGTGGTAATCACCATGGCGGTGCCGCCGGCCGTGGCGATGCGCCCGGCCTCGATCTTGGTCACCATGCCGCCGCGCGAAAGCTCGGTGCCCGCCGACCCGGCCATGGCCTCGATCTGCGGCGTGATCGCCGCGACATGTTCGACAAACTTCGCATCGGGATCGCTGCTGCGGCGGCGCGGTGTAGAGCCCGTCAATGTCGGACAGCAGGATCAGCAGGTCCGCGCCCGCCATGGTCGCGACGCGCGCGGCGAGGCGGTCATTGTCGCCGTAGCGGATCTCGGTGGTGGCGATGGTGTCGTTCTCGTTGATGACCGGCACGGCGCCCAGCTTCAGCAGCGTGGCGATGGTGGCGCGCGCGTTGAGATAGCGCCGCCGCTCCTCGGTGTCGCCCAGCGTCACGAGGATCTGGCCCGCCGTGATGCCGTGTTCGCCCAGCGCCTGTTCCCATGCGCGCGCCAGCGAAATCTGTCCGCAAGCGGCGGCGGCCTGGCTTTCCTCCAGCTTCAGCGGGCCGGACGGCAGCCGCAAAAGGCTGCGGCCGAGCGCGATGGCGCCGGAGGTGACGACCAGCACTTCCTTGCCGCGCTTGCGCAGGCCATCGATGTCGGCGGCGACCGACGCAAGCCATTGCGCCTTGCAGGCCGGCATCGCGGTCGACCAGCAGGGCCGAGCCGATCTTGATGACAATGCGACGGTAGGGCGAAAGTGCGGTCACAGCGGCTTCCACCTCTGGTCTGCGACGGGTTCCGCCTCCTGCGCCTTGTCGGCGTCGATGGTCTTGCACGAGCGCCCGTAGCGCCGCCTCGATCCCCTCGCGGCTGACGGCCGAAAGTGCCATGGGCGTGCTGCCGCAAGCCTTCTGCAACTGCCTTCAGCTTTTTCTTGCGGTCGTCCTCGCGCCAGCGTGTCGATCTTCGACAGGGCGACGATCTCCGGCTTGTCCGCAAGGCCGCCGCCATAGGCCACCAAGTTCGCCGCGCACGACGCGATAGGCTTGCGCGACGTCTTCCTCCGTCGCCGAGACGAGATGCAGCAGACACGGGTGCGCTCGACATGGCCGAGGAACCGGTCGCCAATGCCGACGCCTTCATGCGCGCCTTCGATGAGGCCGGGAATGTCGGCAATGACGAACTCGCGGCTGTCGACTGCAGCAACGCCAAGATTGGGCGTGCAGCGTCGTGAACGGATAATCCGCGATTTTCGGCTTCGCGGCCGAGACGCTGGCAAGGAATGTCGACTTGCCGGCGTTGGGCAGGCCGACAAGCCCTGCATCGGCGATCAGCTTCAGACGCAGCCAGATGGTGCGCTCGATGCCCTCGAGGCCCGGATTGGCGTGCCTTGGCGCCTGGTTCACCGGTCCCTTGAAATAGGCGTTGCCGAAACCGCCATTGCCGCCCTTGGCCAGCAGGAAGCGCTGGCCGATCCGCGTGAGGTCGGCGATCAGCGTTTCGCCGTCCTCCTCGAAGATCTGGGTGCCTTCCGGCACTTTCAGCGTGACGTCCGCGCCCTTGGCGCCGGTGCGGTTGCGGCCCATGCCATGCGTGCCGGTCTTGGCCTTGAAGTGCTGCTGGTAGCGGTAGTCGATCAGCGTGTTGAGGCCGGGAACGACCTCGATCCACACATCGCCGCCGCGCCCGCCGTCGCCGCCGTCGGGACCGCCGAACTCGATGAATTTCTCGCGACGGAACGACACGGCGCCGGCGCCGCCGTCGCCCGAGCGTACATGGATCTTTGCTTCGTCGAGGAACTTCATGGTTTCGGCAATCTCGTAAGTTTGTGTTCTCCTACAGGAATCCGGCGCAAAGCGCGATACCCCGGTAGAGGCGAAAGCTGCGCCGGTGAACGGCCGGGAGCGCGTTGGCGTCCGGGCGCGCGGCTTCACAGGCAAAAAGCGGCATCAGGCCGGCATTGCCAACACCATGGGCAGTACGGACATCCCTGTGCCGCTTTCGCAATCTTGATCGCGAGAGCATCGGCGCTTGCCCCGCCCTGCAACCGGTTGTCAGGATCATTGACATGCCGCCTCCATCCAGCTCTCGCGCGTGATGCGGAAATGGTCGACCTTCTGCATCTCGCCGAGCGCCGCGTTGTAATGGTTGCCCGTCTTCCAGTAGCGCCCGCCGCATTTGACGATGATCGCGCGCGAGCGGACATTCTCGGTGCGGCACGAGACCATCAGCGTTTCCCCAGCGGTAACCTTGAAGAAGAGCGAAACCATTGCCCGCGCCGCTTCGCGTGGCATATCCGGCCCCCCAATAGGGTTCGCCAAGCCAATAGCCGATGAAGGGCAACTCGAACCTTGCGATGTCCTCGTGCAGGCCGCAAACACCCATGAACGCGCCGGTGTCGGCGCGGGTGATGGCGTAAACGCAGTCGGCCTTGTCCGCCTTGGCAACGCCTGCGGCGAGACGCTCAAGGAATTCGCGCGCATCCGCCGAGAAATAGGGATGCGGCATGGAGGCAAGCATGCGAGCGACTTCGTAATTGTTGGCGAGCCGCGCCATGTCCTCGATGTCGTCCGCATGCAGGGGGCGCAGCAAAAGCCTGCCGGTCTCGATCACCGGGCAGCCAAGCTTCAACGCCTTGATCGCCGCCGCGGGGGTTGCGGGCTGGGCATGTGCGGTCGTGGTGGTCTGCGATATCATGGTCGCCATCCGGAATGAAAAAGGGGAGATGGTGTCCCATCTCCCCTTGATGCTCCGGTTTGGCCGGTATCTGGCTTCGGTCTTCACCTTGCCGGGGTCTGGGACACCGGCAAAATGCTTTACCGGTCAGTTCGTTGCTTCAGCCACGTTGGCCGGCATCACATTCACATAGGTGCGCCCGTTGGCTTTCTTGGCGAACGCGACGCGGCCTTCGGACAGGGCAAAAAGCGTATGGTCGCGGCCGATGCCGACATTGGCGCCGGGATGCCACTTGGTGCCGCGCTGGCGAATGATGATATTGCCGGCAATCACGGCTTCGCCGCCGAACTTCTTGACGCCGAGACGCTTCGATTCTGAATCGCGGCCGTTGCGCGAGGAACCGCCAGCTTTCTTGTGTGCCATTTTCTTCTCCTTCGAGCCTGCCCTCAGGCAGGAAAATCAATGCTTGCGACCAGGTGTCCGGTCAGATCAATCGGCTTCACCCTTGGGCGCCTTGGGCTTCGTCGCCTTCGGCTTGGCGGGCTTCTTTTCCGCCGCCTCGGCTGGTGCCGCGGTTGCGGCCGCCTTGGGCTTTGCCGCCTTCTTTTCCTTGGCGACCGGGGCTTCAGCGACCGCCTCGACCGATGCTGCTGTTGAAACGCTCTCTTCCAGCACCGCCTTCGGCTCGGCCTTTGGCGCTGCCTTCTTAGCCTTCGCCGAGGGCTTGGCGCCGCCGGTGAGGATTTCGGCGATGCGCAGCGTCGTCAGGTGCTGTCGATGGCCCTTGATGCGCTTCGAGTTCTGGCGGCGGCGCTTCTTGAACGACAGCGTCTTCTTGCTGCGACCCTGCTCGACGACTTCCGCCGTCACCATCGCGCCTTCGACGAACGGGCTGCCCATGGCGACATCGGCGCCTTCGCCAACCATCAGCACATGGCCAATCTCGACCACGTCTCCGGCTTCTCCAGCCAGCTTCTCGACCTTTATTTCATCATTGGCGGCAACGCGGTACTGCTTGCCACCTGTCTTGATGACTGCGAACATCATTCTTCCTTTCGGTGTCCGGTCCGGATTCCGGCCCGGGTCATGCCCGCGCTCGATCCGTCTTTTTATCAGTCTGGTTCGGGATTTTCCCGGCTGTTCCGTCGCCGCAGGCCAGCCCCTTCGGGCTATGCCATCAACGCGCAAAACAAATGGCGCGAAAAGTCCGCGCCACGAATGACAGGCCAATACAGCGGGAAGCACGGCGAAGTCAAGCGTACTGCCTGCAAAGCCGCCAAATTAGCCGGTTTTCAGCGCGAATATGCGCTTGCGGCGCGGGGATGTCATCGCTATGTTCCGCGCGCCTGCGGCCCCGGCCGCGATGCAGCGACCGCGGAGAGGTGGCTGAGTGGTCGAAAGCACCGCACTCGAAATGCGGCATACGCGCAAGCGTATCGTGGGTTCGAATCCCACCCTCTCCGCCACCCTAACGTCCCTGTGATCCAACCGTCATGTTAGGCGCCCAGTGCGTCTAGGCAAGCAAGGCAGTTGGTTCTGGCGCCCAACTTCATTCTATTCTCTGTCTGTCTCAGACCGGTTACAGGCAGAAAGGTTGCTTCCTGCCTGTTGCGTTGTGGTTCGGTCGGTCAGTAGTGCCGGCCGACACTGGAACGCTCACTCAGCATCAAAGCCGCCGAACATGCCGTTATTATTCGCGAGGCCTTCGGTCGGGACGGGCTGGATCACGTCCCAATGCTCGACGATCATGCCGTCATCCATACGGAACAAGTCATAGAAGGCGTGCGTCTGGCCGTTCCATTCGCCCTCGCTCACCGTCAGAACGAAATTGCCTTCGCCCAGCACCGCGTGGATCTCGGTATAGACGAACATGTTGCCTTGCGCTGTCAGCGTCTCGACGGCCGCGATGATCCCGTCAAGCCCGTCCGCGATCATCGGGTTGTGCTGGGCGTAGCTTTCGGCGCTGATGTAGTCGGTGATGCGTGCCGGGTCCCGACCCATCAGCACATCCTCGATCAGCGCCACGGCCAGGGCCTTGTTCGCCTCGGTCCGGTCCAGATCGGTGACCTCGGTCGGGCCGTCGGTCTGTGTTCTGCCGCTGGCGGTTTCCGTGACCAAGGGCGTCATCGCATCCCAGTGTTCGGCGACCTTCCCGTGCTCGTCCACGCGGATGATGTCGAAGGACACCATCTCATCGGCTCCGAACGGCGCGGCATTGCGCCAGATGTTGTGCATGAAGACATAGTTGCCGTCTTCGAACATGCGGATGTTCTCGGCGGTGGTGCCCGCCTTTTGCAGCACCGGCAGCATCTCGATGAACGGCTCCAGCCCGGTCGGAATGAAGGGGTTGTGCTGGATGTAATCCGCGTTGGCCAATTCCCGCATCGTTTCGACGTCACCTGCCAGGACGGCGCCCAGAAACGCGCCGACAATCGGCTTAATGGACGTTGCGTCATCGGCAAGGGCACCGGTGGCGAGCAAAGTGGCGGCTGCGGCAGCTTTAAGGGTCTTTTTCATTGGGGTGGTTCCTTTCACGGGGGATGGATGTTGGGGTGGTCAGGCGTCGGCGCCGCCCAGCACGGTGTCGAGTTGCATTTCTTTCAAAAGCGCGTCCTGGCGCGGCTGGGTGAAGGCGTTCAACTCATCCACGCCCCAAGTGATGCCGACGACCGTGCGCGTGGGGCGCTTGCTTCTGGTGCCTGTCATGGCTCGTTCTCCTGCTTGCATGTGGTGTTACCGACTGGTACGAATATCGAGGACCCTCCGTCAAGAAATAAATACCGACTGGTAACAAATGAACGATGACGAACCGAAACCCGCGCCTGGTCGCCCGCGAACGATGAACGCCGAAAAGGTGCTGGACGTCGCCATGACCGCCTATTGGCAGAGCGACCCCGCCGACGTGTCGGTCAACGCGATCTGTCAGATGGCGGGCATATCCAAGCCCTCGCTCTACCGAGAGTTCGGAAGCGAGGACGGGCTGACGCGCGCGGTGCTCGACAGCTACGCCGAGCGGGTCCTCTCGGCCGTGTTCGCGATCCTGCACAGCGGAAAGGGCTTGCAGGCAACGCTCGACGCCCTGATCGACTTCGCGAGCGCGGACCCGCGCATGGAAACCGGCTGCCTGTTCTACAAGATGCGCGCGGGCAAGCACCGGCTGGAGCCGGAAACGCGGGCGCGGGTGGAGGAGATCGACGCAGCCGCGCAGGCGGCATATGTGGCGTTCCTGCAAGCTGCCCGCGATGCCGGGGAGTGGCCCGACGGACTGTCGCTCGAGGCCGGGGCGAAGTACCTCGGCGAGCAGATCGCGCTGGCAATCACCCAGCGCGCCTCGGGCGAAGACAAGGCCCGCATCCGCGAAATGCTGACGCTGGCGCTGTCGGTGTTCACGCGACCGTGACCGCGTCGCCGCGTGCCCTCATGCCGGATTACCTGCGCCTCGCGGCGCTATTCGGCATCGTCGTCGTCAACGTCCAGTACATCGCGTTCTCGGCGCTGCACGGATTCGCCGACCCGGTTGCCGAAACGACCCGCGATGCCATCACCCTGTGGCTCGTGAACGGGCTGGCGCTGCTCAAGACCTACGGTCTGTTCTCCTTCATGTTCGGCGTCGGGCTGGGGTTCCTGATGCGCTCGGCGGCGCGGCGCGGACTGCCCTTCGGGCGCGTCTACCGCAACCGGATGATCGGGCTCTTGGTCCTCGGGATTGCCCATGGCTGCCTGTTCTTCCCCGGCGATATCCTGACGATCTACGCCGTCACAGGATCGATCCTCTATCTGTTTCGCGACTGGCCGGTGCAGCGTCTGGTGCGGGTCGGCGCGGCGCTGCTTGTGGTTCAGGCCCTCATCGCGCCGCCACTCCTGCTCGCCGCGCCGGAGACGCCGCCGGACATCGTCGCGATGGAGCGCGCGATCCTGACGAATGGCGGGTTCTTGGAGGCCGTCCTGTTCCGCAGCATCGGCTTCGCCTTCATCATGCCGTCCTTCCTCGTGATCCAGGGCACCGCGGCGCTCGGCTGGTTCTGCCTCGGCCTTGCGGCAGTGAAGTCCGGCATGATCGACGATGCGGTGCACCCGCTCTGGCGGCGCTCGCGGCGCTGGTGTCTCGGGCCGGGGGTTGCGCTTGGACTCCTGGGGGCCGCGATCTGGCAATGGGGGCCGCCGGTGCCCGGGGTCGTCCTGACCGTCGTCTCTGCGCCGGTTGCGACGCTCGGTTATCTCGGGCTGATCGCGGCAGTCTCACGCCCGCCGGGGCCGATCATGGCGCAGGCGCTGGCAGCCGGCGGTTCGAGCCTGAGCATCTATCTCGGCCAGTCGATCATCCTGTCGACGATCTTCTCGGGCTACGGGCTTGGGCTGTGGAGCGCCGTGGATCGGCTGACAGCCGTTCTCGTCGCGCTCGCCGTCACGGGCGGGCTCATCGGGCTGCTGCTCATCTGGCGGCGTCATTTCAAGCTCGGACCCTTCGAATGGGTCCTGCGACGGATCACGTATGCCGGCCTCAGGACCTGACGCCCGGTGTTCGGCCGGCGAAGCCACCACAGCGCCAGCAAAAAATGACTTCATATTATATACTTGCGGCGGAGAACGTTGAATCCTGGTCGCGCCCCTCCGCCAGTACGATCTAAATGTATGATTTAGTTTGTTATTTGTTTTTTTTTGGATTCTTATCCCCCAATAATTCCCCCAATCGTACACAAAACTCCGCTGAAACGGCGGGGCACAATCTTCCGTTCCAGGGAAGCAGCGAAGGTCGCGCCGCCATTCAAGGGTCAAACTTAGCCGGTCGCGGGGACGTGCATTTCGAGGTGGTGCCTTCCGTATGGAAAGGCGTTACCCTTGTTGCTCAATGGACGCGGAGCAGCAGTGGCTACCGAGGACGTGCCGCCATGGCAAAAGCCGGGGCAATGGGTGAAGTGCGGGATAGCGGGCATGGGCGTCCCCAAGGAGCCGATGCCCGTGACCATTCGCGATCGCACGCTCTATCTGCTTCCGGGGAAGACTCGCGCAGATGGCGACAAGTTCGGCGATCTGTATCCCGTCGTCGCGCTTGTGGACGCGCGCCTCCCGCAAAAAGCATTCTTGAATCTGACGATGGCTGATTTGTCATCGTTGAACTACCATCCGCCTGGAAAGTCGTGTGAGGGAGCACATCATGAAGTTCGATAGAGAGTTGATCTCCAATGGAAATCCAATGGAGGCAGTTGTCGGCTTTAGCCGTGCGGTTAGGGTGGGTCCTTTCATCTCAATCGGCGGAACGGCACCAGTCGGGCCGGACGGCAAGACCGTTGGTATTGGCGATGTTGCGGCCCAAACCCGTCAATGCATTGAAATCATCAAGGCCGCACTCGAACAGGCCGGCTCCGGCCTTCATGATGTCGTGCGGACGCGGGTGATACTCACGGACATAGACAATTGGAAAGCCGCAATCGACGTTCGGAAGGAATATTTCAAGGATGTTCGGCCAGTAGACACAATCATGGCCATCGACAGATTTGTGAACCCTGAATGGCTCGTCGAGTTTGAGGCAGAAGCAATAATCTCAGGCTGGGGCGAATAGTGGTGTCGCGTACCCCGCGCGCCTTTTGTCGACAGGGCCTAGATCAGGTGAGGTGTTCACCCCACACCCAGACTGAATTGTTCGTCGGTGGATAATAGTATTTGATTTGCGTCCAGCCATTCTGCTTGGCCAGGATTTGTACGTTTTCCCCCTTATCCAACACTCCAAGCCGATCAAAACGGCCGTCCGGACCGGAGTAGATGTCGGTGTCCTGGTTCGCAGTTGGAAATTGCGTTGGCCGGGGCGCTGGTTCCGGAGAACGCTTGCTGCCTGGAAGCAGCACGCCGTCAGTGAGGTCGACCCCACGCTTAGACGTCTCTGAAACGGCATCCGGCGGTTTAACGTCTGGTGCTTTGGCATAGGCGAACAAGTCGATCGAGAACGATCGGTAGAAACCCACCGAATCTGGATATTCGGCTTCGCTTTGTCCCCGGTGGTCCCTGTGATCACGCCATTTTCGTCAATTGTGCCTTTGTACATCCCAACCGCTCCGCCATCCCAGTTCACCCTGAGTTGCAGCGTCGATCCATTTAGTGTTCCGCTCACCAATCCATGTTCGTCATATTCAGCATTGGAAAGCCATGTCTGCGCCCGGCCTGTCAGTCCCGCCATGCTCTACCAGTAAACCATTGATTACCGCTTCAACCGGTCGACGAGAGCGTCGGGAAATCATTGTCCGTCTCCATCCGTTGCCGCTGCTGATCTTATGCCACTCGACAAGCCTTGGCTCAACGCTCATGAGCTGGCCAGGGGAACCGGCAAAGCCGCAAGCGACATCGCGGTCCGTGTCGCGCACCGACAGTTTCCCGCCAGGTGCCTGCCGACTTGTCACAAGCCTTAGGGCGTGATCTCAGTTCCATCCCAGGCCTGGATACTGCCGCTTTTTTCCACGCTTAGGCCAGCGATCACATCGAGCAGGTGTCTGGCTGCAATGTCAGGGGAGAAGCGTTTGTCAGCCGGTACGCCTTGGAGGAAAGGCTGGCTGAGGTCCGTTGCTACCGTGCCAGGATGCAGCGCGATGCAAGCGGCCTGCGGGTGAGTACGCGCCAGTTCGACGGCAAGCGTCTTCACGATCATGTTGAGCGCCGCCTTTGAGGCCCGATAGCCGTACCAACCGCCCAGCCGATTGTCCCCGATGCTCCCGACCCTGGCGGAAAGGGCGGCAAACACCGCCGGCCCGTCCTTGCGAAGAAGCGGGAGAAAGTGCTTGGCGACCAGCGCCGGCCCGGTCGCGTTGACTGCGAAATACCGCTCGAACGACGGGCCGGAGATCTGGCGATAGCTCTTCTCGGGCGCGACCCCTTTGGAGTGAAGGAGGCCGGTTGCGACGACCACAAGATCGAGCGGCCCCTCGGCGCGCAGGGCTGAAGCGGCATCTGCGATGCTGGTCTCGTCCTCTATGTCGATGATCCCGGCCTTGAGGCGCGCATCCTTCGCAACGCCGCGCCGCGACAAGGCATGGACCAGCGCGCCGTGGCCGGCCAATGCAATCGCAAGTGATCCTCCAATACCGCCTGATGCACCGACGACGACCGCGCGTTCAAAACGCTGAGCCTTGGTCACGCCAGATGATCCAGATTGAAGAATCGCCCAAGGCGCGGCGCCCAGTCAGCCGGTAGTTTATGCGAAGACCGGCGGAGCGGGTCGGCTTCCATCCGGGTCACCAGCCCATGGTCCCCGGCCCGCCCTTGAACGGGCCGACGATCCGGCTGGTGATCCATCCACCATAAAAGCTGCCTGGCTGGGGCGTGACCCTTTCGCCGTCCACTGTGCACCGGTCGAACGGCCCGGCATAGAAGGCAACATGATCGCGCAGCAAGGTAAAGTCTGCAGTCGGGTTGGGGTAGCTCCAGCCAACCCGTGGCAGCACCGTGTTTCGCACGACCACATCCCAATATGCGGCGGCTCCCTTCCACTCACAGAACGAAGTCCCAGCTGCCCTGCGCAGAACTCCCGGAGCGATGTCAGCCGGCGGTATGTAGTAGGATGGCGGGTGACTGGTCTCGAGCGTGCGCACGGCCGACCGGGTCTCGGCAATCGTTTGTCCGCCATGCTCGATTACAATATGGCAGGGGCTTGGCTCGGCAATGGCAGGGCGTGGAAAGGACCACACGCTTTCCTGACCGGGCCCGACCGCGTCGCCCCTGCGCATCATGCAAGCTCCAGCGAATAGGCCAGTTGCTGCGGCTTGGGTAGAACGCGCAGGATCAGCATGATCTCGCGACGGCAGAGCATGCACGAACCGTAAAACCAGATGGTGAACTTGTCCATGCTGATAGATATGGAGCGGCTCTCGTGAACGTCACGGCCTCACGATGTCGCACATGGCGGAGCCTGCAAGATGCTGGCATCGGCGCGTCATTGGCAAGTTCCTGCGGATTATCACTGGATCTCACGAAGGGCGTAAACCTATGTCTGTTCCCCCAAGCGTTGTGGACCAGGTCTGGCGAACACCGCAACTGTTTCTTCCGCCAATCTTGAAACCAGTTCCGCGGCGGGGACTTCTCGGTTCAGCATCGTAGCGAGAACGCCTTGACGGACCCTGCGGACGAATAGATCATTCTAAGATGCGGCGGCTAAATTTGTCGGAAGACCATGTGGCAAGAGCTACCCGGTCCATATCCGAAACCCAATTTCAAACGACCCTGACCCGCGCTGACGACAAGATCTTCGGCGCGCGTGTCGAACGCATTCTCGCAAAACGGTCGGCGGGGCCGTTCCTCGTCTTTGCCTATGGCTCGCTCATCTGGAAACCTACGTTCGATCCCGTGGCCCGCCACCGTGCTGTGGCGCCGGGTTGGCACCGGCAGTTTTGCATCGAGATCCGCGGATTTCGAGGCACTCCGGACGAGCCCGGCTTGATGATGGCGCTGATGTCCGGTGGGCGCTGTAACGGGATTGCGCTGGAAGCTGACAGATCAAGGGCCGAAGATGTTGTTGATGGGCTCGTCCGTCGCGAGACGCCGTTCGTGGAGCACGAAGGTCAGTGGCGCTGGATTACCGTTGAAACGCAGAATGGGAAGACACCTGCGCTGGTGTTCTGGGCGGGGCCAAGCGGACCGTCGATACGGCGAAGCCTCCCTCTGGACACGGCTGCCGCAACAATAGCTCGCGCCTGCGGGTATGGAGGCTCTTGTGCCGAGTACCTTCGAAACACGGTGCTGGCGCTTGAGCAGCATGGCATTCGCGACCGAAACCTTTGGACTCTCCAAAGGATGGTCGCGAATGAAATCGATCGGCACTTTCCGCCTCGTGGTGAAACGTCCGCCTGACGTGAAGCCTCGCCCTGTTGTACCAACGCCGACCGCTGCTTGGTTTCGGCGTTCCACTTCAAAGCGGCAGCCAGAATATCTTGCTACAACTTTGCCGGGTTCAGCCAATGCTGTCGAGATGACTGAAATAGGGCCGCAAAGAGACTGTCCGCTTTTCGAAAGAATGGATGGTAGGCAGACACCAGTCAGCGGGTGTGGTGTCACCGAGCTCTCGTATCGCTACTACGGCATCACCGAGACGTCGACTGCTGCAGCTTTCGGTCGCTAATCGTGCTATGCTTTTAAACCATGCCCAACGACAGGTCTTTGTCAGAACTGAACGTTGCCGAGTGGCTCGTCAGCCTCGGAATGGGCGAACATGCGGCGGCCTTTGCGCAAAACGGCGTCGATGGCTCGCTGCTTGCCGATCTCACCAACGATGATCTCAAGGATCTGGGGGTCCTGCGGCTTGTCGACCGCAAGCGCATACTCGCGGCGATAGAACAGCTTGGCGACGATATTGCCGCCGCTGTTCCAGCATTCGGCCGCACCGGCGACACTGTTCGGGGAGAACGGCGCCAGGTCACGGTGCTGTTCGCAGACATATCCGGTTTCACGCGGTTCTCTGCCGAGCTTGGCGCCGAGCGCACCCATGCACTGCTCGACACCTATTTTCGCACTTTAGACCAAATTGTCGTTTCGTTTGGTGGAACCATCGACAAGCACATCGGCGATAGCGTCATGGCGGTTTTTGGCGCACCGGTGGCGCACGACAACGACCCTGAAAGGGCAGCACGCGCCGCCTTGGAAATCCATGCCGCGATGGACGCGACCAGCGAGTCGGCGGGCCATGCCCTCAAGGTCCACATCGGCATCGCCAGCGGCCAGGTGGTGGCGAGCGGTGTGGGCGGCGACCAGCACTACACCATGACGGGCAACTCGGTGAACCTTGCCTCGCGCCTGACCGATGCAGCAGGCCCCGGCGAGACATTGGTGTCGAGAACGGTCTTTCGAGCGATCGAAGGTGGGTTCGAAGCCGAGGATTGCGGCAGCCTTACCCTGAAAGGCATCGCCGAGCCTGTCAAAGCCTTCCGGCTGAAGTCGCGTATTCGTGGCCGGCGGCGCCATTCGTCGCGCCCGCTGGTTGGCCGGCAGATGGAACTGCGGCAGTTCGAGGCGATGCTGCCGGCATGCCGCAACAGCGGTTCCGGCCAGGCCGTTCTGGTGCGCGGCGAGGCGGGGATCGGCAAGACACGGCTTGGCGAGGAGTTCGAGCGCCTGGCCAGCGAGGCGGGCTTCCTATGCCACCGAACGCTGGTGCTCGACTTCGGCGTCGGCAAGGGGCAGGACGCCGTTCGTGCGTTGGTCCGAAGCCTTCTTTCGATACCGCAGGGCAGCACCAAGGAATTTCGCGCGGCCGCTGCCGCCCGCGCCGTTGAAGACGGAATTGTCGAGCCGCGGAACGCGGTGTTCCTCAACGATCTGCTCGATCTTCCACAGCCTCCCCAATTTCGCTCACTGTTCGATGCAATGGACAATCAGGTTCGCAACACCGGCAGCCGCGAGACTGCCGCAACGATCGTGCGCCAACTATCGGCGCGGCAGCCTGTTTTCCTGATCGTCGAGGATGTCCACTGGGCAACAACCCATATTCTCGACCATCTGGCGGAACTGACACGGGTCGCGGGCGAACATCCGGTCCTGCTGGTGATCACCTGCCGGATCGAGGGCGACCCGCTCGACCAACGCTGGCGGGCTTCGGTGTCGCCAACCCCGATCACCACCCTTGACCTTCGCCCGCTGCGCCGGGAGGACGCGTTGGCCATGGCCGCGGCGCTGTTCGAAGCCGGCAACCAGTTCGCCGCGACCTGCGTCGAGCGGGCGGAGGGCAATCCGCTTTTCCTCGAGCAGCTGCTGCGGCATGCGGAGACCAGCACTGCGGGCGTGCCGGATTCGGTCCAAAGCCTCGTCCAGGCCCGCGTCGACGCGCTGCCGCCCGCCGAACGGCAGGCGCTGCATGCGGCGTCCGTGCTGGGGCAGCGCTTCACGCAGGGCGCACTCCAAAAGCTCATCGGGCAGGAAGCCTATTCGCCCGACCTCTTGATCGAACGGTTCTTCATCCGCCGGCAGGGGGAAGGCTTTCTTTTTGCCCATGCCCTGATCCAGGAAGGTATCTATGCCTCGCTACTGGGTGCGCAGCGCATGGCGCTTCATCTCAAGGCGGCGGAAATCTTCAGCAAAAGCGATTTGGCGCTGCATGCGCAGCACCTTGATCGTGCCGGCGATGCGGGTGCCGCCCGGGCCTATCTCAAGGCGGCGGCTGCGCAGTCGGAGGCATTCCGCCTCGATGCGGCGCTGTCTCTGGCCCGGCGCGGCATCGAGCTTGCTTCCGAGGCTCAGACCCTTTGCGACTTGCACTGCCTCAGCGGTGACCTCCTGAAAAACATTGGCGACGCGGAAGGTTGCATGGCCGCATACAAGCAGGCCGGCAATCTTGTTTCCGATGACGATCGCCGCTGCCGTGTGCTGATCGGAATGGCGCACGCGATGCGAATGTCCGACCGGCAAACGGAAGCGTTGGAGGTGCTGGCGAAGGCACAGCAGGCCGCCGAAACGAACGGCCTCGACCATTGGCTCGCAGGCATCCACTATCTTCGGGGCAATTGCCATTTCCCACTCGGGAATATCGATGGCTGCCTTGAGGAGCATTCCCTTGCACTCGCGGCAGCCCGCCGCACCGGGTCGGCGGAAGACGAAGCGCTCGCACTGGGCGGTCTTGGCGATGCATATTATCTGCAAGGCCAGATGCAGACGGCGTTCGAACAGTTCCGCTCATGTATCGAACTCTCCCAGTCCAGGGGTTTTGTCCGCATAGATGCCGCCAACCGGCACATGATGGGGTGGACGCGGATCCACCAGATGATGTTCGCCGAGGCGCGCGCCGATGCGGCATCAACTTTGGAACTGGCGCGCCAGATCAGCCACCGCAGGGCCGAACTTTTAGCCCTCATGCTTCACTGCATGCTCGATGTATGCACCGGTGACGACGACGATTTCGAGAGCACTGCCGAGCAGGCGCTCGACCTCGCGCGGCGCTCCAAGGCGCGCAACTTCGAAGCCCAGATACTCGAGAACCAGGCGCGATACTTCTTCGGCTCCCGGCAGATGGAGCAGGCGCTTGAGGTGATCGATCAAGCCCTGCAGATTGTTCGCGAGGTTGGTATGTCTTTCTGTGGGGCGTCTGCCCTCGCCACCAAGGCCCGCATTGTTGGCGACGTCGAGGAGAGCCGACGATTGCTGAAAGAGGCAGAGGCGGTGCTCGATGCGGGATGCGTCGCGCACAATCACATGTGGTTTGCGCAAATGGCCATCGAGGCGGAACTGGCGCGGCAAGACTATGGCGAGGTGCGGAGATACGCTGAAAGACTTGAGCGGTACACGCAACGCCAGAAACTGAATTGGTGCGAGTTCACCGTCGAACGGGCCCGTGCCCTGGCAGCCTACGGCGAAGGTGATCGATCTGCGCCGTTGCGCGAAAAGCTGCAGGCTTTGAAATCGACAGCATCCGGGGCGGGTCTGCGCCCCGCACTGCCCGCGCTTGAGCAGGCGCTGGCCGCGGGTTGAGAATGTATGCGTGCCGCAAGCGGCCTGCCTGCTGTCGCGCCCCGTTCTGTCGATGCCGATTGCCAGCCCCGTTACGGGGTCCAACGCCGACGGCCCGAAGCTGATTGAACTGCTGTTGGAAAACGGGGCCGCTAAACGCCCGCGGCCGCTCTTGCCAGACACCCCTCGAATGTGTTTTTGCGCGGATCCGCCACGCCACATCGATCAATCGATCGTCACGATCGTGCCACTGGCGCCATTGAGCAGCCGCTTCAGATGAAAGTTCGCCAGCGGATCTGCTGGCCATTGTCCCACGCAGGAGGCAAATGCCTGCAGGGCGGCGGGATCGCCGCTTTCAAGCATGCTAAACGCATTCAAATATGCCTGCGTCGACTTTGCCCGCGCCTGCTTTTCGGCAAGCGGCTCGAAAGTTCGCATCGGTTCTCGCCGACCCTTCAGCACGAGATCGCCGACTGGACGCCCGCAAAAACTTTCCGCCAGCCCGGCTATGTCGCTGCTGGCGCATATTCGCGTGCCGATGGCGCGGTTGGCGGTCTCCAGCCTTGCCGCGACATTGACGGTGTCGCCATAGGCTGTGTAGTCGAAAAAACGGGTTCCGCCGAAATTGCCCACAATTGCCGGACCCGAATGCAGGCCGATCCGTGTGGGCCCGATTTCAGTGCCTTGGCTCCGCCACTGCCCGCGAAAGTTCTGGGCGAACGCATCCAACTCCAGCGAACATGCAACTGCCCGCGTTGCCTGGTCCGGCTGGTCGGCGGGCGCGCCGAAGAGAACATGCAAGGCATCGCCGACAATCTTTGCCAAGGTACCCTCGTGGGCAAAGACGATCTCCGTCATTCCGGCGAGATAGGCGTTCAGGAGCGTGCCGACAAGCGGCGGGTCAAGCGACTCCACCAGATTTGTAAATCCGGATATGTCGGTGAACAACGTCGCGATCTCGCGCCGCTCGCCGGCAAGCGAGGCTCCGTCTTCGACGATCCGCTCAGCCAGGTTGGGGGAGAAATATCGTGAAAGCGAAGCATGCGCCCGTTCCGCCTCACGCTGGCGGCGGAGCGCTTCGCGAATGTTCTCAAGGTGGCGCAGCGTCTTTGCAATGGTCGCTTCCAGGTCGGCAAAATCGATCGGCTTCATCACGAAGTCGAAGGCGCCCCGGTTCATTGCGGTGCGCAAATTCGCCATGTCGCCATAGGCGGAGACGACGATCGTGGAGACCTGCCACTCGCCCTGCTGGAGCTGTTCCAGCAGTTTCAGTCCGTCCATGCGCGGCATGTTGATGTCGCTTAGCACGAGATCGACCTCGCGATGCTGCGCCAGCACCTCAAGTGCCTCGATCCCATCGCGCGCAAAGTGGAACCGGACCTCGCCATTTCGGATCTGCCGTCGGAATTTCTGTACGATCAGCGCTTCGAGGTCAGGCTCGTCATCGACCACAAGGATGCAGGTGGTCACTCCAGCCTCCCTATGCGATTGTCGATCTCGCTCCGGAGTTGGGCAAAGTCCACCGGCTTCGTCAGAAGTGCCTCCGCGCCGCTTTCGGTGGCGCGCCGGCAGGTTTCAGGGTCGCCATATGCAGTGATCATGATCACCGGAACATCCGGCCTCGTTGCACGCGCCAGCGGCAGGAACTCAAGACCTGTCATGCCGGGCATGTTGATGTCCGACAGTATGAGAATCAGCCTGGAATCGCGCGTATACTCGATCAGCCGCAATGCTTCGGGCGCAGAGCGAGCAAATTCCATGGCAAAACGTCCAGCACGCGTATCGCGCCGAAACTGCTGGCGAAAGAGTTCCGCCACGTCCGGTTCATCATCGACCACCAGGATCAAAAAACTCATCTTCGTTCCTCCGCATTCACGCTTGATGCGGCGTTTCTGGGCAGGACGATCCGGAACTCCGTAAACCTGCCCGGCTCGGTCTCAACGGCAATTGTACCGCAATGCTGCTTGACGACGATGTCATGGCTCAACGAAAGGCCAAGCCCGGTACCTTCGCCTGCGGGTTTCGTGGTGAAGAATGGATTGAAAATCTGCTGGCGGACTACCTCGGGAATGCCGGTGCCGTTGTCACGGATGATAATTTCCACCGCATCGCCCAAATTGCGCGTGCCCGCCCGCAATACCGGCTCATAGCCGTCGCCTTGAGCCTGCTTCTGCTTGTCGGTGGCGTAAAAACCGTTTGAGATGATGTTGAGCAAGACCCGCGTGATTTCCTGGGGGTAGAGATCGACCTCGCCAGCCGCCGGATCCAGATTTCGCTCCAGGGTGATGTTGAAGCCCGGTCTCTCGGCGCGCGCGCCATGATAGGCAAGGTTCAGGCTCTCCTCCACGACCGAATTGATGTCTATCGGCCGATGGTCGCCGGAGCCTTCGCGCGAGTGAAGCAGCATGTTCCTGACGATAGAATCGGCACGCTTGCCATGGTGGACGACCTTCTCGAGATTGGTCATGACCAGTCCGGCGATCTCGTCGATCTCCTGTCTCGCGGGATCGGGGAGCACTGTTGCGCCGACGATTTCCCGCATTTCATCCAGCAGATCGCGAGACACCGCCGAGAAGTTGTTGATGAAGTTCAGCGGGTTTTTAATTTCGTGTGCAATACCCGCCGTCAGTTGTCCGAGCGAGGCGAGCTTTTCGGTCTGGATCAGGCGATCCTGCGCAAGCTTGAGATTGTCGAGCGAAGCAGCGAGCTCCACTGTTCGCAATTCCAGCTTCTCGAAGAGCTGGACGTTTGAAATCGCGATTACAGCCTGGTCCGCAAAGGTCTCCACAAGTTCAATCTGTCTTGCGGTGAACGGTTCCACCGTACTCTTCAGCAACACAAGCACTCCAACCACGGCGCCCCCCTGCTTCAGCGGCACGCCAAGGGCCGTACGGACATTGGTCTGCGGTACACCGGACAGGTACTGATAGTCGGGATCGGCAGTCACGTCATGCACGTGCACGGTTGCGCCCGACCCGGCAACACGCCCCGCGATGGAAGAGCGATCGCTCAACGGTATGGGAAACTGCCGGGAATAGCTGGTCAGCGCCGGATCGTTGCGGCTGCTGCCGGCAGCGAAATGGAGCGCCTCGTCCTTTACCAGGCGCATCACTGCCATATCCGCCCGGCACAGGTCGGCGGTAGTCTCCAGTATTGCATCGAGGACCGGTTGCAGCGACGAGGCGGAGCGGCCGATTACCTCGAGGACATCAGCAGTACCTTTCTGGAAATCCAGTGCTTCCTCCAGGTCCGCGGTCCTTGACTGCAATTCGCTGAACAGCCTGACATTCTCGATCGCAATCACCGCTTGCCCGGCGAAGGTCTGCAACAGCTCCACCTGGCGAGGCGGGAAAAACCCGGGTTCAGCGCGCACGACGGCAATCGTCCCGATGGAATTGCCCTGGAGCTTCATCGGAACGGCGATGACACTGCGATATTGCACAGTGTGTGCCAGTTCCTTCATCGCGTATTCCAGATCGGAATCGACCTCGGGTACTTGTTCGACCTCTCCCGAAATCAGTGAGCGCGCAGAAGCAGTCTGGCGTTCCGGAACGGCGGGGAAGGCCTTGGTCACCATCTCAAGTGCGTCACCCTCGATTCCATGATGGGCGACGAAATACATGAGCGTGCCGTCGTACTGGAAGACGAAACAGAATTGCGCACTGCAGAGCTTGGCGGCGCTTTCCGCGATGGCGTCGAAAACCGGTTGTGCGTCGGTAGGCGAGGTGGAAATGACTTGAAGGATTTCGGATGTCGCCGTCTGTTGCTCCAGCGCATCGGTAACGTCCTTGTTGCGCGCCTTCAGTTCGTCAAGCAGGCGGACATTCTCGATTGCAATTACAGCCTGGTCGGCGAAGGTCGCGAGCAGTTCGACCTGCCTGTTCTTGAAAGGCCTGATCTCGGTGCGCCGGATGACCAGGGCTCCGATCGAACTCGCTTCCCCGCAACAGAGGCATGCCCAGGATGGTCCTGTGGCCCATTCGCCTTGCCATGTCCTGGCCATCGGGAAACTCATCTTTGGCCGATAAAAGGTCTGCGACATGCACCGGTTTGCAATCGACAACAGCGCGACCCGTCACCCATGTCCGTGACACCGGCCATCCTGGAAAGTCGACCGGTATCGGACCGTGATGAGACGCCATTCGCAATTGATCGCCCTCCCGCAGAAAGATCACTGCGTCATAGGCGTCGCAAAGGTCGACCGCAGACTTCACGAGCGTGTTCAGCACGGGTTGCAAGTCGAATGCGGACCGGCTGATGACCTTGAGTACTTCAGCCGTTGCGGTCTGCTGCTGAAGCAGTTCGCGCTGCTCGTCATTGCGCGCCTGCAAGTCGGTGAACAGGCGCACATTGTCCATGGCGATCGCGGCCTGGTCGGCAAAAACCTTCAAAAGCTCCACCTGGTTTGGAGGAAACTTTCCGGTCTCTGCGCGGGCCACGACAATTGCCGCGATCGGCTTGCCGTCGCGAATGACAGGCACGCCGATCAGGCTGCGGTACCTGCTGCCTATCGTGACATGCGCGGTGTATTCGGCATCTTCCAGGTAATCTTCTATTTGTTCCACCGAGCAACTGATAACGCAACGGCCCGCAACGTGGCCCCGAACAGGCGCGGAGGGAAACATTGCCGCGACCGCGGCGACGGCTTCAGCCTCCCGCCGATAATGCGCGACGAAGTGGATCAATTCCCCGTCGAAGCGGAAAAGGTGGCAGAAGGTGGCGTTACACAAGCGTGCGGCGCTTTGCGCGATCGCATCGAAGACGGGTTGGGTATCGGTTGGCGAAGTAGATATGACCCGCAGGATCTCTGCCGTCGCCGACTGCTGTTCAAGTGTGTCGGTAATTTCCTTGTTTCTTGCCTGCAGGTTTCCCAGGATACGCGCATTCTCGATGGCGAGCGCGGATTGGTCTGCGAAAGCGCGTACAAGGCCTATTTCTTCATCGCGGAACGGCTCCACGCGTTTGCGGTAAATTGTGATCGCACCAAGCACTTCTTCGTTCTTCAGGATAGGCACGGAGAAAATGGTGCGCGCTCCACCCAGTTCGACGGTTGCCCTGCGTATTTCCTTATCTTCTGGCCCAACTTCAGCATCGAGGTCGGTGATCTGGGCAGAATGGCGCGTGACAACTGCGCGACCTGTCGCTGTGCCCTTCCCAAAACGGTGCGGTCCAGCCTTGAGGCGTTTTTCATACTCCTGCGGCACGTTGCACAGGGCCGACGCAAGGAATCCTTCCGGCGAACTGCGGAAAAGGATTCCGTACTCGGCTCTGCACAGTGCAACAGCCTTCTTCAAGATCATGTCGAAAATGGGCGAAAGCGATCCGGCGGAACTCGTTGACCTCCCTGAAGCACATCGGCCATCGCCGATTGCCTGCCTTGCGCCTCCGCAAGTTCCTGCTCAAGAAACTCGATGCGGGCCTTTAGCTTTTCAGGCGTGCCGGGCATATGTCGTCCCAACATGTTTGCGCGACAATATTAGCACAAAACCGACTGAGACATCATAGCTGTCCGCAACATCCTGCAAGCTGGACGTCTCAATTGGCTTCCTTGAATTTGCATGCCGGCCTCCTGCCAATGCAGGAGTGTGGTACATTTGTTTCTGGAGGCGACCTGGATGGAGGGGCGCGCTGCGCTGCGCGGGTGTCGCGTAACAGGGCGCGCCCTTCAGGTTGTTCGGGCTTCCGGTGCGCGGCTCCGGCACTTCAATCGACTGAAAGCTCGACCTTGTCGGCCGCGAACCTTGTGTTTGCGAACAATACCGGCCTGCCGTCCTGGTCGATGTCCAGCAGGCGGGTGACCAGTACGATCGCTCCGGGTGAAACCTTGAGCGAAGTACAGTCGTCATCGCTGGCATGGACGGCCTCGATGACGGTCGACTTGCGGGTATAGTCGCTCACGCCAAGCGCAGCCAATGCCAGCGTCATCGATTCGCGTTCAACCAGAATGCCGGCGATTGCGCCAAACCTTGATGCATCCAGCCAGGCGGAAGAGCGCGAAACCGGAATGCCGTCCGCCGCGCCGATGGTTTCAAGCCGGACTACCGGATCGCCGGCGGACAAGCCCAATGCCTCGGCGACTTTCAAATTCGACGGCTCCGTTGCATGCGACAGCAGCCTTGTCTTCAGGTTCTGCGCCTGGCCCTCGAGGCCGGAGGAAAAGCGGGTGCGGCGCCCGATCGGATAGCGCAGCCTCGCCCGGCCCGTCACGAAGGTCCCGCGTCCCTGCTCCGAGCGCAGCACGCCTTCCGAAACAAGTGCTGCGATGGCGGAACGGACCGTGTGCCGGTTTACGCCGAAGCGTTCCGCCAGAATCGTTTCCGCCGGCAGCTTGGTCTCGACTTGCGTGCCGGAAATCTCCATGCGAATCTGGTCGGCGATCTGGCGCCACAACGAGACCCCGATGCGGCGCTGCAGTGTTTCGCGCGGCTTGCCTTCCTTCAAGTTCACAGCTCCTGTCACATGAACGTCATTGCAAGCAGCTAATCTCATTTTTGTTTAGTTGTCTATATGAATAGACAAGTTTAGAAGGTCACGATGGATATGACGGCCCGGATCGCCGATGTGAAAGACAGTCCGCAATCCGATTACTCCGTGCGCAGGCGGGAACGCATGGCCGTGCTTGCAGGCGCGGAGGCGGCCGACCTTCAGGAACTTTGGCGCGCCTTCGGTCAGGAGCCGGAACACGCAATGCTGCGCGGACCTGAAAGCGGTGCAATCACTGTTCGTGGCCGGATGGGCGGCGGCGGCGCGCCCTTCAACGTCGGCGAGGCGACAGTGACGCGTGCGACGGTGCGGCTTGCGGACGGTGCGATCGGCCACGGAGCCATGCTCGGCCGCGATCGCGAGAAAACGAAGGTCGCCGCGTTGATCGACGCAATGTGCGCCGATCCCCGGAACGAGACGCTAATCGAGATCGCCGTCATCGCGCCGCTGCGTGAACGGCTCGCCGCCGCGGACGAGCAAGTGCGCCGGGAAACCGCCGCGACGAAGGTCAATTTCTTCACCATGACACGGGGAGAAGATTGATGTTGGCACAAGATCTTGCCGGCGGCTTCGCCGATCCGGTTCTCGATGCACAGTCGGTGTTTCGCACCCTGCTCGGGGCAATGAGCAATCCCGCGCAGATTCACCCGCTGCAGCCCGCTTGCAGTCCCGCCTGCGCCGCTGTCGCGTGAAGCGGCCGCCGTGGCGCTGGCGCTGTGCGATGTCGACACGCCGCATGTGGCTGGACGAGACGCTCGCCGCGCAAGCCGGGGTGCGGTCATGGCTCGAATTTCACACCGGCGCGCCGATGGCGAGCGAGGCGGAAAGCGCTGCCTTCGCGATCATCCCGGCCGGCCGGCCCGTGCCCGCGCTCGACCTTTTCGCGCAAGGAACGCAGGAATATCCCGACCGCTCCACGACCATCAGTCCTGGAGGTGGCCGAACTCGGCGCGGGCGAGAGCTTCCGTTTCGAAGGTCCCGGCATCCGCAGCCATGCCGTGCTGGCCGCAAGGGGTCTGCCCGGCAATTTCGCCGCCCAATGGAAAATGAACCGTGCGCGCTTTCCGCGCGGCGTCGATCTCGTGCTCGTGGCGCCGGGGCAAACTGGCATGCCTGCCGCGAACGGCGCGGCTGACGGAAGCGGAGGCCTGAGCGATGTATGTTGCGGTAAAGGGCGGCGAGGCCGCAATCGGCAATGCCCATGCGCTGCTCGACAGCCGCCGGCGCGGCGACACGGCGATGCCCGAGCTGACGCTCGAAGCAGATCAGCGAGCAGCTTGTCGCTCGCGGTCGACCGGGTGATGAGCGAGGGCTCGCTCTACGATCCCGAGCTGGCGGCGCTGGCCATCAAGCAGGCGCGCGGCGATCTGATCGAGGCGATCTTCCTGGTGCGCGCCTATCGCACCACCCTGCCGCGCTTCGGCTACAGCGAGCCGGTCGACACCGGCGCGATGCTGGCCGAGCGGCGCATCTCGGCGACCTTCAAGGACCTGCCCGGCGGCCAGGTGCTGGGGCCGACCTTCGACTACACCCACCGGCTGCTCGATCCCGGCGCTCGCCGGCGAAACCGCCCGCCGCCGCGCCGACAGCGCGACGCCGATGACGTACGCCGATGCCGCGCGTTTCCGACCTCCTCGCCGGCGAAGGCCTGATCGAGGGCGACGGCGCCGCCGAGACGCGACGAGGTCGGCGACATCACCCGCGAGCCGATGGACTTTCCGCTGAACCGCGACGTGCGGCTGCAGATCGCTGGCGCGCGGCGACGAGGGCTTTCTTCTGGCGCTCGGCTATTCGACCCAGCGCGGCTACGGCCGCACCCATCCCTTCGTCGGCGAGATCCGGATCGGCGAGGTCGAGGTCGAGCTCGAATTCGCCGGAGCTCGGGTTTCGCCGTCCCGCTCGGGCGCATCACGCGTGACCGAATGCCAGATGGTCAACCAGTTCAAGGGCTCGGCCGAGGCGCCGCCGCAATTCACCCGCGGCTACGGCCTGGTCTTCGGCCAGTCGCGAGCGCAAGGCGATGTCGATGGCGCTGTTCGACCGCGCGCTGCGCGCGCGCGAACTCGGCGAGGACGTCGTCGCGCCGGCGCAGGACGAGGAATTCGTGCTCTCGCATCTGCGACAACGTCCAGGCGACCGGCTTCGTCGAGCACCTGAAGCTGCCGCACTACGTCGATTTCCAGGCCGAGCTCGGCCTCGTGCGGCAGATGCGCGCCGAGCATGAGCAAGAGCGCCGCCGTCAGCGTCAAGAACAAGGAGGCGGCGGAATGAACGCTCCAGCGCCAAGCCCGATCGCCGGGTACAACTTCGCCTATCTCGACGAGCAGACCAAGCGGATGATCCGCCGCGCGATCCTCAAGGCCGTCGCCATTCCCGGCTATCAGGTGCCGTTCGCCAGCCGCGAAATGCCGATGCCCTATGGCTGGGGCACCGGCGGCGTCCAGGTCACGGCCTCGATCATCGGCCCGCGACGATATGCTGAAGGTGATCGACCAGGGTGCGGACGACACCACCAACGCCGTCTCGATCCGCAAGTTCTTCGAAAAGACGGCCGGCGTCGCGACGACGACGCGCACCGACGCAGGCGACGATCATCCAGACGCGCCACCGCATTCCCGAGACGCCGCTCAGCGAGGGGCAGATCCTGGTCTACCAGGTGCCGATCCCCGAACCGCTGCGCTTTCTCGAGCCGCGCGAGACCGAGACGCGCAAGATGCACGCGCTGGCAGGAATACGGGCTGATGCACGTCAAGCTCTACGAGGACATCGCGAAGCACGGCCATATCGCCACGACCTATGCCTATCCGGTGATGGTCGACGGCCGCTACGTGATGGACCCGTCGCCGACGCCGAAATTCGACAATCCGAAGATGCACATGAGCGCGGCGCTGCAGTTGTTCGGCGCCGGGCGCGAAAAGCGCATCTACGCCATCCCGCCCTATACCGAGTGGTCAGCCTCGATTTCGAGGATCATCCATTCGAGGTGCAGAAATTCGGCAAGCCGTGCGGCCTGTGCGGCGCCGAGGACGTCTATCTCGACGAAATCATCACTCGACGACGAGGGCGGGCGGATGTTCGTCTGCTCCGACACCGACCATTGCGAGGAGCGGCGGGAGGCCGGGCACCGGGGCGCCGATCTTGGCGATGCGAGGCAAGTGCAGCCATGAACATCAGCGTTTCGGACGGCAGCACGCTGGCAGCCGACCAGCCTCTTCTGACGGTCCGTTCGCTGTCGAAATTCTACGGCACCCGCACGGCTGCGCGAATGTCGAATTCGACCTCTGGCCGGGCGAAGTGCTGGCGATCGTCGGCGAGTCCGGCTCGGGCAAGACGACGCTGCTCAACTGCCTGTCGTCGCGGATCATGCCGACCACCGGCTCGGTGCAATACCGGATGCGCGACGGCGCGATGCGCGACCTCTACGGCCTGCCCGAGGCCGAACGGCGCCTTCTGATGCGCACCGACTGGGGCTTCGTGCACCAGAACCCGGCGGACGGCCTGCGCATGACGGTCTCGGCCGGCGCCAATGTCGGCGAGCGGCTGATGGCGGTCGGCGATCGCCACTACGGCAACATCCGCGCGACGGCGCTCGACTGGCTGGCGCGCGTCGAGATCGACGCGGACCGCATCGACGACGAGCCGCGCACCTTCTCCGGCGGCATGCGGCAGCGCCTGCAGATCGCCCGCAACCTCGTGACCGGAGCCGCGGCTGGTGTTCATGGACGAGCCGACCGGCGGTCTCGACGTGTCGGTACAGGCACGGCTGCTCGACCTGCTGCGCGACCTGGTCGACGAACTTGGCCTGTCGGTGATCATCGTCACCCACGACCTCGCCGTCGCGCGGCTGCTGTCCCACCGCATGATCGTCATGAAGGAGGGCGAGTCGTCGAAAGCGGGCTGACCGACCGGGTGCTCGACGATCCGCAGGCCCCCTACACCCAACTTCTCGTCTCCTCGATCCTGCAGGTCTGAGCCCGCCATGCCGGTCAAGCTCCTCGTTTCGAACCTCTCGAAAAGCTTCACGATGCATCTGCGCGGCGGCAGCATCCTGCCGGTGCTGTCGGGCGCCGATTTCACGCTCGAGGCGGGCGGGTGCAGTCGTGCTTGGCGGCCCGTCGGGCGTCGGAAAGAGCTCGATCCTCAAGATGCTCTACGGCAACTATGCCGTGGATGGCGGCCAGATCCTGGTGATGCACCGCGGCAACATGATCGATCTTGCCCATGCCAGCCCGCGAGACGTGCTGCGCGTGCGGCGCGAGACCATCGGCTATGTCAGCCAGTTCCTCTCGGTCGTCCCGCGCGTGTCGACGCTCGACATCGTCGCCGACCCGCTGGTGGAACGCGGCACGGACCGGGAAACGGCGCGCGACCGTGCGGCGCAGATGCTGGCGAGGGTGAACCTGCCGCAGCAGCTTTGGGATCTGCCCCCGGCCACCTTCTCCGGCGGCGAACAGCAGCGCGTCAACATCGCGCGCGGCTTCATCACCGATCATCCGGTGCTGCTGCTGGACGAACCGACGGCATCGCTCGATGCGGCCAATCGCGAAGTGGTCATCGGCCTGATCGAAACGAAGAAGCAGGAAGGCGTTGCGTTGCTCGGAATCTTCCACGACGAGGAAGTCCGCGGCCGGGTCGCCGACGAGATCATCGACGTCACCCGCTTCACGCCGAGACCGAAGGCCGCATGATGACCAAGCTTTCCGAAAAACCGCTGATCCATCCGACCGCGCAGGTGACCAATACCACGCTTGGCCGCTACACCGAGATCGACGAGGGCTGCCTGGTCTCCGAATGCGTCATCGGCGACTATTCCTACCTGATCCGGCAGACGGAAGCCTGGTGCGCGAACATCGGCAAGTTCGCAAACATTGCCAGCCATGTGCGCATCAACGCCACCAACCATCCGACCTGGCGCGCGACGCAGCACCATTTCGTCTACCGCGCCTCGAACTATTTCGAAGGCGAGAGCGACGAGGCGGAGTTCTTCGACTGGCGCCGCGCCAATGCGGTGACCATCGGCAATGACGTGTGGATCGGCCATGGCGCGGTGCTGCTGCCCGGCGTCGACGGTCGGCGACGGAGCGGTGGTCGGCGCCGGCGCGGTCGTTTCGAAGGACATCGATCCCTTCACGATCGTCGGCGGCGTACCGGCAAGGCCGATCCGCGAGCGCTTTCCCAAGCCGGTTGCCGAGCGCATGGGCGCGCTGGCCTGGTGGGACTGGGATCATGCCCGGCTTGCACGCGGCGCTCGACGATTTCCGGGCGCTCGAAGTCGAGGCATTCCTGGAAAAACACGCCTGCTGAGCATGGCTCTGCCAGCATTCCGACAGGCGCTGTGGACTGTCATTGAACTGTCACCCAATCGACAAGCGCAGGTCATGTGGAAGCTGTAGCGACTCCAGCGAAGGCTGAGCCAGGCGAGGTTTCTCAAATGCTCGAGATCGTGAACGCGACGCGACGTTTCGGTGCGAAGGTGGCCGTGGACAATGTCAACCTGACCATCGCCGCAGGGCGGCATGGTCGGCATCATCGGCCGTTCGGGCGCCGGCAAGTCGACGCTGCTGCGCATGATCAACCGCCTGATCGACCCTCAGCGAAGGCTCGATCCGTTTCGAAGGCACTGAAGTATCGTCGCTTTCCGGCCAGGCACTGCGCGACTGGCGTCGCGACTGCGCGATGATCTTCCAGCAGTTCAACCTCGTGCCGCGCCTCGACGTGCTGACCAACGTCCTTCTGGGACTGTTGAACCACCGCTCGACCGCCGCGAATCTGCTCGGCCTGTTCAGCCGCGAAGAACGCGTCATGGCGCTGATGGCGCTAGAGCGGCTCGGCATCGAGCAGACGGCGCTGCAGCGCGCCGGCACGCTTTCGGGCGGCCAGCAGCAGCGCGTGGCGATCGCCCGCGCCCTGATGCAGAAGCCGAAAATGATCCTGGCGGACGAGCCGATCGCATCGCTCGATCCGCTCAACGCCAAGATCGTCATGGACTCGCTTCGCGACATCAACGAGCGCGAAGGCATCACCGTCATCACCAATCTTCACACGCTCGATACCGCCCGCAATTATTGTGAGCGCATCATCGGCATGGCCGCCGGCAAGGTCGTTTTCGACGGCACGGCCGACGAACTCGACGCCGAAGCGGTGCGGATGATCTACGGCGCGGGCGAGGGCGAGCTCATCGAAGGCATCACATCCACGCAGATCGTACCGGGCATGATGAACGGTATTGCGAAGAAGACACCGAAATCTGCCGGCAGGCCAACCGAACCCGCATCTGCGGGCAAGGCCGCCGGGATCGTCTCGCCCGCGTAACGGGCATTATCCGCAGAAACGGGGAAGGACCGGCGCGGCCGGCCGTAACCAGGAGAAATACCCATGTTGAAGAAGATCTTGCTCGCGGCTGTTGCCGTTGCCGCCATCTCGGCCGCTGCTCCCGCAGGCGCCGAAGAAATGAAGGAATTCCGCATCGGCATGCTCGGCGGCGAAAACGAAGCCGACCGCCTGCGCAACATCCAGTGCCTCGTCGACCACCTCAAGCCCGTCCTCGGCGTCGAGAAGGTTTCCGTGTTCCCGGCTGCCGACTATGACGGCGTCGATCCAGGGCCTGCTGGGCGGCACGCTCGACTATGCGGAACTCGGTGCCTCCGGCTTACGCCAAGGTCTATCTCGAGGACAAGGATGCGGTCGAGCCGATCCTGACCACCGTGCAGACCGACGGCTCGACCGGCTATTATTCGATCATGGTCGCCAGCAAGGCAGTCGGGCGTCACCAAGCTCGAAGACATGAAGGGCAAGAAGCTCGGCTTCGCCGATCCGGACTCCACCTCCGGCTACCTCGTTCCGCTCGTGACCCTGCCGGCAGCCGTCGGCGCCCCGATCAAGGAATTCTTCGGCGAGACCGGCTTCGGCGGCGGCCATGAAAACCTCGTCCTCGAAGTCGTGAAGGGCACCTTCGTTGCCGGCACGACCTGGGGTTCGGGCGTCGGCGAATTCAAGGACGGCTATACGTCCGGCAATCTGCGCAAGATGGTCGACAAGGGCATCCTGAAAATGGACGACCTCGTCGAGCTGTGGAAGTCGCCGCTGATCCCGAACGGCCCGATCGTCGTTCGCACCGGTCTTGTCGGCCGACACCAAGGCCAAGTTCAAGGATTTCATGATGAAGCTGCCGGAGACCGATCCGGCCTGCTTCAAGGCGGTCCAGGGTGGCGACTTCAACGGCTTTGTCGAAGTCAATGCCGACTTCTACCAGCCGATCATCGACGCCCGCAAGGCAACCATCGGCGGCTGATCCTGCCACGCAATATGCCGCCGGCCCCACCGGGGCCGGCGGTTTTCCTTTTGAAGGGGGACGCCTGCATTGACTGCAGTTTACGGGCCCGATGGACTTTCTCCGGCGACGCGGGCGGTCGCGGCGCACTGGGACGAACTTGCTCGGTCGCGGCGCTTCTACAACCTGCTTGCCGCCGGCCTTCTGGTTGCCGCCATCGCCGGATCGCTGTGGTTCGCCAATGAATCGAATGCAGGCAAGTTCTTCGACCGTCTGCCGTATTTCTTCGATTTCATCGGCCAGCTTGCGCCGCGCGACGCCATGGAAGTGGTGCGTGCGCTGTTCGACCTTCCCTCGCCCTATGCCGATGGAAGCTTCAAATACAATTACGACGAAAACCGCGTCTACATCGACCGATGGCTTCTACATACCCGGCTATTTCTACAAGATGCTGGAAACGCTCAACATTGCGATTGTTTCCACGTTGATCGGTTTCCTGGTCGGCTTTCTGCTGTGCTTCCTGGCGGCGCGCAACCTTGTCGGCAACCGCTGGCTGCGCGGCCTGGTTCGCCGCATGCTCGAAATCCTGCGTGCCTTTCCCGAGATCGTCATCGTCGGCTTTCTTCTGGCGATCTTCTCGCTCGGTGCGATACCCGCGATCATCGCGGTCACGATCCATACGATCGGCGCGCTCGGCAAGATGTTCTACGAGGTGGTCGAGAACGCCGACATGCGCGCCGAGGAGGGTCTTCGCGCGGTCGGCGGCTCCTGGCTGGAGCGCGTTTGGTTCGGCATCGTCCCGCAGGTGATGCCGAACTTTCCTGAGCTACGCGCTGCTTGCGCCTCGAAATCAATGTCCGCGCTTCCACGATCATCGGCGCGGTCGGGGCAGGCGGCATCGGCGAACCGCTGCGCCTGTCCATCGGCCAGGGGCATGAGGCCAAGACGCTCGCCATCATCATCCTGCTGTTCACAACCATTGTCATCATCGACCAGGTGTCGGCCTTCTGCGCCGGCGGCTGGTCGGCGACCAGGCCTTCGAATTCGGACGCTGAACCATGAATCGTCTAGACACAGCACAGATCGCGGAAGTGGCGGCCCGGCACCCGGCAGTGTTCCAGGTTTCCTCTTTCAGGAAATACCGCTCGATCCTGGCGGTCGGCGCGGTGGTCCTGTACTGCGTCTATGCCTGGTGGTTCTTCTCCGCCGGCAAGGTGTTCAGCCAGGCGAACTGGGGCATTGCGGGCAGCTATCTTGCCGACTGGGTGACCTATGAGGCGCGGCCCGACATCCGATTCGAGAATGGCAACCTGAAAATTTTCTTCCCGAATTTCGGCCCTTATCCGGACGGCTTCGTGCCGGACTGGATCAAGGCCGAGACGAAGACCATCACCCGCGTCGAAGCAGGCAGCGCAGTGGACCCCAGCGCTGCCCTTGCGAACAAATCTGCAAACAGCTTCATGGCGCAGGGTGTTCCCGGGACCGGGGTGGGGGCGCCAGCGGCGGGCCAGCCGGCGGCAGGCGACGCCAAGGAGATCACGGAGGAAGTCGCGACCCGCGTGGACGTGACGATGGGCGGCGCCTCGACCGTCTCCGTCGTTCCAGGTGAGGTCACGGTCACGCATCGCGGCGAAACGGTCGTGCTCGACGTGGTCGACGGCGTTTCGGTCACGCCGCGCGGGCCGCTGCCGCAATGGGCCGAGCAGAACGAGACCGGCGGGCGCGTCTACTTCCGCTTCGGCTTTCCGGGTCGGGTCGAGGTCGAATCGCGCGAGGTGGAAGTCCGTCACCGGTTCTGGGGCTGGTCGAATTTCTGGTTCGACACCAATTCGCCCTTCTGGGGCAAGCAGCATGGCCGAGTTCTGGACGCTGCTGACCAGCCGGCGAGCGGATCAAGCCGGAAATGAGCAACGCTTCGCTGGCGCTGGACAATTTCCTCAACAATGCCGAATGGCAGCACGCCGATGTCTACATCAAGCTGCTGCAGACGATCGTGATGGCCTTCATCGGTACGCTGTTTGCCTCGCTGGTCGGCCTACCGCTTGCCTTTCTGGCCGCGCGCAACATCACGTCGATCCTTCATCGTCAACCAGTTGGTGAAGCGGTCGTTCGACTTTCTGCGGTCGGTCGACATGCTGATCTGGGCGCTGTTCTTTACGCGCGCCTTCGGTCCGGGGCCGCTTGCCGGCATGTCCGCGATCTTCTTCACCGACACCGGCACGCTCGGCAAGCTCTATGCCGAGGCGCTGGAGAACATCGACGACAAGCAGCGCGAGGGCGTGAAGTCCGTCGGCGCCGCGCCGTCGCTCGTCCAGCGATACGGCGTCGTGCCGCAGGTCCTGCCGGTCTTCGCCAGCCAGGCGCTGTATTTCTGGGAATCGAACACACGCTCCGCGACGATCATCGGCGCGGTCGGTGCCGGCGGCATCGGCCTCAAGCTGTGGGAGGCGATCCGGACGAATTCCGACTGGGAGAACGTCGCCTACATGGTGTTGCTCATCCTTCTGGTGGTCTATGTATTCGATGGCATATCCACCGCGCTGCGCAGCCGCCTTGTCGGATCGCATGGCGCATGACAGAAGGCATGAACGTGCGCTACGCAATCTACTTCGCCCCCGGTGCCGACACCGACCTTGCAAGGCTTGCCAGTCACTGGCTGGGGCGCGATGCGTACAACAACACGCCGGTGGAACAGGCTGTCCCGGCAGGATTTTCGCCATCCGCGATGGCCGAATTGACCGCCGATGCCCGCCGCTACGGGTTTCACGCCACGATTGTCGCCCCGTTCAGGCTGGCGCAAGAGTGCAAGCGAGGCAGCCTTGCTGCAGGCGCTCGACGCAGTTCACCGCCGCGCGAACGCCTTTCGAGATCGCGCATCTGGTCCTGGGCCGGCTCGGGCCCTATTTCGCGCTGGTGCCGGGTGCCGCGCCGCAGGCGCTTGGCAGACTTGAAAGCGATTGCGTCGAGCGCTTCCAAATGTTCAAGGCGCCGCTGACGGTGGACGATAGTCGCCCGTCGCAAACCGCAATCGCTGACGCCGGCGCAAAGACAAAACCTGGAGCGCTGGGGCTATCCCTATGTGCACGAGAATTCCGCTTCCACATGACGCTGACCAACGCCGTGCCGCAGGATCAGCGCGATGCCGTCCAGCCGCGCTTGAAGCGCATTTCGCGCCAGTCATCGGAAAGCCGTTGTTGATCGACAGGCTGGCGGTATTTATCGAGCCGGAGCCGGGCGCTCCTTTCCATTGCATCCACACATCCTTGCTGGGTAATCATTGATGGCAAACCAGATCGTCCTGACCAATGCGAAGATCGTCCTTGAAGACGAGGTGATCGACGGCACGCTCGTTACTGGAGGACGGACTCATCGCCCGGTACGAGACCGGCAACGCGACGCATGGCGAGGACATGGAGGGCGACTACCTCATCCCCGGCCTGATCGAACTGCACACCGACCATCTCGAAGCGCACTACGCGCCGCGGCCGGGCGTCAAGTGGAACGCGATCAGCGCCGTGCAGTCGCATGACGCGCAGGTCGCCACTTCCGGCATCACCACGGTGTTCGATTGCCTGCGGCTCGGGAGCGATGATTCGGGCGGTTTTGAAGTGGGCGAAATGCGCCAGATCGCCGATACGATCGAACGCGCGCAGGAGGAAGGGCGGCTTCGCGCCGATCACATGATCCACCTTCGCTGCGAACTTCCCTCGGCCGACCTGATGGAGCATTTCTGCGATTTCGAGACGGATCCTCGCGTGCGCATCGTCTCGCTGATGGATCATTCGCCGGGCCAGCGCCAGTTCCAGACGATGGGCCAATACATCAAGTACTACAAACAGAAGCGCGGGCTTGAGCGACGAGGAATTTGCCCGCTTCGTCGATGAACGGAAGGCGGCGTCGGAGCGTTATGCCGCCCTGCACCGCAGGGCGCTCGCCGACAATTGCCGTCGCGCGCGGCATCACGATTGCGAGCCATGACGACGCAACGATCGACCATGTGCGCGAGGCGCTGGACCATGGGGTGAAGCTCGCGGAGTTTCCGACGACGGTCGACGCTGCCCGCGAGTCGCACAAATCCGGCATGAGCGTGCTGATGGGCGCACCCAATGTCGTGCGCGGCCTGTCGCATTCGGGAAACATTGCCGCCCGCGACCTCGCCTCCATTGGCGTCCTCGACGTGCTGTCGTCCGACTACGTTCCGATGAGCCTTGTCCATGCGCCCTTCGTGCTTGCGGACGAGATCGAGGCAATCGACCTGCCACAGGCGATGCGTCTGGTAACTGCGACGCCTGCCCGCACGGTTGGCCTTGATGACCGGGGGCGGATTGCGGAAGGGCTGCGGGCCGACATCGTGCGGGTACGGCGCGACAGTGGCGTTCCGGTAGTTCGTTCGGTCTGGAGCGCCGGCAAGCGGGTTGCCTGACGTCATGGGACGAGCCGGAACATTCGTCGCGGTTGTCGGTCCAAGCGGCGCCGGCAAGGACAGCCTGATCAGGCATGCCCAAAACGCCTTCGCCAGCGATGATCGCATGATGTTCGTGCGGCGCACCGTAACGCGGCAGGCCGACCCCGGCGCGGAAGACCATGACAGCATGTCCGCCGGCGATTTCGATGCGGCCGAGGCGGCGGGTGCTTTTGCAGCAACCTGGCGGGCGCACGGCCTGGCTTACGGCATACCCGTGGCGGCGCTCGAACATGTGCGGCAAGGCGGCATTGCGATCGCCAATTGCTCGCGCAGCGCCTTGCCCGGCATCGCCGAAAAGTTCGGTGAACTGGTTGTCATCCACGTTACCGCCCCGCCGGAAGTTCTTGCAAGAAGGATCGCGGCGCGCGGGCGCGAACCGGCGGCCGAGATCGAAGCGCGCGTCAGGCGGGAAGCGACCGGCCTCGAGCAGAGTTGCCAATGTCGTGACGATCGACAATGGCGGCGAACTGGAACAGGCGACCGGAAGGTTCAACGAATACCTGATGCGCCTTGCCGCGCATTCGCGGTCATGAACATCGGCATGGCGGTGGGCTAGTTCGCCCGCAGGTTCCATCCGGCGGATGTGCTGTGGACAATCGCGCCGCCGCTGATCGTCATGTCCGCGCGCGGGCCTGCCGTTCCGGCGGGATCGACGATCACGATGTCCGCCCGCATGCCGTCGGCGATGGATCCACGGTCGGCGAGGCCCAGCGCACGGGCCGGACCGGCCGAGACCAGATCCCAACCCTTTGCCAGCGGCGCAACGCCGAGTCGTTCGAGCATGTAAGGGGCATGCAGCAGGGAAGGGTAATAGTAGTCGGATGCAAGCACGGTGCACAGATTGCGCGCCACCATTTCCCGCGCCGATGGGCAACCCGTGTGCGACCCGCCGCGCAGGACATTGGGCGCGCCAAAGACGATGTGGTCGGACGCCGATGCTGCCGCCTGTGCTGTCGCTTCGTTGATCGGGAATTCGGCGATGTCAGCTCCCAAGGCACGAAATCCATCGCGCATTTGCGGGTTCATGTCGTCATGCGACAGCAGCGGAACTCCCATGCCAACCGCATTGGCCGCGAGCCTTTCCAATGACGGCATGACCTCGCTTGCACGGGCCGCGACGCGTTCGACGAGGGCCATGAACTCCTCGTTGGAAAGCCCCGCGCGCTCGGCCATCTTGCGCACCTTGTCCGGGCGGTGACGCACCAGGATTGTGCCGGATGTATGATCGTTGAAGGCAAGGCAGCCGACGCGGCCTTGTCCGATCCAATCGGCCACCTGCGATTCCGCATCGATATGATAGGTTTCGTGGCGCAGATGGATGCGTGTGTCGATGGCGAGAGAATTGCGCAATGCCTCGACGGCTTCGATGATCGCCAGCGCCGACTGCGTGCTGCGCAGGCCCGGCTCCCACGACACGGTAACTCCATGGAAAGCAGTGGTTATTCCGTTTGCGGCCAGTTGCCGGTCGGTGTCCATGAGCGCAATCGCGTGGTCGAACGCGACACCCGGGCGGGGCATTATCTGGCGCTCGAAAGCGTCGCCGTGAATGTCGACGATGCCCGGCAGCACATGTAGCCCCCCGGCATGGATGCGTGGACCGGGCGCGGCCTTCGCAGGATCGACAATAACGCCGTCGGATATACCAAGATCGCGGCGAACGAAGCCGCCGCCCGTCAGCACAAGACCGCCTTCAACCAGCATGCCGGATTTCCCCAAAGTTGCTGACGGCGCGCATAGCCGCGCCGCGTGACAGCTTCATGACCGGCCTTGGCACGTTGGCTGGGGATTATCATGAAACCGACTCAAACCTGTCACGGGCCTGTTATCGACGCCTCCTATCGATATTGGACTTTTCACAACGAGGGTTTCGATATGCTGATCTCCCGCCGCACTTTCATTGCATGCGCCAGCGCCGGTGCTGGTTTCGCTCTCCACGCCGGCTTTGGCGATGGACACGATCCGCCTCGCCATCACCGACGTTGACGGTCTTGAGTTGCTCCAGCGCGAATTCGGCCCGTTCAAGGAAACCTTCGAAAAACTGACCGGCCTGAAGATGGAATTCTTCCCGGTGTCGGGCCGCACAGCCGCGGTTGAGGCGATGGCTGCCAAGCAGGTCGATTTCGTGCTGACCGGACCGGCCGAATACGTCGTCTTCCAGTCGCGCATCAAGGCCGAGCCGGTCGTGACCTGGCAACGCCCCGACTACCATTCCTACCTCATCACGGTCGAGGGATCGGGCGTCAAGTCGCTCGCCGACCTCAAGGGCAAGAAGGTTTCGTTCCACGAAATCGGATCGACATCGCGCCACCTCGGACCCGGCTATCTGCTCAAGCAGGCCGGCCTTGTCTACGGAAAGGACTACGAGCCGATGTTCGTCAAGGTGAATGTCGGCGTCGAAGCGCTGCAGCGCGGCGACCTCGCAGCCATAGGCGTCAACGGCACCGACATTGCCCGCCTCAAGGAAAAGATGCCCGAGCTCAAGATCGTCGAACTCGCCAAGAGCGATCCGCTTCCCGATGACGTGATGATCGCCTCGGCCGATGTTCCGGCGGATGTGGTTGCGAAGGTTCGCGATGCTTTCGCAAACAACAGCGACGCGCTCTGGGCAGCAGTGACAGCCACAGACGCCAACCGGAAATATATCGGCGGCAAGTTCATGGCCGACGTCAAGGACTGCCAACTACGAGGTCATCCGCGAAATGTACCGCGCTGTCGGCATCGAATCCTTCAACGAGTTCGCCGGCAACTGATGTTGATCGCCTCGCCAAACACTGGATGACTGCGCGGGCGCCACCCGCGCAGTTTCCGTATCGGGACTGCGAAAGCGGTTCGGCTCCGGGCCGGCCGTTTTCGACGGGCTTGGACTTTTCCGCCAATCATCGCGAGGCCGTAGCCGTCATCGGCGCCAACGGCACCGGCAAGTCCACCTTGATGCGCTCGCTGGTGCGCCTGACCGAAGTCGAGGACGGCCAGATCGACGTGCTGGGCGAGATGGTCCGCACGCTCCGCGGCAGCAGGCTTCGGCGGCTGCGTTCGCGCGTCGGCTTCGTCTTCCAGAAGCATAATCTCGTCCTGCGCCTGTCGGCGCTTTCCAATGTCATTCACGGCGCACAGTCCCGCCATTCCGGCCCGCAGGCCTGGGCGCAATGGTGTGCGCCGGCCAGCCTTCGCGAGGAGGCGATGCACTGCCTTTCGAAGGTCGGCCTCGCCGACCGCGCAGGGCAGCGTGTCGACAGCCTTTCCGGCGGCCAGTCGCAGCGCGTGGCGATCGCCCGCATGCTGATGCAGCGTCCCGAACTGGTGATAGCCGACGAGCCGGTCGCCAGCCTTGATCCGAAAGCCGGTGCCGAGGTCATGGACCTGCTGTTCAAGCTGACGCGCGAGGCTGGCCTGACCCTGCTTTTCGTTTCGCACCACATGGAACACGCCCAGACCTATGCCGACCGCATCGTCGGCCTGGGCAACGGCAAGGTCATGATGGACGTGCCAAGCCGCAATGCGCAGGTGCACGAGCTCAAGGATTTCTTCCTGGAACCGGCGGCTGCATGACAACGACGAACCAGTCCGTGCCGCCGCGCTTTGCCTATCCCGGCGCCCTTGTCCTTCGCGGCGGGCGTTGCGGCGCTCGCCTTCATCATCTGGTCGTTCCAGTCGTCGGGCATGTCGCTCGCTCAGTTCGAGCGGGGCCTGCCGGCGATCGCTCGCGTCTTCGGCCAGATGTTTCCGCCGGACATCTCGGACCTGCCGCGCATTCTCAAATCGCTGCTGACCACGTTTCAGATGGCAGTGGCCGGCGTGGTGCTGGGCCTCATCCTGTCGCTGCCGATCGCGATCCTTGCCGCCGAAGGCCTTTCGCCGCATCCGGTGCTGCGTCATGCGGCCCGTGCATCTGATCGCGCTTTTCCGCACCGTGCCCGACCTTGTCTGGGCGCTGATCTTCGTCATAACCGTCGGCCTTGGCTCGCCGGCGGGAATCCTGACCATCATGGTGGACACGATCGGCTTTGCCGGCCGCTTCTTCGCCTCGGCGATGGAAGAAACCGACAAAGGTCCGCGCGAGGCGCTGACGGCGATTGGTGCGCGCCCGTTCGGCATCGTCTTTTCCGCAGTGCTGCCGGATGCTTTTCCAAGCTTCATCGCGACTTCCCTGTTCTGCCTCGAAAAGGCAGTACGGGCCTCCGTCGTGCTGGGACTGGTCGGCGCGGGAGGCATCGGCGTCGAATTGAAGGTTGCGTTCGATCTGTTCGAGTACGACGTGGCCGCGACCATCATCATTCTCATCTTCCTGCTCGTGCTGTGCGTCGAGCAGACCGGGGCATGGCTGCGCCGGCGCATCCTTTGATCGATGCGCCGGATCGCGGCCTGAAACTCCAGGCCGGTGCCTGCCTCACATTCCCCAGCGGAGCGCCGCTGTATGGACCGGCTCGTCCCAAAGGCGAAGCGCTTCGTCGTCAAGGGCGGTCAGCGTGATCGAGCAACCGGCCATGTCGAGCGAGGTCACGTAGTCGCCGACGAGCGACCGCGCGATCTTCACGCCATGGGCGCGCGAAAATCTTCTCTGCCGCGTGGTACATTGCGTAGAGTTCGAGCAGCGGCGTGCCGCCGAAACCGTTGACGAAAAGCAGCGCGGGCATCTTCGCGGCATCGTCCAGATCCTTGACGATGGCGGTGCAGATCTCCTCCGCGATCTCGTCGGCGCTTGCGCAGTTTTTCGCGCCGCCGGCCGGGTTCGCCGTGGATGCCGACGCCGAACTCCATCTCGTCCGGCGCCGATTTCGAAGGTCGGCTTGCCGGCGGCGGCACAGTGCAGCTTGAAAGGGCAACGCCCATGGAGCGTGTGCGCGCATTCACCTTTTCGCCAAGCGACACCAGCGCCGCGAGATCGGCGCCCTTTTCGGCGGCCGCGCCCACGAGTCTTCTCGACCACCAGCGTTCCGGCGACGCCGCGCCGGCCGGTCGTGTAGAGCGAATCGTTCACGGCGATGTCGTCATTGGTGATGATGCGCGTCGACTTGCCGCCGATCATCTCTGCCGCCATCTCGAAGTTCATGATGTCGCCGTCATAGTTCTTGACGATGAAGATCACCCCGGCGCCGGTGTCGACGGCCTCCGCCGCCTCCAGCATCTGGTCTGGCGTCGGCGCGGTGAAGACCTGGCCCGGGCAGGCGGCGTCCAGCATGCCATGGCCGACGAAACCCGCGTGCAGCGGTTCGTGCCCCGATCCGCCGCCGGAAATCAGCGCGACCTTGCCCTGCTTCAGCCCCTTGCGGCGCACGAACTTGTTCGACCCGTCCACCGTCAGGATGTCGGCATGCGCCGATGCCAAGTCCCGCCAGGCTTTCCTGAAGCAGCGTGCGAGGCATCATTCATCAGTTTCTTCATGGGTTTCCTCCTGAGAGATTCGTTTCAATCGGTGTCATCGGTGAAGAGCGTGCTCATCTTGCGCGCGAATTCGAGATCGCCTCGTCGAGCCGCCGGTTCTTGCGCTTCATCGCCAAGGTCCATCACGCGTCAAGCGAAACATGGCGCAGGCGGACGCCCCTGCATGTCGCCGCCGGCGCGCTCGGGGTGGGCCGCACGGTACTCGTCCAGGAACTGGCGCCGCTCGTCGGGGCTGAAGTGGCAAACCGCGAAGATCGTCGCCAGATGTTTTTCGGGCACGGGCGTCGAGTAAAGATTGCTGGTGATCTGCGTGACGAAGCTGCGATGCTTGCCAAGCGCGTCGGCGAGGCGCTGGCGGGTTCCGGAAGGGCGGCGGTCGATGATGTCGCACAGCCGCCGCTTGTAGGCGTGGATCAAGTCCTCGTTCTGTTCGCGCCGCGCCGCCTTTGCCATGGCCTATCTTGCAACGCCGGGGCGCCAGCGCGCAATCTCCGCCTTGACCTCGCCGATCGCGCTGGCCGCGAGCGAAAAGGTGCGCAGGCCCGCGTCGAGGAGATGGGAAGTCATTGCAGGATTGCTTGCCGCATCGCCGCAAAGGCTGACCTCGCGGCCCGCCTCGATGCCATGGCGGGCGACGCGCCCGATCAGTTCCAGGACCGCGGGATCGTCGGCGCGCGCCAGTCCCGCTAGTTTCCAGTTGTCCCGCGAAGCCGCCAGCACATACTGGACGAGGTCGTTCGACCCGATGGAAAAGAAATCGGCCGCGCAAAACCGCTCTGGCGAGATCGCCACCGAGGGAACCTCGACCATGATGCCGACCGGCGGCACCGCATGCGCGATCCCTGCCTTCTCCAAATCGGCCGCCTGTGCCGCGAAGATCGCCCGCGCCTCGTCGATTTCGCTTGGCACCGATACCATCGGCAGCATGACCTTGAGGTTTCCGTAAACCGCAGCGCGCAGCAGGGCGCGAACCTGGACAGTGAAAATTTCCGGTTTTGCCAGGCTCAGCCGGATGCCGCGCATGCCCAGGAACGGATTGGTCTCGTCCTCGGTCAATCCGGGCACCGGCTTGTCGCCGCCCGCATCGATGGTGCGGATGGTGACCGGCCGGCCATCCGCCCATTCAAGCACCTTGCGGTAGGCGGCAAGCTGTTCATCCTCGTCCGGCAGGCCGTTGTTGAACAGAAACTCCGTGCGCATCAGTCCGACGCCATCGACATGGCCGGCGTCGATGCCTTGCGTTTCCGAGGGGTCGGCGATGTTGACCAGCACGGTAACCCGCTCGCCGCTCGCGGTCATGGCGGGCCTCGGCGAAAAGACGTTGGCCGCTTCGAGGCGGCGCGCATGTGCATGGCGCGCGGTTTCGTGATCCGACTTTTCGGTCGCGCCGGGATCGAGGACCACCTCGCCCTTGACCGCGTCGAGCAGCGCAAATCCGCCATCGCCGATTTCGCCGTCGCCAATGCCGACCACCACCGGAATGCCGCGCTGGCGCGCAAGGATGGTTACGTGGCCGGTGACGCTGCCATGCAGCAGGGCAAGGCCTCCACCGGCCCAATCATGCGACAGGAACGCGCTGGGCGCGATGTCGTCGGAAAGGTAGATCGCACCGGCGGGAATCTGCGGACGCGCCGAACCCGTCAGAGCCGCCAACACCCGGTCGCGAATGTCGGCAAGATCCGTGGCCCGGGCGCGGAAATACTCGTCGTGCGATGCCACGTAGCCTGCGATCTCTTCATCGAGCGTTGCAATCCACGCCTTGTCGGCGGCCATTCCCTCGTCGATCCGGGCGGCCGAGACGGTGGAGAAATTGTCGTCCTCCAGCATCGCAAGCTGGAACTCGAGAATTTCGGCGGCTTCGCCATTCGTTGCGGCAACAAGGCCCGCGGTTTCGGCAATGGCGGCGTCGATTGCCGCGCGCAGAGCGGCGATCTCCTCCTGCCGCGATTGCCGGGGCGTATGCGCGGCGGTGGCGGCGACAGGCGGCCGCCAGAGCGGGCCGGCCGCGTAGCCGGCGCTCGCGGCGATCCCCTTAAGCCTGCGCGGCTTGGGCATGGCCTTCGCCTTCGTCGAAATCGCGCTCAACCAGCGCGCGCAACGCATCGACCGCGCCCGCAGCGTCAACGCCGCTGGCGCGTATCTGCAGCCGTGTGCCTGCGGGCGCCTTCAGCGCCATGATCTTGACAATGCCCTTTGCGTCTATCCACGGACCTTGCGGCGCAGTTGCCACCTCGATGTCGCATTCGAAACTCTTGGCGAGCTTGGTGAACTTGACCGAGGGTCGCGCGTGCAGACCCACCTGGTGGGTGATGACGATTTCGGTCTGGGCGGTTTGTGCGGTCATGCAACTTCCTTCTGCGCCTAAAGCGGCGACAATTCCTCGGCGGTGTCCACGACGGCCGCAAGCGGTGCGCCGCCCGATGCCTCGGTCGCGGCCATCACCGCGCCCTCGACGATCGGCGCGTTGCAGATGCGGATCCTGCCCATCCGCGGCTCGCCGATGAACTCGATTGCCATTTCCGAATTGGTTTCGGCGCCGCCCAGATCGACAAGGATGGCAACGCCCGCATCGGACCAGGCTTTCTCGATTGCCTCCACGATCTTCTCGACGCTGGTACCCAGCCCGCCCGAGCGGGTCGCCGCCGCACCATGCCAACGGCACCTCGTCGCCGACCATCTGGCGAACCATGTCGGCGGTGCCCTGCGCCACCAGCGGCGAGTGCGAAACGATGACGATGCCGACATTGCTCATGTGTCATTCTCCAGCCAGTCCACCACCACGCCCGCAAGCAGCACGCAGGAGCGGGAGCCGGGATCCATGTGCCCTTTCGACCGCTCGCCCAGGAAGGACGCCCTGCCGCGGGTCGCGATCAGCGGCACGGTTGCATCTGCGGCGGCGCCTGCGACGGCAACCAGTTCAGATCGCGGCCGGTGCGGCGGAAATCGCCTCGGAAAGCGGATACAGCACGTCGAGGAGGGTCTTCTGGCCACGTTCCGACTTGCCGCGCGCGGCCACCGAATCCACCGCCCGCGCGAAGGCGACAGGGAAGGGCGCTGCGTCGATTTCCTTGCCAAGCGTCATCAGGAATGTACCAAATAGCGGTCCCGAAGCGCCGCCGACCGTCATCACGAGCTTCATGCCGGCGGCCTTCAGCGCATCGGCGAAAGGCTTGGTGGAAAGCACACCTGCATCGGCGGCGAGCGCCTCGAATCCGCGCTTCATGTTGATGCCGTGATCGGCATCGCCGATGGCGCTGTCAAGCGCGGTCAGTTCCTCGGCATACGTCTCGATTACCGCATTGGCCCGATTGACCAACGCCTCGATTTGCAAAGGCTTGAAGTTCACGTTCGCACCTGCCTCCATCTCAAGATATCCTCGCGCCGGTCCGGTCGAAGAAGAGCGGCGCTGTCAATTCGACCTTCACTTCGTCACCGGCGCCGAATCCGCTACCCGGCTCCGTGAGCGAGACGATCTTTCGCCCGCCAAGCTCCACATGGAGATGGTTCTGGTCACCGAGATGTTCCACCCAGCCGATGCGCCCGTTGGCCTCGCCGTTCCTGGCGGCCTTGATGCGAAGATGCTCGGTCCTTGCGCCGACAACGACCGTTCCTTTCGGCATCGGACATTCGATCAGGCCGGCCGGCAGGATGTTCATCTGCGGCTGGCCAAGCCGGGCCGCAACATAAAGATTTGCCGGTGTCTCGTAGATCTCGCGCGGCGACCCGATCTGTACCAGTTCGCCCTGCGACAGGATGCCGATGCGGTCGGCCATCGTCATCGCCTCGATCTGGTCGTGCGTGACATAGAGCATGGTCGCGCCGATGTCGTTCTGGATGCGTTTGAGTTCGAGGCGCAGATCGCCCCGCAGCTTGGCGTCGAGCGAGGAAAGCGGCTCATCCATCAGGAAGATCGACGGATTGCGGACCAGCGCCCGGCCGATCGCGACGCGCTGCATCTCGCCGCCGGAAAGCTTCGTCGAGCGGTTCTCCAGCTTGTGGTCGATGCGCACCATTGCCGCGACATCGCGCACGCGCCGGTCAATGTCGGCAGGCGCCATCTTTCGCTGCGGCGAGCGCAGCGGAAAGGCCAGGTTCTCGAACACAGAAAGATGCGGATAGAGCGAATATTGCTGGAATACGAAGGCGACGTCGCGTGCGGCAGGTGGCAACGCGTTCACCGCCTCGCCGCCGATTGCGATCGTTCCGGTATCCGCCATCTCGAGGCCGGCGACGAGCCGCAGGAGCGTCGTCTTGCCGGCGCCGGTCGGCCCGAGCAGAACGACGAATTCGCCATTGGCGATGTCGATGCTGACGGAGCTCACGGCCCTTGCGGCTCCGAACGACTTGGAGACTTCTCGTAGCGAAACGTCAGCCATTGGTAGCCTCCACCGCCGCGAGGGTTGCGACCGACCTTCCGGTCGCCGCGGAAAACAGCGACAGCCGGGGAGTGTCGAATGCAAGGCCTACAGGTTCGCCGACTTTCAAATTCACGTTTGCGGGGACCCGCGCCTTGAGGATGGTTCCTCCCGGCCTCCACGGCCACGATCTGCGTCGTACCCAGATACTCGCTCTCGTAGACGGCGCCGCGAAACTTCGACTTTTCGTCAAAGCGGATGTGTTCAGGCCGCACGCCCAGCACCATCTCGCCCGGCGCATGGTTCTCGCCAATGACCGGAACGCCGACGGGCACACCGCCGATTTCGACTTCCTTGGCGCCCTTCGCCAGGCCGGACTGGAAGCGCAGGAAATTCATCGGCGGCGAACCGATGAAATCGGCAACGAAGAGCGTAGCAGGCCGGTTGTAGATTTCCTGCGGCGTGCCGTATTGCTCGATCACGCCGCGGTTCATGACGGCGATCTTGTCCGCCATGGCCATGGCCTCGAGCTGGTCATGAGTCACGTAGACGGTCGTGGCGCTGATGCGATTGTGCAGTTCTCGCAGTTCGCGGACCATGATGTCGCGGAACTCGGTATCGAGCGTGCCGAGCGGCTCGTCCATCAGGAAGCATTTCGGTCGCCGCACGATGGCGCGCCCGAGCGCAACACGCTGGCGGTCGCCGCCCGCCAGGCCCGAAACCGGCTTGTCGATGATATGGTCGATCTGCAGCAGCTTCGCCGTCTCCTCGACGCGGCGGCGGATCTCTGCCTTCGGCACGCCCTGCGCAAGCAGCGGAAAGCCGATGTTCTTGCGCACATTCATGTGCGGATAGAGCGCGAAAAGCTGGAACACGAAGGCAATGTCGCGGTCGCGCGCACGGCGGAAGGTGACGTCTTCGCCGTCCAGCAGGATGCGTCCCTCGGTCGGCAACTCGAGCCCGGCGATCATGCGCAGCGTCGTGGTCTTGCCGCAGCCCGAGGGGCCGAGCAGCGCCAGGAACTCGCCATCCGCCACGGTAAAGGACGAGTCCTTCACGGCGACGAAGTCGGCGAATGCCTTGTGGAGGTTCTCTACCCGGATTTCGGCCATTTCCTACTCCGGGAACTTCGACACGACGACGAACATCAAGGTGCCGGCCAGCATGGTGATGAATGACCAGCTGTAAAGCGGCAGGGCGAAAGGCTGGAACATCATCAGGAATCCTGCCGCGATCAGCGCGGTCGCGAGGTTCTCCATCGGCCCCCGCCGCAGGAAGATCGGCCGTACGGTGCCCGACTGCCTTGCCATGTCGACCTTCGTGTGCCGCGTGTTCTGCGCGATCAGCCGCTCGGCTGCTTCAAGGTCGGCAGGTGAGAGGGTTGCCGCTGTGGAGGACGCCTTGTCCGATGGTTTTTCCGCCGGCTTCTTCATTTGCGCACCGCTCCGAAAGTAATGCCGCGCAGCAGCTGCTTGCGCAGCAACACCGTGAAGACGAGGATCGGGACCAGGAAGATCGTCGTTCCAGCGCCGACGGCGGGCCAGTCCATGCCGCCTTCGCCGATGATGGTGGGAATGAACGGCGGCGCCGTCTGCGCCGAGCCTGAAGTCAGCAGCACCGCGAAGGCATATTCGTTCCACGCGAAGATCAGGCAGAAGATCGCAGTCGCGGCAATGCCGGTCGTGGCCTGCGGCAGAACCACTTTCACGAAGGCCTGCAGCCGCGAGTAGCCGTCGATCAGCGCCGCCTCCTCATATTCGCGCGGGATCTCGTCGATGAAGCCCTTGAGCAGCCAGACCGCCAGCGAAACATTCACCGCGGTGTAGAGCAGGATCATGCCGAGCGCCGTGTCGGTCAGGCCAAGGTCGCGATACATCAGGTAGATCGGGATCGCGACGGCGATCGGCGGCATCATGCGCGTCGACAGGATGAAGAACAAAAGGTCGTCCGCCAGCGGCACGCGGAAGCGCGAGAAGCCGTAGGCGGCAAGCGTGCCCAGGAAGACGGCGAGGAAGGTCGAGCCGAAGGCGATGATCAGCGAATTGACGAAGCGCGGCCAGTATTTCGACGGGCCGACGACCACCATGGAGCGCTCGCGGGTGATGCTGTCGCAAAGGCCCGAGGGTTCGCCCAGCGACTGGATGTATTCCGCCGTCTGCCGGCTGCGGGTCGTGAACAGATTGCAATAGCCTTCGACCGAAGGGGTGAAGAAGACCTTGGGCGGATAGCTGATCGAATCGGGCGGCGTCTTCAGGCTCGTCATGAAGATCCATACGAGCGGGATCATGGTGATGAGCGCGTAGAGGATGACGAGCGTCGCAGCGACGCGCTTGGCCGTAGTGCCCGGCTCGACGACGGAATGGGCGGTGGTGCGGGCTGTCATCGGCTTTTCACCCGGTTGAGCGCCTTGACGTAGATGTTCGCGAGGCCAAACACCGCCACGAAGAGTATGATCGCGAAGGCCGAGGAAGGGCCGGTGCGCCAGCTTTCGAAGGCGTCGCGCTTGAGCGTGATCGAGGCGACTTCCGTCACCGAGCCGGGGCCGCCGCCGGTCAGCAGGTTGACCATGTCGAACATCTTGAAATTCTCGATGCCGCGGAAAAGCACCGCCAGCATGATGAAGGGCAGCGCCATCGGCAGCGTGATCGACCAGAACTGGCGCCAGGGCGAAGCGCGGTCGACCTCAGCCGCTTCGTAGATGTATTCGGGAATGGAGCGCAGGCCCGCAAGGCAGATCAGCATCACATACGGCGTCCACATCCAGGTATCGACGATGACGATCGCCCAGGGCGCAAGCCGCACGGAACCCAGCATCTCGAATGAGGATGGATCGAATTCCGAATGGCAGGCCGATAACGAAATTGAAAAGCCCGATCTGCGGCTGGTAGAGGAACTTCCAGAAATTGCCGACGACCGCCGGCGAAAGCATCATCGGCACCAGGATGATGGTCGTCCAGAAGCCGTGGCCGCGGAACTTGCGATCGATGAGATAGGCGAGCAGGAATCCGAGCACCGTCTGTATGAGGATGGTCCAGAAGACGAAGTTTGCGGTGGTCTGCATCGCGATCCAGGTGTCGGGATCGGTGAGCACGCGCGCATAGTTTCTAAGGCCGACATTCTCGACTTCGGCATTGGGCCGGTTGGCGCGGTAGTTCGTGAAGGACAGCCAGACCGTCCAGACCAGCGGGAAGATGTTGATCGCAAGCAGCAGGATGATCGTCGGCGCGATGAACAGCCAGGCGATTGCCCGGTCCGACAGGCCGCGCACGCGCGTCGCCAGAGGCTCTGGCGTGGACAGCGCGACCGCGTTCGCCGCCTTTTGCGTGATGGTTGCGTCAGGCTTGTTCACGGCTTTGCCCTGGAGCTTTCCCTTGGCCTTTTGAGCCATCGTTGCGATCGTGTCGGGAAGGACCGCGCCGGCCATGGGAACCGGCGCGGTCCTGGGAGAAGGCGTCAGAGCTTGCCTTCGTCCTGGAACACTTCCGTCCAGTCCTTGATCAACTGGTCGAGTGCTTCCTTTGCGGTGCCCTGGTCGGCGACCACATAGTCATGCGTGCGCTTCTGCATGGCCTGCAGGAGTTGCGCATAAGCGGGCTCCTGCCAGAAATCCTGGACGCCGCCCATGGCGTCCAGGAACTGCGCGGCGAAGGGCTGCGAATCCTTGAAGGAAGGATCGTTGAGTACCGCGTTGTGGCAGGCATAGCCGCCGAGCGACCACCACTTCTTCTGCACGTCGGGCTGCGCGAACCACTTGATGTAGGCAAGCGCGCCTTCCATGTTGTCGGTGTTGGCGACGACCGAAATGCCCTGGCCGCCAAGCGTGGAGGCCGCGACCTTCTGGCCGGGATTGACGAAGAAGCCGGTCTTGTCGCCCGACCTTCTCGTCCTTGGCCATGCCGGGCATGAAGGCGAACCAGTTCATCATCATGGCGACCTGGCCGGATTTGAACGCGTCGAGACCTTCACCCATGTAGCTGTCGGTGTAGCCCGGAGGCGTGCAGCACTTGTACAGTTCCTTGTACATTTCGAGCCCCGCCACGGCGTCGGCGGAATTCACCGCACCTTCCATGTCGTATTTGCCGGGCGTCATTTCGTACTTGAAGCCGTAGGGGTAGAGCGCGGAAGTCGCGCCCATGGTGATGCCTTCCGATGCACGCTCGGTGAAGATCGCCGCGCCGTAAACCTTCTGTGCCGTCGATCTCGCGTCCCTGGAAGAACTCGGCGGTTTCCTTCAACTCGGTCCACGTCTTGGGCAACGTCGAGGTCGCGGTTGTACTTGGCCTTGAACTCGGCCTGCAGCTCCGGCTTGGCGAACCAGTCCTTGCGGTAGAACCAGCCGTTTGCGTCGCCCATTGCCGGCAGCGCCCAGTAGTTCGGCGTTCCCTTGGGCCAGGTCGAGTAGGCGTAGACGGTTGCCGGCGCGAAGTCCGCCATCTTGATCCCTTCCTTGTCGAAGAAATCATTGAGCTTCACGTAATGACCGTTCTCGGCGGAGCCGCCGATCCACTGCGAATCGCCGATCAGCAGGTCGCAGAGCTTTCCGCCGGAGTTGAGTTCGTTGAGCATGCGGTCGGCGAAGTTTGGCCACGGCACGAACTCGAAGTTCATCTTGGTGCCGGACTGGGCCTCGAAGTCCTTCGACAGTTCGACAAGCGCGTTGGCGGGGTCCCATGCGGCCCAGCAAAGCGTCAGTTCGTTGGCGGTGGCAGTGGAAGTCATGGCTGAAGACAGCGCGAACGCGGTCGCCAAGCCAAGTGTGGCTTTCCCTAAATACTTCATGATTGTCCTCCCGTTGGACACCGGCCCCTCGCCGGCTCGCAATCCCGGCCGGACACGGTCCGACCGCCCGCCCCGACAGGATGCGCAATGCCTCCGTGTTGAGCGATTTGTTGAGTAACTCATAAATTACTCAACATGACAATGGCAAAAGTAACGCTGCGCCGCAGCAATAAATCGCTGCATTGCAACGTACTTGCCACATCCATGCGGCGCTGGCGCCAGTCCGCGATTGTTTAGTTGACAGGTATCCGGGTCTTTGGCGCGCTGTCGGACCGGTTAGCGTGAAACAGACGAAACGCCCTTGAGGACGCCGCCGCTGAACCTGCATCGCCAAAGTGAACCGCCAGCGCGAACGACGACCAGAGAGGCGCCCCAGACCGTCTCCGAACGCTCTACCGTGGCATCGGTCGCGACGGTCTTGCGGATTACCGCCCGGATACAGGTCTGCTCGGCCGCGGCCCCCGCCGATTCTACCGCGCCCGGAGTTTGCGAGCATGCAGCCAGCAGGGTGGCGGCGGTCAGGCCGGAAACAAGATGCGCGAAACTTCATGGTCTTTTCTCCGGAAGGGGCCGTTGCCGCAATGGCATGGAAAAGGATTATTGGCTGCCGGGCATTTCGTCAAATTCCCTACGAAAACTGCGTTCATCCGGCGCGGTGCCAAGGTGTGCGCGAATGCACGCCGCTGTGGCGGAAGCAAGGGTAAATTAACCACATTGCCAGCGGAACTGGCGCCCAACACGGAGTACCAAGATGTCAAGCGAACTCTACACCAGCGAACACCTTGCAAAGTCCACCACCAGCCCGTTGACCGGTATCGTGGTATCAATCGCAATGATGCTCACCAGCATCCTGGCACTTTCAGCCTTCTGAACGCCAGAGGCAAAGGCTGAGGCAACAAGGAAAGAGGGCGGCCCTGGGGCCGCCCCTTCTTTTTATTCCATCAAACGGAATTGATCTTCTTCCCGGTTCGCCCGCTGCGATGGCGCGATTGTGTTCCAGCCCGCGACCGCAGAATCTTGCAGGGCGCTGCCCGCGGTTACAAGTATCATCGCCACGGGTCCGGTGCTTCTTGCCCCGCCGGATTTCGATCTTGCCAGGCACCGCGATTCCCGAGGCCGATTGCCTCATTGTCGAGCGCAAGGGCGCGGCGCCGCCACCGGAAGCTTGAAGTGACCGCATCAGCCATGGCAGGCTGATCTCAACAAGAGCGAACCATCAGGAGAGAACACCGTGTCTACAGTCATCAAGGGTGGAACCATCGTCGCTGCCGACCGCACGTATGAGGCGGACGTGCTGATCGAGGGCGAGAAGATCGCCGCCATCGGCCCCAACCTTGCCGGCGACAAGGTAGTCGATGCCTCAGGTGCATACATCATGCCGGGCGGCATCGATCCGCACACGCATCTGGAAATGCCGTTCATGGGAACGACCGCGGCCGAGACCTGGGAGAGCGGTACCTTCGCGGCACTTTCCGGCGGCACGACGATGGTGGTCGATTTCGTCATTCCCGGAGAGGACGGCATGCTTGCAGCGCTGGATGACTGGGAACGGCGTGCGGGCAAGTCGGCATCCTCGGACTATTCGTTGCACATGTGCGTCAATGGCTGGTCGAAGAAGCATTTCGACGAAATGCCCAAGGTGATTGAACGCGGTATCAACACCTTCAAGCATTTCATGGCGTACAAGGGCGCGCTTATGGTGAACGATGACGAGATGTTTGCATCGTTCCAGCGTTGCGCCGCGCTTGGCGCGCTGCCGCTGGTTCACGCCGAGAATGGCGACATCGTCGCGGCGCTGCAGCAGAAATACCTCGCGGAAGGGGTGGTGGGGCCGGAAGCCCATGCCTATTCGCGCCCGCCGGAAGTGGAGGGCGAGGCGACGAACCGCGCGATCATGATCGCCGATGCGGCCGGCGTGCCGGTCTACATCGTGCATACCTCCAGCGAGCAGGCGCATGAGGCAATCCGGCGGGCGCGCCAGAAGGGCATGCGCGTTTACGGCGAGCCGCTGATCCAGCACCTGACGCTCGACGAGACCGAATATTTCAACAGGGAATGGGATTATTCGGCCAGGCGCGTGATGAGCCCGCCCTTCCGCGACAAGAGCCATCAGGATTCGCTCTGGGCCGGTCTTGCCGCCGGTTCGCTGCAAGTCGTGGCGACGGATCACTGCGCCTTCACGACCGAGCAGAAGCGTACGGGCCTCAAGGATTTCACCAAGATCCCCAATGGCACCGGCGGCCTCGAAGACCGCCTGGCCGTGCTGTGGACCAAGGGCGTGGAGACGGGCCGCCTGACGATGAACGAGTTCGTGTCGGTAACATCGACCAACATTGCCCAGATCCTCAACATCTATCCGCAGAAGGGCGCGATCCTGCCGGGATCGGATGCGGACATCGTCGTGTGGGATCCATCGATCTCCAAGACGATCTCGGCGGCGTCGCAAAAGTCGATCATCGACTACAATGTGTTCGAGGGCTTCAAGGTCAATGGCCAGGCCCGCCACACGATTTCGCGCGGCGAAGTGGTCTGGTCCTACGGCACCAATGACGGGCCGCGGCCGGGTCGCGGCAAGCTCGTCAAGCGGCCGGCATTCCCGGCGGTGAACAAGGCGCTGTCGGTGTGGAAGGAACTCACCGCGCCGCGCGCCATAACCCGCTCGGCGGAGCACATGCCGATCGGCGTGTGATCTGACCCAAACCCATGAGGGAACAACAGCCTTTCGCGCAGTGGATAGGCCGCAAGAGCCAGAGCGAAGATGTCATCACGCCACGCCTTGTCGCCAGTTTCAGGGCAATCTTCGAGCCGAACCTTGCTCCCGTTGGCGCAGGGTCGGCACCGCTCGGCATCCACTGGTGCCTGTCGCCTGCGATCGTGCCGATGGGCGGTCTGGGGCAAGACGGACATCCGGCGCTCAACCGCGACCTGCCGCCCGTACCGCAGCCAAGGCGCATGTGGGCGGGCGGCAGCATCGAGACCCTTGGCGAGCTGCGCACTGGAGACACGGTTCGGCGCGTGTCCACCATTGCGGGCATCGAGCGGAAGGAAGGTCGCAGTGGCGAGCTCTGGTTCGTTGCCGTCGATCATGACTATGTGACAGATCGCGGGATTGCCATTCGCGAGCGGCACGACATTGTCTATCGCGAGGCGGCGAAACCGGGCGTCAATGCATCAGTGCCGGCTGCGCGAGAGCCCCGGCCGGCCGATGAGGCGTGGACTGTCGAAACGCCATCGACACTTCTGTTCCGCTACTCGGCCATCACCTTCAACGGACACCGCATCCACTACGACCTGCCCTATGCGCGCGATGTGGAAGGCTATGATGGCCTGGTCGTCCATGGCCCCATCCAGGCAACGCTGCTGTACAACCTTGCGGCTTGGACCGGCGGCGGCGCGCCATCCGGCTTCAAATACCGCGGCATTGCGCCGGCAATTTCAGGGCAGTCCCTTGCGGTGAAGCACAGCCGCGCCGACGGCAGCTTCTGGACGGAAGGGCCCGGCGGCGTCGTCCACATGGAAGCCAGCGCCGGTACATAAAAAACCGGGGCCCGAAGGCCCCGGCAATCGTCGCACAATCGCTCTTACTGCCAGCGCTTGATCAGTTCCTCATAGGCGATGGTCTGGCCCGGCTCTTTCTCGTTTTCGAGCTTGGCCTTCGGCCCGTCGGGCTTGCCGAGCCATTCGGACGGATCCTTGGCTTCGTTGAGGCGCGGTCCGCATCCGCCATAGACATTGGCGGATTCGTCGGCCGCCTGCATGCGGGCCATGGTGATGTCCATTTCCTCGGCAAGGCGGTCCATCGCCTGCTGCGGGGTGAACGCGCCGGAATTGACGTCGCCGATCTGCTGCCACCAGATCTGGGCCAGCTTCGGATAGTCAGGCACGTTGATGCCCGTCGGAGACCAACGCACGCGGTCCGGCGAACGGTAGAATTCCACCCAGCCGCCGAGCTTGGGCGCCCGTTCGGTGAAGGATTCATGCCGGATGTCGGAATCGCGGATGATGGTGAGGCCCGTATGCGCCTTCTTCAGCGACAGGGTCTTGGCGACTGCGAACTGCGCATAGAGCCATGCGGCCTTGGCGCGATCCGCCGGGGTGGACTTCAGGATCGTCCAGGAACCGACATCCTGATAGCCGACCTTCTGGCCGTCCTTCCAGTACGGGCCATGCGGCGAGGGAGCCATGCGCCACAGTGGCATGCCGGCATCGTCAACCGTGTTGTTGCCTTCCGACTTCGGCTTGACCATGTCGGCGAGGAACGCGGTGTACCAGAAGATCTGCTGGGCGACATTGCCCTGGCTGAGTGCTGGAAGCGACTGGTAGAAGTCGTAGGATGCCGCTGCCGGCGGTGCGTAGTTGCGCAGCCACTCGTCCCACTTGGCGATCGCGAAGACGGATGCCGGGCCGTTGGCCTCGCCGCCGCGGCTCACGCTTGCGCCGGAGGGGTTGCACGAGCCCTTTTCCATCCGGATGCCCCATTCGTCGATGGGTATGCCGTTCGGTTCGCCCTGGCTGCCGGTGCCCGCCATGGAAAGCCATGCGTCGGTCATGCGCCAGCCAAGGTCCGGCGCGCGCTTGCCGTAGTCCATGTGGCCGTAGATCTGGACTCCGTCGATTTCCTTCACGTCCTTGCTGAAGAATTCGGCGATGTCCTCATAGGCCGACCAATTGACCGGCACGCCAAGGTCGTAGCCGTACTTGGCCTTGAACTGCTCCTTGAGGTCTGCCCGGTCGAACCAGTCCTTGCGGAACCAGTAGAGGTTGGCGAACTGCTGGTCGGGCAATTGGTAGACCTTGCCGTCCGGGCCGGTCGTGAACTTGATGCCCATGAAGTCCGGCAGGTCGAGGTCCGGATTGGTTACGTCCTTCCAGTCGCCTTCCATCATGTCGGAGAGCGCGTAGGCCTGCTGCAGGCGCGAATGCGTGCCGATCAGGTCGGAGTCGTTGACATAGGCGTCATAGAGGTTGCGGTTCGTCTGCATCTGCGTCTGGACCGCCTGAACCACTTCGCCCTCTCCGAGGATCTGGTGGTTGACCTTGATGCCGGTGATTTCCTCGAAGGCCTTGGTCAGCACCTTCGATTCATATTCGTGCGTCGGAATGCCTTCCGAAAGCACGTTGATTTCCATGCCCGCGAACGGCTTGGCCGCGTTCATGAACCATTCCATTTCCTTCATCTGCTCTTCTTTCGAAAGCGTCGAAGGCTGGAACTCCTCATTGATCCATTTTTCTGCTGCGGCCATGTCTGCCCAGGCAGGGCTGGCGAGCCCCACAAGCGCAAGGACCGCAACGGATGCGAACAAATGCGATCTCATCGTCGTTTCCTCTCCCAAAGGGTTGAACGTTCGCCGCATGCGTCGCGCCTGCGGAAAACGTCGGCTTTGGCACATATGTCCCACCTCCTCGGGAGGCAAATGCGCCGTTTTCGTCCGCGGAACATGTCCGCGGCCGATCTTTTGTGCCGTCATCACACCCAGCGGAAGACCGCGGCTGCGTAGACGAGCGAAATGATGCTGGCGATCCACAAGGGACCATCGAAGAATGCGAGCCAGCCAAGATGGATGTAGGCGCTGCCAAGCAGCGATATGAACAGCCGGTCGCCGCGCGTGGTGTCGAGGCCGATCACGCCTTCGCGCGGAGAGCCTCCCGGGCGCGCATACTCCCAGGCTCCCATGGCCAAAAGGAGGCTGGCGATGCCGATGAAGAACGTCGCCGTTTGCCAGGTCCAGGCCATCCATGAAAGGTCGAAGTCCATGGTCTCATACCCTCCCCAGGGCAAAGCCCTTGGCGATATAGTTGCGCACGAACCAGATCACGATCGCGCCGGGAATGATGGTCAGCACGCCAGCCGCCGCCAACAGCCCGAGTTCATATCCCGACGTGCTTGCCGTGCGCGTCATGACCGCCGCGATGGGCTTTGCCGCGACCGAGGTCAGCGTCTTGGCGAGCAGCATCTCAACCCACGAGAACATGAAGCAGAAGAAGGCGGTGACGCCGATGCCCGATGCGATCAGCGGCATGAAGATCTTCACGAAGAATTTCGGGAATGAGTAGCCGTCGATATAGGCCGTCTCGTCGATTTCCTTCGGCACGCCGGACATGAAGCCTTCGAGGATCCAGACCGCCAGCGGCACGTTGAACAGGCAGTGCGCCAGCGCCACGGCAAGGGGCGTGTCGAAGAGGCCCATCGCCGAATAGAGCTGCAGGAACGGCAGCGCGAACACGGCCGGCGGCGCCATGCGGTTGGTCAGCAGCCAGAAGAACAGGTGCTTGTCGCCGATGAAGCGGTAGCGCGAGAAGGCGTAGGCTGCCGGCAGCGCCAGCGACACGGAAATCACCGTGTTCAGCACCACATAGGTGATCGAATTGACGTAGCCCATGTACCAGGTCGGGTCCGTCAGGATCTTGACGTAGCTCTGCCGTGGTGAATTGCTGCGGAAAGAACGAGAAGCCGCCGAGGATCTCGTTGGTCGTCTTGAACGACATCGAGATCAGCCAGTAGATCGGCAGCATCAGGAAGATGATGTAGATGGTGGGAACGAGCCAGCGCAGCCTCATTTCTGCTCCCCCTTCATCGTGTAGGTGTAGAACAGCCAGCAAACCAGCAGCGTCATCAGGAAGTAGATGATGCTCATCGCCGCTGCGATGCCGAGATTGAATTCGCCGAGCGCCGCCTTGACGAGGTCGATGGACAGGAAGGTCGTCGCATTGCCCGGCCCGCCGCCGGTCAGCACGAAGGGCTCGGTGTAGATCATGAAGGAATCCATGAACCGCAGCAGGAATGCGATGGTCAGCACATGCTTCATCTTCGGCAGCTGGATGTAGCGGAACACCGACCAGCGCGAGGCGCCGTCGATTTGCGCCGCCCTGTAATAGGCCTCGTCGATGGACTGCAGCCCGGCATAGGCAAGCAGCACGACGAGGCTCGTCCAGTGCCAGACATCCATCAGGATGACGGTGAACCAGGCCGAGAAAATCTGGTTGGTGTAGTTGTAGTTGAAGCCGAGCCAGTTGAGCCCGTAGCCGAGCAGGCCGATGTCGGGCAGCGCGAAGATGTTCCACATCGCGCCGACGACGTTCCAGGGAATGAGCAGCGGCAGGGCCATCAGCACGAGGCAGACCGAGGCCCAGATGCCCTTGCGCGGCATGGAAAGCGCGATTGCCACGCCGAGCGGGATCTCGATGGCGAGGATGATCGCGGTAAACAGGAACTGGCGCAGCAGCGCCTGGTGGAAGCGGTCCGACGCAAGCACCTGCTCGAACCATTGCGTTCCGACGAAGAAGAAGACGTTGTTGCCGAACGTGTCCTGGACCGAATAGTTCACGACTGTCATCAGCGGAATGACCGCGTTGAGCGCCACGATCAGCAGCACCGGCAGCACGAGGAACCAGGCGCGGTTGTTCCAGGTCTTGCTCATGCCGCGCCTCCGACGATCAGGCGCGAATTGGCGTAGACATTGACGCCGCGCGGATCGAAGGTGATATGCGGATCGGCCGGCAGTTCCGCGCCTTCGCCAAGGACGGCAGCGATCCTGAGGCCCTCGTGGCTGGCGCGGACGATCCGCAACCGGCCGATATCCTCGACCTTGTCGATGGTGACCGGCGCGCCTTCGCCGCGCCGATGCGGACATATTCGGGCCGCACGCCGAGTTCGATCGTCGCGCCCTGCGGCGCGGATGGCGCGCCTGGCAGCGCGATCTGCATGGAGCCGAATTCCAGCTTCGCACCCGAGAGCCTTGCCGGCAGCACATTCATGCCGGGCGAGCCGATGAAATAGCCGACGAATGTGTGGCTTGGCCGCTCGAACAGTTCCGCCGGCGTGCCGATCTGGACGATCTCACCGGCATACATGACCACGACCTTGTCGGCGAAGGTCAGCGCCTCGGTCTGGTCGTGCGTCACATAGACCATGGTGTGGCCGAACTGCCGGTGCAGCGCCTTGAGCTGCGAGCGCAACTGCCACTTCATGTGCGGATCGATCACGGTCAGCGGTTCGTCGAACAGGATGGCGTTGACATCCTGGCGAACCACGCCGCGGCCCAGCGAGATCTTCTGCTTGACGTCGGCGGTGAAGCCTTGCGCCTTCTGGCGGGCGATCGCGGTCATGCCGAGCATCTCAAGCGTTTCCTCGACCCGCGTCTTCACCTGCGCTTCCGCCAGGCCGCGATTGCGCAGCGGAAAGGCCAGGTTGTCGAAAACGCTCATCGTGTCGTAGACGACCGGAAACTGGAACACCTGCGCAATGTTGCGCGCCTCGGTCGGAAGGTCCGTGACATCCTCGCCATCGAACCGGATCGCGCCCTCGCTCGGCTTTAGCAGGCCGGATATGATGTTGAGCAGCGTGGTCTTGCCGCAGCCGGACGGGCCGAGCAGCGCATAGGCGCCGCCATCGTCCCATGAATGATCCACTTCCTTCAGCGCGTAATCGTCATCGCCGGCGGGATTGGGGCTGTAGGAATGGCGGATATGATCGAGATCGATACGCGCCATCGTCAAGCCGCCTTTGCGCCAGGCTGCGCTGCGACAGCCTTGCCGGAGGAATCGAAGAGGTGGATGTGCGCGATGTCGAGCCATATCTCGATTTCCTCGCCCGCATCCAGCGGATGGATGCCGTGGGCCAGCAGCACGAAACCCCGCCCGGCGTGGTCAAGATGCACAAAGCTCTCCGAGCCGGTGATCTCGGTGACGCGGACCTTGGCCGCAAGCGGCGCAGCGATTGCGGCCTGCGGCTTGAGCGCGAGGTGATGCGCGCGAAAACCGATGGTGCAGGGGCCATCGGCAAAGCCTTCGAAAACTTGGCCGGCACCGCGACCGATGCGCCGCCGTCAAGTTCGAAACGGTGGCCCGCCTTGCGCGCGCCGATGGTGTTGAGCGGCGGGTCGGAAAAGGTGATCGCGGAGGTGATGTCAATCGGGATGGCGATAGACATCGACGGTCGGCCCGAACTGCGTCACGCGTCCCTCATGCAGTGTCGCGGTCTTGCCGCCGAGCAGCAGCGCCTCGGATGCCTCGGTCGTGGCGTAGACGAAGATCGCGCCGGACAGGGCGAAGATCTTCGGCAGTTCCTCGCGCAATTCCTCCCGCAGCTTGTAGTCGAGATTGGCCAGCGGCTCGTCCAGCAACACCAGCGAGGCGTTCTTGACGATGGCGCGGGCCAGCGCGGTGCGCTGCTGCTGGCCGCCCGAAAGGCTGAGCGGCAGGCGCTTGAGATAGGGAGTGAGACGCAGCAGTTCGGCGGCGCGCATCACTTCGCGATCGATCGTCGCCCTGTCGTGCCCGGCTATGCGCAGTGGCGAGGCGATGTTTTCGTACACCGTCAGGCTCGGATAGTTGATGAACTGCTGGTAGACCATAGCGACCGAGCGCTTCTGCACCGGAACGCCAAGCACGCTCTTTCCGTCAAAAAGGATGTCGCCGTCGCTGGGCTGGTCGAGCCCGGCCATCAGCCGCATGATCGAGGTCTTGCCGGAAAGGGTCGGTCCGAGCAGCACGTTGAGCGTGCCACGTTCGAGCGTCATGCTGACATCCCTTATGTGCCACTCCACCCCCACACGCTTGCCGACGTTCTTCAGTTCCAGCATTTTCCCTACTCCGCCGCAACCGTGCCGGCGCTTGCGCGGTGGGCGTTCATCCAGGCATCGAGTTCCTGCGCCTCGGCTTTCGTCAACCGAAGCCCTCGCTTGGTCCTGCGCCACAATACGTCGCTGGCGTCCACTGCCCATTCCGCGCGCATGGCGTATGCCACTTCGGCCTCATACAGATCGGCGCCGAAATGGCGGCCGAGATCGGCAAGAGATTTCGCAGTGCCAAGCAAATCGTACGCCTTCGTTCCATATGCCCTTGCAAGGCGAAGGGAGTGGGAAGGTGACATGAATGGATAGGCGCCGCGCAATTTCGCCAGCATTTCATCGAACCCCTCGACCGGGAAATCGCCGCCAGGAAGCGGCGCGGACGCCGTCCACGATTTGCCGCGAGTGCCTGACTGCTTGCCGATCTCCGCCAGCACAGCTTCGGAAAGGCGGCGGTAGGTGGTGATCTTGCCACCGAAGATGTTGATCAAGGGGGCGGCGCCGTCGAGCACATCGGTCTTCAGCACGTAGTCGCGCGTTGCCTCCTGCGCCTTCGAAGCGCCGTCGTCGAACAAGGGCCGCACGCCCGAGTAGGTCCAGACGATGTCGGTTGGCGTGACCGGCTCGCGGAAATACTCGCTTGCGCCGGCGCAAAGATAGTCGATTTCCTCGCGCGCGATCTCCACCTTGCCCGGATCGCCGGAGTAGTCGCGGTCGGTGGTGCCGATCAGGGTGAAATCTTCCTCGTAGGGAATGGCGAAGAAGATGCGGCCATCGGAGTTCTGGAAGAAATAAGCGCGGTCATGCGCATACTTCTTTGCGATGACGATGTGGCTGCCCTGGACAAGGCGCACATGTCTGTCGTTTCGCCCGAGCGCGCCCTGCAGGAACGAGTTGACCCAGGGTCCCGCGGCGTTGACAAGAAGGCCGGCGGTCACGGTGCGCCGTGCGCCGCCGCGCTCCAGCACGATCTGCCAGCTGCCGCCCTCGCGCTTGGCAGAGACCACCTTCGTGCGCGTGAGGATGGTGGCGCCGCGGTCGGCTGCATCGCGGGCATTGAGTACGACCAGCCGGGCATCGTTGACCCAGCAATCGGAATATTCGAAGCCCTTGCGGAACTGCGGCTGCAGCGGCTTGCCCGCCTCGTCCTTCGTCAGGTCGAGCACCTTGGTGGCCGGCAGTTTCTTTCGCCCGCCGATATGATCGTACAGGAACAAGCCCAGCCGCAGCAGCCAGGCTGGCCTGAGGCCCGAATGGTGCGGCAGCACGAAGCGCAGCGGGCGAATGATGTGCGGGGCCGCGGCCCAAAGCACTTCACGTTCCATCAGCGATTCGCGGACCAGCCGGAACTCGTAATGTTCGAGATAGCGCAGGCCGCCATGGATGAGCTTGGTCGACCAGGAAGAGGTGCCGGACGCGAGGTCGTTCATTTCGGCGAGGCAAACGGAATAGCCGCGACCAACCGCGTCGCGTGCAATGCCGCAGCCGTTGATGCCGCCGCCGACGATGAAAATGTCATATTGCGTGGAAGCCACGCGTCCCTCCTCGCCCCTTCCTCCAAGGGACGCAGTAAGGTTAAAGCGAAAAAAATCCGAATGTCAAACGAACATCCACCAGAATCATTCGAGTGCGGATTGCGCATCGCCAGTCTCGATCAGGCGAACCTTGTTCGTTTCGAGAAGCGTGCGAAACTCGGGGTCGCCGCAATGGTCGGTCACGAACGTATCGATCTGCGAAACATGCGCGATGCGCATCGGCGCACGGCGGTTGAACTTGGTCGCGTCGGAAACGAGGATGATGCTTTGTGCATTGGCCATGATCGCCTGCGCGACACGGACTTCGCGCATGTCGTAGTCGAGGAGCGATCCGTCCGCATCGATGGCCGAAGCGCCGATCACGGCGAAATCGACCTTGAACCGGTTGAAGAAATCGACCGCCGCATCGCCTACCAGCGCCCCGTCCGAATGGCGCACCACGCCGCCTGAAAGGACCACTTCGTTCGACGGGCTGGCGCGCAAGATATTGGCGACATTGATGTTGTTGGTGACGACCAGAAGGTTGCGATGCTGCAGCAGCGCCTTGGCTACCGCTTCCGTCGTGGTTCCGATGTTGATGAACAGCGAGGCATTGTCCGGTATCAGCGCAGCGGCAGTGCTGCCGATGGCCTGCTTCGAATCGGCGGCGATCAAGCGGCGCTTTTCATACTGGACGTTCTCGTTGGTGGTCGGATAGAGCGCGCCGCCGTGGACGCGCACCAGCTTGCCGCTGTCGCACAGTTCATTGAGGTCGCGCCGGATCGTCTGCGGCGTCACGTCGAATCGTTCTGCAAGGCCTTCGACGAACAGCCTTCCGCTCGACTTGGCGAGTTCGACGATCTGGGCCTGGCGTGGTGACATGAACATTGGTCGTCGACCTTGCAGGAAGTTCGCAATTTTCGCGCAACAGCGGGGTGGGGTGCAAAGGAAATCTTGCGAACGCTGCTCAAAGCGCTGCGTTTCGGGTCAGTGTGGCGATCCGAAAGGCGGTTTCCACTTGAATCGCGCGGGTTTGCGAGGCAAATAAAACACATGAAAAAGGCGTCGCAACCGGCGCCATGCAGCAATTTCCGGGACCAGCAATGCTCATCGGAATACTCCAGACCGGACGGGTGCCGGCCGAACTTGAAGGCAAGCACGGCCAATACCCGTTGATGTTCACGCGGTTGTTCGACGGCCACGGTTTCAGTTTCGAGACCTTCATGGTCATCGACAACCAGTTCCCGCAGAGCGTTCATGCCTGCGACGGCTGGCTCATCACCGGCTCGGCACACGGGGCCTATGACGACCTGCCGTGGATCCCGCGGCTCGAAACATTCATCCGCGAAGCCTATCGCGAGGAGGTGCCGATCGCCGGCATCTGCTTCGGCCACCAGATCATGGCGCAGGCGCTGGGCGGAAAGGTCGAGAAATATTCAGGCGGCTGGGGCGCAGGCACGATGCGCTATCGCATGGTGGACGGCCGCGAATACGATTTGAACGCGATGCACCAGGACCAGGTCACGATGCGCCCGCCCGAGGCGGAAGTCATCTGCACGTCCGAGTTCTGCGAGAATGCGGGGCTCGCCTACAAGGGCAAGGCGATTTCGTTCCAGCCGCACCCCGAGTTCGACGATCACTTCATGGAAGATTTGCTGGCCTTGCGCGCCGGCAAGTCGATGAGCCATGAACGCGCCGGCGAAGCCCGCGCATCCCTGGGCCAGGGAACCGATTCGCCGGCAGTCGCAGCGCAAATCGCGAAGTTCTTCCGCGAAACCGTCAAGACGCCGGCGTGACCGGCGGCAAGGAGGCGCCGATGGTTGCCGCTTCGGCCCCAAGCGAAAATCCCGAAGAGCGCGTGCTTCGCGATCTTGCCGATGGGCGTGCTGACGCTGACGCTTGACGATCCGCGCGCGCGGAACGCGCTGTCGGCGGCAATGATGTCGTCGTTGCAGGCGGCGCTTGATGCGGCGCGCGATGATCCCGCAGTGCGGGTCATCGTCATCGCGGGCTCGCCCCCGGCGTTTTGCGCGGGCCACGATCTTCGCGAACTCAATTCGGCGCACGCACAAGAAGATGGCGGCAGGGCGTTCCTCACGGCGCTGATGAACCAGTGTTCGGCGTTGATGCAGTCCGTCGTCAACCATCCGCGCCCGGTGATTGCCGATGTGCGGGGAATAGCGACCGCCGCCGGTTGCCAGCTCGCGGCAAGCTGCGACATCGTGATTGCCGCCGACGAGGCGCGCTTCGCAACGCCGGGCGTCAATATCGGGCTGTTCTGCTCGACGCCGATGGTGGCTCTGTCGCGCAAGGTGTCGCAGAACCATGCGATGGAAATGCTGCTGACCGGGGAGATGATCAGCGCGGCGCGCGCGCATGAAATCGGGCTCGTCAACCGTGTTTACCCGGCAGCAGAGATGGACGCGGCGGTGGCGACTTTGGCGCGCAGGATTGGCGGCAAGTCGTTGATGACGCTCAAGACCGGAAAGCAGGCGTTCTACAGACAAGTGGACCTGCCGCTTGCGGAGGCCTATGCCTTTACGGTCGATGTGATGATCGGCAACATGCTGAAGTCCGACGCACGCGAAGGCGTCGCTGCATTCCTTGACAAGCGCAAGCCGGAGTGGCGCGACGAATAGTGCGATCGGGACGGAGAGACAATGGATAACCCCTACGAGTTCGGACTTGACCGGAATGCCGCCAACTATCAGCCGCTCACGCCAATCATTTTCCTTGAACGGGCTGCGGCAACTTTCCCGACCCATGCCGCAATCATCCACGGACCGCAGAAAACGAGCTACCGCGAATTCTGGCAGCGCTCGCTGAAGCTTGCCTCGGCGCTCGACAGGCTTGGGATCGGCAAGGGCGATACGGTGTCGGTGATGCTGTCGAACACGCCGGCCATGCTGGAGGCGCATTTCGGCGTGCCGATGGTCCGCGCGGTGCTGCACTCGCTCAACACGCGCCTCGATGCCGCAATCATCGCCTTCCAGCTCGACCATGCCGAATTCCAGGATCGTCATCGTCGACCGGGAATTCTCGGCGGTCATGAAGGAGGCGCTGGCGCTCTCCGCGGTCAAGCCGCTGGTGATCGACTTCGACGATCCGCAATATCCGGCCGATGCGCCCTATCCCAAGGGCGAACGCATCGGCACGATGGACTACGAGGAATTCATTTCAAGCGGCGACGGGAACTTTCGCTGGTCGATGCCGCAAGACGAGTGGAACGCCATTTCGCTCAACTACACATCCGGCACCACGGGCAATCCCAAGGGCGTCGTCTACCATCATCGCGGCGCGGCGCTGATGGCCTACAACAACACCATCCACGCGGGAATGGGCAAGCACAGCGTCTATCTGTGGACGCTGCCGATGTTCCATTGCAATGGCTGGTGCTTTCCCTGGACGCTTGCCGTGACCGCTTCGACGCATGTGTGCCTGCGCTGGGTACGCGCCAAGGCGATGTATGACGCGATTGCCGACCACGGCGTCACCCATCTGTGCGGCGCGCCGATCGTGATGTCGGCACTGCTCAATGCGCCGGATGCCGAGAAGCGGGAGTTTCCGCAGACCGTCTCGTTCAACACGGCGGCGGCGCCCCCGCCGGAAGCCGTGCTTTCGGGAATGGCGGATGCGGGCTTTGCGGTCACACATCTTTACGGGCTCACGGAAACCTACGGCCCCGCGGTCGTCAATGAATGGCACGGCGAGTGGGACAATCTCGACAAGGGCCCGCGAACCGCGAAAAAGGCCCGGCAAGGCGTGCGCTATGCGGCGCTCGAAGGCATCGAGGTCATGGATCCGAACACGATGGAAGTGGTGCCGCGCGACGGCGAGACCATCGGTGAAGTCATGTTCCGCGGCAACATCGTCATGAAGGGCTACCTCAAGAACCTGAAGGCGACGAACGAGGCATTCGAAGGCGGCTGGTTCCATTCCGGCGACCTCGGCGTCATGCATCCCGACGGCTATATCCAGCTCAAGGACCGGTCCAAGGACATCATCATTTCGGGCGGGGAGAACATCTCCTCGATCGAAGTGGAGGACGCGCTCTACAAGCATCCGGCTGTCGCGGCCTGCGCGGTCGTCGCCAAGGCCGACGAGAAATGGGGCGAGACGCCGGTTGCCTATGTCGAACTGAGACCCGGCAAGATCGCGAGCGAAGCGGAAATCATCGAGCATTGCCGCACGCTGCTCGCGCGCTTCAAATGTCCGCGGCAGGTGATATTCGCCGAAATCCCCAAGACCTCGACAGGCAAGATCCAGAAGTTCCGCCTTCGCGACATGGCGAAGGATCTGGAGGGTTGAACCACGACGCCTACAGTGACGACCACATACGCGCTATCCTCTCCGGCGTGAAAACCGTCGCCGTCGTGGGCGCCAGTGCCAATACTCTCGCGCCCATCGTACTTCGTGCTGCGCTATTTGATGTCAAAGGGCTTCAAGGTCGTTGCGATCAACCCTGGCCATGCTGGCCGCGAGATAGGCGGCGCACCTGTCTACGCAACGCTGGCGGACGTGCCTGTTCCCATCGACATGGTCGGACATCTTTCGCAATTCGCAGGCGGCTGCCGGTGTTGTCGACGAGGCACTGCGCCTCGAGCCGCTCCCCAAGGTGATCTGGATGCAGCTTGGCGTGCGCAATGACGAAGCTGCTGCCAAGGCGGAGTCGGCTGGCGTCCAGGTCATCATGAACCGCTGCCCCAAGATAGAATATGCACGCCTTGCCGGCGAAATCGGCTGGGCGGGCGTCAATTCCGGCGTGCTGGGCTCGCGAAAGCCCGCGCTGTCGCCGGGCTTTCAGCGTTTCGGCCTCGGCAAGAAACCGGGCTGAATCGCGCGCGGTGCGCAGGCAGGCATTCCGCTCGAATATCATATCCTTGGCAAATTCTTCTTTGTGACAGCAAGGATTGCCCATCATATTCGCCGCCGGACAAAAGTTCTGGAGGAGACACGCAATGGCTGACCACAAACCCGGATTTTCAACCCTGGCAGTTCACGCAGGCGCGGCGCCGGACGCTGCCACCGGCGCTCGCGCAACGCCGATCTACCAGACGACCAGCTTCGTGTTCGAGGATGTCGACCAGGCTGCCGCACTGTTCGGTCTGCAGGCTTTCGGCAACATCTATACACGCATCACCAACCCGACGACCGCCGTGCTGGAAGGGCGCATCGCGGCGCTGGAGGCTGGCACCGCGGCGCTTGCCGTTGCTTCCGGCCACGCGGCGCAGCTCGGCGTCTTCCATACGCTGCTGCAGCCGGGCGACGAGTTCATCGCCTCGACCAAGCTCTATGGCGGGTCGATCAACCAGTTCAACCACTCCTTCAAGAGTTTCGGCTGGAACGTCGTTTGGGCTGACCCCGACGATATCGCCAGCTTCGAAAAGGCCGTCTCGCCGAAGACAAAGGCCATCTACATCGAGAGCCTCGCCAATCCCGGTGGCGTCGTCACCGACATCGCTGCCGTAGCGGCGGTTGCCAAAAAGGCCGGCGTACCGCTGATCGTCGACAACACCATGGCGACGCCATATCTGTGCCGCCCGTTCGAGCACGGCGCCGACATCATCGTGCATTCGCTGACCAAGTTCATGGGCGGCCATGGCAATTCCATGGGTGGTGCCATCGTCGATGGCGGCACATTCGACTGGTCGGCGAGCGACAAGTACCCGATGTTGTCGAAGCCACGGCCGGAATACCAGGGCCTTACCATCCACGAGACCTTCGGCAATTTCGGCTTCGCCATTGCTTGCCGCGTGCTGGGGCTGCGCGATCTCGGCGCGGCGATTTCGCCGTTCAATTCCTTCCTCATCCTCACCGGCATCGAGACGCTGCCGCTGCGCATGGAAAAGCACTGCGCCAATGCGCAAAAGGTCGCCGAGTACCTGCAGGCGCACAAAGGTATCGAATGGGTCCGCTACGCCGGCCTCAAAGGCGACGCATGCCACGAGCTCTACAAGCGCTACATGCCCAAGGGCGCGGGATCGGTGTTCACCTTCGGCGTCAAGGGCGGCTACGAGGCGGGCATCAAGCTCGTCAGCTCGGTAAAGCTCCTGTCGCATGTGGCCAATATCGGCGACACGCGCAGCCTCATCATCCATCCGGCCTCGACCACGCACCGGCAATTGTCCGACGCGCAAAAAAAGGCGGCTGGCGCGGGGCCGGAAGTCGTGCGGCTGTCGATCGGCATCGAGGATGCCGAAGACATCATCGCCGATCTCGAGCAGGCAATCGCGGCGGCGGAGGCCTGATCAGCCGGCGGTCCCGTCGCGGACCGCCATCCGCTTCTGCACCAGCGAGGCGGTGATCACGCCGATGGCGACGATGGTGATGAGGATCGTCGACAGCGCGTTGATCTCCGGCGAGACGCCAAGGCGCACGGCGCTGTAGATCTTGATCGGCAGCGTCGTCGCTCCCGGCCCGGTGGTGAAGGAGGCAATCACCAGGTCGTCGAGCGAGAGCGTGAAGGCCAGCAACCAGCCGGCGATCACCGACGGGGCGATGATCGGCAGCGTCACGGAGAAGAAGGCGTCGAGCGGCGAGCAACCAAGGTCGAGCGCGGCTTCCTCGAGGCTCTTGTCGAAACTGACGAGGCGTGAGGATACGACAACCGATACAAAGCACATGGCGAAGGTGGTGTGCGCCAGCACCACGGTCATCAGCCCGCGCGGAATGCCCAGCGCAATGAAGAGCAACAGCAGCGACAGGCCGGTGATGACTTCCGGCATGACCAGCGGCGCGTAGACCATGCCGGAAAACAGCGTCCTTCCGCGAAAGCGGCCGAGGCGCACCAGCACATAGGCCGCCATGGTGCCGAGGATGGTGGCCAAAGTGGCCGTCAGCAAAGCGACACGCAGCGTGACCCAGGCGGCATCCAGCATGGCGGAGTTGCGCAGCAATTCGCCGTACCATTTGGTCGAGAAGCCTGCCCAGACGGTCACGAGCTTCGATTCATTGAAGCTGTAGATGACCAGCAGCAGGATCGGCAGGTAGAGAAAGGCAAAGCCGAAGGCCAGCGACGTGGCGTTGAACCAGGTGAAGCGTTTCATCGGCCCGCCTCCTGCTGGCGCTCGAGAAGGCGCTGGAAGAAGACGATCGGGATCACCAGCGATATCAGCAGTACGATGGCGACGGCGGAGGCGACGGGCCAGTCGCGGTTGGCGAAGAATTCGCTCCACAGCGTCTTGCCCATCATCAGCGTGCCGGAGCCGCCCAGAAGGTCGGGGATGACGAACTCGCCCATCGCCGGGATGAAGACGAGGAAGCAGCCGGCGATGATGCCGGGCAGGGCAAGCGGCAGCGTCACCAGCCAGAAGGCGGTGAGCCGGTTGCAGCCAAGGTCGATCGCCGCCTCGAGCAGGGATTCGTCCATCTTCTCCAGCGTCGAATAGATCGGCAGCACCATGAACGGCAGGTATGAATAGACGATCCCGATATAGACCGCGGTCGGCGTGTTCATGATCGCCAGCGGCTGCGAGATGAGCCCTGTCCACAGCAGGAACTGGTTCAGGAGCCCCTCGTTTCGCAGGATGCCGATCCACGCGTAGACCCGGATGAGAAACGAGGTCCAGAAGGGCAGGATCACCATCATCACCAGCAACGGACGCCATTTCTCTGGCGCGCGCGCCATGCCGTAGGCGAGCGGAAAGGCCACGAGCAGCGCGAGGAAGGTCGAGACCAGCGCGATCTTGAGGCTCGAGAGAAAGGCGTTGATGTAGAGCGGGTCGGACGCCAGGAACTGGTAGGTCTCGAAATCAAGTCCGCCGAAAAATTCGCGTAGTCCCGCAAGGCCCTTGCGAAAGGTCGAGCACCGGCACGTAGGGCGGTTGCGCGATCGCCGGATCGGACAGCGAAATCTTCAACACGATCAGGAACGGCGCCAGGAACAGGACAAGGAGCCAGAAATAGGGAACGGCGATGACCAGCCAGCGGCGCTTGCTTTCCATTGCCGTCACCGCGCCAACAAGAGGCCGCCACCGGGATTGAAGGTCAGCCAGACCTCGTCTTCCCAGGTGATTTCGCGATTGGCGATGCGGCGGCGATTGGCCTCCTGCGCCTTGACGATGGTTCCGTCGTCGAGGCGCACATGGAAGGTGGAGAGATTGCCGACATAGGCGATGTCGTGAACGCGGCCGCCGATCACATTGACCGCATCCGCCGGTTTCGTCTTGCTGATCGCGACTTTCTCGGGCCGCACGGCAAGCCAGCAGGTATCGCCCGCCGACAAGTCGGCCGCGCCGTCGCGCGCCACGAAATCCCCGCCGCCCGCGCGCGTGAACTCGCGGAACTCCTCGCCATCGCGGCGAATCATGGCGCCGGCCTTGCCCTCGATGACGTTCACGTCGCCGATGAAATCGGCCACGAAGCGCGAATTGGGGTTCTCGTAGATCTCCGGCGGCGTCGCCACTTGCGCCAGTTGCCCGACATTCATCAGGCCGATGCGCGAGGCGACGGTCATCGCCTCCTCCTGGTCGTGCGTCACGATGATGAAGGTGGTGCCGGTGGTTTCCTGGATGTTCATCAGCTCGAACTGCGTCTGCTCGCGCAGTTTAGCGTCGAGCGCGCCGAGCGGTTCGTCGAGCAGCAGTATCTTTGGCTTGCGCGCCAGAGCGCGGGCAAGCGCCACGCGCTGGCGCTGGCCGCCGGAAAGCTGGTGCGGCTTGCGCTTTGCGAATTTTTGCATCTGCACCAGCGCCAGCATCTCATCGGTGCGCGCGGCGATGTCGGCCTTGGCCATGCCGGCGCGCTTCAGGCCGAAGGCGATGTTGTCGGCGACGCTCAGATGCGGGAACAGCGCGTAGGACTGGAACATCATGTTGATCGGCCGCTGGTTGGCCGGGACGGTGGAGATATCCTGCCCGTCCACCAGATATCTGCCCCGAAGTCGGCGTCTCGAAGCCGGCGAGCATGCGCAGCAGCGTGGTCTTGCCGCAGCCGGAGGGACCGAGCAGCGCGAAGAATTCGCGGAAGTAGATTTTCAGCGAAACGCCGTCCACAGCGGTGAAGTCGCCGAACTGCTTGCGGACATCGACGAACTCGACGAGCGGTTTCTGCGTCGCGTCGGTCCAGGGCGAAAATACCGTGGCGGGCTTGTGCAGGCTGCTTCAACGCAGCATTCGCGGGGGATCGTTCGGTCATGGCGCCACGGCGCTGGAGAGGGGTTAAACTGAAACGGGCGGTTCCGTTGGAACCGCCCGCCATGTTCATTGTCCGGTAACGACCCTTGTCCAGATCCGCGTCACCACGCGGTTGGCGGCGGGGTCATACGGCAGTTTGACGTAGAGCTTCTTGGTCGTCTCCTCGTCCGGATAGATGCGCTTGTCGGCGAGGATTTCCGGGTCGATCAGGGGCTGCGAAGCCTTGTTGCCATTGGCATAGGCGACGTAGTTCGTGGCCTTGGCGATGACTTCCGGGCGCATCATGTAGTTGATGAACTGGTGCGCTTCATCGACATTCTGTGCATCGGCCGGAATGGCCATCTGGTCGAACCACAGCAGCGCGCCTTCCTTCGGGATCGAATAGCCGATCTCGACGCCCTGCGCGGCTTCCTCGGCGCGCGCGGCGGCCTGCAGCACGTCGCCCGAATAGCCGACCGCCAGGCAGATGTCGCCATTGGCCAGCGCATTGATGTATTCCGACGAGTGGAACTTCTGCACGAATGGGCGGATCGCCATCAATGCCGCTTCTCCCTTGGCCAGATCGTCCGGATTGGTGGTGTTGGGATCGATGCCCAGATAGTTCAGGGCGGCCGTCAGCAATTCGTTCGGCGTGTCGAGCAAGTGGACACCGCAATCCTTGAACTTGGCGATGATCGCCGGATCGAAGATGACGCTCCATGAATTGATCGTGTCGGTGCCGAGGATTTCCTTCACCTTGCCGACATTGAAGCCGATGCCGGTCGTGCCCCACATGTAGTTGACCGAGTAGGCGTTGTCCGGGTCGTATTTTGCGACCTGCGTCGCGATATCGTCCCACATGTTGGGAAGGTTGGTCAGCTTCGACTTGTCGAGTTGCTGGAACACGCCAGCCTGGATCTGCCTGCCCAGGAACTCTGCGGAGGGAACGACGATGTCGTAGCCGGTGGAGCCGGCCAGCAGCTTGGTCTCGACGACCTCGTTGCTGTCGAAGACATCATAGATGACCTTGATCCCGGTTTCCTTCTCGAAATCCTGAAGGATCGTCTCGTCGATATAGTCGGACCAGTTGTAGACGCGAACTTCGGCGGGAAGCGCCGCGCCTGCGGAAAAGGCCAGCATGGACGTGGCCAAAAGTGCGAATTTAAATTTCATGCCATACCTCTGTTTTTCCATACCTAAATTTCTACAGTCGCGTTCAGCGCAAATGCCAAGGAAAAGTTACAAATGCCCCGTCATCAATGGCGCGGCGCTTGCGCCATGTGCTGCAAGCCTTGCCAGCGCGACGGAAAAAGAGGACATTGAGGCATCGTCAACAACCATACGTGATTTCATGCCTGAACCAGTGCGCCGGGGCTTGATATGAGCCGCCAGGAAATTCTCAATTGGGCTACGCAACTACCAGCTCCCGCGCAGGATTGGCTCGACGGACGGGTGGTCGAAGAAGTCGAATGCATCATCTCGGACTATGCGGGCATAGCGCGCGGCAAGGCAATGCCGGCGCGCAAGTTCATCGGGATGGAGTCGACCTATCTGCCGATCTCGATCTTCTACCAGACCATTACCGGGCGAATATGCGGACTTTGATTCGATCAATTCCGTCACGGAAACCGATCTCGTCCTCATCCCCGATTTGTCGACAGCAGTCGCGGCGCCCTGGGCGGACGACGTCACCATCCAGGTCATCCACGACCTTCAGTACCAGTCCGGCGAACCGGTGATGCTGGCGCCGCGCAACGTGCTGCGCCGGGTGCTCGACGCCTATGCGGCGGAGGGCTGGAAGCCGGTCGTCGCGCCCGAACTCGAATTCTACCTGACCAAGCCGAACATCGATCCCGATTTCCCGATCGAGCCGCCGGTCGGCCGTTCGGGCCGGCAGGGCGCGGGACGCCAGTCCTATTCGATCTCGGCCATCGACGAATATGCGGCCGTCGTCGACACGATCTACGATTTTGCCGAGGCGCAGGGCATCGTCATCGACACGATCATCCAGGAAGGCGGCGCGGGCCAGATCGAGATCAACCTCAACCACGGCGATCCGATGAAGCTTGCCGACACGGTGTTCCTGTTCAAGCGCACCGTGCGCGAGGCGGCCCTCAAGAACAATTGCTACGCCACCTTCATGGCCAAGCCCATGGAGGACGAGCCCGGCAGCGCCATGCACATCCATCAAAGCGTGGTGGATGCCAAGACCGGCAAGAACATCTTCACCGGCCCCGACGGGTCGGCCACGGACCTGTTCCTCGGTTTCCTCGCCGGCCAGCAGCGGTATCTGCATGCCGTGATCTCGATCCTGGCGCCTTACGTCAATTCCTACCGCCGGCTGGTGCCGGGCAATTCGGCGCCGATCAATGTCGAATGGGGCATGGACAACCGCTCGACGGGCCTGCGCGTGCCGATCTCGAAGCCGGAGGGGCGACGGGTTGAAAACCGCGTCGTCGGCATGGACACCAATCCCTACCTTGCGCTCGCCGCCTGCCTTGCCTGCGGCTATCTCGGGATGAAGGAAGGCCTGCGTCCGCGCGATCCGATCCGGGGCGATGCCTATTCGCTGCCGCATGCCCTGCCGCGCGAATTGTTCGAGGGATTA
>CAVOVL010000010.1:0-204017 GCA_963699855.1 uncultured Alphaproteobacteria bacterium | reverse complement strand
AAGCAGTTCAACGCCTATCCGCAATTGCGCGAACTCCTCGGCGAGGATTTCTGCAAGATGTACGAGGCGATCAAGCTGCAGGAGTTCGAGGACTATCTGCGCGTCATCAGCCCGTGGGAGCGCGAGCACCTGCTGCTCAACGTCTGAGCCGGTGTGATGGCGCTGAACCTTCTCCACGCCAATGACAGGGCCGGGGAATACCCGGCCTCGTGGTATTCGACCACGGTCGAACTTCCCCCGGCGCGCCCGCCGCTCGAGGGCATGCATCGCGCGGACGTTTGCATCATCGGCGCCGGCTATACCGGGCTTTCGGCAGCACTGCATCTTGCCGAAGCCGGGTTGAGCGTCATCATTCTCGAAGCGCATCGCGCCGGCTGGGGCGCCTCCGGGCGCAACGGCGGCCAGGCGGGAACCGGACAGCGCCGCGGCCAGGATGAACTGGAAAAGATGCTCGGCCATGACCGGGCGGCGAGGTTGTGGTCGCTGGGCGAAGAGGCAAAGGCGCTGGTGCGTCAGTTGATCGAGCGCCACGCAATCGACTGCGACCCGGTTCCGGGCGTGATCCATGCCGATCACAAGGCGCAATTCGTCCGCCACAGCCGCGAATATGCGCAATTGCTGAACGATCGATACGGCTATGGCGAGATCCGTTTCCTCGACCGGGAAGAAATGCGCGCGATCGTGGCGAGCGAGGGTTATTTCGGCGGCACGCTCGACACCGGCGCCTTTCACCTCAATCCGCTCAAATATGTACTGGGCCTGTCGCGCGCCGCGCAGGCAGCCGGAGCGAAACTGTACGAAAACAGCGAGGTCGTGAAGATCGAGCCGGGCTCTCCCGTCATGATCGGGACCACGACAGGCGAGGTCAGGGCGGATCAGGTACTGCTAGCGTGCAACGGCTATCTCGGCACGCTGGAGCCCGGAACCTCGGCCAGCGTCATGCCGATCAACAATTTCATCATCGCCACCGAGCCGCTCGGTCCGAAGGCGGCCTCGAAATTGATCGCGAACAATGCCGCTGTCGCGGACAGCCGCTTCGTCATCAACTATTTCCGCCTGACCCCGGACCACCGGTTGCTGTTCGGTGGCGGCGAGACCTATGGCTACCGCTTCCCGGCAGACATAAAGGCCTTCGTGCGAAAGCCGATGCTGAAGGTGTTTCCGCAGCTCAAGGACGCCGGGATCGATTTCGGCTGGGGCGGCACGCTGGCAATCACCGGCAAGCGCCTGCCGGCGCTGCGACGCGTAAAGAAAAACATCGTTTCGGCATCAGGTTATTCCGGTCAGGGGATCACCATCGCCACCTTGTGCGGCAAGCTTGCCGCCGAGGCGATTTCCGGGAAGCCGGACCGTTTCGAAGTCTATGAATCGATCCGGGCGATGCCGTTTCCCGGCGGCCGGCTTCTGCGCTCGCCCATTCTCGCGCTGGCGATGAGCTGGTATGCGCTAAGGGACCGCATCTGAGCGCGGGCATCCTCAGTATTCATGCGCGCGGCACACAAATCCGCCATGATGCTTGGCAATGAGCCGGAACATGTTACCGCAAGGGCCCGGCGGCCCGCGATTCCCGCGCAGCGGCTTGCCATGATTTTTCCAGGACTTTACACATGACCAGCCTGTTGATCCCGATTTTTGCGCTTATCATGGGGTCGGCCTTCCTGATGACCGCCGGCGGGCTGAACGGGCTGATCCTGCCGCTGCGCGGCTCCTATGAAGGTTTCTCGACGCTTTCGCTGGGCCTGCTGGGTACCGGCTGGGCGATCGGCTATGTGGCCGGCTGCCTGCGGGTTCCCAAGCTCGTGCGCAAGGTGGGGCATGTTCGCACATTCGGCGTCATGGCCGCCCTCGCCACCATCTCCGTGCTGCTGTCTTTGCTGATCCTGCATCCATGGGCATGGATACCGCTGCGGGCGCTCACCGGATTTTCCTTCGCCGGCGCCGCGATGATCGTGGAAAGCTGGCTGAACGAGCGAACCGAGAACAAGTATCGCGGCCGGATCTTCGGCGTCTACACGATGGTCAACCTGCTGGCGACGACGGCAGGGCAGATGATGATTTCGCTGGGCGAAACGACAGGCTTCGAGTTCTTTGTGATGGCTGCACTTTTCTACGTGCTGGCGTTGGTGCCGACGGCATTGTCGACGCGGGCGCAGCCCAAGCCGCTCGTCGAAAGCAAGCTCGACCTGAAAGCGCTCATCCTGAATTCGCCCATTGCGGTGGCAGGCGCATTCCTCGTCGGGATTTCCAATAGTTCGTTCGGCACGTTGGGCGTCGTCTACGGCCAGGCCGTAAAGCTCGACGTCGGCTCCATCGCCTTGATGATGAGCCTCTCGCTGCTGGCCGGTTCGCTGTTCCAGATCCCCGTCGGCATGCTTTCCGACCGGCGCGACCGGCGGGCTGTGCTTGCGGGCATCGCGATCCTTGCCGCGGTGGTCGATCTTTACTTTATCGTCTTCCAGCCTTCCAACCCGTGGGCGGTGATCATCGCCGCCTCGGTGTTCGGCGGCGCGATCTATTCGATGTATCCCGTGCTGATTGCCCATGCCTATGACCATGCAACGCCCGATTCCTATCTTCGAATCTCGGGCGGGCTGCTCCTCGTCTTCGGCATCGGCGCGATACTCGGGCCGCTGCTTGCCGGCCTTGCCATGGATTTCGCGCCGGCATCGGGTCTCTTTGTCGTCACCTTGTTCGCGCATCTGGCGCTCGCCGGGTATGCGCTCTACCGCATGACGCAACGCGTGCCGGTGGTCGGCGAGGCCAAGAAGGGTTTTGTCGGAATGGGCCAGACCCGGCTGTCGTCCCCGGGTTCGGGGTCGCTCGATCCGCGCGCCGAAATCTCCGGCGACGAACCTGCCGATGAAGCGCCCACGGGCAAGTAGCCGGTTCAGGCACGCTTGAGCGAAATCCCGTCCCCATCGAAAAGGTGCAGCTTGTCTGCCGCCGCCGAAAGCCGCACGGTTTCGCCGCGGCGCAAACTGCGCGTGCCGGGCAGCTTTGCGACCACCGGTTCGCCACCGCTGCCGGCGTCGATGTAGAGCAGCGTCACCTCGCCAAGCGATTCGACCAGCGAGATCGTACCCGAAACGATTGCGTCGCCGCCTTCGGCGAGTGTGAGGTCTTCGGGGCGAACGCCGAGGTTCACCGGGCTGCCCTTCATCCCGGCGTTCGTGGCTATCGGCATTCTGGCGATCGATCCGCCGGGAAGGGCAACGGAGGTTGCCTCGCCGGTTGCGGTAACTGAGCCCGGCAGGATGTTCATGGCGGGCGAGCCGATGAACTTCGCCACGAACAGGTTTGCGGGCCGCTCGTACAAGTTCGATCGGGGAGCCGACCTGTTCGATGCGCCCCGCCGAAAGCACGACGATGCGGTCGGCCAGCGTCATCGCCTCGACCTGGTCATGGGTGACGTAGATCATCGTCGCCTTGGGCATGCTCTCGTGCAGCCTGGCGATCTCGATGCGGGTCGCCACGCGCAATGCCGCGTCGAGATTCGACAGCGGCTCGTCGAAGAGGAAGACCTTCGGGTTGCGCACGATTGCCCGGCCGATCGCGACGCGCTGGCGCTGTCCGCCCGACAGCGCCTTGGGCAGGCGGGCAAGATACGGCTCGAGCTGCAGGATGGCCGCGGCGTCGCGCACACGGCGGTCGATCTCGTCCTTGCCGAGACGCGCAATGCGCATGCCGAAGGCCATGTTCTCATAGACCGTCATGTGCGGATAGAGCGCGTAGCTCTGGAACACCATGGCGATGCCGCGCTTGGACGGCGGGATTTCGTTGACGAGCCGCCCGTCGATGTGAAGCTCGCCGCCGGTGATTTCCTCGAGCCCGGCGATCATCCGCAGAAGCGTTGACTTGCCGCATCCCGAAGGTCCGACGAAGACCACGAACTCGCCCTCGGCAATGTCGAGGTCGACGCCGTGGATCACCTCCACCGGGCCATAGGCCTTGCGGATTTGCTTCAGCTTCACTCCCGCCATGTTTCCTCCCTCGGCCGGACTGCTGCCGGTCAGCCCGTGATCCGCGCCATGAAAACTCCAAAGGCCGGCAGGCGGACCATGCCGCCTTCGACGTTCCCGCTTGCCCCTGGCGCATCGAGCCGCACCAGGCCGGCGGGTTTCACCGCAACCGCCTGCGGCTCGCCGCCAAGGTTGATCCACACGCCGATGCGCTCGCCATCGAGCGTGCGCGTGAAGGCAAGCACCGCGTCGCCCGCATCGCCAAACTCGATCTCGCCCTTGGCGAATGCCGGGTGCTGCGCACGAAATTTCAGCATGGCACGATAGTGTTCCAGCAAAGCACCCTGGGCGTTTTCCTGCGTCGATACGGCCAGCTTCAGATGCTCCGCCGGAACGGGCAGCCATGGCTTTCCGGTGGTGAAACCGCCGCCCGGCCTGTCCTCCCAGACCATTGGCGTGCGGCAGCCGTCGCGGCCCTTGAACTTCGGCCAGAACTTGATGCCGTACGGGTCCTGCAAATCCTCGAACGAAAGCTCGGCCTCGGTCAGGCCCAGTTCCTCGCCCTGGTAAAGGCAGGCGGAACCTTTCAGCGTCAGGATCAGCGAGGTGGTCGCCTTCAGCACGGCGAGCCGATCCGCGGGGTCTTCCGCCCAGCGCGTCGCATGGCGCATGACGTCGTGGTTGGAAAATGCCCAGCAGGCCCAGCCGTCCGGCGCGCCACCCTCGAATGTGCCGACGACTTCGCGCACACGCGCCGGCGTCAGCGGATCGGGCGAAAGGAAGTCGAACGCGTAGCACATGTGCACCTTGTCGCCGCCCGAAGTGTACTGCGCGACGATCTCCAGCCCGCGCTGCGCATCGCCTACTTCGCCCACCGCTGCGGCAGCCGGATACTCGTCGAGCAGGGCGCGGAAGCGGCGCAGGAAAGCGAGGTTCTCCGGTTGGTTCTTGTCGTAGAGGTGCTCCTGGAAATTGTAGGGATTGACCGCCGGGGCGATGGAAGAATTGCGCATCTCGTCGGGAAGCGGAGGGTTGCTCTCAAGCCCCTTCGAGTGGAAATAGAAATTGATCGTGTCGAGCCGGAAACCATCCACGCCCCGGTCGAGCCAGAAGCGCACCGTGTCGAGTACCGCATCCTGGACCTGCGGGTTGTGGAAATTGAGGTCAGGCTGCTCGCTGAGGAAATTGTGCAGGTAGTACTGGCAACGCGCTGTGTCCCACTGCCAGGCCGAGCCGCCGAAGATGGACAGCCAGTTGTTGGGCGGCGTGCCGTCCGGTTTCGGATCGGCCCAGACATACCAGTCGGCCTTCTCATTGTCGCGGCTTGAGCGGCTCTGGGTGAACCATTCGTGCTTGTCGGAGGTGTGCGAGATAACCTGGTCGATCATGACCCTGAGGCCGAGGCGGTGCGCCTCGCGCGACCAGCGCATCGAAATCGGCGAGCGTGCCGAACATCGGATCGACTGCCTTGTAGTCTGACACGTCATATCCGAAGTCGAGCATGGGCGAGGAAAAGAAGGGCGAGATCCAGATCGCATCGACGCCAAGCGAGGCGATGTAGGGCAAGGCGCATGGTGATGCCCGCCAGGTCGCCGATCCCGTCGCCATTGGTGTCCTGGAAGGAGCGCGGATAGATCTGGTAGATCACCGCGCCGCGCCACCAGTCCTTGTCTGCAATGGTGGTTGCATGGGAAATCGAACTATCGGCATTCATGGGCTTTTCAGCCTCCCTTTACGGAACCGGCCAGCAGGCCGCGCACCAGATAGCGTTGCAATGTGAAGAAAACCGCGAGCGGCACGATGATGGTTATGAAGGCGGAAGCGGTGAGGATTTCCCAATTGCCGCCGCGCGAGCCGAGCAGGTTGACAAGCTTGCCTGTCAGCACCAATTCGTCCTTTTGCGGGCCGAGGAAGACAAGTGCCACGAGCAGGTCGTTCCATACCCACAGGAACTGGAAGATCGCGAAGGAAGCGAGCGCCGGGAAGGAAAGCGGCAGCACGATCTTGCGGAAAATGTCGAAGTCGGATGCGCCGTCCACCCGCGCTGATTCGATGATCTCCTGCGGCAGTCCGGCAATGTAGTTGCGCAAAAGGTAGATCGCGAGCGGCAGGCCGAAACCGGTATGGGCGAGCCAGATGCCGACATAGCCTTTCGCCGGAAAGCCGAATTGCTGCGCGATGCCGTTGTACATCGTCAGCAGCGGAATGAGCGAAAGCTGCAACGGCACCACCAGCAGGCCCACCACCATCGCGATGATCAGCGCGCGCCCGGGAAATTTCATCCAGGCAAGCGCATAGGCGGCGAAGGCGGCAATCAGGATCGGTATCACCGTTGCCGGTATGGTCACGGTCAGCGAATTGAGGAACGACCTGCCGATGCCTTCCGATCGCAGCACTTCGCGGTAATTGTCGAGCGTGAAGCGTGGCGGTACCGCCGAGGTGAAGAAGATGCGCTCGCCGCGCGTTCCTTCCATGGGTACGGGGGAGGAGATGGTGTAGCTGCCGTCCTCGCTTACCGTCAGCGTCTTGCCCTCGCCCATGTCGGCGGTCTCGCCCGCCTTGAAGGCTTCCGGTTGCTGAACGCGGAAGCCGAAGGCAGTAACCTTGCCGTTCGGCTCCAGATTGCCTTCGATGATGAAACGCCCGTCCCTTTCCACCTGCGTCTCAGGGCTGCCGGCACGGCCTGTCAGGTTCTGGCTGGAGGTCGTCAGCGCCGTCCACCAGCCGGAGACTGCAAGCTGGTCCTTGTCACGCAGCGACGAGATCAGCAGGCCGGCGGTCGGCAGCGTCCACAAGGCGACGAGCAGCAGTACGCTCAGGTGCACTACCCATGTGAGTGCGGAACGGCGACCGGCAACCGAACCCATGGTCAGCGCCCCTTCATTTCAGCCGCGGCGCGGCGGATGTTCCAGACCATGATCGGCGTCACGAGCAGCATGATGACCATGGCGATCGCCGCGCCCCTGCCGAAGTCGAAACCGCGGAACATCCAGTCATACATGTAGTTGGCCAGCACCTGCGTGTTCCACTGGCCGTTGGTCATCGCGAAGACGATGTCGAAGACCTTGAGCACAAGGATCGTGATCGTGGTCCACACGACGGCAATGGTTCCGGCGATCTGCGGCACCATGATGCGGAAGAAGATCTGGAAGCCGTTCGCGCCGTCGATGATCGCCGCCTCGATGGTTTCCTCCGGAATGCCGCGCAAGGCGGCGGACAGGATGACCATGGCAAAGCCGGTCTGGATCCAGATGAGGATCGCCATCAGGAAGAAGTTGTTCCAGAACGGCACGGTGATCCAGGCCTGCGGTTCGAAGCCCAGAAAAGTGACGAAGGCGTTGAGGATGCCGATCTGCTGTTCGCCGGCCGCACGGTAGTCGTAGACGAATTTCCAGATCACCGACGCTCCGACGAAGGAGATCGCCATCGGCATGAAGATGAGGCTCTTGGCGATGTTGCCCCACCAGATGCGGTCGGTAAGGACGGCGACGACGAGACCGAAAAAGGTAGCAAGGGCCGGCACAACCATAAGCCACAGGAAATTGTTGAACATCGACTCGCGAAAGCCGCTGTCGACGGCAAGCCATTGGTAGTTGGAAAGCCCGGCGAAGGTTTCGCCGTCGCGGCCATGGAACGAAAGCCGCAGCGTCTCGAAGACCGGATAGACGAGATAGATGACCGAGTGCGAGCAGGGCTGGCCCGAGGAAGAGCCAGGGCCGGATCGCCGTAGCGATGCGCTGGTTGCGGACCGTCCGTGCATCCTCGCCGTCGCGAAATGGAAATACGCGGTCTAGCAGCCAATTGCTGCCCCAGAAGTAGATGAATGCCGCGCCGACGCCGATGGCGATCGCGATAAGGGCAGTCACGACCTGTTCGAGCATGGCGGCAGCCTCCCCCGGGCGGGCTTGCGCCGCGGGGGATTTCCCGCGGCGCTACTTCTTGTGGCTTGAAGGAAAGGCCTACTTGATCGCGTCCCATGCCTTCTGGATCTCGGCGGCGACTTCGCCTGCCGGCTTGCCGCCGGAATAGTCGACCATGCCCTTCCAGAATGCACCCGCGCCGATCGCGCCCGGCATCAGGTCGGAACCGTCGAACCGGAAGGTAGTGGCGTTCAGCAGGATTTCGCCCTGCTTCTTCAGCGGGCCGTTGGCATAGGCTTCGGTGTTTACCGACTTCAAGGGCGTAAGGAAGCCGGACTGCGCCATCCACACCTCATGGGCGATCGGCGTCTTCAGCCAATCGATGAAGGCGCGGGAAGCCGGCGTGTCCTTGGTGATCATCGCCAGCGTGCCTGCGCCGAGCACCGGCTTGCCGAGTTCCTTGCCGGCATAGGCCGGGAAGTAGAAGAAGTCGGCGTCCTCGCCAAGCTTGGTGCCTTCGGGGAAGAAGGACGGGATGAACGATGCCTGGCGGTGCATGTAGCACTTTGGGCGGGGAAGCGAAGAGACCCTTCGGGCTGTCGCGGAAATCGGTCGATGAAACCGCCGCCGCACCGCCATCGACAAACTTGTCGTTGCGCGCGAATGCGCCGAACTCCTCGATGGCGCCGACAACCTTCTCGTCGGTGAAGGGGATTTCGTTCTTCACCCACTGGTCGTAGACGCTGGCGGGCTGCGTGCGCAGCATCAGGTCCTCGACCCAATCGGTCGCGGGCCAGCCGGTCGCGCCGCCCGAACCCAGGCCGATGCACCACGGGGTTGCGCCATCAGCGACGATCTTCTCGGTCAGCGCCTTCAGCTCTTCCATGGTCTGCGGCACTTCATATCCGGCGTCCTCGAAATTCTCCGGCACGTACCAGACCAGCGATTTCAGGTCGATCTTGTAGGGGAAGGCGTAGAGGGCAGGCGTGCCGTCCTTGCCATTGTAGGTGCCAAGATCGACCCAAGACTGGCCGGCAGCGTAATTCTCGGCGAGCCAGCCCTTGGTTTCATCGCCCAGATTGACGAGGAAGCCCTTCGAAGCGAGTTCGGCAATGAGGCCGGGCTGCGGCAGTACCGCGACATCCGGCGGGCTGCCGGCCTGCGTGTCGATGACGATCTGCTGCTCGTAGTTCTCCGACGAGGAATATTTCACATCCACGCCGGTGGCTGCGCGGAAATAGTCGAGCATCGACTGGACGAGCGCTTCGTCCTCGCCGCGCCACGGACCGAAGATTGTCAGCGTCTGGCCCTTAAGATCGCCATGGGCCGCCTTGAAAGCGTCATAGCTTGCCCAGTTGAAGCGGGCGTCCTCGCCCGGCTTGAACTTCAGTTCCTGCGCGCCGGCAATGCCGAAGGATGCGGCGATCGCGAACGCTGCGACGCCCGCCAGAAGCGTGTGTCTCATGGGTATCTCCTCCCGTTGATGCCCGTCCGGCAGCGCCAGCCAGGCCCTGAATTTTCTTCGCCCCGGAAACTCCGGACAACGCCTTTCTCCAAAGCGCTTTGGCTGATTGTACTTAATGCGCCATTGACGGAATTGAGTCAAGGGCGGTCAGTCTGCACTGACGCGTTGACATTTTTGCGCAAATGCGAACACATTACTGAAAATCGGCCTCCAAAGCGCTTTGGAGATTGTTTGAACAGGGAAGGGCGAAAACGGTGCGCCTCAAGGAACTGGCCGACAGACTGGGGCTGTCGCCGACCACGGTGAGCCGCGCGCTCAACGGATATCCCGAAGTGAGCGAGGAAACGCGGGCCCGCGTGGTCGCGGCGGCGCGGACGTATGCATATCGGCCCTCGTCCTTCGCCAAGAGGCTGGCGACAGGCCGGGCGCGCACCATCGGTCATGTGCTGCCGCTTGCGCGGCACATGAGCATCGATCCGCATTTTTCCGATTTCATTGCAGGCGCCGGGGAGGCCTATGCCGCCGCCGGCTATGACATGCTCATTTCAGTGGTGCCGCAGGCGGGTGAGTTCGAGCACTACCGGGGCATGGCGTCGTCGGGCAATGTCGATGGCGTGATCGTTCACGCGCCGAAGATATCAGAGCCGCGCATCCCGCTTCTCAAGGAACTCGGCATTCCCTTCATCGTCCATGGCCGATCCGACCAGCCCGCAGAAGGCTATGACTGGCTGGACGTAAACAACCGGCGCTCATTCGTGCGGGCGACGCACTTCCTCACCGATCTGGGTCACCGGCGGATCGCGCTGCTCAACGGCATCGAGGAACTGCATTTCGCCTGGCGCCGCCGGGCGGGGTATCTCGATGCCCTTTCCATGCGCGGCATCGAGGAAGACCAAGGCATCATGTTCAGCGGCGCGATGACCGAGCCCAACGGTTACCAGTGGACGAAGGCGCTGCTGGGCCTGCAAGATCGCCCGACCGCATTTCTTGCGTCCTCGGTGCTGATCGCGATGGGCGCGCTTCGTGCGATCCAGGAAGCAGGCCTCAAGCCCGGAAGGGATATCTCCATCGTCACCTACGACGACCGGCTTTCCTTCCTCGACAATTCCGGACCGGTTCCGATCTTCACTGCCACGCGCTCGTCCATCCGCGACGCCGGCAAGCGTTGCGCCGAATTGCTGATCGAGCGCATCGAAAAACCCCATGGCGAGCCCGTGGCCGAACTTTGGGAAGCAGAACTCGTCGTTGGCGGTTCCACCGGACCGGCACCGCGCTGATCGCGGTCACGGCTTCGGCTTTCGGCCGAGGAAAAGCGGTATCATCCCCGTCAGCATGAAGAGCCGCATCACGTGATGCGCCGCCACGAAAGCCGGATCGGCGTTCACCAGCAGCGCGATCGCCGCCATGGTCTCAACGCCGCCCGGCGCGAAGGCGATGAGCAGCGGGCCCAGCGGGAAGTCCGGTCAGAAAGTGCGGCCAGTGCGGCGCCCGAGGCGGCAAACAGCACCGCGATGGCGGTCGACACGAGACCAGCCCCGGCAAAGCGGGCGAGTTCACCGGGGCGTATGCCGGAAAAGCGCGTGCCGATCATCGTGCCCATGGCGACGAAGCAGGGAACGGACAGCCAGGCCGGGATCACGCCATGCGGCAAGACCTGCCAGATGTGCAATGGTCGAAACCAGCATCGCGCCGATGAGAAACCCGGCCGGCAGGCGCAGGCGATGCAGCGCATATCCGGCCGCGAAGCAAGCCGGCAGCATGGCGGCAAGTTGCACCAATGGCATCTCGCCGGCCGGCATCGCCGACACGCCGGGAAGTTCGAAGCCGCCAAGGGCCACGAATCAGCGGCACGAACAATGTCAGGCACAGCAGGCGTATGCTCTGCACGATGCTGATCGCCGCGAGATTGCCGCCGATCTCGGCGCCCAAGGCCCATAACGAAGCTCAAATGACCCGGAGCCGAAGAGAGCACGGCGGTAACGCGGTCGTAGTCGCCATACGCGCCGCAGCATGGCGGTCGTCACAGCCATGATCACCACCAGTGTCAGCCCGAGCGCCAGGAAGCTCAGCGGCCAGCTGCCAGTGCGGCCTCGAGGCACGTCCGGCGTGACGCCGGAACCCATGATCGCGCCGATGACGACGAAAGCGGCATTGCGCAGCGGCGTGGGGATTTCGGTTCGCAGGCCCGCAACGCCGGCCACCGTGACCGCAACTGCCGGACCGAGGATGAAGGGCGCGGGGACCGAGGCCAGCCATGCGATGATGGCTCCCGCGCCGCCAAGCGCCAACGCCAGCGCAACGGAAGCTGCCCGAACCGCCGGCTTCATGACGGAAACCATTCGTCTATCCGCCCCGACAGGCGATAGGCGACAAGCCCGACAAGCTCCTTCACGAATATGCTGAGCTTGAGGAACTGGTTCGGCGTCTCGTCGATCAGCCAGGGAATGCGAGGGGATCGGCGCGAAAGTCGGTCGGAACAGGAATGACATTCACACCGAGCCGGCGAAAGCAGCCGATCGCGCGGGGCATGTGGAAGGCCGAAGTCACGAGCAATTGCGGCCTTGCCTTGTCGGCGCCGAGCATCGGCGGCGACCTCGACGGCATTCTCCCAGGTCGAACGTGATCGGGCTCTCAAGTTCCATTCCGCGGTTGTCGCCATAGAGTGCGCCCACCACCAACGCCGCACTGTGGGCTTCGGCAGGCTGGTCGACCAGACAGGGTGCCGCTGCCGCCGCTGTAGATGAAGCGTGCGCCGGGATGGAGCCGCTTTAGCTCAAGCCCCTTGACCAGTCGGTCGGATGCCTCCGCCGAGCTGGTATTGTGAGCCGCATCTGCCCGATGCCGCCGCCAAGCACGATGATCCCGGCGGGCTGCTACCGGAATCTCCGCCCGCGGGGACTGCCGATTTCCAGCCGGTAGCAGCAGATAGTCGGTGAATTGCGTGAAACCGAAAAGAACGAAGGCCGAAATCGAAACCGCGAGCAAGGCCGCGCGGAGCCTGCGCCAGCCGAACCTTCCGGCGAGCATTCCCGCCAACGCCATGAAGAACAGGAAATTGAGCGGCCGAAAGACGATCCAGAACAGCTTCGAAAGGATGAAAAACATTCGCTTCTCCTTGGCGGAGGAAGCGTTACGCGATTTGGCCGCGCCGTGTCATCTCACCGGTTGCGGCCGCGCAGCCTTTCTTTCAGCAGCGCCAGCAGGTTCGCGGCCGAATTCGAGGATGTTGGTGCCCGGGCCGTAGATCGCCGCGACGCCGGCCTTCTTCAGCGCATCGTAATCCTGCGCGGGGATGACGCCGCCGCACACGACCAGCTTGTCGGCGGCGTTGCGGCTCGCCAGTTCCTCGAGCAGCATGGGCGCCAGCGTCAGATGTCCGGCTGCATGCGAGGACACGCCGACCACGTCGATGTTCTCGGCGACGGCAAGATCCGCAGCTTCCGCCGGCGTCTGGAACAGCGGGCCGACCACCACGTCGAAGCCCAGGTCGGCGAAGGCCGAGGCGATCACCTTGGCGCCGCGGTCATGCCCGTCCTGGCCCATCTTGACGACGAGAACGCGCGGCTTGCGGCCGAGGCGTCCCGCCACCTCGCCGATCTCTTCCTGCACTTTCGCGAAGGCCGCATCGCCCTCGTAGTGGCCGCCATAAACGCCGGAGACGACCTTCGTCTGCGCCTCGTGGCGGCCCCAGGCATTCTCCAGCGCCATGGAAATTTCGCCGACCGTGGCGCGGGCGCGGGCAGCGTCCACCGCCTCTTCCAACAGGTTTCCCTTGCCGGTGCGCGCGGTTTGCTCGAGTGCCGCAAGCGCGGCTTCGCAGGCCGCTGCATCGCGGTTCTTGCGGGTGCGGGCGATGCGGGCGATCTGGCTGTCGCGCACCTTGGCGTTGTCGATCATCAGGAAATCGACGGGTTCGCTTGTTGCCGGGCGGTACTTGTTGACGCCGACGATGATTTCCTCGCCGCGGTCGATGCGCGCCTGCTTGTCGGCCGCCGCCTCCTCGATGCGCAGCTTCGGCATGCCGGACGCGACCGCCTTGGTCATGCCGCCAAGCGCCTCGACCTCCTCGATCAGCTTCCAGGCTTCGTCAGCGAGCGATTGCGTCAGGCTCTCGACATAGTAGGAGCCTGCCAGCGGATCGACGACATTGGTGACACCGGTCTCATGCTGCAGGATGAGCTGCGTGTTGCGGGCGATGCGGGCGGAGAACTCGGTCGGCAGCGCGATCGCCTCGTCGAAGGAATTGGTATGCAGCGACTGCGTGCCGCCCAGCACGGCGCTCATCGCCTCGAAGGCGGTGCGCACGATGTTGTTCCAGGGGTCCTGCTCCTGCAACGATACGCCGGAAGTCTGGCAATGGGTGCGCAGCATCAGGCTCTCGGTTCGCTTCGGCTCGAACTCCTTCATGATCCGCGTCCACAGCAGGCGGGCCGCGCGCAGCTTTGCCGCCTCCATGAAGAAGTTCATGCCGATGCAGAAAAAGAACGAAAGCCGCCCGGCGAAGGCGTCGACATCCATGCCCTTGGCGAGCGCGGCACGCACATATTCGCGCCCGTCGGCAAGCGTGAAGGCGAGTTCCTGCACCAGCGTCGCGCCTGCCTCCTGCATGTGGTAGCCGGAGATCGAGATCGAGTTGAAGCGCGGCATTTCCTGTGCCGTGTATTCGATGATGTCGGCGACGATCCGCATCGATGGTTCGGGCGGGTAGATGTAGGTGTTGCGGACCATGAACTCCTTGAGGATGTCGTTCTGGATGGTCCCGGAAAGCTGCGCGCGCGGGCAGCCCTGCTCCTCGCCCGCGACGATGAAGGAGGCGAGGATCGGGATGACCGCGCCGTTCATGGTCATGGAGACGGAGACGTCCTTGAGCGGAATGCCGTCGAAGAGGATCTTCATGTCCTCGACGCTGTCGATGGCGACGCCCGCCTTGCCGACATCGCCGACGACGCGCGGATGGTCGCTGTCATAGCCGCGATGCGTGGCAAGGTCGAAGGCGACGGAAACGCCCTGCTGGCCACCCGGCAAGCGCCTTGCGGTAGAAGGCGTTGCTTTCCTCGGCGGTCGAAAAGCCGGCATATTGGCGGATCGTCCACGGCCGGCCGGCATACATGGTCGCGCGCGGTCCGCGCACGAAAGGCTCGAAACCCGGAAGGTTTCCGAGATGATCGATGCCCGGCGACATCCTTCGCCGTGTAGAGCGGCTTGACCGCAATGCCTTCCGGCGTGTGCCAGGTCAGCGCGTCCGGATCGGCCTTGGTTTCCTTCTCGGCGAGCTTGCGCCATTCGGCGGGGGCGGGTTTGGCTCATCACTCGAACTCCATGATGACTTCGTCGACGGCGAGGCTGTCGCCGGGCTTGGCGTTGATCTTCTTCACGCGCGCCTTTCGTTCGGCACGCAGGATGTTTTCCATCTTCATCGCCTCGACGGTCGCCAGCGGCTGGCCTTCCTGCACCTCGTCGCCCTCGCTTACCGCGATCGAAACCACGAGCCCGGGCATCGGGCACAGCAGCAGGCGCGAGGTGTCGGCGGCCTTCTTCACCGGCATCAGCCTTAGCAAGTTCGGCCTCGCGCGGGGTGCGCACGAAGCAGCGCAGATCGGCGCCGCGATAGCGCAGCCGGTAGCCATTCGGCCGCGCCTCGATCCGCACCGTGCAGAGCTTGGCCGCCGACATGGGCGCGCATCAGGCTCTGCCCGGGGCGCCAACCGCCGATATCGACCAGCAAGGGGCTCGCCGCCTGCATGCGTGACCAGCAAGTTCTCGCCATCGCGCGCGACCGTCAGCGGGAAATCATGGCCGCCGATGCTCGCCACCCAATCGGCCCCGACATGGTGCCGGTGGTTTTCCATGACGCCTGAAATGCGCGCGGCGCGCTGCTTTTCGATGAAGTTGCAGGCTGCGGCGATCGCGGCAAGCGCTGCGCAGCTTTCCTGCGGCAGGTTCACGCCGGCAAAACCGTCGGGCCATTCCTCGGCGATGAAGGCCGTGGTGATTTCGCCCTTGCGGAAGCGCGGATGCTCCATCACCGCCGACAGGAAAGGCAGATTGTGTCCGATGCCGTCGACCTCGAACGCGTCGAGCGCATCGCTCATCGCGGCAATCGCGGCGGCGCGGTCCGGCGCCCAGGTGCACAGCTTGGCGATCATCGGATCGTAGAACATCGAGATCTCGCCGCCCTCGTAGACGCCGGTATCGTTGCGCACGATGATGCCGTTCTCGTCGCTGCCCTCGGCGGGCGGGCGATAGGTCGAAAGCCGCCCGATCGAGGGCAGGAAATTGCGGTAGGGGTCCTCGGCGTAGAGCCGGCTCTCGATGGCCCAGCCGTTCGAGCTTCACGTCGTCCTGCGTGAAAGCCGAGCTTTTCGCCGGCGGCGACGCGGATCATCTGCTCGACAAGGTCGATGCCGGTGATCAGCTCGGTCACCGGATGTTCCACCTGCAGGCGGGTGTTCATCTCGAGGAAATAGAAATTGCGGGCGCCATCGACGATGAACTCGACCGTGCCGGCCGAGCAGTAATTCACCGCCTTCGACAGCGCCACGGCCTGCTCGCCCATGGCCTTGCGCGTCGCGGCGTCGAGGAAGGGCGAGGGCGCTTCCTCGATGACCTTCTGGTTGCGGCGCTGGATCGAGCATTCGCGCTCGCCGAGGTAAAGCACGTTGCCGTGCTTGTCGCCGAGCACCTGGATTTCGATGTGGCGCGGCGAGGTGACGAACTTCTCGATGAAGATGCGGTCATCGCCAAAGGAGGCCTTGGCCTCGTTCTTCGAGGACTGGAAACCCTCGCGCGCTTCGGCATCGTTCCAGGCGATGCGCATGCCCTTGCCGCCGCCGCCAGCCGATGCCTTGATCATCACCGGATAGCCGATCTCGCCGGCAATGTGCGCGGCATGGGCGGCGTCGTCGATGAGGCCCATGAAGCCTGGCACGGTGGAAACGCCGGCTTCGGCGGCGAGTTTCTTGGAGGTGATCTTGTCGCCCATCGCCTCGATCGCGCCGACCGGCGGGCCGATGAAGGCAACGCCGAGCGCTGTCCAGCGCCTGCGCGAATTCCGCCCTCTCTGAAAGAAAGCCGTAACCCGGATGCACCGCCTGCGCGCCGGACTGCTTCACTGCCTCGATGATCGTGTCGATGACGATGTAGCTTTGCGCAGCGGGCGGCGGACCGATATGGATCGCCTCGTCCGCCATCTTCACATGCAGCGCGTCGCGGTCGGCGTCGGAGAAGACCGCGACCGTGGCGATGCCCATCTTGCGGGCCGTCTTGATGACCCGGCAGGCGATTTCGCCGCGATTGGCGATGAGGATCTTGTCGAAAAGGGGCATCAATCTTCCATGTCGGAATATTTGCGTGAATAGGGCATGAGCATGATGGCGGAGGCGGTAGCCCCCGCGCCGAAGGTGAGGCACAGCGGCACAGCGATGAGCACGACCGGCTGCCACGGATTGCCGGAGGCGAAGATGCGCGTTGCGATGCCGCCCGTGTCGAAGAATATCAGTGCCGCAAACACCAGCAGGCCCATCAGCACCCCGAATGCCGCGTTGAGCGCCATGAAGCGCAGCATCGCCTTGTGGTCGGCTTTGGCGGCGTCGGGCGTGTAGGGTGGCTTTTGGGGTTCGCGCATTGCTTGATTGTGGTGCTCACAGCGGAATGTTGTCGTGCTTCTTCCAGGGGTTCTTCAGATCCTTGTTGCGCAAGGATGCGAAGGCCCGGGCGATCCGCTTGCGGGTGGAGTGCGGCATGATCACATCGTCGATGAAGCCCTTTTCCGCCGCCACGAAGGGGTTGGCGAAGCGGGTCTCGTAGTCCTTGGTGCGCCGCGCGATCTTGTCCTTGTCGGCGAGTTCGGAGCGATAGAGAATTTCCACCGCGCCCTTGGCGCCCATCACGGCGATCTCCGCCGTCGGCCAGGCGTAGTTGACGTCGCCGCGCAGGTGTTTCGACGCCATCACGTCATAGGCGCCGCCATAGGCCTTGCGGGTGATCAGCGTCACCTTCGGCACCGTCGCCTCGCCATAGGCGAAGAGCAGCTTCGCGCCGTGCTTGATGACGCCGCCGAATTCCTGGCTCGTGCCGGGCAGGAAGCCGGGCACGTCGACCAGCGTCAGGATCGGGATGTTGAAGCAGTCGCAGAAGCGCACGAAGCGCGCCGCCTTGCGCGATGAAGCGATGTCGAGCACGCCGGCCAGCACCAGCGGCTGGTTGGCCACCACGCCGACGGTCGAGCCCTCGATGCGGATGAAGCCGGTGACGATGTTGCGGGCGTAGTCCGACTGCATCTCGAAGAAGTCGCCCTCGTCGGCGATCTTCACGATGAGCTCCTTCATGTCATAGGGCTTGTTCGGATTGTCCGGGATCAGCGTGTCGAGCGAATGGTCGATGCGGTCGGGCGAATCGAAGAACGGGCGCACCGGCGGCTTCTCGCGGTTGTTGAGCGGCAGGAAATCGATGAAGCGGCGCAGCGAGGAAAGCGCCTCGACATCGTTGTCGAAGGCAAGATCGGCAACGGAGGATTTCGTGGTGTGCGTGCGCGCGCCGCCAAGTTCTTCAGCGGTGACGATCTCGTTGGTCACGGTCTTCACCACGTCCGGCCCGGTCACGAACATGTAGGACGTGTCGCGGACCATGAAGATGAAGTCGGTCATGGCAGGCGAATAGACCGCGCCGCCTGCGCAGGGGCCCATGATCATGGAGATCTGCGGGACGACGCCGGAAGCCAGCGTGTTCATCTGGAACACGTCGGCATAGCCGCCGAGCGAGGCGACGCCCTCCTGGATGCGCGCGCCGCCCGAATCGTTGATGCCGATGACGGGCGCGCCATTGCGCATCGCCATGTCCATGATCTTGCAGATCTTCCTTGCATGGGTTTCGGACAGCGAACCGCCGAAGACGGTGAAGTCCTGGCTGAACACATAGACCATGCGGCCATTGACCGTGCCCCAGCCGGTGACGACGCCGTCGCCCGCCAGCTTGGTGCCGTCCATGCCGAAATCGGTGCTGCGATGCGTGACGAACATGTCCCATTCCTCGAACGAGCCTTCGTCGAGGAGGAGGTCGATGCGCTCGCGCGCGGTGAGCTTGCCCTTGGCGTGCTGGGCGTCGATGCGGGCCTGCCCGCCGCCCATGCGCGCCTCCTCGCGGCGGCGCTCGAGTTCTTCGAGGATTTCGTGCATGCCCGGCCCTTCCCTTGTCCGCTCCGTCTAGCAGATCAGCGATGCGGCTTGAATAATACCTTGGTTGCCGCTCACGGCAGTTCGACCGCGATGGCCGTGCCCTCGCCGCCGCCGATGCAGATCGCAGCGATGCCGCGCTTCTTGCCATGGGTCTCGAGCGCGTTGACCAGCGTGACGAGGATGCGCGCGCCGGAAGCGCCGATCGGATGGCCGAGCGCGCATGCCCCGCCATGGACGTTCAGCTTGTCGCGCGCGATGCCGAGTTCGCGCTCGGCGGCCATCGGCACCACCGCGAAAGCCTCGTTGATTTCCCACAGGTCGACATCGGAAAGGCTCCAGCCGATCCGCTTCAACAGCTTTTCGATGGCGGGCACCGGCGCGGTCGAAAACCAGGCCGGTTCCTGCGCGTGGCTCGCATGGCCAAGGATGCGGGCGCGCACGCCCAGGCCGTTCCGCGTTGCAGCTTCCTCGCCTGCCAGCACCAGCGCCGCCGCGCCATCCGAGATGGAGGACGCATTCGCAGGGGTTATCGTCCCGTCCTTGCGAAATGCCGGCTTCAAATGCGGAATCTTGTCCGGGCGGGCATTGCGCGGTTGCTCGTCCGAAGCAATGATTGTCTCGCCGCCGCGGCCATGGACCGTCACCGGCGCGATCTCGCGGGCGAACCGGCCCTCGCGCCGGGCGGTCAGAGCGCCTTCGAGGCTGCGCAGCGCATATTCGTCCTGCGCTTCGCGCGTGAACTGGTACTTCTGTGCGCAATCCTCGGCAAAGGAACCCATCAGGCGGCCCTTTTCATAGGCGTCCTCGAGGCCGTCGAGGAACATGTGGTCCTTCACCTCGGAATGGCCGAGCCGCGCGCCGGACCGCATCTTCGCCAAGAGATATGGCGCGTTGGTCATCGACTCCATGCCGCCGGCAACGACGATGTCGCCGCTGCCCGACCGCGATGAGGTCATGGGCGAGCATGACTGCCTTCATTCCGGAACCGCACATCTTGTTGAGCGTCGTCGCGGGAACGTCCTTCGGCAGGCCGGCAGCAAAACCCGCCTGCCGCGCGGGGGCCTGGCCCTGGCCGGCGGACAGCACGTTGCCCATCAGCAATTCGTCCACCTTGCCGGCTGCGGCACCGGCATCCTTCAGCGCTGCGGCGATCGCTACGCCGCCCAGATCCGAAGCCGACAAGCTTGAAAACTCGCCCTGGAAGGACGCCATGGGCGTTCTTGCCGCGCCTGCGATGACGATTGCCTCAGCCATGTGCCTTACCTCATTTGTGCTTGAAGTCGGGTTTGCGCTTTTGCGCAAAGGCCTGCATGCCTTCCTTCTGGTCCTGCGTCGCAAACAGCGCATGGAACAGGCGCCGCTCGAAGCGGATGCCTTCGGCCAGCGTCGATTCGAATGCGCGGTTGACGCTTTCCTTGGCCGCAAGCACCGACGGCTTGGAGTAGCCCGCGATCGTCGCTGCGGCGGCAAGCGCTTCCTCCATCAGCCGGTCGGCGGCAACGACGCGCGCGACCAGCCCGCAGGCTTCCGCCTCCTTCGCGTCCATCATGCGCCCGGTCAGGATGAGGTCCATCGCCTTGGCCTTGCCGACGGCGCGGGTCAGGCGCTGCGTGCCGCCCCAACCGGGAATGACGCCAAGCTTGATCTCGGGCTGGCCGAACTTCGCCGCTTCCGATGCAATGACGATGTCGCAGATCATCGCGATCTCGCAGCCGCCGCCCAGCGCAAATCCGTTTACCGCGGCGATCATCGGCGTGCGCGTGGCGGCCAGCGTTTCCCAGGCCGACTGCTGGTCGGCGATGTACATGTCGAGGAAGGACTTGTCCGCCATTTCCTTGATGTCGGCGCCGGCGATGAATGCCTTGCCCGATCCGGTGATGACGATGCAGCCGATGTCCTCGTCACTGTCGAAGCTGGCGGCGGCGGCGATCAGGCCTTCCATGACCTCGGCGTTGACGGCGTTGAGCGCATCGGGCCGGTCGATGGTGATGACGCCGACGCGGCCGTGGCGCTGGGTGAGGATGACGTCGCCCATGGATCAGTTCCTTTGCATGGACTGGAGATAGCGGATGACGCCGGAGAAATCGACATTGCCGCCTCCTGCCTCGACGAAGTCACGATAGAGCGCGGCAGCCCGGTGGCCCATCGGCGTTGCCATGCCGCTATCCTGCTGCGGCCTGTTGCGACAGGGAAAGATCCTTGAGCATCAGCGCCGCGGCAAACCCGGGTTTGTAGTCATTGTCGGCGGGCGATTTCGGCCCGACGCCCGGCACCGGGCAATAGGTGTTCACCGACCAGCACGAGCCCGACGAGGTGGAGACGACATCGAACAGCGCCTGTTGCGACAGGCCCAATCTGTCGGCAAGCGCGAACGCCTCGCAGGCGCCGATCATCGAAATGCCAAGCAGCATGTTGTTGCAGATCTTGGCGGCCTGGCCCGCGCCGCCATCGCCGCAATGGACCAGCTTCTTGCCCATGAGTTCAAGTACCGGCTTCGCCTTGGCGAAGGCCTCGCGGCGTGCCGCCCGCCATGAAGGTCAGCGTTCCGGCCTCCGCGCCGCCGACACCGCCCGAGACCGGCGCGTCGATGAATTCAAGGCCGGCCGCCTTCGCCTGGCGGTGCGCCTCGCGCGCGCTCGCGACATCGATGGTGGAAGAATCGATCACCAAAGCGCCGGGCCGCGCTGCGGTGATGATTTCGCCCAGCACCGCAAGAACGATCGGCCCGCTCGGCAGCATGGTGATGATGACGTCCTTGCTCGCGCGCGGCTTCGCCAGCCGATGCCGGCGATGGCGATGCCATTCGCCCTCGGCTTTTTCCAGCGCGGCCGGAACCGTGTCGAAACCGGTCACCGCGTGGCCGCCCTTCACCAGATTGGCAGCCATCGGCAATCCCATGTTGCCAAGGCCGATGAAACCGATTTGCGCCATCTCGTCCTCCTTACTGCCCCGCCGGCTGGACGACGGGCGCCAGCATCAGCGATATGTTTTCCGGCGTCACGTCCTCGACCCGGGCGATCTTCCACCGCGGATTGCGGTCCTTGTCGATGACCTGCGCGCGAATGCCTTCCAGGAACTCGCCGTCGGAAATGGAACGGGAGGTGAAGCGGTATTCGAGTTCGAGCGCCCGCTCGATCTGCTTGAAGGCGCGCCCGCGCCGGATGATCTCGAAGGCGCAGGCAACCGACAGCGGACAGGCGCGGCGGATCATTTTCGTCGCTTCCATCGCCCAGGGCGCTTCGCTGGCTTCCAGCGCGGTGATGCAAGCTACATAGCGACGAAGGCTTGAATACCTTGTCGATTTCCTTGCCGATCTCCTCAAGGCCGGAAGCCGGCGGATCGTCGGCATAGGAATCGACGACGTCGGGATCGCCGGTCTCGCACAGCTCGGCAATCAGTTCCGGCCAGGATGCCTGCGGCACGAAGGTGTCGGCAAAGCCCGCATGGATCGCATCGCCGGCATTCATGCGCATGCCCGTCAGGCCCAGATATTCGCCGAGCCGTCCGGGTGCGTGGCCGAGCAGAAAACTTCCGCCGACATCGGGAACGAGGCCGATCCGGCATTCCGGCATGGCGATTTGCGGACGTCTCGCACACGACGCGGAAGACGCCATGGCAGCCGATGCCGACGCCGCCGCCCATGGTGAAACCTTGCAGGAGGGCGACATAGGGCTTCTCGTAATTGGCGATCAGCGCGTTCAATCGGTATTCGTCGCGCCAGAAATTGCGGCCGAATTCGAAATCACCCGCCATGCCGCTCGCATAGAGTTCCTCGATATCGCCTCCGGCGCAAAATGCCCGATCGCCTTGCGCGTCGATGATGACGAGATCGACGGCGTGGATCGTCACGCCACCCGCTCAGTGCCGTCTCAATTGCCGCGCACCATGTCCCACGTCAGGGCATTGAGCACGTCCGGGCCGTGCCAGCGTGATGCGCCCGGCCTTGCCCTCGACTCGGATCAATATGTCATCGGCTGCAGCTCATCAGTCCTCCGCCAGCATCTGGCGCGAGATGATCACGCGCATGATTTCGTTGGTGCCTTCAAGTATCTGGTGAACGCGCAGGTCGCGCACGATCTTCTCGATGCCGTAATCGGCGAGGTAGCCATAGCCGCCATGAATCTGCAGCGCCTGGTTGGCGACCTCGAAGGCCGTGTCCGTGACGAAGCGCTTTGCCATGGCGCAATGCCGGGTCGCGTCCGGCGTCTTGTTGTCGAGTTTCCAGGCCGCCTGGTAAAGGAAGATGCGCGCCGCCTGCAATTCGGTTTCCATGTCCGCCAGCTTGAACTGCAGCGACTGGAAATCGGCAATGGGCCGGCCGAAAGCCTTGCGATCCTTCGCGTAGGCCAGCGCCTTGTCGAGGGCGCATTGCGCTGCGCCAAGTGCCGAGGCGGCGATGTTGAGCCGGCCGCCGTCGAGACCGGCCATGGCGTAGCGAAAACCCTTGCCTTCCTCGCCGATGAGCCGGTCGGCGGGAACCTTGCAGTCATCGAACTGTACGACCGAAGTCGGTTGCGCGTGCCAGCCCATCTTGCGCTCATTGGCGCCGAATGACAGGCCGGGCGTTCCATCCTCGACGAGGATCGCGGAGACGCCGCGCGGGCCGTCCTCGCCGGTCCGGCACCATCACCAAATAGAGATCGGAAACGCCGCCGCCCGAGATGAAGCCTTGGAGCCGTTGAGCTTCCACTGGTTGCCGTCGCGCGCCGCCTTGGTGCGCAGCGCCGCGGCATCCGATCCCGATCCCGGCTCGGTCAGGCAGTAGGATGCGATCTTTTCCATCCGGCACATTGCGGGCAGCCAGGCCTGGCGCTGCTCCTCGCTGCCGAATGTGTCGATCATCCAGGCGACCATGTTGTGGATCGAGATGAAGGATCCGATGGACGGACAGCCATAGGCCAGCGCCTCGAATATCAGCGCGGCGTCGAGACGGGTGAGGCCGGATCCGCCGACATCCTCGCGCACATAGATGCCTGCCATGCCCGAGTTCGCCCGCCGCGCGCACGACATCCTTCGGGGAATTCGCCGTTCTCGTCCCACTCAAGTGCCTTGGGCGCAAGGCGTTCGTCGGCAAAGCCGCGGGCCATGTCGCGGATTGCGGCCTGTTCCCCGGTCAGCGCAAAGTCCATGCTCGCCTCCTTCGGTACCCCAAACGCGAAAGGCCGCCCCTCGGGCGGCCTCGCTGGTCAGTTCATCGTCGGAATGACGAAATCGGCGCCATCCTTGATGCCCGACGGCCAGCGCGAGGTGACCGTCTTCGTCTTGCTGTAGAAGCGGAACGCGTCCGGTCCGTGCTGGTTGAGATCGCCGAAGGACGACGCCTTCCAGCCACCGAACGTATAGTAGGCGATCGGCACCGGGAATTGGAACGTTGACGCCGACCATGCCGACCTGGACGCGGGCGGCGAAGTCGCGCGCCGCATCGCCGTCGCGGGTGAAGATGGCGACGCCATTGCCCATCTCGTGCTCGTTGGCGAGGCGTAGCGCCTCTTCGTAGCTGTTCGAGCGAACGACGGAGAGGACCGGACCGAAGATCTCTTCCTTGTAGATGCGCATGTCGCTTGTCACATGGTCGAACAGGCAGCCGCCCATGTAGAAGCCGTTTTCGTAGCCCTGCATCTTGAAGTCGCGCCCGTCGACGACGAGCTTGGCGCCTTCCGCGATGCCGGTTCTCGACATAGCCCTTGACCTTGTCGAGATGTGCGCGCGTGACCAGCGGGCCGAAATCGGCGGAGGAATCGGTTGATGGCCCGATCTTCAGGCTTTCGACGCGCGGGATCAGCTTCGAGACGAGGCGGTCGGCGGTATCCTTGCCGACCGGCACCGCCACGGAAATCGCCATGCAGCGCTCGCCTGCCGAGCCGTAGCCCGCGCCGACCAGTGCATCGACCGCCTGGTCCATGTCGGCGTCGGGCATGATGATCATGTGGTTCTTGGCGCCGCCGAAGCACTGGACGCGCTTGCCGGCAGCGCAGCCGCGCGAATAGATGTACTGCGCGATCGGCGTCGAGCCGACAAAGCCGATTGCCTTGATGTCGGGATGGTCGAGAATGGCGTCCACCGCCTCCTTGTCGCCATTGACGACGTTGAGCACGCCCTTGGGCAGCCCGGCCTCCAGGAACAATTCGGCGATGCGCATCGGTACGCCGGGGTCGCGCTCGGACGGCTTGAGGATGTAGGCATTGCCGCATGCAAGCGCCGGGGCGATCTTCCACAGCGGGATCATCGCCGGGAAGTTGAACGGGGTGATGCCGGCGACAACGCCGAGCGGCTGGCGCATTGAATAGACGTCGATGCCTGGGCCTGCGCCGTCGGTGTATTCGCCCTTCATCAGATGTGGCGCACCGATGCAGAACTCCACGACCTCAAGGCCGCGCTGGATGTCGCCCCTGGCATCGGCGACGGTCTTGCCGTGCTCGCGCGCCAGCAGTTCGGCGAGCGCGTCATAGTCGCGCTGGACGAGTTCGAGGAACTTCATCAGCACACGCGCGCGCCGCTGCGGGTTGGTCGCGCCCCAGCCCGGCTGCGCGGCGAGCGCAATTTTCACCGCCGCATCGACCTCGGCCGTCGAGGCAAGCGCAACGCTGCCGCGCGTTTCGCCGGTCATCGGTTCGAAAATCTCGGCCTTGCGGCCGCTGGCGCCATCGATATGGCGGCCGTCAACGTAATGTCCGTATGCGATCATGGCTGTTTCCTCCGGCGCCGGCATCTTCGCGGGCTTGAATGCCCTGTGTTTTATACCGGCAAATTTCGCGCTACAATGCCGCGAAACCCAAGGCCATTGTGCATCGTTGCACAATGGCCGCCACAAGTAGACAGCAAATGAACTGGGATGACTACCGATATTTCCTTGCCGTCGCCCGTAGCGGAAAGCTCAGCGAGGCGGGCCGCTTGCTGGCCGTGGATCACGCGACGGTTGGCCGCCGGGTCAAGGCGCTGGAGGCGGCGCTTGGCGTCAATTTGTTCGACCGTTCGCCGCAGGGATACCAGTTGACCGATGCCGGGACACGGCTCGTCGATGTCGCCGAGGCGATGGAAACATCGGTCATCTCCGCGTCCGCTGAACTCGGCGGCGGGGGGCAGACACTTGCAGGCACGGTGCGCATCGGCGCGCCGGAAGGAGCTGCCGCCTACCTGTTGGCCGATGCCGCGACCGAGCTTTGCCGTGCGCACCCGCAACTCGAACTGCAGATCGTGGCGCTGCCGCGCCAGTTCTCGCTTTCACGGCGCGAGGCCGACATGGTGATCGCTGTGTCGGCACCGGAGACGGGGCGGCTGAAGGTTCGCAAGATTGCCGACTACACGCTGCATCTCTACGCCACGCGAAACTATCTTTCGCGCCATCCCCGTATCGAGACCATAGCCGATCTCAAGCGGGTGCGCGGCATCGGCTATGTGCCGGAATTCATCTACGACAAGGAACTCGACTATATCCCGCTGGTGGCGCCCGACATCAAGCCGCACCTGACCTCGACCAGCGTGCATGTGCAGCTCGAAGCCACTCTGGCCGACGGAGGCGTTTGCATCCTCCACGATTTCATGGCGCGGCATTTTCCCGAACTGGAAAAAGTGCTGCCCGATCAGGTGCACTTCACGCGCTCATTCTGGTTCATCGTGCATGAGGACTATGCGCGGCTTGAACGCATCCGCGTGGTCGGCGAGGCGGTGGTGGAGCATATCCGGCGGAGGCTGGCCTGACGCTAGAGTTTGCGCCGGGCCCAGGCGCGTTCGCCGGCGCGTTGTTCATCCGCGAATGCAGGCTGTAGATAGACTGGCACTTCGGCCGTATTGCCTTCCTCGAGACGGCGGATGGTCGGTACATGGGTGACGGCGAAGCTGTCAAAGCCGACGCGCAATAGATACGGGATCTGGTCGAGGATGAAATGGCCGGTCGCGCGGATTTCGCCCTTGAAACCGTATTTTTCGCGCAGGAGCCGCGCGGTGGAGAAGCCGCGCCCGTCTGAAAAAACGGCAAAGCGGATGAAAACCGCGTCGAACTCATGAATACGACTGGCGGCCGCAGCCACGTCGTCGCCCGGTTCCAGCAGCAATACGCTCAAGAGGTTCGAGCCGAGCCTGCCGGTCGCCTCCTCGGGCGACATGAAGGCCGCGCCTTTTTCCGCCCTGAAGCGGTCATCAGTGAACCCGTCGCGGGTCCAGATTCGTGGCTCGATCTTGTCGTTCATCCGAAATTCCTGCTGGCTGCTTCGTCGAGCAGGCCCGTGTCTCGTGGTAGAAGGTGAATCCCACATTCGGTCTTTTCTTCGCCGCGCCAGCGCCCGGCGCGCTCGTCTTCGCCCTCGGCGACCGGGCTCGTGCAGGGTTCGCAGCCGATCGAGCGGTAGCCGTTCCCGACCAGCGGATGCTGCGGCAACAGGAAAGCCGAACGGTAGACGTCGACGTCGCCGGACGTCCAGCTTGCCAGCGGATTGACCTTTAGGCGTTCTCCGTCAGCCTCGAAAAGCGGGAGGCTGGCGCGCATGCCGCCCTGGTAGCGCTTGCGGCCGGAAATCCAGATGTCGAAATCCCTCAGTGCTTCCGCGAAGGGTTCCACCTTGCGCAGCGAGCAGCAGGCAGTCTTGTCGACAAGCCACAGCGCGCCGGCCGGATCGCGTTCGTACAAGTGGTTCCTTGGCGCGCCGATGCTGCGCACATTGGTGAGGCCAAGCGTCTGCGTCAGTTCCTCGCGATAGCGCTGCGTCGCAGCCGAACAGCTTGCCCGTGTCGATGAAAAGCACCGGCAGGCTGCTGTCGACGCTGGCGACAAGGTGCAGCAGCACGACCGAGTTCGAACCGAAGCTGGAGACGAGCGCGATGCGCTTGCCGGCGTTTTCGGCAAGCATGGTCTCCAGCATCTTGCGCGCGCCGGAACTGGCGAATCGCGTGGCAAGACCTTCTGCGTCGCGCGGCTTCCAGGCCTGCGTGATCGTGCGTTCCTTGAGGATTTCCTCAACCATAAAGGGCTTCCTTGAAGGGTTGCTGCCCGACCCGCCGCCAGGCCTGCAAGAAGGTTTCTCCGCGGCGAATGCCGCAGGCCCAGGTAAGTGTCGACGATCTTCTCGACAGCGCCCACGACCTCGTCGGTCGAAAAGCCGGGACCGACGATTTCGCCGATGGAAGTGTGCTCGTCCGCCGAACCGCCGAGCGTGATCTGGTAGAATTCCTCGCCCTTCCGGTCGACGCCGAGAATGCCGATATGGCCGACATGGTGGTGCCCGCAGGCATTGATGCAGCCGGAAATCTTGATCTTCAGCTCGCCGATTTCCTGTTCGCGCCCCGAGGCCTCGAAAGCCTCGGAGATGCGCTGCGCCACCGGAATCGAGCGGGCATTGGCGAGCGCGCAATAATCGAGGCCGGGGCAGGCGATGATGTCGGTGACGAGGCCGGCATTGGCGGCGGCAAGGCCTTCGGCGGCCAGCGCGTCGTAGACCGATCTTCAAATCGTCCTTGGCGACATGCGGCAGGATGACGTTCTGCTCATGGCTGATGCGCAGTTCGTCGTGGCTGAACCTCTCGCCAAGATCGGCCAGCACTTCCATCTGGCGCGCGGTTGCGTCGCCCGGAGGCGCGCCGGCCGGCTTGAGCGAGACCGTCACAATGGCGTGGCCGCGATGTATGTGTTCGGTGACGTTGTTCTTCACCCAGCGGTCGAATTGGCGATCCGCCTTGCGCGCCGCTTCCAGCATGGCGCTTGTCGCCGGCAGGTCGCGGTATAGCGGCCGCGCGAACCACGAATTGATGGCGTCGATGTCGGCCTTGGGCAGGTGCAGCACGCCGTCGCGAATGCGCTCGAATTCCTTCTCGATGTCGCGGCGCAGTTCGTCGATGCCGGTCTCGTGGACGAGGATCTTGATGCGCGCCTTGTACTTGTTGTCGCGCCGTCCGTAGAGATTGTAGACCCGCAGGATCGCCTCGGTATAGGCGATCAGATCGCCTTCCGGCAGGAATTCGCGGACCAGCTTGGCGATCATCGGGGTGCGCCCCTGTCCGCCGCCGACATGGACGGCAAAGCCGGTTTCGCCCTTGTCGTTGCGCTTGAGCTGCAGGCCGATGTCATGCACCTGGATCGCGGCGCGGTCATGCGCGGCGCCGGTGATGGCGATCTTGAACTTGCGCGGCAGGAAGACGAATTCCGGGTGCAGCGACGACCATTGCCGCAGGATCTCGGCATAGACGCGCGGATCGGCGATCTCGTCGCGCGCCACGCCGGCGAAATGGTCGGTGGTCACGTTGCGGATGCAATTGCCCGAGGTCTGGATGGCATGCATCTCGACCGAGGCGAGGTCCTCCAGGATTTGCGGTATGTCGATCAGCTTCGGCCAGTTGAACTGGATGTTCTGGCGCGTGGTGAAATGCCCGTAGTCGCGGTCATATTTGCGCGCGATGTGGCCAAGCATGCGCATCTGCCGCGAATTCAGCGTGCCATAGGGAATGGCCACCCGCAGCATGTAGGCGTGCAGCTGCAGGTACACGCCGTTCATCAGCCGCAGCGGCTTGAACTCGTCCTCGCTCAATTCGCCCGAAAGGCGGCGCGCAACCTGGTCGCGGAACTGCGCGACGCGGGCGTTTACAAACTCATGGTCGAATTCATCGTAGCGGTACATCGGGCGATCCGGGTTGTTCGTCTCAGGCGACGAGGCGCGGCAGGGCGGCTTCGCCATAGCCCACGGTCGGGCCGTAGGCGCGGATGCGCTCGCGCAGCTTGACCGGAACCGGCCGGCGGTTGTCGTCGAGCGTCACGTCGATGGCGTTGACATCGACGACCTCGCGGTTGGCGATCGGCGCGCGCTGCCGCTGCAAGGCCCGCATCGATGGCGTCCGGTGCGTTGAGAACAGCAGCGGCGGCGATGCCGTCGACCCAGCCATTGCCGGTGAGGTAGACGACGACGCCGTCGGTCAGGCGGTTGGCGGTGATGATCTTCATGCGAGTTGCTCCTTACGCGGCAATGCTGGATTGGACTGATCGGGTCGGCGCAGAGGTTTCCCCTTCCACGCCGGGGATGACGGAGAATGCGACGCCGGCTGCTTCAAGCGTTGCGGCGAGCACGGCGAATTGCCGGCTGGAACCGGCGGCAAGCACGACGGCGCGTTTGGCCTCGCCGAAATTGGCTGCAAGCGCCGGAGCAAGCGCGGTCAGCGCACTCGTTTCGAAAGGTACCCGCTCGCGCATCGCGGCGGCCCATGGAAACGATGTCCTTGCCGAGCTGCGCTCGTCGTGCAGCACGAGGTCGGTTTCCTGGAGTGCGCGCACGGCCCTCAGCGTCAGGAGATCGGCCTCGCCCGAGCCTGCGGCGACAAGCGTGACGAAGCCTTTTTCCGGCGAGACGTTCTTGAGCAGGCGTGTCGCGGCGCGGCGGGCGGCGGGCATGTCGCCGCGTTCGACCAGACCTGGCGATTTCCCCGTCAAAGAAGGCGCGCCAGAAGCGGCGGCGGGCAAGGCCGCGCGGTACGAGCCGGTCCACGGCCACGCGGTAGAGCGCGCCGAGGCGGGCAAGCGCACCGGTCGAGCGCGGCAGGATCGTTTCGATGCGGGCACGGATCATCTGCGTGAGAACCGGGTCCCGCTCCCTCCGAGCCGATGGCGACCGCGATCGGCGCGCGGTTGACGAGCGCGGGCGTGTAGAAATCGCAAAGGCAGGGCCGGTCCACCGCGTTGACGGGGATATTGCGCGCCCGGGCCGCTTCGACCACGGCGCTGTCCGCCGCCTCGTCTCCGGTCGCGGCGAAAACCAGCGCCGCGCCTTCGATCAGTTCGGGTGAGAAATGCGCCGGCACATGTTCAAGATCGGCCTGGATGACGAGCGCAGCCAGTTCGTCATTGGGTTCGCGCGACACCAGGCGGATGGCGATGCGGCTTTCGCGCAGCAGGCGGGCCTTGGCGACCGCCTCGGGCCCGTCGCCGACGACGACGGCGAAACGGTCTTCCACCTTCAGGAAGATCGGGAACACCGAAAGTCTGTCGTCAATGCCGCGATTGGCCATGGTCGAGGTCCGCCATTGGAACATGCGTCCAAGATAGGCGTGGCCGGGCCGGATTTGGCGGCAGGCAAATGCGATGTTTGCCGCAAGGTTGGAAAAATCGCCTCAATTCGCGGCGAACGCGATTTCAATCTTCTCTTGCGCGAACCTGTGGCAGGTTCAGTGCTCGCGCGAGACGATGAAAGCGGCTGCGTCCCTGCAGCCATGCAGCCTCGACGCCAAAAGGTTCGATTTCGGCCAAAGCGCTTGCTCCAGCAGCGTCTGGGTCGTCGCGCGGCTCTCCTCGATTCCGATCAGCGAAACAAGGGTCGCCTTGCCGCGCCCCTCGTCCTTGGCCGCCTGCTTTCCGAGCGCCGCGGTCGACTGGGTGACGTCGAGAATGTCGTCGGCAAGCTGGAAGGCCCGGCCGCAAATTCGCCGAAGCGGCGCAGCGTGGCCGTTTCATCCGCGGAGGCGCCGGCGGCAATGGCTCCCATCTCGCAGGCGCAGCGGATGAGGGCGCCCGTTTTCATGGACTGCATCGTCACGATCGCGTCGGCGGTCCATCCCTGGTGTTCCGCCGCAAGGTCGAGCATCTGGCCGCCGGCCATGCCGCCCATGCCCGAGGCGCGGGCGAGAGCCAAAACGAGCGCAGAGCGGATGGCCGGGTCGGAGTGCGTGGCCGGATCGGCCAAGAATGTCGAATGCACAGGGTCAGCAAGGCGTCGCCGGCGAGGATCGCGGTCGCCTCGTCGAAGGCGTTGTGAACGGTCGGCTGTCCGCGGCGCAGGTCGTCATCGTCCATCGCCGGCAGGTCGTCATGGATCAGCGAATAGCAGTGTACGCATTCCAGCGCGGCGCCAGCCCGCATCGCGGTGTCCAGCGGGCCGCCCAGCATCAACGCCGTTTCGACAACAAGGAACGGGCGCATGCCGCTTGCCGCCGTTGAGAACGCCATGGCGCATTGCCGCGAGCAGCCGGGGCGGGCGCGCGATCTCGCCTCAAGCAACGGCCTCGCCCAGCAGTGCGTCCAGCAAGGCCGCGACTTCATCCGCCCTTTGGTGCAGGCGCGCCGGAAAATCACTCATGCGTTCAATCTCCCCGGCCACTCGTTGCACCGCTGCCGCAGTCGTCGGTCAAGCGCGCGCCGGGCATCCCGGCGGACGGTTGCGCGCACGGGTTGCTATGCTAATGGTGCGGCGATGGGAAAAGGCCGCACAAGTACCAGGACTGAAGCACAGGGCGGGGGCCATGACCTTGCGCAAGTGCGGCCGACCCGCGGCGATGCGGAGGAGCGATTTCGTCGTTGCCCCGCCGTTCGTTTCGCTGGCGGGTACCCTGGCGGTGCCATGCTGGTTGCACTGATCGCGATGGCGATGGTGCCGGCTGTCCTGGGCGTACTCTATCGCGTCGAGACTAATCCGGCCGGTTTCGACCCTGATGCTCGGGCGCTGGCTGCTGCTGCAGCCGGTCGAGCGGCAATGGGTGGAGATCGAGGACGTCGCGCCCGTAGCGCTGCAATCGATCATCATGTCGGAAGACGGTCAGTTCTGCAGTCATCGCGGCGTCGACCTGCGCGAACTCAACGCGGTGATCGACGATGCCATGGAGGGCGAAAAGACGCGCGGCGCCAGCACGATCACCATGCAGCTCGCCAAGAACCTGTTCCTGTGGAACGGGCGTTCGATTCCTGCGCAAGGCCGCCGAAATTCCGCTGGCCGTGTATCTCGACGTCGTCTTGCCGAAGAAGCGCATCATGGAGATCTACGTCAACATCGCCGAATGGGACGCTGGCGTTTTCGGCATCGAGGCCGCGGCGCAGCACTATTTCGGCCGGTCCGCCGCCAAATTGAATGCGCGCCAGGCAGCCTTGCTGGCCGTCACCTGCCGGCGCCAGGCGTTCGCGACCCCGCCAAACCGGGCAAGGGACTGCAGAGGCTGGCCGGCATCATCGAGCGGCGCGCGGCCCGTTCGGGCGGCTATACGGGCTTGCGTCAAATAACGGCTTCTCAAACGGCCCGTCGCCATGTATAAGCCGCGCCCACTCGTTCCGGCCTTGCGGGCTGGATGGCTTTCATGTCCGTTTTCCAGCCCATGTGAAGCGACGCGGTGCGGCTCGCGTTGCGGTAGGGGATGACGGCCCCCTCAGTTACCCGGAGAATTGCAATGGCAGTACCCAAGCGAAAAACATCACCCTCGCGCCGCGGCATGCGCCGCTCGGCCGACGGCCTCAAGCAGCCGTCCTATGTCGAGGACAAGAATTCCGGCGAACTGCGCCGCCCGCACCATGTCGATCTGAAGACCGGCATGTATCGCGGCCGCCAGATCCTGGAGCCCAAGGAATCCAACTGAGTTCAGTCGCATAATGCTTCATAAGGCCGGCCTTGTGCCGGCCTTTTCGTTTGCGGCGTCCAAAAACCCTTGCGTTGCCGCTTTTGGCGGCTATCAATCGCGGCAACGACAGCGCCCGGCCGGCACGGGACAGCGCGGAGATCCGTTCCGATGAGCATTCTCACCAACGTTCCGCTGATGATCGTGCCGTTCATCGCCTACAATCTGGTGGCGCTGGGCCTTGTCGAAAGCGGATCGCCCGACCCATGGCTCTCCGTCGTGGCGCAATTGGGAATGCTCTCAGGTGCGACCTGGACGATGACGCTGGGCGACGTGATGATTTCGCTGGCCCTGTTCCTGCTGTTTTTCGAAATACTGAAGGCAACACGCGTGGGCTCGGACTCGATCATCGACCATTTGCTGTCGACCTTCGTGTTCATTGCCTATCTCATTGAATTCCTTCTCATTCGAAATGCAGCCAATTCGGTGTTCTTCATTCTTATGGCGATCACCTTCATCGACGTGATCGCAGGATTCTCGGTGTCGATCCGCTCGGCAACGCGCGACGTTGCGGTCGGCGGGCCATACTGAAACGACATTTCGTAGTACGATAATCGCGCATTCGATTTTTTCCGGCTCCTTAATGTTTCGATGTTAACTCGTGGCGCAGGTGCGGCGACTGCCGCGCAGGCTGGGAGACGTGGAATTGAGTGGTTTCGATAGCGCCGACGACCTCCTCGCGCTGACAGGGCAGGCAGGCTATGAGTGGAACATCTCCGAGGACAGGCTTTCCTGGACGCGGAATTTCAACGAGCTCGTGAGGCTGCGCAACGCTGATTTTGCCCGCAGCGGCCGCAGCTTCGAAACGGTGGTCAGCGCCGAGAGCGGACAGAGCCGGTATGGCGCGATTTTCGCGCGAGCCGGCCATGACGAACGTCGAAGGCCCCCAGCGCTATCGGTGCGTCTATGCGATCGCGGGCGAGCATCTTGCCGGCGGCGAGGCGATCTGGCTGGAAGATACCGGCGTCTGGTACCCCGGCGAGGGTGGCAGGCCGGTCAGGGCCAAGGGGCGTCGTACGGATCGTCAACGAGCAGAAAAGCCGCGAAGAGGCGCTGTTGCGCCGTTCGGATTTCGACGACCTGACCGCTGTTGCCAAACCGGCGCTACCTTGAGGCGCGCGTCGGCGAGGCGATAACGGAATGCGCCAGTGAAAACTCGAGGGCCGCGCTGCTGATCATCAGCATCGAGCGGATGGACCTCATAAACGACCTCTACGGTTACACCGTCGGCGACGAGATCCTGAAACTTGCCGGTGAGCGCTTGTCGGCGAGACTGCGCTCGGAAGACACGATTGCTCGCTTCTCGGGCTCGAAATTCGGCATCCTGCTCAAGCAATGCCAGGCAAGCGAGGTCTACAGCGCCTCACGCCGGTTCATCGAAGTGCTGAGCCGCGACCTTATACCGACCAGCGCCGGCCCGGTGCTTCTCAACGCGACCGTGGGAGCATGCGAATTGCCGCGCCATGCGCGCACGACGCAGGAAGCGATGGCTGCCTGCTTCTCGGCCTCCCAGACGGCGCGGCGCGACAAGAAGCTTCGCTTTGCAGTGCATGATTCAAGTCCCGCCCGGCTGATCCAGACCAGGAGCGACGCGCATCTGGCAACGCGCGTCATCTCCGCCATCCAGGCTGGCAACATGCGCCTCGCATTCCAGCCCGTCGTTGCCGCAGCAACCGGGCGCGTGGCGTTTCACGAGGCGCTGATCCGCATGGTGGACGGGGACGGGCGGATCGTGGAAGCAGGCGAGTTCCTGTCGCTTGGCGAGCGGCTCGGCTTCATGCGCATCATCGATGTCTGCGCGCTGGATCTCGCCATCGACACGATGCAGACGCACCGGCAGGCGCGCCTTTCGATCAATGTCTCCAACGCTTCGGCGGAAGATCCGGACTGGCTTTCGAAGCTGGCCATGCGACTGCGCGCCGCGCCGGATATTGCGCCGCGGCTGACGGTCGAGATAACCGAGTTCGCATGCCGCGTCCGACCTCGACGAGACGCGCAAGTTCGTCGCGCTGCTCAAGGACATCGGCTGCGCGGTGGCGGTCGACGATTTCGGCGCCGGCTATACGTCCTTCTCGAACCTGAAGGCGCTGCCGGTGGATATCATCAAGATCGACGGATCGTTTGCCCGCGACCTGTCCCGGAACCGGCAGAACCAGGTGTTCATCCGCAGCCTGCTCGACCTGGCGGGCGCGTTCGGCGTGAAGACCGTCGTGGAATGGGTGGAAAACGAGGAAACCGCCGCGCTACTGACAAGTTGGGGCGTCGACTACCTGCAAGGCCACCAGTTCGGCCACGCCACCACCGCCAGCCCGTTCGTCCGTTGCCGACCCGGTGCAAAGGCTTGCCGCCAACGGCTGAACTCAGCCGAGCTTGTCGAGCTTCTTCTGCATCTCGGCGAGCTGTTCCTTGAGCGTCTGGATGTCCTTCTGACCGACATTCTCGTCTGCCGCGCCCGGTTTCGCCGCGCCTTGGCCTGCGGATGGCGGCGCGCCGAAAGGCATGAACATGCCCGCCGCCTTCTGGAACATTTCAAGGTTGCGGCGGACCTGCTCCTCTACGGAAGGCATTCCCATGCCGCCGAAGGCCTGCGTCATCTGCTCGCGGAACTTTTCCTGCTCGCGGGCGAAAGACGCCATGGAATGCTCGAGGTAGGACGGGACCATCGCCTGCATGCTGTCGCCATAGAACTGGATCAACTGGCGCAGGAAGGCGATCGGCAGAAGGTTCTGCCCTTCCTTTCCTTCCTGGTCGAAGATGATCTGCGCAAGGACGGAGCGGGTGATGTCCTCGCCTGATTTCGCGTCATGAACGACGAATTCGTCGCCGGCCTTGACCATGACGGCAAGGTCATCGAGCGTGACGTAGGTACTGGATCCGGTATTGTAGAGCCGCCGGTTGGCATATTTCTTGATTATCGTTGGCCGGTCGCTGGATGCCATCATTCGTTCCTGATTACGCAAACCCCACAATGCACCATAGTTGAGCAGTTGCGAAGAATCCAGCCAACTTCGCGACTGCAACATGCAGCCTGATCTGCGCGACCCGAAGGCGGGTTGCGCAAGCGGCCACATGCAATGTAAATCGCCCGACGCGCTCCGGCCCTTCGACACGATCATGGACAGGCAACAGAAAGTTTTCCCGTTGATCCGCAAGATCCTTGTCGCAAACCGATCCGAAATCGCCATTCGCGTCTTTCGCGCGGCGAATGAACTGGGAATCCGCACCGTCGCGGTCTGGGCGGAAGAGGACAAGCTCTCGCTGCACCGCTTCAAGGCGGACGAGGCCTACCAGATCGGCAAGGGCCCGCATCTTGCAAAGGACATGGGGCCGATCGAATCCTATCTTTCGATCGCGGAAATCCTGCGCGTTGCCGAATTGTCGGGCGCGGACGCAATCCATCCTGGATACGGCCTGCTTTCGGAAAGCCCGGAATTTGCCGACGCCTGCGCCGAGGCCGGCATCATCTTCATCGGGCCGACGCCCGACACCATGCGCCGCCTCGGCAACAAGGTGGCGGCGCGCAACCTGGCGCAGGAAGTGGGCGTGCCGGTCATTCCGGCCACCGACCCGCTGCCCGACGATCCGGCGACGATCCGCAAGATGGCGCAGGAAATCGGCCTATCCGGTGATGCTCAAGGCCTCGTGGGGCGGAGGCGGGCGCGGCATGCGCGTCATCCGCAACATGGAGGATGTCGAGCGCGAGGTGAACGAGGCACGGCGCGAGGCGCGGGCCGCCTTCGGCAAGGACGAGGTCTATCTCGAAAAGCTGATCGAGCGCGCGCGCCATGTCGAGGTGCAGGTTCTCGGCGACACGCATGGCAATTGCGTCCATCTGTTCGAGCGCGACTGCTCGGTGCAGCGGCGCAACCAGAAAGTGGTCGAGCGCGCGCCGGCGCCGTATCTCGACGATGTGCAGCGCGGCGAACTATCGGACTACGCGCTCGCGATCGCCAATGCCACCAATTATGTCGGCGCGGGCACGGTCGAGTTCCTGATGGATGTCGACACCGGCAAGTTCTATTTCATCGAGGTCAATCCGCGCATCCAGGTCGAGCATACGGTCACCGAGCAGGTAACCGGCATCGACATCGTCAAGGCGCAGATCCGCATCCTCGAAGGCGGCGGATCGGCGATCCGGACAGCGGCGTGCCGGCGCAAACGGACATCCGCCTCAACGGTAACGCGCTGCAGTGCCGCATCACGACCGAAGATCCGGAGCAGAACTTCATTCCCGACTACGGGCGCATCACCGCCTATCGCGGCGCGACCGGCTTCGGCATCCGCCTCGATGGCGGCACGGCCTATTCGGGCGCTGTCATCACCCGCTTCTACGATCCGCTGCTGGAAAAGGTCACCGCCTGGGCGCCCACAGCGGAAGAGGCGATCGCGCGCATGGACCGCGCGCTGCGCGAGTTCCGCATCCGCGGCGTTGCGACGAACCTCACCTTCCTGGAGGCGATCATCAGCCACCAGAGCTTCCGCGACAATACCTACACGACCAAGTTCATCGACTCGACGCCGGAACTGTTCGCGCAGGTAAGGCGCAAGGACCGGGCGACGAAGCTGCTGAACTATATCGCCGATGTAACCGTCAACGGTCATCCGGAAGCGCGCGGTCGCGCAAGGCCTGCCCATGACGGCGCAAGGCCGCAGGTGCCGCGCTTTGTGCAGGCAGCGCAGCCCGGCACGCGGCAGAGGCTTGAGGAGCTGGGCGCCGAAGGCTTCAGCAAATGGGTGCGCGAACAAAGACGCGTGCTGGTCACCGACACGACAATGCGCGACGCGCACCAGTCGCTGCTGGCGACACGCATGCGCACCCACGACATCGTCGCGATCGCCGACGCCTATTCGCGCGCGATGGGCGGGCTGTTCAGCCTCGAATGCTGGGGCGGGGCGACATTCGATGTCGCGATGCGCTTCCTGACCGAAGATCCGTGGGAGCGGCTGGCGCTCATCCGCGAGCGTGCGCCGAACATCCTGCTGCAGATGCTGCTGCGCGGCTCCAACGGCGTCGGCTACACCAACTATCCGGACAATGTGGTCAAGTATTTCGTTGCGCAGGCGGCGAAGGCGGGCATCGACGTCTTCCGTGTCTTCGACTGCCTCAACTGGGTCGAGAACATGCGCGTTTCGATGGACGCGGTGATCGAGAGCGGCAAGATCTGCGAAGGCGCGATCTGCTATACCGGCGACCTGCTCGATCCCGACCGCGCCAAGTACGACCTCAAATACTATGTCCGGCTGGTGCGCGAGATGGAAAAGGCCGGCGCGCACATGATCGCCATCAAGGACATGGCCGGGCTGTTGAAGCCCGCTGCCGCCGCGAAGCTGTTCAGCACGCTGCGGCAGGAAACGGACCTGCCGCTGCATTTCCACACGCACGACACATCCGGCATCTCGGCGGCGAGCGTGCTGGCGGCGGCGCAGAACGGGGCCGACATCATCGACGCCGCGATGGATTCGCTTTCGGGCAACACCTCGCAGCCCTGCCTCGGCTCGCTGGTCGAGGCGCTGAAGGGAACCGGCCAGGATACCGGCCTCGATCCGGAGGCGATCCGCCGCATTTCCTTCTACTGGGAAGCGGTGCGCGCGCAGTACGCCGCGTTCGAAAGCGACCTCAAGGGTCCGGCGTCGGAGGTCTATCTGCACGAAATGCCCGGCGGCCAGTTCACCAACCTCAAGGAACAGGCGCGCTCGCTCGGGCTGGAATCGCGCTGGCACGAGGTGGCCCGCGCCTATCACGACGCGAACCTGATGTTCGGCGACATCGTCAAGGTGACGCCGTCCTCGAAGGTGGTCGGCGACATGGCCTTGATGATGGTGAGTCAGGACCTCGCCGTTGCCGATGTCGTCGACGGCACGCGCGAAATTTCCTTTCCCGAATTCGGTCGTCTCGATGATGCGCGGCGATCTGGGCCAGCCGGAAGGCGGATGGCCGCAGAAGATCCAGAAGCGGGCGCTCAAGGGCGAAAAGCCCTTCACCGAACGTCCGGGTGCGCGGCTGGCCGAACTCGATCTCGCGGCCGAGAAGAAGCGGGCGAGCGAGAAGACCGGCGAACCGTCTGAGCGACCAGGAGTTCGCATCCTGGCTGATGTATCCGAAGGTGTTTTCCGACTACGTCGCCATGCGCGAGCTCTACGGCCCGACCTCGCGTGCTGCCGACGCCGGTCTACTTCTACGGCCTGCAGCCGGGGCAGGAAATCCATATCGACCTCGAAAAAGGCAAGACGCTGGTGGTGCTGTGCCTCACGATCGGCGAGACCGACGACAAGGGCATGGTCACCGTCCACTACGAACTCAACGGCCAGCCGCGCCGCGCCAAGGTGCCGGACCGCGCCCATGGCGCTTCGGGCGGGTCCGTTCGCCGCAAGGCCGAGCCGGGCAACGAGGCGCATGTGGGCGCGCCGATGCCGGGCGTGATTTCCGCGGTGCCGGTGGCGGCGGGCCAGGAAGTCGCGGCCGGCGACGTGCTGGTTTCCATCGAGGCCATGAAGATGGAAACCGCCATCCACGCCGAGCGCGCCGGCAAGATCGCCGAAGTGCTGGTGCGCGCCGGCGACCAGATCGACGCCAAGGACCTGCTGGTGGTCTATGGATAGTTCCGCCGTTCCCGCGGAGCACCCGGCGGGCATGCCCGCGGTTCCGCTCAGGCGCGGCGCGCGCACGGCCGTGTCCGCGCTTTTTCTCGCCAACGGTCTTGTCGCGGGGCTTTGGTCGGTATTCGTGCCGGTGGTACAGGGCAATCTCGGCATCAAGGAGTTGGCCATGGGCCTGCTCATCCTCTTTGGCGCGCTTGGAGGGTTCGGCGGCCTGATGCTCTCGGGGCTGCTGATCGCGCGAACGGGATCGCGCCCTGTTGCGGTGGCCGCGGGCCTGCTGATGGCTCCGGGGTCTTTTGATCCTCGCGCAGGCGACGAGTTTCCTGCCCGCCGTGATGTTCTTCGTCCTGCTCTTCGTGGCGATATCGGTCATGGACGTGGCGATGAACGCCAATGGCGCAGATGTCGAGCACAGCCTTGGCAAGGCGGTGATGTCGTCTTTCCACGGCTTCTGGAGCCTTGGCGGCATGCTGGGCGCGGCGGCGGGCGGCTTCATCCTCGCCTCGATCGGCCAGAACGGCTTCGGCATCGTTGCGATTGGCGTCGGTGGCGATACTGGTGATTGCCGCAGCGCCTTTCCTGGCGCCAAAGCGCCCTGCCGAACCGAAGGTGGCGGGCGAGAAAAAGCGCTTCAAACTGCCCGGCAACATCCGCGTCTACATCTACGGTGTCGTGGCGCTTGCGGCATTCACGGCGGAGGGATCGGTCATCGACTGGAGCGCGATCTACCTGCGCGAGGAAATGAAGGCCGACGTGGCGCTGTCCGGCTTCGCGTTCGCCGGCTTTTCTTTCGCGATGATGATCGCGCGCTTCTCCGGCGACACGCTGCGCAACCGCTTCGGCGCGGTGCGTTTGCTGCAAGGTTCCGCCGTGCTGGCGATCGTCGGTTTCATACTGGCAAGTTCCGGCGGCGGGTTGCCGGTGGTGGTCGCGGGCTTCCTGCTTGCAGGCCTTGGCTGCGCCAACATCGTGCCGGTGGCGTTTTCCGCCGCCTCGAAAGTGCCGGGCGTCGTGCCCGGCACCGGCATCGCCATCGCCACCATGTTCGGCTATTTCGGCCTGCTGTGCGCGCCCGCCCTCTTGGGCACGGTTGGCCAGGCTTACGGATTTGCGCCGGTCTATCTCGGCTTTTCGTTCGTGATGGTACTCGTTTTCATCCTTGCCCATGTCGCGCGCGACTGGCTCAACGCTGGCGCGTTCAGCGGTTCTTCATGACGACGCAGGCTCCGCCGCCCTTGCGCAAGGCGGCGCAAATACCATCGGCTTCCTTGCGGTTTTCCGCGCCGATGCGAACCGCGTAGATGCCCGAGCGCCCGCGCGGATTGCGCACGCGCGAAACCACCGGCTCATGTTCGTCGAGCACACCGGCAAATCTTGCGCGCACGCGCTCCCATTGGCGCAAGGCGGCGGCGCGCCGGATGTTGCCGGCGACCTGAATGCCCCATGGCTTCACATTGACGTTCGCCATCGCGACGGTGCTTGTGAAATACCGACCGGCATGGCCTTGCAGGCATCGCCGAAGCTTCTCTCCTTGTCGAGCGGCGAAACTTCAGGGCGATAGGCAGGGTCGGCGAAATTGTCGGCGGGTTCGCCAAGAATGGACGCGACGTAGTTTTCGGTTTCGAGCGGCAGGAACCCGCCCTTGTCCATCCAGCGCCTGAGCCGCGCCTCGCCGGCATTGTAGCCGATGGCGGCCAATCCCAGATTGCCGTAGGTGGCCGCCATTTCCGCCAGGTAGCGGGCCGAGGCGGGAATCGCCTTGTACATGTCGAACGAATTGTCGAGGCCGCGCAGCGCGGCCGTGCCCGGCATGAACTGGGCGATGCCTTCCGCTCCGGCCGGGCTGACCGCGCCGGGATCGAAGCGGCTTTCCTTCCAGATCAGGCGGGCGAAGAAAGGCGCGGGAAGGGCGTTTTTCGCCGCCTCGCCCTCGATCAATGCGCAAACATTGGCTGCGTGAACGGCCGGATCGGGTTCTTCGGCAATGCCCGGAAGCGGGCCATAGGGGCCGCCCGGCGGCTCGGCGCGAACCGGCGCGGCACAAATCGCCGCAGCAATGCTGCCGCGGCAATCATGCCCGAATGCGCGATCATCTACTCCGCCGCGTTGCCGACGTGACCCTTGCCATAGCGGTTCTCGACATAGTCGAGCACGAGCTTGCGGAAATCCTCGGCGATATTGGGGCCGCGAAGGGTCATCGCCTTCTTTCCGTCGATGAATACCGGCGCGGCCGGCATTTCGCCGGTGCCGGGCAGCGATATGCCGATATCGGCAAACTTGGATTCGCCCGGCCCGTTGACGATGCAGCCCATCACCGCGACGTTGAGTGCTTCAACGCCGGGATATTTCTCGCGCCAGACCGGCATTTCGTCGCGCAACTGGTTCTGGATCTTCTGCGCCAGTTCCTGGAACACCGTGGAGGTGGTGCGCCCGCAGCCTGGGCAGGCCGCGACGATCGGCACGAAGGAGCGGAAGCCCATGGTCTGCAGCAGTTCCTGCGCGACCTTGACCTCGCGGGTGCGGTCGCCATTGGGCTCGGGGGTCAGCGAAATGCGGATCGTGTCGCCGATGCCCTGCTGCAGCAGCACGCCCATCGCAGCCGAGGACGCGACGATGCCCTTCGTGTCCATGCCCGCTTCCGTCAGGCCCAGATGCAAGCGCGTGGTCGGAGCGGCCGGCGAGATCGGTATAGACGGCGATCAGGTCCTGAACCTGGCTTACCTTGGCCGACAGGATGATCTTCGAGCGCGGCAGGCCGATATCCTCCGCCATCGCGGCCGATATCAGCGCCGATTGCACGATCGCCTCGCGCGTTACCTCCTGCGCTGTCATTGGCGAACCGGCCGCGGCGTTTTCGTCCATCAGCCGGGTCAGCAATTCCTGGTCGAGCGAACCCCAGTTGACGCCGATGCGCACGGGCTTGCCGTAGCGGATCGCCATCTCGATGATGGCGGCGAACTGCGCGTCCTTCTTGTTCTTGAAGCCGACATTGCCCGGATTGATGCGGTATTTGTCCAGCGCCTCGGCGCAGGCCGGATGATCGGCAAGCAGCTTGTGGCCGATATAGTGGAAGTCGCCGATCAGGGGCACGTTGACGCCGCGCGCCAGCAGTTTTTCCCGGATATGCGGCACGGCTGCGGCGCTTTCGTCGCGGTCGACGGTGATGCGCACCAGTTCCGAGCCGGACCGCGCCAGCGCCGCCACCTGGCGAACCGTCGCCTCGATATCGGCCGTGTCGGTATTGGTCATGGATTGCACGACGACGGGCGATCCGCCGCCGACCGCGATGCCGCCGACCTTGACCGCAACCGTCTGTTTTCGCGGAAGCGGCGCCCGCAGATATTCCTGTGCCATTGCCTGTCGCCTGTCCGGGAAACACTCGGCAGATTTGGCCCCCGGACCGCCCGGTGTCAACTGCGGCGCGCCCGGGCAAAGCCCTGCCAGCCGAAATTTGATTCAGGTCATTGGCGCTGGCGCGAGTTTTCACTTAAGTTGCAAACTGGACATGGGGGGACGTGCTTTTGCCGGCAACACGAGTTGAAAGCCGCATTGCAGACAATTCCCCGTGCAAGTATGGGCAATTCAATCGCGGACGGGTTCCCGCCCGGCGGTCAATCAGGAGGTCTAGATGAGCAGCAAGGATGCAATCGTCATTGCCGGAGCCGCGCGCACGCCGGTCGGTTCTTTCAACGGAGCCTTTGCCGATACGCCGGCGCATGTGCTGGGATCGATAGCAATCAAGGCGGCGCTGGAGCGGGCGGGCGTTTCCCCGGCCGATGTCGACGAAGTCATCATGGGCCAGATCCTGACGGCGGGCCAGGGCCAGAACCCGGCGCGGCAGGCAGCCATCGGCGGCGGGCATCCCGAACGAAGCGACCGCATGGGGCCTGAACCAGCTGTGCGGCTCCGGCTTGCGCGCCGTGGCGCTCGGCATGCAGCAGATCGCCAATGGCGATGCCGACATCATCGTCGCAGGCGGCCAGGAATCCATGTCCATGGCCCCGCATACGGCGCATCTGCGCGCCGGCACCAAGATGGGCGACATGAAGTTCGTCGACACCATGATCAAGGACGGCCTGACCGACGCGTTCTACGGCTACCACATGGGCAACACGGCCGAGAACGTCGCGCGCCAGTGGCAGTTGACCCGCGAGGAGCAGGACAAGTTCGCCGTCGCCTCGCAGAACAAGGCCGAGGCGGCGCAAAAGGCCGGCAAGTTCAAGGACGAGATCGTTCCGGTCACCCTCAAGACCCGCAAGGGCGACGTCGTCGTTTCGGACGACGAGTACATCAAGCATGGCGTGACGATGGAAGGCGTCTCAAAGCTGCGCCCGGCCTTCGACAAGGAAGGCACGGTGACGGCCGCCAACGCTTCCGGCATCAATGACGGCGCCGCCGCAGTGGTGCTGATGTCGCGCCGCCGAGGCGCAAAAGCGCGGCATCAAGCCGCTGGCGCGCATCGTCTCCTGGGCAACGGCGGGCGTCGACCCGCAGGTCATGGGCACCGGGCCGATCCCGGCATCGCGCAAGGCGCTCGAGAAGGCCGGCTGGAAGGCAGAAGATCTCGATCTGGTCGAGGCCAACGAGGCATTCGCGGCGCAGGCCTGCGCGGTCAACAAGGACATGGGCTGGAACCCCGAGATCGTGAACGTCAATGGCGGCGCCATCGCCATCGGCCATCCGGTCGGCGCATCCGGCGCGCGCGTGCTCAACACGCTGCTGTTCGAGATGCAGCGCCGCGACGCGAAGAAGGGCCTCGCCACGCTGTGCATCGGCGGCGGCATGGGCGTCGCGCTGTGCGTCGAGAGAGACTGAAAAAGGCGACGGTTCGTGGTTCGCGGTTCGCCAGAGTCGCCGAATTGCGAACAACGAGCCACGCAACCACGAGTCTGATCAGGGAGGAAATCGATCATGAGCAAGACCGCAATCGTAACCGGCGGAAGCCGCGGCATCGGCGCAGCCATATCCAAGGCGCTGAAGGCCGCGGGCTATACGGTGGCCGCCAACTATGCCGGCAATGACGAGGCCGCGAAGGCCTTCACCGCCGAGACCGGAATTCCAACCTACAAATGGTCGGTGGCGAGTTACGATGCATGCGTCGAGGGCATCGAGCAGGTCGAGGCCGACCTCGGTCCGGTCGCGGTGCTGGTCAACAATGCCGGCATCACCCGCGACGCCATGTTCCACCGCATGACGCCGCAACAGTGGAACGAGGTCATCGAGACCAACCTCAACGGCCTGTTCAACATGACGCATCCGGTGTGGAACGGCATGCGCGACCGCAAGTTCGGCCGCGTCATCAACATCTCCTCGATCAACGGCCAGAAGGGCCAGGCCGGGCAGGCCAACTACTCGGCGGCGAAGGCCGGCGACATCGGCTTCACCAAGGCGCTGGCGCAGGAAGGTGCGCGGGCCGGCATCACGGTCAACGCGATCTGCCCCGGCTACATCGCCACCGAGATGGTGAAGGCGATCGACGAGAAGGTGCTGAACGAGCGCATCATCCCGCAGATACCGGTAGGCCGTCTTGGCGAACCCGAGGAGATCGCGCGCTGCGTGGTGTTCCTGGCATCGGAAGACGCAGGGTTCATCACCGGTTCGACGATCTCGGCCAATGGCGGGCAGTATTTCGTCTAGGCGCCATGGTCAGCTTGACCAGGCATCTTCCGTGCGCCGCGGATTTGAGCTAACCCGCAGGAATGAACCCGACGCTCATCGGCTTTAGCGCCGTTCTCATGTGGTCGCTGCTCGCGCTGTTCACGGCGGCGAGCGGCACGATGCCGCCCTTCCAGTTGATGGCGATCACTTTCGCTATCGGTGGATTGGCGGGGCTGGCCTTCTGGCCGGTGCGCGGCGTCAGCCTTTCGGCAATGTGCCTGCCATGGCAGGTCTGGGCAACCGGCATTGGCGGGCTGTTCGGCTATCATTTCTTCTACTACACGGCGCTGCGCAACGCGCCTGTCGCCGAGGCGAGCCTCATCGCCTATCTGTGGCCGATGCTGATCGTTCTTGGCTCGGCGCTCCTGCCGGGCGAGCGGCTGCGCTGGTACCATGTCGCCGGTGCGCTATGCGGGTTTGCCGGCGCGGCGGTGCTCGTGACGAGCCGCGGCGGCGGGCTGGAGTTTTCCGGCTCGGCCCTGGGCTACGGCAGCGCGTTTGCCTGCGCCTTCCTGTGGTCGGGATATTCCATCGCCTCGCGCTTGCAGAAATCGGCACCCACCGACGCGGTGGCGATATACTGCCTTGTAACGGCGGCGCTCGGCGCGGTCTGCCACCTGATATTCGAGCAAACCGTGTGGCCTGCCACCGCGCGCGAGTGGGCCGCGATCGCAGGGCTGGGTCTCATGCCGGTGGGTCTTGCCTTCTACGCATGGGATCATGGCGTGAAGCATGGAAACATCCAGATGCTGGGCGGCTCGGCCTATTTCGCGCCGTTGTTTTCCACTGCCCTGCTGGTCGCGACCGGCATGGCCCCGTGGAGCAATGTGTTGCTGTTTTCGTGCATGGCAATCACCTTCGGCGCGGTACTCGCTTCGGGCAGGCTGACCGCAAGAGAAAAAACGGCCGAGGCCGCATGAGCATCCAGGTCGCCCTTTTCATTGCCGCGGTGCTTTGGGGCATTTTCTATGGTGTGTTCGTGGCGCCGCTGCCGCAGTCGCATTGGCGCGCGATTGCCAAGACCGTTCCGGCTGCGCTGCTGGCTGTGTCGGCCATGGCGGCTGACCTGCCGGTGTTCCTCATCGCGGCGCTGGCGCTCAGCGCATTGGGCGACTGGTTCCTGGCCTATGAGGGCGAACGCAATTTTCTCGCCGGGCTGGTTTCATTCCTGCTGGCTCACGTTGCCTATTCGGCTTTCTTCTTCGCGCTGCAGGACCCCTACTGGACAGGAAGCATTGCATTCTTCGCCGGCACGCTTGCTGGTCTTTGTATTTTCCGTTGGCGTCTTCCGCCGGCTGCGCCTGCATTTGGGTTCGATGCGCCTGCCGGTAGCGGCCTACACCGGCATATTGTCCGCCATGGCGGTCGCGGCGCTGTCGCGCGGACCCGATCCGGTGCTGCTGTCGGGCGTCGTCCTGCTACTCGCCTCCGACACGGTGCTTGCGTTCGAGAAATTCACCTTCGCGCCGGACTCGCCAAGACGACGCTGGAGCGCGCCCTTCGTATGGTTCGCCTATCTTTTCGGGCAGGCGCTGGTGAGCGCTGCGTTTTTGTTCGCGATTTCCTAGCCGCGGTTCTTGCGCTCGCGGATTTCGGCGAAGACTTCGGCATCCGAGGCCGCTTCCATGCCGAGGTTCTTGCGGATTGCCGGATCGCCGGCGCGCAGGAACGGGTTGGTTTCAAGCTCCAACGCAATCGTCGTCGGCAGCGTCGGCTTTCCTTCCGCCCTCAGTTTCTCCACTTCCGCCGCCCTGGCCTTCAGCGCCGGATTTTCCGGGTCGATCTTCAGCGAAAAGCGGGCATTCGACAGCGTATATTCATGGCCGCAATAGATTTGGGTGTCCTTCGGCAGGGCCATCAGTTTCTTCGAGCGAATCCCACATTTGTGCCGCGGTACCCTCGAAAACGCGTCCGCACCCCATGGCGAACAGCGTATCGGCCGTGAAGGCAACGCCCGCCTTCGTGAAGTGGTAGTTAACCATATCGAGCGTATGCCCGGGCGTCGCGATGACTTTTACAACGTCCCCGGCAAGGTCAAGCGTATCGCCGTCGCGCACGATCTGGTCGATGCCCGCGATTGCGGAGTTGTCCGGGCCGATGACGGTGCAGGCCGAAATCGGTCTTCAGGGCGGCAATGCCCTGCGTATGGTCGGCGTGGTGGTGGGTCACCAGAATGTGGGTCAACCGCCAGCCTTTATGCGAAAGCGCGGCAAGTACCGCACCTGCGTCCGGCGCGTCGATTGAAATCGTCTGTCCCGACGGGGCGTGGTGCAAGAGCACGCCGAAATTGTCGTCGAGGCAGTTGAACTGGTGAATCTGCAAATCCTTCAAGGCACTGCTCCTGCGTTGCCATGCGTGGCGAAAATCGGTCGACCCAGTTATATAGGCTGTGGATGTGAGGAAAACCCCGGAACTGTCCATGTATGTCGATGTCGTGGATCTTCGCGAGTTTTATGCAACGCCGCTTGGCCGGATTGCAGCTTTTTCGCTCGCCCGCGAGATCGCGGTCATTTGGCCCGAGGCGCCAGGGGAACGCGTAGCCGGTCTTGGATTTTGCGTGCCGTGGCTCGATCGCTATCTGGAAACCTCCGAGCGGGTGCTTGCCCTGATGCCCGCGGCACAGGGCGCGCTGGAATGGCCGCATGGGGGACCATCGCTAACGGCACTGGTCATCGACGAGCAACTCCCGCTGGCGGATTCTTCGCTCGACCGGCTGTTGATGGTTCATGTCCTCGAGCACTCTGAAAATCCTGCCGAGACGCTCAACGAAGCCTGGCGCGTGCTGGCGCCCGGCGGCAGGTTGCTGATCATCGTGCCTAACCGGCGTGGGCTTTGGGCGCGATTCGAGCATACGCCGTTCGGCACCGGAAGGCCCTTCAGCCGGGGTCAGCTTTCGCGGCTCCTGCGCGACGCGCTGCTGACGCCCGTGACCTGGTCGGATGCGCTGCATTTCCCGCCGGTGCAGGGGCGGGGCATGCCATCCTTGCGGCGTGGCATCGAATGGCTGGGGCGCACGCTCTGGCCGGTGTTCTCCGGCGTTGTCATGGTCGAGGCAACCAAGCGTGTGTACCAAGGGCTGCCGGCGCCCGCGCGCGCCAAGCGGCGGGTGTTCGCACCGGTGATGGTTCCGCAGGGAACGGCAGGGGCTGCACGCAAAGGCAAGCCCGTCGCCGCCCGCCAGCGGCAATCTTTCCTTTGATTTTGGCCGCTGCGTTCTCTAGAGCAGGGCCGTCGACGCGTTCCCGCGTTACGGAGTTTTCCATGGCAGAGCCAGCCAGCATTCCCAGGCCGCGACCCGGCATCACGGACATCGCCGCCTATGTTCCGGGGCGGTCGAAGGCCGCGCCCGGGCGTAAAGCTGCACAAGCTTTCCTCCAACGAAACGCCGCTGGGGCCTTCCGCGGCGGCGAAGGAAGCCTATCTTGCCGCTGCCGGAAAGCTCGAGGAATATCCGGACGGCTCGGCGACGGTGTTGCGCGAGGCGATCGCGGCGGCGCACGGCCTCAATGCCGCGAATATCGTTTGCGGCAACGGATCCGATGAATTGCTCGAACTTTTGGCCCGTTGTTATCTCGGTCCGGGCGACGAGGGCCTTTATTCCGAGCACGGCTTCCTCGTCTACAAGATCGCCACGCAGGCGGCGGGTGCGACGCCGGTCGTTGCACCGGAAAAGCGACCTGACGGCGGATGTGGACGCGATGCTGGCGCGGGTAACGCCGCGCACGAAGCTCGTTTTCCTCGCCAATCCCAACAATCCGACCGGCACCTATTTGCCGATGGGCGAGGTCCGGCGGCTGCATGCCGGCCTGCCAAAGAACGTGCTTCTCGTCATCGACGCGGCCTATGCCGAATATGTGCGCCGCAACGACTACGAGGCGGGGATCGAGCTGGTCTCGTCGTCCGACAATGTCGTGATGACCCGCACCTTCTCGAAGATCCACGGGCTTGCCGCGCTGCGCATCGGCTGGTGCTTCTGTCCGCCGCATGTCGCCGACGTGCTCAACCGCGTGCGCGGACCCTTCAACCTCAACTCCGCCGCGATTGCTGCCGGAACGGCGGCGATCAGCGACCGGGCGCACATGGAAAAGGCGGTCGAGCACAATGACCGCTGGCTCGCCTGGACCAGCGACCAGTTGCGCAAGCTGGGGCTGGAAGTTACGCCGTCGGTCGGCAATTTCATCCTCATCCATTTCCCGAATGAGAAAGGCCGGACCGCAGCCGAGGCCGATGATTTCCTGATGGAGCGCGGATATGTGCTGCGGGCGGTCAAGGGTTACGGCCTGCCGGACAGCCTTCGCATGACCATCGGCGGGGAGGAGGCCAATCGCGGCGTCGTCGCCGCACTGGCGCAGTTCCTGGGAAAGGCATGATGGCCGAGGCAGTATTCGAAAGACTTGCGCTGATCGGTATCGGCCTGATCGGCTCGTCCATCGCCCGGGCGGCGCGGCAAGGCAACATCGCGGCAAGCATCGCGATTTCCACCCGCAGCGAAAGCAACCTTGAACGCGCGCGGGAACTGGAACTGGGCGACGACTACTTCGCTGATCCAGCCGATGCGGCAAGGGACGCCGATCTTGTGATCCTGTGCGTGCCCGTTGGCGCGTGCGGCGCAGTCGCGCAGAGCAATTGCCGGATCGCTCAAGCCCGGCGCAATCGTTTCCGATGTCGGGTCGGTCAAGGGATCGGTCGTCAGGCAGGTCAAGCCGCATCTGCCTGCTGGCGTACATCTCGTTGCCGCCCATCCCGTTGCGGGCACGGAATATTCCGGGCCGGATGCCGGCTTTCGCCACGCTGTTCCAGAACCGCTGGTGCATCCTGACGCCCGAGGCCGATACCGATCCGCAGGCGGTGGCGAGGGTGACGGCAGTTCTGGGAGCGCCTCGGTTCGAATGTCGAGGAGATGAATCCAGAGCACCACGACCTCGTGCTGGCGATCACCTCGCACATTCCGCACCTTATCGCCTACAACATCGTCGGCACGGCCGCGGATCTGGAGGACGTGACGCAGTCGGAAGTGATCAAGTTCTCGGCAGGCGGCTTCCGCGATTTCACCCGCATCGCTGCTTCCGATCCGACCATGTGGCGCGATGTCTTCCTCCACAACAAGGACGCCGTGCTGGAAACGCTGGGGCGTTTCTCGGAGGATCTGAGCGCGCTGCAGCGGGCGATCCGCTGGGGCGACGGCGACGCGCTGTTCGACCTCTTCACCCGCACAAGGGCGATCCGCCGGTCGATCATCGACATGGGCCAGGAAGTCGCAGCGCCCAATTTCGGGCGCGACGTCAATGGCGGGCGCAAAGCCGGGCTGATTCAGAAAAGCGGCGGCAGTTCGCCGACCGGAATGAGGCCAAGGCTGACATTTCCGCGAACGATCGTCAGTTTGACGGAAGCTGTTCTAGCAGCGCCTTCTCCGCTGCTGCCGGTTTCGAGCGAGGAGAGCAGGCCCGCGACATTGCCGATCGTCTCGGCTTCGCCGGGAGCGAGCGCCGTGAAGAACGCGCCAAGGGCAGCGATCCGTTCGGCGGTGACGGTGATTTCCCCGTCCAGCATGCCGTCGGGTGCAACAGTGAACGGTCCCGACAAGGTCAGGCGTCCGCCATCCAACGGCGCGATTTCCACCTTGCGCGCCTCTCCCGACAGTCCATCGCGGCGCAAGATGGCCAGCGGGTTGACGCCCGCGGCGATCCTGTCGGCAATGGCGTCGATGCGCGCTTCAATCGCAAGCGAGAAGCCGGGAACCCGCTCCTGATCGTCGCGCAAGGCCTGCGCCGACAATGCGAGGTCGAGCGCATTGCTGTCTTGCGGGGAACGCCGGGCGTGGAACTGCGCCTCGTCGCTCCTTGCCAGCACCTGCTCGCCGGCAGTACCGCGGCCTTCCGACAGCACGGGCTGGCGCAATTCCACCGAAAGGGCTTCGATGCTGTCAAGATTGGCCCGCAGGCTCGAGCGCAGCACCTCCCAGTTCAACTCGAAGCGCCTGCCGTCGGGAAGCTGGATCAGCGCCGGCCCGTCCAGTTCGCCGACGACCTTGCCCGGATCGTAGAACTGCGCCGCGGAACGGAAATTCGAGGCCGAGATTGCACCACCGCCCGGCGGGGCCAGCTCGACCGCGCTGCAGGAAACGCCGATCCGGAAGGGAAAGCCGGCAATCGCGCGGTCACGGCATTCAATCCGTCCGCCCTGCCTTGCAATGCCTGCGATCGCCTTGTCGGCCTGCCGGTCGATCTCGCGCGCCCCCCAATTCCATGCCGTGTACCAGCCGGCGCCGATGGCGGCGATCGCGACGATCAGTATGGCGAGTCTGGCCATGCGGTTCTCCCGGTGATCCGCGTTGGGCGGCTTGTAGCGGCCCGGTTTCGTGATATCTCCGAAGCCCGGCTGGCAAGGGAGCATCCGACAGGCGATATGCGCGATTTCTGGGTCTTTGGCTATGGCTCGCTGATGTGGAATCCGGGTTTTGAGACGATCGAGCGCCGGCCTGCGGTGATGCGCGGCGTCCACCGTGCGCTCTGCGTTCATTCCTGGGTTCATCGCGGTACGCAGGAAATGCCAGGCCTCGTGCTGGGGCTCGACCGCGGAGGCTCGTGCCGGGGTCTCGCGCTGAAAGTGGAAGCGCGGCAGCGCGATTAGGTCATATCCTACCTTCGCGAGCGTGAACTGGTCACCAGCGTATATCTGGAGCGCTGGCGGCCCGCGCGGCTCGACAATGGTGATGCGGTAGACGCGCTCGCGTATGTGGTCGACCGCACCCATGTCCAGTATGCCGGCAGGTTGTCCGACGCGGAAATCGCACGGATTGTCCTTGAAAGAGCCGGCCGTTCAGGGCGAAACATCGACTATCTCGTCAACACGGTGGCGCATCTTCGCGAAAGCGGAGTGCACGATCCGCATCTGGAATCGGTCATGGCGCAGCTTGGCGTGTGATTACTCGGCGGGCAGCTTGCCGCTCTTGAGATTCCTCGCAGTGGGCGGTGCATCAGGCGCATTGGCAGCTTCGGCGACCAGCCGCGCCGTCGCGCATTCGATGCGCTCGATCAGTTCGCCGGCGAAATCCTCGCGCGACAGCCCCGGCTCGATCGGCGGCAGGAACTCCATGACGATCTTGCCGGGATAGACACGGAAAGAGCCCTTCGGCCAGTACACGCCGGAATTTAGCGCCACGGGCAGGACGGTGGCCTTTAGCTCGTTATAGAGATGCACGACGCCGAACTTGTAGGCTGGCGGCGCGCCCGGCCTGGTGCGGGTGCCTTCAGGATAGATGATGATCTGCCGGTTGTCGTGGTATTGCACCTTTGCATGGCGCGCCATGGACGCGAGCGCCTCGCTGCGTTTGCCCCGGTCAACAGGCACGACGTTCATCTTGCTCATGAACCAGCCGAAAAGCGGGACATACATCAACTCGCGCTTGAGGATGAAGCTTGGATCCTCGAGGAACAGCAGCGTCGTATAGGTTTCCCAGTTGGACTGGTGCTTGGAGGCGAAGATGAACGGCCGGCCTTTCGGAATGTTTTCGAGGCCGCGGAACTCGTAGCGCGAGCCGATGATGATCGCCTGCAGCCACAGATGCGATTTTGCCCAAAGCCGCACGACCCGCCACCCCAGCCAGCGGGGCAGGAAAAAGAAGACTGGCATCCAGAAAATCATCTGGAACGCGTTCGAGAGGTAGAAGAGAACCTGGAAAACCAGCGAACGCAGCGCGATCACGATCATCCCCCAATGCGGAATCGAGCCGCGACCATAAGCGGAAACAGAAAGAAGGCAACTGCCGGATTGGTACGGAAATCAGTGTTGGAGGCTTGGCGGCGAGGGCGCTGCCTCGTGTGGTTCTCGCGCATGCCGAGGCCCAGCCGTGCCGCAACGTACTTCGCGTATTCGGGCAGAAGCAGGCGCAGCGACGCAGGACTGGTGAGCGAAACGGGAATGCTCGGCACCGGCCAGGGCTGGATTTCAGTGCCCGGCAGCTTTCGTCCTAGTTCGAGCAGGCTGCGGGGCATGTGATAGTCGCTGGTGACGACAATCAGGGAATCAAAGCCGTGCTGCCTCGCCCAGGCGGCAGCCTCTTCTGCATTGCCGATCGTGTCGAGCGCGTTCTTGTCGATGTCGATGCAACAGGCGAACATTTTCGCGTCGCCCTTCACGGCGCGCCTGATCGAAGCGCTGGAACTGTCGCGGTGCGCCCCGCTGATGAGCAGGCGGTCCGCCTTGCCATCGGCAAGCAATGAGATTGCGGTTTCCACACGGGCCTTCCCGCCGGTCAGCACGACGATGCCGTCCGCGCCGGAAGCGGCCCGCACGCCCGCTGCGCCGACTTGTGTGGCGAAATGGATGAAGCCGGCAAGTGTGATCAGGACAGTTGCAAACGCAAGGCCGACAATTGCGCGAACGATCCAGCCCGCGGCACCCGTCGCTGGTGGCGTTTCGTGTTCCCGTCCCCGCCGGGCTGCCTGAAAAGGCATGGTGTGCCAATCCCTGGTCCTTTGCGGTCTACCCCGATGCACAGGGGTTATTAGAGAATTACGGCCTTCCGGTGACAAGCGCGCAATCCGACCTGCCCTTGGGAAATGCCCGCGAAAATTGCTTTTGCGGAAAGTTTTGAACCTGAATCACTCCTGCCGGCGCCGGCCATAGGTCTCGAGGCTGCCGACATGGCGCAACACCGTGTAGCGTGACGTTGCGGCAACCAGCAACGCGATCAGGCCGATGATCGCCGCTATGCCGGCATAGCCGAGCCAGCCGATGGTGAAGCCGCCGAAGAGCGCGGCGATCTGGTCTCCCTGCGGCGTGGCGCGACTGAGATAGGCCCAGACGGCCAGGCCGATGAACACCGCCGCTGCGCCGGCGCCTCCTGCCAGCGCACCCCTGAAGGCGAGCGACAGGAAATGCCGCTGGAATTCACGTGCAATGAAGTTGCTGTCGGCGCCGACGAAATGCAGGACCTCGACGATGTCGCGGTTGCCGGCCATGGCGCCTCGCGTGGCGAATACGACAATCAGCACTGTAGCGGTAAGCACGAGTGCGAGCACGGACGCGCCGATCGCGATGGTCGTGAATGCCATCGTCACCAGCCGGTCGACCCAGGCGCGGTGATCGTCAAGGCTGGCGCCGGGAACTTTCGCGGCAAGCGTGGCGCGAAGCGCTTCCAGATCCGGTGTCGCGCCGTCGTCGATCCGTAACGGTCAACAGCCGCGGAACCGGTAGTTCGTCGATGTTCACGCCTGCTCCAAGCCAAGGCTCGAGCAGGTCCGCCGTATCGGCCTTGCCGACGATAGTCACCTCGGCGATGCCGTCGAACTCGGAAACAAGGGCCCGTGTCCGCGCCAGGGAGGCCTCCATGTCGACATTGTCGAACGGCTTCAGCTGGATCGTGACCTCGCGCGAAATGTCCCGCTGCCAGTTTGCGGCGGTGTCGCTGACGCTGGCCACCGCGCCCAGCGTCAGGCAGGCGAGAAATGTCATGATGGCGATGACGATGCCTAGCGCCTGTCCCGCCACGCCCTCGCGCGGCACGATGTTGCGGCCGCTGCGCAGATTGTAACGCGCGGGCTGCTCGGGCCTTGCCGGTTTTGCGCACGGGCGCAGCCGCGTCCGCCGGCCCGCGGCCCGCGGCGCTGGATAGCATGTCCTCGGCAATGTCGCGCCCGTTAGTCATAGATCTGCAGCCGTCCTTCGTTCAGCACCAGCCGCCGGGCGTTGAACTGGTCCATCAGGCCCAGATCATGCGTCGCAATGACGACGGAAGTGCCCGAGCGGTGCAATTCGATGAAGAGGCGCAGGAGCCTGCGCGCCAGCGGCGGATCGACGTTTCCGGTCGGCTCGTCCGCCAACAGCACATTGGGCTGGTCGATGAGCGCGCGCGCAATGGCCGCGCGCTGCTTTTCGCCGCCCGAAAGCACAGGCGGCAGAACATGCATGCGGTCGCCAAGCCCCACCCATTTCAGCAGATCGGTGACGTCGGTGCGGTAGGCGGCCTCCTCCTTGCCGCGCACGACCAATGGCAGGGCAACATTCTCGTAGGTGGTCAGATGGTCGAGCAGGCGGAAATCCTGGAAGACGACGCCGATGCGCCGCCGGATCGAAGGCATCTCTGCCTGTGTGATCTGCGCTGCCTCCTTGCCGAAGAGGCTGACAAGGCCACGCGTCGGTTTCAGCGCCATCAGCATCAGGCGCAAAAGGCTGGTCTTGCCCGCGCCAGAAGGTCCGGTCAAAAACTGGAACGATTTCGGACCGATCTCGAAACTGAGATCGCTCAGGACCTCGGGTCCGAGACCGTAGCGAAGTCCGACATTGTCGAGTTTGATCAAGCGCCTGCCGCCTCGCGTGCCTGAAAATTGTCGTCCACCATGCGTTAATCATGGTTAACAGTGCATTAAGGCTTTTCCAGTATCCGATTTGTGCCGCCATGGAAAACTCCGCCGGAAAAATTCGGCGAACGCCAAGGGATCGCAGCCATGAGCCATCAACACGCCACCTGTCCGAGTTGCGAATTCACCCACGGCACGCCGGGCAGGGCAGTCGCGTTCAAGGATGGCCTGATGCGGTGCGAAAGCTGTGGCAGCGCCTGGCGCGAGATGGGCGCAGCCGCACCCGCGCCGCGCAAGATCGCGGCGCTTCCCGTGCCGCATGGCGCCATGCCCGCGCCGCGCGCCACAGTGCTCGCCGCATCGGATACATGGCGACAGAGCGCCCACGCCGCCGTTTGCCGGCAGGCGACGGTATCAGCCTGGCTTGCCGGCGCGGTCGCGTTGTTCTGCCTGCTGGTGCAACCGTTCTGGCTGTTCGGCCAATGGGATCGCCTCGACATTGCCGGCTGGCTGGCCGGCCCCCGGACGATCGAGATCAGCATGCTTTCCGCCCGCCAGCTTGAAAATGACGGGCAGGATCGCGGTCGCGATCGAGGGAAGGATCGTCAACCGTTCCGCGCAAGCGCCAGCGTGTGGGCGACGTCGACATCACGCTATCGCAGGAGCAAGGTCACACTGTATACCGTTGGAAGCACCGGCCGGCGGTTGCCTATCTCGACCCCGGCCAGTCTATCCGTTTTTCCACCGCAAATGGCGAAGTGCCTGCGGCGGCAAGCAGTGTGGAAGTCCGTTCGGCCGGTTCGCTTTCGGTCGCGCGCCTGTAATTCCGGAAGTCATCGATGCCGATTGTCAGAAACAAGAAAATCGAAGTGCTGTTCAGCGCCGAGGAAATCGCGCGGCGCAACCATGAGCTTTCCGAGGAAATCGCCTTGGGCGATCTATCGAACATCCTCGTTATCTCGATCCTGAAGGGGTCGTTCGTGTTCGCCGCCGATCTGATCCGCGCCTTGCACAAGGCCGGACTTGCGCCGGAGGTCGAGTTCATCTCCGTCTCGAGCTACGGCTCCGGCACGCAGGCCGGCGAAATAAGGCTGCTTCGCGATGTCGAGACCGATGTGAAGGACCGCGACGTGCTGCTCATCGACGACATACTCGAATCGGGCAACACGCTGAAATACACCCGCGACCTGATGGTTTCGCGCGGCGCGCACAAGGTGGCCATCGTGGCGCTGCTCGACAAGAGCATGAAGCGCAGGGCGCAGATCACCGCCGATTATGTCGGCTTCGAATGTCCTGACAAGTTCGTCGTCGGATATGGCATGGATGTAGGCCATGCCTTCCGTGAACTGCCGTTCGTCGGGGTGGTTACCGGCGACGCCTGACCCTTCACTCGGTTTCGAGAAGACGCTCGAGATAGCGCTTCTCGATCAGCGGCCCGTCCGGACGCTCCAGCCGCTTGCGGATCGCTTCCATGATCTCTCGCGCGCGCTGCGCGTCGATCACGTCGGGAACGCCGGTTTCCTCGCCGTCCTGCAGGCCGTTGTCGCCCTCGGCCTGCTGGTTGCGGCCAAGCGGATCGGGGCGGTTGCGGTCGCGCCCGGCCTGTCCCGGACCCTGCTGCTGGCCCGGCTGACCCTGCCCGGCCATCTGCTGCATCATCTGTTGCACGCCGTCGCGCAAGGCCTGCAGCGCTTCGCCCTGGTCGCCGGCAGCGTCGCCCGGCTGGCCCTGGCCAAGGTTCTTGCCGGCCTCGCCCATTTCGCGATCGGCCTCGCCAAAACCCTGTGAAGGATCAAGTCCCAGCGCTTCAAGCTGCTTGCCAAGTTCGCCCAACTCGCCGCGAAGGGCTTCCTGCTGCTGCTGGAGCTGCTTCAGCGCTTCCGCCAGTTCCTCCGGCGTCATCTGGCCCTGTTGGCCTTGTTCGCCGTCCTGCGGCTGCCCCTGCTGGCCGTCCTGCTGTTCGCCCTGGTTCTGCTCGCCGAGCTGGTTGCGGCGGTTCTGCTGCTGCTGCAGGCGGAAGGACTGGTCCATCAGTTCCTGCTGCTTGCGCATGAGTTCGCTCAGCTTGTCCAGCGCTTCGTTGGTCGGGTTGTTGCCCATCTGTCGCTGCTGCTGCCGGCCCGCCCGCAAATTGTCCATCATCCGCTGCAGTTCGCTCAGCAATTCGCGCGCCGCGTCCTTCGAACCTGATCGGGCAAGATTCTCGATCTGGTCCATCATCCGTTCCAGATCCTGCTGGCGCAGCGTGCGGCTGGCCTGGTTCTGGTCCATGGGGCCTTGCTGCATCGGGTTTTGCATCGCCTCGCGGATCATTTGCTCGAGGAATTCGTTCATCGCCTCGCGCAATTCCTGCATCAGCTTCTCGATTTCCTTGTCGCTCGCCCCGCGCTCGAGTGCCTCGGAAAGGCGCTCCTGCGCCTCGCGGAGGTTGCGCTCGGCTTGCGACAGATCGCCGAACTCCACGGCCAAGGCGATTTCCCAAAGCAGGTCGAGAGCGGAACGAAGCGTGTCGTCATCCCGCGCAGACACAATTCGCCGATGGGCGACGTTCATCGCTATATAGACACCCGGCACTTTTATGAAGTCTTCCGGCGCCATCATCGAGGCATCGAGAAGATCAGCGACGCGCTGGCGCTTGTTGGCGTCAAGCGCGAGGAGGCGACGCTGCTCCAGCAACGCCAAGGCGAGCGGCTGGCTGAAATTACGGCCTGGAAGCACCATCGCGTGCGGCTCGCTGGTTCCGGTCTGACCGGCATCGTCGGTGGCCGAAAGCGTGATGGCAACCTCGCTGCCTGCCCAGGGATGCTGCGTCAGGTCGCGGTTGAGCTTGGCCGTTCCTTTCGTGGCGCGCTGGCGCGGCAGGGATAGTGGAAGTTCCGGCGGCCCGACAAGCGGACGCGCGGAAGGATCGGGCGCAATGCCCGGCGCAATGGCCCCTACCGCAGAGACGACGCCGTAGTCGTCCTCAACCTCGTATTGCAGTTGAAGCGAACCCGACAGCGCCGCCGTAGGGCTTTCCGTCAGGCGGATCGTCGGCGGGCGGTCAGCAACCACATCAACCGGCCACTCACCCAGCACTTCGCCGCGCGCCGAAAGAACGATCGTCCCGCTCTGGTCGAGCCTTGAACTTAATTCCACGGTCTTTACGGCATCACCGGCAGCGGCGGGTACGGGGCGAGCTGCCTGCGCCGCATCCGGCGCAACGGGTTCCAGCACCAACGTTCCGCCGGCGTGCCGGTATTCGGCCTTTATGCCCGTCTCGCCAACGAAACGCAGGAACAATTCGCTGCCCTGCGGCACGGCGATTGCCGCGCCTGCGGCCTGCTGGCGGTTGGTAAGATAGACCGGCGGCTTGCGGGTGTAGGCGGGCGGGTTGATCCAGGCGTCGAACCTTGCGAGCAGTTCCTCGCGGTCCAGGCGGGGCGAGAAGGCATCGGCCAGACGGCCGCCGCTTCGGTCCGAGGGAAAATCCGAAAGCGGCGAATGCAATTGCGGCGATGAAGGCCCGCATGGCCCACGGATCGGTCCGGTTGGCATCGGCCGCCGGTACGCCGCCCGTCAGGTTCTGGAGCCCCTCCGCCATGCGGCGGCGGTGCTCGGCCCACAGCGCGCGCGCAAGCTGGTCGCCGCCGCCGAAGGCAATCTCGTCTTCCTGCGCGGTGACCGGGCGGTTCTCGAGCCCGGATGCGATCTCGATCCGGCGGGTGACGTCTTGGCGCGACGGCGGAGAGAAATTCCTCAGGCCAAAAAGTGCCCAGACCAATATTCCGGCAAAGGCGGCAAGGCCGGCGAACCGTGCGACCGGCGGAAGGATTTGCCAAAGACCGAGCCAGGATGCCGACAGGAAGACCAGTACGACGCAAACCGCGGGCACGGCGAGCGGCCAAAGCCGCTCCCATGCAATAGCCGCAGCGGCGCCCAAACGAAGCACGGGCTTTTGCGCCGGGTTTGGTTCGCTCGCCACGCTTGTCTGGGCACTCGTGTCTTGGTCAGCCATGATACCTGCATGTTTGCTGCCTGCGTGATTACGAAAGCTAGCACAGAAAACAGCGATTTCGAGACGCCCGCGAATTTCGGCCGGCCAATGCCGAAATCGTGATCAAGCCTCCAGCCAACGCGGCATGCTGTCGAGGCCGATAAGGTCCTCGACGCTTGGGCGCGCGCGCACGACGTGAAATGCGTCGCCACGCACGAGAACTTCGGGCACCAGCGGCCGCGTGTTGTAGGTGCCGGCCTGCACCGCGCCATAGGCGCCCGCGGTTCCGATGGCGTAGAGGTCGCCTGCCTGCATTTGCGGGACCGTGCGGTCCAGCGCGATGAAATCGCCCGTTTCGCAGACCGGACCCACGAGGTCCGCCTTGATCCAGGGCGTGTCCTTGTCAGGTTCGCGCACCGGCATGATCTCGTGCCAGGCGTCGTACAAGCGTCGGGCGGATGAGGTCGTTCATGGCGGTGTCGCCGATGATGAAGGTGCGGTGGCCCACATCCTTCACATAGATGACCTCGCCGACAAGGATGCCCGCATTGCCGCAGATCAGGCGGCCCGGCTCGAAGATGACCTTGCAGTCCAGCGCGCGCACATGCTTCTTGACGATGCCGGCATAGGCGCCGGGTTCGGGCGGCGGCATGTTGTCCTTGCGATAGGGAATGCCCAGACCGCCGCCAAGATCGACATGTTCGATGTGATGGCCGGCCGCGCGCAATTCGCGCACCAGGCCTTCCAGCTTGGCGAAGGCGCGGTCGAAGGGCGCCAGTTCGGTGATCTGGCTGCCGATATGCATGTCGATGCCGGTGACTTCGATGCCCGGCAGCGTGGCGGCCAGCGCATAGACCGTCGCGGGCCTCTTCCCAGTCGATACCGAACTTGTCGTGCTTCTTGCCGGTGGAGATCTTTGCATGCGTGCCGGCGTCCACGTCCGGATTGATCCGGAAGGAAACACGGGCGGTCGTCCCTGCCGCCACGGCGCGCTGCGACAAGGCATGGAGTTCGGGAACCGATTCGACGTTGAAGCACAAGATGCCGGCTGCAAGACCGGCATCGAGCTCGTCGGCCTTCTTGCCGACGCCGGAGAACATGATCTTCTGCGGCGGCACGCCGGCCTTCAGCGCTCGGGCAAGTTCGCCGCCGGAAACGACATCGGCGCCCGCGCCCAGACGGGCAAGCGTTGCAATCACGGCCTGGTTGGAATTGGCCTTGAGCGCATAACAGACCAGCGAGTCGATATCGTCGAAGGCTGTCGAAAAGACCTTGTAGTGCCGCTCCAGCGTGGCTGTGGAATAGCAATAGAAGGGGGTACCGACGGCCTGCGCAATCGCGCTTACTGGTACGTCCTCGGCGAAAAGTTCGCCGTCCCTGTATTCGAAATGGTTCACGGCGTTTGTTCCAGAAAGGGCGCAAGATTACTGGATGAGGGAGTCCAGAATGAAGGAACGGTCCTCTTTCGCCGGCACGTCCTTGGCGGCCTCTTCACCGGTAACGACCGCCGCCGCCGGCCGCTCGGGATCGCCCCTGCGACCGCAACCGCTTGCGGCGAAGCCGAGCGCCGCCAAAGCCAGCAATGTGATGGCCATATTCTTGCGATGGCCGGCAAAGGACTGCGCCAAGCAATTGCTCCCGTTCTGCGCACAAGCCCTGTGGTTATTCGCCAAGCGCCCGGAATTGTCAAAGCGATTGTCGGGCATTTTCAAGCCTCCGCCTCAAGCCGTGCGCGCCACCAGGCGGCCTGTGCCTTCACGTTGGCAGGCGCTGTGCCGCCAAAGCTGGTGCGGCTTTCGACCGACTTTTGCACCGAGAGTACCGAAAACGCATCCTGTGTGATGCGCGGATCGATCGACTGCAACGCCTCAAGGGTGAGTTCGTCGAGGCTCGCGCCCTTGCTTTCGGCCAGCGCCACCGCACGGCCGGTCACGTGGTGCGCCTCGCGAAACGGCAATCCGGCTTCGCGCACCAGCCAGTCGGCAAGATCGGTCGCGATGGAGAACCCGCTGCCGGCAGCGGCTGCCATTCGCTCCGCATTGACAGTGAGGTCGGCGACCATGCCGGTGGTGGCCTGGATGACGAGTTCGAGGCTCTCGGCGGCGTCGAACACGGCTTCCTTGTCTTCCTGCATGTCCTTGGAATAGGTCAGCGGCAGGCCCTTCATCACCGTCAGCAGGGCCACGAGCGCGCCGTTGATCCGGCCGGTCTTGGCGCGGACCAGTTCGGCAGCATCGGGGTTGCGCTTCTGCGGCATGATCGACGAACCGGTCGAAAACCGGTCCGACAGCCGCACGAAGCCGAATTGCGGCGTCGACCAGATGACGATTTCCTCTGCGAAGCGTGACAGGTGCATGGCGCAGATCGATGCCGCGGACAGATACTCGATGGCAAAGTCGCGGTCGGAAACCGAATCGAGCGAATTGCGCGTCGGTTCGCGAAAGCCGAGCGCGTGCGCGGTATCGTGCCGGTCGAGCGGAAAGGAGGTGCCGGCAAGCGCGGCGGCGCCCAGCGGTGATTCGTCCATGCGGGCGATCGCGTCTGCAAGGCGCGAGCGGTCCCGCGCAAGCATTTCGACATAGGCCATGCAATGATGGCCGAAGGTGACGGGCTGCGCCGTCTGCAGATGGGTGAAGCCGGGCATCACCGTCGCCGCGTGCACCTCCGCCTTGTCGAGGAAGGCCTCCATGAGGCCGAGCATCTGAAATTGGGCGCGCTGCGCCGCCTGCTTGACCCACAGGCGGAAATCCAGCGCCACCTGGTCATTGCGCGAACGGGCGGTATGCAGCCTGCCGGCCGCCGGACCGATGAGTTCGGCAAGGCGGGCCTCGACATTCATGTGAATGTCCTCGAGCTTGCGCTGAAACACGAATTCGCCGCGCTCGATCTCTGACAAAATCGTGTTGAGGCCCTCTATGATGCTTGTTGCATCTTCCGCGCTGATGATGTTTTGCCGTGCCAGCATGGCCGCATGCGCCTTGGATCCGGCGATGTCTTGCGAATAAAGTTTGCGGTCGAAGTCGATGGAGGCATTGATCGCCTCCATGATCGCGTCGGGGCCCGAAGAGAAGCGGCCACCCCACATCTTGTTTCCGGCTTCGGGGGAGCGAACCTGCTTCCTGCCAGATTTTTTGTCAGAACCGGCGTCGGGCATGGTGCCGCTCCAGGAGGATCAAAATGGGTCGAGGGACCAGGAACTTGACAGTCGCACTGGCTGCGCTGGCGATCATCGCCCTGGCGGGCGGGATATACGTGATTGCAAGGGGTTCTGGCAATGTCGCGGCTGCGGCAGGCTGCGAGGCGGCACTGGAGCAGGCCGCCCTGCTGGACGGGGCGAATACGGGCGCGGTTGCAGCCTTCAACATTGCCGATCGGCCGGTCGATGTCGGCGCGCTCGCATTCGTCGATGCGTCGGGCGACGGCAAGAGCCTTGCCGACTGGAAGGGCAGGGTGGTGCTCCTGAACTTGTGGGCGACGTGGTGCGCACCGTGCCGCGAGGAGATGCCGTCCTTGCAAGCCCTGCAGCAGCAAGCCGGCGGGGCGGATTTCGAGGTCGTTCCGGTCAGCGTCGACCTGGGCGCGGACGAGAAGCCGAAGAAATTCTACGCCGAGAACGATCTGTCGGGCTTGGGCTTTTTCCACGATGGCACCATGGGCGTCTTCAACGCGCTGAAGAAGGAGAGCCTGGCTTTCGGCATGCCGGCAACGCTGCTGATCGACCGCAACAGTTGCGTGCTCGGTACGCTGAACGGTCCTGCCGACTGGGCGAGCCCGGAAGCGCTGGCGCTGGTGGAAAGGGCTACGAGCCTGCAGAAGTGAAGTTTTGAAACATGGGAGGCGGGCATGAGCGCGAATGCCACCATCCAACGCCTTGGACAGGGAGACGACGGTCGGTTGCGCGAACTCAACGCGTTGTTCGCAAAGGCTTTCGAGGATCCCGCCAGCTATTCTTCGTCCCCGCCGGGTCCTGAACATATCAAGCGCGTCCTGGCGCTCGACCACGTCATCGTACTGGCAGCATCAAGTGGCGGAAAACTTGCAGGCGGCCTTGTCGCCTACGAACTGGAGAAATTCGAGCAGGAGCGCCGTGAAATCTACATCTACGATCTCGCGGTGGACGAGGCGCACAGGCGCAAAGGAATTGCCACGGCGCTAATCGAGAAGCTTAAGGCGATTGCCGCCAAGCAGGGCAGCTTGGGTCATCTATGTGCAGGCGGACTGCGATGATCCTCCCGCCATTGCCCTGTATGAAAAACTCGGGGTGCGGGAGGACGTCCTCCATTTCGACATTGCGGTTGATCAGGAAAACTCCTGATCCCGCACTGCCAATGGGCAACTACCTTGTCGGCACCGGCGTCGCGCCGCGGTAGTCGTAGAAGCCGCGGCCCGATTTTTGGCCGAGCCAGCCCGCCTCGACATATTTCACCAGCAGCGGGCAGGGCCGGTACTTCGAATCCGACAGCCCGTCATGCAGCACCTGCATGATCGACAGGCAGGTGTCGAGGCCGATGAAATCGGCAAGCTGCAGTGGACCCATTGGATGGTTTGCGCCAAGGCGCATCGCCGTGTCGATGGCATCGACGCTGCCGACGCCCTCATAGAGCGTGTAGATCGCCTCGTTGATCATCGGCAACAGGATGCGGTTGACCATGAACCCGGGAAAATCCTCGGAAACCGCGATGGTCTTGTCCAGCGAGGTGACGAAATGCCGCGACGCCTCGAAGGTGTTGTCGTCCGTCGCGATGCCGCGCACGAGTTCCACCAGCTTCATCTTCGGCACGGGATTCATGAAATGAATGCCGATGAAGCGTTCCGGCCGGTCGGTCGAGGCGGCCAGGCGCGTGATCGAAAGCGACGAGGTGTTGGTGCCGATCAACGCGGCGGGATGCAGGCTCTGGCACAGTGACGAATAGATCTGCCGCTTGATCGCCTCGTTCTCGGTGGCGGCTTCGATCACGAGATCGCAGCTTGCAAGGTCTTCCATCTTCGGCGCAGGCGAAAGCCGTTCCATCGCCTGGCCGCGCTCTGCCTCGGTCATCTTGCCGGCGGCGATCTGGCGCGCAAGATTGCCGTTGATCGTCGCCAGCCGCGATTCGATGTTTTCCGGTGTCAGGTCGTTGAGGAGAACCTCATAGCCGGCAACCGCGCACACATGCGCGATGCCGCCACCCATTTGCCCGGCGCCGATGATGCCGACCCTTGCAATGCGGCGGTTTTCTGCACCGTTTGTCATTCAAGCATTCCGTTCCTGCTGCCCCATGGCTAATTATGCTGGAAACGGCATGTCAGTCCAATGCCTTTTCCAATTGCGGCAGCGCATCGAACAAATCCGCGACGAGGCCGTAGTCCGCGACCTGGAAGATCGGTGCTTCCTCGTCCTTGTTGATCGCCACGATCACCTTGGAATCCTTCATGCCGGCAAGGTGCTGGATGGCGCCCGAAATGCCGCATGCGATGTAGAGGTCGGGTGCGACGACCTTGCCGGTCTGGCCGACCTGCCAGTCGTTGGGCGCATAGCCGGCATCGACCGCCGCGCGCGACGCGCCGACGGCCGCGCCGAGCTTGTCGGCAACCGGGCAGCACGACTTCCATGAACTTCTCGCGCGAGCCGAGCGCGCGCCCGCCGGAGATGATGATGCGGGCCGAGGTGAGTTCCGGCCGGTCGCTCTTCTGCAGGGCTGCCTCGAGGAATTTCGACAGCGCCGGATCGCCGGCTGCGGGTACGGTTTCCACCGCGGCCGATCCGCCTTCGCCGGCGGCCTGGAAGCCGGCGGTGCGCACGGTCATGACCTTCTTGGCGTCGGTTGCCTGCACGGTCTGGATGGCGTTGCCGGCATAGATCGGACGCTCGAACGTGTCCGGGCCATGGACGGCGATCGCGTCGGAGACCTGCATCACGTCGAGCAAGGCCGCAACGCGCGGCATGACGTTCTTGCCGCTCGATGTCGCGGCGGCGACGATGCCGTCATAGGCCCCCGCCAGCTTGACGATCAGCGCCGCGACCGGTTCGGCCAGCATGTGCTCGTATTCGGCTGCATCGGCGAGCAGCACCTTCGTGACGCCCGAGAGCTTCGCGGCCTGGTCGGCGACCGCCTTGCAGCCCTTGCCGGCGACGAGCACATGCACGTCGCTGCCCATCTGGCTTGCTGCGGTGAGCGCCTTGGCGGTCTGGTCGGAAAGGTTCTTGTTGTCGTGATCGGCGAGGAGGAGGGTTGCCATCTTCGTTGTCCTTTGCGGCCGTCAGAGAACGCCGGCTTCGTTTTTCAGCTTGTCGACGAGTTCGGCGACGCTCTTTACCTTGACGCCTGCCTTGCGCGCCGCCGGCTCGACGGTCTTGAGCACCTTCAGGCGCGGCGAGACATCGACGCCGTAGTCGGCGGCGGTCTTTTCATCGAGCGGCTTCTTCTTGGCCTTCATGATGTTGGGAAGCGAAGCGTAGCGCGGCTCGTTGAGGCGCAGGTCGGTGGTCACGATCAGCGGCATCTTGCATTCGATCACCTGAAGGCCGCCATCGACCTCGCGCGTGACCTTCGCCGTGTCGCCATTGATCTCGACCTTGGAGGCGAATGTCGCCTGGCTCCAGCCAAGCAGTGCGGAGAGCATCTGGCCGGTCTGGTTGGCGTCGTCGTCGATCGCCTGCTTGCCGACGATGACGAGGCCGGGCTGTTCGGCTTCGATCACGCCCTTGAGGATCTTGGCGACCGCCAGCGGTTCGACGAGGCTGTCGACCTTGACGAGAATGCCGCGGTCGGCGCCCATGGCCAGCGCCGTGCGGATCGTCTCCTGCGCCTGCTGGGGCCCGATGGAGACGGCGATGACCTCGGTCGCCTTGCCGGCTTCCTTGAGGCGCAGCGCTTCCTCGATGGCGATTTCGTCGAAGGGGTTCATCGACATCTTGACGTTGGCGAGCTCGACGCCCGACCCGTCGGACTTGACGCGGATCTTGACGTTGTAATCGACCACGCGCTTGACCGGGACGACAATCTTCATCTGACACCCTTTTCGAGAAACTTCGACATCTGGTCCGCAACTACCCGATAATTGACGTTTACGTCAATAATGTTTCGCCGCGCATGCGGCAGTTTGCCTATTGCTCGCCGCGGGGCTGACGGCCCCATGGCGACGGTTTATCCGGTTCTTCCGCCTGCTGCGCAGTCTCTTGCGGCTTTTGGACCGGTTCGGGCTGGCCAGGCAGGGGATGGCCCTCGTCAACCGTTACCGGCGCCAGCGGCGGCACAACTTCGGGCACCGGCTTGCGGTCGAACAAAGCCACACCTTTGCGCTTGAGGACTGGCAGCAAAACGGCACCGGCTGCAATCCCACCGACATGTGCGGCAAAGGAGACCTGTTCTTCGCCGCCAAAGGTGAAGCTGGCGATCTGGAAAGCGATCCATGCGCCGATTACCCAAAGCGCCGACAGGCGCAGCGGAATGCGGCCGAGAGCCAGCACCCAGACCTTCACATGCGGGTGGAGCAGGAGGTAGGCCGTCACCACGCCGGCCGCTGCGCCGGAGGCACCGATCAGCGGGGCTTGCGATTCCGGCAGTGCGATCGAGTGCACGAAAGCGCCTGCCGCCGCGCAGCACAGATAGAAGAAGAGGTAGCGCAAATGGCCAAGTGCGTCCTCGACATTGTCGCCGAAGACCCAGATGAAAAGCATGTTGCCGCCCAGATGCAGCAGGCCGCCATGGAGGAAGGCGTAGGTGATGTAGCTGGCCCATGGCGGAATGCGCTGCAACTCGTACGGCAGGACCTCCTCGCCGGAGGCCACAACCGGGATGAAGCCCCAGGAATAAACCGCCGCCCTGATCGCGTCCTCGCTGGCATACAGCGGGGTCATCAGGAAGAACCAGATCGCAACGTTGACGACGATCAGCGCCAGCGTGACGTATTGCAGGTGGATGTGCTTGAGACGGTTAGCGTCATGCAGCGGTATGAACACGTTCTGCGCAGCCTTTCCGCCCGCTGCCGGTTAGCGGCTCTTGCCCGGTACCCACAGAATGTCCGCCTTGCCGCCGTCATTGGCAACACGCGAAACGACGAAAAGAAGGTCCGACAGCCGGTTTGCGTAACGGATCGCCGGTACGCTGACCTTTTCGGTCCGTGACAGTTCGACCATTGCCCGCTCCGCTCGCCGGACCACGGTCCGCGCGAGATGCAGATAGGCGGCCAGCGGCGAACCGCCAGGCAGCACGAAGGAGTTGAGCGGCGTCAGCGCCGCATTGTAGCGGTCGATCAGCCCCTCGATACGGTCCACCTGCGTCTGCGTTATCCGCAACGGCTCGTAGCCGAGGTCCCTGCCCTCGTCCGGGGTGGCGAGGTCGGCGCCGAGGTCGAAAAGGTCGTTCTGTATCGCAAGCAGTTCGCCCCTCAGCGGGTCGCCGGTCGGCAACTGAAGCATGGCAATGCCGATGCAGGCATTGGCTTCGTCCACGGTGCCATAGGCATCGACGCGCGTGTCGAACTTGTCGCGCCGCTCGCCATTGCCGAGGCCGGTCGTGCCGTCGTCGCCGGTCCGGGTGTATATCTTGTTGAGCTTTACCATGGGTCCTCAGTTCCGGCCGGCGAAATAGAGCGCCGTCATGACCACGATCAGTGCAATGAACTGGAACAGCACGCGCATGCGCATCAGGCCCTGCGACCGGCTTGCACTGCCGCCGCGCATCATGTTCCACAGGCCAAGACCGAGAATGACAGCGACTGCCGCCAGGGCCGCCGGAATGAGAAACTGGAACAGGGTCTGCATAAGGTCTCCGGCGGTTACTCTTTGAGCAGCGCAACATAGCGCCGGCTGCGCCAGTGGCAAGCGCCAGTTCCGCACTCGGCATAGAATGGCGTCAGTCGAACCGTGTCAGCAGGCGGTCGAGCAGGTTTGCAGGCAGGATCCGGCGCGCCATGAACATGAAATGGGTCGGCACGGTCACGGGATAGTGGGCTCGCGGGCGCGGCGAAACCAGCGCGTGCTCGAGTTTGCGATACACAGCCTCGGGGCCGAGCCGAAACCGGTTCACCCCTCCCTTGTCGTTGAGCCGGGCCAGATGATGCCTGTAGGTCCTGGCATGCACCGATGCTTCGATGTCCACATTGGCGAGGAACTTTTCCACGGCATTTTCGGAAAATCGCGATTCGATCGGTCCAGGTTCGATAAGGCTGACATGGATGCCGGTGCCTTTCAGTTCCATGCGCTGCGTCGAGGCGAGACCCTCAAGCGCGAACTTCGTCGCGTTGTACGCGCCGCGCCAGCGATAGGCGATGATGCCGAGGATCGAGGAGCAATGAACGATCCGCCCGGCGCCCTGCCTGCGCATCGGGGGAATGGCGAGGCGCGTCAATTCATGCCAGCCGAAGAAGTTGGCCTCGAACTGGGCGCGCAGCACATTGGTCGACAGGTCTTCCACCGCGCCCGGCTGGCCGTAGGCGCCGTTGTTGAACAAGGCATCGAGCCGCCCGCCTGTCCGTTCCATCACCTCGTTGAATGCCGCCGCGAATGGACGTCGTGTCTGCATAGTCGAGTGACAAGGCCTCAAGGCCGAGACCGGCAAGGGCCTCGATATCGGCGGGTTTTCGGGCCGTTGCAAAGACGCGCCAGCCACCCTCGCGCAGCCGCAGGGCGCAATGCCTGCCGATGCCGCTGGAACAGCCGGTGACAAGAATCGTTCTGGACATGCCGTGTGGACAACCCCAAATTCGACGCAAAGCCGATGCCAACGCGACGGGAAACCTTGCCTTTGCGAATCACGGAGACGATAGCGCGTTTCGGCGGCCCGTTCGCCATGGCATTCATGCGCGCCGCTTTTCGCTTCAACCGTGACGATGGGTGGGCGATTGCCAGCCACATCGCGCTGTCGGGCATCATGGCGCTGTTCCCGTTCCTGATTTTCTGTACCTCGCTAGCCGCCTTCTTCAACCTCGGCTCTTTTCCGCAGGAACTTGTGCAGACGCTGTTCGACACGCTTCCCGACGCGGTTGCCGCGCCGCTCGCCGAGCAGACGCTCACCGTTTTGACCATCCCGCGCGGAGACATACTCACTCTCGGCGCCGTGACCGCGGTCTTCTTTGCCTCAAACGGCGTGGAAGCGCTGCGGCTGGGTCTCAACCGCGCATACCGGGTCGAGGAAAAGCGGAATTTTGTAATGCTGAGGCTGCACTCCATCGCCTTCGTGGTGCTCGGCGCGATCATGGTCGCAACCGTGACGATCCTGATCGTGCTGATGCCGCTCGGGCTGGACATTGCGCGCAAATACATTCCGACGATGTATGACCAGATCGACCGGATCGACTTCTGGCGGCTGATGGTTTCGAGCCTGATCCTGATCGTGGCGCTCGTCGCCAGCCACAAATGGCTTCCGGCGGGCCGGCGCAGTTTCGCCGAGATCGCGCCGGGGGCGGTGTTCACGCTTGCGGTCTGGCTGGCGGCGGCGATTGCCTTTTCAGCTTATCTGCGCAGCTTTGCCGACTATGTCAGCACCTATGCAGGTATGGCCAGCATCGTTATCGCATTGGTGTTCTTTTATGTAATGGCCGCGATTTTTCTGGTCGGCGCGGAGATCAATTCCTGCCTTATTGCCGATCGAACCGAGCCTGAGCTGCCAATTTGAATTAGTTCATTAATCACCAGGTAATCAGCGCGATGTACTATTAGCGACGGTTTCGCGATCAGCAGGCGAGGCCCGAGGGGTTCACATGCTACTGGATCTGGCACAGGACGATTTCATCGTCGCCATGGCATTCGTTTGCACCACTTCCTTCATTTGCGGCTGGCTCGCCGACCGCATCATGGGATTTGCGGGCTTCGGCGTCATCGGAAACTGGCTGCTGCTGTTCGCCGGTTCGTGCGCCGGGCTCTATGGCCTCGACTGGTATGGCGTGCGGATGATCTACGCACCCCTCCTTACCATCGCAGCGGGCTTCGGCGGCGCGGCAACGGTTCTGTTGGCGATGGCGACGTTCAAGGCCGCCACGCATACCTGACATCCTCAGGCCTGGTGTCAAAGGCCGATCAGCCGTCGGATCTTCTGCGGGCGTGACGCCGGCATCGCGCAAATGCGCAATCGCAGTATCCGCCCGGCTTTTCGACAACTTTGCCCCGTCCGGGCCCAGTATCAGCCTGTGGTGGTGGTAGACCGGCGCCGGCAGCGACAGCAATTCCTGTAGAAGGCGGTGGATCGAAGTCGCATGAAACAGGTCCATGCCGCGAACCACATGCGTCACGCCCTGAAGCGCATCATCGAGCACGCAGGCAAGGTGGTAGCTCGCCGGCACGTCCTTGCGGCCCAGAACGGCATCTCCCCAATCTTGCGGAAGCGCCTCGACCATGCCGGTCTCGCCGCCAGGTCCCGCGCCGGTCTCGCGCCATGATAATGGCTTGCCTGCGGCCTTGGTCGCCTTCGCCACGTCGATGCGCAACGCAAAGTCCGCGCCGCCAGCCATGAGAGCCGCCTGCTTGGCTATGGAATGTGATACGCTCGTCGCCTGGATAATGCGGTGCGCCGTCCGGATCGGCAGGCCAGTGCGGATCGGCCGCGGCCAGCGCCTTGATCTGCGCGCGCGAGAGAAAGGCCGGGTAGACCATGCCCGCGCGCCTGCAGTTCGTCCAGCGCTGCCTTGTACTGCGCGAAAGTGCATGGACTGCCGGCGCGGCGGCTCGTCCCATTCGAAACCGATCCATTCGAGATCGGCCAGCATCATCGCCTCGAGCTTCGGCGTGCAGCGTACGCGATCGATGTCTTCGATGCGAAGTAGCATCACTCCGCCCGCCTCGCGCGCCATTTTCAGGTTGAGCAAGGCGGAAAGCGCGTGGCCAAGATGCAGCCGGCCGTTGGGGCTCGGAGCAAACCGGAAGACTGGGCGTTTGTGTTCCCGCGCTTGTGTCATCAGTTCCGTCTTAGCCATTGTCGTGCGGCCCTGACAACGGGGATCAAGGAACATCGCGATGCGCGTGATCAGCTGTGTGGCGGATATCGAGGAAGGGCTGGCGGCGCTTGTCGCGGCAGACGAAAGGCTCGCACCGGTCTGCGCGCGGGCCGGCGAAGTGCCGCTGCGCCGCTCCACCACCGATTTTGCCGGGCTGGCTTCGATCATCGTCTCGCAGCAGGTGTCGAAGGCGAGCGCGGACGCGATCTTTTCCCGGCTGAGGAGCATGGTCGACCCGCTAGACGCGGCGACGTTGTTGGAGGCGGGCGAGGCACGGTTGCGCGAAGCCGGGCTTTCGGGTCCCAAGCAGAGAACCCTTGTCAACATTGCGCGGGCTGTCGACGGGGGCGAACTCGACCTTCAGGGGCTCGCCTTGATGCCGGCCGGCGAGGCGATTGCCGCGATGACCGCGATCAAGGGCATCGGCCCGTGGACGGCGGAAATCTACCTGCTGTTCTGCGCCGGCCATGCCGACATCTTCCCGGCAGGCGATCTAGCGCTGCAGGAGGCGGTTCGGGCGGCATTTGCCCTGGAAAAGCGGCCGGCCGACAAGGAACTTCGTATCATCGCGGCGCAAGTGGTCGCCATGGCGCGGCGTCGCTTCGCGGCTGCTTTGGGCCTACTATGCAACGCTGCGAGGTGGCCGTGACGCCACGCCTGCGTGAAATCGACGGCGAAAATGCATGTGACAATTAAGCTTTCGCCATCTTCACAAGCCTGACACAGTCGAATTAGATAGTTTCGCAAACGGAACGGCCAAGGGAATCGATCATGTCGGACCGGAGGTTAACTTGACGATCGCGGTCAAGCCGGACGCGCATCCGGCGCTCGTACTCAATGCCGACTACCGCCCGCTCAGCTATTACCCGCTGTCGCTGTGGAGCTGGCAGGATGCGATCAAGGCGGTGTTCCTTGACCGGGTGAACATCGTTGCCGAATACGACTTCGAGGTCCGCAGCCCCTCCTTCGAGATGCGCCTGCCAAGCGTCGTGTGCCTCAAGAGCTTCGTGAAGCCGAGCCGCTCGCCTGCCTTCACGCGGTTCAACGTCTTCCTGCGCGACCGTTTCGAATGCCAGTATTGCGGTACCGGCGAAGACCTTACGTTCGACCATGTCGTGCCGCGCTCCAAGGGCGGCGTCACGTCCTGGGAGAATGTCGTCGCGGCGTGCTCGCCCTGCAATCTGCGCAAGGGCAACAAGCTGCCTGCACAGGTGAAGATGTGGCCGGCCCAGCCGCCCTACATGCCGAGCCTTGAGGATCTGCACCGGAACGGGCGCAAGTTCCCGCCCAACTACCTGCACGAAAGCTGGATGGACTTTCTCTACTGGGACAGCGTGCTGGAGCCCTGAGTCCGCTTCGCGGCGCCGCGCAGCGCAATTGCGGCGAGCGCACCGCTTGCAAGCACGTTCCACCCTGCAAAGGAAAGGCCGAGGAAGCGCCCGGCCGCCTTGTCGCATGAGGGCGGGCGGGTCGAAAGATCGCCCAGCAGATCGTTCACATCGCTGGAAATGTTGCCCGCCGTTGCCCCGCAATCGGTCGGCCCCGGCCACCATTGCCATTCAACGCCTGAGTGGTAGGCCGCCATGGCCATGGATGTCAGCAGCAGCAGTCCGCCCAGGGCCAACAGCAAGCGCGTGACAAGCGGCGGCCAGTTAAGCCAGGCGGAGAGAGCCGCCAGCGCCAATACGGGAATGCCGGCATAGTAGGGCTCGCGTTGTTGCAGGCACAGCTTGCAGGGGACATAGCCGCCAATGTGCTGGAAGGCCAGCACCGCTGCAATGACCGCGACCATGCCGGCAAGCACCAGCAGTGAAGTTGTCAGTTGTCCGATTCTTGTCATGGCGCGAGCCTATAGCACGGTGTCGATTTCAAAAAAGCAGCTTCACAGCGGCAAATCCGCCGACCAGCAGCACGACACCAAGGGTGAACATGAGGCCAAGCCGGCGCTCGATGAAGATGCGTACGGGTTCGCCATAGAGATGGAGGAGGCCGGCAACGGCATAGAACCTGATTCCCCGGCCGATGATCGACACGATCGTGAAAGTGATCGAGGTTCAGCCCGGTCGCGCCCGAGAAGATGGTCAGCACCTTGTAGGGAAAGGGCGTGACCGCCGCGAAGAAAACGCCCCAGCCGCCCCATTTATTATACCACTCTTGCACTTTCGCGAAGGAATCCTCCTTGCCATAGAGCGCCAGCAGCGGAGAGCCGATCGAATCCATCAGGAAGGCACCGATGAAATAGCCCAGGAACGCGCCCAGAACGGAAGCAAGTGTGCAGATGGTCGCGTAGAGCAGCCAGCGCTGGCGGTGGCCCAGCACCATGGGAATGAGCAGCACGTCGGGGGGGATGGGAAAGAACGAACTTTCGACGAAGGATACGCCGGCAAGCGCCTGCGATGCGCGCCGGTGGCGCGCAAGTGCAAAAACCCAGTCGTAGAGCTTCCTGATCATCGTGCCCCGGCCCCGTCTCCCGCGCTGCGCGCGCGAGCCTTCTAACCGTGTTCGCCGCGCGCGTCCATGTGCGAGGACGGGCGCCGGGATGCGGTCGCTTCCGGTTGCCGCGCATTGCACTGTTGATTTTGGCCGGGGGAAGCGCTAGCAGCATCCTCGCCTGCCCCTGTGGCGGAATTGGTAGACGCGGCAGACTCAAAATCTGTTGTCGAGAGACGTGTCGGTTCGAGTCCGACCGGGGGCACCAGGTTTTTTCCGACTGATTATCAAATATTTGGCGGCGTGCGTGCTCGGAAGAATTCGCGGCGGCGAGTTCAAGTACGTGCGTTGTCTGACGTAAACGCGTGGCCGTTTCGCGTCCAATTTGGCAAATCCGGTCATACCCTCTCGCACATCTATACGCTTTGTTAGTGATGGCAATGCGATAAACTTCCGGTGCGTCCCGGGGGGGATGATCGGCGACGGAACGCTCAACTGGAGCCAGGTCTTGGAGAAAGTCCAGTACCCGGATGACTGAACCTACTCGCAGCGTACGGTGGTCAGCGCCATGTACTCGCCGCCGGGAAAATTGTCTGGCCTGTTCGCGACAAGATTGATGGTCACCCGCGTTACCGAAAGGCCTCCTCGCAGCCTGACCGCGTTGCTCCCGGGCTGCTCGGCAAAGCTCCGGCCGCGGATGATGTTGGTACCCGAATAGGTGGTCGCAAAGCTGACTCCGCTGTTGCCATTGCCGGGCGCGGTCAAGAAGAAGGACGGGCCGTCTACGGAAATCCAGTAGTTTCGAAGCGAAGCAATCTCGGCGATGCCGGGACGTCCTCCCGCGAGCTTCGAGCTCAGTTGCTTCGTGTCCGCGCTGACACCGAGTTGGCCTGACTGGACAAGGGTGATTACGCAGGCATTGTTGTCGGTGATGTTGCCCAGGAAATTGACACTATCTTGCGCGGCGAGTGCCGGGTCGCTCCATGCGAGCACGCAAATCGATAGTGCTGCCAATGTCCTTCCTTTTCGGGATGCAAGTGTCCGGGACGGTGCCACCATTCTTTTTATCCTGGCCATCTCATTCACAACGCAGGGTCAGGTTCGCCCGGTAGTCACCGGCAGGAAAAGGATCGTACGCCTTGATCGCCACCATGTTGGCCGAGACCATTGTCGATCCCCTTTTTATTCGGATCGGGACACTGCCCGGGGTGTTGGAGAAATTGGTGGCGCCGAAGCCGGAGTAAGAGGTTCGGACCAAGATGGAGTCGTTTCCACCCACTGGCGCCAGCGAAAAGCCGAGGGGTGCGTCAATCGAAAGTGTATAGGAACTGTTGGAAGCTACGATTTCGGCCTGGCCTGGCCGGCCGCCGAAGCTGGTCGAGCTCAGCTCGTTGCCCCCGGGGACAGCGGAGAGGTGGCCGTCGCTGGTGATGATGATGGCGCAGAACTGGTTACCGCCCTTGCCGGCATGCGCACCGGAAAGTGCCTCTATGAACGCCGCGCCATCCTCGTTCCCGACATCGGTCTCACCAAGTGGGGGAACGCCCGCCGCCTCAATGCTCTTCGGCTTTGCCGAAGCTGGCCAGGCAAGAAAAAGCGCAATCAGGACCGTGGCTCCCGCGCGCAACGGGGATGTGTCGATCATGCATCCCCGGCGGTTCATTTATTCAGCCCGTTCGTCGACCAGCCCTCATCCTCCCAACTGTCTTTCTCCACTTTCGCCTGGGCGACCTTGATATCCTTTGTTGACCGCTTCTCGACAGGCTTTATCGGGGCTGCCTCTGCCGGCGCGGCCTCGGTGAATTCGGCATCGCCGTCAGTTCCGCCACCCGATACCGGCGAAATTCCGCGGGTCAATCCCATCTGTGCAAGCTTCAACTCCAACTCGAGGCGTTGCACCTCAAGATTGTAGAGTTTGCTGCAATCGATGCGGCTGGGTAGCCTTCCGAGCGGAACCACGATGCGGCCATAGGCCGACATGCTGGATTCTCCATCGTAATCCTGTTCCGGATTCCCGATCACTCCCACATCCATATAGGCGCCGGACCCGCCGACAGCAGAACGGCACGTGGTGCCGTCCGCCGCGCGAACCTCATCGTGGCCCTGTGAAAGTGTCACGCCCGGCAGATTGAAGCCGGAGATGTTCTGGTTGATGTAGTTGGTCTGCGCGGCGGCCTCTTCGCCGAGTAGGAGCAAGGTAGACAGCAATACTGCTGCTACTGGACACGCTGCCCCAAGAACTTTCCACATATCTGAGCCTTTATGGTTGTTGTTTTTGATTGGCCGGGAAACGGAATGGATTCGGTGCAAACGCGGACCTTGCGGCTGGTCTGGCCTGCCGCGAATGGAATGATCACATTAACGGGTCGCGAGTTGCGGCCTGCCAGCGTGAAGTTTGCAGGCGAAACCTGCGCATCGATCGGGTTGAAGTCCTGATCATAGACCTTGATTTCGATCCGGATGCGATGCTCGTATGGATTTGCGGGGTAAACCTTCAGGGCGAAAGAGTCCGCGAAGCTTTTAACTTCCCCGCGCATCGGAGACATTGCCTGCGCTGCAGCCCCGGCGGGCGGCAGCGCAAGGGCGAAGGCACAGCCAAGAAACGAAGAGATTGCGAAGGACTTTTTGGTTGCAGATTTCATGTCGCGTCTGTGCCTTTCACGCATGTGGGTTATTCGCAGAGCAGTACGACGGTACCTGTGTAGTTGCCCGCTTCGAAGACATCAGAACCGGACTTGACTGCCGACATATTGACCGAAACGTTGGTCGTGCCATGGGCAAGGTCATTGGCTGCGCTGCTGTTGGTGCCGCTGACTGAAGTTGCGCCGGTAGTCGAGTAGGAAGCACTGAGTGTTTCAGCCGTGTTGTCGGCGGCTGGCTTGCTCAACGATGGCGCGCCGACACTGATGTCGAAGCCGTTGCCAGAAGCTGAAATCGTCGCGGTACCTGCCGTGCCACTCGCTTGGTTCGAAGCGAGGGTCTTGAAGTCGGTGCTCACGCCAAGCGTGCCGGCGGAGTTGACGGTAATCGTGCAGGTGTGGGTTACGGTTGCGCTGAATTGGATGTCGCCAGTGGCAGAGAAAGCCTGGGCTGGTACAAGTGCGAACGACGCCGCGACTGCAAACTTGACGTATCTGATCATGGGTAGCTCCTGTTAACCTGATCGTTCTTGTTATGGACGTGCCAGGTACTACAGGGCCTTGCACAGTTATTCCCTGTGCTGTGACCGTTCCCCCGAACGTCACGTGTTGTTTATCCGACAGAGATTTAAGACGTTGCCTAACCGGTTTGGTTGAGGATCGGTAAATTTGTCATAAAATCCGCAGGATCCGCCGGATTTGCGAGTTTCTTCGCGAATTGCGCGGATTAGCGCTTGTCTGCCGCCATCAAGCGGAACCGGCAGCAGCTTTGCCATGGTCGATGAAGGTCATTGCTGAATTTAAATTACGCTGCATCTCGACCCGTAACTGTTTGCGTGCCATCAGGCGCTAGGTCGGCAAAGCCGAGGGAGGACGGGTCCATGGCAAGGCATCCGCAAAGGGCGCCTGTAACATCGGGAGACGTGGCGCGGCTCGCGGAAGTTTCGCAGTCCGCGGTCAGCCGGGTGTTTACCCCGGGCGCAAGCGTCTCGGCGGATATGCGCCGCAGGGTTCTCAAGGCAGCCGCCGATCTCGGCTATCGGCCAAACGCGCTGGCGCGAGCAATGATCAGCGGCCGCTCGCGCCTCATTGCGATGCTGGTGGCCTACCTCGACAACCAGTTCTATCCGATCGTGTTGGAAAAGCTGTCCCGGCAATTGCAGGACCGCGACTACCAGGTGCTGCTCTTCATGACCGATCCGGGGCGGCAGGACGAAGTCGTCCAGCGAATCCTCGAATACCAGGTGGAGGGCATCGTCATGGCTTCGGCGACGCTGTCGTCCACCTTGGCGCGGGAATGCGCGGAGACCGGGATTCCGGTGGTAACGCTCAACCGCTATGTAGCCTCCTCACCGGCCAGCAGTGTCACGTCCGATAACATCGAAGGCGGTCGTCTGATCGCGCGCCACCTCTTGGCGGGCGGACACGAGCGCATCGCCTTTGTCGCGGGGGCGGAAGATTCATCCACCAATCGCGACCGCGAAGCTGGTTTCTACAAGGGACTTGCGGAGGGCGGCATGGCCGTCTGGGGCCGCGCGGTCGGTGGCTACAGCTTCAATGGAGCAGCTGCTGCCACGCGCGAACTTCTTAACCGGAAGGACAGGCCGGACGCCATTTTCGTGGCGAACGACCACATGGCCTTTTCTGCGATGGACGTGATCCGCTCGGAATTCAACCTGCGGATTCCGCAGGACATTTCGGTGGCGGGATATGATGACGTTCCTGAGGCTTCGTGGAAGGGCTATGACCTGACCACCGTCTCGCAGCCGCCGGACGACATGATCGAGGCAACGATTTCCACGCTCCTCGAGCAGATAGAGAAAGGTGCGGTGCGTAAGCGGGCAACGGTCTTGCCGGCGCAGCTCGTTATCCGCGGCTCGACCCGAAGCCCGCGCTGATCTTACGCGCCGCGACGAAACTTTGGCTGCATGCGGGCAATGACGTCGAGGCCCATCTGCATCAGCACATCCAATATGTCGAGCGGAACCCAGTTCTCGCGGATCTTGCCTTCGTCGTGGAGATAGAAATCCATCACGCGCATGGTAATCCCGCTGCCGGTCGGCGGCATTCCCAGAAAGCCGCCGCCCTTGTGGACCAGATACAGGCTGGGCCAGCCGCCGGTCACCGAAAACGGACCGTCGCCGAAGCGTACGTAATGCCCCGCACCGTGCCTCCGTCTTTCGGCCTGGACGGCTTCGATGTTGCCTCCGGAACGCGGAAAGGCAATGCGGAAGGGCAACTGGTGATCGTCGACAAAGCCCGCCAGGCCCCGTGTGGTGCCGATGCCAGACGGGCCGTACCACATCATTTTTTCGTGCCAGTGCTCCTTCTGCGGCATGGCCAGAAGTCCCTCGCGACCCGAACCTGAAAGGTCGTTGTACTCACCCAGCGTGCGGTGCATGGCGAGTGTTTGCGCAATGCTTAGCGCCGATTGATGCGCATCGGAGGTGTGAAGAACGATGCCGTTGCCGGTGATCGGTCCGGGCCACATGCCCTCAAGTCCCAGGCTCGGGGCGATCGGCCAAAATCCTGCCTGCCTGATCAAGTCGAGAATATCCCAAAGTGCATTGGCCTGGACGATTCGGCCGTCGCGAATTTCGTAGACCTCGCCGTAGCGCAGATAGGCTGTCTGCCCGCTTGCCGGAATGGTCAGCCAGTCGCGCCGGAAGGTTCCGCAATAGTGGCCTACCGCAGCGACATAGTCGCGGCCCTCGTATGAGCCGCCCACGAATATCAGGTCGCGGCGCTCAAGATCGGGAAAGGCGTGGAAAAGCGGCTCGAAAACATGGCGGGCAATGGCTGCCGCGCCCGCAATTTCGTTCACCGGATGCGAACCGCGCCACAAGGCTGTATCCGGGAACAGCGTTTCCATGTGCGCCGGCAGCCTGGCCTGCCCATCGCCGGCCAAGGCATTCAGCCCTTCGAAAATCCGCCGCCTGACGCCATTTTCCACGTCGCCGCGCATGCTTGACCTCGATCGATAAGTTTCAGGCGCGAGCATCAGAACAGATATTCATAGGACGCCTCGATAAATTTTCTTGCATACGTATTCACATTTTGTCAACGTAGTCTCGGGGCCTTAGGTGGCGCCGAGAGCATTGACAAGATGAACGGCGGTGGTCCCCGGCCCGTTTGAGCCCGGACAAGCCCGCATACAGGAGGGTGACATGAAGGCACTGATGAAATCGTCGCTGGCCGGGGCAATGCTTGTTTCCGCCAGCACTCTCGCATTCGCCGATTGCGGGATCGAAAAAGGTTCTGTCCGCATACTCGGAAACGACTTTCCCGCGATCCAGGCCGTCGCAAAGGCCGCCGAAGCCTGTGCTTCTGGTACTGTCGAAGTGAAGGTCAACCTGACCAAGGACCACGAAAGCCTGTCGGTGGCCGCGCTCAGCGCCAACCCGCCCGAATATACATCGCACATCATTGCAAACAGCTCGATTTTGCCGTTGCTCAACGATGGCCTCGTGCGTCCGCTCGACGACTATGTGGCCAAGTACGGTGCGGAGCTCAATGGCAGCCAGAAGGTCATGATCGGCGGCAAGGTAATGGCGGTCGCCTTCATGGCCAATGCGCAGCACATCTTCTACCGCGCGGACATACTCGAGAAAGCCGGCGTTGCTGTCCCCAAGACGTATGAGGAAGTGGTCGCGGCAGCCAAGACCATCAAGGAAAAGGGTTTGATGGAAACCCCGCTTGGCGGCACGTACAAGGCTGGCTGGAACCTTGCCGAGGAATTCGTCAACATGTTCATGGGCTTCGACGCTCCCTTCTTCAAGGAAGGTACAGCCGAACCCGCGGTCAACAATGAAAAGGGCGTTGCCGCGCTCACCATGATGAAGGAACTCTCCAGCTACATGAGCAAGGATTTCCTGACCTTCGACTCCAACGCGCTTCAGGCGGAGTTTGAGGCGGGCAAGGTGGCGATCGCCAATTTCTGGGGTTCGCGCGCTGGTGCGGTAACCGATGCCGAAGGCACGACCCCCGAGATCGCCGGGGCGATCAAGTTCGCGGCGGCGCCGACCGTTGGCGGCGGCTCGATACCGGCAACCACGCTGTGGTGGGACGGATTTACCGTTGCAAAGAACGCTTCCGATGAAGATGCCGAAGCAACCTTCCGAGCCCTGGCTCAAGGGGCGACTGCAGCAACCGCAAATGCCAATGCGGCCGCGGCCGTTTGGCTGGCAACCGGATATACGCCCGGGCCTACCGCAGCGGGCGTCCTTGCCACTGTTTCGGGCGGCGCCAAATCCTACCCGATGGATCCCTATATGGGCCTGCTGCACACCGCGCTTGGCACGGAACTGGCAGAGTTCATGCAAGGCACCGAAGATGCGGCAAAGGCCCTGGCCGATGCCGAGGCGGCATACATCACGGCGGCCAAGGAAAAAGGCTTCATCAAGTGACGTCCGGCCGGGGCGCCGCAAGCCGGCGCCCCGGCGTTCATTTCAAGAAATCAACGGGCGCACCGGCCCCTTGACGTGACCCAAAGCGGAGGGCCGCATGCCGCACCGGACGTTCTTCTGGTTCATCCTGCCTTCCGCGCTGGCGATGATCATCTTCATCGCCATGCCGATCGTCTCTGTCGCGGTTCAGTCCCTTTTCGTCGAGCACGACCGCGTCATGGTGGCGGTAGAAAACTGTGGTCCCTTTGGTTGCAAGACGGAAATGCAGGTGGACAGCGGGGCAACGGAAAAGCTTCGCCGTGAAGCGCCGCTGGGCCAGTTTGCCGGCCTCTCCACCTATGCCAACCGCAATCATCTGGCCTTTGCCGAGGCTGGCGAATTCTGGCGGCAATCGGAGAGCTTGGGCGAGTTCTTTTCGTTGCTCTACGGTCTGCCGTTCTACAAGGCGCTTGCCTTCACGCTTTCCTACACCGCTATCGTCACGCCGATCGTCATCGTGCTGGGTTTCACCATCGCCACGGCGGTAAACCGGCTGCCGCCGGCTGCCAAAGGCGTTGCAATCTTCGTTTCGCTGCTCCCGATGATCGTCACGCCGCTGGTGGGTTCACTCGTGCTTTTCTGGATGATCGACGCGGACGGCATCATCGGCTCCTCGTTGAAGCTGCTGATGAACGACCCCGGCCTGTCGCTGAAGGCCTCGCCCACGCTCACCTGGCTCACGCTGTTCGTCTATGGTGTCTGGCATTCGGCGCCGTTTGCCTTCGTAGTTTTCTACGCCGGCCTGCAAACCGTGCCGCAGGACACGCTCGAATCGGCGATGATCGATGGCGCCAGCCGGTGGGAACAGATCCGCCATGTCATCATTCCGCATTTGATGCCGCTCGCGACCTTCGTCGCCCTGATCCAGATGATGGACAATTTCCGCGTGTTCGAACCGATCGTCGGCTTCAACGCGGAAGCCAGCGCCACGTCGCTTTCCTGGATCATCTACAACGACCTCAACAGCACCGGAGCCAAGCTGTTCAGTTCGGCCGCTGCCAGTTCCATGTTGACGATCGTTTTCGTGGCCATCCTCCTGACGCCGGTGCTCATCCGCACCTGGCGCGATTTCAACCGGGCACGGTGAGCGCGATGGCCGGCCGAGCGTTTCGCCAACCCTTGCTTCTGATGGTCCTGTCCACGGCGTTCCTTGGTTGCTGGCTGATCCTTGCTGCCTTCCCGTTTGTCTGGACGCTCTGGGGGTCCTTCAAGGTCCAGGGCGATTTCTTCTCCAAGCTCGATTGGGTAAACGCGCTTCGCGGCACGCAGACCATCATCGAGACCGGCGCGCCGTTCACGGCTGACGGCTATGAAGGCGCATGGGTCGAGCGCGAATTCTGGCGCGCCGCGCTGAACACCGGCATCGTCACTTTCTTCGTGGTCATCATATCGCTCACGCTCGGAACTCTCGGTGGCTATGCGCTTTCGCGTTCCTCGTACCGGTATGCATTCTGGATCCTGATTGCGGCGCTGATTTTCCGCGCCATGCCGCACATAACACTCGTCTCCGGCTATCTCTTTCCGTTCTTCCAATTGAACGTATGGGGCTTCCTGCCGACGGCGATCGTGGTGCTTGTAGCGATAAACCAGCCCTTCACGCTTTGGATGCTGCATTCCTTTTTCCTGGGCATACCCAAGGATCTGGACGAGAGCGCCATGGTGGACGGCTGCTCAAGGTTTCAGGCGTTCCGGCTCGTGATCATTCCGGTGATGTGGCCGGGCGTCATCACAACCGGCCTGTTCTCGTTTCTCCTCGCCTACAACGACTTCGCGGTGACGGCGATGCTTCTGTCGCAGCAGAACCAGACCATGGTGCCGAAGATCGCGAGCTTCATGGGTTCGACCCAAGTCCAGGGAAACATCATGTATGCGGTGGCCGCCGTGGTGTCGGCAACGGCGCCGCTCTTCGTGCTGGTGCTGTTCTTCCAACGCCAGATCGTCGCCGGGCTGACCGCCGGCGCCGTCAAGGGATAGGAAAAAGATGGCAGGAATTACGCTCAGGAATGTCGGCAAGCGTTGGGGCAACTTCATCGCCGTCGACAATTTCAACCTCGAGATCGCCGACGAGGAATTCATAGTCCTGCTCGGCCCTTCCGGCTGCGGCAAGACCACCACGATGCGAATGATCGCCGGGCTGGAGGATGCGACCTCCGGCGAAATCTGGATCGGCGACCGGATGGTCAACGGCCTCGAGCCGAAGGACCGTGACATTGCCATGGTTTTCCAGAGCTACGGTCTCTATCCGACCATGACCGTTTACGAGAACATCCGCTTTCCGCTGAAGGTCCGGCGCGTTGCCAAGGAGACGCATCACCAGCGGGTCATGCGCGCGGCGGAAATGGTCGAGCTTGGCGAGTTCCTGCATCGCCGGCCCGCCGAACTTTCCGGCGGCCAGCGCCAGCGCGTGGCGCTTGCGCGCGCCATCGTCAGGGAGCCGACCGTATTCCTGATGGACGAGCCGCTGTCCAATCTCGATGCAAAGCTGCGCGTTTCGACGCGGGCGCAGATCAAGAACCTGCACCACGAACTGCGCACGACCACGATATACGTGACGCACGACCAGATCGAGGCGATGACGCTGGCCGACCGCGTCGTCGTGATGAACCGCGGCGTCGTCCAGCAACTGGGAACGCCGCGCGAGATCTACGACAGCCCTTCCAATACCTTTGTTGCCGGCTTCATCGGCTCCCCCGCGATGAACCTCGTGGCGGGAGAAATCGACGGCGGGACCTTCCGCGCCGCCAACATCGAAGTGAACGGCCTCGCCCGGTCCGTGACCGGCAAGGTGACGCTCGGCTTTCGCGCCGAAGACGCAAGGATCAGTGCGCAAAAGGCGGAGATCGAGGCGCCGGCCTATTCGATGGAATTGCTGGGCGAGGCCTCGATGGTGTCCGTGAAGGCCGGCGGTTCCATCGTCGCGGTAAAGGCTGCAAAAGACCACCAATGCGAAATCGGAGATGTCGTGCGCATTTCGGTGCCGGCGCCGGTTTGCCACCTTTTCGACCACGATACGGGCGAGCGCATCCGTCCGGAACAATGACACGCGAGGAATACATGCAAATCAACCGACCGGAGCAGGCTGCCCTGACGAGGGACAACGACCGCACGAAGACAGCCGAGACCAAAAAAGTAATCGAAGGCATGGTAGACGGCCTCAACGACCACAAGATCCGCGGCATGGCCGAGTTCTTTTCGGAAAGCTTCCGCTGGCTCGGCAATGCCGGATGCGGCACGAAGAGCGGGCTGCGGGAATTCCAGGAAAATTGGCAGCGGCCGTTCCAGGCTGCGTTCTCCGACAAGGTCTGCATCGACGAGGCGCGCCTTTTCGACGGCGAATGGGCCGCGGCATTCGGCGCCCAGCATGCCATTCACTCCGGCGAGTTCATGGGGATCAAGCCGACCGGCAAACGGGTGGAAATCCGGTACATGGATTTCTGGAAGGTCGTCGACGGCAAGATCGTCGACAATTGGGTCATGGTCGATTTCCCACACGTCCTGCGCCAGCTTGGCGTCGACGTATTCAATGGGGAAGGGTGGGAGAAATACGACGAGGGCCGCGCAGTTCCGCCGGGACCGGAACACAATTTGTAGGATTTGGAGGAAAGAATGATCCGCCATTTGAAAAAGGGCCGCACCGGCGAGGCCCGCAGTGACGAGGATGCGAAGGTTCGCGCAACGGTGGAGGCGATCATCGCCGATGTCGAAAAGCGCGGGGACGAAGCCGTGCGCGAACTGTCGGTCAAGTTCGACGCCTATTCGCCTCCGGCATTCAGGCTTTCGCAATCGCAGATCGAAGCGCTGATCAACCGCGTTTCGGCGCGCGACATGGAGGACATCCGATTCGCCCAAGCGCAGGTGCGCCGGTTCGCGGAAGCACAGCGTGCATCCATCACCGACATCGAGATCGAGACTGTTCCGGATGTCATTCTGGGCCACAGGAACTTACCGGTCCAATCGGTCGGCTGCTATGTGCCTGCCGGGAAATTCCCGATGGTTGCGTCGGCGCACATGACGGTGCTGACCGCGAGCGTGGCCGGCGTGCCGCGGATCGCGGCTGCGACGCCGCCGTTCCAGGGCGAGCCCAATCCGGCGGTCATCGCTGCCATGCATCTTGGCGGCGCACATGAAATCTACTGCCTTGGCGGGGTTCAGGCTGTCGCGGCACTGGCGCTCGGCACCGCAACCATCGAACCGGTGCACATGATCGTTGGGCCGGGCAATGCCTTTGTGGCCGAAGCCAAACGGCAGCTTTACGGCCGCGTCGGCATCGACCTTTTCGCTGGTCCGACCGAAACACTCATCATCGCCGACGAAACCGTGGATGCGGAGATCTGCGCCACGGACCTGCTGGGCCAGGCGGAACACGGATACAATTCGCCGGCTGCGCTGATCACCAATTCCGAGCGGCTCGCACATGCAAGCATGGCGGAAGTGGAGCGCCTGCTGAAGATCTTGCCTACCGCCGACACGGCGGGCAGGAGCTGGGCCGACTACGGCGAGGTCTTCGTTTGCGACACGCATGAGGAAATGCTGGCTGTCGCCAACGACATCGCCTTCGAACATGTGCAGGTGATGACCGACCGGGACGATTGGTACCTTGAAAACATGCGCAGCTACGGAGCACTGTTCCTGGGCGCGCGCACCAATGTTGCCAATGGCGACAAGGTCATCGGCACCAACCATACGCTGCCGACCCGCAAGGCCGGCAGGTATACCGGCGGGCTCTGGGTGGGCAAGTTCCTGAAGACGCACTCCTACCAGAAGATACTGACCGACGACGCCGCCGCGACGATCGGGGCGTATTGCTCGCGTCTTTGCATCCTTGAGGGATTTGTCGGCCACGCCGAGCAGGCAAATGTCCGTGTGCGGCGATACGGCCGCGCCAATGTTCCCTACGGCGCAGCGGCGGATTGAACCGATGGGCGCGAAGGAAAACCAGAGAAACAAGTCGGCCGCCATGGCATACTGGCAGGCCGTGGACGCATCCGATCCGCAAACCCTGGCGAAGGCCACCGCCGCTCATCTTTCCGCTGCGCATCGCTGGTCAGGTCCCGCGCCATTCCCGACGCTGGAAGGACCGCATGCCCTTGCAGAGGAGTTTCTTGCACCGCTGCGGCGCGCCATTCCGGACCTGCGGCGCGAAACGCACATGTTCTTCGGCGGGCGGTCGAACGGACGGGTGGACGGATCAGGCGACGGGCGCATGTGGGTGTGCGGCACCGGTTACCTGACCGGACATGCGCGGTCGCCGTTCATCGGCATTCCGGCCGGACCGCGAACCTTGCGCCTGCGCTGGGCAGAATTCCTGCGATTCGAAGATGGGGAGATCGTCGAAACGCAAATGCTGATCGATTTCATCGACTGGTTCGAGCAACTCGGCCTGGCCGTGCTGCCGCGTTCCACCGGCGCGCCGTTCGTATATCCGGCACCGACAGCCTATGACGGCGTCATCCTCGATCGCCGGGAGAAGGACGAGGGCAAGGCAAGCCTGCGGCTTGGCCGCGATCTGATCTTTGGCGGCCTCAATGCCTTCGACAGTTCGGACCTCGCCAGCATGGGCATGAGGCGGTTCTTCCACGACAACATCAAGTGGTACGGCCCGGGCGGCATAGGCGCATGCCTCAGCCTGCGGGAGTTCGAGGATTTTCATCAAAAACCGTGGCTCGTCGCATTCCCGGACAGGCGGGTGCAAGACCTCGACTCCCTCTTTGCTGAAGACCGGCTGGTCGGTTCGTCCGCCTGGGCGGGCGTTCGGGCGACCCATGCCGGCCCGTATCTGGGCGAGGGCGCATCCGGCAAACCCATTGTTGTCAACGGCATCGATTTTTGGTTTCGCAGCGGCGATCGTTTCACTGAAAACTGGGTCTATGTCGACATGGTGCATCTGTTTGCACAAATGGGCGTGGACCTGATGGAGCGGATGCGCGAGCTCACAACCGCAAACAAGGCGGGTTTGCTATGACGCTGCCGCGCACGCCTTCATTTCGCCTGGATGGCCGCCGTGCACTCGTCGCGGGCGCATCGTCGGGCATCGGGCTAGGTTGTGCCGTAGCACTCGCAGAAGCCGGGGCCCAAGTAGTATGCGCCGCGCGTGGCGAGGAAAGGCTGAATACTGCCGTTGCGCAAATGCTGGAACAGGGCCTTTCGGCGCAAGCGCTTCGCCTAGACCTTGCCGATCTCGACGCGGCAGCCAAGGCAATCGCTTCGCATGGCCCGTTCGATGTCTTCGTGAATTCGGCCGGCATCGCCCGGCATGGACCGGCGCTTGAAACAAGCGTTGCCGATTTCGACGCCGTCATGGCCGTGAACTGGCGCGCCGCGCATTTTGCCGCGCGCGAAGTGGCAAAGGGAATGATTGCCGCGGCAAGGGGCGGGTCGATCATCAATGTCTCCTCGCAGATGGCCCATGTCGGCGGCATCGACCGTTCGGTCTATGCAGCGTCCAAGCATGCCCTCGAAGGCATGACGAAATCGATGGCCGTCGAGTGGGGAAAGCATGGCATTCGCGTCAATACCGTGTGTCCCACCTTCATTCGCACGCCGCTGACCGAACCCACTTTCGCAAACCTTGAACGTGTCGCCTGGATCAATGCCAACATCGTCCTTGGCCGCGTGGGAGAAGTTGCGGACGTCATGGGCGCCATTCTTTTCCTCGCGGGCGATGCGTCGGCGCTGGTGACCGGAACTTCGATCAATGTCGATGGCGGCTGGACTGCACATTAGAGGCAAAGGAGAGAACATGAGCCTCAAGGGATTTTCGCAACGCTGGAAGGATTTTCCGGACTACATCCTCGGCATCACGCACGAGATCTGGGAAGGCCGCGGCATTGACACCTTGCACCAATACTATGGCAAGGACATACCGGTCCGTTCGCCCGCCTCGGTGGTGATCGGCAACGAGGCGGTGATCCGCGCAACCATGGCGACGCTGGCGGAGTTCCCGGACCGCACATTGCTCGGGGAGGACGTCATCTGGTGCGAAGGCCCGGACGGTTATCTCCTGTCGTCGCATCGGCTGCTTTCCACCGCCACGCATTCGCGCCCGGGAATGTACGGTGAGCCGACGGGCAGGAAACTGACGTACCGGATCATCGCCGACTGCGCCGCACATGACGACATGATCGACGATGAATGGCTGATCCGCGACCAGGGCGCCATAGTACGCCAGTTGGGGTGGGACCCCAAGGCCTTCGCGGTGGACCTGATCGAGCGGGAGGGCGGACCCGACAAATGCGTCAGGCCGTTCACCCCAGCTATCGATGTCGCCGGCCCCTACAAAGGCAAGGGCAACGACAATGAATGGGGCGCGCGATATGCACAGATCCTGTCGCGCATGATGGTCGGCGAATTCAGCCTTGTTCCGCGTGAATATGACCGCGCGTGCCAGTTGGAGCTACCCGGCGGCGTGACAGGCCACAGCCATGGCGATGCCGACCAGTTCTGGATGGGCCTGCGCTCGTCATTTCCCTCTGCGAAGTTCGAAATCCACCACACGATCGGCCGCGCGGACCCGCTGATGTCGCCCCGCGCGGCCCTGCGCTGGTCATTGACCGGCAAGCATGACGGTTGGGGAAGTTTCGGCACGCCTTCCGGTGCACAGGTTCATGTCATGGGCATGAGCCATGCGGAATTCGGCCCGTGGGGACTGCGGCGCGAATACGTGCTCTTCGACGAAACGGCGATCTGGAAGCAGATCATTCTCAAGACGGGACAGACAAAATGACTCCGGAACAAATGGAAGCGCGCATCGTTCGGTACGGCGACCTGAAGCCCTGCCGCACGGCATTCATCGACGCCCATACGCCCGGCTCCAACCAGAAGGAGAACTTCACGATCATCGGCGGCGGGGTCTCGGAATTGCCCGAGCAACATGTCCACATCAAGGAAACACCCGGCTTCAACATCGGCGCGGCCGGCCAGCCGCCGAAATGCCGCAACTCGCTGCATTCGCATCGCACGGCGGAAGTGTTTTTCGTTCTCAAAGGCCGGTGGCGGTTCTTCTGGGGCCGATGGGGCAAAGCCGGGGAAGTTGTGCTGGAGGAAGGCGACATCTTCAACATCCCCACGGGCATTTTCCGCGGCTTCGAGAACATCGGCACTGACTACGGGATGATCATGGCGATCCTCGGCGGGGACGATGCCGGCGGTGGTGTCATCTGGGCCCCGCAAGTCATAAGGGACGCAAAGGACCACGGCCTCGTGCTCGGCGATAACGGCCGCCTCTACGACACCAAGAAGGGCGAGAAGCTGCCGGAAGGGGTCGGGCAGATGCCTTTGCTGACCGAAGACGAATTGAAAGGCTTTCCCGAGCCTACCACGGGCGAAGTCATACCGAACCATGTCGCCCGCTACTGGGACATGATGGCGCTTGCCGACCGGCAGCCCGCCAAGGTGATCGGAGCCGACGCCATGCTGCGCGACAGGCCGGGATTCGAAGTCGATTTCATCACACGAGGCTCCATTCCCGAGGCGCCCTATTCCACACCCCGCCACGAGGTGCTGATGGCGATGCGCGGGCACTGGCGGCTTTCGTGGAACGGGCACGAGAAGGTGCTGGCGCCGGGGATACCTGCGCCGTGCCCCAGGGCCTTGTCCACGGACTCGCGCCTTCAATGACCGGCGAGGCCTCGATGTTCCGGGTACGCAACACCGACGACAAGGCCGGACCGACCCTGCGGTCCTGAAAAATCCTGAACGGAGCCGGCGCTGCCGGAGTGAACCATGACGAAGATTGCCACCACCCATGTCGGCTCCCTCCCGCGCAGCCAGAAGGTCGTCGACTACCTTTTCGCAAGGGAGCGCGCAGAGCCTTTCGACGAGGCAGGCTTTGACGCGGCGATGACGGAGGCCGTGGACGAAACGGTGCGCCGCCAGGTCGAGGCCGGCGTCGACATCGTCTCGGATGGCGAGACGTCGAAGATATCCTATGCAACCTATGTGAAGGACCGCTACACGGGCTTTTCTGGCGACAGCCCCCGCAATGCTCCAGCCGACCTGAAACTCTTTCCCACATTCCTGCAGAGGCTGGCTGAGAGCGGCGGCACGCCCAGATATGCCCGGCCCATGTGCACCGGCGAAGTGAGGTCAAAGGGGCAGGGGGAACTAGCCAAGGACATTTCCAACTTGAAGAAGGCGATGGCGCGCCACGGCGCCAGCCGGGGCTTCATGAACGCTGCATCGCCTGGTGTGATTTCCCTGTTCCTTCAGAATTCCCACTATCGCGATCGCGAAGCCTATCTGGCGGCCCTCGCCGACGCGATGCAGGCCGAGTACGAAACCATCGTTGCCTCGGGTCTGGACCTGCAACTGGACTGCCCGGACCTGGCTTTGTCGCGGCACATGCTCTTTACACAGCTTTCCGACGAGGAATTCGTCAAGGTCGCGCACATGCATGTCGATGCGCTGAACCATGCCTTGCGAAACGTGCCGCAGGACAGGGTCAGGATCCACATCTGCTGGGGCAACTACGAGGGGCCGCATGTTTGCGACATCGACATGGCGAAGGTATTTCCGGTCTTGATGCGGGCAAAGGCGCGCTACATCCTTTTCGAGACTGCCAATCCACGCCATGGCCATGAATGGACTGTCTTCCGCGATCGCCGCGGCGAAATTCCCGACGACAGGATTCTTGTTCCGGGGCTTGTCGACACGACCACCAATTTTGTCGAACATCCCGAACTAGTCGCACAGCGGCTTGAGCGGTTCAGTGCGATCGTCGGGGCGGACCGCGTCATCGCGGGTTCGGATTGCGGCTTCGGCACGTTCGCAGGCTTCGGCGCCGTCGATCCGGAAATTGCATGGGCAAAGCTGAAGGCCTTGAGAACCGGGACAGACATCGCCGCGGCCCGCGCCTGACTTGCCATGCCGCGCGAGAAGCTGGTCCTTCTGCCCGGAATGATGTGCGACGAACGCCTTTTTGCGGCGCAGCTCGCGGCACTCGAAGATGCCTATGATATCGTCACGCCCCGTCTGGCCGGGTCGGACAGCGTTGAGGGATTGGCGCATTCGGTGCTCAATCAAGCTGGTGAGGGGCCTCTTAACATTGCGGGGCTGTCCATGGGTGGCATCGTGGCGATGGCCATGTTGAAGATCGCACCCGAGGCAATCGGCAGGCTGGCTTTGCTGGACACCAATCATCTGGCAGACCTGCCGGAGCGGCGCGCGATCCGCGACAGGCAAATTGCCGATGTACGCGCGGGCAAGCTCCGTGAGGTGATCATTGACGAGATGAAGCCGAATTATCTGGCCGCCGCCAATCGCGGCCGGCGCGATCTGCTGGATTTGCTGGTCGACATGGCGATGAACCTCGGTCCCGATGTGTTCATTTCGCAGTCGCTCGCACTGCGCGACCGGCCGTCCTTCGAGGCGGCGCTTGGTAGTTTTGAAGGACCGGCGCTGGTGCTGCACGGAGCCGAAGACCAGCTATGCCCGCCCGAGCGTCATCGCAAAATTGCCGCGTCGTTAAAATGCTCGTTGCTCGTTGAAATCCCCGGCGCTGGTCACCTCCCGACACTTGAGCAACCGGCCAAAGTTACCGCCTCAATCAAGAAATGGCTTGGGATGCCTAACGACTGGAGTGCTTGATCGACGACAAATACACCGATGTGATTGACGGTACGGGAGGCGAAACCGGAAGTTCCGCTTTCAACCCAGATCATGACGGAAGCGGATGGACCGCTTCCGGCCCCAACTCTGACGTAGAGCGACTATGTTGGCCTGTCTGTTGGCGGAGAGCTCCAAGCAATAACACAAGAATATCGATGACTAGCTGGTATGATGCGATCCCGGCCAGGGGCACCAATTTCCAGTCCGATATGATGTGATATGATGCGATAAGGCGCTGATACTCAGTTCTTTTTTCGTTTTCGATGTCCAACGATGTTCTGCAGGGCCTGTTGGTATCCGGCAAGTTTGTTGGTATATCTGTTGGTCCCACGAAGCAGTTTGATCGACCACGCGAGCGCGATACCAACACATGCCACTGACTGATGCACGCATCCGCTTGTTCAAATCTAAGTCGGCGCCAGCCAAATACAGCGACGGTGGCGGACTGTTCCTGCTGGTCCCGCCACAGGGGTCCAAGCTTTGGCGACTTGCCTATCGCTTCGGCGGCAAGCAGAAAACGTTGGCCTTGGGCGTGTACCCCACGGTGTCGTTGGCGGATGCCCGGACCAAACGTGATGCCGCCAAGAAGCTCCTTGCCTCTGGTGTTGATCCCTCGCACCACGCGAAGGTGGAGAAGACCGCGGCTGCCGAAAGACATGGAAACACCTTTTCGTTTGTTGCCGACGAGTTCCTGAAAAAGGTGCAGCGCGAAGGCAAGTCCGACGCAACACTCAGCAAGAAGCGCTGGCTGCTCAGCCTCGCCATGCCGGACATCGGCAGGCGACCCATTGCCGAGATCAGTGCGGCGGAAATCCTTGTTCCGCTCAGAAGGGTTGAAGCGCAGGGCAATTACGAGACGGCGCGTCGGCTCCGGGCAACCATCGGGCAGGTGTTCCGATATGCCATTGCTGTATCCAAGGCTGCGAACGACCCGACCTTCGGATTGCGCGGCGCCCTGGTCACGCCAAAGGTCACCCACCGGGCGGCCATTACCGACGAGGGCAAGTTTGGTGCTCTGCTGCGCGCCATCTGGGCCTACGATGGCACTATTGAGACCCAGGCTGCCTTGAAGCTGATGGCGCTGCTTTATCCAAGGCCGGGCGAATTGCGGTTCGCGGAGTGGTCGGAGTTCGATTTCGGCAAGGCAATCTGGACCATTCCGGCGACCAGAATGAAAATGCGCCGGGAGCACCGCAAACCACTTTCGGCGCTGGCCATCGATATTCTGCGCGACTTGCAGCGCCATACCGGCAACCGGCGCCTTGCCTTTCCTTCGGTGCGATCACCGCAGCGCCCCATGAGCGAAAACACGCTGAATGCTGCTCTGCGTCGGCTCGGCTACACGACCGGCGAGGCGACTGCCCATGGCTTTAGGTCCTCCGCCTCGTCATTGCTCAACGAAAGCGGCAAATGGCAGGTCGACGCCATCGAGGCCGAACTCGCTCATGTTGGCGCCGACGAGGTCCGTCGCGCCTACAACCGCTCAGCCTATTGGGAAGAGCGGGTGAAGATGGCAGAGTGGTGGGGGAAGGAGATTGAGCGGCTGAAGGGAAACACTACACTCCACGTGTAAGGCGCTCCGGATCGGTAGCAACGCCATTTATCGGGTACGTCGCCCATGACTGAAATTTCACATTGGATGTATGTCGATGCCTTCACGGTCGATCAGGCGGCAGCGCTTTGGTGCGAGATCGACCCGTCGCAAATCAAGTCCGTGCAAAGATTTGATCCGCCCGAGTTTGCCGCTGCGAAGCAAATGCTGACCGCCGCGATATTGACCGGGGAACTCCCGGCTGATGAGTCTCGAAATGCACTCAACATCATTGGCGATCACTCCAGCAGCATCGTGAGGCGAGCCGACCTCGAGGCATTTGGCCGAAAACGCAATCTCTTCCCGCGCTTTCTCTTCGACACGCTCGCACCGTTTGCCGAACCAGAACCGGCGTGGATGACTACCAAGACCAAGCCTATCCAGCCAAGCGAGCAGCCAATCCATCCCAATCGGGGCGGCCGCCCGCGGGAATATGATTGGGACCGATTCTTCCTCGAAATCATCCGCAAGGCAAACACACCCGACGGCCTGCCGGAAAAACAGGCTGATCTCATCAAAGAAATGCTTACCTGGTTCCGCAATACCTTCGACAGTGAGCCGGCGGAAAGCGCAGTTAAGGGCCGCATTTCCAAAATTTACCAGTATCTTGCAGAGGCCAAAAACCTGCCGAGGTAGGTTTCTGCCCTTTCTGGCTGAATGCCGCAGCCGGCCGTAGGAAATCGTCATCCACCTCAAACACACTTGGTGGAATCACGATGGACGACAATCTGCCCCAAACCGGCTTCCTGCGCCTTTCCTCTATCCTCGCGCCGCGAGGACCTATCCCTGTTTCGAAGTCAACCTGGTGGCAGGGCATCAAGGACGGCCGCTTCCCAAAGCCGCTCAAGCTTGGCCCGCGGATCACCGTCTGGCGGACCGAGGACATCCGCGCCTTGATCGAGCGGGGGATCGGCTGATGGCGCGGCGACTGAACTGGCGCGTTATTAAGCGCCACCGGAATTATACCGTCGATGACGTTAGCCGCGTCTTGAATGTCGCAAAAGGTACGGTGAGGCACTGGCTGAAGTTTGGCGGCCTCCAAGCGTTGCGCGATCAAAAGCCGGCACTGATTCTGGGCAGCGATCTGATCGACTTCCTAAAGGGACGCCAAAAGCCCAGGCAGAGGTGCGAACTCGACGAGTGCTACTGCTTCTCATGCCGGGTGCCGCGCCGCCCTGCGTTCGAGGCAGTCGAGTTCACGCCGCTCTCTCCGGTCACTGGCGATATTTGCGGGCTGTGTTCCCACTGCTCGACCGTCATGCACAAGCGCGTCGCGATCGCCAAACTGCCGGCGCTGCAGGCAATGCTCGACGTGCAAATCAAACAGGCTGACGGACACCTAGACGATACTGATTGAGCCTGTCCGAACCATCACTTGAACGAGGAGCCTTGCATCATGCGCAAGCACAACGCCAAGAATGAGCGCATCAAGCGTCAATACCTCGCCTACCTCGAGGAAGCCAAGCGGGCGGCGGCGGCGACTGCCGATCAGGCGGCGGCGGCAATTGCTTTGTTCGAAGCCTCGACAGGTTACAAAGATTTTGCAGCATTTCACATCGAGCAGGCGAAGAAGTTCAAGCGACAGCAGCAGGAGGCCGTCAATCGCGAAACCGGCAAACCGCTCGCCAAGGCGACGATCCATTCCCGGTTGATGGTGCTCAAGGCATTCTTCCATTGGCTTGCCGGGCAACCCGGGTACAAGTCACGGATCAGCTATGCCGACAGTGACTACTTCAACCCGAGTGCCAACGACACCCGTATTGCAACGGCACGCAGGGAGAAGGTTGCTCCGACAATCGAAACCATTCGTAGCGTCCTTGAGGCTATGCCGAGTGTAACGGCCATCGAAAAGCGCAACCGGGCCCTTATTGCCTTCTCGATCCTCACCGGCGCACGGGACGACGCGATGGCGTCCTTTTCATTGAAACATGTGGACCTCGCAAAAAAAAACGTCTTCCAGGATGCCCGTGATGTCCGCACGAAGAACCGCAAGACATTTACTACCCGGTTTTTTCCGGTGGGTGACGACATCGTGGACATCGTGCGGGATTGGGTCGATTTCCTCGTCCATGAATGTGGCTTCGGACCAGACGACCCGCTGTTCCCGGCCACCAAGATGGCTCTCGACAATAACGGGCAATTTGCTGCAGTCGGATTTGAGAGAGTGCACTGGCGCAACGCCGGTCCGATCCGGCGAATATTCCGCAGTGCCTTCGCGGAGGCGGGCCTGCCTTACTATCATCCGCACACCTTCCGGACTACGCTAGCGCGCCTCGGTGAACAAATCTGCCGTACGCCGGAGCAGTTCAAAGCCTGGTCGCAGAACCTGGGTCACGAGCAGGTGCTCACCACCTTCATGGCGTACGGCAACGTACCGGCGCACCGACAGGAGGAGATAATGACCGAGCTGGATCGAGTACCGGAAAAGCAGCTGATCGATAAGAAACAGCTCATCAGGGAGCTTCTCACCGCTCTTGAGGCTGAATAGAGCTGAGTGGCCCCCGTTTTCCCGTCGATGATGACCTTGCCCTCGCCCATTGCCAGACCTCTTCTGTCATCGGCAGCGCTCCTCGGGGCAGGGCAGACAAAGTTACCAGGCGGTGCAAACGCTCAATAGGATCATCGCGACCGCGAGGCGGCGATCAGCATCTTCCAGCATCTGAACGCCGCCAAACGGATGGACACAAATAACAGCTTTGCGCCCCATCTTCGCCGTTCGCCATCAAACTTCAGATACCCGAAAGCTGCCATTTCCTGTAGCCTTGTCGAAAGCCGAAGGGGCGGATTTTCGCCACTCGCTTAAGTCGCAAGCCTTCGACCCGGCTAGCACGACAGCCGGCATTTGGAACGCCCCGAAATTGAGAGACCTGTAGCACCGCCGCATGTCGGCTCAGAGCCCTATTCGGACTTGCGATTTGTACCTGCCATGAGCGGTAGACGGACTGTTTTCACGTCAGGGACGGAAGCCGAATAGATGGGTTGGGCGCAATCCGCCACATTCCGCAGCGCGCGCATTGGCGACGCGAAGTGCGAGTTTTTTTGCGTAGCCTTCCTCGCCAAACGCGTCCACGAATTGTCTACGCCAAACATCGCTCTCCATCATGGCGACTTCCTTCGCCGCCGTTTTCGCATACCAGTCGGCCCGGTCGCGAGTCGCGACGTTTTTCAGACCGGCAGCGCGCATTTCGGCCTCGGTCTCGTCAACAGTCTGCATCGAAAAGCGGTGGGCCGTCATTGACCTCCATTCCTTGTAGCCCGCGAGTTGGTCGGCATGCGCGCTGCGCAGCCAGTCACTTGCGGCGAACCTGCCGCCGGGCTTGAGAACACGGAGAACTTCTCGGTAAAGCGCCGCCTTGTCCTCTATGTGGATGAGGAAATCCTTGCTGAAAACAACGTCAAAGCTTGCGTCATCGAACGGCAATGGACCCGCATCGACTAGCCTCAACTCGACGATGCTTCCCAGTTTCGCGTCCTCTATGTTCCGCTGCCCTTTCCCGACGAGGAAGGGTTCAACATCGATGCCAATGATCCTCCGAGGGTGCAACTCCCTGGCGATGACGATGTCCGGACCTCCGGTGCCACATCCGATGTCGAGGACGATCTGACCTTCGATTTCGGTACCTCGGAGGATTTCCAAGACTTCCTCCCGCCCGCCCGGTCGAGAGGAAGCCGACACCCCACTGCATTTCGAGGTTAGTCACAAACTCAGGCGGATAGGAAGTCTCTGGCAATTCAGTGTCCCCTTGTTTGCCAATGGCGATTAGCTAGCGATAACACATTTGACGCCGCAGGCTAAGCGTGGGCCATGGGACGTGCCGCTCCCATTGGTTGTCGTTTCCGCGCAGGCCGTTTGAACATCCTCGAAAACACGGCTGCCCTTGGATTGCGCGTCCCTTTTGGGTGCGGCTGTGGCATACTGAGTAGCAGGAAGGGATGGCGAGGACATGAGCGATCTGTACCTGAGCATCACCGATCAACCGGACAACGTACTCGACACCATCGCCGCGGCTATGGACGTGAGGATGGAAGACCCGCAGATGCGCGACATCTGTGCGTCCTTACATGGGCGCGCTTCCAGGACCCGGTGCCGATGTTCTGGAGATCGGGTGCGGCAACGGCGCCAGCACCGAGCTTATCTTGCGCCATATCGACCCGCAGTGCCTGATCGGCGTGGATCCCTCGCCCGGACTGCTGGATCGTGCGAGGAAGCGGTTTTCGGCGACGCCGCACGTGAGCTTTCGGAGCGGCGACGCTTCCCGCACCGGCATGGCGGATGCATCTTGCGATGTGGTGGTGGCGCATACGGTCTATTCGCATCTTGAGGATCCCGGCGCGGCCCTCGCCGAGGCGTTCAGGGTCCTGCGGCCGGGTGGAACGCTGGCTGTTTTCGATGGTGACTACGCCACGAACACCGTGGCACTATTCGACGGCGACCTCTTTCAGGCGGCCATGGTGGCAGCGCAACGTCACCTGATTCACGACCCCTATGTCATGCGCCGCCTGTCGGGCATGATGGCGGCCTGCGGTTTCGAGACCGCCACGCTTCAAGCGCACGGCTTCATCCAGACGGTCCGGCCCGACTATGTAACGTCGTTGATTGCGCGCGGGGCAGACGCTGCGGCTCGGGCCGACGAGATCGGCGCGCAACTGTCCGACGGGTTCAAGGCCGAAGCCGAAAGAAGGGTTGCGGCCGGTTCCTTCTACGGTGCCATTCTCTTCGTCAGTGCTATTGCCCGGAAACCGGGATGAGTGCCTGGCCCTGTGATACCGTCGATCCTGCGCCCCTGCGCCTGCTGGCAGGACTGGAAACCGAACTCGACGGCAATTGGTGCTATCGAAAGATTGAGAGATCAATGAAGCGACCGACAACGCATTATGCCAAAGCGGGCGACATACACATTGCGTATCAGGCCTTTGGCGACGGACCGATAGATCTTCTCTGGGCGCAAGGCTGGGCCACCCATATCGAATACGCTTGGGAAAGTCCGGATTACGCGCGGTTTCTGAACAAGCTTGCCCGATTTGCCCGAGTGATTTTTTTCGACAAGCGCGGCGTGGGCATGTCTGACCGGGATGTCGGGTACCCGACGCTTGAAGATCGGTCGCTGGACATCAACGCAGTGCTTGATGCGGTGAACTCCGACAAGGTGGCCGTTTTCGGCGCCTCCGAAGGTGGGGCGATTTCGACTGTCTTTGCTGCCACCTATCCCGAGCGCGTGAGTCACCTTGTCCTCAAGGGCAGCCGCGCCCGGTACGCATGGGCTCCGGACTACCCGTGGGGCCTGAAGCCAGCCGAATTGAGCGCCGATGTCGAAAACTTCAGTCAAATCGATAAGAACAGAGGAAGCCTTGTAGATGGGGCTCCCAGCATTGCCGATGACACGGCAGCCATCGAATGGCTTGACACATATTTCCGGTATGCCGCCAGTCCTCGCGCCCTCGCGAAGTTGGCACAGATGAATTACGAGATTGATTATCGCGCGATACTGCCAGCCATTCAGGTTCCAACGTTGATCCTGCATCGTGAAGGTGATCGATGGTGCGACGTGAAACATGCGCATTACCTTGCGGAGCACATAACCGGCGCAACATTGAACGTCTTGCCGGGTGAGGACCATATTGCTTGGTATGGAGACCAGGACGGCATGATCTCTGAAATCCAGACGTTTATAACAGGCGAGACGGCTTCCGCTCCCGCTGATCGGTTGCTGATGACGCTAGTCTTTCTAGACATAGTAGGTTCGACAGAACACCTCGCGAGAATGGGTGACGAGCGCTGGCGCAGTGTGCTGGAACAGCTTGATCAATTTGTTGACAGGCGCCTTGCGGGACACAGCGGCAAGAAGGTTAAACATACCGGTGACGGTTTTCTGCTCTCGTTCCGCGGTCCGACCAGCGCACTTGAAGGCGCCATGGCCATACGCCGCGACGTAACGCGATTGGGTCTGCAAAGCCGCATCGGCGTGCACATGGGCGAATGCGAAATCCGCGGTGAGGATTTGACCGGCATGACCGTACACGTTGCTGCCCGCATCATGAACGAAGCCGCACCAGACGAGATCTTTGCCTCCCGGACCGTGAAGGACATGGCGCTGGGCGCGCCCATCGAATTTCGCAGTTCAGGTTCAAAAACGTTGCGGGGGATACCCGGCGAATGGTCATTGTATTCTGTCGCCGGTTGATGGCTTCGGCAGCACAATGCACTACACGACGACGACATCTTTCCGCGGGATTGCAGCTATTGCAGACAGACGCCTTCAAGCCCCGAAACAGCTGGTCAGCAATCGGCCCAATTGCCGTCGGCAGTGTGCCCCGAGGGCGCCGGATTCCCGGCGTGGCGAAGCGAAACCTGATCAGGTGGGTCTCAGGCAACGGACCTCTTCAGTATGAACTGACGCGCCGGCGCAGGCCGTGGTTGTAGGCCCACTCGTGGCTATGCAAGTCTGTGCCGTCCAAATTTCCGAACAGGGTTCAGCGGGTTGCCTGCAGGCGCAACTGCTTGTCGTACCATTCCCTCAAGCGGTTGAAGCTGCCGCCAAACGCCCGTTCCTTGAGGGTCTCGTAATATATCGAACATTGCATCTTGCTGTCATCGCCGAGATTGCCGACCAGAGCGGACCGCTCGCATACCAGATAGACCGCCTTGAGATCCTCGATGGGCATATTGGAGACCGACTGTGCGCTTCCGGCGCCGGGCTGCGCCATCACCAGAAGGGCCATAGTCGCAATGGGAACGCGCAGTTTTCGCAAAGAGCCTGACATGATCTATCCTCCGCGTGATTGGCGGAGAGCAGTATGGACGCGCCGATTGCCGGCTACATGATGCCGGTGTCATGGCGTAAGCGCGAAAGAGCAGAAAAAACTATCCGATCCGGGACCGGCGTCCCGTCAGGCGCCGAAGCCCGCGTCCCGCGCCATCGCGACAGCCTGCGCTCGCGATTCAGCTCCCAGCTTGGAGAATATTGCTGAGACGTGGTTGCGCACGGTCTTTTCGCTGATTGCAAGTTTCTCGCCGATCCCATGATTGTCCAGGCCTTTCGAAAGCAGCCTCAACACCTCGACCTCGCGGGTCGTAAGCTTGGCGAACGCGGTGGGCGGTTTGGCTTCGCGCGCCGGCAGGAATGCGTGCAACTCGTCCACGAACCGGGTCCAGGCCGGCTCTCCCGACAGCATGAAGTGATTGCGACTGTCGAGCTGCAGGAATCGCGCGCCAGGGATAATCTGCGCCAGCAGCAGGCCCTCGGCCATCGGCACAACCGCATCGCGCTCTGCATGTGCAACAAGCACTGGGCATCTGATCCGAGCAGCTGCCCCGCATGCGTCGAGGCTGAACATGATGCGCGTCATTGCGACCGCATTGGCCGCTGAAGTGGCCTTGGCCTGGAGCTCGCACCACGAACTGAGATGCTCCATCGGACCGTCTGGCTGGAATTGCGTTGCGAAGGCGCGCATGAAGGCATGGTCTTCCTGGCCCCAGCCGAGCGCCAGCATCTCCAGCATCACCCGCGCCTTCTCTGGTTCAATCGGAATATCTGAGCGTTTGTCGCGGCCGCGGGCGTAGGTACCGTAAAGTACGAGCCGGTCGACACGGTCCGGCGCCCGAGATGCATATTCGACTGCAATCGCACCGCCCTGGCAGATGCCGACGAGCGCGAAAGCGGGAAGCTCCAGCGCGTCGACAAGGGCGGCAAGATCCTTCACCCACATGTCGAGCGAGAGATTGTCGATGTTGCGTTCCGACAGACCGCAGCCGCGCGGATCATATCGGACAAGGGTATAGTGGCCCTTCAACGCATCGAGCCAAGGCTGCCAGGCTAGGCTGCGCGACTGGAACTCCAGATGCGTAAGCCAGCTTGGCAGCATTACTACCGGCGGCCCGCTGCCCGAGACCGAGTAGGCGATCCTGGCACCGTCAAAGCTGGTCAGGAACCGTACCTTCTGTTGCATCCCTATAGCATTGTGCAGTCTGCCCTCAATCGCAAGCCGGTAATGCGAATGTTGGAGATTTGCGGCGATGCGGAAATCACCCCGTCCCAAAAATGTGATCTAACATCAACTCAACCGCGAAGGCCGAGCGGACGCCAGCGAATCCCACCTCCGGAGTGCACCAGGAAAACGTTCTGTCCTGATGACGCGTGAAGGCTCTGCGCTTTACAATAAGAGACCGCTTGCCGCTTCTTTGGACAATTCCTGGTGTCGGCCCCGAAACTGCCGTTCTGCTTTGACCCACGGCGGGAGCTACAGAAGGGATCAATTGTTTCAACCGCTTTTTTCGGTATGTCTTGATACTACGCTCTGTACGGTCCGGCGGCCACTTCAAAATACCAGCAAAATTTAGCTGATCAGCCTGGCAGTCCTGCCTCGCGCAGTTCATCGACAAAATGTTCAAGGACCGGTGCGCTTGCTATCACGCGGTAACCCGGTGAAACTGCGAGCAGCTTGGCTGCAAATTCGCTTGCCTGCCCGGTTCTTCCAAGGCGCATCATGCTGGCGATAGCAATAAGAAAGGAAGGCGTATGGGAGGGATAGATTTGCAACGCCTTTTTTGCATGAATCACCGCCTTTTCATACTCGCCCTTCATTAGCCACGCGCCTGCTTGGCCAGCAAGCGGCATAACGCTCATCGGATCGAATGGGGAGAGGCGCAAAGCCTTATCGGACAGTTCGATCGAGCGGTCATAATTGCCCGCCCAAGTATTGATCACCGAACCATGCCCATAAGCATGTACAGAGCATGGATTGCTTGCGATTGCGCGATTGATCATCGAGAGCGCAGTGTCGAAATCGCGTTCGCCGAGCGAAATGGCAATTGCTGCGTGGGCAAGCGTGCTGGCATCATCCGTGCGAGAAACCTGCACCGCACGTGCGTGACTCAACATGATTGCCTTGTATGGATCAGGCAAGCCGCCCGCCCAAAGCGACCTAGCAAAATAGCACCAAGCGGCAATGCCGTGCGCTTCTACATAGTCAGGATCGCATTCTAACGCCTTCGCGACAAACTCCAGTGCCGCTGCATGGCTTTCAGTCTTGGTATCATACATCCTCTGCAGCGCGCGCAGGTAGAAGTCATATGCGCCCAGATCTCCCGGCCGTTTGCGCTTCACGCGTTCGATTTCGGCCTTCTTAAGCGTCGGCTCCAGTGCTGCAATCACGCCCTGGGTAATTTCGTCTTGCAGTGTGAAAATGTCCGTCATGCTGCGGTCAAACCGCTCTGCCCAAATGTTAGTGCCGTTCTCCGATTCCACCAATTGGCAGTTTATGCGAACCTGATTGTCGGATTTGCGTACCGAGCCCTCGAGCACATATCGGACGCCAAGTTCGGTTCCGACCTTTCGAACATCGGTCGCAGCGCCACGATACCGAAAGGCCGAATTGCGCGCGATCACGAACAGCCAACCACACCGCGAAAGTCCGGTGGTAATATCTTCTGATATTCCGTCCGCAAAATAGTCATCATCGACATCTGTCCGCAGGCTGGCGAATGGTAGCACTGCGATTGATGGCCTTACTGGCAACGCCAACTCTACGTTGGCACTGATCGCCGTGGCCGCTGGCAATGTCGACGGTGACCATGTCCAAACTGGGATGGGCTCGGCCAGATTTTTCAAGACTTGCGGCCCGATTGAATTGAAATCCAAACGCAGCTTTTGCTTAATCTGGTCATGCACACCGCCAGTAATGCTTATTCCACCCGGTGGCGCAAGCGGCTCTATTCGTGCGGCAACATTTACGCCATCGCCATAAAGGTCTTCGTTGTCGACGATAATGTCACCAATGTTGACGCCGATACGGTAGGTGATCTTTTCCTGCGGGAGAAAATCAGCATTGAGCGTCGCAAGTGTCTGCTGCACATCAACCGCGAAAGCCACCGCGTCGACTACGCTTCCGAATTCCATGAGCGTTCCATCGCCCATGAGCTTCACAACCCGACCGTTGAACTCTTCGGACTTCGGTTCGAAAATCTCCTTCCGGTGCCGTTTGAGCAGCGCTAGCGTGCCGGCTTCATCGGCCGCCATCAACCGGCTATATTCCACGATATCGGCCGCAAGGATGGTGGTTAGTCTTCGCGGTGTTCTGACTTCGGCCAAGTGCGCCTCACTGGAAAATGAAGAGCCGCACCTTATCCCAGTTCCAGAAATGCAAAATAAAATTCTGTTTTTATAGCGTTCTTGCTTCGTTGCACAGCAACAATTCACGCAGTGAACCAGTCTCATCACGTGTTTCTCTCGTCATCTTTTGACATCAAAACATACCGCGCACTATCGATGTGCGGGAGATGTGAGGCTCTAGGTCGGTTCTTTATCGAACAGCGGCGCTGCATCGGTGCGCTGTGCAAACTTGGCAACGATAGCGCCGAACTCTTCGTTGGCTGCGCGCGCCCGGGGAATTGGGCAATGAATCAACGCTGCCATGATCCCGGCCTGGTTGTCGCCAGCTAGCGTCGCGGTAGCCGTTTCGCCACGCCGTCTTTAGAGAGCTCTTCTCTTCCCAAGCGGCGCCCACCTTCAGCTCCAACAGCCGCTCGGCGGCAAATGCGCTCATCTCGCGCAGGCTATCGGCGTCAATGTCTTCTCCACAAAAGCGCACGGGTTCATCGTGTCGTTGGACATAGTGGCCCCTCCAGTCATGAGTTGGCGTCGACAACCAGACCCTGGCGGAAACTGCCGATAACCACCGTGCTGCTGAGCTACACCGCGGACAGGGACATCACGCCGCGGAACATCGGCAATAATGCCTTGCCCCATTTTCGGCGATTGGTGATCATGGTTGGTGGCGGGCTAATGCATCATGTGTGTGTCGTCCGGTTCACGTGCCCGGAGTCTGTTATTGCGCGTAAGTGAAGCTGACAGTCGCGGCGGAGAGGCAAACATGAGCAATGGGTGGACTGACGAACGGCGAGCGAAGCAGGCGGCAAGAATGAAGGCCCGAAATGCTGATCCAGAATTCAAGGCGCGCCATGAGGTAAAAATGAAGGCCCGGCATGCTGACCCGGAACACAAGGCAAAGCTGACGGCGTTGTCGAAAGCGCGCTGGGCGGACCCTGAATGCCGCAAGCGGCTAACGGATGCTATGGCGCTTAGCCGATCCAAACGACAGCGCAGCGATGTTCGCGCAGATGAAAAAGCGTTGCGTTAGTAGCACTGAGGTACAATTCCTGTGTTCATGTATGGACGGCCTCCGCTCTTGCAAGGTGGATGCCGTTGAAGTGATAAATCCGATGGCTACCCTTGAAAGCCACACACAGAAAGGCGGGTAGAAAATGCATCCGACAGAAAGAGTTGTCCGACAATTTCATGAATCCTGGGACATGCGCGATCCCGATCGAGGCGCAGCCGTAATTGCCGATGACTGTAACTTCGAGGATGTTGCCCGCGGAGAGAAATTACCGGGCAAGGACGCCTACAAGGCGGATTATCATCGCTGGCGCGAAGCCTTTCCTGACGGGCTCTGTAAAGTCGAGAATGTGATCATCAGCCAATGTGGAGAGTGGGCAACCGTCGAGTTCCGCAATACCGGCACACATACCGGGCTACTTCGTTCGAGCCTTGGGGATTTCCCACCGACGGGTAAACGAGCCGACGTTCGCTATTGCTCCGTTATGCGCGTCCGAGACGGGCTGGTGGTTGAGGGCCGCGACTACTACGATAGCGCAACCATCGCCCGGCAATTAGGGCTGGTCGACTAAGACGCTATTCCCGGCGACAACGCACAGCCGCCGCCCTCGCTCGCCGCGCTTCATGCCGGTGTAGGGGTGTCTAAGTTGCAGAGCGCCGCTCTTCGCCAATTGACCGACTGCTCGTGTGAGTAAAAAACACCGCACCGATAGTTCCCGCATGAAATGCATCTTGGCTGCGTCGCCGACGGGCATACGTTGACCGACGTTCAGTCTTTCAGTTGCTCGATGATGCGGGCCAGTTGGTCTGCGGCTTCTTGCCTGTCGCTCACGCGGTCAAGGTCGATACGGAGTAGAAAGCCGTCCCGTTCGCACTGAACAACGCGGTCGGGTTTCGAGGTTTCGAGAAAATCACGCAAGGCAAAGGGGCGAATTTCGCGCCTAATGCCCTTTGCCTCTATCGAAGGTTGCTCATCCGCGTCGACCCTGTCGCGCACCAATGCGTAGGTTTCGAATGACAGCAAGATGCCGCCGGGCTCGGCCTGGCTTTCAAGCCGGGCGGCAAGGTTCACCTCGCCGCCGATGATGGTGTAGTCCATGCGCGCTTCGCTGCCGAAATTGCCGACATTGCAGTAGCCCGTATTGATGCCGATACGCATCTTGAATGGGTGCTCGTAGCCCTTGGCGCGCCAGACCGCCTCCAAGTCTCGCATGCGGCGTTGCATGGCGATGGCCATGGCCACGCATGCTCGGGCATCCTCCTCGACGCCTTTCGTTTCGGGATCGCCGAAGAACATCAACATGGCATCGCCGATGAACTTGTCGATGGTTGCCCCATGCGCCAGCGCGATCTCCGACATCTCGGTGAAATATTCATTCAGCAGGTTCGCCAAATCTTCAGCCTGCAAATCGTCGGTGATTTGGGTGAAATCCTTGATGTCGCTGAAAAAGACCGTGAGCTTCTTCCGCTTGGTCTCAAGCGAGACCTCCTGCTCACTGGAAAAGATCGACTGGTAGACCTGCGGCGCCAGATATTTGGAGAGTTTCGACGATAGGCTTTCGAGCCTGGCGTTCTTGTCCTTCAACTGCTCCTTGTTCTCGTCGAGTTCGTTGATGGTCTTCTGGTAGAGCGTGTCGAAGCGATCCTTGGCGTCCTCGAGGGCAATCCTGCTCTGTTCAGAGCGGGCGAGTTTCTTCTCGAGAATGCGAACCTGGCGCGCCAAGGCTGCGTCGCCCGGAACTGGGTATTCGGTCTGGTCCGCCATGGTCAGCATCACCCGTTTCTGTCGCGCGCCAGCAGCCGGTCAGGTGCCCAGGCGCATCCGATCAGGTACCCAAGATAAGCGAGACAAACGTCTCGTTGTGGAACTTCGATACCCGGTCCCTCGTGTCGAGTGGACCGATTTCGCCATAGCCGTAGAAGCCGCAGACGGGGATCTGCAAGCCGATGACCGACTGGACGATGGCCATCTCCTCGCCAGTCCGCGTGCCCAACAGAAGCTTGCGCGCCGCGCAGGAAAACAAAAGCGCCGCGCCAGGCGTCTTGCCATGCGGATAGTCGGCAAACGCCTTGCTGATCGATTCACGGCAGCCTTCAAGAATGGCGGCGCGGTCCGCGATGGTGATTTGCACCATGGCGCCCTCCGGGACGTCACCCAGATAATTGATCGCGCCGCTCTCCCTGACTTGCGTTTCCGCCGTCGCGCGCAGACAGGCAATGGCACCGGCCTCATCGAGGATAGCCAAGGGATTTTCGGGCCCGGGCTTTGCCAGGTCGCCGAGCCGCTGCCGGTAGAATTCGATTGCCGGACGATCGTCGATTTCATGCACCAGGCTGACTTCGGAGCGAGTGACAAGCCCGGGTTCACCCATTGGCCGCCAGCCGCTCGCGACCGCCGTCGAATAGACCAACGGACCGGAGAACAGCAGGACCGGGACGGAGTCCGATGCGACTTCCCGACCGCAGAACTGGCGTGTCCCTGTGAGTCTGAAGCCATCGGCTGCCGTGGCGCCGATGACCGGGACTTCCGCACCGAGTTTCTGGCGCAAGGCATCGACGATACGCTGGCCACTTGTCGTTAGGCTTTCCGGCAAGGTGATGCAGAGCGCGGGCGGCTTGCTGGTCTTCGCCGTGGCCAAAGCGATAGCCTGCGAGCAGGCGGCAGCGATGTCCTTGCTGACTTCGCAGCCCAGACCGGCGGTCATGTCGACCATGTCGGAGCCGAGCAGAGTGAGCGACGTCGAATCTTCGCGAAAACCAAGGCGTGACGAGAACTCGCCGTCTGTGGTGCAGCCGACAAGGGCAATGCCGGGCCAAGCGTCGTTGATCCCCTCCACAAGCACTTCATGGTCGATGTCGATTGGGCAATAGAGAATGCCTGCCTGTGGCACACGGTCGCCGAGTTCTTCGCGACACTGCTGCAGCAATTCCTCAAGCACGCCTTGTGCGTCAATATCTTCGCTATGGGCGACCAGGGAGAAAAACATGCGCAATCCAGCTGTTATGCGGTGCAGTTCCTGGGCACTCTACAGCAGAATACCTAGTCGAGGCACGATATATGATCTTGTGTGCCGCACCATTGACGGATAGCGAGCCCGCTCTCGTTAATCCGCAGCCGGCCAATACGGATATTGGGCGCCGCACCTACAAAACCCGCGTCGATGCCAGGCAGGATGTGTTCGACTACACCCGAGATGCTCTACAACCCTAGGTACAAGCATGCGAGGAACGGGATGCCGTCACCCGTCGACTTCGAACGAACGGCAGCAGGAATTGAAAGCCGAGGGTGTCTAGAAAACTCGGGGCTATTCGTACCGCAGGTGCTTGAACGCCTTATCAATTAGCCTCTGTTGCACAGACAGATCGATCAACTTTTGGCGCCTCATGTCACTCAGAATAAATCCACGAGTTCTTCATGATTCAACCAAGCATCACAATTGCGACTGCCGTAGAACGAAGCAATTGATGAGCTTGAGAGGAAAATCAGATGCAAGCACTTTCGCTAAATGACGCGCCTACAGGCGCCGACACACCGTTTGTACAATTCTGGAATGACGTTCTGGCACCAAAGTTTATCCGGTTCCGCCACGTTCTGGTTGACGGATTAAGCCAGCATAGCGACGCAGTTTTTCCTGAACTTCCGGTCACTCCGGGGGACCGGATTCTCGACGTCGGATGCGGTTTTGGCGATACCGCAATGCGACTTGGACAGTTGACGGGGCCGAATGGCAGCGTGGTGGGTGTCGACTGCTGCGATGCCTTTCTGGATCACGCCCGCGCTGATGTACGCGCACGTCAGATTGCAAATGTGAGTTTCGCTCGTGGCGATGCGGAGTTGATGCTGCCAACCGACCAGTTCGATTTCGTGTTTGCACGTTTCGGTACCATGTTCTTTGCCAATCCTGTCGCCGGGCTGCGCAACATGCGCAAGGCCCTACACCCCGGGGGACAAATGGTTCATATTGTCTGGCGGGAGAGGAAGGACAATCCGTGGCTATCGATGGCCAAGGACATTGTACTTGAATACCTGCCGGCGCCCGGTGATGATGCCCTGACTTGTGGCCCGGGTCCTTTCTCGATGTCTGGCGAGGAAACTGTTCGCGCCATGATGGCATCTGCAGGTTATACGAATATATCGTTTCGCCGCGTCGATGCCCCGGTAATGATTGGTCGGACGGTGAAGGAAGCTATCGAGTTCCAGCTGTCCATTGGTCCGGCTGGAGAGGTCTTTCGCGAAGCAGGTCCGCTTGCTGAGAAACTTCGACCCCAAATAGAGGCGGCGCTTAGCGCTTGCGATAAGCCGTCAGACACTATCCGACAGCGGCATTGTGATGCCCAGCTCTTCTTGGGTAATTACCGCGACCAATCCGTCGGTCTCAGAAGCTTGAACAGCAGGGCAAATTGCGGAGGACATCATGGCATCGAATGGAAGCGGCAAGACCGCGGCCTTATCCGCAATTGCCCGTGAGAACCTTGAAAAGAAGCTGCACAGCCCAAAGGAACGCAAGCTCACGACGATTCTAGCGATGGATTTGGTCGGCTACTCGCGGCTGATGGAAATTGATGAAGAGGGAACCCTTACCGCACTGACCTTGTCTCGAAGTGCCATAATCTTTCCGCTAATCGAGCGACACCAAGGTCGCGTGGTCAAGCTGATGGGGGATGGCGCACTGGTGGAATTCCACAGTGTTGTTGCTGGGCTGCAGTGCGCGATTGGGATGCAGCGACAGCTGAAAGATCAAGTCGTTAAGTCGCCCGGTTCTGAACCGCTTCGTTTTCGCATCGGCATGCACCTGGGAGATGTAATCGTTGAGGGAGATGACATCTATGGCGACGGTGTCAATATCGCAGCGCGGCTCGAGGAGATTGCACCGCCAGGCGGAATTGTGCTCTCAAAACAGGTGCATGATCACATTGGATCTAACTTTGATGTTGGGTTCATTTCCCTTGGCGCACTGGCGGTAAAAAATATCAGCAGGCCGATCGAAGCGTATCAAATCGAATTTGAGAACAGCGAAAACTTCGAAGTTCTTCGCTTCGGCGACCATGAACTCGACACCTCACAGTATATCCTCCGTCACAAAGGCCAACCCGTACAGGTTGAACCGCAAGTTTTTGATATACTGGCTCTGCTTGCCCGAAACAGTGAGCGCACCATCACTCGGGAAGAGCTATTCCAAAAAATTTGGGGTAATCGCATCGTTTCCGAATCGGCATTGTCTAGTCAGATCAAGTCCGTGCGACGCGCGGTAGGCGATGATGGGTCATCCCAGCATACGATTGCCACAGTCCATGGACGGGGGTTCAGGTTTGTTCCCAAAGTCGAAACAGGAACAAGGCGTGCCGATATTGCCTCGACGGTAATCGACAATGCTCGGTCCACTTCTCATGGAGCTGCTGTTGCCGTGCTGCCTTTTTCCAATCTGAACCAGGAGCCTGGACTTGATCATCTAGCCGTGGGTATTGCCGAAGATGTCATAACCGCGCTTACCAGGCATCGTTGGTTGAGAGTGATTGCACGAAACTCCAGCTTCGCTTTTCGGGGTACCAGCGAGTCCGCAAATTCTATAGCTCAGCAGATCGGCGCAGACTATCTCGTTACAGGCAGTGCCAGGATGGCCGGCTCGCGATTTCGTATCAACATTGAAGTAGTTGATGCTGCTGCAGACCGAAGTGTTTGGACCGAGCGTTTCGATCGGGACGTTGCCGACATATTTGAAATGCAGGACGAAATCTCCAATGCAATTGCCTCACGGTTGGAGGCAGAACTGGGGCTCACTGAGCAGAGGAAGGCTGAGCGGCAGCATCGCAAGAAATCTTGGAGCTTGGGATCTTTATCATCTGGGGTCTTCAGAATTTTACAAGTTCACTCCCGAAGCCAATTTGAGGGCGCAGGACCTTTTGCGTCAGGCAATTACTATCGACGGGGAATTTGCAGCTGCATATGCCCGGCTCGCTTATGCAATTGTGCTGAGCATGATCTATTTCGATGCGTCACCAACCCGTTCCCTTATGGACGACGCATTGGCTCAAGCAAGACACGCAATCCGATGTGATGACCAGGATGCCAATAGCTTCTTCACGCTCGGCCGGGTTCATCTGGCGCGTTGTGAATATGAAGAAGCTATTGATGCACTCGTTCAGGCAGTCGAACTTAATCCCTGTCTAGCGGTGACGTATTGCGGCTTGGGCGATTCACTCGCCTATGAGGGTCGACTGGACGAAGCCTTAAAACAGTTCGACGTTGCCATTAGACTCAGTCCGCACGATCCATTCCGGTGGGCGTTTTTCTCATATCGAGCTTTAGCTCACATTTTTCGTCATGAATTTGCAGATGCAGTCCTGTGGGCTCGGAAGTCCACGCAACTATCTAATGCTCAATACTGGGCGCGAGCTCATCTCGTATCGGCGTTGGGCCACCTGCGAGACGAAGAGCGCATCGAAGCGGCTTTGAGAGATCTTATTCAGGAGAAACCTGAGTTTTCGCTAAAGTATGCCCGCAAGCATTTGTTCTATATAAAGCGGATCGATCAGTTGGACCTCTACATCGAAGGTTTAAAGTTGGCCGGTGTGCCCGACTAGGGCCTGTTGACAAAAGCCTCGACCCAGGAATGCGCGAACTGAGTAAGCTCACTCACGAGCTACTTCGTTGGATAGGCCTTGCCCTCATCCTGGCTTCCGGCGGCCGCCGAAGCGTGACGATGCAACCACAGCCATTGTCCATTCAATCTGCGGAGGGCCACTGTCCATCGAAGCGGGACAGCCAGCTTCTGGCCGTCGAGGTCAAGATGAATGGTCAATGTCGTTGCGACCACGGCAATGTCGTCGCGGACGGTGGTTCTCGTCCAGTGCCATTCAAACCTTTCTGCCGTAGCCTCGGCGAAATTCCGCGCAAAAAGTTCCCTGATTGCGTCGGCTCCCGCGCAAAGCTCGTTGGCACCGGTGCCGATTACGGATATGTCCTCTCCGTCGTCGAACAATGCCATGAGAAGGTCGATGTCCTTGGCGCAATACGCGGTCGCATATTCGTCCAATGTGGCCAGAACCTCCGCTTCCATCGTCAGCCCTCCCAATTCGCGACCACAGCGTCCGCTTCGATCTCAATTAGCCATTCTGGATTCACAAACCGGTCGATGGCCATGATCGTGTCTACGGGACGAACATCCTTGAAGTATTCCTTCCGAACGTCGATTGCCGCTTTCCAGTCGTTTATGTCCGTCAGGATGATGCGCGTTCTAACAACATCATGAAGGCCGGATCTGGCCTGCTCAAGAGCAGCCTTGATGATTTCAATGCATTGACGGGTTTGAGCCGCAACATCGCCCACACCTACGGTCTTGCCGTCTGGCCCGACTGGTGCCGTTCCGCCTATTGAGATGAACGGACCAACCCTGACCGCGCGGCTAAAGCCGACAATTGGCTCCATTGGGTTTCCGTTCGAGATCAGTTCTCTATCGAAGCTCATGACCCACCCTCCCGTGAAAGCGCGATGGGAATAGTATCTCAACGGTGACAAATCAGCCATCGACTGATTTAAGAATGCTTTTCAGGAGGCATTCTTGGCGCGTGGAGATCTGACAGAAGAAGAATGGGCCATCATCCAACCGCTTTTGCCGCCCGAGCGTGGGCGCTGGGCACGACCTGCTCAGGATAATCGCCGCTATCTCAACGGCATGCTGCATGTGCTGCGGGTGGGCTGCCCTTGGCGCGACATGCATGAACGATACGGCAAATGGAATTCGGTCTATGTCCGCTTCCGGCGATGGGCGGAACAAGGCGTGTGGGATGCGCTGCTGGAAACGCTCGTCGAGCTTGGAATGACCGACGATTGGCAGCACATGGTCGACAGCACTTCCGTCCGGGGCCATTCGCAGGCAGCCGGCGCAAAAGGGGGAGTAAGGAGGGTTTTGGTCGAAGCCGCGGCGGCTTTACGAGCAAAATCCACGCCCGCGCAGACGGTCAGGGACGCCCTCTTGGCTTCGTCCTGACCGGTGGAGAAGCCTCCGACTACAACGCGTTGGAGCCCTTGCTTGGAATTCCAGTGGCAAATCCCCGCCTGATGCTCGCCGACAAGGGCTATGATGGCGACAGCGCGCGCGCGGCCCTTCTCATGAAGGGTATCTTGCCGGTGATCCCGCCCAAGTCCAATCGCCTACGACAAAACAGCCAGATCCTTCCTCGGCTTCCTATGCCTCGCCGCCGCAAAGCTCTGGCTACCTTCTTTTGTCAACAGGGCCTAGGTTTTTGATCGCGGAATTTGATAGTTCACTCTTTTCGCAGGTATTGAGGGATGCGGTATAAATGCCAGGATTGAATGTCCGCTTCAGTCCGCCCCCAACTTAAACCGGACAGTCTCCTTCCGGCCCCATTTGTGCCAGTCGAATATCTACACGAAACACGCAATGTTGGTCTAATTGTTGGTATGAACAGTCGACACAGGTCGATGATCCAATAAAATACAAGTAGTTATACATCTTATGCGATGCCGGCCAGGGCACCAAATTCCAATTCGAATTGATCTCATGGCGGCCTGGGAAGCCCTGATTTGCCTGGTCAGCTATTGCCCGAGACCAGTCATTCAGCAATCCTGCAAACCGCCAGTAGCTATACTCCCATCCACGCCATTCTTGATGCGACCCGCTTGCGAGACGAGCGGGATGCGCTGTCGGGCTGTCTTCTCACACGTTCGTGAAGGCTCGGTCGAGAATTTTCGGAACGCGGCTCGTGCCTCGGTGTTCCGGCAGGACTGACCGGTTTCAAGTGAAGCGGAGGAGCAATGGCATGGAACACAAGACGAAAGATCTCTTGCGGCAAAGCGCCGAAGTGTATCAGGAAAACGCTGTCGTCCCGATGACGCGGGAACAACGGATCGAAAGATGGGCGCAACTTCTGGAGCGTGAACCCGACAAGCGGCTCGCGACGATCGGGGGAACAGAATACAGTCCGCCGAGCGAACGGGCTAGCTTGCGCGCGTACTCGACTCCGATTTCGGTTGCCTATGGCGATCCGGTTCTTCGCGCCGAGGGAATGCGTGACGACACCTATGGTGAAGCGCGCCGTTTCTTTTCATTAAGTGATCATGACCTGCACCGGATCTTGTGCGACTGCCATCATGGCACATCGGTAAAGTCATCGGTCGCTGCGGGGATCGTGTGGCAGATCATCAAGCGGCCGGCAGGTGGCCGATTGCTGAACTGGCTGCGGAAGGTGTTCTCGGCCTGACGGGATGATTGAGCGCGCAACTGCGGGAAGGGCAGACCGCCGCCCTGCCAAAAGCCGACGGTCTGCCATTTCCGGCGCGCGGGAATGTCAGCCGTGAATGGCTTCCATCTCCCACAACTTCTTGAGTTTGGGCAGCAATCTGTCCCAGTCCTCGACTCCAGCCCGTGAAGCCCAGGCCGCGTACTCATTGCGCAGCCTGCTTTCCAGCGGAGCATTCTTTCCGGCCAGATTGTTCAATTCGGTCCGGTCCTTTTCCATGTCGTAGAGTTCCCAGTCCTTTCCAAACTCACGAACGAGTTTGAAATCGCCGACGCGCACCGCGCAATTGCCCTCGTGCTCCCAGTAAATCGGTTGCGAACGCGTCCACGCCTTGCCCTGGAGCACGGGGATCATGCTCTCGCCGTCGACCGGCTGAATCGCGTGCCCGCCAAGTTCCGCCGGATAAGCGACGCCGGCAGCCTCAAGTATCGTTGGCATGATGTCGATCACATGCGCAGGGGTATGGGCGATCCCACCAGGGCGGAAACGGGCAGGCCATTGCGCCAGGAGAGGCGTGGAGATGCCGCCTTCATGAACCCAATGCTTGAACAGCCTGAACGGCGCGTTGGAAACATTGGCCCACGGCAGGTCATAGCTCATATAGGTAAGTTCGCCGCCCGGGCGCAGATCCGGCCGGTTGCCGATCTCGATCTTGCGTCCATCATTGTGGCGGTCCGGATAGAACTTTCCCCATCCGTCCTCCGCCATGAACTCGGCGCAGCCGCCATTGTCCGACAGAAACAGGATGAGGGTGTCGTCGTGAATGCCGTGGTGCTTCAGCCGCGCGAGAACGCGTCCGATGTTCTGGTCGAGGCTGTCGATCATGGCCGCGTAGACGGCCATTCTGCGGGCTTCCCAGTCCCTTGTCTTCACATCGTGCCATGCCGGCGCGTGTTCATCGCGCCCGGAAATCTCCCATTTGTGCAGGAGTATGTTGCGCGCCTGCATTTCTTCGTGCCGCGCTGCGCGGACTGCATCCCACCCTTTGTCGTAGACGCCTTCATACTTGGCGATGTCTTCCTGCTTGGCGTGCAATGGCCAATGCGGCGCATGATGGGCAAGGTACATGAAGAACGGCTGCCTCGCAGCCACGCTCTCGTCGATCATAACGAGCGCATTGTCGGTTATGGCGTCGGTCAGGTAAAAATCGCTGGGCGCGACTTCAACGCGGCTGTCGTCTTCCATCATGTAGTGCGGCGAGAAGAAGCTCATGACGCCGTCGACGAAACCGTAGAACCTGTCGAAACCACGCTGTCTGGGCGTTGGATGTTCGAGATCGCCGACCCGCCAACTGTCGACGAGCCTGGCGGTGTAGTCGCCGCCCACGTGCCATTTCCCGGACATCAAGGTTCTGTAGCCGCCGAGCCGCAATGCCTCGGCAATGGTCACGCTGTCATTGCGCAAAAAGCCCTGGTAGGCCGGCGATCCAAGATCGGTTCCCATGTGGCCGATGCCGGCCTTGTGCGGGTAGAGGCCCGTGAGCAACGATGCGCGCGTCGGGCAGCAACGGGCGCAATTGTACATGGCCGACAACAAGATGCCGTTACGGGCGATGCTGTCGATGTGTGGCGTGCGGATCTCCGACCCGGTGAGTCCCAGATCGGAAAATCCCATGTCGTCGACCAACACCAGGATGATATTGGGACGCGAGGCGGTTTCCGGCGCTTGCATCAAACATTCCCTTCACGATCCAGGATTTGCTTGCCCGGCGGCAGGCTCCACCTATCGCGTGATCAAGCAATCAGCGCCTGGATGTCGTCAAGTGCCCGTACTGCACTTCATGGCGAATGAATGATCAGTTCCACCGCATTCCGCTTGAGCGCCGCTTGGCAGGTCAGCCCCATGTGGGACTTGCCGGCCAGTTTCGGTTTGTCCGCCGGCGCACCTGTTTGCCCCAACTCTTGCTTCTGGTTCATAATTACTACATCGATAGTTGGACTATGTATCGAGTTTTTCAAACGGGAAGGTATTGCACATGGGCTGGCTTCCGCGTCTGTCGTGGAGCAATGGCAGGCATGAAAAGGGTCGGCCCAAGGACAGCGCGCAAAAGCGCCTTAAAATTTCGATCGGCTTGAACACGGACATCGATCTTCCGGAGCATGGTTCAAGTGAAAGCGACTTTACAGTTGTATCCTACGGGACACGTGACGGGATTTACGACAAATACTTGCAACGTTTGGCGGGTTCGGCCGAGAGCCAGAACATCAATGTCGACACGGAAACGATACCTGCCTGTTCTGCCAATGCGGCGACCAATTTCAAGCCGTCATTCATTAAGTTCAAGCTGTTGACCTTGAACAAACCGATCATTTGGATGGATGCCGATGCCTTCATCGCGGGAGCGCTGAATCTGCCCACGGGCATTTGGGACATCGGGTTGATAAAAAATACAAGAAACGAGAAAAATCCGATGGCTTCATTCATTATAGCAGTGAAGCCGAGTCTTGCGTCATTACGATTCCTGGATGTCTGGGAAAACTTGTGCTCCACGCAAATTGATTTGCCGGGCAGCGATCACATCAAGATGACTTATACAAGGGACATATTGCACAACGCCTATATCGAAGCCGACCTTGCGGAGTCGGTCCGTGGATCAATAATTCGCGATTTGGGAAATCAAAAGGAAGAGAAGTTTTAAGTTCCGTTCAGGTGACGGCACCGGATGCTTTGGATGCACTATACGACTGAAGCGACAAGGCAGAGCGTGTAGCCAAGATCATCCTTGCTGGATGCGGCCCCAGCCCAAGCTGAACGAGGCGAAGAGACGCACCCTTTGACGAGGATGACGTCCCTTCGCCAAGCGATGTTACTGCAGGTCCCTGGCGCGTTCCGCATCCACGATGGTCTGTGCGGCTGCGACCGACGCGTCAAACGAGGTCAGGACTTCCGGTCCGCCTTTGACGTTGGTCTTGAACCAATCCATCACCGGTGCGACTGCGGCCTTGAAGGCAGCCTTCTCTTCCGCGGTTGGCACGTAGACCTCGCCGCCCGCGGCCTTGAAGTCGGCATAGGCCTGGATTTCCTTGCGCTTGGGGCTTGCGAAGGTTGCCTGCTGCAGGGCGGCGAAACCATCGACCACGATCTGCTTCTGAGCGTCCGTCAGCCCGGCGAACCGGTCCTGGCCCATCCACCAGAAGGCGCCCATGTAGGAATGGCCGTCCAGCGTGAGGTATTTGACGCCGGCATCGGTGAATTTCATCGACATGATGTCGGTGATGCCGTTTGCGGTACCTTCAACCACGCCCGTCTGCAGCGAGGTGAAAAGTTCCGGCCACGGAATGGGTGTCGGCGAGGCGCCAAGCGTCGTGGCAAGGAACTGCGGAAGGTCGGCGGGAACCGTGCGCATCTTGAGTCCGGCAAGGTTGGCTGGAGCAGACACGCGCTGTTTGGTGTTGGCGTAGTTGCGCCAGCCGCCGGTGTTGCCGATGGTCATCAACCGGATCTTGTTGCCCGAATCCGCCAACGCCATGCTACGCAGCGTCTTGGTGAAATCGGTCTGTGTCAGCACGGCTTCGGCTACGCGATCGTCCGACATGAGGTAGGGAAGGTCCAGCACCTGGATGTACGGGAAAAGTCCCGCAGCCCCGCCTGACGTCGAGATGTAGATGTCGATCGAGCCATCGGCGACGCCCGCAAGGCATTCGTCGCCCTTGGCGCAAAGCTGGGTTCCGATGAACAGCTCGACCTTGATCGCGCCGTTCGAGGCATTCTCGACATAGTTCTTGAAGACGACGAGGCCGTCATAGTCTTCGTCGTTCTCGTTGGAATTTGCCGTGGCACGCAGGGTGATTTCCTGCGCCAACGCACTGACTGCCGAACCGGCCAGCAGCGCGGCTATCACTGCGGATTTCAAGGTCTTCATCAACATTCTCTTCTCCCTCTGGTTTTTTGGTGACGCTACTGAACAAAGCCGAACAGGCGCGGAACTGTAAGGCTGATGGCGGGGAAATAGGTAATCAGGAAGATCACGAAAATTTCCACGGCAAGGAAAGGCAAGGTGGCCCTGGCGATTGTTTCAACCCTTAGGCCGGATACGGAAGATGTCACGAATAGAACCAGGCCCATGGGTGGTGTCAAAAGGCCAACGGTCAGGTTCACCGCCATGATGATGGCGAAATGGACCGAATCGACGCCGAGCGAAACGAAGATCGGTCCCAGGATAGGCCCAAGGATAATGATCGCCGGACCTGCATCCAGAAACATGCCGACGATGAACAACAGCACGTTTATCAGGAACAGCAGGATCAACGGATTGTCCGACAGGCCAAGGATGATAGACGCCAAAAGTTCAGGCGTATGGCTCAGGCTGGCCACCGTCTTGAAGGCCATTGCCGCGCCCACGAGCAGCAGCACCACGGCGGAAGTCATGCCGGCGCGCGTCAGCACGTCGGGGATGTCGGAGAGCTTCAACGTGCGCAGCACGAAAAAGCCGATCAAGGCTGAATAGGCCGCAGCAACCGCCGCCGCTTCGGTGGGCGTGAAAATGCCGCCAAGAATGCCGCCCAGGATGATGAACGGCGTCATGAGCGGCCAGACGGCCCTTAGGCTCGCATGCCCGCGCTCCCCCCAGCTCGCGCGCTGTGTGCGGGCGGGAAGGTCGTAGTGGTCGGCCATGAAGTGGATCACCAGCATCAGCCCGACACCGATGAGGATGCCCGGCACGATACCGGCCAGAAAGAGTGCGGCAACGCTTTCGCCCATCACATAAGCGTAGATGATCATGATCCCCGAAGGCGGGATGATGGGGCCGATGATCGAACTTGCAGCAGTGATCGCGGCTGCAAACTTGCGGGTGTAGCCCTGCTTTTCCATGGCCGGGATCAGCATGGACCCCAAGGCGGAGACATCCGCCACGGCAGAGCCGGACAACCCCGCGAACAACATCGAGGACAATACGTTCACATGCGCCAGCCCGCCACGCAGGTGCCCCAACATGGCCTGGCTGAACTCGACAAGCCGCAGCGTGATGTTGGAGCGGTTCATCACCTCGCCGGCGAGCATGAAGAACGGAATCGCCATCAGCGGGAAGCTGTCCATTCCGTTGTAGATGTTGCGATAGAGAAGCACGACATCGCGTTCCTGCCCGTTCAGCCACAACAATATGCCCGGCGCGGCGATGAGGCCGAAGAAGACAGGCAGCCCCATTAGTAGAAAGACCAGGAAGAGCGGCAGGAAGAAGGACAGCATCACTCCGTCCCCTCCATCACCATTTCGGGGATCACGCGCAAATCCGATTGCGTTCCGAACAGGGCTACGAGTGTCCGCAACATCAATTCGACGCAAACCGAGATCAGCAGCGTCATGCCCACCACCAGCGAGGCCATCATCCAGGCCTTGGGCACCTTGACCCAGCCGCTCAAGTCAACGGTGGGGACCGAAAGGCTGTCGGTTGTAAAGCGACCGCCAAGCCCGGTCACCTCGGACCAGCCTATACGCAGGCCAACTACAAGAACCAGAAGCGACAAGCCCAGAAGCAAAAGCGCCAGCAGGGCCGCGGGACGCCTCGGCAACAAGCGCACCAGCATCTCGATCGAGACAAAGCCTCCACGCCGGTATGCAGTCGGCGCCATGAGCCCGGTCATCCACAGCATGAGAAAGCGTGCTGCCTCTTCAGGCCATGCCAGGGCGTCGCCCAGCACATAGCGGAAGAAAACCTGGACCAGAATGGTCAGTAGCATCAAAGCCACGCATGCGGCGCCCAGCCAGCGCCCGAGCGCAAGCAAGGCCGCGTTGACCGCGCCGATACCGTTTGCAAGGCCCAGGATCAGACCCACATGCTTCCCTCCCTGTATGCTCCGCCCCCTTCAGCGAAGCATCGATCTCCCACGGTCAGATCGTCGCGGAAAATCGCCTGAACCGGCCCTCCAAAAAGACCAGTGGCGCGCCGTCCTCACAGACTACGCGCTGCACCCGGCCTACGACAATCAAATGATCGCCTCCTTCGTAGGTGGTGTGCATTTCACATTCAAATCGCGCCAGCGCGCCTGTGAGCAGCGGCACATTGTGCGAACCAAGGTCATGCTTCAGCCCTTCGAAACCGGGGCCGGTGCGATGGAACCGGTCGATCAGGTGCAACTGGTCCGCCGCCAGCACATGTATGGCAAAATGGTCGGCCTCGGCAAAAAAGGGATAACGCTGGGCTGATTTCGCCAGCGACCACAGTACCAGCGGGGGATCCATCGAGAGGCTGGTAAAGCTGTTGGCGGTAAAGCCCATCGGCCCGGTCGGCCGGTTGATGGTCACGATTGTCACGCCCGTTGCAAAGCGGCCCAGCGCATCGCGAAACGCGCGAGCGGTATCCGGGGTCGGGATGAAGCCGCTTTCAATGGTGGAACCGATATACGACATCACGCCACCTCCAGAACCAGATAAATGCGTTGCATCACCGGCGCACTCCGTTGCCCAGGGGGGTTGCAGGCGTATCGGCGGGGACGCGGCCATAGGCATGCGGCAGCGAGCAGGTTTTCAAATGCGGCATGACCCTGGCGCCGAAATGATCGGCCTCGTCCAGATGCGGATAGCCCGAGAAGATGAAGGCCCTGATGCCCATTTTCTGGTAGGCCTCGATCTCGGAGAGGATCTGGTCGGTCGAACCGACAAGCGCTGCACCGCAGCCGGACCGCGCGCGTCCGATCCCCGTCCACAGATGCGGTTCGACATAGCCGAACTGGTCGGCCAGTTCGCGGGCGCGTGCCTGGTGGGCTACGCCCAGCGATATGCTGTCATGCGCCCGGTCGCGGATCAGCTTGCCGTATTCATCGTCCAGCTTGCTGGCGATGTAGTCGGCATATTCCCTCGCCTCGGCCTGCGTGTCGCGCACGATCATGTGGACACGAAGCCCGTAGTCGAGCGTGCGGCCATGCGCGGCCGCCCTGGCATGGACCGCAGACATGCGCTCGGCCAGCGTTTCGCGCTTTTCGGGCCACATCAGGTAGACGTCGCACTGCGCGCCGCAAAGCTCGAGGGCGTCGGGGGAATAGCCGCCGAAATACAGCAGCGGCCCGCCATTTTGCTGATAGGGGCGCGCCGGATCGGTGGTGAGCTTGCTGATCTTGTAGATATCGCCGTCATATTCGATGTGGTCCCGCGTCCAGGCCTGGCGCAGGATTTCCACCACCTCATGGCTGCGCTTGTAGCGATAGGCGCTGTCGGCCACTTCGCCCGGAAAATCGGACGATATGACGTTCAGCGTCAGCCGCCCCTTCAGCATGTGGTCGAGGGTGGCAACGGTACGGGCCAGCATCACCGGCTGCATCTCGCCGCAGCGGATCGCGGCAAGAAAGTTGATCTTTTCGGTTATCGGCGCACAGCCTGCCACGAAAGACAGCGTGTCCTGCCCGACCTGATAGGATGAAGGACACAGGATGTTGCGGAAACCCTTGGCTCTCTGCCTTCTTGACGATGTCGGAGCAATGTTCCCAGCTTGATCTCAAGGCGCCGTCAGGCTGGCCGAGAAACTGGTAGTCGTCCGAGCAAAGCGCCGCGAACCAGCTGACTTCAACCGCATCCAGGTCGGGGGATGTGACGGGCACGACTGTCATCCATTGTCTCCCTGACGGCGCGGCTTGTTGCTTGCGTAGCATCTGCAATGATATAGATCAATACTGTATCAATTTTCTGGATGCGTCGGGAATGAACGCGCCTGGGTCCTTGCCGCTCTACCAGCAGATCAGCGAACTGCTGATCCGCGACATCGCGGCTGGCCGCCTGATCGATGGCGAGCGCCTGCCTCCCGAGCGCGACATGGCTGCCAGTCTGGGAATTGCGGTCGGCACGTTGCGGCAGGCGTTGAAGGACCTGACCGCGAAGGGCATGCTGGACCGCGTACAGGGTTCGGGCAACTATGTCCGAGCCAAGGCCGACCCCGATTCGGTCTATGCGCTGCTGCGGATCGAACTGGCCACCGGCGGCGGCCTGCCCACCGCCCGCGTGCTGTCGGTTGACCGGATGCCCAAGGATCCGCGCCTGCCCGCCTTTGGCGCCAGCGACGAGGGTCACCGCATCCGCCGCTTGCGGTTCCTGTCGGGCGTCGTCGCGGCGGTGGAGGAAATCTGGCTGGATGCAAGCCATGTTTCGCGGATCAGCATCGGCGATCTGTCGGAATCGCTTTACCTCTATTATCGGCAGAAGTTGGGATTGTGGATTGCCCGTGCGCAGGACAGCATCGGCCAGGGTCCGTTGCCCGACTGGACGCCTGCCGAGTTCCCGCACCCCGCTTCTACGCCTTTGCCGCTGGTCACCCGCATCAGCTGGAACCAGGAAGGCCAGGCTGTCGAAGCCTCCTGGACCTGGTACGACCCGCAAACCGTGCGCTATGTGGCGCGCCTGAAATAGGAAGAAACATGAAACCGGTACGCTACGGCATCGTTGGCTGCGGAATGATGGGTCAGGAGCACCTGCGCAACATTGCCCTTTCGTCCGATGCCGAAGTTGTTGCGATTCACGAGCCAGACGGGAACATGCGCGAGCGCGCATCGGCGTTGGCGCCGGGCGCAAGAATGGTTGGGTCGCTGGCCGAGGTCCTGGCGGTCGAGGCGGTGAACTGCATCCTGATCGCCTCGCCCAACCACATGCATCTTGGCCAGCTTGAAGAAATTGCCGCGCTCCGTCCTCTGCCTGTACTTGGTCGAAAAGCCCCTGTTCACCGACGAGGCCGATACGGCGCGGCTGGCTGCGCTGCGCGCCAGCTATCCGGCGCCGATCTGGGTGGCGATGGAATACCGCTACATGCCGCCTGTGGCACATCTCATCGCGCGAAGTTGCGGCGGCGACCGGCGGCGTCAGGATGCTGACGATCCGCGAGCACCGCTTTCCGTTCTTGCAAAAGGTCGGCGACTGGAACCGCTTCAATCGCAATACGGGCGGCACGCTGGTGGAAAAGTGCTGCCATTTCTTTGACCTGATGCGGCTGGTGGCGGGCTGCAATCCGGTGCGCGTGATGGCATCTGGCGGGCAGTCGGTAAACCATCTGGACGAGGTCTACGACGGGCAGGTCTCCGACATTTGGGACAACGCCTATGTGATCGTGGATTTCGAGAACGGGCTGCGTGCCATGCTCGAACTTTGCATGTTCGCCGAAGGCTCGCGATATCAGGAGGAAATCTCGGCAGTCGGGCCAGCGGGAAAGATCGAATGCCTGGTTCCGGGTCCGGGGCGCTTCTGGCCGGCGCATCTGGGACCCGCGCCAACGCCGCAGGTCGTTGTCAGTCCGCGCAATCCGGCCGGTCCCCGGGTTCTGGACGTTCCGGTCGACCCGTTGCTGCTGGCTGCCGGAGACCACAACGGCTCCACCTACTATCAGCATCGCGGCTTCATGGATGTGGTGGCAAACGGTGCAGCCCCGCAGGTCAGCCTCGACGACGGCTGGTGGGCCGTGGCGATCGGCAAGGCAGCGCAGATTTCGGCCAGCACGGGGCAGGCGGTCGGAGGCCAGGCATTGCGTGCACTGGCGCCACCGGCTCGCATCCAATAGCGGGGAAATTTTTCCATTGCCGCCTTGCTGACAAGGTCTTCAAGCAAGAGGTGAAAATGTTGACACGCCGCCAGTTCACGATTGGCCTGACCGCCGGTATCAGCCTGCGAAGCACGGGCTTTGCCGCCGCACAAGAACCCGCGGATATCGATGCGGCGCTGTCGGCGATGCCCCAACTGCATTCGATCCAGGTCATGGTCGGCAATGATGTCGTCGTCGAGCGTGTACTGCGCGGTGGCGGTCTCGACACGCCCGCAAACATCAAGTCCTGCTCGAAGAGCATCGTCGCTTTGTTGCTTGGAACGGCAATCAGCCGCGGGGAAATTACCGGAGTCGATGCCAGCCTGCGCCAGGTCGCGCCCATGCTGATACCGCGGCGTGCCAATAGCGATGTCGGTGGCCTGACGATGGAAGATCTCGTCACGCTGCGCGCCGGGCTCGAGCCAACCTCCGGCACCAACTACGGAAAATGGATCGAATCACGCAACTGGGTTGCGGATGTGCTCAGCCGCGAGATGATCGACCGCCCGGGCGGCCGCATGATCTACTCGACCGGCACTACGCATGTGCTGGGGGCGGCGATCGCGGTCGCGGCGGGCCGCAGCCTTCGCGATATCGCGGTCGAAAGGATAGGCGAGCCGCTGGGCATCGAGATACCGCCCTGGACCCGCGATCCGCAGGGATTCTTTCTCGGCGGCAACGAGATGGCGCTGACCCCCAAGGCGATGCTGCGCATTGCCATGATGGTTCGCGACGGCGGCATGTATGAAGGGCGGCAGGTAATTGCGCCCGAATGGATCGAGCAATCGATGGTTGTCCGCACCTATTCGCCGTTTTCCGGGCTCGGCTATGGTTACGGCTGGTTTGTCTCGCAAACGGGCTTCGTGCTGGGGCGCGGCTATGGCGGACAAATCATCGCGGCGCATCCGGAACGGCGTTTGGCAGTCGCGATCACCTCGCAAACCGACCAGCCGGCGCGTTCGGAGGGATATTTCGGCGTGCTGATGGATCTGTTGGAAGGTCCCGTGCTTGCCCTTGCAAGCTGAACGCAAAGGCAAGACTTGAGCCTATCGCTCGTTGGCGCCTTTTCCGTACATGATCTTGGGCCGGAGTTTTTCGATGCGAGAAACTCCGTTGCGGCAGTCTTCGCGGAAACGAGAGAGATGACGTAGCTTTTCTGCCGTCCGGGCGTCAGCCGATGAAACGCCCCGCCAAGTTCCGGGTCGGCGTCCAGCGCGTCCTGCAACTCGCCCGGAAGATCGACTTCGCCCTCGTCCTTAGGCGGAAGAATGCCTGCTTCTGCATAGTCCGCCGCCTCCTTGAGATAGGTTGTGATCACCGGCGCCATCGCCTCCACCTGGGCATTGTCCGCGAAACGGATCATGTCGCGATGGCGTGTGTTGGGGCCTTGCTTCTCCAGGACGCCGTGGGGGTCCGTCAACAGCGCCGCGTTGAAGAAAGTGATGCGAAAATCGCCGCGAAACGCGCCGATGATGACAATGTTGCGGCCTGCATGCATGTAGCATGGATGGCCCCACTTCACGGTTTCCACCAGCACCGCGTCAAGACAAATGCGCCGCAAACCAGCAAGGCCCTTTGCCCATTGCCGCGTCGAGCAGTCCGGCGTGTCAAACCGCCTGCAACGTCCGCAGCCCTTCGAAAAATAGTGGTCGATATCCGTGATCAAGGCGGGCTTCCGGTCGCGAATTGACGCATCTGACGATTTCTAACGTACAAGAGGCCAATGTTCAGGAAAAGAGAACCGGAACCGGAAAAAAGGGGGCCGCAAAGGCCCCCGTTCATTAGCAACAGTTTTTGCGCCACTCAGTTTTCGCGGGCGGCGAGCGACTCGATCTGCTTCTTCACCGCATCAAGGTTGAAGGAACCGGGCGTCTGGCTCGGCGGGAGCTCGACCAATGGGTTCAGGAACTTCGAGGCTATGGCTGTCGTGCCGAAGATGATGAACGGCCTGTCCAGCAGCCAGTCCTGGTGCGAAACAATCCCGTTGAGCGTTGTTCCTGCCGGAAACTTGCGGGCCAGCGGATGAAGGCCGGAACGCGGTAGGCGCCTTCCCAGTTCGAGTTCTTCTCGCTGCGGAAGGGGGTATTTCCCGCATCCGGCCAAGTGTTGAAATGCGGGCCGTTGTCGGTCGAGTACTGCACGATCGTGTCGTCGGCGATCCCCAGAGTCCATCCGCTTGAGAAGTTCGCCCACCTGCATGTCGTGCTCAACGCCCGGATTTCACGAATTGCACCCGGCCAACCCGCTGGACGACGGGTGACGCTAGGTCATGCCCAAACCGGCAATTGTTGCAATATCCGACTAACAAGAAGGCAGTGTGTCAGGCTGGCCTCGCATCCTCAGGAATATCCGGCGATCCTGTCGCACAATCCTTCTCCGTGCTAATCGTGCGGGCCGGGAATCGTCGCCAATGGAGCCGCTCATGACAAACGCTGTCTATCGCGACCTGACGGGCCGGCTGGTGCTGATCACCGGCGGAGCTTCCGGCATCGGGGCCGACATGGTGCGGGCGTTTGCCGCGCAAGGCGCCCGTGTTGCCTTCCTCGACATCCAGGACGATGCAGCGACCTCGTTGATCGCGGATTGCCGGGGCGAGAAGCCGGTTTTCAGCCATTGCGACATTACCGACATCGCCGCCCTCAAGGCGAGGATCGGCGAGATCATCGCCGCGCATGGCCCGGTCGGAGTGCTCGTCAACAATGCCGCCAACGACAAGCGCGAGGCGATAGCCGAAGTGAGTGTCGAGGATTGGGACCTGTCACAGGCGATAAACTTGCGGCCGCATTTCTTCGCGGCACAGGCGGTTCATCCGGGCATGAAGGAACTGGGTGGCGGGTCGATCATCAATTTGTCTTCGATCGCCTGGCGGATCGGCACGGACGAAATGGCGCCATATGCCACGGCGAAGGCAGCCATTATCGGCCTGACCCATGCGCTGGCCCGCGCCTTTGGCGCCGACAACATCCGAGTCAACGCAATCGAGCCGGGCGCCGTGATGACACAGCGCCAGCGCCAGCTATGGTATCCGAGTGAAGCGTCGGTGGCGGCAATGGTCGAGCGGCAGATCATCCGCAAGGTGCTGGACGGCAGCGACATTGCCCGGGCGGCGCTGTTTCTTGCCTCGGACGATAGCCGCATGATTACCAAGCAAAGCATCATCGTCGACGCCGGCATGCGCTGAGGGCACAGGCGTCCTCGCAGCCCCGGGCGCTACCGCCGCGTCGTGCTGCGCTCGAAAAAGCGCAACTGCAAACCTGCAAGGGGCTTGCCTCGCGCTTCAGCATGTTGAAAGTGTGGGGCATGCTCCCCCTTGCCGCAACATATGAACAGGTTCGCGAGGATTTCCGCTGGGAAATTCCCTCGCGGTTCAACATCGGCGTCGCCTGCTGCGACGAATGGGCCCGGCGTGAACCCGGCAGGGTTGCGTTGCGCCGTTTCATTCCCGGTGGGGAGCCACAGGACACCACCTATGGCGAACTGCTGGATCTTTCCAACCGCCTGGCCAATCATCTGACACGAAGCGGGCTTGCGCCCGGCGACCGCTGCGGCATCATCCTGCCGCAAAGCGTGGAGACGGTTGTCAGTCACCTCGCCATCTACAAGGCGGGGCTGATCGCGGTGCCGCTGGCCCGCCTCTTCGCCGCTGATGCCATCCGCTACAGGCTGGCGCGCGCCGGCGTGAAGGTCGTCGTCACCACGGCGGAGGGCTTCGAAAAAATCCAATCGGTCCGGCACGAACTGCCGGACCTGCGGGAAATCATCGTTGTCGATGCGCATGCCGCAAGGTGCAACCGGTTTTGCCGCGGCGCTTGCGCAGGCAGATGCTGACTTCACGCCTTCCGATACCGGCCCCGACACACCGGCGCTGATCATCTTCACTTCCGGCACGACGGGGCCGGCCAAGGGCGCGCTGCACGGCCACCGCGTGTTGCTCGGGCATGTTCCGGGCGTCCAGTTCCACCATGAATGGCTGCCGCAGCCGGGCGATATCGCATGGACACCTGCCGACTGGGCCTGGGCAGGCGGGCTCCTCAACATACTGCTGCCGTGCCTGCTGCTTGGCGTTCCGGTCATTCATGGCGGGCTGGAGCGGTTCGATCCCGAACTCGCATTCCGGCTGATGAGCGAGATGAAGGTGCGCAACGCCTTCATTCCGCCGACGGCGCTGCGGCTGATGAAAACGGTCGAGAACCCGGCGCAGCGCCATGCCGCTGTCGCTTCGAACGATCGGTTCGGGCGGCGAAAGCCTTGGTCGCGACACCTTCGAATGGGCACGGCAGGCGCTGGGCCTTGAGATCAACGAATTCTACGGCCAGACGGAGTGCAATCTGGTCTTTCTTCCTGCGCCGCGCTCGGAGTTACCCGGCCGGGCGCCATCGGCAAGCCGGTGCCGGGCCACACGGTTGCGGTGATCCGGCATGACGGGAGCATCTGCGCACCGGGCGAAGACGGGCGAAGTGGCGGTGCTGCGGCCCGATCCGGTGATGTTCCTCGGCTATTTCGAAGACGAAGAAGCGACCGCAAGGAAATTCATCGGCGACTGGATGACGACCGGCGACCAGTGCGTGATGGACGCTGACGGCTACTATCATTTCGTCGGCCGGGACGACGACATCATCAATTCGGCCGGCTACCGGGTGGGGCCGGGCGAGATCGAGGACTGCGCGGTATCGCACCCGCCGTCAAGCTTGCCGCCGCCGTCGGCAAGCCCGATGCGCTGCGCACGGAGATCGTCAAGCTCTATGTCGTGCTTGCAGATGGCGTGCGAGGGATCGGAAGCCTTGCAGGAAGAGATCCGACGCCACGTAAAGGCGCGGATGGCGGCCAACATCTATCCGCGCGAGATGGAGTTCGTGGCGGAGATACCGTTGACGACGACCGGAAAGGTCATTCGGCGGATTTTTCGCGATCGTTGCCCGGCAGGAGGCGGCGGAGGCGTAGCAGCTTCCCCTGCGAAATGATGCGACGGGCGAGCCGGCGCGCCAACTCTGTTCGGTTCAGCGCGGCGACGATGCGCTGCGCGGACTGTCGCGGGCGCGGCGACGATCACCGTCGCCAGCCGGAATTTGTAAGGCCAGAGCGGATCGATCCAGCTGGTTTCGCGCGCCAGCGAATCGGCAAATTCGAACCCGGGCATGGCAAGAAGCTGCCGCGTTGCCCGTAGCATCAACTGGGTTCCCGGCGAATAGGCGCCCCATTGCTCGTCAAAGGCGATCTTCCAGGGGTAGTACCGGTTCGCCGAGCGCAGCATGATGAGCGAGGCAATCGCGTTGCCATCGAGCCGCAGCGTGTAGATGACGGCCCGGCCCTGCGCGGCGAGCTCGCCGACCGCCTGACGGGCAAATGCGGCGGTCTTGCGGATGACGTGGATCGAACTTCCCTTCCGGCCCTTCCAGCCTCGGGTCTCGAGGACCAGAAATTCCTCGAAACGCAGCAGGATGTCCCACAGGCGTTCGGCCCGTTCGAACTCCGACCTTGCCGTTCTCCTCGAGCCTTCGCTCCAGCCTGGCAATCCGCCTGCGGCGGTGAGAACTCACGACTGCCTTGGCGCCCGCTACTCTGGGGCAGGAGGCCCGCCCGCCCCTTGGGCTGCAGCGTCTCGACGCCGAAGCCTTGCCGGCCGAGCGCGTCGAGCATCAGCATTCCCAAACTTGTCGTCGATCGGGAAAGTCCTCGAACACCAGCGGTTGGCGCCAATCGAGTTCCGCAAACAAGGCGGCAAAACGGCTCAAGGCCTCGTCTGCGTCCGCCTTGTCGATTAGGGGAAGCGAAAGCGGCGCGAACGGATGGGAAAATGCGCGCCGAACCGCAACGCGCGGAAATCCCATCTTTTCTTCGCAGTACGGCAGCGCAAATTGCAGCCTGTCTTCCTCGCCCAACCGCTCGGTCAGCATCAGCATGCGCCGGCCCGGCGAACCGATGCGTCCGGCAGCCGCGGCCTGGAACTCGGTCTCGAAAAAGATGTTTCGGCCGCCCGCGCGCCTGGCAAGGTCGCTGATTGCAGCGCTCTGCGCCGGATCCATGAGCTGCGGGCAGTCGCTGAGGGTCCAGCGGCTGGAATCAATCGTGCCGGTGGAAACGGAGTGGATGTCCTGCCGTATGGCGCCGCGATTGCCCAATAGCGTGATCATGCCTTGATCCCGGGGGCGCGTGCCCGAGCGACCCGCGCGGGCCGTGAGGCCGCGCGTAAAGATCTGCCCATGGATTGATTGGAACATGTCGGACAAAGGACGCGGCTCCGCAAATGCGCAGCAACAGGCTTGGCACAACGTGCTTAAGAAAGCGTTGTTGCCTGTATTAAAGCAACAAAACAGACGCTCTCAGGCGCTGAAGCCGCCGCCTTCAAGATATGAGGCTTCGGCCGGCGTGGTTGTTCCGCCCGAGTACGAGATTGCGGTGCGGAAAGCGGCCGAAACGTTCGATGATGTGCAGATGCAGCCTTGCAAAATGCAGTGAATCGGCGTTGGAAAAGGCGTGCATCAGCGCCACGCAACGCCTTTGGTCGAGCACGCTCTCGCTGTGCATCAACGGCATGAAGAAAAAGTCCCCCAGGCTGCTTTCGACATCGAGATGAAATCCCGAGGCAATGGCCTGGTTCGCCACGGCAAGGGCATGCGCATCACAGGCAAATGCCTCCGGCCTGCCCCGAAACATGTTTCTGGAAAACTGGTCGAGTACGATCACCAACGCCACGCATTCGCCGGCGTGCTGCATCCAGTGGTCGAGCCTGCCCTCTGCTGCTTCCGCATGAAGTGAAGCGAATTTCTCCCTGATTTGTGCATCGACCGCATCGTCGCGGGCGAACCAGGCCTTCGGGCCCAACCCCAGCCAGAAATCGGTGACTTCCTGCGCGCGCTTGTCCATTTGATCATCCTTTCGCTACAAAACATGCGCCGCGAACACTTATCGGGCAAGTGTGGCCTTGAAGCACGGGGCCGACTTGGCTGAAGGTCCGCTGCAAACAGCGGAGCACGACTTGGACAAGCTACTGCATCTCGACCTTCGCGGCCTGAAATGCCCGATGCCGGTGCTTCGCACCCGCAAGGCCTTGCGAACCATGCAGCCGGGCAGCCGATTGATTGTGGAGGCGACCGATCCGCTGAGCAGCATCGACATACCCAATTTCTGCCGGGAAGATGGCCACGTCCTGCTGGATGCCGCCGAAAGCGGCGGGGTTCGGCGCTTCCTGATCGAGAGGGGTGGTCAGGCACTGTAGCCGGGGATCGCGAGCGGATTGCCGACAAGCGCGTCGCGGTCGGGCGTGTCGGGCAGGGCGATATTGGCAAAGCCGGCGAAAAGCCTTTCGACGAATGCCGGGTCAAGGCCATCGAGGATCACGACGACACGGGTTCCGGCCATGCCGCCCGGCCATTGCAACAGTTGCCGCGGCTCGTGCATGACGCCGTGAATGGCATGGACCAGCAGCGGGCCGGGTTCTCCCTCGATTGCAACCAGCCCCTTGAGCCGCAGCAAATGGTCGCCATGCGCCGACGTCATCAGCTCGCAAAACATTTCGGCCGCCCCGCGCGGCATTGGCCTGTCCGTTTGCAAGACCACGGAACGGATCGTGTCGCCGTGACGGTTGACGTCGTGATGATGGTGGTGATGGCCTGCAGGCTGCGCGATTTCGCGGGCGGCAGGGGCCGCAAGGTCGAAAAGGGCTGGCGACAATGGAACCGCGTCGCGCATTGCGACGGGTGCTGCCGGGTTGAGGGCGCGAAGCAAAGTGACGATCTCGTCGCGCCGCGCTGTCGCGCTGATCCGCCGGAACCATGTCGAGCTTTGTCACGACAAGAAGATCGGCGAGCGAGACCTGCATGCGCGCTTCGCGGTGAGCTGGCCAGCTGGCGCGGCAGATTCGAGCGCGTCCGCGATCGTCACCAGCGTTGCAGCCTCGTAACGGGCCGCGACAGCGGGGTTTGAGATGATCGCCTGCAAAACAGGAACCGGATCGGCAAGCCCGGTGGTCTCGACGATGACGCGATCCATCCTGCCGGCCGGCAGGGCGTCGAGGGTCGTGGCGAGTTCGCCGCGGATCGTGCAGCACAGGCAGCCATTGGAAAGTTCGACAATGCCGTCCTCCCTTCCCTCGATGAAGAGGTGGTCGAGGCCGGTCTCGCCAAACTCGTTGATGATGATCGCAGTCCGCGCGAAGCCGTCATGATGCAGGATGTCGTTGAGCAGCGTCGTCTTGCCGCTGCCCAGAAATCCGGTGACGACATGAACGGGAACACGGTGCTCCCGCCGTCATTGCGAGACCGATGCGGCAGGGTTGTAGGCCGGGCGGCGCGTGGGTATCGGGATCGTGCCCTTCGCCGTGCTCTTTGCGGCCGAGGTTGCGCCGCCTTGTCGGCAGCAGCCTGCGCGGCCTGCAGCACCGCCGCGCTTGGCGGGGCGTCGATGCCGCCGGTGGAAACGGCCACAGGCCTGCCGGGCGTGCGGGGCGAAAGAATTTGCGACTTGATCACCACATCGCCTGGCGCCGGGTCATAGCGGGCCTTCAGCGCGGCTTCGGAGCACATTTTCGATCTCTGGCTTTTGGGCGCCACGGGCGGCTTGCCCGAAACATGGGTTTCTATGGAGGGGCCCCCCTGCTGTTCGAAGCCTTGCAAAAGCAGCTGCGCCGCCTCCACCGCCCGGTCGGTCTGCGAATTGGTGCCGAACACGACGGCGATCACCTGCCGTCCGCCCCGCGTGGCGCTTGCAACCATGTTGTAGCCGGAAGCGCAGACGAATCCGGTCTTCAGCCCGTCCGCGCCGGCAAAGCGCTCCAGCAGTAGATTGTAGGAATGCTCCACCTTTTCGCCGGCCTTGATGGCAGGGATGGCGAAATAAGGCGCGTATTGCGGGAATTCCTCAACGATCTGCCGCGCCAGCAGCGCCATGTCGCGGGCCGAGGTGTATTGCGCCGGATCGTGCAGTCCGTTCGGATTGGCGAACTGGCTGTCTGTCATTCCGATCCGTGCGGCTTCGGCATTCATCCGCGCGACGAAAGCCGCCTCGGACCCTGCCACGGATTCTGCGATCGCCATGGCGACGTCATTGGCGCTCTTGACGATAAGAATTTTCAGCGCGGTATCGAATCGCAATTGCGTGCCGGGCGCATAGAACATTTTCGAAGGCTGCTCCCTTGCCGCTTTCTGAGAAACCGTCACGGGCGAGCCGGGAGCGATCTCGCCGGCAGTGAGCGCGCGCAACGTCACATAAATCGTCATGAGCTTGGTCAGGGAAGCGGGATACCAACGGTCGAACGCGCGGTTTTCCAGCAGTACCGAACCGGTCTGCCTGTCGATGACGATGGAAGGCAAGCGGGTCTGGGGTTTTGCGACCTGTGCCAATGACGCCGATGGCAATATGGCCGCGACCGCCAAAAAAAGGATGCAGACCCGCAACGCACGGAAACGCCGCCAAATGCCAAGCGGCGTCAATGTGTAGCGCGGAGCCTTGCCTGTACTTGGTTCGAGCATTTCGATATCAATGAGGTTTGATGCTGGCCGGTATTGGCAAAGATCGGCCAGTCAGTCCAGTGTTTCGCCGACACATCCAGGCTTCAACCTGCAAACGCGACTTGTTATGGAGCGATCATGCCCGTCATCAACCGGATGGCAGAACTTCACGACGACATTGCGGCCTGGCGCCGCGATTTCCATTGCGACCCTGAACTGCTCTACGACGTGAAGCGCACTGCCGCCAAGGTGGCGGCACTGCTGCGCCAGTTTGGTTGCGACGAGGTTGTCGAGGGAATCGGCCGCACCGGCGTCGTCGGTGTCATCAAGGGCGGCAGGCCGGGGGCGGGCGGGGCCATCGGGCTGCGCGCCGACATGGATGCGCTGCCGATCACGGAAGAGAGCGGCAAGCCGTGGGCTTCGAAGAATCCGGGCCTGATGCATGCCTGCGGCCATGACGGGCACACGGCGATGCTGCTGGGCGCCGCGCGCTACCTTGCTGAAACCCGGAATTTTTCCGGCGATGCCGTGGTGATCTTCCAGCCGGCCGAAGAAGGCGGGGCTGGTGGCCGCGCCATGGTCGAGGACGGAATGATGGACCGCTTCAACATCGCCGAGGTCTACGGCATGCACAATCTGCCGGGACTGCCGGTGGGCCATTTTGCCATGCGTCCGGGCCCGATCATGGCTTCGACCGACGAATTCGAGATCACCTTCCGCGGGCGCGGCGGGCACGCTGCCATGCCGCATCTTTGCATCGATCCGGTTTCCGCCGCCGCACAGTTCGTCGTGGCAGCCCAGACCATCGTTTCCCGACAGACCGACCCGGTGGACAGCGTGGTCGTGTCGGTCACCCAGTTCCATGCCGGCAAGACCCACAATGTCATTCCCGACGCTGCATTTCTGAACGGCACCTTTCGCACGCTCACCGCCGAGACGCGCGCCTTCACCGGCCGCCGACTGAGGGAGGTTGCCGAGGCGATTGCCGCCATGGCGGGAGTGGAAGTGGTGTTCGATCATTTTCCGACCTATCCGGTCACGTTCAACCATGCCGAACAGACGGAAAAGGCGGCCGAAATTGCCCGCGCCATATCCGGCGGCGACAGGGTGGACGTGCAGATGCCGCCAACGCTGGGCGGCGAGGATTTTTCCTACATGCTCGAAGCCCGGCCCGGCGCCTTCATCTTCATGGGCAATGGCGACACGCACGGCCTGCACACGCCGCGCTACGACTTCAACGACGAGGCAATACCCTACGGTGCATCCTACTGGGCAAAGCTGGTGGAAACGCTGCGGGCTGCCTGAGCCGGCTTATTCTTCCAGGGCTTCCGAAATACGCCGCTGCAATTCGTTGACATGGACAAGGACAAGGGCGCCCCGCGCCTTCTGGACGTGTCCCTCGCGTTCGAGCTGGTTCAACTCGCGCGATACCACCTCACGCCGCGAACCGATGCGCTCGGCCAGTTCGCGCTGGATCGGCGGCGGGCTGATCGAGCGCTGCGACCGCGTTTCCGATACGCGGGCGCGATAGCCGCAAAAGTTCCGCGTAGAGCCTGTGCTTGGCCTGAAGAAACGAATGCTCGCCTAGCCGTGCATTGAGCGCGCGCACTCTGGCAGCGAACAATTTCAGCACGAACATCGAAATCTCGGGATGCGTGCGAAGCACTTCGAGAAAGATCCGCTGCGGCATGATGCAGATGCGCGAACGGGTCAGCGCCGTGACGTTTGCCGAGCGCGTATTGCCGTCTATCGCTGCAATCTCGCCAAAGAATTCTCCCTCGCCCATTTCGCCGAGAATCACTTCCTTGCCCACGGCTATCCGCATGATAATGCGTACTTTTCCGGTGAGGATGAAGCGAACGTCGTTCGTCTCGTCATCGACGTCGATCACGAGTTCGTTCGCGTCATATTCCTTCCAGATGCAGCTGCGCGCAAACCGCTCGGACTCGGCGGTCGGAAGATCCTTGAACAACGGAATTTTCGAGAGCGTTTCCATATTGCTTAGCCTGATGCGGACTGCCAAGCCTCCCCCCGAAAGCCGACGTTACCTACAGTAGATTCATTGACGGATGCAGGGCAATGGCCTTCTGCGGACCGGTGGCGCCAAGGGATGCGCGACAATATTGAAATTTCGTACACAGATATGCCGGGAGTTAACCAATATGCAAACGTTTCCTTCCATGGTCGCGGGCTGGGGCGAGGCACATTCGGGTCGTTAATGAAACTGTCGTTCAAGGATACGAGCAGCGTCTCGGCTGACGTGCTTGCCGGACCGGTTTACGAATCGTCCGTGCGCGCGCTCTATGACGACCCGAAGGCCCTTCTCGTCGGGAAGCTGGCGGTCTTCCTGTCGCTTGGCGCGATCTGGTACCGCACTTTCGACCGGTACTTCTTGTCATGATCGGCATCCTGCTGATCATCGGCGCGATTCGGCTCGTCTCGTTTTCCCACTTCCACAAGGCCGTAAATGCGGGGCATGCGCCGCGAGGACTATCCGCTTTGGGAGTGGCGCTATTCGCTGTGGGGCGCGGCCTTTGTCGGCCTGATGGGTGTTTTCGACTTCCTGGTCTTTGCCCGCCATTCCGACGGCGTCGTCCACCTGTTCGCGATTTCCATGACGATGGCATATGTCATCGGCATTTCCGGGCGCAATTTTGCCAATGCCAGCATCGTCCAGAGCCAGGTTCTGGTGGTTTCGGTGCCGATGGTCCTGGGACTGATCCTGTTCGGCGACATCTACCACGCCCTGCTTGGCATGATGCTCATTCCGTTCTTCGTTGCGCTAACGTCGATTGCCGCGCGCCTTCGCACCATGCTTACGAATGCGGTTCTGACGGCGCTTGAAAACAAGACGATCGCCGAACGCTTCGACATTGCATTGCGCAACGTTTCACACGGCCTCGCGCTGATGGACGCCGACGGAACGTTCGTCGTGGCCAATGCCCGCTTTGCTCCGCTTGCCGGCCTGAAGCCGGGTACGCAGGTCGTAAACCGCAAGGCAGATGTGCTGCCGGACCTGACGACTTCGCCCGACGGCACGGAAAGCCGATCGATTTCGCTCGAAAAGGTATTCACGCCGTTGCCTCGCCGAGAAGCGGCCATCGCGGTTCAAGCATGTGCTGCAGGACGGGTTGATCGTCGAAAGCAACTACAATCCGACGCACAATGGCGGCGGCGTCTTCGTTCTGGAGGACGTGACCGAACGGATCAGTTCCGAGCAGGAAATCCGCAAGCTTGCCAGCTTCGATCCGCTGACCCATCTTCCCAACCGCCGCTTCTTCGCGCTCGAGATCAACCGTGTCCTGCAGGAAGGCGACGGTCTTGCGCCTTGCAGCATATTCTTCGTCGATCTCGACAACTTCAAGGACGTCAACGATTCGCTCGGACACACGATCGGCGACAAACTCCTGTGCTCGGTGGCGCTGCGGATGCGCTCGCGCATGCCGGAAAAGGGCATGGTTTGCCGGTTCGGTGGCGACGAATTCGTGATCGTGGTTCCGGGCAAGATGCGCCGCAAGGAGTGCAGCGCCTTCGCCGAACTGCTGATCGAGGAAATCACCAAGCCGATGGTGATCGACGGCAACAATCTCAGCGTCGGCGCCAGCATCGGCATCGCGCAATGCCCCGCGAACGGAAACGACTACAACCACCTGCTCAAGGTATCCGACGTCGCACTCTATGACGCGAAGAACCGGGGCCGCGGTTGCCATTCCTTCTATTCGGACGAACTTGGCGACGTGATCCGCGACCGCCGTGCGCTGGAGAACGAACTTCGCCGTGCGATCGAGCGGGGCCAGTTGCAGATCAACTACCAGCCGCTGGTCAGCATCCGCGAGAACCGGATCAAGACCTGCGAGGCGCTGCTTCGCTGGCATCACCCGGAGCGCGGCACCATATCGCCGGCGGTATTCATTCCGATCGCCGAGGAAATCGGCATCATCTCGCAAATCGGCAAGCATGTATTGGAGCAGGCAACCCGCGCCTGCGCCTCCTGGCCCGGAAACGTGTCGGTAGCGGTAAACGTTTCTTCGCTGCAGTTCCAGCAGTCCGATGTGTGCGCCATCGTGTCGGCGGCGCTGGCCAAGAGCGGGCTCGATCCGCGCCGCCTCGAGATCGAGGTGACCGAATCGGCCATGCTCGGCAATGTCGACGAGACGACCGCGGTGCTTTCGAAGCTTGCGAAACTTGGCGTGCGGATCTCGCTCGACGATTTCGGCACCGGATTCTCGTCGCTCAGCTATCTGCACGCGCTGCCGCTCGACAAGGTCAAGATCGACCGGTCGTTCATCGAAAACATTCATGACGACGAACGCTCGCTGGTGCTTCTGTCCGGCGTAACGCATCTGGCCAAGGAACTGGGGCTGTCGATCACCATCGAAGGTGTTGAGACCAGCGAGCAGATGCAGATTCTGACCGAGAAGGTACATGTCGACGAGATGCAGGGCTATCTCTTCGGCCGGGCAATGCCGCAAGACGACATCGTTACCCTGCTCAGTGCACAGAACCCGCAGCCAGTTTCGCGGAAAAAGGTCCGGACGACCGCCTGACGCGAAATCCGGCACAATTCGATTAAAATTTTATCAAATTAACCATAGTCGCAAACTTAACCGTCATTTGGGCGGCGAGTTGCCTTCGCCGACTTTACACCCGTTAACATTTCATTAACTGTGTTCCTCAGGGCCGCGTGGGGCGGACTAACGGGGAACATGATGGGATTGCATCAGGCGGAGGGCGTCAGCTCTCTTTCGTCTCGGCTGAGTCTTGCTCTTACCGAAGTCACCTACCACAAAGTCACTGACGACAAGGACAGGGACGAAATCTTCGCATTGCGCTACCAAGCCTATCTGGCCGAGGGTGCGATCGATCCGAACCCGGAAATGCGCTTCCGGGATGATTATGACGACATGGACAATTGCTGGATCTTCGGCGTTCGCTTTGCCGGGGAACTCGTGAGCGCGATCCGCTTCCATGTCATCTCCAAGGCAAGCCGCAAGGGCCCGGCACTTGATGTTTTTCCCGATATCGTGAGCCCGATCGTCGAAAGCGGAATGACGGTGGTGGACCCCACACGCCTCGTCGTTTCGCGAACTGCCTCGCGACTTCATCCGGAACTGCCCTACCTCACAGTGCGCATCGCATGCATGGCCGCGGAGTACTTCAACGCGGTCAAGTGCCTTGCCACGGTGCGGGTGGAGCACGAGGCATTCTATCAGCGGATCTTCAATTTCGTCCCGGTGACCGAGCCCCGGCCATACCCGACCTTGAAGCGACCGATCGCATTGATGGTCGGCGAAATGGAGCATATCCGCGAACGTGTCGCCACACGCTATCCGGTATTCACCTCCACCGAAGCCGAACGTGACGCGCTGTTCGAGCGGCCGGGTGCAGGGGCATTGCGGGCGCCTTATCGCAGCCCGGCGCCGGTTGCCAATACGCGCCAGCCGGAATTCGCGGACGTATGACTACCGGTCGCTCTCGCGCCAGCGCGGGTTGATCCAGGGCTCGAGGTTGGACCTGGGCAATGGATCGCGTCCAAGCACATGATCGGCGGCTTTTTCGCCGGTCATGATCGAAGGCGCGTTCAGATTGCCATTGGTGATCTGCGGAAAAATCGAGCTGTCGGCGACGCGCAGACGCTCCACGCCGATCACGTTGAGTTGCGGATCGACGACCGAACGCGGATCGTCGGCCCGGCCCATCCGGCAGGTGCCGCACGGATGATAGGCGCTCTCGGCATGGTCGCGGACATGGGCATCCAGTTCGGCGTCCGACTGCACATCGGCACCGGGCATGATTTCGCGGCCCCGATAGGCTCGAAGGCCGGCTGGCCGAAAATCTCGCGTGTCAGACGGATCGCGTGGCGGAAGTCCGTCCAGTCGTCGGCGTGGCTCATGTAGTTGAACCGGATCGAGGGCGCTTGCCGCGGATCGGCGCTCTTCAGCCTGATCTCGCCGCGCGATTTCGAGCGCATCGGCCCGACATGTGCCTGAAACCCGTGTGACTTGGCGGCGGCCTTGCCGTCGTAGCGGATGGCCACGGGAAGGAAATGGTACTGGATGTCCGGATACTCGACGCCTGCCCTCGAGCGCACGAAGGCCGCGCTTTCGAAATGGTTCGTCGCGCCGTCGCCGGTCTTGAACAGCAGCCATTCAAGGCCGATCCGCGCCTTGGAAAACAGGTTCAGCTTCGAATAGAGCGTGATCGGCTGCAGGCATTCCATCTGGATGTAGAGTTCGAGATGGTCCTGCAGGTTGGCCCCGACGCCGGGACGGTCGGCGACGACATCGATGCCGTGTTCCTTCAAATGCCTTGCGGGGCCGATGCCCGACAGCATCAGAAGCTTGGGGGAGTTGATCGACGAGGCGGAAATGATGACTTCGCGCCGCGCCTCGATGACCTCGCGCCGATCGCCGCGCATGATCTCGACACCGGTTGCCCGGCCATCCCTGATTTCCACCTTCGTCGCCAGCGCGCGCACCAGCGTCACGTTCGGCCGCTTCAGGGCAGGCTTGAGATAGGCGTTGGCGGCGGACCAGCGGCGGCCCTTGTGGATCGTCTGCTCCATTGCGCCGAAGCCTTCCTGCTTCAGCCCGTTATAGTCGTCCGTGGTCTCGAATCCGGCCTGCCTGCCCGCCTCAACGAAAGCGTGGAACAGGGGATTGGTCCTGGGCCCGCGCTGGATGTGCAGCGGCCCGCTGTCGCCGCGCCCGACGACGCTGCCGCCATGCGAATTCTCCATCCGCTGGAAATAGGGAAGCACGTCGGCATAGGACCAGCCATTGGCGCCTTCCTGCGCCCAATGGTCGAAGTCGCGCGCATGGCCGCGCACATAGACCATCCCGTTGACCGAGGACGAACCGCCGATGACCTTGCCGCGCGGCGTCGCCATCATGCGCCCGCCAAGGTTCGGCTCGGGCTCGGTCTTGAAGCCCCAGTCGTAGAGCGGCATGTTCATGGGATAGGACAGCGCCGCCGGCATCTGGATTAGCGGCCCCATGTCGGTGCCGCCATATTCGATGACGATGACCGTGTTGCGCGGGTCCTCGCTCAGGCGGGCGGCCAATGCCGAGCCGGCCGAGCCTGATCCGACCACCACGAAATCCGCGGCAAATTCAGAATTGACGACGCCACCGGTCACGAGCGCGCTCCGGTCAATAAGGGTATTGCGGTGCGGCCATCGCGACGTAGACGCTCTTGACCTGCGAATAGGCCTCCATGGCCCATCGCCCGTTCTCGCGCCCGATTCCCGAGCGCTTGTAGCCACCGAACGGCAGTTCCACCGGCGTGAAATTATAGGTGTTGATCCAGCACGTGCCGGCCTGCAACCGCGCCATCATCCGGTGCGCTCGCGCCATGTCGTTGGTGTAGACGCCCGCCGAAAGACCGTAGGCCGTTGCGTTGGCTCGGGCCGTTACCTCATCCTCGTCCTTGAAGGTGAGGACGCTCATTACCGGGCCGAAAATTTCGTCGGTGCAGATCGAGACCGTCTCGTCTGAGACATCGAAGATCGCCGGCTCGACCCAGTAGCCATGCTCAAAACCCTGCACCTTTGGCATGCCGCCGCCATGTACCAGCCGTGCATCCCGCTTTCCCGCCTCCAGATAGGCTGCGACCTTCTCGAAATGCCCGGCGGAAACCAGCGGGCCGATATTGGTTTGCGGATCGAGCGGATCGCCGATCTTCATGGCCTTTGTGCGCGCGACGAGACGCTTGAGGAACTCGTCCTTGACGCTTTCATGGACGAAGACGCGGGTACCGTTCGAACAGACCTGTCCGGTCGAATAGAAATTGGCGATCATCGCGCCGCCGACGGCTGAATCGAGATCGGCGTCCTCGAAGACGATGAAGGGCGACTTACCGCCGAGTTCAAGCGTCACATGCTTGAGCGTTGCCGCCGCGCCCTGCAGGATGCGCACGCCGGTCGCGGTGGAACCGGTGAGCGAAATCTTGGCGATGTCGGGATGCGCGGTCAGCGCGGCGCCGATGCTGCCGTCGCCTTGCACGATGTTGAAGACACCGTCGGGCAGGCCTGCATCCTTGTAGGCGCGGGCGAGTTCCAATGCCGAGAGCGGGGTCGATTCCGCCGGCTTGAAGATGAAGGCGTTGCCGCAGGCGAGTGCCGGGGCCGATTTCCAGCAGGCGATCTGCAGCGGATAATTCCAGGCGCCCACACCTGCGCAAATGCCGAGCGGTTCGCGCCGTGTGTAGCCCCAATCGCCTTCGTCGCCGGAAAAACCGACATATTCGCCAGTCAACACGGCAGCCTGCGCCGCGAAGTATTCAAGGCAGTCGGCCCCCGAAGTTACGTCGACGGCGAGCGTTTCCTGCACCGGTTTGCCGGTATCCAGCGTCTCAAGCCTTGCAATCTTCTCCAGCCTTTCGCGAAGGATGCGGGCCGCGGCGTTAAGTACGCGGGCGCGGGCGGCGGGCGGTGTCTTGCGCCAGGTCTCGAAACCCTGCCGGGCGGCGTCGACAGCCGCATCCACGTCGGCCGGCGTTGACCAGCGGATTTTCGCTAGGACCTCGCCCGTGGCAGGATAGATTACGTCCTGCTCTGGTCCTGATCCGGCGACAAAGGCGCCGCCGATGAAATTCGACAGTTGCGGCAGAAGTGCTGCGATTTCCGGTTTCGTGATGGCATTCATCGTGTTTCTCCACGAGGGAAGTGGGTTTCGAGATAATCAAGGCAGGAGGCGATCGCCTCGCCGGCATCTGGACCTTGCGGGCGCAGCGCATGGCGGACATACGAGCCGTCGATCATCGCCGCCAGCCCTTCCGCCACCAGCAAAGCCCGCTCGCGTTCCATCAATGCGCAAAGCGCATCGACCAGATTGCTTTTCAGCCTGCGCGTGTAGACCTGAAGCAGTCGTGCCGCGGGCGCCGAGGAATAGGCGTGCAGGTAGAAGACCAGCCACGCAGCGATTGTCGTTTTTTCGAACTGGCTCGGTGAAAAACTCGCGCGGATGATCGTCTCGAGCCGTGCCCGCGGCGTTTCGGCAATGCTGAGTCCGGTGCGCACTTCGATGGCGAATTCGCGCAGCAAATGCCGCATCGTCTCGATGATGATGCCGTCCTTGCCGCCGAAATAATGAAAGGCCAGCGCGGTCGACATACCAGCCCGGTTGGCGATTTCGCGCACGGTCACGTCCAGCGAACCCTGCTCGCCGATGGTCAGGATCGCCGCGTCTATGAGCGACTGACGCCGCTCCGTTGTAACGTCCGATTTCCGCATGCCGCGCTTTGCATTGATTGACTGATCAATCAAAATAAGGATTATTCCCTTGCGGGTAAATGGGCGAAATGCTGAAAATGAAAGTCCGTACCGGCCGCGAAGTCCGGGGGACGCCACAACGGCGCCCGTACCAAGAGGAGAACGCAATGAAATTCAAATACTTCACCGCGCCGCTTGTCATAGCGGCAATTCTCGGCGCCACGCCTGCTTTCGCGGCCGAACCGGAATCGTGTAAGGCGGTACGCTTTTCAGACGTGGGCTGGACGGACATCACGGCCACGACGGCAACGGCCTCGGTCATCCTGGAGGCGCTCGGATATGCGCCCGAAGTGCAGGTGCTTTCGGTACCGGTGACCTACCAGTCGCTCAAGAACAAGGACATCGATGTGTTCCTGGGCAACTGGATGCCGACAATGGAAGCCGACATCAAGCCGTTCCTAGAGGACAAGTCGGTCGAGACGATCGTCACCAATCTTGAAGGCGCGAAGTACACCCTCGCGGTGCCCAAGCATACGCATGAGGCGGGCCTCAAGGACTTCGCGGACATCGCCAAGTTCAAGGACCAGCTCGACGGCAAGATCTACGGCATCGAGGCAGGCAATGACGGCAACCGGCTCATCCTCGACATGATCTCGGGCGACAAGTTCGGCCTCAAGGAATTCGAACTGGTCGAAAGCTCGGAAGCGGGCATGCTGTCGGCAGTGCAGAAGGCAGCCGGCAACAAGGAGCATGTCGTGTTCCTCGGCTGGGAACCGCACCCGATGAACGCCAATATAGAAATGGCCTATCTTTCCGGCGGCGATGATGTTTTCGGCCCGAATTTCGGCGGCGCCACTGTCCATACAAACGTGCGGGCAGGCTACACGAGCGAATGCCCGAATGCCGGCAAGTTGCTCTCGAACATGGTCTTCTCGCTGAAGATGGAAAACGAGATCATGGGCGCTATCCTCAATGACGGCAAGGACCCCAAGGTCGCCGCCAGCGAATGGCTCAAGGCCAATCCAGATGCGGTCGGACCGTGGCTGGCGGGCGTGACGACCATGGACGGCGGCGATGCGGTCGCGGCGGTCAAGTCGGCGCTTGGAATGTGATTGAGGGTCCCGCGCTACGCGCGCGGGGCTTTTTCATTTGAACCCGGGGGAGGGGGATGGATCCGGTTTCCGCACTGGTCGGCCAGAACAAGATCCCGGTGGGGCGCTGGGGGAAGGATTTCTTCCAGCTCCTGACCGACAATTTCGAATGGTTCTTCGACTTCCTGGCAGACACGATGAAGATCGTGCTCGATGCCATGATCGGCGGAATGCTCGCAATTCCGGCACTTGTCGTGATCCTGCTCATGGCGCTCCTTGCCTGGTGGCTCCAGAAAAGCTGGAAACTGGCTGTAGGCGTTGCCCTGGGTCTGCTGTTCATCCTCAACCAGGGACTTTGGAAGGAGACGGTCGAGACGCTGGTTCTCGTGGTTGGCGCGGCGGCAGCGTCCATGGCCATCGGTGTTCCCATTGGCATCTGGTGCGGCCATAACGAGCGGGCGTGGCGGATCATCCAGCCGATCCTCGACCTGATGCAGACGCTGCCGACCTTCGTCTATCTCATCCCGGTGCTGATCCTGTTCGGCCTTGGCCTCGCGCCAGGCCTCATCGTGACCGTGATATTCGCAGCCCCCACACCGGTGCGCCTTACGTATCTGGGCATCCGCAGCGTTCCCAAGCCGATGATCGAGGCCGGCCTCGCCTTTGGCGCGACGCCTCGCCAGTTGCTGTGGAAGATCGAATTGCCGTCGGCGCTGCCGACGATCATGGCGGGCCTCACGCAGTGCATCATGCTGTCGCTGTCGATGGTGGTCATCGCCGCGCTGATCGGCGCCAACGGGCTTGGCAAGCCGGTGGTTCGCGCACTCAACACCGTCAACATTCCCCTCGGCCTTGAAGCAGGTTTCGCGATCGTGGTGCTTGCCATCATCCTCGACAGGATGAGCCGCATCCGCACGGGGGCATCGTCATGAGCGTCGCCGTCGAGTTCAGGCAAGTCGACATCGTCTTTGGCGAGAACACCGCCGAGGCGCTGAAAATGATCGATGCCGGTTGCACCCGCAACGAGATCCTGGCCAAGACCGGGACGGTGCTCGGCGCGGCAGATGCGAGCCTTGCCGTAGAGGAAGGCGAGATCAGCGTGCTGATGGGCCTTTCAGGCTCCGGCAAGTCGACGCTGCTGCGGGCGGTCAACGGCCTCAACAAGGTTGCGCGCGGCTCGGTGCTGGTTCGCCACAAGGACGGCATGGTCGATGTGGTCAGCTGCAAGCCGGAATTGCTGCGGCAGGTGCGGCAGGGCACTGTCGCCATGGTGTTCCAGCAATTCGGCCTGTTGCCTTGGCGCACGGTGCGCGAGAATGTCGGGCTGGGCCTGGAGCTTGCCGGAATGGGCGCTGCCGAGCGGCGGGAAAAGGTCGACCGGCAACTGAAGCTTGTCGACTTGTCGCAATGGTCGGAGAAATTTGTCCACGAACTTTCGGGCGGCATGCAGCAGCGCGTCGGCCTTGCCCGCGCTTTCGCCACGGAAGCGCCGATCCTGCTGATGGACGAACCATTCTCGGCGCTCGACCCGCTCATCCGCACCAAGTTGCAGGATGCGCTGCTCGAATGGCAAAGCGTGCTACGCAAGACCATCCTCTTCGTCAGTCACGACCTTGAGGAGGCGCTCAAGATCGGCAACCGCATCACGATCATGGAAGGCGGGCGGATCGTGCAGAGCGGTTCGCCCGAAGACATCGTCCTGCGGCCGGCCAATGAATATGTCCGCGACTTCATCGCCAATGTGAATCCGCTCAGCGTGTTGACGGCGTGGAACGTCATGCGCGACCGGCGCGACCTGGAGCCGGATCGTGACGACTGGGTGTGGCTCGACCGGCGCAGGACAACGCGTTTTCGTATCGGCGAGGACCAGAAAGTGCTGGCGGCGGAGCGCAACGGAAAGCCGATAGACTGGGTTGCCTGCGAGGAAGCCGAAAAGGCGGGCGACGCCGCCAATGCGGTTTACTGGGCGACGCCAGGAACCCAGCTCAAGGCAGTTATGCTGGCGATCCACAGTTCGCAAACCGCACCTGTCGCGGTTTTCGACGCCGATGGCAAGTTCATCGGCGCAATCGGCGTGCGGGACGTTCTAAAGGCGATCTTGCGGCGCTAGAAGTCACATTGCCCGGAAGATGGCAGCCAGCACGTTCGAATACTGGTCGGTCCACGCCGTGGTCGCCTTGGCGTCGAGCTTCTCCCAGCGCGGGTCGTCGAGGATTGACGCAAGCGCCTCCTCGCTGTGCGCGAGCACCGCCACTTCGCTTGGATAGACGCGCTCCGTTGTCTTGAAGGATTGCGGCGGAATGAACTTGCCCGCGCGCCCGGCCATTCCTGTTTGGGCGGCAATCGCGGCGACCACGCTGCGCAGTTCCATGTAGCGGTTGGAGATGTGAATGACGAGGATGCCGTCCTTCGCAAGCTTGTCGCGGTAAAGCTCCACCGCCTCCACGGTCAGCAGATGCGCCGGAATGGAATCGGAGGAGAAAGCGTCGATGAGCAGGTAGTCGAACTTTCCGTCTGGCTCCTTGGCCAGCTTGAGGCGCGCATCGCCGATGATCATCGGATCGCCATTGCCGCATTGCGGGACGAAGCCGAACAATGCCGGGTCGGAAGCTGCCTTCACGACGGCGGTGTCGATCTCGTAGGAGGTCCAGATTTCTCCCGGCTTGCGATGGCAAAGTATGGCGCCGGCGCCCAGCCCCACCGCTCCCATCTGCGCCGGACGGCCGGAAAGCTTGTCCTGTCGTGCGAACAGCGCAGCCGCAATGCCTCCCGTCTCATGGTAGTAGGCGATCGGCGTCGGCTTCTTTCCCTGTTCTGAATTGCGCATCGCACCATGGTCGGTCGTGCCGTGCGCCAGAACCGTGAACTTCCCGTCCGGTGTGACGTAGGTCTTGACCACGCCGAAAAACGAGCGCTCGACCGAGAGCATTGTCGAGCTCGATTGCATGGCGAAAAAGAGGCCCCCGACCATGATCGCAAACATCATGTGCATCGCCTCGGAGCGGTAGCGCACGAATGCCGCGGCAATCGCAAAGCCCGCAATGGCCACGCCATAAAAACCTGGACCGGCCGGCAGTGCCGCGCCGACGAGCGGGTTGTTGACAACCGCGGCAAAAAGCAGCGCAACGAGGATCACGATGCGCATCTCGCGGCGTTCGGACGCCCAGACTTGTGGGCGGCATGCGAGTGCCGCCAGGATCAGCAGCGGATATTCGGCGATCCAGTTGAACACCACGGGAGAAAGCAAGGTGGTGAAGGCGCCGCCGATGACGCCACCCAGCGACATCCACAAATAGAATTCGGTCAGTCCGCTGGCAGCCGGTCGAAACGAGACGAGAACCGAATGCGCCAGTAGCGCGGCAAAGAAGAAAAGCGACAGGTGCGCGGCCAGCGTCGCCCAAACCGGCAGGTACCCGCCGATGAGCGGCGAGGCGAACACGAATGCGGCCAGCAGGGGAACAATGGCGGAAAGCTGGTCGATGGAGAAGAAAGGCTTTCGCGCAAAGGCCAGCACGAAAGTCAGCAGGAACAGTGCCAGCGGCATCACCCACAGGAACGGCGCGGCGGCAATGTCCATGGAGATGTGGGCGGTAACGGCAACGAGCAATCCCGAAGGCACGGCGGCAAGGCCGAGCCAGCGCAACCGGGCCGGCCAGTCGATCCTGACGGTCAGGGTTTCGCTGGAAGCGGCGAACCCGGCATCTCGGCCCGGCGCGGCCGCTAGCACGGCGCAAGCGGCAATGAGCACGCCCAGCAGGGCGAAACCGGCGGTCCATGCCAGCGATTGCTGCGCGACTGTCAACAACGGCTCCAGCGCCACGATATACAGGATCAGCGAGGCGAAGCTGCCGATGTTGCTTGCACCGTAGAGAAAATACGGATCAGCCGCGTGCCGGTGTCCCGAACGCGCAAACCATGCCTGAAGCAGGGGGCCGTTAGCCGATACCGCGAAAAACGGCAGTCCAACCGCCACGGCGAAAAGGCCAAGCAGCCAGAAAGTTTGCCCGGCCTCGGGCGGTTCGCTCCAGCCCGCCGGAATTGCGATCGGCAGGCACACAAATGCGATCGCGATCACCGCAATGTGGACAAAGGCGGCATTTCGCATGGTCAGCCGGCTTGTCAGGTAATGTGCATAGCCATAGCCGAGCAGCAGCACGGCCTGGAAAAAAACCATGGCGACCGACCAAACGCCCGGCGAACCGCCAAGCCTTGGCAACACCATCTTGGCGAAGAAAGGCTGGACGGAGAAGAGCAGGAACGCAGAAAGAAAGAGCGTCAGCGTGAAAACCGGCAGGGCAAGGCGCAGGCGGAGCCCTGAACCCGCACGAGCCATGCCAATCGTTGACGTCTCTACCGACATGCTCTTCCTCCGGAAATTCACAAACCGGAATGATCGCTAACATTTTAGCGTTAAGGACCTTCTAAGGCCGACAGGCCCGGCGGTCGCAATCCTTGCGTTTGGCTGCCGATTCCCGCGAGGCGATTGACGCGCGCCGCAGCTATGCTGCAAGACAAAGCAGCGGCTATCCGCCGGTTCACTTGCCACGGGGGCAATTCTCCAGATGCACTATTCCGCCTTGCGAATTCTCAAGGAAGGCCTGACGGGCAACAAGGGGTGGAAGCCGGTCTGGCGCGAGCCCGAACCAAAGGCCGAGTACGACATCGTCATTATCGGCGGCGGCGGTCACGGATCTGGCTACAGCTTACTATCTCGCCAAGGAATTCGGTCTGCGCAACATCGCAGTGCTGGAAAAGGGATATCTCGGCTCCGGTAATGTCGGCCGCAACACGACGATTGTCCGGTCAAACTATCTGCTGCCGGGCAACGAGTCCTTCTACGAGCTGTCGATGAAGCTATGGGAAGGCCTGGAGCAGGACTTCAACTACAACGCGATGATGTCGCAGCGCGGGGTGATAAACCTGTTCCATTCCGACAGCCTGCGCGATGCCTCGGCGCGTCGCGGCAACGCGATGCAGCTTGAAGGCGTGGATTCGGAACTTCTCGACAATGCGCAGTTGCGAAAGCTGATTCCCTATCTCGATTTCGACAATGGCCGCTTCCCGGTGCGCGGTGGCCTCTTGCAGCGTCGAGGCGGCACCGCGCGCCACGACGCGGTTGCCTGGGGCTATGCACGCGGCGCAGACAGCCGCGGCGTCGACATCATCCAGAATTGCGAAGTTACCGGCTTCCGCATCGAGAACGGCCGCGTGAGCGGTGTTGAAACGACACGAGGTCCCATCCGCGCCAAGAAGGTCGGGGTAGCCGCCGCAGGCAACACGACCCGCGTGATGGACCGCGCCGGCCTGCGCCTGCCGATCGAAAGCCATGTGCTTCAGGCGTTTGTCACCGAAGGCCTGAAGCCGATGATCGACATGGTCATCACCTGGGCGTTCGGCCATTTCTACATCAGCCAGTCGGACAAGGGCGGGCTGGTCTTCGGCGGCAGTCTCGATGGATACAATTCCTATGCCCAGCGCGGCAATTTACCGATGGTCGAGCATGTCTGCGAGGCGGGGATGGCGATCATGCCGGCAATCGGGCGAGCGCGCGTCCTGCGCTCGTGGGGCGGCGTCATGGACATGTCGATGGACGGATCGCCGATCATCGACAAGACGCCTGTCGAGGGCCTCTACCTCAATTGCGGCTGGTGCTATGGCGGCTTCAAGGCAACGCCGGCATCCGGCTTCTGCTTCGCCCATCTCATCGCCCGCGACGAGCCGCACAAGGTCGCCACCGCCTTGCGTCTCGACCGCTTCGAGACCGGCCGGCTGCTTGACGAATCGGGCAGCGGCGCCCAGCCCAACCTTCACTGAGGTCGAACGATGCGCCTTCCCTGCCCCTATTGCGGCGAGAGAGACCACAGCGAGTTCGTCTATCGCGGCGATGCCACGTTGACGCGTCCTGACCCGGATGCGCCAGACGCGCAGCGCGCTTTTTACGAATTCGTCTACTTGCGCCCAAATCCGGCGGGCTGGCACCAAGAACATTGGTACCACGAGGGCGGTTGCCGTTCCTGGATCGTGGTCGAGCGCAACACCGTGACCCATGAAGTGCGCGGCGCGCAACCCGCCAGCGAATTCACCGCGGCCAAGGCGGCAAACGGAGCAGGCGCATGAGCCAGCGGCTTTCCACCGGCGGCTTGATCGACCGCACGCGAGCGATCTCATTCACTTTTGACGGCAAGCGTCTCGACGGCCTTGCCGGCGACACGCTGGCTTCGGCGCTGCTTGCCAATGGCGTGCGGCTCACCGGCCGTTCGTTCAAGTATCACCGGCCGCGCGGCATTCTTTCGGCGGGGCCGGAGGAGCCGAACGCGCTCGTGGAGATCGGCAAGGGCGCCAGGCGCGACCCTAACACGCGCGCCACGGTCGCCGAACTCTACGACGGGCTTGAAGCTACCAGCCAGAACCGGTTCCCCTCGCTCGCCTTCGACTTGATGGCGGTGAACGACTGGCTGTCGCCCTTCATCGGCGCGGGCTTCTACTACAAGACATTCATGTGGCCCGCGAAGTTCTGGGAGAAGGTCTACGAGCCGATCATCCGGCGGGCGGCGGGGCTTGGCAGGCTTTCCGGCGAGGCGGATCCCGACCCGTACGAGAAGGCGACCGCGTTCTGCGACATCCTCGTCATCGGCTCGGGCCCGGCGGGACTGCAGGCGGCGCTGACGGCGGCACGCAGCGGCGCGCGCGTCGTGCTGGCGGACGAGGATTTCAGTTTCGGCGGCCGGCTGAATGCCGAGGCGATGGAAATCGCCCGCACCCCGGCGGCACAATGGGCGCAGCATGCGGTGGCAGAGCTTTCGGCGATGTCGAATGTCCGCCTGCTACCGCGCACGACGGTTTTCGCTTCGTACGATAGCGGCACTTATGCGGCGCTGGAGAAGGTCACCGACCACATGGCCTCGCCGCCAAGCCATCTGCCGCGCCAGATCCTGTGGCGGATAGTGGCCAAGCGCGCAATTCTTGCAGCCGGCGCGATCGAACGGCCGATCGCGTTTGCCAACAACGACAGGCCGGGCGTCATGCTCGCGGGTGCGGTGCGCGCCTTTGTCAATCGCTGGAGCGTTGCGCCCGGCAAAGCCACCGTCGTCTTCACCTGCAACAATGATGGCTGGCTCACGGCGCGCGACCTCATCGCCGCAGGTTGCGCGGTTGAAGCCGTTGTCGACAGCCGGCCCGCCGAAGAAATATCGGCGCTACGGGAAATGGCGAGAGACGTGCCGGTTTTCAGCCGCGCAAAAATTGTCAACGCCCGTGGCGGGCGCGAACTCGATGCGGTCACCATCCTCAACGCCAATGGCAAGCAGGTGACGCTTGAGGCTGATTGCCTCGCCGTGTCGGGCGGCTGGAATCCGGCGGTGCACCTTACCTGCCATCGCCGCAGCCAGCCGGTCTGGAACGACACGATCGCAGCCTTCTTGCCGGGAGAGTTGCCGCCGGGAATGCAGGTGGCCGGCGCCGCCAACGGGGCCTTCTCGACACATGCAGCGCTTGTGCAGGGCGGCGAGGCGGCGGCGAAGGCGCTGGCCGAACTCGGTATCAAGGAAAGCCGCCAGTCGGTACCCGACAGCGAGGACGCGCCCTACGGGATCTCTCCGCTGTGGCATGTGGCTGAATCAAAAGGGCGGGCATGGCTCGACTTCCAGAACGACGTCACCGTCAAGGATGTCGTCCAGTCGCGCAAGGAGGGCTTCCGCTCGGTCGAGCACATGAAGCGTTATACGACGCTTGGCATGGCGACTGACCAGGGCAAGACCTCCAACGTTCCGGCACTTGCCGTAATGGCCGAACTGACCGGCAAGACCATTGCCCAGACTGGCACGACGATCTTCCGCCCGCCCTACACGCCGGTGGCGATCTCCGCCTTTACCGGCCGCGCCATGGGCCGCGAATACCGTCCTTTCCGCCTGACGCCATCCCACGATTGGGCGAAGGAAAACGGGGCGTCCTTCACCGAAGCCGGGCTTTGGCTGCGCGCCGAATGGTACACGGCCAAGGGCGAGACGAACTGGCGACAGAGCTGCGATCGCGAAGCCCTTGCGGTGCGGAACTCCGTCGGCGTTGCCGATGTCTCGACCCTCGGCAAGATCGACGTGAAGGGGCGCAATGCCGGGCTTTTCCTCGACCGCATTTATACCAACACCATGTCCACGCTCGGCGTGGGCAAGGTGCGCTACGGCCTGATGCTGCGCGAGGACGGCTTCGTCATGGATGACGGCACGGTGGCGCGGCTCGGCGAGAACCATTTCGTCATTACCACGACGACCGCCAATGCCGGCCTGGCGATGCAGCATGTCGATTATTGCTCGCAGGTGCACTGGCCCGAGCTCGACGTGCACATGGTGTCGATCACCGACCGCTGGGCGCAGTTCTCGATCGCCGGGCCCCGCGCGCGCGACGTGCTGGCGAAGCTCGTCGACAAGGAACACGACATCTCGAACGAGGCCTTCCCCTACATGGCCTGCGGAGAGATCAGCATTTGCGGCGGCATCCCGGCGCGGCTGTTCCGCATCTCGTTCTCGGGCGAACTGGCCTACGAAATCGCGGTTTCCGCCGCCCATGGCGATTCCCTCATTCGTGCGATCATGGCAGCCGGCAAGGAATATCGACATCACGCCCTACGGCCTTGAGGCGCTCAACGTGCTGCGCATCGAGAAGGGGCACCTCACCGGCAACGAACTCACCGGCCAGGTTACTGCTGCCGATGTCGGGCTTGGCAAGATGGTTTCGCCGAAGAAGGACTGCATCGGCAAGGCCATGTCGCAGCGGCCCGCTTTGATCGAGCCGGACCGCATGTTGCTGGCCGGCTTCCGGCCCGTCGATCCGAACGCGGTATTGACAGCAGGGGCGCATTTCATCGGGATCGGCAGGCAGGCGGTCACGGCCAATGACGAGGGTTGGATGACATCGGTCTGCCACTCGCCGCTGCTTGGCCATTCGATCGGCCTCGGCTTCATCCGCAATGGTCCGCAGCGCCATGGCGAGCGCGTGCGCGCGGTCGACCAGGTTCGCGGCACGGACATCGAGGTCGAGATCGTTTCGCCGCATTTCCACGATCCGCAAGGGGAGCGCCTGCGTGCCTGACGTACAAGAAAACTTCCCGCTCAAGGCCAGGACCGGCCTCAATCACGACCATGCCTTCGAAGCAGTTTGGGACGGCTTCAAGGCCCGCGAGATCACCGGGCAGCGCGTGTGGTGGGTGTCCGTTTCCCGCGGCGGCGAAGCGGCTTTCGCCAAGGACGCGGAAAAGCAGCTTGGCATGGCTGCGCCCGGTCCCGGCCGGTTTTCTGAAGCAGGCGGTTTGCGCGTGACATCGGCGGGAGAGCGGCAGTTCTTCCTGACCGGCGGGCAGGACTACCCCGTCGCGCTTGACGCCGCGGCCTGGTTCACGGAGCAGACCGACGGCTGGATCGGCATCGCGGTGGAAGGCGCGCGTTCGCGGGCAGTGCTCGAGAAACTGGTTGGCATCGACCTGCATCCTTCGTCCTTTCCGGCGGGAAGCGCGGCCCGTGCGCCCTTTGAGGGAATGCTGGGTATCGTCGCCTGCGAGGATGCGGAGGCGGGACGGTTCGCGATACATTTCCAACGTTCATCGGCGCGTTCCTTTGTCGATCATTTGTGCCATGCTGCGGCGAGCGCCTGCGGCCCGGCCTTGTCAGGCGGGCATTGACCCCAAGCGGCAGCGGCACCGCCATGACATTGCCAAGGTACAGCGTACGGCCCGATGACCCGGCATTTTTCAATGATCCCTATCCGCACTATGCGCGGATGCGCGAGCTCGGGCCGGCCTTCGTTTGGGAGGAATACGGCTTTACCGCCTTTGCACGCTTTGCCGAGGTAAACGCCATCCTGCGCGACCGGCGGTTCGGCCGCGAGATAACCCACATCATGAGCCGCGAGGAGGCAGGCCTTGCGCCCATCCCGGCGCATCTTGAGCCGTTTTATGCCTTCGAATCGCGCTCGTTGCTGGAGCGTGAGCCGCCGGCGCATACCCGCTTGCGCTCGCTGGTCAACCGGGCGTTCCTGTCGCGGCACATCGAAAGATTGCGCCCGCGTATCAGGGCGCTCGCCAATGAACTGATCGACGGCTTCGAGGCGCAGAGGCAGGTCGATCTGCTGCCGGCTTTTGCCGAGAAGATACCGGTCATCGTAATCGCCGAACTGTTGGGCGTGCCGATGGAGATGGGCGACAGGTTGCTCGACTGGTCGCACAAGATGGTGGCGATGTACCAGTTCAACCGGACCCGGCAGATCGAGGACGAAGCCGTCCGCGCCACGCAGGAATTCTCCGCCTATATCCGCGGCTTTGCCGATGCACGCCGCGGCGATCCGCGCGACGATCTCATCACGCGCCTGCTGGAAGCGGAGGAGGCTGGCGAGAAACTGTCGCCCGACGAACTCGTCACCACCGCAATACTGCTGCTCAATGCCGGCCACGAGGCGACGGTCCACGGCATCGGCAACGGCGTGAAGGCGCTGCTGGAATGGGGCGGGCCGGCCAAGGACCTTTTCGACGATCCTGAGCGGGGCAATGCCGGCGCGGACGAACTCCTGCGGTTCGATCCGCCGTTGCATGTCTTCTCGCGCTTCGTGCTCGAAGACCTCGAATTTGCCGGCGTTCCGTTGCGAAAGGGTCAGAGCGTCGCCCTGCTGCTTGGTGCGGCGAACCGGGACGGGCAGCGCTATGGCAACCCCGACCGTCTCGACTTCGTTCGCGGCGGAGCCGGGCAGGTCGGCTTCGGCGCCGGCATCCATTTTTGCATCGGCGCACCGCTGGCGCGCATCGAGATGGCCGAATTCGATGAAGGAATTGTTCAGCCGGTTGACGGGCCTGAAGCTGGCTTCAAAAGCGACAATATGCCGACCGTTACCATTTTCACGGACTGCAGGCATTGCAGGCCGAATGGTGAGGCGAAACGGCACCGGCATGCGGACAGATTTTGCTTGCGCGGGTTGCCGCTTGTTGCTTACCTGAAGGTGCGCTGGAGGAGCGCGGGAGGAAGGCTTTGGAAATTGCCCAGCTTGTGCTTGGGGGCATCGCCGGTGGTTGCGTTTATGGCCTCGTCGCGCTCGGTTTCGTGCTGATCTACAAGGCGACCGAATCGGTCAATTTCGCCCAAGGCGACATGATGATGCTCGGCGCGTTCGTCACGCTCCAATTCGTCAATACCGCCTATTGGGGCATGAACTTCTGGGTCGGAGTGTGCCTTGCCGTCATCGTGATGGCGGTGGTCGGCTACCTCATGGAAGCCCTTGTCATCCGCAGGCTGTTCGGCCAGCCGCAATTCGCCATCGTCATCCTGACCATTGCCATCGGTTTCGTGCTGCGTTTCTTCGCCGGGTTCATCTGGGGCTACGAGCCGCTGTCGCTGGAAACGCCTTTCGCCGGGCAGAATGTCCAGTTTTCCGGGCTTGCCATCGGCGTCGACGAGATCTTCGTGATCGGCGTGACGATCGCGCTGACCCTGGCGCTCTATCTGTTCTTCGCGCGCACCAAGCTTGGAATGGCAATGCAGGCCTCGTCGCAGAACCAGTTGGCCGCCTATTACATGGGCGTGCCGGTCAAGCGGGTGCACGGCCTCATCTGGGCGTTGTCGGGCGGCATCGCGACAATTGCCGGCGTGCTGTTCGCGGCGCGCGGATCGATCGACCCGAATCTGGGGCTTCTGGGCATCAAGGCGTTTGCGGCAGCGGTGATTGGCGGCTTCGGCAGCCTGCCGGGCGCGCTGGCAGGCGGGCTGATCGTCGGCCTCGTCGAGCCCTTTGCCGGCCGCTACATCGCTTCGGGATACAGCCAGATCGCGCCCTATGCGGTGATGCTGGTCGTGCTGGTCCTGCGGCCCAACGGATTGTTCGCACAAATCCAGAGCAAGAAGGTCTGAGGCACGTGCGCATTCACCAGAAGACCAGCTATGACGACGATATCAACCTCTTCGAGGATCGCCGGCAGGCGATGTGGTACGGACTGCTGCTGATCGCGGCAATCGCCGTTCCCTTCGTGCTCGATCCGTTCCGGCTGGGCGACCTCGCCTCCATGCTCATCTGGGCGATCGCCGGCATGGGGCTGATGGTGCTGGCAGGCCATACCGGCCAGGCGAGCCTTGGCCATGCGGCATTCCTCGCCTGCGGCGCGTACATGGAAGCCTGGCTCAACAATCACGGCGTGCCGTTCCTGATTTCACTGCCGCTGTCGGGAATCTTCGCGGGCATCGTCGGCGCGCTCATCGCCATTCCCGCGCTGCGCATGAGCGGCATTTATCTTGCCATCGCGACGCTTGCCATCGGCATCGTCGCCGAGGACGTCATCGTGCTGCTCGACCCGGTGACCGGCGGCGTCAGCGGAACCTCGGTCGGGCCTGTCAGCCTTTTCGGCTACGAGATCGACCGATATGTGAATCCGTCCGCATTCTACTGGCTGTGCCTTGGCGTCACGGTGATCGTCACGCTGGGCTATGCGAACCTGCTGCGCTCGGCGACCGGGCGGTCTTTCCTTGCGATCCGCGATTCGGAAGTCTCGGCCAAGGCGATGGGCATCAATGTCGCTCGCACGAAGACGCTGGCCTTCTTCCTGTCCTGCTTTGCGACCGGCCTCGCCGGTGCGCTGATGGCGCACTACATCGGCTCGTTCAACTACGAGACCTTCCTCATAACGGTGTCGATCCAGATGTTGCTGATGATCGTGGTCGGCGGCATGGGTTCGATCCACGGCGCGTTCTTCGGCGCCGCCGTCTATGTCTACCTGCCGCAATTCATCACCGCGATCCGGCAGGGTATCACCAACAACGCCATCCCCGGCCTCGACACCGGCATCTTTGCGGCCGTGCTGATCGCTATCATCATCATCGAGCCGCTGGGCATCAACGGGCGCTGGCTGAAGACCCGGGCCTGGTTCCAGCTTTTCCCGCTGGCGCGGCGCGACATGTTCCGCCGCCAGAAAAGCTATCTGAAGACGGAGCGGATGCGGTGAGCCTGTTCGTAGCCGACAATCTCTCCAAGCATTTTGGCGGCGTCAAGGCCGTGGACGGCGTATCGTTTACCGTCGAAGAAGGCGAGGTATTTACCATCGTCGGGCCGAACGGGGCAGGCAAGTCGACCATCTTCAACCTGATCTCGCGCTTCTACGATTGCACCACGGGCACGATGGTCTTCGACGGGCACGACATCACCAACGCGCAACCGCACGAGATCATCCGCTACGGCATCGCGCGAACCTTCCAGAACATCGAACTTGTTCGACCATTCGACCGTGTTGCAGAACCTGCTGGTCGGGCGGCATTCGCGCCGAAAGTCCGATGTCGTGTCGAACCTGTTCTTCCTGCCCTGGGTGCGGCAGGAGGAGCGCGACCATCGGGCGGCGGTGGAAGCGGTCATCGAGTTTCTCGACCTCCAGGCATATCGCGACAAGATGATCGCCGGCCTGCCCTATGGCGTGCGCAAGATCGTGGAAATCGGCCGGGCGCTGGCCTGCGGGCCGAAGCTGCTGCTGCTCGACGAACCGGCATCGGGCCTTTCGGTCGAGGAAACGCAGGACGTCGCCTACTGGATCGAGGACATGCAGAAGGACATGGGTCTCACCATCCTCATGGTCGAGCACGACATGAAGCTCGTCAGCCAGGTGTCGACGCGCGTGCTGGCCATGGCGGACGGCAAGCCGATTGCAATTGGAACGCCGGCCGAGGTGCAATCGCATCCCAAGGTGATCGAGGCCTATCTCGGCATGGGGGCGGCGGCATGAGCGAGACGCAGGTCTTTCCCGGCAGACAACGCCAAGGCTGCCGATCGCCCGGTGCTCGAGGTGCGCAATGTCGAAACCTTCTACGGCGCCGTCATGGCGATACGCGGCGTTTCGCTGGAAGTGCATGACGGGCAGATCGTCACGATCCTGGGCGCCAACGGCGCCGGCAAGACGACGCTGCTCAAGACGATTTCCGGCGTCATGGATCCGGAAAAGGGCAAGATCCTCCTCAACGGCGAGGAAATCCAGGGCATCGAGCCGGACAGGATCGTGCGCATGGGAATCGCCCATGTGCCCGAGGGGCGCGAGGTGTTCCCGTTCCTGTCGGTCGAGGAAAACCTGCGGATGGGCGCCTACACCCGCGCTGACGATCGCATCGGCGCGGACCTCGAAATGGTGTTCGGCTATTTTCCGATCCTCAAGGAACGGCGGAACCAGCAGGCGGGTTATCTTTCCGGCGGCCAGCAGCAGATGCTGGCGATCGGGCGCGGGCTGATGGCGCGGCCAAAGGTGCTGCTTCTCGACGAACCGTCGCTCGGCCTGTCGCCGATCCTGGTGCAGGAGATATTCGGCATCATCCGGCGACTGAATTCAGAGCAGGGCGTTACCATGATGCTGGTCGAACAGAATGCCAAGGTGGCGCTGGAGACCGCGCATTACGGCTATGTGATGGAGATCGGGCGCATCGTCATGGGCGGCAGCGCCGCGGCAATTGCTGGAGTCGGAGGATATCCAGGAATTCTATCTCGGCGTTCAGGGAGAAACGCAACGCGGGCAGAAGCGCTGGAAACGCCGCAAGACATGGCGATAGGTCAAACAAAGCCGGAACCGTACAGGCTGAAAGGAGGTGCGCAATGAACATGGCGAGCGTTCCCTTCGACGGACAGGGCAGCGGGCCTGCCGTCGATTTCGGCACCTGGCTGGGCTGCGACACCATGGCGAAACTGTTCAGCCACCAGTGTCGGCGGTATGGTGCGCGCACGGCGCACCGCGAAAAGGACCACGGCATCTGGAAGTCGCACAGCTGGTCCGACTATTACCAGCGGGCGCAATGGATCGCGCTCGCCCTCATCAAGCTTGGATTGAAGCGGGGCGACACGCTATCCATCCTGTCGGAAGACAACAAGGAATGGTTCTACTTCGACATGGCCGCGATCTGCGCGGGAGCCATTCCGTCCGGCGTCTACACCACTGACTCGGCGGCGCAGCTCGCCTATCTGGTCAATGATTCGCGCTCGCGTTTCCTGATCGTCGAAAATGACGAGCAGCTCGACAAGTTCCTCGAGGCGCGCGACGATGATGCCGGGCCTCGTCAAGGTCATCGTGCTCGACCGCGAGGGACTGCGCGACTTCCGCGACGAAAAGGTCATGTTCCTCGACGACCTCTATGAGATGGGCAAGAAGGAGGCGCAATCGCGTCCCGGCCTGTTCGAGGAGGAGATCGCCAAGGCCAGGCCCGACGACGTGCGGATGCTGATCTACACTTCCGGAACGACCGGCAAGCCGAAAGGCGCGATGATCACCCATGCCAATGTGATCTACCAGCTCAACGCGGTGCACTCGGTGCTGCCGTCGCTGGAGAGCGACGAGCAATTGTGCTTCCTGCCGCTTTGCCACGTCCTGGAGCGGCTGTTCTCGGTGGAAACGCAGCTCGGATCGGGAAGCACGATCAATTTCGCCGAAAGCCCGGAGACCGTGTTCGACAATCTGCGCGAGGTCTCGCCGCACGCATTCACCGCCGTGCCGCGGCTTGTGGGAGAAGGTATTTTCGCGGCTGCAGATCATGCGCAAGGAAGCGACGCCGGCTCGGCGGCTGGGCGCTCGACCGGGCGGTGGCCTGCGGCCTGAAGCGCGCGGACATGATCATCGAGGGCGGAAAGGCATCGCCGGGAATCGAATTGCAGTGGCGCGTTTGGGATTTCCTGGTGCTCGCGCAATTTGCGCCGCATGATCGGCATGGACCGGCTGCGGCGCGGACGACGGGCGCGGCCCCGATATCGCCGGAACTGCTGCGATGGTTCTGGGCGATCGGAATTCCGCTCTACGAGGGCTTCGGACAGACCGAATGCTCGGGCGTCGCTTCCGTCAACCATCCCGGCCGCAACAAGGTCGGCAGCATCGGCGTGACCTTGCCCGGCTCGCAAATGAAGATCGCGCCGGACGGCGAAATCCTGATCCGCGGCCCGCATGTGTTCAAGGGCTACTGGAACAATCCCGAAAAGACGGCGGAGACGATCACGCCGATGGCTGGCTGAAGACCGGCGATGTCGGCAAGGTCGACAATCAGGGCTTCTTCACCATTACCGGCCGCATCAAGGACATCATCATCACGGCCGGCGGCAAGAACATCACGCCCGCCGAAATCGAGAGCGCGCTGAAGTTCTCGCCCTATATCTCGGATGCCGTCGTCATTGGCGACAAGCGCAAATACCTTACCTGCCTGATCATGATCGACCAGGAGAATGTCGAAAACTTCGCGCAGGAGCGGCGCATCCCGTTCGGCGATTTCGCCTCGCTGTGTGCCGCGCCGGAGGTGGTGTCGCTGATCGGCGAAGAGGTCGCCAAGGTCAACAAGCAGTTTGCCCGCGTCGAACAAATCAAGGATTTCCGCCTGATCAACGTGCTTCTGACCGCCGAAGACGAGGAACTGACGCCCACGATGAAACTGAAACGCAGCTTCGTGGAACAAAAACATGCCGGCCTGATCGAATTCGATGTACTCGCAGGCCGCGTGAGAGGGGAAAGTCGTACATCACATGGCCGGCATTGCCGGCGTGCCAATAGGGAGGAAACCATGAAGGCACTCTACCTGACCGCCGCCTTGACGGCTGCGCTGATCGCCACGCCGGCGCTCGCGCAAACACAGGGCGTATCCGACACCGAGATCAAGATCGGCGGCATGCACGACCTTTCGGGCATCTTCGCCGGCTTCTCGGTTCCCGCCGTAAAGGCCATCCAGCAGCACTTCGAGGAAGTGAACGCCAAGGGCGGCATCAATGGCCGCAAGATCACCTATATCGTCGAGGATCACGGCTACAACCCGTCGAAGGTGCCGCAGCTTGCCAACAAGCTGGTCAATTCCGACAAGGTGTTCGCGATGCTGATGTCGCTCGGCACGCCGCACAACCTGGCGGCCTTCAAGATCCAGGATCCGGCAGGCATTCCCAACGTGTCGCCGCTGACGGCGGCGCGGCAGATGTTGCAAGACCCGCTGGACCTGCACTATGCGGGCACGGCGTCCTACTATGACGCGGTGCGCGCCGCCATCCGCTGGATGAAGGACAACCAGGGATCGACCACCGTTTGCGCCATGTTCCTGCCGACCGATTTCGGCGAGGAAATCCACCAGGCGGCGATCGACCAGGCGAAGGAATCGGGCCTCAAATACGGGGTCGAGTCCACGCACAAGCCTGACGACGCCGACTTTGCCGGTGCACTCCAGAAGCTCAACGAAGCCGGATGCGATCTCGTCACGGTCGCGCTTGGCATCAAGCAGACGATCACTGTTCTGGGAACCGCCAAGAAGCTCGGCTACACCAACATGAAGTTCCTCGGCTCGTCCGCTTCCTTCCACACGGCAATCGCGAAGGTCCCCGGCGGCATCACCGAAGGCTTCTATGCGGCTGCCGGCTGGCAGGACCTAGAAGCACGCAAGGACGATCCGACCGTTGCCGCCTGGATCGCGGCCTACCAGGCGGCAACCGGGGAAAAGGACCTTCCCGGCACCGGCGCGCTGCTTGGCCGCTCCGCGTCCGAAATCATGGTTCGCGCGCTTGAGGCGGCGGGCAAGGATCTCGACGGCGCGAGCTTCCAGAAGGCAATGGAATCGCTGGAGTTTGAGGACGTGATCGCCGGCAACAAGGTGAAGATGGGCCCTGGCGACCACCTCGCCGCGGACGACATCTATATCTCGGTGATCGAGGGCGGTTCCTGGAAGACGGTCACTTCCACGAAGTAAGCTTGCCATCAGGGATGCCGGGGTGGCGTTCGCGCCACCCCTTTTTCAATGGATCGCACGGAGCGCGCAATGAAGATCAGTGATGCAGTGGCAGTGGTAACAGGCGGCGCTTCCGGATTGGGCGAAGCGACGGTTCGCGATTTCGCCGCAGGTGGCGCCAAGGTCGCCATCTTCGACATGAACGCCACCAAGGGCGAAAAGCTGGCGCAGGAACTGGGCGCCAACGTCATCTTCCAGCGCGTCGACGTGACCAGCGAGGACAGCGTCAAGGCGGGCCTCGATGCCGCGGTCGCCGCATTCGGCAAGGTCAATGTCTGCGTCAATTGCGCCGGAATCGGCGTCGCGGCAAAGACCATGGGCAAGGAAGGCCCGCACAATTTCGACCTCTTCAAGAAGGTCATCGACGTCAATCTCATCGGCACATTCAACACGCTGCGCCTTGCGGTCGAGCGCATGTGCGACAACGAGCCCAATTCCGAGGGCGAGCGCGGGGTCGTCATCAACACGGCCTCGGTTGCAGCCTATGACGGGCAAAAGGGCCAAGCGGCGTATTCGGCCTCCAAGGGCGGCATCGTCGGCATGACGCTGCCGATCTCGCGCGATCTTGCCTGGTATGGCGTCAGGGTGTGCACCATCGCGCCCGGTCTTTTCCACACGCCGCTCTTCGAGGGGCTGGGCGAGGAAGTGGTAAAATCGCTTTCGGCGCAGGTGAATTTTCCCAAGCGGTTGGGCCGCCCGTCGGAATACGGTGCTCTGGCGCGCGTGCTGGTGGAAAGCGCCTACATGAACGGCGAGACGGTGCGGATCGACGGCGCGATCCGTCTTCCGTAAGCGCCCTTTGGGTCCGCTTGGCGCACTCACCGTGATCGAAATGGCCGGGTTGGGGCCATGCCCCTTCGCCGGCCAGATGCTGGCCGATCTCGGCGCAAGGGTGATCCTCGTCGAGCGCAATGCGCGACGGGACTTTCCCGGCACCGTCAACCGGCGCGGCAAGCTTTCCATATGCCTCGATCTCAAGTCGGCCTCCGGGCGCGAGATCGTGCTGCGGCTCGCCGGCAGATCCGACGTGCTGATCGAAGGCTACAGGCCGGGCGTAATGGAGCGGCTGGGCCTTGGGCCACGGGAGATGCTGGCCGCGAACCCCCGCATCGTCTACGGGCGCATGACCGGGTGGGGCCAGGACGGGCCACTGTCACACAGCGCCGGCCACGACATCACCTATCTTGCGATTACCGGCGCGCTTCATGCCATGGGCGAACCCGGTCGCCCGCCCGTGCCGCCGCTTAATCTCGTTGCCGACTATGGCGGCGGATCGATGATGCTGCTCACCGGCGTGCTGGCCGCACTGATCGAACGCGCAAGTTCTGGTGCCGGACAGGTGGTCGATGCGGCGATGGTCGACGGCGTTCCGGCGATGATGGGCCTCATCCATTCCATGATCGGATCCGGCCTTTGGACATCGCGGCGCGGCGACAACCTTCTCGACGGCGGCGCGCCTTTCTACCGTTGTTACGACACAGCTGACGGGAAGTTCGTCGCAGTAGGCGCGCTGGAGCCGCAATTCTTTGCGCTGCTGCTCGAGGGTACCGGCCTCGACCTGGCATGGCGCCATGTGCAGATGGACAAACAGCGCTGGCCTGAACTTGCGGGCGAACTTGAAACGGCTTTTCTTACCCGTACGCGCGATCAATGGGCGGCGGTTTTTGAAGGTAGCGATGCCTGCGTTGCGCCTGTGCTGGATTTTTCCGAAGCTGCGAACCACAGGCACAATGTCTCGCGCGGAACATTCTTCGAGCGCGACGGCGTGGTGCAGGCAGCGCCTGCTCCGCGCTTTTCGACGGGGGATCGCGAATTGCCGCAATCGCCGCCGGAGCCCGGCGCGAATTACAGTGATATCTTGACGGACTGCGGATACTCTGAGGCGGATATAGCAGCGCTGCAGGCCGAGGGAGCCGTACTTTGACAACGCAATCCGACTTGGTCCTTGTCGAGCGTGAAGGCCCGCTCGCAACTGTCACGCTCAACCGGCCGGCCGTATTCAATGCATTCAATGCAGCGATGCGGACGCAGCTACTGCAAGCCATCGAGGCGCTCAATGCCGATCCGCAAATCCGCATCGCCATCGTCAAGGGCGCAGGGCCTGGCTTTTGCGCCGGGGCCGATCTGACAGAGGGAATGCCGCAGTCGATCACCACGCAGATCGAGAACGAATACAAGCCTTTCCTAACGGCAATCGCCTATGGCAAAAAGCTCTGGATGGCCGCCATCCACGGATCGGCGGCAGGAATAGGCGGTGCGCTCGCCATGGCTTGCGACCTGGCGGTGATCGAGGAAGATGCAAACATTTATCTGGCTTTCGCGGCTATCGGGCTTGTTCCCGATGGCGGCGCGACTTGGCACTTGCTGCAGGCCATGGGTCACAAGAAAGCAATGGAAACGGTGATTGAAGGGCGCAAGATCGCGGCATCGCAATGCCTGGAATACGGGCTGGTCAACAAGGTCGTTCCCAAAGGAAGTGCGAGCGCGGCTGCGCGGGAGTGGGCGTTGCGTCTTTGCGAAGGTGCGCCGCTGGCGCAGGCTGCAGCAAAGCGTGCGCTCAGGCAGGCAGGGCGGTTGCAACTCGAAGACGCCATAACGTTTGAAGCGCAATTGCAGCAGGATCTCATCGCAAGCGAGGATTTTCGCGCGGGCGTTGCCGCATTTCTTGCCAAACGGAAGCCTGAATTCAAAGGCAAGTAGCCGCTTTCAAATATACGAATAGTTGAATATAACTTTTCCGACACCGGGAGGACGGGCGAGGGAATGCCAACAAACGCGTTAACCGCAAAGGGGCGAGTGGATTTATCTCCCCATGTATCGGACGAGGTTCGCCAGACCACGTGCTATATGTGTGCGTGCCGCTGCGGCATCAACGTGCATATCCGGGACGGCAAGCTGCGCTACATCGAAGGCAACCGCGACCACCCGATCAATCGCGGCGTACTTTGCGCAAAGGGTTCTGCCGGCATCATGCAGCAGGAATCGCCGGCGAAGCTGCGCAAGCCCCTGCTGCGAACGGGCGAACGCGGCGAAGGCAAGTTCCGGGAAATCGAATGGGAAGAAGCGCTTTCGCTCGCTACAAAGTGGCTTTCCGATGTGCGCAAGACCAATCCGAAGAAACTCGCCTTCTTTACCGGGCGCGACCAGAGCCAGTCGCTGACCGGCTGGTGGGCGCAGCAATTCGGAACGCCGAACTTCGCGGCACATGGCGGGTTCTGCTCGGTCAACATGGCTGCGGCGGGCATCTATACCTATGGCGGCGCGTTCTGGGAATTCGGTGCGCCGGACTGGGAGAAAACCGAGCTTTTCCTGCTGTTTGGCGTCGCCGAGGATCACGATTCAAACCCGATCAAGATCGGACTGTCACGGTTGAAGGCCCGCGGCGTCAGGACCATCGCCATCAATCCGGTGCGAACGGGCTACAATGCCGTGGCGGACGAATGGGTTGGCATCACGCCGGGCACCGACGGGCTTTTCCTGCTGTCGATCATCCATGAACTGCTGAAGGCGGGCCACGTCGATCTCGATTATCTCATCCGCTACACCAATTCGGCCTGGCTGGTGATCGATGATCTGACCAGTGCCGATCACGGCCTCTTCGCACGCGACGCGGACGGCAACGAACTTGTCGCCGACCGGCGCAACGGGACCGTGTCCAGCCGCCGCGACAGGGGCGCCAAACCTGCACTCAAGGGACGGTTCAGGCTGGCCGACGGCCGCGAGGCGGTGCCTGTCTTCGAACTGATTGCCCGCAAGTATCTGGATGCGCGCTACGCGCCGGAAGCGACCGCCGCGACGACCGGGGTCTCGGCGGACCAAACGCGTTCCATCGCCGCGCAGATAGCGCATGCGGCCTTCGAAAAGACCGTGACGGTCGAGCAACCGTGGACCGACATGAATGGCGAGCGCCACGAGCGCATGACGGGCAGGCCGGTCTCCGTCCATGCCATGCGAGGGATATCGGCACATTCCAACGGTTTCCAGAGCGCCCGTGCGCTGCATCTTCTCCAGATCCTGATCGGCTCGATCGATTCGCCCGGCGGGCACCGCTTCAAGCCGCCCTATCCAAGGCCCGTCGCAGCCCAGCCAAAGCCGCATGGCCGCAACCCGCAATGCGGCGAGCCGCTGCCCGGACCGCATCTGGGTTTCCCGGAAGGTCCGGAGCACCTGCTGCTTGAAAGCGACGGCGTCACGCCGATCCGGCTCGACAAGGCGTTTTCCTGGGACGCGCCGATGTCATCCCACGGCCTCATGCACATGGTGATCGCGAACGCCCATGCGCGCGACCCCTACGGCATCGACGTATTGTTCCTCTACATGGCCAACATGGCCTGGAACTCGTCGATGAACACGTCCGCGGTCATGAAAATGCTCGCCGACAAGGATGCCGACGGCAATCATGTCATTCCGAAGATCATCTACAGCGACGCCTATGCGTCCGAGATGGTGGCCTTCGCCGATCTGGTGCTGCCCGACACGACATATCTGGAGCGCCACGATGCGATGTCGCTTCTCGACCGGCCGATCAGCGAACCTGACGCAATGTGCGACGCTATCCGCTGGCCGGTGCTGGAGCCTGACCGGGACGTACGGGGATTTCAGTCGGTGCTGCTCGACCTTGGCGCGCGGCTGGGTCTGCCGGCCATGACAAGGGAAGATGGCAGCGCCAAGTATCGCGACTATGCCGATTATCTCGTCAACCATGAAAGGCGGCCGGGTGTCGGTCCGCTCAGCGGCTGGCGCGGAGCCGAAGGTTCGAAGACCGGGCGGGGCGAGCCCAATCCGGACCAGTTGCAGCGCTATGTCGACAATGGCGGATTCTTCCGAGAGCACGTTCCGCCGGAAGCCGCCTATTTCAAGCACGCCAATGCCCATTGGCAGGAATGGGCCATTTCGCGCGGCCTGCAGGACAAGCCGTTCGAGAACATCTTCCAGCTCTATCTGGAACCGATGCGCAAGTTTCAGCTCGCCGCGGAAGGAAAGCTGGAGCCGCAGCCTCCGGACAGCCACCGCGAGCGGATTCGCCGGTGCTTCGATCCGCTGCCCCACTGGTATCCACCCTTCGAGGGCGAGGCTGTCTCGTTGGCGGAATATCCGCTTCACGCGATCACGCAGCGTCCGGCGGCGATGTACCATTCATGGGGATCGCAGAACGCCTGGCTGAGGCAGATCCATGGCGAGAACGCGCTGTTCGTTCCAGGCAGCGTCTGCGACGCGGCCGGGCTTGCAGACGGCGATTTCGCCGACGTGATATCGCCGCATGGCCGCATCCGTGTTCCTGTGAAGCGGATGGAGGCGGTCAACGGCAAGACCTTGTGGACGTGGAACGCCATCGGCAAGCGCAGCGGCGCATGGACATTGTCTCCGGATGCGCCCGAAGCCAAGCGGGGCTTTCTCCTCAACCATCTCATTTCTGAACTGCTGCCACCCAAGGGCGACGGGCTGCGGTGGGCCAATTCAGATCCGGTGACCGGGCAGGCGGCCTGGTTCGACCTCAAGGTGCGAATCGTGAAAGCTTCCGGCCAGCCGGACGTGAGTTCACCTCAGTTTCCCACGCAGCAAAATCCGGTAAGGCACAAGTACGGTCCGGTCGCCTGGGGCAAGGAGTGGCAGCCATGACCTCGCTCCCGCGGCATACGGACAAGAAGCTGGGCCTCGTCATCGATCTCGATACCTGCGTCGGTTGCCATGCCTGCGTTGTCGCCTGCAAGGAATGGAACACGGGCGGCTATGGCGCGCCGCTGGCCGACGCCGATGCCTATGGCAGCCATCCGTCCGGGGCTTGGCTCAACCGCGTCCACACTTTCGAGGTTACGCCGCCGGATGCGCCGGCGCAAATCGTGCATTTCCCGAAATCCTGCCTGCATTGCGACAATGCGCCATGCGTCACGGTCTGCCCGACCGGCGCTTCCTACAAGCGCAGCGAGGACGGGATCGTGCTGGTCGATGAATCGATGTGCATCGGCTGCGGCCTGTGCGCCTGGGCCTGCCCCTACGGCGCGCGCGAAATGGACCCGGTAGCGAACGTGATGAAGAAATGTACGCTTTGCGTCGACCGGATCTACAACGAGAACATTGCGGAAGTTGATCGCGTGCCTTCCTGCGTGCGCACCTGCCCGGCCAATGCCCGCCACTATGGCGACCTGGCCGATCCGCATTCCGCAGTTTCGATGATGGTTGCCGCACGCGGCGGCATCGACCTGATGCCGGAAATGGGAACCCGCCCGGTCAACAAATACCTGCCGCCGCGGCCAAAAATGAAAGCCGCGAGCGAAGCCGTGCCTGAGGCGGTGCCCGGTTTCCTGGGTTGGCTCGACCGTGCGCTGGAAAGGCTTGGCTGATGCATCCGGCTGTTTCAGTCATCTTTTTTACGGTTACCTCCGGCGCGGGCTTCGGCCTCATCGCGCTGATCGGTCTTGGCTGGCCGATGCGTGACGGACCGCTTGCCGCTTTCCTCGCTTGCGCGCTGGCGGGCGGGTTGGCCGTGGCGGGCCTTCTTGCTTCGACCTTCCATCTTGGACATCCCGAAAGAGCCTGGCGCGCCTTCAGCCAGTGGCGATCGTCATGGCTTTCGCGCGAGGGCGTGCTGGCCGTGGCAACGCTTGCGCTGTTTGCCGCCTACGCCCTCTATTGGATGCTGACGGGACAAAGGGCGATGCCGCTGGGTGTCGCGGTCGCCGTGTTTTCACTGCTCACGGTCATCTCCACCGGCATGATCTATGCAAGCCTCAAGACCGTTCGCCAATGGCACAGCGTGCTGACGCCGCTCAGTTATCTCGGCTTCGCGCTCGCCAGCGCCATGCCGCTCGCCGCGGCAATCGGAACGGACCGCTCGGCGCGAACCATTGCGCTAACGGTCGTTGCGCTTGCGGTCGCATGGCTTGTCAAGCTCGCCTGGTGGTGGCGCGCGCAGTCATCCGATTTCATTCCGGGCAGCGACACGGGAACGGCGACCGGCCTTGGCGGCATCGGCAAGGCGCGGCTGCTGGAGCGCCCGCATACGGGTGAGAACTACTTGACGAAGGAGATGGTGCACCGGATCGGGCGCAAGCACGCGCGGGTGCTGCGTCTTATCGCGGGCGGCGCAGGTTTTGCGGGCGCCGCGGCGTTTCTCGCCCTTGCCCTTGCCGCCCTTCCCGGCCTATTCCTCAGCCTCGCTTTCGCCAGCCTTATCGCGGGACTTCTCGCGGAACGCTGGCTCTTTTTCGCAGAGGCCAGGCACTCGGTGTCGCTCTACTACTGACCGGAGGAATTCATGTCCGCAATCGCAAGCCGGCTTCAGAGGCTGGGCATCGTGCTGCCCGAGCCGCCCAAGCCAGTGGCCAGCTATGTCGGCTTCGTTCGTGAGGGCGATCTCGTCTTCGTTTCCGGCCAATTGCCTTTTGTGGACGGCAAGGTGTTCAAGACCGGCCGCCTCGGCGAAAACGTGAGCGTCGAGGAAGCCGCGGCTGCGGCCCGCATCTGCGCAATCAACCTTCTGGCGCAGGTCAATTCGGTTTGTGACGGAGATCTTGAAAAGGTCCGTCGCTGCGTTCGGCTTGGCGCGTTCGTTGCCGCAACGCCTGAGTTTGCCGACCATCCCAAGGTGGTCAACGGCGCATCTGACCTGATGGCAGAAGTGCTTGGCGAAAATGGCCGGCATGCCCGCACTTCCGTAGGCGTGGCCTCGCTGCCGCTCAATGCCTGTGTCGAGGTCGAAGCGATCTTCGCCATCGCCTGACAGGAAAAGCATGAACACCGCAATGACCTACTGGCCGGTACACCTATACGCGATCCTTTCGCAGGATGATTGCATCGCCGATGCGCAGGGCGAAATGCCGAAAGCGCTGATGAACGATGCAGACTGGATGTATTTCCAGCGCGAGCTCGATACCTGCGCGCTGACGGTGCTGGGCCGGCAATCGCATCTTTCCGCGCCCAATTCCGCCAATCGCAAGCGCGTGGTGATGTCGCGCGGTGCGAGCGCGCTGGAGGCGCGTGATGACGCGCATTGGTGGAACCCCGAAATTGTGCCCCTCCCCGCAATGCTGGAACGGTTGTTGCCGCAAGGCGGCAAGGTTGGGGTGCCCGGCGGGCAGGCGGCGTTCGATTATTTCCTGCGAGAGAAGCTGGATGTGTTCCACCTGACACGGGCGCATGACGTGACATTGCCTGGCGGCCGGAAGATCTTTTCCACACCGGGGACGGCAGAGGCCCGGCTGGCTGCCGCCGGCCTTGCGCCGGGCGAGCCGGTTGTGCTTGATCGGGCGGCGAATATCACGCTGACGATCTGGTCGCGTTGACGGAGTAGCTGCATGGCCACGCGTGAGAATTTCGGCATCGCACCCGACGGCTCGCCGGTCGAACGGGTAACGCTGACGGGCGGCGGACTTACGCTCAAGCTCTTGAGCTGGGGCATCGTGGTACAAGATTTGCGGCTTGCCGGCCATGAGCCGCCGCTGGTGCTGGGCTACCCTGACTTTGCGCCGTACCGCGACAACAATTTCTATCTCGGCACCACGGCCGGACGGTACGCCAACCGGATCGGCCACGGCCGGTTTACCCTCGACGGGAACAGCTATCAGTTGGACCGCAATTTTCTCGGCAAGCACTGCCTGCATGGCGGATCGAACGGCATCGCCAAGCGCAACTGGCGCTTTACCGAAGTGACCGCGGACAGGGCAACACTCGAGATGACGGAACCGGACGGCAATATGGGGTTTCCCGGCACATGCCGATACGAGGCGGTTTTTTCGCTTCCGGGCGACGGCGTGCTTGCCATCGAATACCACGTCGTGACCGATGCCCCGACGCTCGTCAATCTGGCCCATCACAGCTATTTCAATCTGGATGGTGGCGACGACGTCTTGGGGCATGCATTCGAGATTGACGCCGAGGCGTGGGTAAAACTCGACGATGAACTCATTCCCACAGGCGAAATAGCGCTCGTCGCCGGAACCGAGCGCGATTTCCGCACGATGCGTGTGCTGGGGCCGGATGGTCCGCCGAATGTCATCCACGACCAGAACTACTGCATCACGGACCAGCGCGGGCCGGTCCGCAATTGCGCGCGTGTGCGCTCGCCACTTTCGCGCGTCACCATGGAAGTGGCGACCACGGAGCCCGGACTGCAATTCTATGCGGGCCACAAGCTGGATACTGTCGAGCCGGGCCTCACGGGCAAGCCTTACAAGGCATTCGCCGGATTCTGCATGGAACCGCAAATCTGGCCGGATTCTCCCAACCACCGGCATTTTCCGCAGGAGGTCCTGCGGCCGGGCGAGACCTACCGGCAGCAGTCCACATTTAGGTTCTTCAAGGACTGATCAGGGCTCGATCACCGGCATTTCCGCTGCCGGAATGATTGCGCCGCGATGGCCGATGACGGTCGCCGCATAGGCATGACCGTCCGCCAATGCCTGCCCGATCGACTTGCCGTGCAGCAACGCGCCAACAAAACCGCCGTTGAAACTGTCGCCGGCGGCAGTGGTGTCAACGACCCTGGAGACAACAGGATATTCCACGGGCCCCGCTGGCTCGCCAATCGGCAGCGGACCGAGCGAGCCGCGCTTCAATGCGCCAATGCCATGCGATGCATCGCCAATACGCGCGATCACTTCCGCCTCGCCTGCATCGCCGAACAGCGCCATTTCATCGTCAATCGAGGGAAGCGCGATATTCGCGATCTTCCAAGCCCGGCCGATCCATTCGCGTGCGCTCGTCCGCTCCGGTCCACAGGCGTGGGCGGTAGTTGGAATCGAAAGCGACGCGCCGGCCCGTTTTGCGCCGCCAATGCGCCAGAAAGTCGAGGAAATCGGAACGGATCTGCCGCGGCAGGATCGCAAGGGTGATACCGGAGAAATAGACGATGTCGAAATCGTCGAGCATTTCAAGCGAGGTTCCGCTGCCGGGCTGGAACAGCATGCGTGCCGCCGAATTTTCCCGCCAGTAATGGAAGCTTCGCTCACCGCTATCGCTGACGGAAATAGCGTAAATGCCAGGGAGTCGATCGGAGGAAATGCCGATATGCCCGGTATCAATTGCCTCAGCCGCGATAATCCCTCGCATCCGCGCCGAAAACGGATCGGCACCGAGAACCGTCACATAGGAGACGCTGGCTGCGGCGCCTGACGCCCGCTTGAGATAGATCGCGGTGTTGAGGGTGTCACCGGCATAGCCGATTTCCGCGAACGAACCGCCGGTCATCGACAACTCGATCATCGCTTCGCCGATACAGGCGACGCGCGTAACGGAAATTGCGGGTTTAGTGCCTGGCATTGCCAACCTGTTCGCGAACGGTGCGCGAAATTAAGGGCTGTCCAGGCAAAAGTACAGCAGCCCGGCTGGCGCCGGGCTGCCATTGTTCAAACCATCAGAAGCTCTGTACGTAGGTGCAGGAATTGCGCATGATTGCACCTGGCGCCGGATTGGGCATCTGGTTCTGGCTCGTGTCGGTCAGGTCGCTGCTGCCCTGCGGGGCCACATTGCGCCACTCGTCGCAACGCGCGCGGATTGCAGTCTGCTGGTCTGCAGGAAGTGCCATGAAGCGGGTGCGTGCGTCAGCTTCTGGCCTCATTGCGCCGGCTTCGTCCATGAAGATCATTCTCTGGTTGTCGTCGAGAACAACGGTATCCTGGGCCATTGCCGTAGTCGCGAACAGTGCAAGGGCGCTTGCTGTCAGTATCTTGTACATCGATAACTCCTCGGGAGGTTCAGGTTCGGGGCGTTCCCGCCAGTCCCCATAACCACGAGGCGCCAAAGCTGTTCCAAGTCAATTTCCGGAACCTTTCATCCGTGCGGTGGTTTCCCGAACGCAACGGAGGCCAGCATGACCGGCAGCAGCGACAGCAAATTGAAACCGCCCCTGCCTGAGCAGGCGCAGGAAGTTCCCGGTTATACTGGGCAGATGAATCCGCGCCCCGACCATGGTGAGGAAAGCTATCGCGGCAGCGGCAGGCTGGAGGGAATGGCCTCGATCATTACCGGCGGCGATTCGGGGATAGGCCGGGCTGTTGCCATCGCCTATGCCCGCGAGGGCGCGGATGTCGTCATCGCCTATCTCAGCGAGCACGAAGACGCGAAGGATACTGCGCGTTGGGTGGAGAAAGCCGGCCGCAAGGCCGTTCTGATGCCCGGAGATGTCGGCCAGGAAGCCTTTTGCCGCGAGATCGCCGACCGCGCCATGGACGAATTCGGGCGGATCGACATCGTCGTCAACAATGCGGCGCACCAGCAGACGATCAAGGACATTTCGGAACTGACGGAGGCGGAGATCGATCTCACCTTCCGGACCAACATCTACAGCCATTTCTTCCTGTGCAAGGCCGCTCTGCCGCACCTGCAGGAGGGCGGATCGATCATCAACACGGCTTCGATCAACTCCGACGATCCCTCGCCCGACCTTTTGTGCTACGCGACGACCAAGGGCGCGGTGGCAAATTTCACCGCAGGACTGGCGCAGCTTCTCGGCAAGAAGGGCATCAGGGTGAATGCCGTGGCGCCGGGCCCGATCTGGACGCCGCTGATACCTTCCACAATGGCACACCGGGTGAAGGATTTCGGCAAGAACACGCCGATGGGCAGGCCGGGGCAGCCCGCCGAACTGGCAGGCGCCTATGTGCTTCTCGCCTCGCGCGAAGGCAGCTACATGTCGGGCGCGATCATCCCGGTTACCGGCGGCAGGCCGATCCTGTGACCCTGCGAGCCGCCTTGGTGCTTGTAATGACGGCCCGGACGGCCTAATTCGACACCGCGCTGCGTTGCCTTTCCGGCGCATTTGCCGAGGAGGTTTCGCGCCCATGAACGACATCACAGGTACGGCGGAAGCACCCAGGAGCGGCGCTGCTCCCGCGGCATCGTGGAAAACACGGCGCACCTTTGCCATCATCTCCCACCCGGACGCCGGCAAGACGACGCTTACCGAAAAGCTCTTGCTGCAAAGCGGCTCGATCCGCCTTGCGGGCGAGGTTCGGGCGCGCGGCGACAACCGGCGCACCCGCTCGGACTGGATGGAGATCGAGCAGAAACGCGGCATCTCCATTTCCAGTTCGGTGATGACTTTCGAACATCTCGGCCTTTCGCTCAACCTCCTCGACACGCCCGGCCACGCCGATTTCAGCGAGGACACTTTCCGCACGCTGACCGCGGTGGATTCGGCGATCATGGTCATCGACGCGGCCAAAGGCATCGAAGACCAGACATGGAAGCTTTTCGAGGTTTGCCGGACCCGCAACATTCCGATCATGACCTTCGTCAACAAGGTCGATCGCGAGGGACACGAGCCGCTGGTGGTGCTGGACGAAATCATGGAAAGGTTGCAGCTTGACGCCGCGCCGCTGTCCTGGCCGGTCGGCATGGGGACAGCCTTCCAGGGCGTCATCGACATCGCGGGCGGCCAGCTCATCTTGCCGAATGGCGAAACGACGCCGCTTCCCGAACCCGGCCGCCAGGACGAGGGCCTTCGCGCCGCGTCCGAGGCGCTGGAACTGGCGCAGTCGGCATTGCCGGCTTTCGATCCCGAGGCTTACCGGGAGGGCTACCAGACTCCGGTGTTGTTCGGCTCGGCCCTGCGCAATGTCGGCGTACGGCAATTGCTCGATGCGCTGGCCGAACACGCGCCGCCGCCGTTGTTCCAGCCGGCGATTCCCGCGCCGATCGACCCGGCTGATCCGGAAGTCACGGCCTTTGTTTTCAAGGTACAGGCCAACATGGACCCGAACCATCGCGACCGGATTGCTTTCGTGCGCGTGTGCTCGGGCCGCTTCACGCGCGGCATGAAGCTCAAGAACGTGCGCAGCGGGCGAGAATTGAAGATACCTAACCCGATGTTTTTCTTCGCGCGCGAACGCGAACTGGCGGAAGAAGCGGTGGCGGGCGACATCGTCGGCATTCCGAACCACGGCACACTCAGCGTCGGCGACACGCTGACGGAGGGCAGCAACCGGATCGTCACCGGCATTCCGAACTTTGCGCCGGAAATCATCCAGCGCATCCGCATCACGGATGCCTCGCGCATGAAGCAGCTTTCCAAGGCGATGGACGATTTGTCGGAGGAGGGCGTCATCCAGGCGTTCCGCCCGGTGCTCGGCTCATCGTGGTATGTCGGTGCGGTCGGGCCCCTGCAGTTCGACGTGCTCCGTTCGCGCGCCGCCGCCGAATACAATGTGGAGATCGCGCTGGAACCCTCGCCCTACACGCGCGCCCGGTGGATCGGCTGCGATGACAAGGAGAAGTTGAAGGCTTTCGTCGATTCGGAGAAATCGTCGATCTCGCTCGATCGAAACGGGAACAATGTCTATTTTGCCAAGGGCGAGTGGGAACTCGACTTCGTCAAGCGGCAATGGCCGCAGATCAACTTCACCACGACGCGCGAACGCGGCTAGCCGGAAACCGAGGCGTCGGGGATATCGTAGCGTTCGCTGCCGATGCGAACGATCGATGAGCCGGCTATCCTTTCCGTCGAAAACACTGCCGCGGCGTCGGCACGAACCGCATTGCCGTTCTCGAAATATATCACCCGCTTCTCCCCGCCAGGCCAACTCACCGTCACATGCGCGTTGTCGCCTTCGCGATTGACGGCGAACTGGCAGCTCGAATTCTGCGCATCGCGGCTGCACGGAATGATGCCCGTTACGGCGAGACCGGCGCCGGAGCCAAGGGTTTCTTCAATGGCGGTGCTGTTGCAGGCGGCAAGGAACGCCGCCGCCAGGACTGCTGTGAGTTTGTGCATCACGGCCCCGAATCGGTTGTAGTTCGTGCGTTTGAATACACGTATCAAATGGCATCAGTCCATCGCGCGTAAGGACGCGGTCAGCCAAGCAGCCTTGCAATGGTTTCGTCTAAGAGAGGCCTGCCATTGGCGTGGACTATGGCCGAAGCGCGTCTCGAATTCCGTGGTGTCGAGGCGCGAATTGACCGGCCTTTGCGCTGGCGTCGGGTACTGGGCGGTCGAGATCGGCTCCAAGCGCGGCGAAGGCCCGCCAAATGCAGCGGCTTGCGCGAAGATTTCGCCGGCAAAGCCGAACCAGCTCGTGCTGCCCTTTCCGCAGAAATGGTAAGTTCCGCCCGGCTCCGCGGCGACGGCATGTGGAGCCATCGCCAGTACAGCATCGGCGATGTCGAATGCTCCAGTCGGATTGCCGTGCTGGTCATCGACGACGCGCAGATGGTCGCGCTCGCGGCCAACGCGCAACATTGTCTTGACGAAATTGGCGCCGAACGGGCTGAATACCCAAGCGGTGCGCAGGATCATCGCCCGGTCATGCGCTTCGCGAGCCGCGATTTCTCCGGCGAGCTTGGAGCGGCCATAGGCGTTGACCGGGCCGACGGGATCGCTCTCGCGCCACGGCCGCGAATTATTGCCTGAATAGACATAGTCAGTCGAAATGTGGATCAGCCCGGCGCCGACAGTTTCTGCGGCCCTGGCAACCGACGCCGCGCCATCGCGGTTGACAGCGAATGCCTCGGCCTCTTCGGACTCGGCCTTGTCGACCGCCGTATAGGCTGCCGCATTGACCACAAGGTCCGGCCTCGCCGCATTTATCGCCGCCTCGACCGTCGCAGCCGCGGAAAGGTCCATCTCCGGCCTGCCAAGCAGAATTATTTCGAAGCCGCCACTCAAAGTGCCGCGTTCGGCGAGCGCCGTCGCGACCTGCCCGGCCTTGCCCGTGACTGCGATCCTGATCAAGCGGCTATCGTCCCAAGGCGCTGGCCGCTGTATCGCGCCTCGCGCAAAGGCCGCCACCAAGGTTCGTTCTCCATGTACCAGACGATGGTCTTGCGAAGCCCGGTCTCGAAGGTCTCGTTCGCGCGCCAGCCGAGCTCCGTTTCGATCTTCGTGGCGTCGATGGCATAGCGCAGATCGTGGCCCGGACGGTCGGCGACATGGGTTATGAGTGCACGGCGCGAACCGGCCGGGAGCGGCATCAGCTCGTCCAGTGTGTCGGCAATGGCCTGCACCACCTCGATGTTCGAGCGCTCGTTGCGCCCGCCGACATTGTAGCTTTCGCCGGGCTTGCCCATGGTCAGAACCATCGCGAGCGCCCGCGCATGATCCTCGACATGCAGCCAGTCGCGGACATTGTCGCCCTTGCCGTAGACCGGAAGCGGCTTGCCTTCCATGCGCGTTGAGGATCATCAGCGGAATGAGCTTTTCCGGGAAGTGGTAGGGCCCATAATTGTTCGAGCAGTTCGACATAACCACCGGCAGGCCATAGGTGTGGTGCCAAGCCATCGCCAGATGGTCGGAGGCCGCCTTGGACGCGGCATAAGGCGAAGACGGCGCATAGGGCGTTTCCTCGGTGAAGAGGCCGCCGTCCAGCGGCAGGTCGCCATAGACCTCGTCGGTCGATACATGGTGAAAGCGGAAAGCCGGCCTGCCGCTCTTGCGGCATTTCCTGGTGCCAGGCGCGCGCGGCCTGCAGCAGCGCGAAGGTGCCGACGATGTTGGTCTCGATGAAGGCCGATGGCGCATCGATCGAGCGGTCGACATGGCTTTCGGCGGCCAGGTGCATGACCGCGTCCACCGCCTCGTCGCGCATCAATTTCAGCATCGCGTCGCGGTCGCATATGTCGAGCTTGTGGTGGCGGTAGTTCGGGCTGTGCGCGATCGCGGCGGTCGAACCTTCGCTCGCTGCATAGGTCATCTTGTCGACATTGACGACGCTGATGCCCAAGATCGCCGACCAGATGGCGGCAAACCGCCGAGCCGATGAAGCCGCAGCCGCCCGTTACCATGACCTTCATGCGCCATTCTCCTCTTTTGCCACTTGGGCGATAGTTGCGCCAGCAAGGGCGCGTCGGTATCCTTTTGCGACAGGCGCGGCTTTTGGCCGGCGGCAAGTGGCCACCTTATCGCGAGCGCCGGGTCATCCCAACGGACAGAGCGCTCTGCCTTCGGCGACCAGGGACGATTGACCTTGTAGAGAACTTCAACGCCAGGTTCCAGTGTCAGGAAGCCATGAGCGAAACCGCGCGGCACGTAAAGCTGGTTGAAGCGCTCGGCGGAAAGAACGCAGGAAACCCAGCGACCGAAAGTTGGCGAATCCGGCCGGACATCGACCGCGACATCGAATATCGATCCAGAGAGGACGCGGATGAGCTTGTCCTGCGCATGCGGTTCGAGTTGCAGGTGGAGGCCGCGGAGCACTCCGGCTTCGGCGGAGCGGGACTGGTTGTCCTGCGTCCAGTCGCCGGGAATGCCGGCGGCGGCGAAGCGGTCGGCCTGCCAGGTCTCGGCGAAGAAGCCGCGCTCGTCGCCATAACGTGGCGGTACGATCTCGACAACACCCATTCCAAGCGAATTGATCTTCACTGGAGCGCTCCTTCAAGTGCGACCCGGCGCAAATAGGCGGCATAGTCGGTCTTGCCCAGCATGTCGGCCCGTTTCATCATCGCCTCGGCGTTGATGTAACCGTTTGTGAAGGCGATCTCCTCGGGGCAGCAGACCTTCACGCCGGTGCGCGTCTCAATGGTCCGGATGAACGAGCCGGCGTCCTGAAGGCTGTCATGGGTGCCGGTATCGAGCCAGGCGAAGCCGCGGCCGATGCGTTCCACCTGCAGGTCGCCGCGTTCCAGATAGGCTCGGTTGATATCGGTGATTTCCAGTTCGCCGCGCGGCGAGGGACGAATCGACCTGGCGATATCGACGACATCGCTGTCGTAGAAGTAAAGACCCGTCACGGCCCAGTTCGACTTCGGAAAATCCGGTTTTTCCTCGATCGATGTCGCCCTGCCGGTCTCGTCGAAAGATGCGACGCCGTAACGCTGCGGATCGGCAACGTGATAGGCAAAGACAGTCGCGCCGCTGTTGCGCGCGACAGCGGCCTGGCACTTGTGCTTCAGCCGGTCGCCGTGGAAGATGTTGTCGCCCAGCACCAGCGCCGCCGGTCCGCCGCCGAGGAACTCCTCGCCGATCAGGAAAGCCTGTGCGAGGCCGCCCGGGTTCGGCTGTTCGGCATAGGATAGTTCGATCCCGAATGCCGAGCCATCGCCGAGCATCCGCCGGAAATGAGGCAGGTCGTGCGGCGTCGAGATGATCAGGATTTCCTTGATCCCCGCGAGCATCAGCACCGAAAGCGGATAGTAGATCATCGGCTTGTCGTAGACCGGCAGCAATTGCTTCGAAACTGCCAGTGTGAGGGGATAAAGGCGGCTTCCGCTACCCCCGGCGAGAATGATGCCACGCATGTTGTCTTCCTTGGGTTGCCGCCCCGCGGGCGTGGTCAGATCCGGACGAATTGGCGGATGGCGGTGACCAGGCTCTGCGATGCCGCGGCGCCGATGCCCTGTGCATCTACTTGTGGCTCGAAGGACTGGAGGGCATCCTCCATGTGCCGCTCGTCGCGGATCACGGTGATCAGCGGCAAATGTCCAAGACGGCGCACCGTCGCGAGCTGGTGATCGTTGCGGTGCTCGCCCAGCGAGGCGATGCGCGGCATGACGATCAGCGGTTTGCCGGTTTCGAGGCGGGTGAGGATCGTGCCCATGCCCGCATGCGTGATCAGCAGGTCAGCCGAGCGGATGCGCTCGTTGGCTTCCTCGATGTCGAGGAAATCGCGCCACTCGATGTTGCGCGGCGTGACCTGCGTGCGACCGATCTGGCCGAAGACCTTGCAAGGGTTCGAGCCGGCCCACCAGTCGACCTGCTTGACGAGGCGGTCGAAGGGGAGCTGCGTTCCGACGGTTACAAAGATATTCATAGCACCGATCCTGAAAAGAATGGCCCGTCCTTGGCTGCAAGATGCGGCCATTGGGTCAGTACAAGATCGCAATGACGCCGCGCCATGTGTGCAGAGAGCGAGAGTTCCTCGGCATTGGCGATGCTGTCGAGGAAGAGCGTGCGCGCACCCATCAGCCTGCCTAGCCGCACGGCGAAATAGCCGGGCGCCGCACCGGTCGAGACCACGACGTCCGGCCGGAAGCGCAGCAAGAGCCAGCTTACCTTGGCGAGGAGCCAGATCAGCTTCAGCTTCTGGGCGCGGTTGGCGTCCGGAATCGAGCAATAGGGCGCCGGCGCGACTTCCCGCGCGCGGCTCTCGCCGACGGATGCAAAAAGCACCTTCGCACCAGCAAAGGCCGGCCGCAGGCGAAGCATCTGGATCCAGTGCCCGCCGCCCGAACTGATCGCGAGGATGCGGGGGATTCTGTCGTTTCCTTTCATCATTTCACTGCTGCTCCACTCTTTGTGTTGTCTGACAAAATTGCTTCATAGAGGTTCAACATCCGGGCCAATTTGCCGGGCCAGCTGCCCAGTTCGATGGCGCGGGCGCGTGCCCCGGACGAAAGCGCGGCCACTCTTTGTGGTTTGGCTGCGCATTGACGGATCGCCCCGGCAAGCGCCGCGGCAAACTGGTCGGGATTGTCGACTTCCACCTTGATTCCGCAGGTCGCGTCCACGACATGGCCTGGCCCGCCGCGGTCGGCGGCGATTACGGGCAATGCGTGGCGCATGGCCTCGAAGACCACGCTGCCGCTCGGCTCGCGGAAGCTTGGAAATAGGAAGACATCGGATTGTTCGTAGAGGGCTTCGACTTCCTCGCGCGGGATGCGGCCAAGGAAGTTCACCCGGTGCGAGACGCCGAGCCGTTCGGCTTCCGCCTTGCACAGTTCAAGTTCCTCGCCGCCACCGGCCTGGGTTAGCGTGACGCCCGGCAGGTCCGGCAGCATCGCCAATGCGCGGATTGCATCGCGCAGGCCCTTCGTGCGAACCGCGCGCGCCACATGCAGCAGCTTCAATTCGCCGACCGCAGGCGTGCGCTGGCGCAAGCGGCGGCAGCGGCTCGTCGATGCCCAGTTCGCTCATGACCTCGAAGCGGCGCAGGGGAATGGTGCGCAGAAGATCGCGGACATAGGGCGCAACGCCGATGACGCAGGCCGCATCGCGATAGGAGCGGCGAAGCCAAGGATCGGCCTCCAACCGATAGCGGTCGATCTCGCGGAGCCGGGTGAAAACCGGCGCTGAACCGCACTCGGCGGCAAATGCCTTGGGAGTGTCGAGGCTGCCGCCAAGCGGGCCGACGACATAGGGGATGCCGAAGCCGTAGGCCGGTGTCGCGTAGCGCAGCGCCAGCGGGGTGAGCTGGTGGATGATGTCGAATTGCCTGCCTGAGCGCAGCGCCTCGCCGATCCAGCGCCGGGCCCGCGCGGCGAAGACCGGATAGCCTGGCTTCAACATCGCGGTCACACGCTCAAGGCTCTTGGGCAGCGCGAGTTCCGGCCAGTCGACAACTTCAACGCCGCGGTAGCTGCGCCGACGCCGGGTGTGCGTCCGGCGCGACGCTGGGTAAGCAGGGTCACCCGTGCGACGGTCGGACAGATGCTGCACCCAGCGATGCGCGACAGAAGGCCTCGCCGACATCGGTACCGTCGCAATTGGGTGCAATCAGGAGAAGGTCGATCGGACGCGCGTTCATGATGTCACCTTCGGCCATGCGCCGAGGAAGCCCGTGACTACGCCGCGGAAATGGTCGGCGCGTTCGATCGGACGGCGCTCGGCTATGCTGCGCACCGCCCAGTAGGCGTAGCGGGTCGAATTGAAGATGAAGAGGATCGCCCATGCCGCTGCGGCTGCGGCGATGCCGCCATGCTTGCGGTGCAGGCGCACGGTCGCCTCGCTCAGCATCAGGTCGCGGCGCGAATTGAGCGACTTGCTGCTGCCGCCGCCGAAATGGATGATGGTGCCGACAGGGGCGAAGCGGACGGCATATCCGGCGGCCAGGAAGCGGCGGCACCAGTCGGTTTCCTCGCCAAAGAAAAAGAACGCTTCGTCGAGCAGGCCGACCCTCTTCAGCGCTTCGCCACTGACCATGAAGTAGCAGCCGGAGACGACTTCGACATCGCGTTCGTCGTCGCGCTGCCAGTCTTCCATCCGGTAGCGCCGCGCGCCTGGAATGAACGGCACCTTGAACAGGCCGCTCGTCAGGAGCGCCAGATTGGCGAGGGTCGGGAAACGGCTGCAGGTGGTCTGCACCGTGCCATCGGCATTGAGCACCTTGCAGCCCATGACGCCGACGTCGAGGTTCTCGTCCATGTAGCGCACGGAGGCGTCGATCACGCCTTCATGCACCAGCGTATCTGAATTGAGCAGCAGCACGTGGCGGCCGTTTGCGAGCCGGATCGCCTGGTTGTTGGCGGCGGCAAAGCCGCGATTGTCGGTGTTGCGGATCAGGCGGACATGCGGGAAATCCGCCTCGACCATTTCGGGCGAACCGTCGGTGGAGCCGTTGTCGACAACGAATGTCTCGAGCGCGACTGTCGCGCCGCTGGCGAACAGGCTCTCCAGGCATTCGCGCAGCATCTGCCTTGTGTTCCAGCTGACGATCACGACCGAGAGGTCGGGACGTGCTTCAGTATTGATGGTAACCGGCATGGGTGTCCTCCTGGCCGCGGTTTTCTTGGTCTTGATATTCGTCTTGATATTCGTCCTGGTATTCGTCCTCGCCGTCGTCCCGCTTGCTGGCAGCAGGCTCGGTCAGCCAGGCGCCGGCGCCGAGGAGGAACATGAAAAACGCGAAGGTGTTGTTCCACAGATGGACGGTGCACGAGGCGAGCGCGATGCCGGCTATCGTGACGATCCAGGCGATGCGGCATGCCGCCCAGACACTGTCGACGTTCTTCTGCGCTCGTGGACTTGCCGATGATGATGAAGATCGCGAGCAGCAGCAGGATCAGCGCCGGCAGGCCGTAGCGACACGGCGACGACGAGCCAGAAATTGTCCATGCTGGCGCTCATCCAGGGCGCGCGGATCCAGTCGCCGAGGCCGAGGCCGAAAATGGGGTGCCGTGCAACTTCGGCTGTGCCGTACTCCCAGATGAGGATGCGGTTGTACGAGCTCTGTGCCGAGAAAGAGGCGTAGCTGATGAAGACCTTGATGGGGCTGCGGTTCGACAGCATGGAGACGACGACGAGGACGGCGACGAACATCATGCCGAGGATCGCCCAGCGTCCCGGCAGGCCGCGCGTGACGCGGTCCCACCCGGCAAGAGCCATCTGCATGCCGAGCATCAGCCAGGCGCCGGCGGAAAGCGATACGAACGAGCCGAGGATGATCGCGCCGATCAATGCCCAGCCCTTGACAAGCGGCAGGCGCGGCTTGGCAACGAAATAGACCATTGCGAAGCCCATCGAGCAGTACACGCCGAACAGGATCGGGTGCTCGAAAGTGCCGAAAGCGCGCGACAAGGCCCCAGCGCGGTTCGATGATCGGAAGGCCGGGTCCGCCAAGCACGGCGCGGAACGCCTCGCGCGGCAAAGTGCTGGTGGGTGACCGATTTGGGCAGCGCCACTGCGAGCAGGCAGCACACGATGATGCCGACCAGCACGGCCAGCGCGTAGAAGTCGTCGGGGTTGCGGACATAGCGACGGCCCATCGCATAGGCGCCGAAAGCCTCGACGAAATAGATGCCGCCGGTTTCGATTGCCATCGCCGGGGCCGCCATAGGCGCCAAGCGCGACGATGCACCACAGTGAATGGCCAAGGACGGCGAGATCGACGCCGTTCAGTTTCCCGGCCTTGCCGGAAAGAAGATGGATCAGGGCCGGGCAGGACGGTGAAAAGGAGCACCACGCGATAGGGCGACAGCCGCAGCGAGCCGAGCGCCAGCGAGGTCTCTGGCGGCATGATGAACAGGGCGACAAGCAACACGGCCGGCGTCGCAAGGCGGAGCTTGCGCGCGACCGAGGTCGCGTCCTCGCGGACGTAATCGTCATCCCAGCTCGCGACGGTCATTTCGCCCGCGCCCCCCGGGAGACTTCTGCTTGCCACAGGCGGCGGCGGAACACCCGCTTCATGGTGCCGAGAACCGAGGAAAGCTTGTCGCGCAGGCCGGTGCGGCGAAGCCACAAGCTCGCCGAGCTGCCAGCCGGAATAGCTGGGGGCGGAAAGACCGGCGATCCGCAGGCCGAGCAGGCGGCCGAACAAGATGCGGCGCGTGCGCGAAAGGTTCGGCTGGGCGTCTGCAAGCGCGGTGAGCGGGCGCGGGATCGCAAGGATCGCACCGGCCTCGATGGCGCGGCGCACGAATTCACGGCCCCTGTCGCTGCGTACGACGATGAGCGAAGAACCCTCCGCTTCGCCGGCGCCGCGCGGCTTGTCCCATGGGTCGCCCACGGAAATGTCGGCGAATTCGCCGGTATGGTCGGCGCAGACATGGCAACGCCACTGGCGGTGCTGTTGCAGGATCTCGCCCCAACCCTCGCCATAGCTGATGCCGCGCGTTGCACACTCCGCGCCATCCGGCGGCTATGAAGGTCGCGGACATTTCGCCCGGCCAGCCGTCGCCGCGATATTTGACCCCGGTGACCTTCGCGCCCTGCGGCACGCCGAGCCTGTCCAGCAATGCGCGCGTGCCGTTGGTGGAGGGGGCGCCGGCACAGAAGATCGAAATCGTGAGCGCGGTGTTTTGCGCGATGTCGAGCATCGGTGCGTGCCGCGGCGCTTGCCGCCTGAACGTCGCAGGGCTTGCCGATGAAGACGAGCGGTGCATCGGCTTTCGCCACTTCACCGAGCTTGTCGCAGGGACTTGCCGGCGCGTAGCGCGATCCGGCCGCCGAGACCAGTTCCGCCGTTGCTGCGGCTGATGGTCGATTCGTTGAGGAGCGCATTGTCCCGTGCCTGGCGCACATGCACCGCGCCGGCCGCCGCGCCGCTTTCCATTGCGAATGCGGCAAGGGCCGTGGCGGCGCCGCCGCTCGAACCACGCCAGCGTGTTTCCGGATCGGCGGCATGGCCTTCCCAGATCTCCAGGACGCTGCCCCACTCGACCGGGCACAGCTCTCCCCCGGTAGTCGACGGGCGCCACGGGACGCGGGCCTGCGCCGCGGCCGGGGCATGCGGCCAGCGCTTCGCGTTCGGCTGCTGCATCGACTGCGGGAAGGCGTACCGGCCGACGGCCGGCATGGGGCACGTCGGTCATTGCGAACAATGCAGGGGCGATGCCCGCGCATGCGCCACAGCCGGTGCACATGTGGCGTTCGACTACTTGGGCGATCGATGTCGGATTGGTGTTCATGAGGCCCATGACGTCACCCGTTCGCTTGAAGCTGGGCGCAAACCGGCGCGTCGCGGGAAGGAAGGTTGCGCATGATGATGCGACCGACCGGAAAGAGGCCTGCGAGCATGGCGGCGGCACACAGCGCCGGCATCGAATGCGTTGTTTGCAATGCTGCAAAGGCAGCGGCGAGCAGCAGCACCGGCACGGGCGAGAGCGTCACCGCCAGGGATCCCCTGCCCATTTCCCTGTTGGCGAAGTGGCAAAGGACTGCATGGCTTGCCAACTCGCTCATCGCCGTCACAGCGATGAAGGAGGTGAGATCGCGCGTGAACCAGAGCGTGAAGGTGCCAAGGCCAAAGCCCGCAAGGCGCACGCCGCCTCCCGCCAGAACCTCGCGGGAACGGCCAGCGGCCAGCAGCACGGTGGCGGGGCCGGTCTTTTGCAGCCTGATCGCGGCTGCGGCGGCTATCCAGCCAAGATCGGCCGGTTGCGGCATGTACGACTGGCCGAACAGGAGGGCGATGAAGGGTGGGCAAAGCATGACGAACGCAGCCCAGAAGACGAGACCGCCGGAGGCAAAGATTGCCGCCACGTCCGATGCGCCTTGCGCCGCGCGGTTGCCGCCCCGTGCGCCGGCCATGAGCGGCATGGCGATATTGATGGCAAGGCGACCGCCGATCATGACCGGAAGCAGGGCGAGTTGGGCCACGATGGCGTAGGCGCCAAGTGTCTCCAGTCCCAGGAATCCGCCGACAAGCATGCGCTCGCCCTGGAAAACAGCGTACAGGAACATGGCGTTGATCGTCAGCGGCCAGCCGAGCTGCCAGATGCGGCGCGAGACCTGACGGTCGAAGGAAAGCGCGTATTTGCGCGACGCCAGCACATGCGAAAGTGTAACGGCACCAACGGCCTGCGCCAGAAGCGAGGCGGCAAAGGCTTCCGGGCCGGGCGCAATGAACGCGGCGATGGCCGCAACGCAAAGACCTGCCGCCGCTGCTCCAAGTTCCACGATGACGGTGGAGCGAAGCCTCAGGAACCGGTTCGCCAGGCGGTAATCGGTATGCAGGAAGCCGCGGACGAAGGGCACCAGCGCCGCCGCCAGGAATGCCGGGGCGTCGGCCTGCAATCCGTAGATCGAAAGCAGGGGGTAAAGCGAAGCCAGCATGATTGCCGAGCCGGCTGCCCCGCGGACCAGCGATGCACCATGTGCCGCGCTTTGGACCTTGCGGCGAACGCCGCCCGGTTCACGCAGCAGAAAGCGGTCGATCGAAAGATCGGTCGCCATTTCGACAAGGCGCAGCCATGCGCCGAGGATGATCAGCACGCCCATGGAGGCCGGTGCGAGGACCTGCGCGAACAGCGCAATGCGCGCTACCGCAAACAGTTCGACCGCGATGAATGCGAGGGCGAGCGCCGATCCGCCGCCAGAAACCTTACGCAGCATTGCGAATCTCCATTTCTGGCTTGATGCCTGAGTTCTTGCGGATGAAGCCGGCGATGTAGTCGAGCTGGAACGCTGCCTGCGAAAGCGTATCGGGCAAACGCGCCGCAAGCCTTTCACGGGTGCGGGCCGCGCCTTCGAAGGATTTCGAGCATCTGCTCGACCACCGACTTTTCCGCGTTCTCGCTACGAAGGTCGATCACGCTGCCGCCCTGGCCGCAGCTTTCGAAGACACCCTGCATCTTGGCGCTGTATGCCAATGCAAGTGCCGGGACGCCGGAAGACAGCGCTCCGATCGTTGCGTGCATGCGCGCGCCGGAGAACCAGTCGCACTGCGCGATGAACCATTTGGCTTCGCTTGCACAGCTCGACATCTGCGGCACGAAAAGGCGGTCGCCATGGCGCTGCGCCAGTTCCGCGTATACAGAGCGAACTGCGTCCTCGTCGGACTCGCGGCTGCCTGGCCGGTCGAGCACATGCGGGACCAGCACGAGGCTTGCCTCGGTCTCGCCGAGCAGGCGCTCCGCGAATGAAAGACAAACCGACCGGAAGTCGGTTCCTAGGCCGAACTGTTTTCTGGCCTCGTCAGCTTCGTTGAACAGAAGCCCGCTGACATTGAGCCCTGCGATCCTGCCGTTCTGGCGGCCTTTCCAGGCCAGGAACGGGTCGCGCCGTTCGGCTGCCGGTTCGGTAACCGGCAGCGCAAAGGCAACGTCCACGCCACATACATGCCGGGCCGGATTGAACCGGTCGCCGAGCAGATCGACGAGGATTGAAAAGCTGCGCTTGTCGCGGGCAAAGGCGAGTGCGCTGTTGCGCACGATTTCCGCCGCATCGGCACGCCGGGCGTGATCTTCGAACGGGCCGTATGTCTGCGGCAACAGGATCAGTGGCGAGCCATTGTCGATGGCGAGATGCTTGGGTTGCGTCATGCTGGTGTAGCGGCGCTTTCCGTAGATGTCGGAGAAGCTGTCGCCTCCCGAGATGTCGAGCACTGCAGCCGATTCGCGGATTGTCTTGAGGATCGGGTTCCAGGCAATGCCGATCCGGCTCTGCGCAACTGCGCGGTGGAGGTTTTCAGGCCGGTAGACGCGCATGCCGCCAACCGCGCCTTGTGCGCAGTAGCGAACATTGTCAGGGCCAATCTTGCGTTCAACGGAGCGCGAACCGCGTCCGTGATCGAAAACGACGGCATTGCGAATGCCTCGGGTCCACAGCCCGGCAACGACGGATTGTGAAAGAGCGGTGACGCCGAGATTGCCCGTGTCGGGTGCGGCGCCGAAAACTGCGATGGGTTTTGGATCGATGGTTATCATGCCGAAACCGGCAGCAAGCATCGTGCCAGCCGGTTCAGGCCGTGAAAACGCCTTTAATGCAGGCCCTGCGGCGCGAAAAGCATTTCGCAACGTGCAGCAAACCCATCTTGCATTGCAAAATGCGAATCAAATAGCATCACGCAAGGGCAAACTTTCTAAAATGGGCAGAAATTCACAGTTTTCTCGGGCGGCGGCGGGCATTTCGAGTTGGTATGAATCTTGCGGTTGCTTGGGCCGAAGCAGGGATGCGGCCATGAAGCACGAGACCTTTGACGCTCAATTGAAAGAGCCCCCAGTAGCCCCCGCCGCCACAATGGCAGCTGGTGAGTTTGCATTTGCATGGCTGATTGCGCAACGCGCAATCGCGATGTTGGCCATTGTCGCGCTTCTGCCACTCCTGGCGATACTCTACCCGGTCGTACGCCTTACCTCGCGCGGACCTTTCTTTTATTCGCAGATGCGGCCGGGTCGCAACGGCGCGCCATTTCGCGCCTACAAGGTGCGCACAATGTATATGGGCGCGGACCGCGATGCCAAGGCAGCGCGCAGCGTGCGCTCGGGCGATCCGATGGTAACCCCGGTCGGCCGCGTCCTGCGCGACCTCAAGATCGACGAGCTGCCGCAGCTCTATAATGTCCTTCGCGGGGAAATGGCATTGGTCGGCCCACGGCCGATCGCATCGAGCCTCCAGCAGGAACTGGAGGAAAAAATTCCGGACTTCGCCGCGCGGCTTCTGGTCAAACCGGGCGTTACCAGCCTGCCGCAAGTCTGTATCCTCGAAAGCGGCGAGCAGTCCCAGGTCGTCGACGACTGGGCGCGCCGGTTCGCGATGGAGCGCCATTATATCGCCAATCGCTCGGTCGGGTACGACCTCATCGTAATCGGACTTACTTTCGCCTTCGTGGTTCGCAAGGGCATTCAAGCTGTTGCCGGGCTTTCAGGAAAACTGGCGCGCCGCGCAGGGCTTGCTCCCCTGGTGGTTTCGGCAATTCTTCTTTCGGGATGTGCATCCACCCAGGAAAGCAGTTCGCATGCGAGCGCCATCGCAGGCGATACCATCAACACCGGCTCTGTCATTTCCCACGAAATCAAGGTCGTGCCGCTAAAGGCCACGCCGGCCGCAGTAGAGAAGGCCGAGCCGGACTACCGGATCGGCGCGGGCGACGTGCTCAAGGTCAACGTTTTCGGCGAAACCGGCATGAACGACCTCTCGATCCGCGTCACCGGCGACGGCAAGATACAGTTGCCGGCAATCCAGCCGCAGAAAGTTGCCGGGCTGACGGTTGGCGGCGTGCAGGAGAAGCTGACCGATGCCTACAGGGCCGAGTTCAACGAGCCATGGGTCATGGTTTCGATGGAAACCTATGGCAGCCGGCCGATCTATCTGCTTGGCGAGTTCAACAGCCCCGGCGTCAAGTATCTGGACCGTCCGACCAACCTGCTCAACGCGCTCGCGCTTGGCAGCGGCGCCAGCGCCAACGCCTATCTGCCCGGCGCACGGGTGATCCGCGGCAAGGAAATCCTGCCCGTCGACATCAAGGCCGTGCTGAAGGAAGGCCGGCTGGAACAGAACATCTGGCTGAAGGGCGGCGACACGGTCTTCGTGCCAAGTTCCGCCGATCTGAAGTTCTACGTGGCGGGCGCGGTGAAGACGCCTGGCGTCTACTACATTCGGCGATGGCCGCCAGACGCTCGTTCGCGCGATCGCAGCGGCGGGCGGAGCGATTACCGCCAAGGCCAGGCAGGACCAGATCCGCATCATCCGCACCATTTCGCCGGTGGAAGGCCAGTTGATCGAGGTCAACTTGAAGCAGGTGCTGGAAGGCAAGGCCGCAGACTTTGAAATCAAGCCGGATGACATCATATTCGTTGACCAGACCGGGCTTTCGACCTGGAACGACAAGGTCATGCAAATCATTCCGACGATCACGCTGATCGGCGCGCCGCTCCAGCCGTTCATGACGATAACGTCGCTCATCCAGGGGCCGGCAGAGCAATGATCATGTCGCCCGAAGGAAAGACCAGTCTGGCGGGACGCCTTCTTGGTCGCCTGTACGGCCGTGCGCCGATGCGCCTGCGCGGCGTCATGCGCCGCCTTGATCGGCAGGCTGGAAGGCGGCGAGATGGTTTCGCTGTCACTGCGCGACATCATGGCCCGGCATCACAAGATCGAAGCCGGATTGCATTCCTACGGCTGCTTCGATCCGGCCCGGTTCAACGAAATCAGCGTCGGCAGATATGTGTCGACCGGACCGGGTGTGCGCGTGTTCCGCCGCAACCATCCGACCGACCGCATCAGCCTGCATCCCTATTTCTACAACACGGCGCTTGGTCTTTCGAACAGCGAGACCCTGCCGCCGCGACCGCTCGTCATCGGCGACGATGCATGGATCGGCGCAAACGCCATCGTGTTGCCGGGCTGTGGCCGGATCGGCCGCGGCGCGGTCGTTGGCGCGGGGTCGGTGGTCACGCGCGACGTGCCGGATTTCGCCGTCGTCGCAGGCAATCCTGCCAGGATCATTCGCGAGCGTTTCCCGACCGCTCTGCGCGGGTCGATCGAGCGTACCGCCTGGTGGGAAAAGTCCAGGAAAGAACTGACCGCCTCGCTGCACCTCCTGCAGCAACCTGCCACCCCGGAACTTGCCGGCACTCTTCCACGAACGGATCGGGCAGGCCAATGTCGCAAACTGACCTTGCTCCCGCCGGCAGCATCATCATCCCTGCATACAACGAAGCGTCGGGCATTGCCCGGTGCCTTTCCGCCTTGATGAGCGACGCGCGGCCCGGCGAATTCGACGTTGTCGTCGTCTGCAATGGCTGCACCGATGACACCGCGAGATCGCGCGCGGTTTCGGCGAGAGCGTGCGTGTTCTTGAACTCGCCGAGGGCAACAAGACCGCCGCCCTCAATGCCGGCAATGAAGCGGCTTCTCATTTCCCCCGTCTATATGTCGACGGCGATCTGGAGCTGTCGACGCAGCACGCGCGCGCCTTGTTGGCAAAAGCCGGCGAAGGCCAATGGCTCGCAGCGGTCGGGCGCATGTAACTCGATCTATCGGGCGCGTCCATGCTGCTGCGCAATTACTACGCGGTCTGGGCGCTCAACGGGTATCTCGCGCGCGGCAAGTTCGGCGGCGCCTACGCCCTTTCGAAGGAAGGCGTGGAACTGGCCGGGAAACTTCCGAGTGTCATCAACGACGACGAATTCGTCCGCCGCAAGATTCCGCCGAACAAGATGTGCTTTCTGCCGCATTGCTCCTTCACCGCGAAGGCGCCGCGCACTTTCCGAGACCTCTACAAGGTTCGCCGCCGCGTGCATCGCGGCAACCGGCAGCTTGCGGCGATGGGCATTGCGGCAAGGGGATCGCGGGAGCAAAGGCGGCGTTGTTGCAGCCGCGCTTAGCCAGGCCCCGACTGTGGCCCGGCCTCGCCGCCTATGTGGCCGTCAACGTGCTTGCAAGGCGAGCCGCCGGGCACGAAACAATCACCTGGGAGCGTGATGAATCCTCGCGGACGCCGACAGCGGGGCGGACATGACGCGGCAGGCCACGGTTCACGAGCCGCAGGATTCGCCCAATGCGCGGCTGCGCCAGGTGCGCGCATTCATCGAGCAGGTCGAGCCGGCCCAGTTCGATCTCATGCAGATGCTGCTTGGCGCATTGCGCGGAAGGATGGTCCTTGGCGCGTTGCTCGGCCTGCTGCTGGGTATCGTGATCGCAGTCGCAATATTCCTTTTGACAAAGCCCGTATTCCAGAGCCAGGGGCTGATGCGCATCGTGGCGCGCGAATCGAAGATCCTCTACGCAAATTCCGACGATTCGCGGCTGCGCCTTTTCGATGCCTTCGTGGCGGCGGAAGTGACCTACCTTACCAGCCGGCCGGTGCTGGACCGCACGCTCCGCAACCTGCAGGCCGCCAATATCAAGCCGGACTGGCCGCAGGAGGTCGGCGACATCGCCAAGTCAGTGAACCTCACCAGCCAGAAGGGTCTCGTCACCATTTCTGGAAAGAGCGGCACCGGCGTCACCGCGGCTGCGCTGGTAAACGGACTTCTCGATGCCTACGCGGAACTGCGCCTTGAACAGAACGAGACGCGGCAGGATTTCCGGACCAGCGAGCTGACAGGCCGGGAAGCCAGCCTTCTCGAACAGCTCCAGGCGATCGACGAGAAAATCCTCGACGTCGGACAGGAATACGGCCAGGACGCCATTGCCAAGGCGCATGTCAACAAGATCAGCCAGATCGACGAAGTGAGCATGCGCATCGATGAGGTGAGCTCGACGATCACCCAGCTCGAAACGGTTGGTTTCGCCACCGATGCCGATGCGGGCGATGCCGAGATCAAGCGGTCGATGCTTCTCGACAACTCCATGGCGAGCATGACCTATGACCGCGCCAAAAAGGCCGCGGAAGCAAGCTCGCTCGAAAAGCGCTACAAGTCGGATCATCCAAAGGTGGTTGCCGCCAAGGCGGAAATTGCCGTGCTCGACAAGGCGATCGAAAATCGCAGCCAGCAGATCACGATGCTTGGCCGCACCGGCGCCCTTACAGGTGGCGGCGATGATAAAAAAGAACAGTCGACGGAAGAATTGAAGGCGCTCCTCGCCAAATTGCAGGAGCGCAAGAGCACACTCGAAACCGAGGCGCTCGACCTCATCGGGCGTATCGTGAAGCTCGGCTATCTAAAGGAGGAGCGCGCGCAGACCCGCGAGCGCCTGGACGAGACGCGCCGCGTTCTCGAGGAAGTACGCGTGGAAAGCCGCAATGCCCTGCCGGGCGTAACGGAAGTAGTGGCGCGCGGAAGCATTCCGGACAAGCCGTTCGAAGACAAGCGAAAGGCCATGGCGATGGTCGGCATGATGGGTGGCCTTGGCATGGGCTTCGGCCTCATCGCAGTTTGGGGCATGGCATTCCCGACCATCCGCGGCGAAGGCGACATCGCCGGCCTGGGCAAGTCGGTCATTGCGGCCGGAGTACTCGGCTCGCCACAGGAATCGGTCGACAAGCTGCGGGCGTCGTTCCATCTCGCACTGTCGCGCAGCACCGGGACGCAGGGGCGAACCGTGGCCGTTATCGGCTGCGGAAAGGATTCCGGCGTAACTACACTTGCGGACGCGCTCGCGCTTTCATTCCAGCAAACCGGCGCACGCACCGCCTTGATCGATGCGAACCTGCGAAATCCCGCGCTGACCAAAGCATTGGGAGCCGGGGATGCGGCCGGCATCACCGACTGGATGACCGGTTCGCGTCCCGAAATCATTCCGCTCACCCAGGCCAACGGCGTAACCTTGCTGGCCGCGGGCAGGAACCGGACTGTAAGCGACAGTGCAATGGCGCCGCGCGATGTGAGCCGGATTCTCGAGGTACTCGCGGCCGGAAACGATATTGTCGTTGCCGATTGCGGAGCGGCAAATCGCGTCCTTTCGTCCACCCTTTTCGCCGCGCAGGCCGACCTTGCGGTCCTGGTCCTGCGACGCGGCACAAGCCTTGGCGAGGCGCGAGCCGCTGTCGCCTCGATCCTGGCGGCCTCGCGCCGCCAGATACTCGTTGTCCTGACGGGACGACCGGCAAGCCCGGTCCCTGGATGGATAATAAAAACTGCATCGGCCAGCGCAGAGGCCGTTGCTGCAAGTGTCAAAAAACTGCGCGACAAAAACAGTACAGGGAGTACCAGCCATGACAGGGATAGAGCGCAAGAAGCGCCTGATAATACTGGATGATGACACAACGGTCTGCGATGTCCTGCTCAAGCGGTTTCGCGGCACCAGCTCCACCCAGATCGAAGCATATGCACTCCATGAACCGGTAGCGGTTCCCGGATTTGACATTTATGTCGTGGACAACAACTTTGGTGGAAGGCAGGAGGGCATCCGCCTGGCCGAGGCCATCGCCAAGGTCTCGCCCGGTGCGGCCATCTTGATGCTGTCATCCAATCTCGAAGTTGGACTGCTGAAGAGGGCCATTGGTCTCAAGGTCGTCGGAGCGTTCGACAAATGCGACCCGTCGGACGTGACAACGCTCGTCGAAACCGTGAGGCAGCTTGCACGGCACTGGCCGCAAAGCCAACCCGGCAGGGGCAGCATCGTTCGCGACCTGGCTGCGCTCATCCGCGAATGGAACGAGCGCATGTCGGACGAAGAGGCGCGGCGCAAGCTGGCGTCCTGACGCCGCTGCTTGCCATAAATGCATGGCTCCCATCCCGTCTGGGCCAGTGGAGTTCGCACGTGCAACCATGCTAGCGTGACGCAACCTAACCACCGGGGGCCAACATGCTCAGACCCGACGCAGACCTTCCCGTGCCGGAAAAGGGACCGGCAACGCCGGACGTATTGGCGGCAGAGATCGTCAACCGCCTGACCTACAGCACGGGAAAGGATCCCAAGTCGGCCAAGCAGCATGACTGGCTGGAAGCAACGATCATGGTGGTGCGCGAGCGCATCATCGACCACTGGATGGAATTGACGCGCCGAGCATACGCCAGGATTCCAAGCGCGTCTTTTATCTTTCGCTGGAGTTCCTGATCGGGCGGCTGCTGCGCGATGCGGTGTCCAACCTCGAACTTTTGCCGGAACTGCAACAGGCGCTGGCGAAGCTGGGCGCGGATTTCGACCTGCTTTCGGCGCTCGAACCGGACGCTGCGCTCGGCAATGGCGGCCTCGGGCGGCTCGCTGCCTGCTTCATGGAATCGATGTCGAGCGTCGACATTCCGGCCTATGGCTATGGCATCCGCTACCAGCACGGCCTGTTCCGGCAGGAATTGTCGGAGGGCTGGCAGGTCGAACTGCCGGAAGTCTGGCTCGAACACGGCAATCCGTGGGAATTCGAGCGGCGCGAAAGCTAGCTATGAAATCGGCTTCGGCGGCGCGGTCGTCGCCCAAGGGCGCGGGGCCGGACGGCGAGCCACACTACGAATGGAAGCCGGCCGAGCGCGTCATCGCGATGGCCTATGACACGCCGGTGGTGGGCTGGCGGGCGAAACGGGTCAACACGCTGCGGCTGTGGAAAGCGGTGCCGGTCGATCCGATCCTGCTGTCGAAGTTCAATGCCGGCGACCATATCGGCGCGCTGGAAGAGAGCAACCGCGCCGAAAGCCTGACGCGGGTGCTGTATCCGGCGGATTCGACGCCCGCGGGCCAGGAATTGCGGCTTCGGCAGGAATTCTTCTTCTGCTCTGCTTCGCTGCAGGACATCCTGCGTCGGCACAAACAGCAATATCACACGCTCGAAAACCTCGCCGACAAGGTGGCGATCCAGCTCAACGACACGCATCCGGCGATTTCGGTCGTCGAACTCGTGCGCCTGCTGGTGGATATCCACGGCTTCACGCTGGAGAAGGCGTGGCCGGTGGCGCAGGCGACATTCTCCTACACCAACCACACGCTGCTACCCGAAGCGCTGGAAAGCTGGCCGGTGCCCTTGTTCGAGCGGCTGCTGCCGCGGCACATGCAGTTCATCTATGCCATCAATGCGATCGAGCTTGCGCGCGCGCGGACCGAAGGCTTGAACGGAGAGGAAATCTCGCGCATCTCGCGTGATCGAGGAAAATGGCGGCCGGCGCGTGCGGATGGGCAATCTCGCTTTTCTCGGTTCGCACTCCATCAATGGCGTGTCGGCGCTGCATACCGAGTTGATGAAGCAGACGGTCTTCCAAGACCTGCACCGCCTTTACCCGGGCCGCATCAACAACAAGACAAACGGCATCACGCCGCGCCGCTGGCTCATGCAGTGCAATCCGGGACTGTTCGACCTGGCGCGCGAAGCGGTCGGCGGGCGTATCATGGACGATGCCGAGGCGCTGAAGGGACTGGAGCGTTTCGCCGATGACACCGCTTTCCAGGAGCGGTTTGCCGCCATCAAGCGCGACAACAAGATGCGGCTGGCCCGGCTGACCCAGCAACGCACCGGGCTCAAGCTCGATCCCTCGGCGATTTTCGACATCCAGGCCAAACGCATCCACGAATACAAGCGCCAGCTTCTCAACATCGTCGAGGCGGTGGCGCTATACGACCAGATCCGCTCGCATCCCGAAAAGGACTGGGTGCCGCGCGTGAAGTTCTTCGCCGGCAAGGCCGCGCCGAGCTATCACACCGCCAAGACGATCATCAAGCTCGCCAATGACGTGGCGCAGGTCATCAACCACGATCCTTCCGTGCGCGGCCTGCTCAAGGTGGTGTTCCTTTCGAACTACAATGTCTCACTGGCGGAAGTCATGGTTCCGGCGGCCAATGTATCCGAGCAGATTTCCACCGCCGGCATGGAAGCCTCGGGGACCGGAAACATGAAGTTCGCGCTCAACGGCGCGCTGACCATCGGCACGCTCGACGGTGCCAATGTGGAAATCCGCGATTGCGTTGGCGAGGAAAACATCTTCATCTTCGGGCTGACGGCGGAGGAAGTGGCCGCACGGCGAGCCGCCGGCCGCGATCCGCGCCATACGATCGAGGCATCCCCGGAACTGGCGCAGGCGCTCGCAGCCATCGGATCGGGAACGTTCTCGCCCGATGAACCGCAGCGGTACAGCGATCTCGTCGCAGGCCTCTATGACCATGACTGGTTTATGCTGACCGATGACTTCGAAAGCTATTGCCGAGCACAACGCGACATGGATACGCTGTGGTTGTCGCCGCAGGAGTGGAACGCCCGTGCCATCAAGAATGTCGCCAATGTCGGCTGGTTCTCGTCCGACAGGACCATCCGGCAATATGCGCAGGAAATCTGGAATATTCCAACGTCCTGACCAGCGCCGGTCAATCGTGACTTTGGCCGTTTGATGAAGACGGGCAAGAAAGCTCCCGAAACGGCGAAGACGGGGGCCTTGGCCCAGGCGGAAATCAACGCGATCGTCGAAGGCTCGCATGCCGACCCGTACGCGGTGCTCGGCATTCATGGCGAGGATGGCGCTTTCATTGCGCGTTGCTTCATTCCCGGAGCAACGCAAGTCACTGCCCAAAAGCTCAACGGCAAGGAATGCGGCTTGCTGAAGCGCCTGCATCCCGCCGGGCTTTTCGAGGGCGCACTGAGCGTGAAGAAGCGCCAGCCTTTGCGTTATCGCGCCGGCAATGGCGGGGCGCAATGGACCGTTACCGACCCCTACAGCTTCGGACCTGTGCTGGGACCGATGGACGACTACTATCTGTCGGAAGGCTCGCACCTGCGGCTTTTCGACAAGATGGGCGCGCATCTTGTTTCGCATGAGGGCGCCGAAGGCGTGCATTTCGCCGTCTGGGCGCCCAATGCGCGGCGAGTTTCGGTGGTCGGTGACTTCAATGCCTGGGACGGCCGGCGCAATGTCATGCGCCTGCGGACCGACAGCGGCATCTGGGAAACCTTCGTGCCGGACCTCACGGCGGGCCAGCCGTACAAATATGAGATCATTGGCACAAACGGTCAGAAGCTGCCGCTGAAAGCCGATCCCTTCGCCTTCCGCTCCGAGTTGCGCCCGAAGACCGCGTCGATCATCCATGGCCGGCCCGACCGCGAATGGGGCGACGCGGCGCACCGCGCGCATTGGAGCCGGACGGATGCGCGGCGCGTCCCCGTTTCGATCTACGAGGTTCACCCAGGATCATGGCAGCGTGACGATGCCGGCTGGTTCCTGACCTGGGACGAAATGGCGACGCGGCTGATCGCCTACTGCGTCGACATGGGTTTCACGCATATCGAGTTCCTGCCGGTGAGCGAACATCCGTTCGACCCGTCATGGGGCTACCAAACGACTGGGCTCTACGCGCCGTCTGCGCGCTTCGGCGATCCGGACGGATTTGCCCGTTTTGTCGATGGCGCACACAGGGCGGGCATCGGCGTCATCATCGACTGGGTGCCGGCGCATTTCCCGACCGACGAGCACGGCCTTGCCCTGTTCGATGGAACGGCGCTCTACGAGCATGCCGACCCGCGCAAGGGCTTCCATCCCGACTGGAACACGGCGATCTACAATTTCGGTCGCAGCGAGGTGAAATCCTTCCTCGTCAACAATGCGCTTTTTTGGGCCGAGCAGTACCATGTCGACGGATTACGCGTGGATGCGGTCGCCTCGATGCTCTACCTCGACTATTCGCGAAAGGAAGGCGAGTGGATACCCAACGAGCATGGCGGGCGCGAGAACCTTGAGGCCGTGCATTTCCTGCGCGAGATGAACCGCGCCGTCTACGGCTCGCATCCCGGCATCATGACCATTGCCGAGGAATCGACTTCCTGGCCAAAGGTATCGCAGCCGGTCCACGAGGGCGGGCTCGGCTTCGGCTTCAAGTGGAACATGGGTTTCATGCACGACACGCTGCAATATCTTTCGCGCGAGGCGGTGCACCGAAAGTTCCACCACGACGAAATCACCTTCGGCCTGCTTTACGCCTTTTCGGAGAATTTCGTCCTGCCGCTTTCCCACGACGAGGTCGTGCATGGCAAGGGTTCGCTGCTCAACAAGATGAGCGGCGACGACTGGCAGAAATTTGCGACGCTGAGGGCCTATTACGGTTTCATGTGGGGCTATCCCGGCAAGAAGCTCCTGTTCATGGGGCAGGAATTCGCCCAGCGCCGCGAATGGTCAGAGGATAGGGCGCTCGATTGGGACTTGCTGCAGCACCAGCCGCATGAGGGGATGCGCCTGCTGGTTCGCGACCTCAATCGCGCCTACCGCGAGACCCCCGCGCTGCATGCGCGTGATTGCGAGCCGGAAGGCTTCGAATGGTTGGTGGTGGATGACCGCGACAATTCGGTGTTCGCCTGGCTACGCAAGGCCCCGGGCGAAAAGCCTGCGATCGTCATCAGCAATTTTACCCCGGCGCCGCGGCCGGGTTACCGCATTGCCGCGCTAGACGGAGTGTGGTGCGAGGTCATCAACACCGATGCGCAGATCTATGGCGGCACGGGCATGGGCAATCTTGGAGAAGTGGAAGCGCGGAACGGCGAATTGGTGCTGGCGCTGCCGCCGCTAGCCACGATCATTCTTGTACATTCGGGTTAGGCAGTTGGGAGGGAAACATGGAACCGCAGAGAAACGCGCCGCTGGCCCGTAACGCCATGGCCTATGTCCTTGCCGGGGGAAGGGGCAGCCGGCTGCATGAACTGACCGATCGCCGCGCTAAGCCCGCGGTCTATTTCGGCGGCAAGACGCGCATCATCGACTTTGCCCTTTCCAACGCCATCAATTCGGGCATCCGGCGCATCGGCGTCGCGACGCAATACAAGGCGCACTCGCTGATCCGGCACCTGCAGCGCGGCTGGAACTTCCTGCGGCCCGAGCGAAACGAGAGCTTCGACATTCTCCCGGCAAGCCAGCGCGTCTCGGAAAGCCAGTGGTACGAGGGTACCGCCGACGCGGTGCACCAGAACGCCGACATCATCTCTGACTACGGCGTCGAGTACATGGTGATCCTTGCGGGCGATCACATCTACAAGATGGACTACGAATTGATGCTGCAGCAGCACGTCAATGCAGGGGCTGATGTCACTGTCGGCTGCCTCGAAGTGCCGCGAATGGAAGCGACCGGCTTCGGCGTCATGCATGTTGACGAGAACGAAACCATCATCGATTTCGTCGAGAAGCCGAAGGACCCGCCGGGCATTCCCGGCAACCCGGAAATGTCGCTCGCCTCCATGGGCATCTATGTCTTCAGCACGAATTTCCTGATCGAGGAGTTGAAGCGCGACGCGGCCGACCCGAATTCCAGCCGCGATTTCGGCAAGGACATCATCCCCTAGATCGTCAAGAACGGAAAGGCGGTGGCGCACCGTTTCGCCAAGTCCTGCGTGCGCGCAACAAGCGAGAACGAAGCCTATTGGCGGGACGTTGGAACGGTTGATGCCTACTGGCAGGCCAATATCGACCTCACCGAAATCCTGCCGGAACTCGACCTCTATGACCGTTCCTGGCCGATATGGACCTATGCTGAAATCAAGCCGCCCGCCAAGTTCGTTCACAACGAGGACGGAAGGCGCGGCGCGGCAATATCCTCGCTGGTTTCGGGCGACTGCATCATCTCCGGGTCGAGCATTTTTCGAAGCCTCATCTTCACCGGCGTGCTGACGCGTTCCTATTCCTCGCTCAACGAAGCGGTGGTCCTGCCCGAATGCGTGATCGGGCGCGGCGCGCGATTGAGCCGCGTTGTGGTCGACCGCGGCGTGAAGATTCCGGCCGGCCTCGTTGTCGGCGAGGATCCAGAGCTTGACGCCAGCCGCTTCAGGCGGACTGAAAACGGCGTGTGCCTCATCACGCAGGCGATGCTCGACAAGGCAGGGCTGATCTACGAATGAAAGTCCTTTCGGTCGCATCCGAAGCCTATCCGCTTATCAAGACAGGCGGGCTTGCCGATGTCGTCGGCGCGTTGCCGCCGGCGCTGGCGCAACACGGCATCGAAACGCGTGTGCTTGTTCCGGGCTATCGTCAGGTGCTGGCCAAACTGAAGCGGCCGAAAAAGCTGATGGCTGTGGAAGGGCCGGCCGGAACGCGCGGGACGTTGCTGGAAGCGAGGCTCGGCGATCTGAAGCTGCTCGTCCATGATGCACCGGAACTGTTCGATCGCGACGGCGGGCCGTATTGCGATGCCCAAGGAAACGACTATCCCGACAATTGGCTACGCTTCGCCGCGTTCTCAAGGCTGGCGGCGGACATCGCGCTGGGCCATGGGCCGGGGTTTGTGCCGGACCTGCTACATGTTCACGACTGGCAGGCTGCGCTGGCGCCGGCATATCTTCGCTACAGCGGCAAGGCGGCCCCGCCATCGGTCGTTACCATTCACAACCTCGCTTTCCAGGGCCGGTTCGATGCGGCGATTTTTCGCGCGGCTCGGACTGCCGCCGCGAGGCATGGTCGGTGGACGGCGTGGAGTATTTCGGTGGCGTCGGCTTTCTCAAGGCGGGTATGCAGGCGGCGAGCGCGATCACCACGGTGAGCCCGACCTATGCGCAGGAGATCCGCAGCGCCGAGTTCGGCATGGGCCTCGAAGGTCTCGTCAACAGCCGGGCAGGCGACCTCCACGGCATCGTCAACGGCATCGATACCGAGGTGTGGAACCCGCAGACCGATCCGCTGATCGCGCGCAACTATGGCGCAAGGGCGCTGTCGGCCCGAGCCGCGAGCCGGATGAAGGTGGAAGAACGTTTCGGCCTCGACCATGACGGCTCACCGCTGATCTGCATCATTTCGCGGCTGACCTGGCAAAAGGGCATCGACATCGTCTGCGAGTCTGTCGATGCCCTCGCCGGAATGGGCGTGAAGCTCGCCGTTCTGGGCGCGGGCGACAAGGCATTGGAGGGCGCGCTGCTTTCCGCTGCCGCGCGCCATCGCGGCCGGGTATCCATCGTCATCGGCTATGACGAACCGCTTTCGCATCTGCTGCAAGCCGGCAGCGACGCGATCCTGGTGCCATCGCGATTCGAGCCCTGCGGCCTGACGCAGCTGATCGCGCTGCGCTATGGCTGCGTGCCAGTCGTCACGCGCACTGGCGGGCTCGCCGACACGGTGATCGACGCCAACGCCGCGGCGACTGCCGCCGGTGTTGCCACGGGCTTCGTGTTTTCGCCGCTCACCGCAAGCGCCTTGCTTTCGGCGATTGCCCGGATGGCGCAGGCTTATCGCAAGCCGGAAATATGGCGAGCAATGCAGCGGCAGGGCATGAAGGCGGACGTTTCGTGGTCCGCGAGCGCGGGGCGATACGCAGAGCTTTTCCGCAGCCTTTCATCGCGGACCTGATAATCGATGGGTCCGGGGGCGAACATCGAGAATGGCGGCGTGCGCTTCCGCGTCGATTCCGCGAGCGCGCGGGCGATGTGGCTCTGCCTTTTCGACGGCGACAAGGAAACGCGCATTGCGATGGACAAATCCGACGATGCGTACACTGCATTCGTGCGGGGTATTGGCGAGGGCGCGCGCTACGGCTACCGCGCCGACGGGCCGTTCGATCCCGATCGCGGGCTGTGGTTTGATCCGGCAAAGCTGCTGATGGACCCTTATGCCACCCGGATCGACAGGCCGTGGCAACATGATCCGCGCCTGATGCTGCCGCGCGAAGCCGCTATCGACACGGCCCCGTTGGTACCCAAGGCAATTGTCGAGGCGGCGAGGCCGGTCGAACGGCGTCCGGCCAAGTTCCGGCGTGGCGGGCTGGTCTACGAAATCAATGTGCGCGCCTTCTCGATGCTGCACCCGGATGTGCCAATGGAAGAGCGGGGCACGCTCGCGGCCCTGCGCCATCCAACGGTGATCGACCATCTGCGGCGGCTGTGCGTGGATGCGGTCGAACTCATGCCGGTGACAGCCTGGATCGACGAGCGGCATCTGCCGCCGCTGGGGCTGGCCAATGCCTGGGGCTACAATCCGGTGACATTCATGGCGATGGACCCAAGGCTGGCGCCGGGCGGCATCGTCGATCTCGCATTGACCGTGAAGGCGCTGCACGCGGCAGGGATCGGCGTAATTCTCGATCTTGTCTTCAACCATACCGGCGAGAGCGACCGGCACGGCGCGACGCTGTCCTTTCGCGGCATCGACAATGGCGTATTCTACCGGCACGACCGCGACAATCCGGGGCTGCTCGTCAACGACACCGGTTGCGGAAACACTGTCGACTGCGACCATCCTCGCGTGCGCATGCTGATCCTCGACACGCTGCGCCATTTCGTGCGGCATGCCGGGGTGGACGGTTTTCGCTTCGACCTTGCGCCGATCATGGGCCGGACAGCAGAGGGTTTCGACCCCGGCGCGGAAACCTTGCGAATGATCGCCCGGGACGAGTGGCTCGCAGACCGGGTGCTGATCGCGGAGCCTTGGGATACCGGGTCCGGGTGGCTATGCCCTCGGCCGGTTCGGCGAACCCTGGCTTGAATGGAACGATCGCTGCCGCGACGATATCAGGCGCTTCTGGCGCGGCGATGGAAGGGCGGGCGACCTTGCGACGCGGCTTGCCGGCTCGTTCGACATCTTTGCCGGCAATGAAACGCGCTCGGTCAATTTTGTCGTCTGCCATGACGGCTACACGCTCGCCGACCTCACGACCTATCGCCACAAGCACAACGAGGCGAACTGCGAGGAGAACCGCGACGGGCACGACGAAAACTTCTCGTGGAACCACGGCATCGAGGGCGCAACAGACGATCCGGCAATAGCAGCGGCACGCAGCGGCGACATCAAGGCCATGCTGGTGACGTTGTTCGCCTCTCGCGGCACGATCATGCTTGCGGCCGGGGACGAGTTCGGACGCACGCAAGGCGGCAACAACAATGCCTATGCGCAGGACAACGAGACCGTCTGGATCGACTGGCTGAACCGCAACGGCGAAATGGAGGCTTTCACCGCTTCGCTGGCATCGCTGCGCAGGCGGTTCGCGGTGCTCGGAAACACCGGGCGGCTGACGGGCATGCCCGGCGAAGACGGCATTGCCGATGTCGAATGGCTGGGTACGGACGGCGCGCCGCTGAGCCCGCATGACTGGGACGGCGCGCAACTCGGCTGCTTCGCTATGTTGCTTGCGACTGGAGACAAGGCCGCGCCGCGCATCGCATTTGTGTTCAACCGCGCCGGAGCGCCGCTACGTTGCCACCTGCGGCCTTCGCCACAAATGGAATGGCTGTCTTGGGACAAGGCGGCTGCCTTTGTGGAAACGCCGCCGCGCAGCGTCTCCATCGTCATCGAGCAGGCTGCGAATGCGCGCTAGCGCGCGTGCTTGCGAAGCCGGAAAGCCAAGATCACCAGCATGATGCCGATCGCGACCGCCCACGATGCGATCACCCAGACGAGTGCGAGCGCACCTGCGCCGGGCAGCACCAGCATCATTGCGCCGAAGAGCACCGACAGCAGGCCACTGAGGATCAGCATCCACTCATTGTCGATTTCCTTGCGCAGGCGTATGGCGCCGACGATCTCGAAGACGCCGCGCACCAATGCCCATGCGGCGATCAGCATCAGCAAGGCAAATGTTGTGAGGCCGGGCATGGCAAAGGCGAAGATGCCTGCCGCGATGCCGAGAAAGCCCTCCGCGGCAAGCCACCAGCGGGGCGATGCCCCGCCTTCGCCACGTATCGCGGCGATGACCGCGAATATGCCATCGACCAGTGCGTAGGCCCCATAGAAAAACACCAGGGTCAAAATGGTGATGCCGGGCCAGATGAACGCAAGCACGCCAAACACGATGGACAGCAGCCCGCGCAGCAGCAGCAGCCACCAATTGCGCGCAAGCCCATGCAACAGAACCGCGCCCGGTCCCAATCCCTTAGCTTCGACAGCCGCAGACATGCCATCCCCCTTCGTTCAACATTACGATAGACGACATTGTCTTCGCTGACTGGCGGTACGTCAACTAGCGCCGGGCGCTTGCCGAAAACATGATTGCTGCCAGCAACATCGCGGCGGCGAGGCTTGCAGCCGCCGGTGCAAGAGGCAGCCAATCGGGAGCCGATGCCGGATTGCTGAATCGATCCGCATAGATGAGGTCGGCGGCGGCGCGCATTGCGCCATACCCGAACAGCCCGCCAATGATCGCCGCGGTTGCCGTCAGCGCTGCCCGTCTGGCAGCCGTTGCAGGCAGGGCTGCCGGTGGCTTGACAGCGCGCGCGGCTGTGAAGAGCCCGGCCAGGATGCCTGCCCCCGGCGCCGCGAGGAAAAGCGTGCCGAGTGCCGTGGCGGCACCCGGTTGAACGGTCAGTAGACTCCAGAACATGAAGGCGGCGGTCACGAAAGCCACGGTCACGATTATCGCGGATGCGGCGAATACAGCAAGGAAAAGCAGCGCTTTCAAATCGAGACCACCAATTGGGCTTGAGCAGGCGCGCAACGGCGCTGCCGCCACTTTAGACAATCCCGGCCCTGATTATCCAGAGGGACCACCACGAGCGGTATTTCGACCGACAAGCCGGCTGGCGCCGAACAGCCAATCGGTGCTCAAAACAAGCTAACACGCTGTACAAGGCTGGCCGGCGGTTTGATCCGGCACACATCAAGGTTCTGTGCCTGGCCGGAAGCTATATTCTTCTGTTGCAGCAATCCCTGTTCAAGCTAACGTCTCACGCCTGAAACCGAGGCGTAGCCGTGCCATGTTCGCAGCGGGCCGGGTTCTCGCAATGCCGGCGCAGCCCTGAATCCCTAGGAGCAGTTCAATGGACATCGCATTCGCCGAAGCCGCATCGGACCTGCTCTTCGAAACCTGGAAGGCAGGTGCGGCCATCATGGCTTTGCCCCAGGGACTGCGGCCCGCCGACCGCAAGCAAGCCTATCTCATCCAGGCACAGATCGAGATGCGCAGCGAAAAACCGCTCTTCGGATGGAAGATTGCAGCCACGAGCACCGCCGGACAGAAGCACATCGGCGTGGATGGTCCAATGGCCGGGCGCCTGCTTGCCGAGAGGGTCTACGGTGCTGGCGATGTCATATCCCTTGGCGCGAATAGAATGCGTGTCGCCGAGGCCGAATTTGCTTTTCGCATGGAACGCGACCTTCGCCCGAGAACCGAACCTTACGAGATCAGGGAGGTCATGGACGCGGTGGCAGACCTCCATCTTGCCGTGGAAATTCCCGATTCGCGCTACGAGGATTTCGTGAGCGCAGGCGCCCCGCAATTAATCGCCGACAATGCTTGCGCGCATCTATTCATACTCGGTCCCAAGGCGCCCACTGGCTGGCGCGAACTTGATCTGGCGTCGCACGAGGTGACCGGCAGGATCGAAGGGCGCATGCATTGCATCGGGAGAGGCGCCAACGTGCTGGGCGATCCCCGCATTGCGCTCACCTGGCTTGCCAATGAATTGTCGATGCACGGCGTTAGCCTGGATGCCGGTCAGATCGTCACGACAGGGACATGCATTACGCCAATGGAGATTCGGCCAGGAGACGTGGTCAGCGTCGATTTCGGTGTTCTTGGCCAAATGTCCTGTTGCATTGGAAGTTGATCGTGCAATCGGCTCGAACTTGAATGCGTGCGTGGCGCCGGCAGTGACCATCGGCTTTTGCTGGTGATCCCGACAGGATTCGAACCTGTGACCCTCAGATT